>JAJEIE010000022.1 GCA_022827625.1 Candidatus Poribacteria bacterium | reverse complement strand
TGCCGGAAGGTTAACAGGAGCGGTCCGCTTCGGCAAAGCCGCGAATCGAAGCCCCGGTGAACGGCGGCCGTAACTATAACGGTCCTAAGGTAGCGAAATTCCTTGTCGGGTAAGTTCCGACCTGCACGAATGGCGTAACGACATGGGCACTGTCTCGGCGAGAGACTCGGCGAAATTGTAATACCGGTGAAGATGCCGGTTACCCATACCAAGACGGAAAGACCCCGTGAACCTTTACTATAGCTTGATATTGGGTTTTAATGCTGCATGTGTAGGATAGGTGGGAGACTGTGAAACTGGGGCGCTAGCTTCAGTGGAGTCGTCCTTGAAATACCACTCTTGTTCCATTGAAATTCTAACTCTGGCGCGTGAATCCGCGCCGAGGACAGTGTCAGGTGGGTAGTTTGACTGGGACGGTCGCCTCCTAAAATGTAACGGAGGCACCCTAAGGTTCCCTCAGCGCGATTGGAAACCGCGCGTAGAGTGTAAAGGCAGAAGGGAGCTTAACTGCGAGACGGACACGTCAAGCAGATGCGAAAGCAGGGCTTAGTGATCTTACGGTGCTGTGTGGAAAGGCCGTGACTCAATGGATAAAAGGTACTCCGGGGATAACAGGCTAGTCGCATCCGAGCGCTCACAGCGACGATGCGGTTCGGCACCTCGATGTCGGCTCGTCACATCCTGGGGCTGCAGCAGGTCCCAAGGGTTCGGCTGTCCGCCGATTAAAGTGGCACGCGAGCTGGGTTTAGAACGTCGTAAGACAGTTCGGTCCCTATCTGGTATGGGCGTAGGATATTTGAGAGACGCTGCCCCTAGTATGAGAAGACCGGGGTGGATGTACCTCTAGTGAACCAGTTGTCACGCCAGTGGCACCGCTGGGTAGCTATGTGCAGAATGGAGAAACGCTGAAAGCATCTAAGCGTGAAACCAGCCTCAAGATAAGATATCCCACAACGTTAAGTTGGTAAGGCTCCTTCGAGATAAGAAGGTTGATAGGCCAGGTGTGTACGCCGTGTGAGCGGCTCAGCTAACTGGTACTAATAAGCCGAGGGCTTGATAACTTCTTTATTCTTCTACCGATACCCCTCACATATATGCAATTGTCAAATATTCTTGTTTCAGTTCAAAAATACTGAACTGAGCGAAAAATTTTCCGGTGGCTATAGCGAAGGGGTTCCACCCGTACCCATCCCGAACACGGTAGTTAAGCCCTTCAGCGCTGATGATACTTCGGGGGCGACCCCGTGGGAAAGTAGGTCGCCGCCGGGAATCTTCTCAAAAGGCAGGTGAATAACCTGCCTTTTTTTCGTGGATTCACATCAATTTCGCATTTTCTTCACGCCTCCCTCAATTTATGATACTATCCCTAACGGTAAAAAATTAACTAATATTCGGCTTACACGTTGCTAACACTGGCAGGCGTGCTTTAGCGTCCAATCTTTATTTTTCAGATTATAAAAAAAAATGTAAACCAAATATAGTCAGCCATCGTTAAGCAGTTTTCAATGATACTATTTCATACAACCTATATTTTTTTTTATTTTTCAAGAAGGAGCACACCAATGAAACTCTATTGCAGAATCCTCACAGTCATAACTTCCGTATTAATAGCCGGTATGATCGGATGTTCAGAGACCGATGAAACCTCCAGTGATACAGCAGAAAATCCTATGATAGAAAATCCGGAGGCTGGCGGAAGTGACGAAGAATCAGCAGTCCAACTCGCCCTGACCGATACGTATGATCACACCCGAAACGGGGCACGTCTAATTTTGAATTATGATGCAGCCACCAATACCTTTAAAGGGACTGTTGAAAATACCACGAATGCGGTTTTACCCCAAGTTCGCGTCGAAATTCATCTATTCAACAGCCAAGGCTCCAATCCACCGGATCCAGAACTCGGTCCAACACCGCCAGTTGACCTTGCCCCCGGCCAAAAAATACCGATTGAACTGATAGCACTGGATGAACCCTTTGACATGTGGGTAGCTCACCCCGAAGTCGGCGGCAGCGAAGGTGGTGGTGAACACGGCGAAGGCGGTGAACACGGTGGCGAAGGTGGCCATAATTAACGACCCCGTAGGACATTGAGCCGCACCGGAACACCTCTTGGAAGGGAATGTATCAAGTGATACTTTTCCTTCCTAAATACACTTATCAAACAGTAGTCGATAGTATTTAGTATTCTATCTTTCATTCATTTTATACATTACATACATTCATTTCATACATTACATAATTTTATACTATAAGGAGCACACCAATGAAACGCAATTTTGGAACCCTCACCCTACTGGCTGTCATATTGATGGCAATGACTATCGGTTGTGATCGGGCAAACCGGCAAGTAGTCCCCATAGCACCAACGGATGAGATGATGCCCATGGGGCCAGCAGACGATGAAGAATCAACAGTCCAACTCGCCCTGACCGATGTATACGACAATATCCGAAACGGGGCACATCTGATTATGGCTTACGATCCAGCCAGTAACGCTTTTGTAGGGACTGTTGAAAATACCACGAATGCGATTTTACAGCTCGTTCGCGTCGAAATTCACTTATTCGACTCGAAAGCCGGAGTCACAACGGCTGAACTCGGGCCGACAACACCCAAGGATCTCGCCCCTGGCGAAACACAGAATATTGTGCTTATGGCAGAGGGCCCGCCCTTTGACATGTGGACAGCGCACCCTGAAGTCGGTCCCATGTCTGCTGGCGGTGGCGGTGAAGGTGGTGCCGAAGGTCCTGAAGGCGGTGCCGAAGGCGGCGGTGAACACGGCCAAGGCGGTGGCGGTGAAGGTGCTGAAGGCGGCGGTAATTAAACCAAGTACGTCGACTCAGAAAGGGAGCAATATACAATTGCTCCCTTTTTCTTACTTGTATCCGCTGGTGTTCTATCAACTTGAAATTGATGGTTTGTTCCAAACAAAAATCTTGGTAACTTGTCTATTAAAGCAAGAAAGACTGCATCGCTAACCTCGTAGAATGGAATTTCCATGTCTCTCTTGACTCTACTTATCACTTTACCGGAGGATTTCTATGAAACTAACGCAGAACCACACTCCAAAACGATATGATGCTTTCTGTCTTACAGTAATATTGCTGTTTGGGATTACAACACTGGCATACACAGCAAAGCCTCCTGAAAATATCCTCAAAAACGGTGATTTCGACCTCAACCTTGAAGGGTGGCACCATTGGACGCATGCCGATGCCGCCGCGCTTTTCCAAACCGAGGGCAAAAAGGCGGAACCGGTCGTTGGAAAGAAAGTTGCCTATGTCAAAATTAGCAAAGCGGGCGCGCTGTGGCATATCCAATTCTATCAGCAACCGTTCACATTGGAGAAAGATACGACCTATACCTACAATTTGTGGGCGAAGAGCGAAAAACCCAGAACTGTCGTAATGCGCATCCTTCATCAAGGCGATCCTTGGAATGAATACGCAAGGCAGACAATCAACTTGTCTGAAGAGTGGAAGGAATTCTTCATTACCTTTAAAATGCCAGCGGACGACGTAAGTTCACGCGCTGGCATCATTATGGGAGCAGAGAAGGTTGATGTTTGGCTCGACCATATCCGCCTCTACGAAGGCGAGTTTATCAGCGATATTGAGGGCGGCCAACCACAAGCCGTTGACCCTTCAGATAAGCTAACAACCACATGGGCAGCCCTCAAAAACCAGTAGAAAGGATTCCTAAATCCCGACCATTTCTCTAACTGGTAGGGTTTTGCTGCGGGGGTTCACGGTTTCTAACCACGTCGGTCTTTCTCGCCTCCACTGAACCTTTTTCCTTATACAAACCATTCCAATACACCAAACAGCCACCGACTGCTGACCGCTGACCGCTGACCGCTGACCGCCCTATACCATTTCCCTTGCATCTGAGCCAGAAGTGATATATAATATACGTCAGTGTCGGATGGAAGTAGCGAGCATTACGCCCCTACCCAAAGAATGCATTGCACATCGTGGGTTATATACCCCAGGAGGTGGACTGATGAAATTCGATCTATTCCTTACACTCGCCTGCGCGATGATGATGCTCTTCGCGTCGGCTTACACACACACAGCATACGCACAATCCATTGAAGACGGGTTGGGAGGGCATTGGACTTTTGATGAAGCAGATACGAACGCTGACGTAGCCAAAGATGCTCTCGGTGAGAACGATGGGGAGATTAAAGGTGCCCCCAAAATCGTAGAAGGCATTGTTGGGGAGGCACTCAGTTTCAACGGCGAAGAAGATTATGTCGTTATGGGACCCGCCACTACAGGGCAGAATCTTACCTACGCAATGTGGATTAAACCTGTGGCTCTACCCGACGGTCCGAAAGTCATCATCTGGGACGATGACCCACAAGGCGGGGGAGACTCTTGGCTGGAACTCTTGGCTGATGGCACAATACAAACCCAGAGAAATGGCGATGGGTTTGGTGTTTTCAAAACGACAACTGCTGTCGAAGCCGGAGAATGGACACACGTTACCTTCGTCGCCGATGGCGATAGCGACAAGAAGTATCTCTACCTCAATGGTGAACTTGATGCCGAGGCGGATGGAAAGATAAACAGTCGCGACACACGCAGCCACGTCGTCGTCGCAGTCGGACACGACCGCAACGCTTTTATCAAGCCTTTTTATTTTGAAGGCGAAATCGACGATGTTGCCGTCTACCATCGAGTCTTGGATAAAGCGGAAGTTAAAGAGAATTACCAAATCGCCTTTGATGTTGAACCCGCAGGAAAACTCGCTATGACATGGGGAGCCATCAAAGCGCGCTAAGGTCTTTGCAAAAGCGGCCGGATGTATCGCATATCGTATCCGGTCGCTTCCCTAACGGAGAAAGTTAACACCATGGCAAAGTTATACACTGAAATCCCGCAAAAACTGCAGCAGTTCATCGAAAACCAAAAAATCTTTTTCGTCGCCACCGCGACAGCCGATAGTAGAATCAACCTATCTCCAAAAGGTATGGACTCCTTACGCGTCGTTAATCCGAACCGTGTTATCTGGTTAAACGTGACAGGCAGCGGCAATGAAACCGCCGCACACGTTCAAGAAAACCCCAGAATGACAATTATGTTCACCGCCTTTGAGGATGCCCCTTTAATCCTGCGACTCTACGGCACAGCGAAGACTATCCACAAAGATGACACCGAATGGCAGCAGCTCTCCCCGCTACTCCCATCACTGCCCGGCGCACGGCAAATCTTTGACCTCAACATTGACCTTGTGCAGACCTCTTGCGGTTTTGCTGTTCCGCTTTATGACTATGTCGGTGAAAGAGAGCAGCTAAACACGTGGGCAGAAAAGAAAGGCGAAGAAGGCGTAGAGGCATATTGGAAAGAGACAAACCACGTCAGCCTTGACGGAAAGCCGACCCACTTCGCTTAAGTGGTTGTTAAGGATAATAACAGTCTTCCTTCGGGATTCTTAGTTGTTGGTACGCGCAACCTCTTAACCAACAACCAATAACCAATAACCAACAACTATTACAAAAATGAAATTAGCACATATCGTTATCATCACACTTTTCATAACATCTCTATCCGTTGTACACGCCCTGCCACCAGATCCTGAACTCCAACACGCAATCCAGACCGCACGGAAATTCAAAAATCTCAAACCGAGATACACCGCAGATGAAATAACAGAATGCGCAACCGATAGTTTTGTTACACTCGCAAAGAATTGGCACAACTTACCCTCAATCTATCAACAGGAACTCAAACCTATTTTTCTCCGGCCCGGACTCCCCGGTAGTTTCTTCGGTGAAATCCAACTCTCAGAACACTTCAACACGCCACACTTCAGGTTCCATTACACGCGCCACGGACCGCATGCACCACCGCTTGAGGATTTCCACCCACGCAATGGTGTCCCCGATTATGTCGATCGTTGCGCCGATGCAATGGAACGCGCCTATCACGTCCAAATTGACCTGATGGAATTCAAGGTCCCCTACATCGACTTTTGGGCAGCACAGAACGGCGGTAATCATAAATATGATGTCTATATCTTTACCTTTCCTGCCCTCGGTATCACAACCGCCGACTGGTTTGAAGGGCGTGTCTTATCCACCGCATTGACCGTCGCACCCTATTTCATGATTAATTCCCGTATCTACGATTACGTCGGAAAGATGGAAGGACTTCGCTATCTGGACACAACCTGCACCCACGAATTCTTACACGGGGTCCAGTTCGGGTACAACGCCTATATGCCGACCTGGTTCATGGAAGCGTCCGCAACGTGGATAGAGGTGATAACCTACGATGGTGGGAAAATTGATGATGGCGATACCCTCCCCGATCCAGATGAACCCAACGAGACCAATGCCTATAACTACTATATCCATCAGCTCCGCCGTTGGTTTCAGATACCGGACATCTCACTTGAAAGCCGCATCGGCGACCACGAATACGGATCCGTTATCTGGACGCTCTATATGGCTGAACGGTTCGGCTACGATATCGTCCGTCAGTTTTATGGAAACACCACCGACGGAAGTTATCGGGAAATGGGGAATTTCTACGATGTCTTTATCGATAATGGCACAACCCTCGCCGAGGCGTTCAAGACCTTCACTGTATGGAACTATTTTACGCATACCCGCGCCAATACAACCACCGAGATAAAGGGCTACACAAACGCGAACCGTTTCCCACCGGTCGCTATTCATCCAAACGATATTCACGCCAACTATCCAGTCCGCTCGGATTTTGATTCGGAATCGATGCCTGAGCATTTTTCAGCACGATATATTATTTTTCGTCCGGCAGGAACGATGCCCAAATTCGCAGTCAAAATTGACGGCGCAGATCTCGCACCCGTTGACCTCCGTCGCATACCCCTTGAAGATCAAGGTGACATTCGGAGCGAACTCCAACGACACAACAGCACAGGCTTACGCGGATGGGCTGCCAAATTCATTGTTAAGAAACGCAACGGCACGACTGAAATCAGAGAGGCGTTCACCTATCAACGTTCCCAGGAAGCGCAGATGACCTTTGAGGATTTCGGGGGCGACATTCAGGAGGTTACCCTCGTTCTGATTAATATGCATCCCGATGTCGAACGCGTCATAATTCCCGGCGGCAGTTTCGGCGGCTCTGTCAGTTATCTCGCAGGCGCACCGCCAGCGGGAAGGCTGTCAAACGCCCAGGTCTCTCAAGGCACTAACGGACCTCTTGTGACTTGGCGCATCGATGATCCTACTGATATTCGAGAAGTCGCAGTCGTCCGAAAACGCTATATGCTACAGAGCGAGACAGATGTTCCACAACCCTTTCAAAATTCTAATGAAGTCTTCGGTGCTGCCGATCGCAACAATAACGGCATCCCTGATGACGATATAACCGTTGTCGGACGCCTGGATGCCACACAAACAAGATTTGAGGACACAACCGTCTTTGAGAGTATTGATGTCAACAGCGAGTTCTTTGATCCAAACAACCTACACTACTACTACGCTGTTGTTCCTGTTGACGCTATGGGACTTATGGGTACACCGAGCATCGTGCCGGACAGCATCGTTCCACGCGTGGAGGCGACAAGCGGCGCACCCGCCTTCTTTATCCATACACACCCGCACGGCACAGGGGAGTGGCATGTTGAAGTACAAAGCACGCAGCCCTTACAGCGCGCACCCTCCCTAACGGTGGAAAGTCCTGACAGAAATGGATATACCGTCTTTTTGACGCAAACAACCGACACAAAGTGGCGTGGCGTACTTCAGACCAATGGATTTCCACCGACAGGTATCTATCTCTATAAAATTCGTGGACAAACACCTACGGGTGTAACCGGGACCCAAATATGGCAGGGGCAGACCTTCAGTTATATAGCCAGTCACACCAATCAAAATGTCGCAGTCGCACCAAATCCGCTTCACGCCGGACAGGGTAAACACCTGACCTTCTACCCGAAGGGCTTAACCGTTGAAATCTACGATGCTTCGGGAAATTTAATTAAAGTGCTAAACAACGCTTCACAGTGGGACTGCACAAACACACGCGGCGAAATGGTCTGTACCGGACTCTACTTCTTCCGAGCGACCGATGGAAACGGTTTCCAAAGCAATGGCAAATTCTGTGTGGTAAAATAGTTATCGGTCGTCGGTTATTGGTTAAGCCTCTTTTGTAGCGCAAACTGTAATTTCTGAACGTGCGATAAATCGCACTACTACGAACAGGCCGGTTTGTAGTAGGGCAATTCTGCGGCGTACTCGCCTAAATGCGAAGTGCATTATTGCCCGTCTATTACCGAATTAAATTCTGAAACTTCATTTACAAAGAAACCTCTTAACTTATAACTTATAACCAATCATGCTAAAAACATTATATCGTTATCCCATTATCCTTATACTATTGCTCCTAACGAGTTGTGGCGATGAAGGACTCGTTGACCCACATGGCGAAACCACGCTCCCCGCACCCGATACCGGAGACTTCCGAGCCATTGATTTCCCAACGGCTACAGGTTCCGCATGGACCTATCTCAACGTTGACACGAATCAAGAATTCACACTCCGCGTCGAAGGCACACGCGATATCAGTGGAACAACGCATCGGCAAATGACCGTCAGCGCAATTACAACTGAGGACCCAAACGAATTGACCCTTGACACTATTGATCACTTGGCAGCGAATGCGTATTACTTTCGATTGGACACCGACTTTTACGACGTATTTCCGTTTCCGGTATTAGCGACTTACTTTTTCAAAACCTCAGATGCCCTGATAGAATCTGCTTTTGATATCTACCTTCCTGTCGAGAATCCCGTGTTTCACGCCAAACACTTTCCACCGCGTCGCCTCTGGGATTTCCCACTTGAAGTTGGAAAGCAATGGACTGTTTTCGAGAAAACCGCCGGGGCACCCGTCAGTGTTACACGTTATGTCGTGGAGAGAAATGTACCGATTACCGTTCCCGCAGGCACCTACTCGACTTACATTGTTCAAGAAGAGGTAACTTACGCAGATAGCGAAGATCCATCGATTTTCTTGATTAGTCCGCCCGCAATCTATTGGGTCGCGCCATCAGTCGGAATCGTCCAATACCGGTACAACCGTTATCGCGCTACCGATGCATTCTCCGCACAAACCTTCGCACTCAAAAACGTGCATATTCCAGAACCAAATACCAATTAGGTGTCTTATCTTCTTTGTAGGAGGGGTTTGTAACCCCGACCTATAAGTTTGATGCTTATGGATATTTCCGCTAACGCCGACAACCCGGGGAATGCCATACGGAGAACCTTCATACCGTTGATTATGAACAACCGCTTAGCCCATCGCAATATTCCCATCACTATCATCGGCGGTGGCATACACGGCATATCCATCGCCATTCGACTACTCCGTGAAGTGCCGACAGCGGCAAGATACCTCGCCATCGTCGATCGGCATCCGCACCCCCTCACCCAGTGGCGACATAAAACAGAACGCCAAGGCATGACGTTTCTCCGTTCACCCGCTGTCCATCATATCACCCCTGATGCGCTTGGTATCGTCGAATACGCCGAACGTCACAACCGAACATCTGAGTTCGCACCACCCTATTCCCAACCCTCCACACAGCTTTTTTGGGACTTCTGTGGTGATATGCTTACTGAACTTGCGCAATATCGGGTCTATCATCAGTTTGAGGTCACAAAATTACGGTGGGACAAAGGTGCAGGCAAATTTCCATTCCGCCTAATCTCAAAGGACGGCAATGGATTTCGGAGTCGTTGTGTTATTCTGGCAATTGGGACAGACGATTGCACCTATATGCCACCAGAGTTCGTCCAGTGGCAGCACCAATATCCCGACAGAATATTGCACGCCTCCGAATTTAATGTGGCGTGTCAGAATGGACGAGACAGTGAAGAATCCGTTGTGATCGTCGGCGGTGGATTGACAGCGGGAACGCTCGCAAAGAGTCTCAGCGAACGCGGACATAGCGTGGTGCTGATTGCCCGGAATCCGCTAAAGACGGAACAGTTCGATTTTCCGCCGGTGTGGTTGGGTCCCAAAGCACTCGCTGAGTTCGCAGATGAGACGGATTTCCAGCGGCGTTATGAGGTAATTCAGCAAAATAGAGGGGAAGGAAGCATTACCCCCGATATTATGGAAGTTTTGATGGATGCCACAAACATTAAGATGTATCCGGAGACCCGTATCCAGAATATCGTCTCAATGGGGAAAGGCAACTGTAGCGGCGAGGTTCCCCCGCGTCTACTCGTTAGGACAAATCGCGCCGACATTCCGAATGTCTCGCGCGTTATCCTTGCAACCGGCTATCAATTCAATCTGTGCCGCTACGGGTTTTTGAGGGAGTTAATAGCGCAGCACCAAGTTCCACTTACCTGTGGATTGCCACGCCTTGATACAGATTTACAACTCTATCCTGTTGAAAATCTATTCGGCTCCGGCACCATCGCGCAACTTCAAATAGGTCCCGCTTCCGGCAACGTCGCCGGGGCGAGCCTCGCTTACGAACGTCTCCGCGAAAAATTGCTTGGCATAGCGGATAAGCAAATAGCAGTCAACCGCCAACAATTAGCCATCAGTCTTTAAATCCGTAGTTACCAATTTTTCCCACCGAGGGAGAAATCCTTCTCTTAAAAAACTGTCAAGCCGCCAAATATTCTGCTGTGGATTTTTCTCAAAAAAGGTACCCATCGCCAATACCAGAATATCTTTGAAATTATAAGGCGTCTCAATTTGAGAGAGATCTTCGTAAGCCTGAATAAGTGCAGTGTGAATTCGGAGAAAGTTCAGTGCTGCGAAACTAAACGCATTCAGTTTCAAGCGACCATCTTCGGTTTTTTCCCAAGACCATTCCGGTTGATAAAAGGTGTGAAGTTGCGCCTTACAGAGTTCGACCGCCGTGCTAAGGACTTGTGAGAGCTCTTCATGTTTTGTTATATCGTTTGGAATATCAAGCCTCTCGCAAATTTCCGCATGTAATTGATGTTGTGTTGACACAGAAGTAACCCAATTTTGGAAAACTTCGGAAGCCTGTACAAAGCAAGTACGCAAATCTACGAGCGTCAAATCCAGTTTGCTCGGAAATGCTTTGAGTAGGGAGGAACTCGGCAGCAGATGCGCCCGTTCGGGGTGTAGCTCTAAGAACTTATATTCTACCACATCTGCCAACATTTCTGCGAGGATAGGTGTAAAGGCAATAATCGAGCGTTCGTACAACTCCGCATCTACGAACTGCTGGAGTTTGACCCGGTCAAGTTCTATTGTTCCTGCCTCAGTTTTGATGAATGTGTCAGCGAACGAAGTCTGCTCTCCCAAGACCGAAGCCGTTTCCGTTAAAGATAATGGGCGTCGAAAAAAGGTCAATTCAGTATAGGACTCCTCAAAATCGAGGAGGCTTTCCTGCCATTGATGTCCCCAAGTATCATGGATTAAATATTTATCCAACTCCGCTAAAGGAAGAATACCGACCATACGCGTCAACGTTGACGTGACTAATTCCAAAGACAACGCAGTATCAGCAGCGATTTTTCGACGGAAGGTTAAGTCCAAATCCGCCGCATCAAAAGTACCGAATACCGGGAAATGGGCAAACGGTTCGACCTCCCAAATTTTTCGCAGAAACTTCTCGTAATAGGCTTTCGGACGTTGTGCCCCGTTGTTTGCTTCGTTCCATTCCTCCGCAGAAGGAAGGCAAAAATAGAGCGCGGAGGCAGTTTTCACCAACTTCACTTCACCTGTTTTAAAGGGAGCATCTGGGTGTAAAGACCGAAAAAGTTGTAGGATATCTGCATCCAGTTTTGGGTTATCCGACATCAAATTGAAGCGAGTTTCTAAACTCTTCATGATGCGATGCCGATGCCGAAGCGGACTCGCCCGTATCGTCAGACGCTCGGTTAACCAGTCCACCGTTTCCGAACTGAGACTGAAAGCACGCTGAAGTTTGGATTTTAACCGTTCTTGTTGATCAGCAGCCGGCGCGTCCGGTCTAAAGAGTCTGAAGATTTTAGAGCCAGCAGTATCTAAATTTTCAATCTCTGGATGATGAACGAGCGCAGGGTAGTGGTCAAAGGATAACCAAACGGCTTCAACAAAAGCAATGTCTAAAGTCTCATCACCGCTCTGTGTTGCGGTGTCTCCCAAAAGCGCGCGCGTATCCGCCATTAATTTATTATGATGTCCGTAGAACGTTTTAAGTGTTGCGTTTAAATCGGTTTTCTGTGCTTTTTTCGCGGTGTTAATTTGCTGCGTCAATGCCTCAAATTTCTTTAGACGTTCCAAAATAGATTCCCAGCAACTGGGAATGTTGTCGTCGTGCCATCTATAAAGTTTCATAACTTTTGTCCTTTGATTTCTGCTATTCTTCGTCTGTTGTTTGTTGGGGGGTATCGTAATCCCCTGGTGTTAATTCCCGTATCTTCGCATCAACCTGTTTTGCAAAAGTGAGACTCTCGTCAAGTTCAGCACGCAGACGTGTGAGTGCTGTCTCATCGCTATCAGGATTGAGGGTTAGCACCCGGGCGTAGAGGTGGGAAAGTTGGAGAATCGTCTGATAGACATCTTCAATTTGCTGTTCACGGTGTTGTTGCAGCACACTTTTAACGGTAGTTCCCAATTGCGTTCCCGTTGACTTTTGGTGCATTTTAAGTGTGTCTTTCAAACATTCTACTGCTTGGGTAAAGAGCTCAGAAACTTTGCCGGTAATGTCAGCTCTGACAGTAATCGGAAGTGTGCCCATCCATCCATCCTCCGTAGCTTCTTCCTGAAAAGACGTATGCAAGGCGCGAAGTTCCTCAAGCATCGTTTCTGTTCGAGCATCACCATCCGCTTCAAGTTGTTCATGTAAAATATTCAGTTCCGCTTCCTGCTTTTGTTGGACTTCCTGAAGAATCTCCCTGTGAACCTGTTTGGCTATATCCTCTGTGCCGGTCGCCCATTTACTAATCAGCGTCCCGATAGGCACCAAGATGCTGAGAACCGCGCTACCGAAGAGATAAAGAATCTGCGGTTCTAAATTGAGGACCCAGGATGCAAAAGCGAGCGAGCCGCCCGCAGCAAACGGAAAGATAACATAAGGGTTGCCAAGAAGATGGAGTAGGAATTTCCTCCGAAACAATTTCCGATCAATCAATTTCTTCACCAGGATAGGTATAAGTTAGAGTAGTTTTCAGTTAGAGGAGTTGTTAAGGGAATAATTATAAGGTTTTCTTCTAACAATTGACCTTTCGTTGGTATACGCCGAGTCGCGAGGATTGTTACCGAATATCTCTTAACTAATAACCAAAAACTAATAACTAAAAACCATTCCTTAATACGGTTTTCCGAGAAGCTCAAACGTAACGCTTTGTGCTGCTGCCCCGCGCATCTGGGTCGCGGTCTGATTGCTCGCAATGGCGCGGATACGGTGGTTGGCGATACCGAAATCTCTCAGGGATTGCGCCGCTGCCTCCGCACGTTGTAAAGCGAGAACCCGATTCGCCGCAGGATCCCCCTCCTGACGTGTATGCCCTACAACTCTGAGATAGTACTGCGGAAACGATTTCAGATTTGCAGCAAGTTCCTGCAGCGCCCGTTTACTGTTTGGAAGAATTCGGGCGTTCCCTCTGCCGAATTGAATGGGGTCCACTTTCATCGCCGCCACAGGCGCAAGACCGTTCCAGTTGGCATCCGAAAGCGGGTTCAATGCAGCTGCTTCTCGAACCTGTTCCATAGGCGTCGATCCAACAAAAATGCCATCTAATTCATCAGGACCGCTCGCATTCAACATACCCGGATGGAATTTATCGTGGTGGAGTGAGCGTAGAATCCCCTCAAAGAAGAGCTGCCCATAATTGCCTGACACGGGATCGACACGGATTGAATTCGTCTGCACCAGGACCTGTGTGATTTTAGCAATCATCTCTTCGAGTTTTTCCGTCCCTTTGGCTTCTGTTGACGGAATCACGCCGAAATGCGCGTAGTTCTCAACCGTGTTCCGCCATTCAATACCTTTCACCAACTTATCTGTTTCATGTCGCGTAAGTGAGTCGCCATATCGCTGCGCATCCGCTTGAATTAAGGAGGCTAACCCATCAGGTTGATTACTGTAATCGTAGTTCGCTCGGAGATACGCTTGCACGACTTGCGTGACGAGTTCACGTTGTGAATCCAGAAATTCGCGCTGAACCACTAACACATCAACAATATAGCCTTTCAGTTTTGAACTGTCTAATAGCAGATGTACACCTTCAATGGCGAGTGCTTTTGTTACGTACGGCTCCCAAATGACATAAGCGTACGGCTCATCTGGGTCAGCGGACTTGAGCTGCTTATACGCATCTTCAGCACCGTTCGTTTCTACTGCCCACGAGCTCGGAAGACTCGGTAGGCTCATCTTGTTAATCATAATTCGGGCGAGTGTTTCACTCGGTGAATCAGGTGTCAGCACAATACGCGCCCGCGAATTACTCAAACTCGGTATTTGTGGGACACCCCGCTTATAGGCAACAATCGCATCTGCCCCTTTAGATTCATCAATCACAAGGACAATTGAACCGGGGAACTCACCGATGACGCTACCCGCCTTGAGGTAAGCATCAATCGTGAAAACCGCCATCTGAACTTTACCGCTTTTCAGGGCACGGGCTCTCCCGACATAATCGGCTTTATCATCAACAAATGTCAGTTTAATCGCTTGACGATTCAGCAGATTTTGAACAGCCGGAGAGCGGAGGACCGCATACCCAGGAAACGAGTCGTGTGCCACCTTGATGTTGTGGGCATAACGTTGCGTACTCGTCTCTTTGACAAGGTTACCTTGAATCCAAGGTTCAACGACAAACTTATAGGTCAACCCAATTACGCCGATGATAATGAGCCAACTTGCGACCATGATGATTACGCGTTTTCTCTTATCTGCGTCCATGATTTCTATTTCCTATTTCTCAAAACCCAGAAACCGATAACCGCAAGCACAATCAGAAGTATAACCAACCAGGACGTACCCCGGTTTTCAGGATCAGGTCCCTGCGGCGTTGACGTCTGTTTCGGGGTTGTCGTCGCCTGCGGTGCTGGCGCTGTCATGCGATTCACAGCGATTGACGTGTTGCTCGGCGGGGTGGTGAGACGTTGAATCAGATCGGCAGCAATCTCCGATGAAAGGGGCGCGATATATTCAAACGCGTCTTCTCCGTCAGCATCTGTAACCGTATCTCCTGTTTCCGCAAGAATCTCAGACACCGCCGCCACCAGTTCCCCGGGATTATCTGCTCTACGATAACTATCGACGACCTTTGCCAACATGTGATCTGTTTTCATATCAACCCCTATCACATCAACGCGAATCTGCCGATTGAGGATTTCAGGCGTATAGTACTCGACTTGCGCAGCATCCGACGCCTCACCATCTGTGACAATTAACAGCCTGTAGTTCCCATAGTTGTACTGTTTCGCACGTTCTTCAAGAAGACGATTTGCCCCGATTCGGATATATTTCCCCAACGGCGTACCACCGCCGGGTTGTGGTAAATTGATAGCTGCTATCAGCTGTTGAGTGTCCTTCTCACCCAACGGGTACACCCATTCGTTTCGGATATTGGCACCACTAAACACCAGCAGTCCGATCCACGTGTCATCGGGAACTTTCGCTAAGACTTCTTGGAGTGCTGCCTTTGCTGCTTCCATCTTCGATTTCGTCCGATCGCCGCTAAACTTATCCTGCATTGAACCGGAGGCATCAAGAATCACAACAATATTATCTTTATGGATATCGTCGGCAGCACTACAAATTTGGAGACCAAAGATGAACAGACTCAATAAGAGAATAAATCGTACGCCAAACGTAGCAGTTATAATGCTTTTCATAAAAAACTCTTATCTCAGTGAGGTATCGGTTATCAGTCATCTGACCATGATTACTGGGTTGCTTTCCCTGTTCATCCGCGTAATCTTGGTAATCACTGAAATCACATTAATCCTGGTCAAAAATCAAAATCGGAGACCGCAACAGCTTCCGCTGAAACTTTAATCAGCGCGAATTCAACCCGCCGGTTTTCTGCTGCTTCCGTCGGACTGGTCGGCTTTGCAATAACAGGTTCCTTAATGCCGACACCTACCGGCACAATCTGATCTGGATCGATGCGTGCGTTGTTCCGACGGGCATAGGCGATAATCGACTGTTTCACAGCTTGCCCACGCTGTTCAGACAGCTTGAGTGCAGCCCGCATCACTTGGTATGGACTCTCAACGCTGCTACCGTCGTCAAACTTCTTCTCTTGAATCAGTCGGATCAGATTGGCGGTGTCTTCCAACCTAAAAGACTTACCGTCCATAAAATATTTATAGCTGCCTCGGGTGCCGGTCCGCTTTAAAATACCGGTTTGGAGCCCTGTTTTCACTAATACGCTCAGCGTTCGAGAGGGATCGCTGTGTCCTTTAATCGCGATTGCTGCATTTCCATATCTTGAAGCCAATTCAACAACCCTGTCAAATTCTTCCCGATATTCAGCATCACTAAACGTATCTTGGTTCGCCTTAAATTGAATCGTGAACGAGATAAGCGTCTTTTCGTCGAGGACTGCGTCCTCATTAAACGATTCAATTTCAGCGCGCACTGTCTCTTTTTTGAAGCGCGTCTGTCTCAGTTGTGTAGGTGCTGTCACAGTCGTCGTAAGCAGCTTCTTAAAAGTTGACGAGTTAAAATCCAAGTCCGAGGGAATGAGCGCGTATCTCTGCTTCGCGAATCCCCAATTCACTGCCATATCCAATCCTGCTTTATTGAAGCCTTCAAAACCGGTAATCGTGTTGCTTGGATCGTTGAAGAAAGCAATGTTGCCCGGCTGTCCGACGAACGTACAATCTGCTATTAAGCCGTGTGCATCCTCTTCGAGGGTCGGTAGCACTTCTTTGCCGTAGATGGTTTGCATCGTCGTCAGGAGCTGCGTGTATTTTTCAGAGCCGCTCGTTTCATAGGCTTTTTTGAGTGCCACAACCTCTTCGGCACCCTTCAGATAACCAGCGAAGAAGCGTTCAACAAACGGTTTATAAGCGTCGTAAAAATCCTTACGGCAGGCGTAGACATCGGCAATCGAGCGAGAAAGCGTCGCAGTACTCACGACAACACGCGCGCCTTTAACAGTCCCTTCAGCCCCGGTGCCAGTATTCTCAGGTCCGCCTGTTAATCCAATCATATCCGGCGTTATCACAAAACACCCCGCAATCGTTGCGTCATTTCGGAAGCGTTCCGCCGGTCCCTTCGCACCCGTTAATTCGTCTACCCACACAATTTCTACATTTGACTTTGAAAGACGGGCAGTCTTCAGCATATCATAGAGCATCCCAACGTGCGGTCCACCCTTTTGGATAGCGATCTTTTTCCCTCTGAGATCGGAAATTTTACGGATGTTAGAACGTCCAACGAAATGATCTCCTGCCGACCAAGTGAGCTGCCCAAAAATGACCGGTTTTGTGCGAGCATCTTTTCCCACAGCTTCACTCGCCTGCGCTATCATTCTAAACGTACCGCGCAGAAACGGGGATTTGCCTGAAAGATAGTCGCGTACCTGTTGCTGAAAATTATCGCCCGGAACCAATTTGATATTCATGCCGATTTCTGCCATAATCGTCCCCGGGCGAGTCGTCAGCCCACCATTGGCGTGGAAGAGTGCTGCTTCGCCACCCCACGTGATATATGGCACTATTAACGGCGTTATTGCTGTCACCTCTTGAACCCTCACAGGGCCAACTGCCTCTGAAAATAACTCTTGTGCGCTCACATGCGGGGCAAGCAAAATGAACAGCATCACGAGACAAAGCAACGTACATTTTCGGCATAATTCCCAAACTTCCAAAAACCTACTCTGGAAACGAAAAAAGTTCTGGCGAGATGACATAGAATTTTCTTTCATAATTTCCTCTCGTTCTTTTTTTTCGGATTTTACAATTACCGCGTCAATGCATACGCGACAACATTCATCCCCTGTTTAAATGCCCACGTCCGTTGTTCCTCACCACCCGGTTCACACTGTCTACCTTCCCACGCACAATTCAGGTCGCTCGGACAGAAATAAATAATCACGCGATCGTCATCCATAATCGCTTCGTCATAATCGGATATATCTGGAATCCGTTTATCGCCACCGAGGTATTCATCATGCTCGTAGAGCGTCCGATAAATCGGATGACTCATATCCAAGCGTTCAAACTTCTTTTCTGGATAGACCTGCCGAACCATCTCATAGATGTGTGGACGCAAACCACCGCGATAGTTGTTAAGGCGTGCATCACAATCTTCGACGTGAAGAAAACCGCCCCGTTCAAAATAATCCCTGAACTTGCGGACCTGTTCTGTCGAAAGGTTAATGCCTCTGTGTCCCGTCATGTACAGGAACGGGTAGGCGAATAACCCTTCATCGTCAATATCAACATATTGTGGATTCTCACGCACCTCAACATCGATTGTCGTATTTTCAGCGAGAATCTGCGTAAACTTCAAATCCGATTGCCACCGGTAATAGTTAACGATATTCGTGTACCAATCGCCACCCGGATACTTAAGCCGCACAAAGGTGAATTTTTCACCCGTCGGATTCATTTCAGGATAGTGATGTTCAATCTCGCCATATCGCGTGCCGTAATGAACATCTCGTGCGGCATCATACGGAATATACTCTCGAAAACCCCACTGTGCGTCCGCAGGCAGAATTAACCCACCCGCCGCAAGCGCAGACGCAGCAAGCCCAACCGAGCCTTTCAGAAAAGAGCGTCGCGACAGTGAAGTTTGTTTCGATGGCACGCCGGATATAAATTGATGTTCGTTATTCGATTTTTTCTTAAGTTCGAGGGGTCCGCTGTTACGTAACATAGTCTGTTTCTCCTCCTACGCATAGTTGTCAGTAACTCGTTGTGGCGGTTGCAAACATTCTCGCCTGCCACAAGAAGCTCTTAACCGACAACTAATAACTGATAGCCGATAACCATATTATATCCTAAAGCCGTGAAAAAATCAAGATAGCATCCGAAATCGCGCGGCCCTGTTGTCTCGGCATCGGACGAATGCGACGATTACCGCGCGCAGGTCTGGTATTTCTCTCTGCCTCCACCCTTCGCTGTGCCGGTCTGTCACCCGGTCTTGCACGCGCAGTATCTGTTGTTTTAACACTCACAACTTCGTTTCGGATCACTAACATCGATGAATTGCCACCGTCAAGATTAAGGGCATCCGTCGCACCCCACGCCAGAAAGAGTTCCGCAAGCCGTGGTAACTTAACACCCCGTCGGACACCCACCGCCGCCGCTGTTATCGTCACAAACAACAGCGTACCATCTGCTTTTTTACCGAGTGCCGTACGGGGATGCCAAAAACTGTGGAACGCCTGATCAAATCCTTCCCGTTCATACGCTTGCGTAACGGACGCAATTCCATCTTGGAGTAGCAACGGACCCCCGCCCATAATATGCGTAAAACTTGCCCACAAATTGCTGTCTCCGACGCGCTCAGGGATGATTGTCTCACGAATCTGAACCGAATCACCTTTTGCGATACATGCCAGTAGATCCCGCCCCTTCTTACCACTTGCAGATAAAACATAACCGTCAGCAGGAATGCGCGAACTTCCCTCTCTATCGCGAAGGTCGGTCACCTCGCCATTTCTTACGACGATTTCCACACCATCAGGCATCGTTAACGTCACAACGTGAAAGTGTGGACGGTAAACTACCAATTCGTTTCTACCGCGACCCCGATTCATACCGTCAATTGGCAGTGTCTCACCACTCGGCAATACCAGTTCCTGTCGTAAGGCAATCCGGTCAATGTACGACTCGATTTTTCCGTCAACAGTTCGGAGTCCAATCACCGCTCTACCTTGCTCCGGTTCACTCACCCATTCACCGTCAATCTTCAGTGCCCCAACAGACTCACCACGAAACGTTCCCGCCATCTCAAAGAAACCGCCATTTATTGCAGCCAACGCCTTGTGCCGCCTCGCAAGTGACACCAACGATTCCGTGCCAATTCCCGCACTCAACGCTCGATACGGACGAATATCAACAGCATCCGGTGAGACCGAAAGAACGTTCGTCAGTACCCCGTTTTCTAATATCTGCCGGTGGGTAATTCCTTGTGAAACCGATTTTGTCACATCGCTCCGTTCACGGTCCACAAAGGAGCGGAAATAATCCGTTATCCGACTGAACCGAACCGTCTGTCCCACCCGAATACCGATACAAAAAATGAGCAGAAAGCCAATTATTGTGAATGTGCGTGGATAACGTCTAATAAAACGAAAACACCGTCGTCCCAAATAGGTAATATCAAACATTTTTTAAGAACTGTAGGAGAGATTTCCCAATCCCGACCACTGATTGCTGATCACCCTCTTCTGTAGGAGGGATTTCCCAATCCCGACTCTTAACTCTTAACTGTAGGAGGGATTTCCCAATCCCGACTCTTAACTGTAGGAGAGATTTCCCAATCCCAACATCCCCAACTAAACATCAACACGGATAAACGAAAGAAACGCACCCGCGAACAACACCGCAAAAAACAGCACTAATAACAGGATATCCGTCGCTGCAGCAGTATAAGCACCCCTAAAACTGATGCGATCTTCAAATTTAGGAATTGACGCAAAGTCTACCGGTTTTTCGGAGGTTCCTTCCTTCGGACCGATTGCATGCGGACTCTCTGGATCAGCACGGTCGGCTTCGATGAGAAACGCTCTGAATTCACCAGCATAGCGGCGCACCTGCGCTAAAAATTGGACGTGCCGTGTAAAACCCGTGCCAGCAAGCGACTCGACGGCATAGTGGACACTCGATGCTGGCGATACACGGGTTACGGATCTCGCAAGCTGAATCTGAGCAATCTGAGCATTCACGTGTGCTTCGTTCAATCTCTCGTTGACTGTCGCTTCTTCCGTGAGGTATTCCGCCCACGATACTGTCTCCTTCGTTGCAGGAATCTTTCGTGAGAGGAAGGGAATATTCAATCCAGTACCGTCTTCGGAGCGTAATTTCTCGAACGGATCCATTCGTTGGGCATGGAATTCCTCACGGGTTCGTGTTGGCTGCAGCCCACCGGCAAGCGCACCGAGCGTAGAGGGAATCAAGACTATCCAAACAGTCCAAATGAGTAAGAGAATCGTCAGACTCGTTGACGAATGATTCACACGGGAAGAAATCAGTAGCCCCAGTGCAAGAAAGATCGACAGATAGATAAACGCGATAAATACAATGACACCCAAGCGTCCCCACTCACTCATCCCCAACGAAATACTGCCTGAAGTGTAAAGAAGAAAAAGATTGAGCAACGCCGCAATCAGAAAAGGGACACTGATGGTTATCAGTGCCGCAAAAAACTTGCTCACCAACACAGTGCCGCGTGGGATGCTGTTGGATAGTATCAGTCGCAGCGTCCCGTGTTCCTTCTCTGAGGAAATTGCGTCGAAGGTGAACAAAATCGCAACCAAACCCAGCACTATCGAGATTATGTTCCCCCAATCAACATCTGTGGCATCTGGCATAATGTCCCACAGGTTTGGGTTGGACTGCGGATAACTCATCCGCCATATCCCTCTGAGTGAAGAACCACCACCACCTATACTCCAAGTTGCACGATCGCCTCGAACCGATTCAGGTATAAACGCTTCACCGCCGCTCGCGCAAAAGGAGAGTGAGGAAGGTTTCTTGTAGAGATTGCCTGGGCCTTCTATCACCAGATTATACAGATTGTCTGCGTTTGATCGCATCTCATCTAAAGACGCTGAGACCTTTTTTCGATACGCCTGTGATCGGGCTTTGTGCGCGTCCAAATACGCAACAGCATTGATGATCATCAGTGTGATAAGCAATACCGTGGTGAAGGCGAACCGTAGGCTATTCAAGTGGTCATAGAGTTCACGTTTTGTGAGATGCCAAATCATAATTAGTTTTCAGTCATCAGTACGTTCGCTACGCTCACTTTTAGTTTTCAGTTGACCTTTTGGCAGGGGCATAAAACTTACCTGACACAGAACACTCTTAACTGACAACTGTTAACTGAAAGGATTACGCAGCAATCCGTACTGATAACTGCCTTACACTTCCTGCCGCACAAAGATGAGAAAGGTCGTCATGAACAGCACACAATTAATGAGCAACAAGCAAGCCATATCCCCACTGGCATGCTTTATACCCGTTGATACATCTGTCCGTTGATAAGAAAATTGAGGTAAATCGCCCCAATCAATTTCTCCTTGATCACTGGCGAACCATTGCCGGGAGGAAAAAATGCCCTCATCATGAAAATAATTAATGATCGTTTGCCGATATTGTTGGACTGATGAGATGAAATCCGCAATGCTATGAAAATCTGTTCCTGCCCATGATTCAGTTGCGAAGTCATACATCGGTGCTGGCGAAAGACGCATCAGATTTTTTGCGAGGTTCGCTTTGCGAACGTAGACCTGTTCCAAAGCCTTCCAGCGAACCTGTCCTGTTCTCTCCGCTGCTCGGATACGTAGCGATTCTGCGAATTGATAGTAAGCTTTGGCGTGCGGAACCAGCGATTCTGAATCGTCGTTGACCCCCCTCAGATTACGACTTTCAGCCTTAAAATATTTGAGTGTCGTCGAATCGGAAGGCTCGAATACGCCCCGACTCCCTGGACCTTTTAGTATATCATAGCCTGTGTTGTCATCCTCAACTGGATCTCGCTCCAAGAAATCCATTCGCTCCCTTTCAAATCTCTCCCAAATCTGCTCAATTTCACCAGAAGCCGCTTCCAATTGAGAAGATGTGTCCCAAAGCCGATTGACAGCAAAGACAATAAGGCTTGGATAGATTAAAACCAAGGTACTCCATATCACCATTGCCAGCATCAAGGCAGTAGCAGTCCGGCGAGTGAGTGTGGAGATTAGCAATCCTATCAGGTAGAAAGCAGAGAGATAGATGATTGAGGTTAGCAAAATACCGCCAATCCTGAGCCAGTCATCCGCACGCAGTCCGATTGACTCGGATACAGAAAATAAAATGAGCGCGAGGAGCACACTCATAACCAACGGAAAAATCAAACACGTCATTGCACTGATGTACTTCGCTAACAGAATAATGGGACGACTGACAGCGTTTGTCATCGTCAACCGAAGCGTCCCCGCTTCCCGTTCCCCGGCGATTGCATCGTGGGCGAAAAGCAGTGCCAATAAACTGAGGATGACCTGAAAAATTAGCACCAAATCAACGCTGGAAAACAGGCTAAGGAACGGGTTATCCGCGCTGTGGGATTGCGTATCCCAAAGGGTCGGCACAAGGGTATGCCGGACATGGATAGAGTTGCCCAACCGTCGATCCAACCCTGCATTGAAAATGCTCAATGGATTGGGTGGACGGTCTACTCGGATTTTTCCCTCCACTTCCGAATAGGTCTCTGCTTCTGAAACTTTCTGAGCGTGTTGTTGCACCGCGGTATTATAACTTGTCAGGCGACGTTCATAATCGGCAATCAACACAACAGTATTCGCAACAACCAGCAACAGCGTCACCACCATCGCAACGACAAACCGAAATGTCATAAGGTTCGAGAGCAATTCTCGCTGAATAAGTATCAGTAACATCATCTTATCATCGCTGTTTACTGACAACTAACAACCAATAACTATTTCTGAAATTCGTTCTTCCCATTCATCACACGTCGCGTGCGTCCGCCGAACCGAAG
Source organism: Candidatus Poribacteria bacterium (assembly GCA_022827625.1). Taxonomy (GTDB): domain Bacteria; phylum Poribacteria; class WGA-4E; order WGA-4E; family WGA-3G; genus WGA-3G. The sequence continues at coordinate 156,682 of JAJEIE010000022.1, read as the reverse complement.
CACCGATATAATGCGTCGGATCCCGGAGTGCCTCACGCTGCGGTTCCGTGAGTTTGTCGAGGAACGGACGAAACGTCTCATCTTCCCACAATAACGCTGTCAAGCTCTTCCCCGTCTGATGCACCTGTCCGATTAACTTCCGGGTATGGTCATACGCATCGGGGAATCCATAATACGCCATCAACAGATAGATAGGCTCCGCAATCGTATCCTCCGCGCTCAGCGCGAGGTTGCGCTGCATGTTATCCGCCTTCACATCCATCTCGTCCAAGGCGCGCCGAAGTCGATAGATCGCGTAGTCAAAAGCCGTAAACAACTCCGTCAAGAAACGGCTCGATGCCGAATTCGTCAGATCGCGTTGATGTTCCAAAATGCTATCCATGAAAACTGTCTGCATGCGAGGCACGAACGCCTTCCACAAACTCTTGATATTCTCATAAGCCTCCGGATTCACTTTATGGGGCATTGTCGATGAACCCACCAGTTGCGGGTTATATTTCCTGCCGACCTCAGCGATTTCCGTACGATAGAGGTGTCGCATATCATCTGCGAAATTCGCAAGCACCGTGTACGCCGCCGTAACGTGATATGCCAAGTCGGAGATGAACTCCGGTTCCACACACTGCGTTGAGGTGTGCGTATCCGAGGGTTTCAAACCGAGCAGTTCGAGAAAATCCGCCTCAATCCGTTCTGGGTGTTCATGGATTAGCGTAAGTCCGTTAAACGCCCCAACCGCACCTGAGAATTGCCCACGCAGATTTTGACCCGCCTCATGAATCTTTTCAATCCGAGTGCCGAGGCGACTCACATAGAGTGCCAACGCATAACCGAACGTTGTCGGTTCAGCGTGTTGTCCGTGGGTCCTACCGATTTGCACCGTTTCCGCATGTTCACGCGCCAGTTCAATCAGTTGCTGTTCCAGCGCAACCAGATCAGGAATAATCACATTTTCAGTCAACACCTTGAACCGCAAGGAGGTCGCCGTATCCAGAATGTCCGCAGAGGTCGCAAACAGATGGACATAGGGACGCGCTTCAGGACTAATTTTCCGCCGAATCACATTAACGAGCGAACGGATATTGTGTCGGATCCGGGACTGTTCTTCGTAGACCTCTTCCGCCGTTACGAGATCGACCGCCGCCTCCACCTCATCAGCGATCGCTGACGAGCAGACACCATAGTTTGCCAAGGTCCGTACCAGTGCCGCCTCCACTTTCGCCTGATATGTGACGTATCCCGCTTCAGAGACATAAGGCAGCAACCGTTTCATAAAATCCGGGTCACCACCGTAGTATCTAAAGTCCAGTGGACTGACGGCTTCATAAAGTTCCATAAAAAAATATACTCCATTTTTTTAGGTTTAATTATACATGAAACTTAGGGGTATGTAAAGCGGTTTTCATACCCCGTGTAGGAGCAATCTCCTGATCGCGACTCCATTCAGGCAACCCGCAACTCATAACCCATTTTAACTTGACATAAGTTAGCAAATATATTATAATATATAATAAGACTTTCCAAAGAGGTGAATATTGTATCAAGCCACAAAACCCCGGCGCGGAAACCGACATAACATTTCCAGCGGTTACATAAATTTCTTACTAACCGCTAATAGCCAAAAAAAATGTTCCACTTCCGCCCAATTATTTTTTTTTCACAACAGAAAAATCAGAAAGGAAACATCAACGAACCCTTACGACCACTGGGTTCTCTAACACTCACGCCGTAGACAAAATGTTACATGGGTGTAACATTTTAAGGGTAAATCGCTCAAAAAATAAAGGAAGGAAAGCGAGAGAATCGAGATGGAATGTAGGTTAAAAAATATACCGTTAAGTTAAAACTATATTCACGCCTGTATTTTTGAAAACATACCGAAATCGAAAACCATCATTTTTTTGTAAAAATAATCTCCCAGTCGCGACTCTTCGCTGACCACTGACTGCTAATTGCTTTTCAGATGCCAGTATGTTACAATATTGGTAATTCATTAGATATTAGGCGAGGTTTCCCTACGACCTCCCTATTTTACACAGAACTCATCACATTCTATCTGAAAGGCAAATATGAACTTTAGTAAACAGTTTTGTGCTTTAGTTTTTTTCGCGATATTCTCTCTATCCCCACCAGTCATCGCCGATGAAGAGACAGAAGAAGATGTTATTAGGATGGAAGAGGTCGTCGTTACCGCTCGCAAGCGTGAACAGCGGTCTTTTGAAGTCCCGCTCTCCGTTTCCACCATCCGAGGCGAGAAATCCGATATTTTACGTTCATCAGGCATGGATGTCCGTTTTTTGTCGAATCGTACCCCCAGTTTACAAATAGAATCCTCATTTGGACGTATCTTTCCGCGCTTTTTTATCCGCGGTCTCGGTAATAACGACTTTGACCTCAATGCTTCACAACCCGTGTCAGTGCTCTACGATGGGGTTGTCCTCGAAAACGCATTGTTAAAAGGCTTTCCTGCTTTTGATGTAGATCGGATTGAGGTGCTGCGCGGACCACAAGGCACACTGTTCGGACGCAATACACCCGCCGGTATCGTGAAATTTGAGTCAGCACGTCCGACCCAGACATTAGACGGATACGGACGACTCAGTTACGGGCGGTTCAATAGCAGCAATTTTGAGGGCGCAGTATCGGGTCCACTCGTTCCGTCCGTGCTTTCCGCAAGACTTTCGCTACTTGCGCAGTGGCGGGATGACTGGGTCGATAACCAGCATACGGGTGAGGATAATGCTCTCGGAGGACATCGGGACTTAGCTGGACGGTTCCAACTGCTTTGGACCCCGATGCCCGAACTCGAAGCGTGGCTCAAGTTCCATGCACGTGATCTTGACGGCACAGCGCGTCTGTTCCGCGCCAATATCTTGTCAAAAGGTGAAACAGGACTGATTCAGGACTTTGCCCGCGACCGTATCGCACACGACGGACGCAATGAGCAGATGCTGAGAACACAAGGCTTGACCGCCGAGGTCCGCTACGATATCGGAAACTTCCAACTAATTTCGCTCACAGGGTTAGAACGGTTGACCAATTTTTCACGCGGGGATATAGACGGCGGATACGGGGCAGTGTTCAGTCCACCGAGCGGTCCTGGTGAGATTCCGTTCCCTTCCGAAACCGCCTCCGGCATTCCCGCACTCCGACAGTTTAGCCAAGAGGTCCGCTTCATGAGTCCAGCAGCGCGTCGTCTCGTCTATCAGTTCGGGGTCTACTATTTTCACGAATTTGTAGAGATGGAGGATTTCAACTACAATACATTGGCAGGAGGCACCTTGGACGGCTCGGTACGCCAAGAACAAACGGCTACAGCACAAGCGGCATTCGCAGCACTGACCTTCCAGTGGCTTGAGGATCTCGAACTCGGTGCCGGTTTACGACTCTCTCACGATGCAAAGGATTATACAGCCTGGCGAGACAAATCGCCGATTGGAGCGGGTCCACTCGGGCCCATCCATCAGAACCCGCAGGACACAGTGTGGAGTGGCGATCTGAGTCTCCGTTATAGCATTTCGCCTAATGTTCAGACCTATCTACGTGCCGCGCGCGGATTCCGTGCACCCAGTATTCAAGGACGCTTACTGTTCGGCGATACCGTCACAATGGCGGATACAGAGACTATTCTCTCTTTTGAAGGTGGCACGAAGTTACGACTATGGCAGCAACGGTTACACCTAAATATGGGAGCGTTCCAATACCTTATGCAGGATCAGCAGCTCACCGCAGTCGGTGGAGAAACTAATTTCAATCGGTTGGTGAACGCTGAGAGCACGGTTGGGCGAGGTATTGAGGCAGAATTGAGTTTCCTACCAATCACATCACTGGAGATTTCAGCAGGATTGAGTTACAACCAGACCCGCATTAACGATCCTAATTTAGCAATACAGGGCTGCGGCGCGCCGTGCACAGTGCTGGACCCCCCTACTGCTGCTGAAGGGACTTTTTCCATCAACGGCAACAGTCTACCACAAGCACCCGGTTGGATTGCAGATGTAGTGTTTCGCTACGTCCTCGACCTACCCGGAGGCACACGCCTCATCGCATCCACAGACTGGGCATATCGGAGCCGAGTGCGGTTCTTTCTCTACGAATCTGTGGAATTCGCCGATGACTCGCTCTTGCAAGGCGGTATCCGTCTCGCCTGTCTATTGCCGTACGCCGACATAGAGGTGGCACTGATTGGACGCAATATCCTCAACGATACATCTCCTACCGGCGGCATTGATTTCAACAATCTAACCGGCTATGTCAATGAACCCGGGTTCTGGAGTCTGGAAATGACGCGGCGTTTTTGAACGAAAAAATACTTGACATCCCTTATAGAATATAGTATTATAATTAAGCAAGGAGACATTTATAGGATAAGTTCAAGAAAAGTCGCCACATTCACAATATCACACGTCATTGAAACGAGACATGGACAAAAAATCGCTTACCACATCGACATCGCAATATGAGGAATCTCTGCGCAACACCGCCTTACACCCAGATAGCCTGCGTGCTGTCGTGGCACTGCGCGCCATATCCATTATTATTGCTATCCGTCGTGCTGTGGTGGGCTAATTGCTGACAGATACACAGTTTTTATTCCGACGCCCATCACTGAAATGGACAATTTCGGTGTGGGTGTTTTTTTATATAAGGCGTACTGCCCATCGCGAACCGCTTATCGCGAATAACGGTCAGCGGAAAGCAAATAGCCCAGGAGGCGAATGGTTAAAAAAATGTTTAAAGAGGTATCACCCCAATTCACGTTTGCTGAGAAGGAAAAACAGACTTTAGAGTTCTGGCGTGAGAATGACATCTTTCAGAAGAGCATGGAAGTCCGCAAGGACGCGCCCCCTTTCGTCTTCTTAGAGGGACCCCCATTTGCGAACGCACCCCCCGGTGTACATCACGTCCTCGCACGTGTTATGAAAGATGCCGTTTGCCGATACAAGACAATGACGGGACATTACGTCCACCGTAAAGCAGGCTGGGACACACACGGACTCCCCGTTGAATATCAGGTCGAAAAACAACTCGATATCAAAAACAAAGCCGAACTGGAGGCTTACGGCGTTCAGAACTTTATCGAAAAATGTAAAGAGAACGTGTTTGAATATAAACAGGATTGGCAACGGATGACAGAGCGCATTGCGTACTGGGTCAACCTTGATGATGCCTATATCACACTGTCAAACGACTACATCGAAAGCGTCTGGTGGGTCCTCCGACAGGCGTGGGATAAGGAACTCCTATATCAGGGACATAAGGTACAACCCTACTGCTATCGGTGCGGCACAACCTTAGCAAGCCACGAAGTTGCGCTCGGCTATCAAGAGGTCGCCGACCCATCAATCTTCGTCCGCTTCCCGTTGAAAAATCAGGAGAACACCTATCTACTCGTCTGGACGACGACCCCGTGGACGTTACCATCTAACGTTGCCGTCGCTGTCGGTGAGGATTACAATTACGTCGCTGTTGAACATAACGAACAACGCCTCATCCTCGCGAAAGAGTGTATACCCAGTCTATTTGGTGATGAACTCACCTCCCTTGATAAGGGGGGCATGGGGGGTTGGAAAGTCGTCGAAAATTACAAAGGTAAAGACCTCCGTAATTGGGAATACGAACCGTTGTTTGACAGTGGGCAGCACTCGGAAAAAGCCCACTACATTGTCACAGCCGATTTCGTAACCACGACAGAGGGGAGCGGCTTGGTCCATATCGCACCCGCTTTCGGGCAAGATGACTTTGAGATCGGACAGAAGCATAACATGCCACTCGTGCAATTAGTAGGTGCCGATGGAAAATTCGTTCCAGAGGTTAAAGAACCGTGGGCAGGCGAATACGTCAAGGATGCCGATCCGAAAATCATTGAGAACTTAGACGAACGCGGCTTGTTGTTCAAGGCTACCGAATATACCCACCAATATCCGTTCTGCTGGCGGTGTGATAACCCACTGCTTTACTATGCGCGTGAATCGTGGTTTATCCGCACGACCGCCATCCGAGACCAGATGCTCAAGCACAACCAGCAAATCAACTGGTATCCAGAGCATCTCAAGGACGGACGGTTCGGCAACTGGTTGGAAAACAACATCGACTGGGGATTGAGTCGAGAGCGTTATTGGGGAACACCCTTACCCGTCTGGGTCTGCGATGACTGTGGACATCAACACTGCGTCGGTAGTATCGCCGAACTGAAGGAACTCAGCACAAACGTTCCAGACGATATCGAACTCCACCGTCCCTATGTGGACGACGTTGTTCTCACCTGCGACAAGTGCAGCGGTACAATGCATCGCGTGCAAGATGTAATTGACTGTTGGTTCGATTCTGGATGTGCACACACGGCACAGTGGCACTACCCCTTCGAGAACAAGGAGATGCTCGAACAGACATATCCCCCTGATTTTATCTCCGAAGCCATTGATCAGACGCGCGGTTGGTTCTATAGCCTTTTGGCGACCGGCACACTCCTCTACGATAAACCGGCTTACAAAAACTGCCTCTGCCTTGAACTCATTATGGGACCCGACGGTCAAAAGATGAGTAAGAGTCGGGGGAACACAGTAGATCCATGGACGATTCTCGACAAGCAAGGCGCGGATGCGATGCGTTGGTATATGTTCACTGCAACCACACCGTGGACACCACGCACTTTCAAACCGGAAGGGATTGATGAAGCTTTGAAGAAGTTCATGGGAACCCTTCACAACGTCTACAGTTTCTTCGTTATGTATGCTAACTTGGAGCAGATTGATGTCTTGCAAGATGCACCGCCGGTTGCAGAACGTGCTACTGTGGACAGATGGATACTCTCGCGTCTCCATACCCTCATTGACAGTGTGCGCGACAGCATGGAGAGTTACCATCTCACAAACGCACCCCGCGCCATAGAAGCGTTTGTGGACGACCTCAGTAACTGGTACGTCCGTCGTTCTCGTGACCGTTTCTGGGGTGCGGAAGCCGGACCCGACAAACAGGCTGCTTACGCAACGCTTTATGAGGTGCTCGTAACCGTTGCGAAACTCGCTGCACCGTTTACGCCATTTCTGTCGGACGAACTCTACCGAAACTTGGTGTGTTCGCTTGACTCTGACGCACCACCGAGTGTCCATCTTGCCGAGTATCCGGTCGCAGATGCTCCGTTCAAAGACGCACAACTCGAAACCGATATGGTGTTCACACGCGAGGTCATCAGCATGGGGCATGCCGCACGCAACAAATCAGGCATTAAAACACGTCAACCGCTCGCTGAGTTCACTCTTGGAGGGCTCTCCGATGCAGAAAAAGAGACCGTTAACCGCCTGTCTGAACTCATCCACGATGAACTCAATGTCAAGGCTATCGCCTTCGTAGAGAATCTGGACGCATTCGCACAGGTGACACTCAAGCCGAACTTCAGAACGTTGGGACCGAAGTACGGCAAAGGCGTGCAAGCCATCGCGAAGGCACTCGCGACCGCAGATGCAATGCAACTGAAGTCGGAACTGGAAACTACTGGCAGTTTACAGGTTGAAGCAGACGGAGAGACGTACACCCTTGAGCAGTCAGACATAGACGTACAGACGCAGAACCGAGAGGGTTTCTTTGTGGAAGTAGATGCCCGGAAATTCGTCGCATTGTCGACGGAACTGACACACGAACTGATGCTTGAAGGCTTAGCACGCGAACTCGTCAACAAGATCCAGAATATGCGCAAAGATGCCGATTTCAACGTCTCGGATCGGATTAAGCTCAGTCTCGAAACATCGTCATCGCTTGTTGAAGAGGCATTTCAGGTGCATCGGGATTATATTCTGCAAGAGACCTTAACGACAACTGTTGTTGAGTCTCCGAGCGGAAACGCATTTATTGTCGCACAGAAACTCAACGGCGAACCCGCAACCCTAAGCGTTGAGCAAGTCTAAGTAGAAAACCGTACTATATGCAAGTGGACTTGACACATAGTGCTACTATATGCAACTCTACTTGCACATAGTAGCACTATGTGTTACCATAGATGTATGATAAATAGAGAATTTTGGCACAACCGAATCGAAACCGCTTGGGAACGCCGTTCAGTCGTATGGTTATCCGGGGTACGACGTGTCGGCAAAACATGCTTGTGCCAAACCCTTGCCAACATTGAGTACTTCGATTGTGAATTACCGCGCGTCAGACGCTTGATGGACGACCCAGAGGCATTTTTGGACAGCATCGGTAATGGACGGATTGTGCTTGATGAAATCCATCGGCTACCAAATCCATCGGAATTGCTGAAAATTGCCGCCGATCATTATCCACAGATTCAGATAGTCGCCACAGGTTCATCAACACTTGGTGCAAGTACAAAATTTCGGGATACGCTTACAGGACGTAAGTCTGAATTGTGGTTGACGCCAATTATAAAGGCAGACCTCAAGGCTTTTGACCGGATAGACATTCCCCACCGTCTGTTGCACGGTGGATTACCCCCGTTCTTTCTTGAGGATGAACCCCCTGAGCCTGAATTTCAAGAGTGGGTAGATGCCTACTGGGCAAAAGATATCCAAGAACTTTTTCGACTGGAACGCCGGTATTCTTTTCAGAAATTCACTGAGTTCCTCATGGCACAGAGTGGTGGGGTCTTTGAAGCCTCGCGCTTTGCCCGTCCCTGCGAGGTAAGTCGCACGACCATATCAAACTATCTCTCCATTCTGGAGGCGACTTTTGTCGTGCACATCATCCGTCCTTTCAGTACGCATCGTGCAACCGAGATTGTCGCTGCGCCAAAAGTGTATGGATTCGACACTGGATTTGTCTGCTATTACCGAGGATGGACGCAGCTGCGGCAAGAGGACCTCGGTTCGCTGTGGGAACACTTTGTTCTCAATGAGATTATGGCGTACACGCAATCTCGTGAGATCCGATATTGGCGTAATAAAAGAGAGCATGAAATTGATTTCGTGCTCGCACACCGTCAGAATATACCGATCAGTATTGAGTGCAAGTGGGCCGCTTCAGGATTTTCGCCGCGCGCCGTACTGGCATTCCGCAGACAATATCCAGATGGTGAAAATTTCGTCGTCGTCCATGACATAAACCGCCCGTTCACAAGGGACTATAACGGTATCCGAGTCAAATTCGTGAATTTAGATACCTTGATTGCTGAAATCTGCCAATAGTCCCAAAAGTTTCAGAAATAATAATCCAGAATGGTTTCGCTTATTCTTCCGGTCGGATGTTATACTTAAGAACCCCATCTACATCCGTAAACCGTAGGTAGAGTCCCCAACCCCAACCCTCTTGACTGACTTTACACAAGACCTCGTTCCAACCGGCATTGAGTCGACACGGCACGGCATCTTCATCCGGTATTGGAGGACGATTCGCGTCGATTCGGTAGATTTCGGAGCCGTTCAACCACACAGTTGCACCGTCATCACTGCCGAGCAATAATACAGAATCAGTCGCTTCCGGTGCGTAGATATATACCAGCGCATATCCAACGGCTGCCGACTCAAAACCAAGATTTGTGCCTAAATTGAGGAAACCGTCTCCGACTGTCGTTGCTTCCCGCCACTCAATCGCTCTGCCATGCATATCTGTGTAAGTTGCCTTCAGATCCAACCGATTTCCCGGAGTCAACGTCTTGTCAATCGTCTCAACATCTGTCCTGGGAAACGGACCCAGTATCATGTAGTGTTTAACAAGCGGTGAAGCGTGCGGGACCTGATAAGAATCGATACCGATTTTGTAGCCTGTCGCCGCATCTGCCTTTCCGACGATGCCAAACTTGATGTGGTTCGTTCCAGCGTTCAACGGTGTCGACCCAAACGAAACCAACGTCCCGGCTGTCAGTTCAGCGGCATAGCAATCGTAAGGTGTCCCGACCACAGTGCCGTTTGCATGGAGTTCAACCTGTCCGTATTCCGGGCCATGCGTTAACATCACATCAATTCTATAAATATCTTCGTGTAGGACTTCAATTGGAACCGTTAAGGAGGGTTCTGCTTCGGCAATTACCTCTGTCAGTACAGTATGGCTCCCACCTATATCTATCCCTGCTGCGCGGTACGTTTCTATTTCAGCTGCTAAGCTATGTTCTCTTCCTTGGTGCAAAGCCATTGATTGTGTGTCTTTTGGAGGCAGTGGAAACTCTTTCTCGTACCAAAATTGTGGCAGACGGTAAAGGTCGCGCCCCTCGTTTGTGAGAACGAGATCGTAGCCATCAAAACAGACAGCTTCCCCGCTAAAACTGTGCGGTAAGTGCCACGGTGTGCCTTGGATCATTTCTGCTAAATCGTTCGCTACACCGTTATATACCCAGAGCGTGTCGTAAGTACAGACAGCAAGCCGCGTCCCGTCTTCTGATAATCCGGCACCTGTTATGAATTGTGCTTCAGCGAATTCACCGACACGCACCAAAACCTGTTTCACGTCAGGTTCCAGAGTCGGAAACCGGTAAAGCACGGCGCGTTCTCGTTCCTTAGAGACGATGTAAGGGATGCCGCCCACAATAAAGAGTCCTTCAGCATCCACGTTCTCGTTAGGGTATTGATACGGGTAGCTCGCGATGACCTCCACCTCTGTGTCTTTGAATGGGTCGGGTTCTGAGACAACTATCACCTTCAAATCTTGCCGTAATCTACTATTATTACCAATTTCACCGATCCAAAGTCGGTTTTGTGAGTCGATACCGAGTGCTTCCCAGTCGAAGTTGTTTGAGCCACGCACAGCGATCTCTTGAATTAATTCACCATCTATTTTTGTAGCGTAAAGTGTCGCAGGGTTGCCGGAGTCGTTGAGTGTCCAATAAACACCTTCAAACTGCTGGCTTGTAACGATACCGGAACTCTCTTGAATGTCGGGGTGTGTGTATTTTCCTATGGGTTTCCATGGGGGTGTGTCGGGTGCATCTGAAGGTGCCGCTACAGCGGCGCAGACTCCAACGCCGAGTGCAAAAATTAACAGAACCAGTGGTCGTATCATTAAAGGGAACTCCTTTTCATTTCTATATTTTGTTAAATATTTTACCGCTTTTTGGGGGAGAAATCAACGGAGATTTCAGGTGGAGAGTCGAGATATAAGAGTTTCCCAAAATATGTGAGCACTTCATAATAGTGGGGCCACCTGACACATCCGTAGGGGCGGGGTCTCCCCGCCCTCTTGATCCGCGCAGCGTATGAAAATGATTGTGGACTTTACTATAATGGGTTAGGGAACAGGTGCTTGTTTTCGTTTTTTGTTTAAAAAAAGCCCTATTCACATTTTCAGAAGGTTTTTCCGTCAGCGAATAGGGCGTTTCGTCTCTTTTTTCAGATGTTCCATAAGTTAAATCGATTCGGACCTCCATCCCCGTTTTTGACATTTTTCGCTGAGTTTCTCTATCACCTGCTTTCTCAACTGGCTCACGCGACCTTTACTCAACTTCAGTAGCGCAGCAATCGCGGTCGGAGACACATCCGTGCGAAGGTATTCAAAAACTTGGCGTTCACGCGGCGTTAGACACGCAACGAGTTCCGGCAGGGCATCGAAAAAATCTTCGCGTGCCGCCGCATCTGCGACCACCTCCGTAAAATGTGCGGCTCCCGAGTCAGGATATGTCTCTATCGCAGATACGCCTTGAGGGAAGTCGTCATCCGCCCTAGAGAAAGCCTCTCCAGGACCTGAAGTGAAATCCATCCGACCTTGATACTTCACTTCCCGTTTCTTCTCATTCATCAGACGCAAGCAGATATGCGGACGGATGAACGTCCCAAAACTCGCACGACTCTCGTGAAATGGATCGTAGGCGGGCCCCTTTTCAATAAGCGTTATCGCAGCGAACTGCTCTAAGTCATCACTGAAGTCAGGGGACCGAGGAGACTGAAAGGCAATGCACCGCGCACACCGTTTCATATCCGGGCGCAAACCGCAGATCGTGGCATTATCGGCGATGAAACGCCCTTCGTGGTGATAGGGTGGGCAATTGGCATTGGGTTGTTGACATTTGAGTTTCATAATAACTCCTTTCGGTTATGGGTTGTGAGTTAAGAGATACGCACAACCTACTATCCACTATAATGAAACTTATGGATTATTGTAGCACAAATAAAAAAAAACAACACTTTTTTATCCGAGTTTTTTATCTCTCTTACTTTTATTTTTCCGCCTGTAGATGTGCATCTATTTCGGGGATACCCGTGAGCAAATATTTCCGTAAGAAGTATTGATTTGAGCAGCGTTGAGATGTTCAACATTATTGTTCACCTTCAATTTTTCGCTTCGGTTGCGGTAGCCTTTTCATCACTCGGATCGGTTTTGACGTTCCAGCGCATGACAATGCTGCCCATCGGGATTCCCTGTCTTTGGTATCGCGCTTTGTCCTTTTTGAACTGTTTCAACGATCTCTTTGCTTCAGGGGTGCCATAGAGGAAAACTTCTGCGGTATAGAGTGCTATTGCCTCATCAATGTTAAGTCCGGGGCCGCTTCTAAATTTTTGCTGAAGCCGGATATAGGTGCGGACCTCTGGAATATTCCCGAACTTCCTGACTAATGGATTGTGTGGACTCAGATTGTCTGGGTCATCCTTGAATGGATGGAAACCCGGTATGAAATCTTCTTTGGAAGACACCTGTTTATCAGGAGCAGGGCTTGTCTCTTGAAGCGGCTCATCGACGGGCCTCATACTGCAACTATTTCTCCATAAGGGGCGCGTCAAGGCAAAAGCGTCCCTTTTGAACGTAAGGCTCTATACAGTTTGCGAATCTGCCGAGAGTGCGTAAACGGCATCCGCCTCGTTATCGAAGTGCTCAAAGAGACTCGTCAGTCGACTCAAAACGAGTAGGTTTTTGATGTGTCTGCCGACATGGATGATCCCCATACGCCCGCCCTTACGTTTGGTAATAGCGTAGGCTTGCATGAGGATGCCTAAGCCTGACGAGTTCATCTGACGGGCATGCTCAAGGTTGATGAGGATGTGAGGTCGATCGAACGCCTTGACTTCTGGTAAAATGACTGTCTGCAAATTTCTGACGCTCTTTCCGACGATCTTGCCATGGGGTTCGACGATGATAACGCCGTTTTGATAACGAATTTCAGTTGCCATGATACTATTCCTTATTTGTGTGATCTATCTCAAGGTAAATCGCTTCGGTATCTGGTGTTTGTGAACTCATACATATCTTTCCTAATGTCCTATTTTATTATATATACGCGAGTGCAAAAAAGTTTAAGGTTAGTTTCGTTTTTTTTCAAGAAAGTCCTTAAATGGACATTCGCGAATGTGTTATAGCACAAACTTTTAGTTTGTGACGCTGGTGAGGTTTTCACAACAAAATCCACAAACCACTAAGTTGCCCTGCTGACTGACACCGAAAGAAAAAAAGTAGACAAACCCCATATTTTATGGTATCATTAAGTACACACTGTTGAAGGATATTCAACACCTCGATAGTCTGTGGGATTATTGAGGTGATAAGTTCTTAAAAGGAGTATCAGTTTTGCATAGACAATCTGCAAAGAAACACGCCCGTGCGGACGAAAAGAAACGCATACGCAACCGACATCGTAAAGCGACGCTGCGGACAGTCCTCAAACAGACAGAGACAGCACTCAGTGAAGGCAATGTTGAAGTCGCACAGGAATTGTGCAGGAATATAGCAAGTCTCTTGGATAGAGCCGCCGGTAAAGGCGTTATCAAAAAAGGAACAGCGAATCGTCAAAAGTCCAGACTCAACCGCAAATTGCACACCCTGATGGCAGCCGGTAGTTAGTCGTTGGTGGCTGGTTTCTGACATCTGCGCTCGCTTTCAATCTCCGAAAACCGCTCTTTACCAATTGCCATTCGCTTTTAGTTAATGGTTAAGAGACCGTTGTAGCGGTTGTATCCGTTTGGACCTTCCACAACGAGAACACTACCAACTAATAACGAATCGCTATTTGCTAATCACTATTCTGCTATATGAACGCCCGCAAAGTCGCCTTAGAATGCCTGCTGACCCTTTCGCATACCAGCGCGTCCATAGCTTCTGTTGTTGACAGCGCGTTCGGACGCTATACTATTGACGGGCGCGAACGGCGGTTGGTGAATGGGCTTGTCTATGGCGTTATCCGGTGGCAGCGACACCTCGATTGGGTGCTGAACCAATTTATCAATCCGCGATTTCAGTTAGATGCGCGACATCGTAATATCCTGCGGCTCGGGGCATTTCAACTCCTACATCTCGACGGGATACCCGCACACGCAGCGATTTATGAGACCGTCCAACTCGCCACTTCTCACCACCGCAAATCTGCTCGCGGACGGAAAGCCGCAGGTTTTATCAACGCCGTTCTCCGTTCCGTACAACGTAAAGGCACATCCTTAGCTTACCCACCACTCGATGCAAACCCGATCGAACATATAGCGATTTCCTTGTCCTACCCGACATGGCTGGTAAAGCGGTGGCTTCAGACCCGCGGCGTTTCGTGGACATTAGCATTCTGCCGCGCAAGCAACCAGATCGCACCGCTCGCGCTCCGTGTAAATTCACTCCTGACACAACGCGAAGCAGTTTGTCAATTTTTAGAAACGAACGGCATTGCCGCAAAGGTCTCCAAAATCGCCCCCGACGGCTTGGTACTCGAAAACCGTGCCATCACTGCTTTTGATGCTACGGGCGACCAGTCGTTGAAAGATATCCTCCGTCGAGAGGATATCTATGTCCAAGATGAAAGCGCGATGTTAGTGTCGCACCTCCTCTCACCCAAAGACGCTCGGTTCATCGTGGACCTCTGTGCTGCGCCGGGTGGCAAGACGACACATCTCGCCCATCTTATGGGAAATACTGGGAAACTCATCGCTGCAGATGTATCAACGGAAAAAATAGCATTATTGCAAAAGAACTGTCAAAGGGTCGGGGTCCGTAACCTCGAAACACGGGTGATGGACGCAACAAAAGAAGATATTGGGTTTATTAAAACTGCGGACGGTGTGCTTATTGATGCACCGTGTTCCGGGTTCGGGACGCTTCGGCGGCACCCTGACATCCGGTGGAACAAGACCTTTGATCAAATTCGTGCCCTCAGTGAGATGCAATATAACTTGTTAAAGAACGCCGCACAGCACATCAAGCCCGGAGGTATCCTCGTCTATAGCACCTGTAGCATTGAGCCAATGGAAAACGAGGAGGTCGTTCAGCGATTTTTGACAGAATTCCCGATGTATACTGTCGAGAACGCCCGACGCTTTTTGCCGGATGTTCCCGCAAATGCGGTAACACCCCAAGGCTTCCTCCAGACATTCCCGCATGAACACGGCGTTGACGGCACGTTCGCCGCACGCCTCCGAAAAGTAGTTTAGAAGTGTGTAAAAGTTAGGAAATGAGGATTTTCCAATTTCGCAACCGCCTAACTGATATAGGTGAATTAAAAAATGGGTTTTCTTTAGAGCATCAGTCAAAATCGCAGCCCGAAATGAAATGGAGGGCGGCTCTACGGAAAGGCACGTTAATATCTAAATCTGCCTTACCGAACCGCAAGGAAAATTAAAAAAATTGACTTTAGGTTCTATGCTATTACAGACAGACACAGATGTGCGCTTACTCCGTTAGTGGATGTTGTTTCTGAATTGTTAGATGCCGGGGTTACCGCTATCCAATTGCGCGAAAAAGATCTAAACAGTGATGAGTTGATACACTTAGCGCAACCAATTGCTGAGTTGTGCCGAAATTACGAGGCAAAACTCTTCATCAATACAGATACACGCGTCGCAGGCAACGTCGGTGCTGCAGGCGTTCATCTCCCTGCAAGTGCAGAATCTGTAAGTTCAGTGAAGGCACAGATAGGCAATGGTTTCTCTATCGGATGCTCGGTGCATACCTTTGATGCAGCAGAAAAACGGGAGGCAGAGGGAGCTGATTTTCTGACTTATAGCCCTATCCATCCGACAACAAGCAAACCGGGTTATGGTCCCGCAGTCGGTGTGGAAAATCTCGCAAAGTTAGTAGGGCGCGTTAAATTACCTGTCTTTGCTCTGGGAGGTATTACACCGACGCGTGCTGCTGAGTGTCTGGCAGCGGGAGCCTTCGGAGTGGCTGTGATGTCAGGCGTTATGTCTCCAAAAGACGCAGGAAAACAGGCGAAACGCTATCTTGAATTTTTCTAATTTCTAACGATTCCTTCTGGATACCTTGTCTGTTCACCTCTCAGGATTTGAATTATTAAGAAACCTTCATGGCCCAGAGTTGGTCGGAGTTAACCGAGAACCACCGTGAAACGAAGTGGAACGGTGACTAGATTTAATAGTTAAAAAAATGAAACAGATTTTGACAATTGCAGGCTCAGATTCAGGGGGCGGTGCCGGTATACAAGCGGATATAAAGGCGATTTCAGCCAACGGCGGCTACGCCATGTCCGTAATCACCTCCGTTACAGCACAAAATACAGTGGCAGTGACCGACGCTTTTGATTTACCTATTTCGCTGATCGAAGCACAGTTGGATGCCGTCTTCACAGATTTCAACGTAGCAAGCGTCAAAACAGGGATGCTCTCTTCGTCAGCCATTGTTGAAGCGGTTACCGAGAAATTGAAAGAATATACGCCGCCAGTCGTTGTTGTAGACCCAGTGATGATCTCCAAAAGCAAATTCTCACTCTTGAAAGAGGAGGCAATTGATAGCCTCAAAACAGCGTTGATCCCACTTGCAACTGTGATTACACCGAATATTTACGAAGCAGAGTTGCTCGCACAGCAGGATATCCGAAACACAGATGAGGCAAAAAATGCTGCAAAAGTAATTGCTGAACTCGGCTGTCACGCCGTCCTCGTTAAAGGTGGGCATCTTACGGGCAACAGGGCGACTGATGTGCTTTATTGCGATGGAGAATGGACTTTTTTTGAGGCGGAATGGGTTGAAACCGAAAACACACACGGCACGGGTTGCACCTACTCAGCGGCAATCGCGACGCAACTCGCACACGGCAAAGACTTGAGGGACGCTATTAGGACAGCGAAGGCATATATCACTGGTGCTATTCAACACGCATTGGATATCGGACACGGACACGGACCAACACATCATTTTTTTATGGTTAATAGTTAATGGTTCTTAGTTATCAGTACAGAGACTTTGTGGCATTCAAGTACGATGCAACTACCAGAAGATTTAACTAACAACCAACAACCAAAAACTGATAACCCATTACAACGGCTGTCGTCCGTCAAACCCGTCCTCGATTTCGTGCCAGTAACGGATCTTGTTCTCACCCATCCGCCAACAGAGATAGACCTCTCTACCTTCGCGGAGGTGCGGGAAATCGACTAATCCAGGGTCGAGCCCTTTCAGATGGCATCCACGGTTTGCGATCCGGTCAAGGATGTTCTGAAATTTTTCTGTCGCTTTGAGGAGTGCGGGGGTCCATTTACTGCCACCGTTAGAGGAGACTACTTCGAGAAGTGGTGTGATTTCGGCGTGATAAATTGAGAGTTCGGCTCTTATCGCTCTTAGGAGTGAAATCTCATCAACTAATTCGGGGATACATTCGTTTGCTTCTTCGAGCGTGAAATATCGTTTTTCCTGCATCTGTGGGCTCCTTGTATATGTATATATAAAGTCTTGGCAATTCCCTAAAATTTACACTAAATTAGAAGCGAGGTCAAGAAGAAGTTTTTAACTTTTCATCCCAGGCTGCTGCTTTCGTCTGCTTCGCATTGTCCCACAGGTTTCCTATAGGGGTTTGTGCATAACACAGTTTTCTAATTATTAAGGAACTTTTTTTACTCTGCAATAAGTTTTTTACCAATTTTAGATCGTTGCGGACGTAGGAAGCAACGCCCAGACATAATCGTTAAAAAATGGAAAACGAAACAAAATCCGTAGACAACCAGAATCAAAGCGTCACCCGTGCCGCCGGAGTTGTCAGTATCGCCGTGATGGGGTCGCGGATATTAGGACTCGCACGCGAAGCAGCGATCGCATACTATTTCCGGTCGAACCTCAGTGGCGACGCTTTTTATTTAGCGTTTCGGATTCCAAACTTTTTGCGGGACCTGTTTGGCGAAGGGATCTTGAGCAAAGCGTTTATTACGACGTTTCTTGCCACAGAGACTGAGGATGGAGAGCAGGCGGCGTGGAATCTCGCAAACCGTGTCTTTAATTTAACGTTCCTCGTTTTAATGAGTATCGCCGTCCTCGGTATCGCCTTCGCCCCCGCTATTGTTGACGTGTTAGCGCGTGAGGATTTCGACGAGAGCTTAGATGTCACTGCCCACTACGGGTTTGATACTAAAGTCGAGCTAACAATCTATCTCACCCAGTTGATGTTTCCCTATCTCCTCTTTGTTTCGTTGGCAGCGATCGCGATGGGATTATTGAACAGCAAAGGAAGGTTCGGCATTCCAGCGTGTGCGTCCTCGTTCTTTAACATCAGTTCCCTCGTCATCGGTGTCAGCGGCTACTATTTATTTCCAGTGGCTGGAATGCATCCAGTGACGGGAATGGCTGTCGGTGTGTTTGTCGGCGGTATCGCCCAATTCGCAATTCAGGTGCCATCTATGTATCGCGTCGGCTTTCGATACCGCCCGCTATTGAGTCTACGCGATCCGAGGGTACTTCAAGTCATTCATCTTGTTGGACCTGCTGTGTTAGGTGTTGCAGCGGTGCAAGTGAACCAATTTACGAATACATTCTTTATTACATCAGGATCTGCGTGGTTGACATGGATTAGTCGTGCCTACCGCGTTGTGCATCTCCCGATAGGGCTGTTCGGTGTGGCGATTTCAACAGTCGCACTTCCTCAACTTGCCAAGTTCGCAACAATTGGAGAAACAGAGAATTTCCGAAATGCGCTCTCTTACGCCCTGCGTCTGATGCTTATGCTAACAATCCCCGCAGCGGTTGGGTTGATGGTCCTGTCAGCACCTATCTGCCGATTCCTGTATGAACGCGGAGAAACTGACGTATTCGATACCGTTGGAACCGCTGGAGTTTTGTTCGTTTATGCGTTCGGTTTGTGCGGGTTCTCGACCCTCAAGATCGTTACAGACGGTTTTTACGCTTACAAGGATATTCGGGCACCTGTCATTGTTAGTATCTGTACGGTTATACTCAACATCTGCCTCAACTATCTCTTTATCTACCGAGAACTCTTTTTGGACCCACGTGCTGTGGTCCTTTCAACGGTTTTGACTGTCACACTGAATTGCGCTGTGTTGTTATTACTACTACGGCGAAAGGTCGGACGATTGGGACTAAAACGGATTGTTCCGCTAACGCTTAAAATCTTAGTCGCCTCAGCGGTGATGGGCGTTGTCTGCTGGTTGACGAATGGCGTTATTGAAGGCGATTGGCTCGGCACAGAGGGTATAGCAGCGCGTTTGATGGGCGTGTTTGGACCGATTGGGTTGGGTCTCATTGTTCTCGCGGGAATGTATAAACTCCTGAGAGTGTCAGAATTCGACGATATCTTGAATGTATTCAAGCAACGGTTTGGGAATTAATCAGTGTTTCATAGGAGGACACTTTGCTAACAAAACGGATAATTCCATGTTTAGATGTCCGCGCAGGAAAGGTCACAAAGGGTATCGCCTTTCAGGGCAATGTCGATGTCGGTGACCCTGTTGAGATGGCACGATTTTATTACGAAGGCGGTGCCGATGAACTCGTCTTTTATGACATCACGGCGAGCAATGAACGACGCGATATAATGATTGATGTCGTCTCTGCTGTCGCCGCTGAAATTTTTATACCCTTTTCTGTCGGTGGTGGATTGCGGACGCTTGAAGATATGCGTCGTGTGCTACTTGCAGGCGCAGAAAAGGTGAGTATAGATTCGGGTGCCGTGCGGAGCCCCGATATCATCGCTGAGGGCGCGCGCGCCTTTGGAAGCCAATGTGTCGTGCTGAGCATGCAGGTAAAACGCGTTCGGAAAAGCGAACAGATTCCGAGCGGTTATGAAATTTACATAGACGGTGGAAGGACACCGGTCGGTTGGGATGCCTTGGAATGGTCAGCGCGCGGCGTTGACCTCGGCGCGGGTGAGATCGTTGTCAATAGTATTGATGCAGATGGCACGAAGGCGGGATATGAACTCGAATTAACCGGTGCTATTGCAGATTTAGTCTCAGTCCCTGTCATCGCCTCTGGCGGCGCGGGAAACCCACAGCACTTACGGGATGTCTTTGTCGAAAGTAACGCCGATGCCGCAATCGTCGCCTCTATCACACACTACGGCGAATTCACAATTGAGAATATCAAAACCTATCTCGCAGATGAAAGTGTAAGTGTGCGGGATACATGGTAAAGTGGCTGCCAGCGATTAGCAGTCAGCAGTCAGAAAGCGTATCTCGTGGCAGAACGCAACAGGCAACTGCCACATACCGATAGCCGATGGCTGAAAGCCGATAGCCAAAAATGGAGAAAATATGGAACCTAAATTACCTGATGCAAGAAATGAAAATATATTAATCCACGTCAACGGTGAACTCCTACCGCGTGAAGATGCGAAAATCTCCGTGTTCGACAGCCTTGTTCAAGGCGGTGACGGTGTATGGGAAGGCTTGCGCGTCTATAATGGCACAATCTTCGCATTGGATGCACATCTTGACCGACTCATGGATTCGGCACACGCCATGGCATTCGCAAACATTCCGACGCGTGACGCGGTCAAAAAAGCGATCTTTGAGACACTCGAAGCCAACGGCATGCGAGACGGTGTGCATATCCGTCTAACGCTCAGCCGGGGAAAAAAAGTCACGTCCAGCATGGATGCCCGTGTCAATCAGTACGGAACGACTTTAATCGTAATCGCCGAGTGGAAGCCCCCAATCTATGCCAGCAGTGGTGTCCGTTTGATTACCTCAGCAATCCGACGGAATCCACCCCAGTGTGTTGATTCTAAAATCCATCATAATAACCTGATTAACAACATCCTCGCTAAGATTGAGGCGAATGTCGCCGGCGTGGACGATGCGATTATGCTTGACATTCACGGATACGTTTCAGAGACGAATGCAACGAATATCTTTATTATAAAACGTGGGCATGTGCTGACCCCACACGCCGATAGCTGCCTACCGGGGATTACACGTGGAACGGTCATCCAAATCGCTCGCGACGCTGGTATCCCGCTGACAGAACGGAATGTTTCGTTGACAGAAGTTTATACCGCAGACGAAGTCTTCACGACGGGTACTGTGGGTGAACTGAGTCCTGTTTTAGAGGTGGATGGTAGGAAGATTGGAGAAGAAGGAATACGACCTGTGACGACCCAGCTACAGGCACTTTATGCAGAACTCACTGCCAACGAAGGCGAACCTTTGCCATAGATGTGATTTGTTTAAATCTCAAGCCGCACAAACGCGAGATACGCACCAGAGACAAGCACCCCAAGAAACAGCACCAACAGCAGTAAATCCGTCGCGACTGCATCAAAATCGCGGCTGAGACTGAGCGTGTCTTTAAATTTGGGTATCGCCTCTGGATTGACAGGTTTCTGTGACATGCCTTCTTGAATTCCGATAAGGTGAAGACTCTCCGGATCCGCCCTATCCGTATCAACAACGAACTCGCGGTATTCACGGGTGTAACGCTGCGCGTTCTCAATAAATTGCAGATGCCGTTCAAACCCCGTCCCTGCAAAAGATTCAAAGAGGCGTTGGACAATCGCTGCTGGCGAGATGCGGGTTATCGCACGCGCCCGTTTTCCCTGTTCAATCTGCTGTTTCAAATATGACGCATTGTAGCGTTCATGTTCTTCTGCTTCTGTGGTGACGTACTCCCCAAGTACATGCACTGACGGCGTAATTTGTGAATCTCCATATTTATCTCGGTATGCCGCACGCGCCGCATCTGCAAGCCGAATGCGCTGGGTCCAAAATTCCTCGTACGCTATCGGTACCAACGTTCGACTACCGATAGATGCCAGTGTATTCGGCATAAACACCACAAAACTTACCCAGATTAACAACAACACGACAAGACTCACACCACTCTCTCGAACTGCAGCAGATATGAGAAGTCCTAAAGCGATAAACAGACAGATATAGAGGATAATAACGCTGTACAAGATGCCTAAACGTCCCCACGCTTCGGGGTTGAGTTGCACTGCATCTGAGGTAGAAATTAGGATCAAATTCATCAACACCACAATCGTGAAAGGGATGTTGATACTGATGAATACTCCCAAAAACTTCCCCATCAGCACAGTGTGCCGTGGAATAGCGTTTGCCAATGTCAACCGCAACGTCCCGCGCTCCAGTTCGCCAGAGATAGCGTCAAAAGTGAACAAGATCGCGATAAAACTCAGCACATAACCAACAATAAACGCCCAATCCAGAGTGGCGAAATCAGGACGGATATTGCGGAGATTTGGTGTCTCTTGTGGGTATCCCATCCGCCAGATGGGTGTCCTATCAGCGATCCTGCGAACGAAGTTCGCGCCACTGGCGTGCGTTGGTAGAAACGCCTCATCGCCTTCAGCACAGAAACGGAGCAGTGAAGGGGCTTTGTGAAGATCGCCAGGCCCCTCTGTCGCGAGGCGATATAGACTCGTACTGCGCCCTTCTAAGGTCTTTACAGCACCAGAAGCGGCGTTGTGATATGCTTGTATTCGTTTCGGGTGTTCGCGCAGATACAAGACCGTATTGGTCAGCATCAATGCCAACAGGAGCACTGTTGCCAATGCAAAACGAAGGCTATTCAGGTTGTCGTAGAGTTCACGTTTTGCGATATGCCACATTTCTACACTTCACTCCTGACGAAAATCAGAAATATGATTGTGAAAAAGATTAGGTTAATCAGGAGCAGTAGAAATAAATCTGGCAATGCCCGTTTTGCATTTATTCCAACATCACTTCTCTGAAAAGTGAACTGCGGGAGTGTACGCCAGTCTACAGTACCTTTATCAGCGACAAACCATTCTCGTGAGGCGAATGCGTCCTTGGCATAGAGATAGTCAATTATGATTTTCCGGTAACGTCGCGATGCATCAAAAAAATCTCTGAGTCCCGAAAGATCCGTGCCTGCCCACGCTTGCGTCGCAGCATCATAAATGCCTACGGGTGAGAGTTTCAACAATATCCTATCCGTTGTGGCTTGTTTAACGTAAATTTCATCAAGTGCCTGCTTACGGATACGCCACGCTTTTTCTACCGTTCGGGTCGCCAACGGTTCAACGAAATTGTAATACCGCTTAGCGACGGGGATGTACTTCTCGAAGTCCGGACGGATCTCTGAAAGAACACTTATACTTTCAATATAAGTCGTCAGGGTTACTGGATCCACATCCGCCTGGTGATAAAACCCCAACGCCTTGCTGAATTCCGACATCTCTTCAGCGATTCCCTCTTTTTCAAGGAACTTTTGACGTTCTCTTTCATATTCATCTAAAATCTGTTGAATCTGGTTATGCGCAGTCTTCACACGCGCTTGGATGTCGCCGCCAGGATTAACCGTTGCCCGAATCAAGTTTGGATACACGAGTATCAGAAGCCCCCAGATGAACATAGCGAGCATTAGTGCCGTACCAGTCCTACGCGTCGCCACGGAAATCAACAGCCCAATGAGATAAAACAGCGACAGATACGCGAACGATGTAAGCACAATCCCGGCGATTCGGAGAAAATCAGCAGTTGATAACGGCATCGAACGCGTTAGCAACAGTAAGGCAAAAAGTAGGCTCAATATCAGCGGGACCAACAGACACGCCATTGCACTGATATATTTCGCAAGTAAGATCTGCCCGCGTCCGATAGGCTGTGCGAGAACGAGGCGTAACGTACCGCGTTCACGTTCCCCCGCAATCGCGTCGTAAGCGAATATTAATCCCATTAGACTGAGGATAACCTCAAAGACAAAAACAATATCGATTGAAGAGAAGAAAGCGATAAACGGGTTGTCAGTGCCGTGCATCTGGGCATCCCAGAGTGTCGGCATAAACCCGTGATAGATACCGATGAGGTTGCCCAAACGTTTATCTAACCCGACATTAAAAATGCTCAACGGATTTGGTGCCCGGTCAACGAACAGGTGCGCAGTAGAATAGGTCTTGGAATTACGCAAATCCTGCTGATGCATTTTGACGGCATCGTTGTAACTCTCCAAACGTTGCTCATAATCTTGGATAAGTACCGCTGTATTGGCAACAACAAGCAACAGTGTGATGAGCAGGACGGCTGCGAAGCGAAACGTCATTAGATTGTCAAGCAGTTCCCTGCGAATGAGTGTTTTAAGCATTTTGAATCACACCTCAACGCGCACAAACGCAAGATACGCACCCGCCAACAAAACGACAACGAACAGCGTCAATAACAGCAACTCCATCGCTCTGGTATTGAAGTCTTCATTAAGATCGAATGTATCTTCAAATTTCGGAACTGCTGCTGGGCTGACAGGCTTCTGCGACATGCCTTCACGAACGTTTATGATATGGAGGCTTTCGGGGTCCCCTCTATCGGTATCAACGATGAATTCACGGAGTTGGCGAGCGTAATGTTGTGTGTTCCCCACAAATTGCAAATGCCGCTCAAATCCGGTTCCAGCAAACGATTCAATCAGGTGCTGCAGAAGTGTGGCGGGTGAGATGCTGGTGATGGCACGGGCGCGGTGCATCTGAGAGCTTCGGTATTTCAATTGTCCTTCGCGCCAACGTTCGGATCTTTCAACATGTTCGGTATAAAAATCGCTTTTCCCCCTTAACGTTTCATCGTCCAATTCATCCGACCAGAGCCACTCGCGGTATTTATCCCATAAGTCCTCTTGAACCGGGTTACGCTGTTTCCAAAATTCATCAAAGGATTTGGTAGGCGAGAAACTGCTCGCAATTGAAGCGAGAGTGCTGGGCATAAAAACGACAAAGGTTACCCACGTCAAAAGCAATAGCATCAGACTTACGGCACTTCGTTGCACACGCGTGGAGACTAACAGGCCTAACGCCAGAAACAGACTCGTGTACAAAAGCGCGAGACAGAAAATGATACCTAAACGTCCCCATGCTTCCGTGGTCAGGTGAACATCACTTGAGGTGGAAATCAATAAAAGGTTCACTAACACAGCAAGTGTAAACGGGATGCTAATACTGAGCAACCCTCCTAAGAACTTGCCGATAAGGACAGTGTGTCGAGGTACTGAATTCGCCAACATCAATCGGAGTGTGCCGCGCTCGCGTTCACCGGAGAAGGTATCAAAGGTAAACAAGAGTGCCAGTAAACTCAAGACATAACCGATGATAAATATCCAATCCACTTGTGAAACGTCCGGGCCAACGCTCTTATTCTGGAGGTTGGCATCTGGATAGGACAAGCTCCAAACACCTTGGAGTAGGATGTTATCTTCTGAATCGGTCGCGAACACATTGGGTTCCTCCACTTCGACCATATCTGGTAAAAGGGGTTCACCGCCGTTTGCACAGAAGTGAAGGGGAGACGGCTTTTTGTAGAAGTTTCCCGGTCCGTATTGTGCCAGTTTATAGAGGTTTTCATCGGCATGAGCCGTTAAGCGATTCAAAGATTCGGTAACGGCATCCTGATATCGCTGCACCCGCTTTGGATGCTCTCGGAGATGTCTAACGGCATTGGTTACCATTAGTGCCAGCAATAACACGGTTGTTAGCGCGAATCGGAGGCTGTTGAGATTATCGTAGATTTCACGCTTGGTAATATGCCAAACCATTCTACACCTCACTCCTGACAAAAATCAGAAATATTACTGTGAAGAGGATGAGGTTAGTCATCAGCAGTAGGAATAAATCTGGTAACGCTCGCTTTGCATTTACGTCTACACCACTCCTCTGAAAGGAAAATTGAGGGAGTGCGTCCCAGTCAGCTGTGCCGTGGTCAGCAGCAAACCATTGTCGCGATTCAAATATCTTTTCGTCATCGAAATAGTCAAGGACTGCACGTCGGTAACGTTGAACCGCGTTGAAAAAGTCTTGGATATCCTCTAAATTGGTGCCTGCCCAAGCTTCCGTTGCCGCGTCATACAACCCGGCCGGTGAGAATTTTAGTAGGGTACGACCAAGATTTGCAGGGTGGATGTAGATAGCCTCAAGTGCTGGTTCTCGGACAAGCCACGTCCGTTGGACGGTATTGACGGTTTCTCTGTTGTAAAAGCGGTAATAATTTTGTAAGCGCGGCACCTGTGGTTCGGATTCTGCTCCAATTTTTCCAGCGTAGAAGCCGGTTTGGAAGAAATAGAGCAATATTGACGGTTTGTCTTCACTCATCCCGAAGGTATATTCACCGCCTTCCACGTAAAATCCCCAACCTTCGCCGTCACGCGATAGGGGACCTAAGACGGGATCATTGCGGAGAAGCTGCTTGTTTTCTCTATCAAATTCTTCCCACATCTGTTTGATTTGATTGTAGGCAGATGCTTGCGTATCGGGTTGTGGCGTGATTTCAACTGCGGTAAGGATCAAGTTTGGATACACGAGTACTAAGAATCCCCAGACGAACATGCAAAGCATAAGCGCGGTGCTGGTTCGACGCGTCATCGCGGAGATCCACATACCGATGAGGTAGAACAGCGATACATAAAGCAGTGATGTCAGGACAATCCCACCGAGGCGAAGGAAATCATTAGTGCTCAGGAAAATTGTAGTAGAGGTCGTCAGCAAGACAATAGACAGGAGAAGGCTTATCAGCAACGGCACAAGTAGGCAGAGCATCGCGCTGATATACTTGGCAAATAGGATGTATCCGCGCCGGATTGGGTGTGTCAGCACGAGGCGTAATGTACCGCGTTCACGTTCGCCAGCCAGTGCATCGTAGGCGAAAATCAAGGCGAGGAGACTTAGTATCCCCTGAAAAACAAGCGCGATGTCAATTGAAGTGAAGAGGTTGAGAAACGGGTTATCCGACCTGTGCTTCTCTGCATCCCAAATTGTTGGCACAAACCCGTGGTATACGTTAATTTTGTTACCCACCTGCTTATCCAATCCCAGATTGAAAATACTCAACGGGTTCGGAGGACGATGGGCAACTAACTTTCCAATATAATAGGAATAAGTTTTTTCTTCACGTAATCTCTGGTAACTTTCCTGAGTAGCCGTGTTGTAAGCGGTGAGTCGCTGTTCATAGTCCTTAAGGAGCACAACGGTATTGGCGACCACAAGCAATAGGGTAATGAAAACAGCTGCCGCAAAGCGAAAGGTCATTAGGTTGTCAAGGAGTTCTCGACGGATAAGTGTGAGTAGCATCTATTATACCTCAACGCGCACAAATGCAAGATACGATCCGGACAGAAGCACCATAACAAACAACACCAATAGCAACAACTCTGTCGCCCTTGTATTGAAGTCCTTGCTCAGACTAAGCGTGTCTTCAAATTTTGGAACAGCCTCCGGCAGGATCTTTTTCTTCGTCATACCCTCGCGAACACCAATAATATGTAAACTCTCCGGATCCGATCTGTCCGTGTCAGCCACAAATTCACGAAATTGTCGGGCGTAACGGTGCGTGTTCTCGACAAATTGCAAATGCCGTTCAAATCCGGTGCCAGCAAACGATTCAAGGAGATGTTGGAGAAGCGTAGCGGGTGAGATGCGAGTGATAGCGCGCGCGTGTTGAACCTGTGCAACCTTTTCGGTTAAGCGTTCTTGGTTTAAACGTTCTTCCGCTTCTGCGTCTTGGATGAAGAATTCACTCTTTCCTGTCAACGTTTCTTTATCCACTTTACCTGACCAGACCCATCTGCTGTACTTCTGCCAGAGTTCCTCTTGAATTTGGTTACGGCGTTTCCAGAATGGCTCGGAAGACATTGGTGGTGAAAATTCACTCGCAATTGAAGCGAGGGTACTCGGCATAAAAACAACAACGGTAATCCATATTAACAGGAGTATCACGAGACTGACCGCACTCCGTTGCGCGCGCGCGGATACTAACAGTCCTAACGCCAGAAATAGACACATGTACAGGAGCGCGATAAGAAAGATGATACCTAAGCGTCCCCACGCCTCAGTATTGAGGTGAACAGCATTTGATGTAGAAATTAGTAAGAGGTTTATCAACACCGCAAGTGTAAAGGGAATACTCACACTTATCAATGCCCCTAAAAACTTACCGATAAGGACGATGTGCCGTGGTACTGAATTGGCAAACATCAATCGGAGTGTGCCGCGCTCGCGTTCACCGGAGATCGCATCGAAAGTGAACAAAAGGGCAATCAGGCTCAAGACATAACCGATAACAAATGCCCAGTCCAGTTTGGTAACGTCGGGTCCAACGCGCTTCATGTTTATGTTAGCATCCGGATATTTCAGTTTCCAGACGCCTCTTAGATGTTCGGAATACCCAAAAGGACTCCCCCCTTCAATAGTGTCTGGTAGAACGGGGTCTCCACCCGCTGCACAGAAATAGAGAGATGACGGCTTTTTATAGAGTTTCCCGGGGCCCTCTTGTGCGAGTTTATACAAACTGTCATCGGTGTGAGAAGCCATGCGCGTCATAGATTCGCTGACAGCGTCGTTATACTTCTGCATCCGTTTGGGATGTTCGCGGAGATGTCCGATAGCGTTGGTTAACATCAGTGCTAACAGCAACATGGTTGTTAGTGCGAATCGGAGACTATTAAGGTTATCGTAAAGTTCGCGTCTTGTAATATGCCAAATCATTTTACACTTCGCTTTTAACAAAAATCAGGAATATGATTGCAAACAGGATGAGGTTAAGTATCAACAGTAAAAATAAATCTGGTAACGCTCGTTTTGCGTTTGTGCCGATATCGCTTCTCTGAAAGGAGAACTGAGGCAGCATGTTCCAGTCGATCTCCCCTTTGGCGGCAACAAACCATTGTCGAGACTCAAATATCTTATTGTCAAGAAAATAGTCAACCACTGCTTGTTGGTAGCGTTGACCTGCCATAAAAAAATCTTGGAGACCGCTTAAATCGGTCCCTGTCCACGCTTCAGTCGCCGAATCATAGAGACCTACGGGTGAGAACTTCAACAGCATCTGTTCCTTTTTTGCGGGTTGGACATAGATCATCTCCAGTGCAGGCTTTCGGACGATCCAGGTTCGGTCTGCAGTGTTGGTAACCTGTAGACCGAAAAAGCGGTGGTAATTTTGAGCGTGCGGTACCTGCGGTTCAGATTCCTCTTTGAGTGTTTCAAAATGGAACCCAGTGCTCTCGTAATATAATAATTTCGATGAGTCGTCAGTGCCACCCCAAAAAGTGTAGCCATCATCACCCCACAAACCAAAATCCCAATCTTCACCTGGCACAGGGTCATTGGCGAGAAACTGCTTGCGTTCTCTGTCAAATTCTTCCCATATCTGCTTGATTTGATTGTAAACGGAGGTTTCTGTGTCCGTGTGCGGATCGGTTTCAATCGCGGTAAGAATCATATTCGGATACACTAAGACCAAGAACCCCCAGGCGAACATGGCGAGCATGAGGGCGGTCCCCGTTCGGCGTGTCGCTGCTGAAATCAGCATACCGATGAGATAAAACAGCGATAAATAGACAAACGACGTAAAGATGACCCCACCGATGCGAAAAAAATCATCGGTGCCCAGAAAAACAGAAGCAGAAGTCGTTAGCATAATCAATACGAGGAGGAAACACATCAGTAAAGGTATCAGCAGGCATAGCATCGCGCTAATATATTTGGCAAATAGGATATGACCGCGTCGGACAGGGTGCGTCAAAACGAGTCGTAGCGTGCCACGCTCGCGCTCCCCCGCAAGTGCATCGTAGGCAAAGACGAGTGCCAGTAGGCTGAGAATCCCTTGAAAAATAAAAACAATATCAATAGAAGCGAAGATATTGAGGTATGCGTTATTCGCCCCGTGTTTCCAAGCATCCCATAGGGTCGGCACATAAAGATAAGAGACCCTGAGTGTGTTTCCTAACCGTTTGTCCAAACCGACATTAAAGATACTCAACGGATTCGGCGGGCGATAAGCGGTTAAGCCGACCGCTGAATAGGTTTTTGTTTCCAGCAAGTCCTGCCGATGCTTTTGGACGGCAGTGTTGTAAGCCTCCAACCGTCGCTCGTAGTCCTTGATGAGCACAGCGGTATTTGCGACGACGAGCAGCAGCATAATCAGGATGGCTGCTGCAAATCGAAAGGTCATCAAATTGTCGAGAAGTTCTCGACGGATGAGTGTAAGTAGCATCTATTATACCTCTACACGCACAAACGCGAGATACGCACCTGAGAAAAAGACAACGAAAAATAGAACCAATAGTAGTAAGTCCACTGCCGCAGTGTTGAAATCTCTGCTGAGGCTCAGCCTATCCTCAAATTTCGGAACCGCCTCTGGGTTGACAGGTTTCTTGGACATCCCCTCGCGAACCCCGATGGTGTGAGGACTGTCGGGATCTGCTCTATCCATATCCCCGACGAATTCTCGGTATTCGCGGGCGTAGTCCTGCACGTTCTCCACGAATTGTCGGTGCCGTTCAAACCCCGTTCCGGCAAACGCTTCAATAAGGTGCTGGACAATTGCAACGGGCGAAATGCGGGTAACAGAACGCGCCAGTTGGATTTGAGCATGTTCCTGGTTTAAGCGTTCATGACTCAAACGTTCTCCCCGTGCAGCACCCTTGGTAACATACTCCCCTGTCAACTGCATTCTTTCAGTTGGTAGTTCACGCGTGCCTTGCAAACGAGCATTGTATTCATCCCCGAGTTCACTATAAAGGCGATCATGGCGTTCTCTGTATTCATCATAAGTCATCGGATTTGAAAATCCACTTGCGATAGAGGCAAGTGTGCTCGGTATAAAAACCACGAAGGAGACCCATATCAATAGGAGTATCACAAGGCTTGTCGCATTTTGCTGCACACGCGACGACACTAACAAACCTAATGCAAGAAACAGGCACAGATACAGGACTGCAACAAAGAAAACAATGCCTAAACGCCTCCACGCCTCAGCATCGAGTTGGACATTGTTGGACACAGAAATTATCAATAGGTTCATTAACACTGCAAGCGTGAGCGGGGCACTGATACTTATCAATGCGCCTAAAAACTTGCCAAGCAGCACAGTATGGCGTGGGATAGAGTTCGCTAACATCAAACGCAGTGTGCCGCGCTCGCGTTCACCGGAAATCGAATCAAAGGTGAACAAGATTGCGATGAGGCTCAAAACGTACCCAATCACAAATTCCCAATCTACTTTGATAGTGGCCGGACGAATATTTTTTGAATTGGGGGTCCGGTACCGATATGACAGATACCAAAAGGTATACAAGTCATTCGTAATCCGAGAGACAGATTGGTAAATAGTACCCGGTAAAACGATGTCACCCCCATCTGTACAGAAATGAAGCGGAGATGGTTTTTTGTGAAGCAATTCGGGACCCCATTGCGCAATTTCATATAAATCTGTCCGAGCCCTTAAGCGGTTCAGCGATTCTGTGATAGCATCATGATATTTCTGTACCCGCACTGGATGCTCTCGGAGATGGACAACAGCATTGGTCAGCATCAAGCCGAAAAGCAACACTGTTGCCAAAGCAAATCGGAGGCTATTGAGATTGTCGTAGAGTTCGCGTTTTGCAATATGCCACATGAGTTGTCAGTTATCGGTACGTTTACTACGCTCACTTTTGGTTATAAGTTCTAAGTTCTTAGTTATAAGTTAAGCCTTGTAGCAGTTGTGACGGTTTTCAACATTATGCACCGCTCTTAACCAAAAACCAAGTACCAACAGCCATTTCACACTTCACTTCTTTGGAAAACCAGAAGTATCACTATAAAGAGCAAGAGGTTCATTATTAGTAACAAGAGTAAATCTGGTAACGCTCGTTCTGCGTTTATTCTCGCATCGCTTTTCTGAAAAGAAAACCGAGGTAAATTGTCCCAATCCACCATCTCCTTGTCTGCAGAAAACCATTGCCGAGATCCGAATGCGTTTTTATCGTAGTAATAGTCAATCACAGTCCGTCGATACTTTCGTGCTGCCTCGAAAAAATCTCTGAGTCCGGACAGGTCCGTGCCTGCCCACGCTTGCGTTGCAGCGTCGTACATCCCAACGGGTGAAAACCTCAAAAGGATTCGATCAACTATCGCTGGCTGAACAAAGACAGTATCAAGTGCTGTTTTTCGGACAAGCCATGTTCGCTCTGCGGCATCAACGCTTCGTGGTACGAGGAAGCGGTAATAATCCTGTGCATGTGGCACCTGAGGTTCGGATTCTTCGTTAAGCTCCAAAACGTGCGCGCCAGCACCGTAGTGATAATAGAGAACCGATGCATCTTCGTAAAAGTATTCATAGGCGAAACCTGACCGTACCATACCAAAACTCGGATCCTCCCCTGGAACCGGATCATTCGCAAGGAAGTGCTTTCGTTCTCTATCGAGTTCTTCCCATATTTGTTTAATTTGATTGAAGGTGGAGACCATCCCTGCTTGCGAAGTTTGTGGAGGGGCAATCGCGGCAATCACCACATTCGGATATACCAACACCGAGAATCCCCAGACAAACATAGCAAGCATCAGGGCAGTGCCGGTTCTGGTGGTTGCTGCTGAAATCAACATGCCGATAAGGTAGAAGACCGACAGATATGAAATTGAACTAAAAATAATCCCACCAATCCGGAGAAAATCACCAAGACTCAGAGAAATAGTGACGGATGTCATCAGCAAAATCATTGCAAGGAGTAGACTCATTAGCAGCGGTACCAGTAGACATATCATCGCACTGATGTATTTCGCAAGCAGGATTTGACCACGACTGACCGAATGCGTTAGAACCAGACGCAATGTACCGCGCTCGCGTTCTCCCGCAAGGGCATCGTAGGCGAAAATCAGTGCTATTAGGCTCAGGACTATCTCAAAGATGAAGACAATATCGATCGAAGAGAAGAGGTTAAGAAGTGGGTTTGTTGTTCCGAGCATGTCAGCATCCCACAGCGTCGGTACATAACTATGAGATATCCAAGTTTCGCTCTCCAACTGTTTATCTAACCCTACATTGAAGATACTCAAAGGATTTGGAGGACGGGCAATGTCCAATTTTCCACCCGAATAGGTCTTTCTTTCCCACAATTGCTGATGATGCGTTTTGAGAGCAGTATTGTAAGCTGCCAATCGCCGTTCATAATCCTTGATGAGTACAGCGGTATTTGCAACCACAAGCAACAGCATAATCAAGACGGCTGCTGCAAATCGGAAGGTCATCAGGTTATCAAGGAGTTCTCGGCGAATAAGTGTGAGTAGCATCTATTATACCTCTACACGCACAAACGCAAGATACGCCGCAGATAGAAGAACTATAACAAACAGCGTTAGCAACAATAAATCTATCGCGGCTGTATTGAAATCCTTGCCGAGGCTAAGTGTATCTTCAAATTTCGGAATCGCCTCTGGACTGACAGGTTTTTTAGACATACCTTCAGGAACACCAATCAGATGGAGACTTTCAGGATCTGATCTGTCCGTATTTTCGACGAATTCGCGATATTCGCGAGCGTAACGTTGAACATTTTCCAAGAATTGCAGATGCCGTGCAAAACCTGTTCCAGCGAACGCCTCAAGGCTGTGCTGAAGAATTGCCGCTGGAGAGACACGAGTGACGGCACGCGCCTGCTGGACTTGGGTAATTTGTTGGTCCAAGTGCTCTCTGCGCAAGCGTTCCTGTTGTTCCATCTGCTTCATGATGTATTCGCTTCGCCCCAACGTTCTTTCCGGTGTTTCATCGCCTCCTGTCCTATCTATATATGCCTCCAAGATTTCGTTATGAAGTTGATTTTGTCGTTTCCGAAGTTCATCAGAAGATATAGGTGATGAAAGTCCGCTTGTAATGGAAGCAACAGTGCCAGGCACGAAAACCACAAAGATTACCCAGGTTAACAGGAGTATCACGAGGCTGACGCTGCTTCTTCGCACCCGGGCGGAAACAAGCAGCCCCAGCGCAAGAAAAAGAAAAATATAAACGAGTGCGACGGCAATAATCACTCCCAAACGTTTCCATGCTTCGTTGTTAAGGTGGACAGCACTCGATGTCGAAATCACCAATAGGTTGATTAAGATTGCAATCACCGTGGGGATACATAAACTTATCAATGCCCCCAAAAACTTCCCAAACAACACGGTGTGGCGTGGAATTGAATTTGCTAACATGAGGCGTAGCGTGCCGCGCTCTCGCTCACCCGACACTGAATCAAAGGTAAATAGAAGTGCAAGGAGACTTAAAACGTAGCCGAAAATAAAAACCCAATCGACTTTGGTAACGTCCGGACGAATATTCAAGAGATTTGGGTTAGAAGTAGGATAATTCAGCAGCCAAAAGTCTCTAAAACCGTCGCCGTAACCCCACATCCAATACCCACCATCCACGAATTCCGACAAAAAGGATTCACCACCGTCTGCGCAGAATCTGAGAGATGCTGGCTGTTTGTAGAGGTCTCCAGGTCCATTCAGAGCAATGTCGTACAGGTCCGTCCGAGCCTTTAAAACTTCCAAAGATTCCGTGGCAGAACTGCGGTACTGCTGCACTCGCGTTGGGTGTTCACGAAGATACACGATAGCATTGGTAATCATTAATCCAATCAACAACATGATCGCAAGGACGAATCGGAGATTATTGAGGTTATCGTAGAGTTCGCGTTTTGCGATATGCCAAATCATTCTATACCTCACTCTTGACAAAAATCAGAAATATTACTGTGAAGAGGATAACGTTAATTAGCAGCAATAGGCATACATCCGGTAACGCCCGTTCTGTATTTATACCGATATCGCTTCTTTTAAAACTAAATTGCGGCAGCGCGTTCCAATCGACTGTCTGCTTGTCGCCGGCGAACCATTGTCGGGTTCCGAAGACTTTTGTATCGTAGAAATAGTCAATCACTCTCTGTCGATGCTGGCGAGCCGCGTCGAAGAAATCGCGGATACCGTGTAGATCGGTACCTGCCCAGGCTTGTGTCGCTGAATCATAGATTCCAACGGGTGAGAATTTCAACAAGATTCTATCCATACTTGCGGGTTGTACAAAAATATTTTTAAGTCCTTGTTCTCGGAGCAGCCACGTTTTCTCTGCAGTGCTGATAACGCGGGGCTCAAGGAAGCGGAAATAATTCTGAGCATACGGTACCTGCGGTTCAGATCTCTCATTAATTTCCTCAAGATTAAGCCCAGTCCTGAAGTGAACATCTAATGCTAACGCTCGTTTTGCGAGGTACTCGTGACTTCCTCCGACTGCCCCTATCTTGAACCAAATACTCTCGCCTGGAACCGGGTCATTGATAAGAAAGTCCTTCCGTTCTCTGTCAAATTCTTCCCATATCTGTTCCATCTGCTTCATAGCAGAATCAACCTGCGCCCGTGGCGGGCGCGATGGCGACATCACAGCAAGGATCATGTTCGGGTAGACCAATACCAAAAATCCCCAGATGAACATAGATAGCATAAGAGCAGTGCTGGTTCTACGAGATACCTCAGAAATCAGCATGCCGATGAAGTAGAATACCGATAGGTATGCCAGCGATGTTAAAACAATTCCACCGATGCGAAGAAAATCATCAGGTGAAAAGGATACGGAGCGATTGTTCGTTAGCAAAATCATAGCGAGCAGCAGGCTCAATAGCAGTGGTACAAGCAAACAGAGCATCGCACTAATGTATTTCGCAAGCAGGATGTGTCCACGCCTCACCGATTGTGCCAGCACGAGACGTAACGTTCCCTGCTCGCGTTCACCAGCAAGAGCATCGTAGGCGAATAACAGTGCTATCAGACTGAGGATAACCTCAAAAATAAAAATAATATCAATAGAGGTGAAGATATTAAGAAAAGGATTATCCGACCCGTGCATCTTCGCATCCCAGAGCGTCGGCACAAAAGCGTGGTAAACTCTCACTTGATTTCCCAATCGTTTATCGAGTCCGGCATTGAAGATACTCAGTGGGTTCGGGGGACGATCTATGTTCAATTCATAACCTGAATAGGCTTTCAGTTCCCGCACTTTATCCTGATGCGTTTTGAGTGCGGTGTTGTAAGCTGCCAAGCGTCGTTCGTAGTCCTTGAGAAGCACAACGGTATTGGCAACCACAAGCAAGAGTGTGATGAAGACAGCTGCAGCGAAGCGGAAGGTCATCAGGTTATCGAGGAGTTCTCGACGGATGAGTGTGAGTAGCATCTATTATACCTCAACACGTCCAAATGCATTCATAAGGTAACAGTTTCTATAGATGTGTTTTAGTTTGATTTTACACGGAATGAAAAAATTCTCTGCTCGCGTGGTTCCCATTATTGTATATAGTGACGCGAGTAATGTGTAAAACGGTTGCCTAATTCCATTGTAGCACTCTATCTATTAATAATCCAATCTCTATTTTTTTATTCATTAAAATTTAGGTGGATAGCGGATGTTATGAGGTGTTCTGAATATCTAAAGGGCACAAACTAACAGTTTGTGCTACAAAAAAATTAGGATTGCTTGCGAATAGGGATAGGTAGTAGGAAAGGTGGGCTTACCTGGAATCGAACCAGGGACCTCGCGCTTATCAGGCGCGCGCTCTAACCGTCTGAGCTATAAGCCCATGAGATGGACGTTCAGGGAAGAACGCCTGTGTTTTTGCTTGTTAAAAAGCAATATTAATTATACATCGTAGGAACGGGTTTGTCAAGTTAATTCGTGAAAAAGAGATGTTGTTCTGGGTTTCGTAGGATTGAGTGGTGTTAAAAAAGAAAACTGCTGATGTCAGAGGACACCGGCAGTTTCAGGAAGATGTTCATGAAAGTTAAATAGTTTGGCGCGTGTCTTGTAAGGTAAAGAGCGTTTGAACACAAGCACTGTGTGAGAGTGCGTATGTTAATGCTCCTTAGAAAGGAGGTGATCCAGCCGCAGGTTCCCCTACGGCTACCTTGTTACGACTTCGCCCCGGTCATCGGTTTCACTTTAGAAAGCTCCCTCCCCGAAGGGTTGGGTCACCTGCTTCGAATGCTACCAACTCCCATGGCGTGACGGGCGGTGTGTACAAGGGCCGGGAACGTATTCACCGCGACCTGCTGATTCGCGATTACTAGCGATTCCAACTTCATGCAGTCGAGTTGCAGACTGCAATCCGAACTGGGGCCGGCTTTTTGGGATTTGCTCCACCTCACGGTTTGGCGTCCCTCTGTACCGGCCATTGTAGCACGTGTGCAGCCCAGGGCATAAGGGCCATGCGGACTTGACGTCATCCCCACCTTCCTCTGGCTCGTCACCAGCGGTCTCTCTAGAGTGCTCAGCATTACCTGATGGCAACTAAAGACAGGGGTTGCGCTCGTTGCGGGACTTAACCCAACATCTCACGACACGAGCTGACGACAGCCATGCAGCACCTGTCATAGTGTCCCGAAGGAAAACTATATTTCTATAGCGGTCACTGCGATGTCAAGCCCTGGATAAGGTTCTTCGCGTTGCTTCGAATTAAGCGACATGCTCCACCGCTTGTGCGGCCCCCCGTCAATTACCTTGAGTTTTAACCTTGCGGCCGTACTCCCCAGGCGGGGTACTTAATGCGTTAGCTACAGCACAGAGGGAATCAACACCCCCTACACTTAGTACCCATCGTTTACAGTAAGGACTAGCGGGGTATCTAATCCCGGTTGCTCCCCAAACTTTCGCGCATGAGCGTCAGTCTTAGACCAGAAAGCCGCCTTCGCCACGGGTGTTCTATATGATATCTAAGCATTCCACCGCTACACCATACATTCCACTTTCCTCTTCTAGACTCAAGTAAAGCAGTATCAAACGCAATGGCTCGGTTGAGCCGAACCCTTTCACGTCTGACTTACCCTACCGCCTGCGCGCGCTTTACGCCCAGTGATTCCGGACAACGCTTGCCCCCTACGTATTACCGCAGCTGCTGGCACGTAGTTAGCTGGGGCTTTCTACTACGGTAACGTCAAGAACGCTGCGTTATCAGCAACGCTCGATTCATCCCGTAACACAGAGGTTTACGACCCGAAGGCCTTCATCCCCCACGCGGCGTCGCATCGTCAGGGTTTCCCCCATTGCGAAATATTCTCGACTGCAGCCTCCCGTAGGAGTTTGGGCAGTGTCTCAGTCCCAATGTGGCTGACCATCCTCTCAGACCAGCTACCCATCGTCGCCTTGGTGCGCCTTTACCACACCAACAAGCTAATAGGACGCGGGCTTATCTCCGAGCGGCAGCCGAAGCCACCTTTCATACGGCCGACCGAAGTCAACCGAATCGTATTTGGTATTAGCAACTCTTTCGAGTTGTTATCCCCATCTCAGAGGCAAATTACCCACGCGTTACTCACCCGTTCGCCACTTTCCGCCGGGCCGAAGCCCGGTTTCTCGTTCGGCTTGCATGCCTAATCCACGCCGCCAGCGTTCGTCCTGAGCCGGTATCATACTCTCCACAAAAGTATTGAAGTACATCTTCAAATGAATTGAACCGTACTCACAAGCTATTAATAGGCACGTCACGTTCACTATTTAACTTTCAAAGAACAAACTTACCTTCCTTGTTGAAAGGTAATGTTAATTATACACTTTGAAAAATAGTTTGTCAAATTAATTCGTGAAAAAAAAGCATAATTTTGCTTCTCAACCCTATTTTTTTACAAATTTATCACTTTTTTTCTAAGGAAAAGTTTTCTTTAGCGGTTTTTGGGTAGTTTTGCCTAATTTTTACACGGTTTCGCGCACTGGCGCGCGTTTCTGGCATCAGTGCTCAGATTTTAATCGAAGGATTCGGCGATGCCGCCGCCGATGGCAGGAAGGAAATGGATTTCTGCGTCAGCGTCAACGCGTTCGAGGACGGATCCCCGGCTAAGGAGACCGTTGATGTATACGGCGATGCCGGGCCTAAGGCGACCCTCTTCACATAACCGTTCTTTCATACCCGGATAGCGACTTTCTAAATTATCAATCACTTCACGGACAGTTGTACCCGGAAGCGTAATGTTCGCTTCGCCGCCTGTGAGATTACGCATGAGGGATGGGATAACTACGGTTGGCATTTTTTAATGGCTAATCAAAATCAACGGTATGAAGCCCGTATGGGCTTCCCCGGGTATGAATGCCTTAATGGCATTCCCCGGACTGTCGGTTAAGAGTCGGGATTTGGAAATCCCTCCTACAGAGAGGGGTCGGGTTTCTAAAGAAAGGCGCGCTTACAAAGCGCGCCTACCAGTATTTGGCTTTAAATTTTACCCATCGCTTTTAGGAGCCGATCGGGCGACATCGGGAGTTCCGTCATCCGAATACCGATTGCATCGTAGATAGCGTTGGCGATAGCAGCCATCGGTGGGACAATCGGCACTTCACCGACCCCACGCACACCATACGGATGCCCCGGATTCGGGACCTCAACGATGACAGCGTCAATCATCGGTAAATCCAAGCAGGTCGGCATCCGATAATCGAGGAAACTGGCGTTGGTCATCGTACCTTCATCATTATAGATGTATTCCTCATTCAATGCCCAGCCGATACCTTGAACGGCACCGCCCTGTATTTGCCCCTCAACGTAGCTCGGATGGATGGCTTTTCCGGCATCTTGGACTGCGGTATAGCGGAGGATCTCGACCTTCCCAGTCTCCTCATCTACCACCACATCCACCACGTGTGTTGCGTAGGCACCACCCGCGCCACCCGGATTCACAGTGCCGCTGCCGACGACGGGACCACCGGTTTGACCGAGCTGCCCGCACAGATCGCGGAAACTAATCTGCTCCTCTTTGCCGTTGATGGATGAAAATACGCCGTCTTCAAATTGGACGTTGGATGCGTCAACTTCCCAGAGTTTTGCAGCACGTTCAATCATCTTCCGCTTGACATCTTGTGCGGCTTCGTAAGCGGCGTAACCGGTCGCGTAGGTTGTGCGGCTCCCGCCTGTTACAGCAGTGTAACCGACAGAATTGGTATCAACGACGCTCGGATTAACCGATTCGGCGGGGATACCGAGGACTTCTGCCGCTTGCATGGCGATGGAAGCGCGTGTGCCACCGATGTCTGTGGAACCTTCGATGAGGTTAATCGTGCCATCGGAATTGACATTAATCGTCACGCTCGACTCCAAGCCGATATTGAACCAATAGCCGGAAGCGACACCGCGACCGTGGTGCTTCTTCCCATTCGGTGCGGTATAGTGCGGATGTGCTTTCGCTGCTTCGACTGTCTCAATAAAACCGATGCGCGGATGAACGGGTCCATCTGCACGTCGGTCGCCCTCTTTTGCACCGTTGATTAACCGGAACTCAAGTGGATCAATATCGAGTTTCTCCGCGAGCTCGTCAATAACTGTTTCCGAACCGAAAGCGGCGTTTGGTGCCCCAGGGGCGCGGTAGGGTGCGGTTTTCGGTTTATTGACAACCACATCGTAGCCGTCAATAATGACGTTTTCAATGCTGTAGGGCGCGAAAATACACATTGCGCCAGGTCCGACGGGGGAACCGGGATAAGCACCTCCTTCAAAAGCGAGATATGCCTCAGCGGCGGTTATTTTACCCGCTTTAGTCGCACCCATCTTGACGCGGACGTAGGACGCAGGTGTCGGTCCTGTGCCTTCAAATACATCTGTGCGGTTCATCAAGACCTTAACCGGCTTCCCTGTTTTCTTCGCAAGCAGTGCCGCGACCGGTTTGATGTAGACGCTAATTTTACCACCGAAACCGCCGCCAATCTCCATCGGGACGACCTTAATTTTGGAAATCGGGTACTGGAGAATTTCGGCGACCTGCTCACGAACCGTAAACGCACCTTGTGTACTACACCAAATCGTCAAGTGGCCATCTTGGTTAAAATGTGCGGTGGCGTTGTGGGGTTCAATGTAGCCTTGGTGGACAGTGCCTGTCACGAAGTCACGCTCAATAATGATATCCGCTTCAGCGAACCCTTTCTCGGGATCACCGAGCGTGTGTTGGATATGGCTTGCGACGTTACTCGGTTCGTCAGCTGTCTCGCCCATTGAAGTCGTTTTCAGGGTTTCGTGGAGGAGCGGGGCATCCGGTTCCATTGCTTGACGCACCTCTAAGACAGGGGGTAACACCTCGTATTCAACATCAATGAGTTTGCAAGCCTCTTCTGCGATATGTGGACTTGTCGCGGCAACGGCAGCAACAGCATGTCCCGTGTACAGCACCTTATCACTCGCTAAAATGTTATCGCAGAGATGTTTGAGATTGACAGCACCCTCGCCGAGGTCAGCAATTCGATCCTCAGCACTCGGCAGGTCTTGTGCAGTGACAACACCTTTGACTCCCGGAAATGCTTCAGCACGACTGGTGTCAATTGAGAGAATTCGGGCGTGTGCGTGTGGACTTCGCAGCACCCTACCGTGGAGGAGTCCTGCGATCTGAAAATCTGCCCCGTAAAGTGCTCTGCCGGTGACCTTGTCAACACCGTCATGGCGGATCGGGCGGGTTCCGACAACTTTGTATTCTTTGTTTTCAGTCATTTCTATTCTTCCGTCGAAAGACGCTCCTTTTACTTAGCTGCGGCTGCGTCAAGCACAGCACGGACGATTTTATCGTAACCGGTACAGCGACACAAATTTCCAGCCAACCAGTATCGAATTTCGTGTTCAGTCGGGTTTGGGTTTTGATCAAGAAGTGCTTTGGCACTCATGATAAAGCCCGGTGTACAAATACCGCACTGGAGAGCGGCGTTTTCGAGGAAAGCATCTTGAATGGGGTGCAGTTTGTCAGGTTCGGCAAGTCCTTCGATAGTTTCGACAGATTTGCCCTCAGTTTCAACGCCCAGTACGAGACACGAATTGACAAGTCTGCCGTCAAGGATGACACTACAGGCGCCGCAATTTCCGTTGTTGCATCCCTCTTTAGCACCGGTCAGATGGAGTTCATCTCTGAGGACTTCCAGCAGACTTTGCCGGGATTCACAGAGAAATTCCACCGTTTCACCGTTAATAGTGGTTTGAACGTGCGATTTTCTCGCCATAGTTATGAATTCCTTTTCCGTTTAGTAAAAGAGGAAGATTGTTATCCTTCCGATAGGGACAAAGATTAATTAATCCATCTCAATTCCCGATCGGACGGAACGACGAAGTTTATGCTGCATCTCGGACTCTCTGGATTGCGCCATTAAGTGCGCGCCGCGTGAGCACACCAACGAGGTGTGTTCGCTGTTCCGCTGTTCCACGCATATCGCTAATCGGGCGTGCGATGCTTTGTGCAGCTTGCGCGGCTTCGTCAATCGCGGCATCAGAAACCTCGCGACCGGCGAGTAAAGCACTCGCTTCTTCTGCGAAGAGTGGGGTCGGAGCAACAGCACCGAGTGCGATCCGAGCCGAAACGATTGTCTGTTTGGCATTGTCAAGCGTCACAGAAGCACCTGCACCAACAACAGCAATATCCATCTCGTTGCGCGGAATAAACCGGAGATAAAAGGAACTTGAATTGTTTGCAGGCACCGGTATCTTCAAGGATACGAGCATTTCACCGTTTTCAAACGCAGTCTGTCCGGGTCCGGTACAGAATTGCTCGACTGGCAGTTCGCGTTCGCCGTTTGGACCGGCAATGACACAGGAGGCGTTCAGCACAATCAGCGGTGGTATACAGTCTGCAGCAGGTGAGGCGTTACACAAATTACCGCCGACCGCGGCGCGCCCTTGAATTGCAGTGCCACCGATAATTTTGGTTGCATCGACTAAACCCGGATAAGCATCGCAAATTTCATCAACGGCGTAAACCTTGTAACATTCGACCGCAGCACCGAGCGTTAAGCCGGTGTCAGCGTTGTAATCTAATACATTGACCTCGGGGATGGATTTGATATCGATCATCCAGTCAACGTCTCGCCGTGCTTCTCTCACTTGAACGATGAGGTCGGTGCCACCGGCTAAAATCCGTGCGGACTGTCCTTTTTCGTCAAGTAGCGTAACAGCTTCTGAGACGGTGTTCGCGGCAATATACGCAAAATCTTGCATGACCGGAATCTCCTTTCGCTTTACAATTGAAGGGTGTTATTTTAAAACCGTATTATAGCAAAAACCTAATTTTAAATCAAATTTTGAAATCAAGTGAGTATTTGATACGGGTTTTTTGGATGTGCGTGTGTACCGATTTCTGTGAATTTGACGTTACTGATAGTGGATAAAATTTGCGTGCAGCGTTTATGAAAGGAAGTCCTCAAAGAAGCGTGCGTGTGGAATTATCGTGGCATGGGGTTCTGTGGATGAAAAATATAAAAAATGGAGTCTATCCGATGCAATTAAATTTTTTAAAACTTATCAGACAACCGTTGACCCGAATCGGGCAAGTGGTGAGTGTCGTCATAATAGCCTTTCTCATTGTTCCCGTTACTCCATGGGCTTCTGGGATAGGTCAGCGAGATATTTTTGTTGGGGCAAGTGCCCGCGTCGTCGGTATGGGGAGTGCTTGGACAGCCGGACCCGCCGCAACTAACGGATTTCTTTGGAACCCTTCTTCACTCGGATTTATGGATGGTGTTGAAGTGAATATGGGGGGCATGCCGTTTTCAGGGAGCCCCTCTGGATTGGAGCAGGCGTTCTCAGTTGCCGCGAATCCGCATACTTTCGGTTTAACGCGTAAAAATGTAGGGAACCTGTCCTTTGCGACTTGGCTTGATGGTTGGAGAGGCGACACTACGGAGTCTACACAGATTGTCCTTTTAGGCTATGGACTTGCGTTAGGACAAAGGGCATCGGCGGGGGCAAATCTGCGCTACTATCAGAATAATACACCCATCAGAACAAATTTCCTCTGGAGCGTGGATTTGGGTATGCAGTTCGCTTATCCGTTGGAGAAATGGGGGGACGCGGTGACGCTCGGAGTGAATCTATCCGAATTGAGTAATGGAATTCGAGCGGACGGCGTACTTCTTGAGAGTAACCCTTTGGCAGCGCGTTTAGGAACGACCTACCAGTTAGGGAGTGAAACGCTGTTTTCTGCGGATCTTGCTGTTCGCGGTGAAAATCGTGGCGATTGGGGGGAAAGGCTCCGATTACACCTCGGCGCGGAACGGTGGCTGATTGGTGGACATGTCGGATTACGGGTAGGCTACACGGCAC
Source organism: Candidatus Poribacteria bacterium (assembly GCA_022827625.1). Lineage (GTDB taxonomy): Bacteria > Poribacteria > WGA-4E > WGA-4E > WGA-3G > WGA-3G. The sequence continues at coordinate 112,810 of JAJEIE010000022.1, read as the reverse complement.
TCACGGCTTCTGAAAGGTTCTGGGGTGGAGAGTGGGCGCGCGGATTGAGTTTCCGAAATTCGTCTGGACAACTCGATTACGCTTATGTAAGTGGCAGTGAATTGGAACAATCTATCCATTGGATTTCAGCGACTTTGCGTTGGGGGGTAGGCGACGCTGTGCCGCCACGGGAACCTGTTCTGACAAAGACCTCTAAAGTCGATGAAAACGTCCCTATTTTAATGCCAGCAATACTAACAATAGATAATAATGTGTCTAAGACTCTTATCAGGGAACTACACGTCTCTGAATGGGCGATTTCACCGAATAACGACGGTTTTGCGGATAGCACTACGTTCCACTTTGAGGTCGGTTCAAACGAGCAATGGTGGTTGATACTCATTGATGAGTATACTGAGCGGGTTTGGGAACGATCAGGAAGCGGATCGCCCGCAGAAGGCATCGTATGGGATGGCATGGCAGATGCGGGTACCTTGGTTCCCGATGGGGACTACGAGGTCGAGCTCCATGTTTCAGACGCACAAGGCGCGCTGCAACTCAGCGATAGTGAAAAGGTCACGGTTGATCTCATGCCAACGACATTGGAACTCTTTAGGGGAACCTCTACAATCAATCCGCACGGCATGCGCGTATGGCATACTGTGGATATAAAGGCTTTAGACATGAATCCACTTGCACATTGGAAACTGGAGGTTTTTGATACCCACAACGTGCTTGTTGAACAGATGAAAGCGGCAGGGACACCACCAACGGAAGTCGTTTTAGGCAAGTTACAGGAACGACCGCTCGCTCGGTATATTTGTAAGTTAAGCGTTGAGGATATAGCAGGCAATCGGAGCTCGCAACAGGTACAATTGCGTCTCGGGGTAGAGCAGCAATCAACAAAGGCATCAAAATCCAAATGGACGCTTATGGTCGGTTCGTTTATAGAGCGCCACTATGCTGAAAGGATGCAAGGGCAATTGCAACATCAAAATCCGGGTCATAAGGTTGCTATACATCGCGCTACTATTGAGGGTAAGACGAGGCACCGCGTAACGATCGGCGAGTTCACTCACCATGAAGAGGCAGCGGAGCTCCGGCGACGTATTCAAGAGATGCTTGATGTTGAACCGGTATTGATAACTTTAGAGTAGATAGGTTTCTCTTGTTTTGTGTTTAACAAGCGGCTACTTTAAAGGTTGAAGTCGCTTGAACGGTTATGCCAAGAACCGTTGAATCTCAGATGGCGTTGGCAATGCGGGAATTACGCCTACTTTCTGTGTTGCCAATGCGCCTGCAGCGTTGGCGTAACGCATCATGAAATCAAGACGAGGCGCGTCAAGTGCCGAAATGTCTTCGTGTTTCATCAATTGCATAAGCATAGCAGCGACGAATGCATCGCCTGCTCCAAGCGTATCAACAACATCGACGGCGAAACCGTCAACATAACCCTCAGCAGTCCCGTTTGTGTAGTAGCACCCTCGTTCCCCTAACGTGACAACGAGCAGTTTTACACCGAGTCCAAGGATACGTTCAATACCGCTCGTGAGTTCAGCATCTCCCGTAACGAATTCCCATTCCTCTTCTGATATTTTGACGACATCTGCGTAGGGCATAACTTCCCAGATCCAATGCTTAGCATCATTAGCATTGTCCCATAACATCAAACGTAAATTCGGATCGTAGGAGAGCATGGCACCGCTCGCCTTTGCCAACTGAATTGTCTGGAGTGTTGCTTCACGACTCGGTGAATGGCTAAGGCTAACGGAACCGTAGTGAAAGAGTTCCGCTGATTGGACATAACGCGTGTCGATTTCGTCTGGAGAGAGTTGGATGTCGGCACCCGGATGTCGGTAGAAGGTGATGTCTTTCATGCCATCGGAGCGTGTGGCGACGAAAGCCAATGTCGTTCGAGAGGTTTCTCCTGAGACGAGATAAGAGGTGTCTACACTGTTCTGCTCCAGCGTTTCGCGCAGGAAATCGCCGAATGCGTCCGCACCGACTTTCCCGATAAATCCAGCATCTATACCGAGTTTGGCTAAACCGACAGCGACATTGGCGGGCGCGCCACCGGGGGCTTTAACGAATCCTGGTGCTTCAGCGAGGGTTACATCGGGTGTTGTGGACACGAAGTCGATGAGGAGTTCACCGATACATAAGGCTTTAGGCATATTTTTAATTATTGACCTCTGGTCTGCGCTCCATTACATTACGCGCAGATTTTCGGTAATTCTATACCCAGTTTTGGGTTTAGAGAGTTTTTTAGTTTGAGCAACCTATACAGATTTTTTAGCGCATGGCAGTTATATTAGCGAGTTCCGATGCACAGACAAAAAATCAAAATGTAGTCCGCAACTCTTGTGCTTGACCGGTTTGTGCAGACGTGTAGCCTGCATGGAAGATCTCTATGACATGCCGGGCATGCTCCGCTGTAACAATCGTCGGTTTATCCTCGCGGATCCAATCTACTAACTGCATGATATCTTCATAGACGTGTGATTCCTGAATATCTTGATGCGGTCCGACAACGTGTGGAAGCCCACCATCTGGTGCCTCAATCGGTTTCCCGTTAAGCAAATTCCCCTCAATCGTACCGGCAGTGCCGTGAATGGCTAATCTGCCTCTGACGACAGAACCTGCCGCTGCGCCGTAGACGAAGCCGAAAAATGCCTTGCCAAAGTCAACGAGAATAAAGGTATTATCGTCCATATCGCACGGAAGCATCTCCCCTCGAAATTCGCGTTCGTTGATGCGAACACCGGAAAACGCTGTTACGCGCTTTGCGGGTCCCAAAATGCCGGTCATCGTATGCAAACCGTAGACTGTCATGTCGTATAACGGTCCACCACCGGGTTTGCGAAAATACCACGCTGGGTTAATGTTAGAGAGCGGATCGTTGCCTTGCCTAACGGATTCATTTTCATGGTATCTTCCGAAGGCGGATCCAGCCGCTGCCCACGTGAGTGTTCCGATAGCACCGTCATTAATAAGCCTGCGAATTTCTTGGTGGATCGGACGGAGCATCTCCCCTGGGGATGCTACCAATTTTACACCTTCGCGCGCTGCGGATTCAATGAGATCGTCTGCTTCCTCAACCGTGGTTGTCATTGTTTTGTTGAAGTGGGCATGAACGCCGTGTTCAATAGCAAGTTTTCCTTGCCCGTAGTGGAGACCGATGGGTGAGGCGATGCTAACAGCATCTACATGTCCGTCTGCCAGAAGTGCCTCATAAGTCTCGTAAGCGTGCGGTACATTGAATTTTTCGGACGCGGCTTGTGCCCTACCCGGTACTGGATCACAGACAGCGGTTACTTCTAATCTATCTTGAACGTCGTCTTGTGTAAGGTGTGGCAGGATCCCGCGCACAGCGATGCTCCCGACACCAACAACACCGATCCGTACTCTTTCACTGGTTGCCATGACAATTCCTCCAATTTTTTATTCGCTATTGGTTTTCAGGGCGTTCCGCTGCGCTCCACTCTCGGCTATCAGCCATCGGAAACCTTCAACTTTCAGCAACGAGGTCGCCGCCGACACTACCAACGTCAGCAACTGCCACAACTCTGACTGCTGAAAGGGCACGCAGTGCCCGACCTGACCGCTAACCGCCATCACCGCCACGATGTGTCGTGCCGCCATCCGACAGCGGATTTGAGTTTATCGCAATTGATAAAGGATTGATGCCCTTGAAGTGTTCTCACTTTCGGCAGCAGTTCGGGTTTAAAGTGCTTGACGAGTTCCTGAGAGGGTTCCAACGCTGAAGTATCATCGGCGTTCAGAAAATAGACATCATGTGGAGGTAGGGTGTCTGCTTTTTCCATGAGGAGCCGATGTGCGCTTGCGACATCTTCGCTCCCTACCCAACACCAGAGCCAGGGTGTCCAACTCGTCGTCGGTTTGGCGTTTGCTTTCATCTGGTTGCGTCGTTCTTCTGGACTGATACCGGCAGGGCGCGTAACATAAGTGCGGATGCCATACGCACGGGTATAACTCGCTAACAGGTCCTCACCACAACGTTTGGAGAAGCTATAGGAGTCTTCAGGATAGCAAGGGTGTTCTTCATCGAGGGGCAGGTAGTCTATCGGGATATGGGTTTTGCTAATTCGGAAACCGTGCCCGAGTGCGCAATTGCTACCGCACATCACGACGGTATGTACATCTGCTGCAATCGCGGCTTGCATGAGGTAATAGGTGCCGAGCATATTTGTTTTGAAGGTCGCATCGAACGGGATTCCCTTTTCTGCTGCGCCTGTCCGTAAATCAGGGTGATCGACTGGATTGGGTTGAGCACCGAGATGTTGGATTGCATCTACCCCTTCGACGGCGCGTTGGCAGTCCTCAAAATTGTTTAGGTCGCCTTGAATAAATGGGAGATGTGCGAATTCATCAGGCGGCGTTCTGCGTGACATCAGCACCAGCGAATGTTCTTCGGTTTCCAGCTCTCGAATGACGAATTGACCGAGTCTACCGCTTGCCCCTGTTATCAATACTTTCATTTTTTTTCTATTGCCTCTGAGCTGCTGCGTCCGTTGTCCTTGCAGTATTCTAATGGTTAAGAAACCTTTCATGGCTTATAGTAGGTTCATTAACAATTTTAGATCGGTATCAACAACAGAGATACCGTCCGGACATAACTGTTAAAAGAGTTGACAGGTCTGCATCTGTCGTCTATGATTATTGCACATTATAGCACCGTTTTGAATTTTGTCAAGTGAACCGGACTATAGGGGGAAAACTGCAATGTATAATGCTGAAGTGCACTTTAAGAACTTATACGATACTGTTCCACGGACGTATGAATTTCAGGAAACCTCACGCGAAGGTTTCTTAACCTGGCAAGCGGCTTTTCGTCCCAAGCTTCGGGAAATTCTCGGTTTAGAGAATATGGAATCCGATCTGGCGGACTATGTGCCGAAAGCCGAGCAACTGGAAATTTTGGATATGGATGACCACTTCCGAGAAAGTTGGTATCTGTGGGTCGAGCCGACGGTGCCGCTCCCGTTTTATCTCCTGCGTCCGAAAAAGATTGAAGGTAAACTTCCACTGGTGCTTGCGCCGCACGGGCATAACCATCCGCACATCTACGCCGGGATTGCACATTCGGAATCAGAAGAGAAACACATGTTGGAGGGTGAACGGGACATTGCTCGGCAAGCAGTTGTTGAGGAGGGTTATATTGCCATTGCCCCCACAACCCGTGCTTTCGGTGAGACCCGCACCGAGGCAGATAAACAAGCCGATAACACACACTCCTGTCGACACCAATTGGTTCATAGTATACTCGTCGGACGGACTCCGATCGGTGAGCGGGTGTGGGATATGTCGCGCCTCATTGATTGGGCAACGGAGCACCTGCCTGTAGATGCCGACCGCATCGCGATTACTGGGAACTCTGGCGGTGGGACGGTGTCACTTTTCGCTGCGGCATGTGAGACCCGTATCACTGTAGCGATTCCGAGTTGTTATTTCTGCACCTTTGAAGGCAGCATCGGCATGATCCGGCATTGTGAATGTAACTATGTGCCCGGAGTCATGCGACTGGGGGAGATGTACGATGTCGCAGGCTTAATCGCACCTCGCCCGTTCTGTGCGATTGCTGGACGCGATGACGGTATTTTTCCGATTGATCATGTTGAGTTGGCGTATGAGCGGTTAAAGGAAATCTATACGGTCGCTGGCGTTGCGGACAGGTGTGAACTTTTTATAGGTGAGGGTGGACATCGCTATTACAAAGCCGGGGCATGGCCCTTTTTGCGACAGTATTTCTCGGAATAGATGTGAATCATCGCGAGCCTTTTTTGATTGCCCACAACGTCTTCAAGATGATCTTGATATCCAAGCCGAGTGACCAGTTTTCGATGTAGTATCGGTCGTAAGAAACCCGTTCTTCAAGGGAGGTGTTGCCCCGCAAGCCGTTCACTTGTGCCCAGCCCGTCATGCCGGACTTGACGCGCTGCCGTGCAAGATAGTGGGGTATGGATTCTCGGAATGTGTCGATGAGTCCGGACATCTCTGGTCGCGGTCCGACGAGACTCATATCACCCTTGAGGACGTTGAAGAATTGGGGCAATTCGTCTAAACTCCAGCGTCTGAGGAATTTTCCGAGTGAAGTTTCCCGTGGATCGTCATCTTTTGCCCAGACATGCCCGACTTCCTCTTCGGCATCAACGCGCATGGAACGGAATTTGTAGATGTGGAATCGCTTTCCGGCTCTACCGACGCGTTCTTGCCGGAAAATTACTTTGCCGGGTGAGGTCAGACGGATCGCAATGGCGATCGCTAACATGAGTGGGCTTAACACCGTCAAAGCGAATAGACTGAAAACGATGTCTATCAGACGCTTGACAATGCCTTGCATGCCCTGCATCGGGGTTTCTCGGAGTCGTAGCACCGGTATGTCCTTGAAGAAGGTGATAACGGTGCCGCTTCTGATAAACTCGGAGAGTTCAGGGAGTAGATTGATTTGGACAGGTACACCTTCACACGCATGGAGAATCTGTAGGATAGCGGCATTTGAAATCGTTGGCGATACAATGAATAGCATATCAAGCCGATGCTTTTGCACCAGTTGAAGCACTTCATCAATTTGCCCAAGGTTTTGATAACCTTCTGTGCTGGATGCCCCAGCTTGTTCGGGATTCCCGGTTCCGGTCTTTCTGTTAATTATGCCAACGCATTGATAACCGCTGTTGCCTTTAGCATTGAGGTCCTGGATAAACGCTTCCACACGTGCATCGTAGCCAACAAGAGCTATCCTGCTTATGCCGACCCCCTGCGCGTGAATTGCCTGTCGGAAACGGTAAAGAACAAGTCTACCTAAAAACAGCCAGACGAGACTGAACCCAGAGGCGAGCAGCATGACCCAACGCGAGTAGGCATCGTGGTGAAAAATAAAAAAGAGCGCGGCTAATGTAGCGATGAGTGCGATGCCAGCGGCTTTACAGAGCGTCCAGAATGCTGAAAGTGTGGCGTTGTTTTCTGGGCGATAGAGCTTTAGTCCTTTTAGCGTCATTAACCAGATAATCGCCATCAGCGGGATGAGTCGGAAATAGTCGTCGAGCGGCGGGGTGCCACCTTTATGTAGAACGAGGACTTCAGGGGTCCAACCAGATTCAAACCGGACCCAGTATGCGACGACAATTGCAGTAGCAACAAAACAGAGATCAAATAAGACTGTGAGCGTGATTAGCAGATGGTCGAGTGTCTTGTTGTTCATTCTTTAAACTATATCAGATTTAGGTGATGCTTGCAAATTGAAAAGGAGATTCGTAATGGCAGATCAATTGAAAGTGGGAATTGTTGGGGCGCATCGGGGGAGTTCTTACGTCGCACCTTTTAAGGCAATAGCAGAGACCGATGTAACGGCGGTTTGTGACATCAATGAAGAGACTCTCGAGAACGTTGCGGAACGGTTCGATATTCCACAGAAGTTCACAGATTATGGTGCTATGCTGGATGCAGTCGATCTTGTTGTTCTCGCGACCCCTGAGAACTTACACGTGCCGCAGTCAATCGAAGCGTTGGAAGCCGGGAAACACGTCATCAGCGAAGTGACTGCCGCTGTCAATTTGGAGGAGTGCTACGATTTGGTTCGGGCGGTTCGGAAATCGCCTGCTAAATATACAATGGCTGAGAATACCTGTTACTCGAAGTCAAATGTACTCATCCGCAGTATGGTAGAGGCGGGTATGTTCGGTGATGTCTATTTCGGAGAAGGGGAGTACGTCCACAACGTTAAATCGCTCCATCACGATACGAGTGGCAATCCTACATGGCGTTATTACTGGCAGGTAGGCATTAATCGGTGCAATTATGCGACGCATAGCCTCGGTCCCGTACTTCAGTGGTTCGGCGGACGTGTGGCGAGTGTCTGTTGCCTCGGCAGTGGCGTTAACACCGATCCAGAGCATGCGATGGAGGATACCGTGATGATGCTCTGTAAGACCGATAGTGGTGGGTTAATAAAGATTCGGATTGATATGCTCTCGAACCGTCCTGCGAATTCCTATTTCAGTTTGCAAGGGACAAAGGGGTGCTATGAGGGTTCACGTGGACTTGGCGCAGCACCGAAGATTTGGTTGGATGAGTTCTCAGTGACTGAGCAGTGGCGACCGCTTTCACAGTTTGAAGACCTGCTGCCAGAACACTGGAAAAATCCGCCTGCTGAGTCTGAGAATGCCGGGGATCTCGGTGAGTATTTTAAGGTGCGCGATTTTGTCGATAGTATCCTCACCGACACGCAACCTCCGTTGGATGTCTATACAACGATGGATTTCACAGTACCGGGCTTGGTTTCTGAACAGTCGATCGCAAACGGTGGCGCACCCGTGGAAGTTCCGGATTTCCGAGAAATTGAATAATAGAATAGCGGTCAGCAATTAGCAGTTAGCAATCAGTTAAGCGGGTGGCAGTCAGAAACGTTTGTAATTCCACAAACGAGTGACTGATGGCTGAAAGTGAACGTAGTGAACGCCCTGATCGCTGATAACTATTCCCTATTCTTCTTCTATGGGCATGAAGACGAGACCGCAACTGCTGCAGCGATATCCGCTATCGGCGTCCGACTCGACAAGCGGGAAGAGCATGCCACAACAAATCGGACACGGTTCGTCAATCTCCATTTCGGCTTGTTCTATTTCACCGGAGCGGTTTTCAAATTCAACAATCATTTTTTTAATTTTCCTTGCGGTTCGGTCAGATGGGTTAGGTAAACAACGTTAATCTACGTATATCCGCCCTCCACTGCGTTACGGGCTACGGTTCAGGGGCTTTGTAGAATGGACAACGGAGGTAGCGGTCCAGGAACAAAAAATTAAAAGTCCCTTTAATATCTCTGTAAGGTTAGATCGATTTCGGCTGCCCATTGGTCGATGCCACCTGCGAGGTTTTTGGCATCACGAAATCCGTTTTGGTGCAAATAGGCGGTGGCATAAAGGCTTCGTTGTCCGTGATGGCAGTAGACAACAATCTCTTGTTCTGTTGGGAGACTCTCTATGTGGTGCGGTAGGGTATTAAGTGGTATGAGCCGCGCACCTTCGAGATGCACGATGTCGTATTCGCTCTGTTCGCGGACATCAAGCAACAAGACGGATGCGTCTGTGTCTAATTTTTGTTTGAGTTCTTGTGCGGAAATCTCAGGGATCTGCGTTTGCATGATTTATTTTTAACTTTCTGGGTTTTCTTTCTCCGGTTGGATCGGTGGCAGCGGTGCACATTCTGGACACGGACACGTCTCGCGTAGCACTTCAAACGGATAGATACCGGTAGCGTGTCCATCGTTCCAATTAAACTGTAGCGCATAACGACCGACCAATTGGATATCAAGAGGTTGAATATCGTCTGATACCGCAATGAGCGTTATATCTCCGTCGCCTTGCGGTGAAAAGAGGGAGTGGACATCTCTGCCTTTATGCCGGATAATTGTGCATTCAGCGCACGGACACATCTGACGGAGATAGGTGTATGGATACCAACTGCTATGCCCGTCTTTCCATTCTACCTGAAAGGCATTCGCGTGTTTCTTAAGAAGTTTCGGACTTTTTTTTATCATAAACATCCAGAAAGTTGTGCGTTTTAGTGGTAAAAGACTTTTGAGAAGCGTACAACTTCCCAGTCGTATTGAAATTAACCAAAAACCATCGTGAAATGAAATTATGCCTTAAATGGCATAATTTGTCTTAGCTTTACATTGTGGAACGATGCCCAGGATCCCATAGTTAAAAAATGCCGAGTTCGTCCTTTGCGTCTTCGGTCATCATTTCCATGGTCCAACGTGGGTCCCAGACGACATTGACATTGACTTCATCGACACCGTCCATCTGCTGTGTGACGTGCTGTGTGCCGTTGACAATCTGTCCACCCGCGGGACATCCCGGACTCGTTAAAGTCATCGTAATGTCAACCGTTGTGTCGTTGATGTCAACACCGTAGATGAGTCCCATGTCAACGATATTAATACCGATTTCTGGATCAATAATATTTTCTTTGATAGTCTCTAAGACGGATGCTTCAGATACCATTTAAATTCCCTCCTACAACATAAGGCTTGTGAGTTACAAGTGTTTCTGCCTTCAATCGAGACTGATGAGGATGTCATCGCCTTCAACTTTGACGGTGTAACATTCGATGTCTTCAACCGCAGGCATACAGAGTGCTTTTCCGGTTTTCACGCAGAAGCGAGCACCGTGTCGTGGACATTCTATTTCGTCACCACTGAACCAACCCTCCGCTAAGGGACCGTCATCGTGTGTACAAACGTCTTCTATGGCATAAAATTCGCCTTGGACGTTGAAGAGCAGCACCGGTACAAAATCCACCTCGACTAATTTCTTGGTGTCGGGTGGGGTTTCACTCACTTTTGCGACTTTATAAAATTCTGGCATAATTTCCTTTCTCAAGTAAAGCGGACGGACTATAGGAACACAAAACAGTTTTCGCGTCTACTCATCTTCTTCACCGGGCCAAGCTGTAATGCCATACGCACCGGCTTTGAGGACTTTGAGTGCTAATAAAGCGCACTTGAGACGAACAGGACCCAAAGGGATGCCAATCATATCCAAAATGTCGTCTTTTGAAAGTTGTTTGACTTCATCAAGACTTTTGCCTTCGATTTTTTCAGTCAGCATAGACGCAGCTGCCAGACTAATCGTACATCCATGTCCGCAAAAACGTACTTCTTTAACAGTATCGTCTTCAATAAGCAGGTCAATGCGAATCTGATCACCACAAAGCGGATTGTCTTCTTCATGAGAAATAGTACATCTCGGCAAGGTTCCATAGTTACTTGGATTTTCGTAATGGTCAAGCAATTCTTCCTGATATATGTTCATGTTATTTTTCTCCGGGTCATAAGTTTCTGTGCCCTGCAAAGCCCTTCATATAAGCGGTCTACGTCTTCAATCGTGTTGTAAAGATAGAGGCTGGCACGAACGGTAGCGATGACATCTAACCTTTTCATGAGTGGCTGTGCACAATGATGTCCAGCACGGACAGCAACGCCGTGTGTATCCAAGATTCCAGCGACATCGTGGGGGTGGATGCCCTCCATGTTAAAAGAGATGACACCCATTTTCTGATGCGGTGCCGGTCCGTACAGGGTAATGCCTTCGATTTGTTCTAAGCGTTGATGCGCGTATTTTAGAAGTTCTTGTTCGTGAACATGAATGGCTGCTAAATTCGCTTGTGTGATATAGTCAATTGCGTGACCGAGTCCAATGGCTTCGGCAATGCTTGGCGTTCCCGCCTCAAATTTAGCAGGCAGTTCTGCGTAGCTGGACACATCCCGCTCAACGCTCCGAATCATTGAACCACCGCCGAGAAAAGGCGGCATCTCTTCGAGCAATTCCGATTTACCATATAGAACACCGATACCCGTAGGACCGCACATTTTATGTCCTGAGAATGCCAGAAAATCACAGTCAAGTTGCTGAACGTCAACTTGGAAGTGTGGGACGGATTGCGCGGCGTCAACAATGACTTTCGCATCAACGGCATGCGCCATATCAATGATAGACTGGATTGGGTTGATGGTACCGAGTACGTTAGAAACGTGTCCTATAGCGACAAGTTTCGTTTTCTCGGTCAGTAGGTCGCGGAGTTGTGTGAAGTCGAGTAATCCCTCATCGGTTATTTCAACGAACCGGAGCGTCGCGCCCGTACGCTGTGCGAGTAACTGCCAAGGTACGAGATTGCTGTGGTGTTCCATGGTGGTGAGAACAATTTCGTCACCTTCACCGATATTTGTGCTGCCCCAGCTGTAAGCGACAAGATTGATAGATTCCGTCGTGTTCCGCGTGAAAATGACCTGCCGCGACCGCGGTGCGTTAATCAGCTGAGCGACCTTCTCTCTTGCGCGCTCATACTGTTCTGTCGCCTCCTCTGAGATCCGATAGATGCCGCGATGGATATTCGAGCGATAGGTATCGTAATAGGCATCCATCGCTTCAACGACGGGACGTGGTGTCTGCGTCGAGGCGGCGTTATCAAGGAAAGCCAACGGTGGATCCGTCGTGAAAATCGGGAAATCTTTACGGATGGCTTCGATATCAAACGGACGGAATTCCAACTTATGCATTTTATGCCTTATCCTATGCGAAATAGCCATCAGCAGTCAGTCGGACGCTTAGGAGTTGTAAACAGGTTTTGCCCACTGCAATCCGCACCTGAGTACTAAGGTTAATGGCGAACTCACTGACCGCTGACAGCTTGTAAAAGAATAAATCTATCTGCTCGGGAAGCCGATACTCACAGCAGACGGTCCGTGGTCCTCACATGCCTGATCCGTCGGAACATCCGTTTCGGCTTCACTCGCTTGGACAATACCCTCTGAGACCAAATAATGTTCCACTTCATCGCCACTGACATCGGCAAGTATTATATCGTCAATCTGGACGCAGGGCTGATAAGGCTGCCGCGTCTTCTGAACCATTTCACGATAGTTGTCTTGATTGTTAATGATGTCTCTGTCTTCGTAGTCCAAACCGTATTTAGCGAAGATCGCACGGACACCATTGCTCCATCCACAAACAGGTTTCATATAAGCGATAATTTTCGGTTGACTCATTGTGAGTTGCTCCTTTTCGGTAGTTTCATTTTTCGGTTATCAGTTAGTGTGAGACCACTTTTAACCGACAGCCGATAACCAAAAGCTGACGATTACTTAAGTTTGCGCGTAATAGATGTACTTAACTCTTCCTGAACGGATTCTAACGGGATACGTTCCATAACGGGTTGAAAAAATCCGTCAACAATCAGTTTTTCAGCTTGTGCATAAGGGAGCCCGCGGCTCATCAGGTAAAAGACCTGATCGGCATCAATCTTTCCCGCAGTTGCGCCGTGTGTGCAACGAACTTCATGTGCTTCAATTTCCAAACCGGGCAAGGTGTCGGCGTGTGCCCGTTCGCTCAGCAACAAATTATCGTTTTTCTGGTAGGCATCGGTATGGTTCGCTGCCGGATAGACGTAAATGTTCCCACCCCATGCGGTTTGTGCTCTATCTTTCAAGACAGTCCGATACAAGAGATCACTGATGGTATGCGGTGAAGCGTGTTCCTGTGCCGTACTCACATCGAAGTGTTGACGAGTGTCCGTGAAAGCCAATCCGAGCATTTGTGCGCTGCTGCCAGCACCGTCTAAAACAACTGCTTGATTTATTTTACTAAGTCTGCTGCCAAATGTAGCAGTGACCCAGCAGAGCTGCGCATCTCTGGCAACTATAGCACGGTGCGTAGCGAAATTCCAGACCTGTCGATTCCAATCTTGGACTTGCACATAAGTTACGTTGGCGTTTTGTCCTGCAAAAATCTCGATTGCGCCACTATGTAAACCGCTCGCCTCTGGATTGGTAGACGAATTGTCCTCCAAAATCGCAACCTCACTGCCTTCTTCAACGATGATAAGCACATGCGATAGATCGGCATGTGCCGCTTCGGACATCCGAATATAGACGCGGAGCGGCAGTTCAACTTTTACACCTTTTGGAACATGTAATAGATAACCGCCTTGCCAGAAGGCACCATGAAGCGCGTCAAATTTGTTGTGTCGCGCAATATTTCCACTTTTCAGCGTCGTCTCCAAGGTTGCTGCCTTGGTCATGAAGTAGTCGCGGAGGAGTTCGGGTTGCTCTTGCAGTGCGGTGTGGAGATGTGCAAAGTAGATCCCCTTTTCTTTCAGTGTTTCTGCGTCGGAACTGTATTGAAGTTGACCGTCAACTTGCACCAGCAGCCCAGCTGTCCCCTCGGCGTTGTAGTCTACATTTTCTGCCGATTGTTCACCGTTTGTCGGCACATGCGGATAATATTTTTCGAGCGCGAAGCCGCGGAGCGATCGTCGACTTCGCCGCCAGTAATCTTGGGTGCGCATATCAACAGTGCGGCGCCAAGCATCATCTTTCGTTGTATGTGGCATCGGCAAGGATTCAGAAAGCGCATACGCCTCCAACCGCTTCTCACGCATCCATTTTGGCTCAGTTTCCGTTATTTTTTGAAGAAATTCTTTTGAAAATTCGCCTTTTTGCAATTTTTTGTTATCCTTTATTGGTCATCGGTATTGGTTATTAGTTAAAGGCTGTAAGACTCCAAACAAAGCGGAATTGTTACCAGAGTCCTTTTAACCAACAACTAATAACCAACAACTGATAACTTTCTTAACCGATTGAACCTTCCATTTGAAGTTGGATGAGGCGGTTCATCTCAACAGCGTATTCCATCGGGAGTTCCTTCACGAGCGGTTCAATGAACCCGTTAACAATCATAGTGGAGGCTTCCTCCTCCGAAAGTCCACGGCTCATGAGGTAAAAGAGCTGCTCTTCTCCGATTTTGCTGACACGCGCCTCGTGTTCAATGTGGGTATCGTTTTCGCTAATCTCAATGACCGGATAGGTATCCGAACGCGAGTCTTTGTCAAGGAGGAGTGCATCACAGACGACGTGTGATCTGCATCCCTTAGCACCTTTCGCGACATCGACCCACCCGCGATAACTGGAGCGTCCTCCATCTTTACTGATGCTCTTTGAGGTAATCTGCGAAGAGGTATGAGGGGCACAGTGATAGACTTTCGCGCCGGCATCCTGGTGCTGCCCTTTACTGGCGAAAGCGATGGAGAGAATCTCGCCACGCGCGCCCGGTTCCATCATATAAACACTCGGATACTTCATTGTTAACTTACTACCGAGGTTGCCATCTACCCATTCCATCTGTGCGTCCTCATAAGCGACAGCGCGTTTCGTAACGAGATTATATACGTTGTTTGCCCAATTCTGGATGGTTGTGTAACGCACCCGCGAACCTTTCATGCAAACGATCTCAACAACTGCACTGTGCAAGGATTCACTGCTATATGTCGGTGCCGTGCAGCCTTCAACGTAATGCACCTGTGACCCTTCGTCAGCGATGATGAGTGTACGCTCGAATTGCCCCATGTTCTCGCTATTGATTCGGAAATAGGCTTGCAAAGGATATTCGACCTTCACACCCGGTGGAACATAAACAAAACTTCCACCACTCCACGCGGCACTGTTGAGTGCGGCGAACTGATTGTCCGCTGACGGGATGATAGTTCCGAAGTATTTCTTCACGAGATCCGGGTATTCTTTAACAGCAGTATCGGTATCAAGGAAGACAACACCGATTTTATCTAATTCTTCAACGATATTGTGGTATACGACTTCTGAATCGTACTGTGCACCGACACCGGCGAGGAACTTCCGTTCCGCTTCGGGGATACCCAATCGGTCGAAGGTTTTCTTGATATCATCAGGGACATCATCCCAACTCCGTTCGCTCCGGTCAGAGGCTTTGACGTAATAGTAGATGTCGTCAAAATCGAGTTGGGACAGGTCACCACCCCATTTTGTCATCGGTTTCTGCTTGAAGATCTGATAAGCATCGAGCCGGTATTGACGCATCCAGTCGGGTTCGCCTTTGATGTCACACATTTCATTGATAACTTCTTCGTCTAACCCTTTGCGCGACTTGAATGTGGGTTTAATGTCATCATGGAACCCGTATTGGTACTCTTTACTAATTCCGAGTTCTTCTATTGTATTCTTTTCAGAAGTTGCCATTTTATTCCTCCTTGTAGATTGCCGGATATACTGCAAACCGTTGCTCAAATTTATTCAGTTTCCTCTGCAATACCGTGTTTTTCTCGAATCGGATCGTAACCCTCTGCTTCTAACATCTGTGTGAGTTCCCAACCCCCCGATTCAACAATTCTACCATCAAGCAATATATGCACAAACTCTGGCCGGATGTAGTCCAACAACCGCGGGTAGTGCGTAATAATTAGAACGCCGAGGTCGGGTCCGACCAGTCTGCTGACGCTTTCGCCGACAATTCGGACGGCATCAATATCGAGCCCGGAATCGGTTTCATCGAGGATAGCAATTTGGGGTTCGAGCATTGCGAGTTGTAGAATCTCTGCGCGCTTTTTTTCGCCACCGGAGAACCCGTCGTTGAGGTATCGCCTGGCGAAGGAGTCGTCAACACCAAGTTGTTTCATTTTCTCGCGGAGTTCACGACGGAATTCGCGCATCGGAATAAGTCCTTCGCTACCAGCACCATTTCCTGTTTTTCCACGAACTGCACTGACAGCAAGTCGCAAGAAATTCGCCAAGCTGACACCTGGAATCGCCGTTGGATATTGAAAAGCGAGGAAAAGTCCGAGTTTGGCGCGTTCGTCTGGTTCAAGTTCCAAAACATTAACACCATTGAAAATCACTTCGCCTGTGTCAATATCGTAAAGCGGATGTCCCATTAAGCCGTTAGCGAGGGTACTTTTACCGGATCCATTTGGACCCATGAGGGCATGAATTTCGCCCTGTTTTACAGTTAAATTTAGTCCTTTGATAATAGGTTTGCCTTGCACACTGATGTGCAAGTCTTTAATGGCTAAGTCTTTGCTCATTCGTTCGATTAAACTCCTTAGGTTGAAGGTGTGGTTCCAATTGCATTTTTTAATGTGTTTATATCACGACTACAGCGTGATTTTTTCATTATGTATGTTTCACGACAAAAGACGCTTTAACCACCGATCCTCGACATGTTTCGCTCTGGTTTAATAAAATCTGCTGCGTTAATTTTATGCCCAGCCTCTTTTTGCGCGACGGCATCTAAGATGAGTTGACTAATTATCTCATCTGATGCCCCTTCTCGGAGCGGCGTGAGCAGATCGGTTTCTACGAGCGAGAAAAGGCACGTCCGGAATTTTCCGTCAGCCGTAAGACGTACTCTGTTACAATTTTCGCAAAACGGTTCGCTCACAGAAGGAATAATGCCAACCTCGTTCCCGTTATCTGAGAAGCGATAGCGTTGAGCAGTATCGCTCTTTGCCTCTCCGTTCAAGGTCACGGGTGTCAGTGGATAAACGGCGTTGATTTTATCGATAATCTCTTTTCCGGGGATGTACATGTTGCGTCCCCAGACATCATCGGCATCGAGTGGCATAAATTCGATAAATCGGAGTTGATACTCATTTTGACGGGCGAAAGTGGCTAAATCGACAATTTCATCGTCTGTAAAGCCACGCATGGCGACAGCATTGACTTTGATTGGGTTGAAACCGCATTCGTGTGCGGTTTTAAGCCCTTTAAGCACGCGTGAAAGCACTTTTCGACGCGTCATCTGCTCGAATTTTTCTTCATTGAGTGTGTCTAAACTCACATTAATACGGCGGAGCCCGGCATCGTAAAGGGCTTGTGCTTGCGTAATCAACCCTATGCCATTTGTTGTTAGACTGATGTCTCTCAGACCTTCTAACTGCGTTAACCGCTCTATGAGCGCAGGCACGCCAGGACGGACGAGTGGTTCACCACCGGTAATACGGACTTTGCTAACACCTAATTCAACGAAAATGCGCGCCAAATGCAAAATCTCGTCAAAGGTCATCAGTGCTGCGTCTGGCATGAAGGTCATATCTTCGGGCATACAGTAAATACACCGGAAGTTACAGACATCAGTAACCGAGATTCTAAGATTCGTATGGATCCGCCCAAAACGGTCGAGCATCTGTTGCTTCATTTGAATTTGCCCAGAGAAAATTTAATTTTATTATATAGTATATCATATCAGAATTATTTTTGTCAAGTTTTTTATAGTAAAAACTATAAAAAAGATTTTTGGGTTAATAATTAAAAATTATTCAACAACGGTCAGTTGTCAGTTGAAGTGCAGATTTTGGTTGACATACTATTTAACGGTTGTGTATAATATACTCAATATTTCCGGTTTTTAAAAGTAATTTTTGGCTACCAAGATACGCCAAAAGGGGAAGAATCAATGAATGAAAAAGTGTTTGAAGTAGGTGGCGTTGAACTCCACGTAGATCAACGCAGTCTTGGTGCAGACGGCGGTCCCTCCGTGCGTGTTTACGGAGAAGCAGACGGTGAAAATATTCAGCTCCTCCGCTTTGACTGCTTCCGCAAGGACCCGCATTATCACTATGATCCCTCTGGAAAGAACGATCAACGGCATCTCGATAAAGCGAGCGTGCCGGATTCAGTCGCATGGACGATTGAACAGTTAGGCGAAAACCTCGTGAAGATGATTCAGACGGCAGGTTATGATGGTGTTGCTGATCGCGTCGATCAAGCGGCGGTTGCACAAGTGTTGCCTGAAGTGGAATCTTTTATGCGCAGTGATGCCTAATTTTATACAATATTATAAACAAAGGAGTAAGTTCTAAACCCAATTAAACCTGGTTCTCCAAACGCGTATAAATCTTGACAAATCAGCGGAACCCCTAAAAAACTGTTTTGTCTTTGCTAAAGTGGGCGAAGTGTTGCTGTGAGCGAAGTCACTAACACCAACTTTGCGCTAACCACGCAACCCGCACCACCCGCGACGTCGAAGCGGTATAGAAATCTACGACGATGGGAAATAGAGAAACAAAGGCGTTAGTGTTTCGACACTAACTTTGAGGGTTACTCCATACCACGTGTTTCCTTGTGGTATGCAGTTCGTGTGTAATTTCTGGCGATCGTGGTCAGACGACACTGATTATACACAGGATCAGGACACGACGGTGTTCGTAAAGGGAGTAGGATTCCCGTGAAAATCTATATTTATACAGATTTATATAGGTTTTTACTAACAGAAATTTAACGTGACGAAATCTATTGCTATAAGTGTGTGCCTGCTCGCGCTGTTCATAAGTTTTAGCGCGTCCGCAGAAACGCTGCAGGAATTAGGAAAATGGAAAAAGGGTGAACTCCTCATCGAGAACTACAGTTTTGAGGAAGATTTAGCCGCTTGGGAGTTAGAGGACGGGGCATGTTGCAATCGTGGCGGACTTTATACGATGGAGATTGACAAAAAGAACCCACAACATGGGAAAAAATCGCTCAAGATCGTCGGACACAAAGCCACTGGCACTGCTTGGCACGCAAAAGTTAAGCAAAGAAGTGTCTCAATGGAAAAAGGTGAAACGTATTCCGTCGTTTTCTGGGCACGTGCCGAGAAACCGCGTGTCGTGAGAGTGAACTTCCAAACACAACACGACCCTTGGACCAACCACCTGAACGGTCAGCCGAATCCTGACATAATGTTGACCGGACCCGAGTGGGAAGAATATGACTATACCTTCACCGCAACCGCCGATGTCGTCAGAGACATGTGGGTAAGTTTATCTATCGCGCAATCCGATACGGATTTTTGGATTGACAATTTCCGCTACTTTGAAGGCGATCCAGAAGACGACCTGAATCGTGACACACCGTTCCCTGTCGATGCCACGGAAAAATTGGCGACACAGTGGGGTGAGATTAAGTCGGATCGGTTCTAATACGGTTTGTTGATATAATGAGGCGCGGTCTCTTGGGAAAATACCCAAGCAAACACCGCGCCATTTTTTATTTTTCTGGCGTTTTTTTCGTTTTTTAGAATAACTTTTCTAAATGTCAGCGACACCCATCACTGCCTCATTCGTAACAAAGTATCTCATAGTAGACTTTGGCATTGTTGTGGCGTAAACCATTTACGAGCCTACAGTAAGAGAAAGTTTCAACATCCGATTGGGCTCCCTGCCTGCTAAACATCGAAAGATCCGTTTTAAGTTTTTCCCACTTACCATACAATCTCAAACGACGATCCCCGGCTAATGATCGATGATCCGGGTTTTGGTATATCAAACACATTTTGTGCTGATTGTATCGCTTCATAATCTGAATGAGGACATCCGATAGGTGATCAATATCTAATGTCGGACTCGAAAAGAAATAGCAAAAATTAAATAGAATCTCTGTCCTATCACCCCCCTCAATGTATTTGTCCAATAAGCCTGCCAAGGAGTCATTGTCACGCATAAGTTCAAATTTGTCAAAGAAAGGGTCTTTATACTTATTGGGACCGTATCTGTTAATTACCGCCGCCTTCTCAAGCATGGTTTGCGAGCTATCAATCCCCAAATAAGTAATGTCGCGCTGCCCTGCAAAAGCCCGAAAAGCAATACCTGAAGTTAAGGGGCCACAACCGAAATCAATGAATACAACTTTATCCTTTTCGCTTATCGGGGTGAGGTGATTTGTAAAGATGTGATAAGAACTAAAAAGATGTCTTGGCATGTGATGGACGCAATAGATAGCCACCTTGTCCTTTGGAAAATAATACTCGTTCGATGTTTTATCATAGGATGTTTCATCGAAATCGCTCTGTCCTTGTCTGAGAATACGCGCAATATCTTCCCAATAGTATATTCTGTTATTTTTAACATCTTCCGCCAATGCTGGTAGATTGCGCTCAAACGGTTGGATGACCAACTCTTCAAATAGGTTCTTTAGATTTTCACTGGGCGTATAGTGGTTGTCGTTGGAGCGGTATATATAGGGCAAAACTTTGAGGGTCCTTCTCTGGGAGTAGGTATTATAGAACTCACATTAAAGTAATCACAGAGAAAAAAAAAGTCAAAGGAAAAATCAATTCAGAAGGGGGACAGGGAGGGAAGTTATTACGTCAGGTCAGTAAGATAGTGACACTGAATCCAGATGAGGTTTAATCCGGGGGCATCGAAACTATAGGTCGGCGACTAATTCCTCTTGATATGCAAAAAGTGCGGGGGTGCCACCGGTGTGTAGGAAAATAACAGTGTCGTCGCGTCCGAGTTTACCTTGTTGGATATGGTCGATGAGGCCCGCCATGGCTTTAGCGGTGTAGACAGGATCGAGGAAAATCCCTTCTGTTTTGACAACGAGTTTAAGCGCATCAATACATTCGGGCGTGAGGTAACCGTAAGCCTTTCCAATATAGTCGTCAGTGTTCTGAATGTCTGCATCCGCAACGCGTGTATCAAGTCCAAGGACATCTGCTGCATCGTTTGCAGCGGTGCGTAAGCGTTGGTGTTTATTTTCCCAGCGGATGGGTGCGATACCAAAAGGCTTCATTTTCAAGGCAAGCGTTTTGGTGCCGAGGATGAGTCCTGCTTGTGTGCCACCTACGGAACACGTGTAAATCCAATCGGCATCAATGCCTAACTGGTGTTGCTGTTCTGCAATTTCAGCGATGCACCACGCGAAAGCAACAGCAGCAAGTGCGGTTGAACGCGGACCCGCGACGACATAGGGTTTCAGCCCTTCAGACTCCAATTTTTTCGCTAATTCCTGCTTCACTTCATCTAATTCGGGTCCAAACGGAACATCAACGATCTCAACATCAACACTGGCTAATTTATCTAACAACAGATTCCCTTGTGGAATACTCTTGTGGTCTCGGGCGAGACGCAGATAACACTTAAGTCCAAGTTTGCCACAAGCAGCGGCAGCTTGTCTGCAGTGGTTTGATTGTGAGGCAGCACCGTGTACGATTGTATCGGCACCTTGCGCGACAGCATCGCCGAGCGTAAATGTGAGCTGCCGCACCTTGTTACCCCCAAATGCCAACCCTGAGCAATCTTCGCGTTTTATGAAGATACGTGGACCGCCGAGTGCATCGGAGAGTCTCGGACATTCTTCAAGCGGTGTTGGGAAATGACCGAGCTTTACTTGTGGTATCTGTCCGACTCGCTCAATCAACTGTACTGCGGTTTGCATAGTCTACTCCGCTTCAATGACGACAGCCATCTGGTTGATGCGTTTACCGTCTCTTGATTGTAAACCGGGCGTGAGGACCTCGACAATTGTGCCGGATTCGCATTCACTTGGGCGAGCGTCTTTCACTTTGTGATGGCTCGTTAACACTTTCGTTTTTCCAATCTCAATCGGCATGACTTCAGAATCGACGAGTTCGAGGAACCAATTGAGACGTTTAGGGAGTGCATTGCCGAGTGTGTTTTTCGCGATCTCGGCGAATAGGAAATCTCGGATGAACTCAGTAAGGAATTTTCTGAAGGAGAGAATCTCAATTTTAGTCGCGTGATTTTTCTCTTGCTCAATTAACTTGCTGGTGAAACGCCGGAGATAGGCATCGCATTCGTTCCGAATTTTCTCAAGGTCTTTTTCATTTTCGGCAAGGAGGTTTGGGAACAACGTTGGTGACGGTGTACTGATACCCCGCGTCTGCTTGAGGGTCTGACGTAGGAGTGTATCTACTTCAGTAAGGGTTTCGACAATCCCTTCGGTTTCAGGGGTCGCGCGCCCCGTCTCTTTCTGCCATGCGATCACTTCGTTTACCATGAGGTTGAGGAGGAAAACCGCGATTTCCTCTTCACAGAGCGTCTCTGGTTTCCATGACATCAGATTCAGCCCATACCCCTCATTGTAATCTCTCTCCAACTTAGAGAGTTGATCTTGGAATTCGTTCTGGATGGTTTCGCCTTTTTCTTGGTAGTAGGCTTTACCACGTGTTCCATCTTTCAATGTACGCACGATTTGACCGAAGAAGCCGTTTTTCTTCTCTTTAGGGGTTCGTCTGGCGTAAATGCCTACGCTTTCCTGTGTTGCGTTTATTTCTGCCTGCCGTTGTTTCGCGAGGGCACTTGGCGGGAGGGTTGGAACCGAAATTTTGAATCCCAGATGAGAACCGACACTCGGTATCTTGGGCTTGACTTTCCGAATTGTCGACGGCTGCGCGACGGTCTCTGAAGAAAGCGGTCGTTCAGCAATTACCTGTTGACTTTTTGGACGTGAACGAAGCGGTTGTTTGGGATGCTGTATTTCCGATAAATGTGGTATTGTTTCTGCCTGTTTGACTGCGATAACTTCTTGCTCTTCTGGGACATCTCTGTTTACGTTCTTCGGCGGTTCCGGCGGTAGCTGTATTCCCGGTAAATTAGGGGTCGTTTCTGCCTGATCGACTTCTGTGACTTCTGGTTCCTCAGAAACATCTATGTTCCCATTACTGGATATATCCGTAGACTGTTGTATTTCTGGTAAGTTAAGAGTTGTTTCTATCTGCTCAGTTGCAACGGTTTCAGATGCTTCGACTGCGCGAGTGTCCACCTCGTTAAATGTACCTACAGGTTGTGTATCAACTACAGCTTTGATATCTTCTGGTAAATCTTCTACTAAGGGTTCACTACTGGGTGTTTCGAGTTCTGCCAATATCTTTTCAATGCGAGCGAAAATAGGTTCGGCATCGTCAACAAAAAATGTCAAACGGTATGCTTCAAGCACCTCTGATGGAAGACGGAGCGAGACGGGTTTGTTTGTTAACTGGAGACGTGTCCAATTGGCGAGTCCGCTCATAGGGTGCTTCTGATACATCACGCGTACTTGGCTTTCATCCGTAATCAAGTTCCGCAGGTTCATACGGATGCAATCTATATCGACGTTAAAGGATATCTCAATGTCTCGAAAACAACCTGTTACGCTATTTCTCGGCATCTTAGTTTTCTCCTTGCGCATCTCTTTGCGAACAAAAATAACATAAATTTTGCTGAACAGTGTTGGGCTAATTAACTCAACGTTTTTTGCTTATTTGCGTTACAAAATTTTTCTCTTTTCTTTTTTTCTAAATAGGGAATTTTTAAGATCATCCAGTTTTTAGAAAGATGTTGAGAGAATGGCTATAGATATTTTGAGCAACGCCGCTCCTTCGGGATCGGTATGAAAACGTCATCGCTGGATGAGCATTTTTCGGGTTGCCTGAAAACTGCCAGCTTCGAGTGAATAAAAATATACGCCGCTGGCGACGGGTTCACCCGCAGTATTTCGACCGTCCCAATAAGCGGTATGTGAACCTGCTTTTTGATACCCAAGCGTCTGAGAATAGATACGCCTCCCTTGAGTGTCGTAAATATGAAGTCCCACTTTTGCATCTGAAGCGAGTTGATATGGAATCCAGGTTTCCGGGTTAAATGGATTCGGAAAGTTTTGGTTTAAACGATTGATAGATGTCGGTTTAAGTGGGGTTGGTTTCCAATCGGAGGGAGTAAGTTCCTCCACGGCAAGTGAATAGCCTTCTGGATGTACACGGAAAGTCCGGAGTTGGTATAGATCCGTGATATAGAGCACACCGTCTACTAACTTCAATTCAGAGGGGAATTGGAGCTCGCGATTTCTGTAAAGAGGGGCTGAAGTCGTCGTTAGTGCGCGTGTGTCAATAACTTGAACGCTTTCGCTATCAAGTAGATAGAGGAGATCGCCGCCGACTTGTGCATCAATTAGGATCGTATCGTCTCTGTATATACCGTCTAACTCTGGTTTGTTTGGTTCGGTTATGTCAAGCGCAGCGACACCGACACCGCTATCTAACAAGTAAGCACGTTTCCCTTTAAGCGCGACCCCTGTTGCATTGCCTTGGGTCGGGTAACTTCCGACAGGACGAGGCGTTGCTGGGTCTGTGATGTCAAAGATATACAGTCCGCCTTCAAGGGCAGCAACGTAGGCGTGTGTGGGTGAATCTACATCAAGGGCAACGCGATAGGCACTTCCAGGCATGTCGCGTCGGGCGACAATTCTGCTCTGCTGCGGAACTCGGCTGTCAATGACAATAAGAGATCCGGCACAAAGATAGACATAGTCTCCGTGTAAGGCGATGTCCGAAACGGCTACATCTGTCGGCACATGCGCTACGATTGTATTTGCTGTGAGATCGACAACAAATATGCCAGTTTCAACACCAGCAAAGCCGTACCCATCTCGAACGCGGATTTTCGTGCAGCGTGCCGCTTCAAGTGAATCGCCAGAGATCCGAGGGTTCGTAGAAAATGATAGGCTTTCTGTCATCGTCCCTTGATAAGGCGTTGTGAATTCGAGCGTCTTCAGTCCACCTGTGCCATTAGCGACGTAGATGGTTCGGGTGTCTATTCCAGCTTTGACGACATCAAGTCCATAAGCCCTATCACCGAAGGCATATCGGTGTAACCACTTCGGCGATTTCGGTTGACTTATATCAATAGTTTGGATACCACCTTTTCCGTCGGCGATGTAGGCGAGTGTGTCCCGAAGTGCCACATGCTTTGCATTGCCAAATGTCGGTTGTGAAGAGAGGCGTTGCGGTTGTTGTGGGTTACGAACGTCAATGATATGTAAACCGGCTTGTTGGTCAGTGAGATAGACGATATTGTCTTGGAACTGGATGCCAGTTGCGAACCCTGGCGTGTTTAATCTGAGACCTGTTTGCGGATTTTGGGGGTCTGTAACATCGACTAAAGTCAGATTACCTGAAGCAACGTAGGCGTAAGAGGCATTTCCTACTTGGGCGATCTGATACGCCGTGGCTAAAATTGGGACGGTGCTCCGGACGACAAAGTCACCGAATGGGCTTGGATCAAGAATAAAAAGTCCGTGTCTGTCGTCGCTGAAATAGACGGTATCCTCATAAATTGTGACATTGAGCGGTGTGCCTGCCGTGCGAAAGAAACGTCGGGGTTGTGGTGTTAGGACGTTGTGAACATCTCGGAGATTGAAAGCCAACATCCCGCGGTCCCTATCAAGAGCATACAGGTGTTCATCAGTGATATGAACTTGACTTGCGTCTGTGAAACCACGGATCGTCTTCGTAATACTTGGATCCGTTGGTACAGCGATGTCGATAACGTGTACACCTGCGGCACCATCGGCAATATAAGCCGTTTCACCATCAACAGCGACGGCTCTCGCCTGCCCAGGTGTCGCGATTTCACCGACGTGCGTCGGTTTTGTCGGTTCAATGAGCGTAAAAATTTCAAGTCCCCAGTGACTTGCTGCGTAGAGATAGTCTTCGTCTATACCCCCTATTTCGACATCGGTATAGTCGCTTGCGAGATGGATCTGCGTCTTCGGTTCAAGATACTTTTTCGGCGTGAGATCTGTGAGTCGGTAGCTGGGTTGCGTATGGTTTTTGAGGGCAAAAGTTACAGCATCGGGGATAACGTCTGATACACGTTGGCGAAGTGGACCTATTGCCCTTTCAGCATCACTGATATCGGGTGGAGCTGCAGCGACGTAATGGAACGTTCCTGAGGTATCCGTTGTTACCATCAACACAAGTTCCCCACGCCGCTGGAGTCCTTCTGGTCGGATATGCCCTCTATTCTCGGTATCGAATGGGATGGGTGTAATCACTGTCTGTCCATCAGGTGTGAGATAGAGGGTTGTCGCATAGAGGTTCCCCGTATTGGCACCGGTCACCGACAGATCTAAGGTTTCTGGTAGATTCTGGAAGACGGTGTAGTGGACACTCCACCGGTCAATCGGGAGATTGTTTGCTCTGTTTGGATAATTAGAAACGCGCGGCACCGCGGCATTCACTCTTCGGTCGCGAAGGTTGGCATAGCCGAGTTGTCTGTTTCTCGCTTGCGTGTTCGTCCAATTCGCGAGACCCCAATTCAAGAAGACTTCAGGAAAGCGAACATTCGGGTTGGAAGGGTTTGTAACCCTGCTTGCCAAAGCAGCATTTATCGCCTGTTCACCGAGTGCGTCTGATGCTGCGAGGGTGTGAATGAGTTCTTTTTCGCCATGCTGTTCGTAGAGATAAAGCATGAGCATGAAAGCCGCACCGTAATAGACCTCCCATGTGTTTGCGTAGACGAGCGAAATGCTCGGGTTGGACAGGTAGCCGTCAACAAAGAGGGTGTGTACCGTTCCATAAACTGCCCACTCTACGAAGGATGCCGTACCTTCCTCTAACCACCGTTGATCGGATGTTCCACCATTTTGAAACCAATTGATGAGATGTGCGAATTCGTGTGCGAGACTGCTGTAAAAGGTGTGTCTTGAGCGTTCTTTGAACTGGAAGATATCCATATAGAGCATTTCGCGACGATTGCTATTCGGTGCTGTAGGTATCTGATCGGTGGACGCGAAATAGCCGCCGTAGTCCTCTCCAGAATTATTCATACCGACATCGTGCATCAGGAGTGTTATACGGTTGTCCCTATCCAGCCCGGGCTTCCATTCACTTCCCATCCACTCTCGGACGCTTGGATAGATGCGTGTGTCAAATTCTCTTGTGATTGCGGCTGCTTCGGCAGCTGTGAGCATGTCGCGCACTGAATTATCAACATAGACGTAGAGGTGTTCGCTCTTAGCGATACAGGTAGCTGTTACTTCTGCTTCGGGGATGTGAATAAAAAAACGTTCTGTCTGTCCAATCTGAACGGGCGCGGCAGGAGCAGCGGCAATTGCTTCGGGCGGATGTTGTGGTGGGTGTTCTTGATGCAGAAGTGGTGTTCCGCACAGCCATGTATCTGCGGACACAAAGTTGATAACGGCGTAAAAAGTAAGAAGTATTGATATTAAGAATCGCATTAGGCGTGTCGTTATTTCCGGGTCAGGACATCCCAATAACGTTCAGAGTATCCGAACCGTCCATGCCCCATTGTGTGCAGGGTTGTGGATTAATCCTTTCTTGATGTCAAGACAGAGATCAAGTGCTTCCAATATCATGTGACCCAGGAGAACAGGGGCGTATTCTGGAAGGTCTGTCACCCGAATAGAATAGGTACGTTCCAATATAGTATATTCCACTTCTGAATAGATAGTGCGCTCTACGATGCCGTTGGCGGTTTCTGCCGTGGAGGTCCCTACCGGCGTGAGTCCAAGCTTTTCTATGAGGGGTGTAGGTAAGCAGAGGCCTGTTGCACCCGTGTCGACGAGTGCGTTTTCGACGGTAAGGCGGCGCACTTTTCCAGGATCGATAACGCCTGCTTTTGCTAAAATGATATCTGCTAAATTTGTGAGTTCGACGGAGGTTGTGTGTTCCATTTTTTGGGGTATTTCCTGCTTTGTTATGGATGTGGTACCTTACTTTGTTGCGCAGCCTTGCATTAACACTAACATTAATAATAGCACAATCTGCTATAGATTAGCAACATTTTCTTAATCGATAACTTATTTCAATGATAAGAAAATCCTTTACCTGCTACAATCCTTTTGCTATACTATGACATTAAAGACGTTCAAAAAGGAGCAGTGCCAATGTATCGTGTCGGTATCATCGGGTTAGGCAGTATCGCCTCCCGTTATTCAACACCAGACGACGCTTATCCCTATTGCCATACAGGCGGTATCCGTTTTTGTGAAACGACTGAATTGGTCGCAGTTGCAGATATGTCTGCGGACCGCCAAGCAGAATTCCAACAGGTGTGGGGACCCGCTTTCCCAGACAATTCTATAAACTATTACGAAACAGATACGCAGATGCTTGAAAGTGAAAATTTAGACATCGTGGCTGTCTGCGTCCGCGGACCGCACCATTTCAAGGTAATGCAGAACGTCTTGAAGGCAGACATTAAAGCCATTTTCCTCGAAAAACCCGCTGGATGTTCGCTTCAAGAAGTCGATGCTATGACCGCAGGTGCTGACGCAAAAGGTATCCCAATCGTTGTTGACTATACACGTCACTGGGGACCACACCTCGTCCGTCTCCAATCGCTTATCAGTGATGGTCTCATCGGTGAGGTGCAGACTGTCATCGGGTATTGTGGGGGTGGTATCCTCTCTTTCGCTATCCACACGACAGATATGATTTGTCAGTTTGCCGGTTATGATCCGATTTCGGTAACAGGGTTTGTTGAAGGGAGTGGAGATGTACCGGAGCCTTATGAACCTGAACCTGCGATTGTCGGTTCAACCATTCAATATGAAAGCGGCGTTATCGGTTTCCATGTCGGGAATCACGGGACGCGCGGCGGATTTTCTGTGGATGTTCTCGGCAGTGAGGGGAGCGTTCAGACGGGATTCTATAGCAGCACAACCGTCCATAAAGAAGGAAAGTTGGTTGATAATGCTACGCTCGATCTGCCTGAAAACGCCAGTCCCTTCAAAGTTGCGTATAAACAGATTACGGATTACTTGGATGGCGGACCCGTACCGCACTGTGCGCGTGATGATTATACTGCTGTCAACGAAATTGGATTTGCTACGATTGAGAGCGGCATCACCGGCCAGACGATACAGCTCCCGTGTGAAAATAGGGAACGGCTCATCTTCGCAAACGGCTAATATGAGATGTGTATGGCACCCTTACGTAAACTTGATTCCCTTTCTCGATTCTTTATGAAACTTTACCGCGGCAAGCACTATGAAACGACGCCTCACACACCTTTACGTTTGCCGTTGCCTGAATGTAAAGTCGCGCTTATTACAACCGCCGGTTTTTTTCTCGATGGACAGGAACCCTTTGGGAACGGAGATTGTTCCTACCGCGAAATTCCCAATTCAATTCAAATACAAGCCCTCATAAATGGACATAAAAGTGCGGCTTACGATGAACGCGGTCTCGAAACGGATCCAAATCTCGCGTTTCCACTTGACAGATTCAAGGAGTTAGAGACCCAAGGTAAAGTCGGATCGCTAAACCATAGACATTTCAGTTTTATGGGGTCCATTACAAAACCAGACCGTCTGATTACGCAATTCGCGCCTGAGGTCGGACGGATGCTGAAAACTGATGGTGTAGACGTTGCTTTTTTAACCCCTGTCTGACCGATGTGCAATCAGTCCGTGGGGCTGATACAACGTGCTGTTGAAGCAGCAGGAATTTCTACAGTCTCAATTACGCTGATTGAAGATATTACGAGGAAGGTAAGATCACCGCGCGCGTTAGCAGTACCGTATGGTTTCGGGCATCCACTCGGTGAACCGAACAACCCAGAATTGCAGCACGCAATCATCGCCGAAGCACTCGCGCTCTTAGAGGATACGGCGGAACCTCCTATTCTTAAAGTGGTTGATACATTCCGTGGTGGGGACGGGCAATGAATGGTCTCCCTACTAAAAACATGAGCCTTGAAGGAGTAAACGCATGGATAAGCTTAGAGTTGGTATTATCGGATGTGGCGGTATTTTCCGCAACCTCCACGCACCCTATTACCAAGAATTGACACGACGCGCAGACATTGTCGCGATTGCTGACATCAATGAAGCATCTGCGAGTGAACAAGCGGACCTGTTCGGAGCAGATGCCTATACAGACTACCGCGCGCTGCTCGACAGGCAGGATATAGATGCAGTGGATGTCTGTGCCCATCCGCGTCCGCACCTTGAAATTACCCGTGCTGCGACCGATGCTGGCAAACACATCTTGATAGAGAAGCCGATGTGCTGCAACGTCGCAGAAGGGGACGAAATGATAACCGCTGCTGAAAATGCGGGTGTTCTCCTGATGGTCGCCTATATGATGCGGTTCGATCCGGGGTACATGAAGCTGAAATCGCTATTGGACGATGGCACACTCGGCACGCTGCAGATGGCGTATTCCAATCAGGTCGGTTGGTTCTCACCGGAACGACACCCGTGGCTCTTCGTCAAGGCAGAATCTGGAGGTATGCTCGTGGAGCAAGCCATCCACAATCTCGATATCTGGTTATGGCTTTATGGTCCCGCTTCTACTGTCTATGGGTTTACAAGCCATGTCCCACTCGGCGGCACCTATCCGCCACCTGACGAAGCCGTTGAGAACAACGCCGTGTTAACAGTGCATTTCAAGAACGGCGGTGTCGGAATGATGATTAAAAGTTGGGCGGCTGAGATCGGAAATAGTGGAAACGGTCTCGTCACGAGCAAAGGTTCCGCGACGCTGATTCGGCACGGTCTCCGTTGGAAAACGCACGATATGGCAGACGCAGAAGAGTTCACAGCACCGGTCCCAGACGACGACACCTATCGCAATATGCCAGCGGAACGGCGGCAGCAGCGATATTGGGGAGTCGCAGCGAAAGGCACAAGCATCGATCATTGGCTCCAGTGCATCGCCGGTGAGGCGGAGCCAACAACGCATGGACGTATCGGTAGAGATGGTATTGCGTTAGCAGAGGCGACGTATCGTTCCTCCCAAATCGGTGCCCCGATCTCCTTACCGTTATAGAAACGGAAAATTCTGTGTTTTTTGCGGAAATGGTTACATCCCTCCTACAATTGCTGCAAGCTCTTGAAGGATCAGAGAATGAGCGTAAGATTCCAAACGTTTACCAAGAAGGAGATTGTGGTGAAAACGAACTTAAAGGAGTTTCTCATGCGAATCAAAATTATGAGTTGCAAGAGTATCACTCCAATTCTCATAATAGTCCTGTTATTACTCGGTGTGCAGGGCACTACTTATGCCCAGATCCTAACCGCGTCCGCTGCATCCCCATTAACCGAGGCGACATTAGATGAGAGTATTGTCACACTTACACTCAACGGGCACATTTGGGAAAGATTTGAAATCCATATCGGAAATGCTTTGGATGTGTCCGGTATTCCTGGTGTAACGATTGGCACGTTCGGACCCGCATGGTTTGGCGTCGATCGTATAAGTAATACGCAAATCACCGTTGAACTGGGATTTGAAGGCGATTTTGACACTGATTCCATCCTGACCTTCACCGTGGGGACGGATGCTATAGCAGAATACAACGGCCCCGCCCTTACCGCGCAAATACCCGTGACGGCATCAATGGAGCAGGAGTCACCAGAGGACGAGCAGGATACCCCAAAAGAGGAGCCAGAGGAAACAGAGCTGCCTCCGACGTATGACTATCTCCAAGGCCCCTGGCTCTGGATGATCGCGCCAGGTTCAGATATAGATATAGATTATCTCGAACACTTAAGTGATGGCGCGATTACAGAAACCCAAGTTGCTCAAGAGGGTGTAAACGCGGGAGATACTTTAGACGAATTACAATGGACGAGCGAGAGCATCTATCCTTCCACCCACTGCGGCTGGTTCCTCTGTGCCTCAAATAATGTCCAGCATGTCGTAAATGCAGCTGGGCTCAGCACAGTTAAGAATCTCAGTAACTATACGGCTTATGCCCTTATTAACATTGTCTCACCGCGCGATCAAAATAATGTGAAAATGGGTGTGGGGAGTGATGATTCTGTCAAGGTTTGGCTCAATGGAACGGTAGTTTTCAGAAGGAAAACCAGCAGGAGAACAACGGGCATCCAAAATCGGTTCGACACACAACTGAAAGCCGGCAACAACCTCCTCTTAGTTAAAGTCAGCGAGTACTCAGGAAATTGGGGAATGTTCTTTAAAATCTATCTTGACGAGGCTGACTTTACCACTTCTACGAACACAGGGAACCCTCCACGAATGGAAGACAAACCCTCGCGGATTGCATCAGACGTCAATGGTGATGGGAGTGTAAACATCCAAGACCTCGTGTTAGTTGCTGCAAATCTCGGGCAGGCAGGGCAAAACACCGCAGATGTCAACGGCGACGGTGTTGTTGATATTAGAGATCTCGTCAAGGTCGCTGGAGCACTCGGCAACGCTGCTGCTGCACCGTCCCTGAATCCTCAAGTGCTATCAACTCTCACCACTGCGGATGTCAAAAAGTGGATTTCTGAAGCACAGCAGCTGAACCTAACAGACGCAACTTCACAAAGAGGGGTCCTGTTCTTAGAGCAACTCCTCGCAGCATTGACACCAAAAGAGACAGCGTTGTTGGCAAACTATCCGAATCCGTTCAATCCGGAGACATGGATACCGTATCACTTAGCAAAAGATGCCGATGTCACACTCACTATCTACGCCATAGATGGACACGTCGTTAGAACGTTGGCATTCGGGCATCAACCCGCGGGTATATATCAGACCCGCAACCGTGCTGCCTATTGGGATGGCAGAAACGCATTCGGTGAACCTGTGGCAAGTGGCATCTATTTCTACACACTCATAGCAGGCAATTTCACCGCCACACGCAAGATGGTAATAAGAAAATGACATTTATCAAATAAATATGATAAAATGGAGGGATAGAAGATGGCACACTGCCATGTTTCTGTCTAAGAATCTGATTGGATCTCGCAATCGAAAACCGTAAAATGGAGTTTATTATGAAAACGTCGGTCCTGAATCGAAAAATCGTAGTATCAGTTATCATTGTAATATTGTTAATATATGGCATACAAAGTACAAGCTACGGGCAGCTGGGAGAAAACCCTCCCGTGTTCACTCCGGTCTGTGATCGGACACCCCAAGTCCGAGATGCAATTGTAGCAATAGTACCTGGGGTGGATGATTGCAAGGATGTGACCGCAGCGCATCTGGCTTTGATTACTAACCTTAATCTGAGCGACCAGAATATTACAGCACTGAAAGCCGGCGATCTCGATGGATTGACTGCGCTGAATTCGCTGGCTCTATATAGAAACAATCTGAGTCAGCTACCAGCGGACCTCTTTTCCGGGTTATCTTCCCTGAATCGGCTTGACTTGGGGAACAACGCGTTGAGCAGCTTGCCTGCGGACCTCTTTGCTGAGCTTTCTTCTCTGGAGTGGCTGAGTCTATCTTTCAACCAACTCAGTAGTTTGCCCGCAGGGATTTTTTCCGGGCTTTCCGCCTTAAGGACACTTAATTTATCTTACAACAAGTTAAGCAGCCTACCTGCGGACACTTTTTCTGAGCTTTCCTCATTGAACACGCTTAACTTGTCTTCTAATCAGCTCCGCGATTTGCCTACTGATATCTTTTCTGGGCTCCCATCGCTGAATTGGCTGAGCCTGTCTTTCAACGAATTAAGCAGTTTGCCCGCCGGTATCTTTTCAGACATATCCTCGTTACGTTCATTTTACTTAGGGAACAACGCAGTTAACCTATCCATTACTGTGTCTTTAGAACAGATTGAAGATAACCAATTCAAAGCAATTGTACCCACTGGTGCTCCCTTTAATATTGTTCTGCCGCTGAGTGTTGTGAATGGGACTATTGATGGGGGAGCAACCACTATAGAGATCCCCGCTGGCAGTGTAGAAAGCCAACCGCTCACGGTGACTCGCACGCCTGGCACGTCGGATCCTATCGCCGTGGATATTGTCATTTTGCCAGCATTACCTACCGGACATTACGGCTATAGTCTCCTTGAACCGAGTGCTGTAGGGGGTGATAACTCGCTCATTTTTGCTCTGGGTATCCCACGTCCTAACTATGAACCTAATGTGAACCATGCCCCGATTTTCATAGAGGGCAGCAGCGCGATGCGTTCAGTAGCAGAGAACACGCTCGCAGGTGTAAACATAGGGGGAGCCGTAGCTGCGACTGATGAAGATGACGACATCTTGACGTATAGTCTCAGTGGCGCAGATGCAGGATCCTTTGGCATTGTCGGGACGACGGGGCAGCTGCAAACCCGAGCAGAACTGGACTATGAAACACGGAACACCTACTCAGTGGTGGTTACGGTTGTTGATGGTAGGGGTGGTGCCGACACTATCGGCGTTGTTATCAATGTCACTGATGAAAATGAGGATCCGATTTTCATAGAAGGCGATAGCACAACGCGGTCTGTAGCCGAGAATACATCTGTGGGTGTCAATATTGGCGCGCCAGTGTCAGCGACAGATGAGGATGGCGATCCCTTGATTTACACGCTCGGTGGTGTAGATGCAGCGTCGTTTGGTATTATCGGTACCTCTGGTCAGTTACAAACCCGAGCAGAACTGGACTATGAAACCAAAGACTCTTACGCAGTGACGATCCTGGTTTCCGATGGTAATGGCGGCACCGATACCATCGGTGTTGCTATCAGTGTCACTGACGAGAACGATGATCCGATTTTCGTAGAGGGCGATAGCACAACGCGGTCTGTAGCCGAGAACACGGGGGCAGGTGTAAACATTGGCAGCCCCGTATCTGCGACAGATGAGGATGGCGACACTTTGACCTACATTCTCGGTGGTGTAGATGCCGCAGCGTTTGGCGTTGTGGGGAGTTCTGGTCAGTTACAAACCCGGACACCTCTCGACTATGAAACCGAGGATGCCTACTCGGTGACAATCTTGGTTTCCGATGGCAATGGCGGCACCGACACTATCGGTGTTACTATAAGTGTCACTGACAAGAACGAGGCTATTGTGCCAGTCATTGAGGGTACTGTCATTCCTGAGGTGGACGAGACGCCACAGACGCATGCGCCGGTTTTTACGGGGAATCAGACGACGCGTTCGATAGCCGAGAACACCCCTTCGGGTGTAAACATTGGCAGTCCGGTATCTGCGACAGATGCGGATGATGACACGCTGACCTATACACTCAGTGGTACGGATGCCGCAGCCTTTCGCATCGTCAGCATCACTGGACAGTTGAAAACGCACGCACCGCTCAACTTTGAAGCGAAAAACGCCTATACAGTGACCGTCGACGTTTCCGATGGCACTCACACCGATACTATCATTGTCGCTATCACTATCATTGATGTAGATGAGACACCACCGACTGTGGACGAAACACCTCAACCTGGTACGGTAGGGGGTGAAGTTAGCATCAGTGAAATCATGTATGGTTCGGAGATAAGATTTACACCAAAGCAATGGATAGAGATATTCAATGCTGGAACAAAGCCAATTGATCTCACTGGATGGACATTGACTGTCCAGAATGTGGACTCGGAGGACCTGCTCGGACCGCAGACCCTGAGCATCAAGTTTAGGGACACTACTTTTGAGGACGCGCCACGGATATGGCCAAATGACTTTCTCTTGATAGTGACGTCCAGCAGTGATGACAACTCAGGTGGCTTTATGGAGGACCAAATTTACGATCTCAGGTGGATAGAAGGCGCGCGAAAAGGCAGCGTAGACATTAGTTTCTGGACTACGTGGCTGAGTGGGGAAGGTTTCCACATAAGGTTGACCGATAAAGATGGTAATTTGGTGGATGAAGCGGGGAATTACGACGGAAGTCAGACGCTTTGGGACTTACCTTACAGTTTTAACAGAGGTAGAACCAGAGCGGGTAATCGGACTTCACTCATTCGTCGTTATGTCAATGGTGTGGCACGTGATGGCACACAAGCAGCTTCTTGGGTTACCGCCGTGGATGCCAATTTAACAACGGATCAGCGCACCTATTACGGGGATGAAAACGACATCAGTTCCCCAGGTGTTGGAATCATCATCAACGATATCGCTTCACAGTTTGGCGAATATGATACCAATCAGGATGGGGTGGTGAACGTTCTTGACTTGGTGTTCGTTGCTGGGCGTTTCGGGCAATCTGGGCCAAACAGCGCAGATGTTAACGGCGATGGCGTGGTCAGTATCCTTGACTTGATTAAAGTGGCGAGTGCAATTAATCAGGTACCGGCAGCACCCGTACTACATCCCGATGCACTTTCACTTCTCACCGCTGCTGACATCCGGGAATGGCTGATCCAATCGCAGGGTTCAGACCTGACGGATCCGGGGTGGCAAAGAGGTATCTTTTTCTTACAACAACTCCTGTCTGTATTGGTTCCGAAGGAGACCGAACTGCTGCCGAACTATCCAAATCCATTTAACCCTGAGACTTGGATACCGTATCGGTTGGCAGAAGATGGTTTCGTCACGTTGACGATCTACGACCCGCGTGGGCACATCGTCCGTAGGTTGGATGTTGGGCACCAAACCGCCTCAGTCTACGAGAGTCGATCGAAAGCAATCTATTGGGATGGTAGGAATGAGGGCGGCGATAGAGTAGCGAGTGGTGTTTACTTCTACACTCTGATCGCCGGGGATTATTCCGCCACGCGCAAGATGGTTATTCTTAAGTAACACAGTAAACAGAGACCGAGCTTAAACTCGGTCTCTCCCAAAAGATTGTCATGAAATTTGCCAAAATTCTATTCATACTCTCCTTTTCTATTTACTTGCTACTTGGACCGAGATCTCGTGTCATGAGCCGAATTGAAGTCCAAGGGCAACCCTCTGTAACATCTAAAAATCAGTCAGCAGGAAACCCAATGGATCAGAATGAAGGGATTCCGATGATTATTTTATATGGAACCAAAGAAAATGCCGGTACAAGTCTTCCACCACCGAGGCAGAAATTGTCTGGACGCGAGCATCACTTTAGGATGGGACAGCCGCAGTTTACGGTAACCTATACGGGTTTTACAGACGAAGCAAGGCTGGCGTTCCAATATGCGGTTGATATTTGGAACTCGCTGATCCGGTCGCCTGTACCCATCCGGATTGACGCAACTTTTACGGACTTCAGTGGATATGAGGACGGACGGATTATTTTGGGGGGTGCTTATCCAGCAGGCTGGAAATCACCCGGATCCTTGAATCTGTGGTTCGTTGATGCCCTTGCTGATAAGAGGGCTGGCAGAAATCTGGAAGCGGGTGAACCGGACATCATTACCCGATTCAACAGCCACGAAGATGCCAATTGGTATTTTGGCACAGATGGCAACACACCTGCCGGTAAAATGGACTTCGTGAGTGTCGTGATACATGAGATTGGGCACGGCCTCGGTTTTTTTAGTACTGCCAGGGCGGAAGATTCTCCAATGGGAGCCTTTTCTTCTTTCTCTACTGTTCGGGGTAAGCTGAGGGGCGGCGTTCCTGAATTGCCTCATATTTATGATGTCTTTGTCGTCAATGGATCCGGGACGGCTATCACGGAGTTTCGGGATCCATCCGAGCGTCTGCTGGAACAGTTTACCAGTAACAATCTCTTTTGGAGCGGCGCGAAGGGCGTTGCAGCAAACGGTGGCGGACATCCACAACTTTACGCGCCCAGTACTTGGGATAGAGGGTCAGGGTACGCCCACTTGGATGAGACAATATTTCCGGCTGGCGATGTTAATTCGTTGATGACACCATATTTTGACAAACAAGAAGCCATTCACGACCCTGGTCCTATTGCATTGGGTATGCTTGAAGATATGGGATGGGCAATCAACAAAGCACCCGTGTTCACCGAAGGCTCCGTTATCACACGCACGGTGGCAGAGAAAACAGCAGCAAGCGTAAGTATCGGGAGTCCGATTGTTGCTACTGATGCCAACAATGAGCCGCTCACCTATCATCTAAGTGGTATTGACGCAGCATCGTTTGACATTGATAGTACATCTGGACAGTTGAAAACGAAGGCAGCACTCCATCATGAAACCAAAGCCTCCTATTCCGTAATTGTCACTGTCTCTGATGGCAGTTTGATAGATGAAGTCGCGGTTATTATTACTGTTGTTAATATAGTGGTCGAAGTACCTACAAACAGCCCACCGAGCTTCATAGATGGTGGGTACACCGGTCGCGCAGTAGCCGAGAATACACTGAGAGGGGTGAACATCCGCGAGCCGATAGCGGCGACCGATCCCGACAACGATTCTCTAACCTATACCCTCAGCGGTCCCGATGCGGCAGCGTTTCATCTTGACCGCACAACTGGGCAATTGAGAACCCTTGCTGCCCTTGACTACGAAACCAAGCACTCCTATACCGTAAAGGTCACTGTCTCCGATGGGAACCTCACCGACACCATTGCTGTTACTGTTGAGGTTATTGACATGGACGATCAAAAAAGTCCAACCATAGCGTTGACTTCACAACTTTTAAAGGAGACTACGCTAAATGGAAGCATAGTGACACTAAAGTTGAACAATCGAGTCTATGAAAGTTGGCTCAATGATTCTGTAACGGTAACGGGTGTTCCTGGCGTAACCGTTAAACCTTTCAATGTAGCGCGTAAGAGCGATACGCAATTGGCAGTCCAGCTAACATTTGACGGGACGGACTTTGACACTAACGCAACCCTCACCTTCAGCGTCAAAGCGGATGCCATCGCGAGTTACAACGGGCCTGCACTCACCGCGACTGCACCTGTCACTGCGGTTACTGAATCGGTGAACGCTTCGCCAATCGCGCCGCTAACAGAGGCAACGCTGAACAGAGGTGTGGTCACACTGACATTAAGCGGTAGAACCTACGAATCTCCCCACACTGTCGGAAATAACGTGACGGTGTCAGGCATTACGGGTGTCACGGTTGATAGATTTAACGTAGAACGCATCAGCGATACCCAGGTGGATATCAAATTGATGTTCGATGGGACAGACTTTGACACTAATGCGACACTCACCTTCAAGGTCGGTGCGGATGCCGTGATCGGATACAACGGTGCCGAGCTCGTCTCGCAATTACCTGTCACCGCCGTTGCAGAGAAGCACCCGATCATTATTGCCTTCGCACCACGACCCTTGACAGAGGCAATCCTGAATGAAAGTGTTGTCACACTTACGCTGGCGAGCGGTGTATATGCGAAATCTATTTCTAACATCAGCCGTGCGCTGCAAGTATCCGGCATCGCCGGTGTTACGTTTCCTCACTCGCATGTAATGCGCCTCAGTGATACACAAGTGACCGTTAAATTAGCATTTGACGGTACAAACTTTGACACCGACACCGCACTCACTTTCAGGGTTGGACCAAGCGCAATCGCTGCCTATAACGGGGCCCCACTCACCGCGGAAATACCTGTCACCGCCGTTATCGAAGAAAGACCGACACTCACGCTTCTAACGCCGCAGCCCATTACAGAAGCAACCCTTGATGGGCGTGTCATCTTATTGGCGCTCAACAACGCGACTTATGTGCAATCTAACGCTGACATCGAAAATGCTGTGACTGTGTCGGGAATTGTCGGTGTGACTATTAAAACGTCTGGGGTGGAGCGTATCAGTGATACAGAACTTGCAGTTGAACTTGCGTTTGATGGCAATTTTGATACCGGTGCGACGCTGACCTTCACTATAGAGGCGGATGCTATAGCGGGATACGAGGAACTCGCCCTAATTGTACAAATACTTGTTACCGGGGGTAAGGAATCGGTTGTCGCATCAACACCTATCCCCTTAACAGAAACGACGTTGAATGAGAGCATCATCACACTCACGCTCAACGGTGCCACTTACGAACGATCTACCTTCGATCTCAGAGATGCTGTGGCGGTCTCTGGTATTGCTGGTGTCACTGTTCACTGGTTTGATGTAGACCGGGTCAGCGATACGGAGTTGACGGTTGAATTGACTTTCAAGGGCGATTTTGACACGGATACCACACTCACCTTTACCGTGGGAGCGGATGCCGTGGCTGGATACGACGGACCCGCATTGGTCGCACAACTCCCTGTCACTGGCAGTAAGGAATCAGTCGTCGCATCAACAGAATCTCTCTTGACAGAGGCGACCCTGGATGGCAGCGTCGTCACGCTCACACTCAGCGGTAGAAAATACGCACGTTCCACCTTTGACATCAGAGGTGCCGTGTCTGTCTCTGGTATTGATGGCGTAACAATACCTTGGCACGAGCCTGACAAAAAAAGCGACACACAAATCACTATTGAACTTGAATTTGATGGCGACCTTGATGCTGATGCCATGCTCACTTTCACTGTTGGATCAGATGCTATCGCGGAATACAACGGTCCGGCATTCACCGCACAGATACCTGTTAGCGGAGAACATGAATCGCTCGTCGCGTCAACAGAATCTCCCTTGACAGAGGCGACCCTGGATGGCAGCGTCATCACGCTCACACTCAGCGGTAGAAAATACGCACGTTCCACCTTTGACATCAGAGGTGCCGTGTCTGTCTCTGGTATTGACGGCGTAACAATACCCTGGCACGAACCTGACAGAAAAAGTGACACACAAATCACTGTTGAACTTGAATTTGATGGAGATATGAATACCGATGGCGTGCTTACCTTCACTGTCGGATCAGATGCTATCGCAGGATATAGCGGTCCGACACTCACCGCGCAAGTAACCGTTACAGCAATTAGAGAAAACGCGCTTTTGGTAAACTTCCCAAATCCGTTTAATCCAGAGACGTGGATACCGTATCAACTTGCAAAACCTGCTGAGGTTATGATCACTGTCTACGCTATAGATGGACAAGTCGTTAGAAGGTTGGTATTAGGACATCAACCCGCGGGAACCTATCAGACCCGCAGCCGTGCCGCCTATTGGGATGGCAGAAATGTATTCGGTGAACCTGTCGCAAGTGGAGTCTATTTCTATACCCTCACCGCAGGCGATTTCACGGCAACACGTAAGATGCTGATACGCAAATAGTCATTAGTTGTCGGTTATTGGCTATCAGTTAAAAAGGGCTTTGGTAAGAATCTATCTCTGTCTGGAATTTGCGAAAGGATGGGCTGATTACTCGTACTCTTTTAACAGACGACTGATAACCTTTGGAAAATGCTTGACCGCCTCCCAATTTTCAGATATAATCAGTGCACCATGAGAGTCGTAGTGGTCTAACCATCTTTAAATTATAGGTAAATGGGTTCGTAGTAGGGCGATTCATCGCCCGTCGCAATGTGAAACAAATCACAGGCCTCCGAGTCAGGGGATTCTGCAGTGGGTACTCCGTCATTCAAAAGGAAAAAATGAAAATTCGTTTTATATTTCACAAAAGCGTTTGTATTTTTTGTTTTGCGGTTTTAATTTTTCTCCACTTTGTACCTGAAGGTTATGCTCAAGGGCAAACCGAACAAGGTGTTTCCGTAGAAAAACAGAAGGAAGGCAGAACGCTCTTGGTCGCCTCCGCAACGTTGTATGGGTTTGCGTTGTATGGACCGGGGACGGCTCGACTACTTGAAATTGAATCTGGATCACAGATAGCGGGATTGGAGATGTTGATTGGGGGCGGGTCTTTTGTGGGGGCACTCCTCGCGACAAGAAATCATCGACTCGGCGCGGGACGCTCCAGTCTAATCCTAACGGGCAGTCTGGCAGGCACGCTATACGGTTTCGGACTGCCTGTGTTATTTGAATCAGAGAATGATAAGGCTTACCTCGCTTCTGCGATGTTCGCTACACCCATCGGCGGGCTGCTGGCACATAGTCTTAGTTCTCACAGGTGGTTTAATGAGGGCGAATCGCACACGATTAGCAGAGGCGGATTGGTTGGCGGACTGTACGGGCTGGCAATTCCATATCTTATCAATATTGAAGATCTTGAAGGTTGGACGCAAGCCAAAATCTATGTTACATCGGCGATGATCGGTATACCCACTAGTGTATGGACGACAGCAAAATTGATTCACAATAAACCGATTAACGAGGGAAGGGCAAGTTTAC
Source organism: Candidatus Poribacteria bacterium (assembly GCA_022827625.1). Lineage (GTDB taxonomy): Bacteria > Poribacteria > WGA-4E > WGA-4E > WGA-3G > WGA-3G. Next base: position 71,197 of record JAJEIE010000022.1, on the reverse strand, counting down.
TCGCGCTTGGCGGTGGTATCGGTAGTTCCTATGCCGTCGGAATTCTGTCATTAACTGATGTGGAGGCATTGAGACCTTACGTATTGGCCGCGATGCTCGGTTTGCCGGCGGGGACATATCTTGGCTATAAATTGACTGCTGGAGATGAATATACAAATGGTCGGGCAACCTTGATACAAGTCGGCGCGTATGCAGGTGCCATGTTCGGCATGAGTTTTCCGATGATGGCGGACGCGGAAAGCCATAAACCGTATGTTATGGGGAGTATTCTTGGATCAGCGGCAGGAATGTGGCTGGCACACCGTTTGACACGCGGGTGGGGAGAGACAGCTCCATTTGCGAGAAACCATCTCATACCTAAATCAGACAAGTTTGCCGTTTCCTTGCCTTTAATCGATAAATGGTTAACCCTCGGTTTCATGGCACTCCGCAAGCCGACTGTTATGGCTGATTTCCCTGTAGAATTGGTGCGGATCTCATTCTAATTACATCGAGATCCCCAACAACCCTCGCGTCAACTGAAAATCCGTATTCCCTTTACCGTGCAGTTTCGGCGTATACTGTCGTGATGCGACCTCTACAATCAACGCCAATAACTCGTCAACATCAGCAGTCGCTAAATCTAAATCAGGACCGTAGTTGGTTCGCGTTGCTGAATCTGTGGATACCTGAATCAACGGCACCATCACATGCGATTGCAGCGGGGCACCGACAATATGTGCAAGTGCCAAATCCACACCCGTCGCTCCCAATCCCGTCAGCGTCTCTGTCGGCTGATCCGTGGGACTCTCCATGACGTGAAAACCCGCCTTTTCAACCCTTTGTCCGTAAGCCAAAGTAGTAGGCACACGGCGTGTGCCGTAACGTAAAAAAGTCGCGTTTGCAGGCACAATGACCGTTCCACCCGCAGCGACTACCCTATGCGTCAATTGCGTCAGAGACTCCGAGACTTCTTCCCTCACTTCACCGGTTGATGTTACAGCGATGCAGAGGTGTTCTAATCCCGCATTGACAACCGGAACAGACGGCTTATTCGCGAGCGACTCCGAAAACCAGTCTTGTACCTTGTCAATAACGGCATCAATCCCACCGTCCAATTGTACACTCGCCCACCCGTAGCGTTCTGGTGATATACCGAGCTGCTGAATTTCGTGTCGGACGTGATCGTTGTGTGTTTTTTCGCAACCGTGCTCAAGGAGTAGACCGAGGGCAACCGTCGGGTGTGTGAGGTGTCCAATCATCGTACGGGTGTAAATTTCTTCAGAACGTCCGCTGGAGACACCACACCCCTCCGTATGTGGGAGAGCAACAAAGCGGGATACACCTTGTTCTTTACCGATCTCTTGTTCATTGCAACGGTGGGCAATCATCTGCGCAATCTGACCCGAACAGAGGCTCGTCGGCAAAATTAACCCGACCTGATCCGTGCGGTATCCATTTTCTGTTTGGAGGGCGCGGAAAACCCCCCGACTTGGTAGGTGCGGTTTCCTAACAGCACCGCCTCCCAAAGTCTCAATGGGTATCGGTTCGCCGGGCTTCAATTCGGATGCTGTCAACAGCGGGTCTAAATCCACGGGCCCCGTCTGTTTCCAATCGCGCCACAACGAGACTTGAGAATGTCCGGCTTTCTCACCGACCGACTGTTCACCCGATGCAACATCCACCGTCAAGTCGAGCATTGCTTCACCGAGTTCCTCCATCGGCGTGCCGTCAAGATACGCACCCGCGTTCACGTCCATGTCTTTGGTAAGCATCTCATAGCGTCCAGTCGTCGTAACAATTTTAATTGTCGGCACGAACGGGAAATTCGTAATTGACCCGTTGCCTGTTACAAAGAAAATCATGTTAGAACCAGAGGCAATTTGTCCTGCAATGCTTTCTAAATCGTTGCCCGGACTGTCCATGAAGTAGTAACCCGGTTTCTCCATCAGTTCGCTGTAATTGATAACATAATCGAGACAGACATCAGGATGCCGTTTCATCGCTGCACCGATGGATTTAATAGCGATGTTATAGAGTCCACGGAAGTTGTTACCCCCAGACGGATTGCCTTCTGCCGAGTGTCCATGCCATGAGACGCGTTCCTTGAAGCGTTGGATCGTGTCAAGGAAGATCCGGGCAGTCGTCAAGTCGCGGACGTTCTGAAGCACATACGCCTCTGATCCAATAAGTTCGTCGGTTTCTGCAAGATTGGCGCATCCACCGTAACGGATAACCTCTTTTGCAACGTAGGCAGCAAGTGGGTTGCCGGATATACCCGAAAAGGCATCAGACCCACCGCATTGTAAGGCAATTTTAAGGTTTTCCAGAGATTGCTCAGTGCGTGGGACGCTATTCACGCTGTCCAACCACCCCTTAATAATCTCCGCACCGTTGGCTAAATCCGCATCAAAACTCCCTTGTAACCGATAGAAGTGGTGGACAACATCGTCTAAGGCGTAGCCTTCGCGCCGCATGTATGACTGGAGCATCTCGTTTGTCACAGCTTCAGTACCGTAGTCAACCAACAGCATCGCGCCGATGTTCGGATGAACAGTGAAACCGGCAAGCGTTCGGAGCAACATATCAATGTTATTCGGCGTCCGCCCTTCGCCGCCTTCCGTATGTGTTACAGCAACGACACCATCTACGTTAGGATAGGCTTCGGTACGCACTGAACACATATCGGCGAGTCTTCTCGCGAAACCCGAAGTACGTGAGGTTGTTCCCATAACAACGATGTAGTTTCGCGTGCCGACACCGCGATTGCCGGGACGGCGATAACCGAGGAAACCGCGTTCGTTCGTATGACGCGACACCTGTTTTCCTGGACGGAATTCGGCTTCATCTAACCTGTATGGTGCCATTTTGTCACTGAAATTGGGAGTCTCTGGTAGGACGAAAGGGAGGTTTCTAATGGACAGCGAATCAATCATTTTCTGATTACACACGTAATCGCCCGGGGCAATGGCACGAGTGGCGTAACCGAAGGGCAGTCCCCACGATAGGAGTGGGGCAGCTTCTGAAATCGGTTGGATAGCGAATCGGTGTCCTTCTAAAATCGTATGCGATAATTCAAACTGCTGTCCGTTATGACGGATGCGTGTGCCACGTTCGAGTGTTTGGGTAGCGATACCGACGTTATCGTCTGGGGCAGGCAACCGCGCAACAGTGGTAAAATTATAATCCATTTTTTTAACGACCGCTCCTGATCGGTGTTTCCTTCGTTAACACCGGTGTGGAATTAATAAAGAACCTACTTCAGGTTACGAGAGGTTTTTTAACAATTATGTATCTGCAAGGACAACGTCCGCAGCAGCTCAAATTTAATAGTTTAAAGAATGGCGATAGATACTCACTTCAATTGCGTCCTGTTTCACCCACGGCAGGTCGATGTCAAACCAGTGTGTTTCAGATTCATAACGCTCGCGGACGTGCGCCAGGTAATCCGCCATTGTATCTGCACCGATACCGACGTTATCTGCTACGACGGTTGCCGGGTTTGTGAGTTGCGATTCGATTGCCTGAAAACAGGGGAAATAGTTGTCGAAGTTGTTGTCAAGGAGCAAAAAATCGACAGGGTCTTGGATACTTTTGAGGGTTTCTTGTGCGTCACCGATGCGTGAGTCTACGAGGTCTGCGAGTCCAGCACGTTCAAAATTTGTCCGCGCTTGAGCGGCACGGTTCGCGTCTATCTCAATTGTTATCAAGCGTCCGGCACCGATGGTCTTCAGAACGCGTAGCATCCATAATCCAGAATAACCGATAGCCGTTCCGCATTCAACAATAAGAGACGGCTTTGCTTTTTCGACGCAAGCGGCGAGAAACTTTGCCTTTTCGGGGCCTAACATCGGGATTCTCTCTTCTCTACATTGTGCCTCGACGTCTTGTAAAACCTGATCGAACATATAAGCCTCCATTGATTGATAGTTGTCAGTTGTCGGCTATCAGTAACGCGTTGACGATATTACAATCGTTTTCATCCGCTACAACGATCTCTTAGCTAACAACTGAAGGCGTAGCGACCTGATGGTTGACCGCCATAAAATCAATCATACACGAAATATACTTTGAAGTCAAGCAAGTAGTCGATAGTTGATTGCGAAGCGAAGCGCCCTAATTGCTATTAAAAAAGTTGCAACCAAATCTACGGTTTGGTGTATATTATAGACAAGCACCTCCGGAGGATCTTGATGCCTGATTTAGATGATGAATTAATGGAACGCTACCGAGCGGGGGATGAGGATGCTTTTACGCTCCTTGTGCGCCGGCATCAACAACCACTCATCAATTTCATTGCTCGGTATATCAATGATAGAGACAGTGCCGAGGATTTGGCACAGGAGACATTCATTCGCATTTTTAAAGCATCGCGGCGCTACAAGCCCGGACAGGCGCATTTTAAGACGTGGATGTATCACATTGCCTCAAATCTCTGCAAAAATGAACTCCGAAATCGCGGAAGGCGAAATCGATATAGGGTTGATAATGTCGTCGAGGGTAATGGAGATTCCGAACAGATTGATCTCATTGAAAATACACCTGCTGATGCGAGTTCCCAACCGGAAGTCGCACTTGAACGGAAAGAATTGCACGACGCGATCCAGAGTGCGATCGCAGAATTACCGGAACAGTACAGGGTTCCGCTTGTCCTCCGTGATCTACAAGGACTGAGTTACGATGAAATTAGTGAGACGCTTGAACTCCGTAGCGGTACAACAAAATCCCGAATCAATCGTGCGAGGCTCATGCTTAAGGACAAATTGAAATCCTATGTTTAATGCGCATAAGGAGAGATTATGAACTGCTTGCAGGCTGAGGAACACTTCTCTGCCTATTTTGAAGATACACTGGATTATCGGGCGTTACGCGATTTTGAGGCACATCTCGCAACGTGCGGAGCATGTCAACACGAATATGCCCGATTTCAAGAATCTGTTAAGGCCGTCCGGCAATTGCCCCAGATTGAGCCATCCCCCAACTTTATGCCGAAGTTAAGGGAACGGCTTGCTGAAGAAGGGCAAGAATTCGACGGTATTAGAGATATTATCACAACCGGCTGGCATCGACTACAAGACGGGTTCCGCCGTCCGAGATGGGCATTTAGGGGTATCGTTGCTTTGATTCTTATCGCCGTAGTTGGTGGCTACTTCTATCAAGACGGCTTCTTATCTGATCGGGACTCGCAGCCTGCTGTCGTAGTAACGCCGGCATCCGAGCCCTCCCGTCTCGGACCCCCACCTGTTGAGCTGCCCGTAGATGTGCGGCGTCGGGTGAGAAGTATGGGTTCATTTTCGCCGGGTGGTGTCATCCGGGCATCGCGACAACCGATGCAGCAGCACTATGTCTTAAAGCAGGTGAGCTACACCAGTACCTCTACAGGCGGCGGGCTTTGAGGTGGCAAATGGCGGTGAGCCAGCAACCAATAACCAACTGCCAACAGCCAACAGCCAAAGGAAAATCAAATGAAACAGCGACCAGATTTAATAATTAAAAATTTGATAATCGGACTGTTCGGTCTACTTTTCTATGCAATCCCCTTCAGCTTTGCGAACGAAAATATCCTACAGATGTTCGAGAAGGATTTTCAGAAGATCGTCGCCGGTGCTCGTCCCGCTGTTGTTAAAGTAGTAGCGACACAGGTCAATTCAGTATGGCTCCAACCGAATCCTAAGCGGTTGGCACTCACCCGCCAAGATATCGGTTCCGGTATCCTGATTGACACCGCTGGACACGTCGTAACAACGACTTTTGAGATAGAAAATCCGGATAAAATTGAGATCGTCTTTAGTGATGGAAAGGTATCTGCAGCGAAACTGCTCGGCACGGATACACTCACCGACATTGCAGTGCTTCGCGTTGCTGATACATCGCTGACAACTGCACCTAAAGCGATAGCGGAATCTATCAAGTGGGGAGATTCCTCAAAGATTGACACGGGGTCGTGGACTGTGACAATAGGCAGCTCTTATGGGCATAGCCCAATTATTTCCTGGGGAATCGTCGGTGGGTGGGACACCTTGCCGGATCAAATGTGTGGGGAACTCATTAAAATCAACGCAGCCATCACGCCCGGAAACAGCGGCGGAGCCGTTGTCAATACATCTGGTGAGATCGTGGGAATGATATTTGCCGTTCTAACAGAGCCGACTGGCATTAATTCACCGGCTAACGTCCTGTTTGGGGAACAAGACGATATAAACATTAGACAATTTCTTGTGCAACCCTCACCCTTAGGGACTCGTAATCAAGAGATCGCTTTTGCGCTGCCGATAGAGATAGTTCGCACGGTTGCCAAAGAGATTATAGAACACGGCAAGGTGGCGCGCGGTTGGCTCGGTGTTGAGGTCGATATCGGTGAGGCTGGGGTCTATGTTACCCGTGTGATTGAAGGCAGCCCGGCACACAAAAGTGGACTCTTGCCCAAAGACGTGATTCTTGAATTTGATAAAACCGCTGTACGCTCCTATGCTGAATTGCTAAGATGTGTCGTGACCAAGCGACCGGATACGAGCGTCCAGCTTAAAATCGATAGGAACGGGACAGCGCAGCACTGTACAGTAATATTAGGAGAGAAACGCTAACGCGTTATCCGCTGAAACTCCGCTATATAAGCCCCTGCAATCTCCTGATTCCCTTTGATAATCAGGAGGTTTTCAGAGTTACGGGTTTCTGCATTTTTCGAGAAGTTATACGACCCCGTCACCACCGTCTCTCCGTCAATCACAATTACCTTGTGATGCATAGCCCCTCTATTTGCATCCAGCACCACTGATAACCCCGCATCCTTCATACTTTTATATTCGGCGTATCGGTTATTCGCTTGTCGTTTCTCAAAGACACCTTGCACGTCAACACCGGCTTCAAAGCGGTCGCGTATTGCAGCACCGAGTGTATCGTGTGTGAAAGAGAACGCCATAAAATGGATTGACTTTTCCGCCGACTGGATTTCCTTGAGGAGCGGTGAGATGGTGTCAGTGTCTGGTGAGAAATAGGTGGCAATCTGCGTCCCGTCGCGCAACGTTACCTGTGAATAGACCGCAGACCTATCAGAGGATTTCCCAACCTGTTCACGCAAAAACAGTTCTCGGAATTCCTGTGTGAAGTTATACGCAAGTTGGACTGAGTCGATGAGTATAACGTTGTTATTGTTCTTATATGCGCCATTGTAGGTCGTATTATAGGAGCCAGTCCAGACGTATCGTTCGTCAATCACGACAAACTTGTGGTGCATATAACTGTCAGGATCTTTGTCGTCCATGACAGGAATCCCAGCTGCTTGTAATCGTCGAATTTGTTCTTCAATATTGTCGGTTTCAGTGAAGATTTGCACTTGGCATCCACGGCGATGTGCTTCGATGAGAGCATCGGCTACCGGCACAGAATCCAGATCGTAGAGCGCAGCATCAATTCGCGCGGCAGCATCAGTGAGCCTCGCAACGAGTCGTTTTTCGAGAGAATAGTGAGTAGCACCAGCATTGACTTCGCTAAAGTAGACCTCCCAGGGTGTGTCGGTCGTCGCCCCACGAGTGCTTCTATAGTATCTGATACCGAAGCCGATCGCAACCGCACAGAGCAAGATGAGAAGGAAGGGAACAAATAGGTTGGATTTGCTGGGTTTGGGTGTTGTGGGAGTATTATGCGTGATTGAATCGTTATCCATAAAATATAGTAAGTCCTAAAAACATGTGAACAGTTTTCGTAGGGGTGTTTTTGCTTGGGTGTTTCCCCTAGGTCCCCCAACCCTAAACTCCCCAACGTTTTCGAGATTCCGCCAAGGCTTCGATGTGCGCGTTCTCCTGTTTCCATGCGTAGTGCCCTTTCGGTTTTTTGCCGATCCAGCGTTCGTCAATCGGTTCCGAGGCGAGTTGATACCGCGTATCTGCAGTTATCCGAATTTTGTTGGATGTATTAACGAGGGAGGCGTGCATCAGGAACATGCTAAAAATAATAACATCGCCTGCCGAAAACGTTGTTGTCGCCCAATGTCCACCGAATTTCTCGACGATTTCAAGCGGTTTATCGCTGAAATGTCCTTCAATGAGATCTCGATCGACATCCGACTGCCCGTAAGTCGCTCGGACCTTTTCAAATCTGTTAGAACCGAGACAAAAAACAATTGGACCCATATCAAGCGATACATCGCCGAAAGGGGTCCAACAAGAGTAGAGATCTTGTGTGCCTCTACCCATAAAGACGATGTCATAATGAATCGGAGAACCCGACCCAGGTCCCGCCGTGCGAAGCCATTTGAAATCAAACGTCCGCGCCTCACCACCGAGGAAGTGCTTGAAGAAATCCATCACCGGTTTACCTTCGACGACTGCTTTAAATGCCGGTAGTTCCGTAAACGCTTTGTTGCCCATTGAGCCGGTAGATGTCGGTTCAGGATAATCCGGATTGAAGATACCGTCCATCAAAGCGGTACCTGGGGCGAGCATACCCTTTGTTTCGAGTTGCTCCAGGATTTGTCGACGCGCTGTGAGGATTGTCTCCTTGTCATGTAACCCTCGGATCAGGAGATAGCCGTCCGTTGCTATCCGTTCTTTCAAGGCATCCGGATCGTCAAGGAGGTCGTTGCTTTCTCGTAAATCGGTACTGATTTCTACTTCTTGATGTAAAAAGGGGAGTTTCATATTTTTAACTATTAACTCTGGGCATTGTTCCACTACGTTCCACAATGATTTCTGGTGAAGTCATAAACCATTGAGCACCTATAGTGGATGAAATTTCTTTGTAGCATAAACTGTTAGTTTGTGCAGTGCCAAGTGAACGGTAGAAATACCGCGTACTCGCAATATGCACACCAAATTCTCTTTATCGGACTCACAATTTTCTAATTTTTCGATGACGGCAGTTTTTGCAACCACGCAAGATTAAATTGATAATGTTGACGGCTGCTAATCAGGTGGATGATCCCATTTTGCCCTTGGTGAACAGCGAGGTAACCGCAGGGTTCAGCACTGTTTAACCCCATCGTAAAGGGTCGCCCATCGAGTGTTTCAATCTCTCGGTCTGCACCATCGTCTGTAATCGGACGGATGTGTTCCCATGTTTCACCATCGTCGTAGGACAACGCACTAAAGAGTCCCGTAACGAAACGTTCGTTTCCAGAGGCATCAACAATCGGCATGGGTGTCGGCTCCCTCCGATCGCCTGTGAACGATGCAAAGAAGATAGGTCCCTCTTGAAGCCGCAAAAGGACGCATCGCTGTCCACCCGAAAGCACTGGAAATTGGCTTGCACTGTAGTGCCACGTTTTGCCGTCATCTGCGGAGACGCTTTTTGGCATCCGTCCATCAATAGTATCACCACGACCGTAAGCCAGCAGCCTCCCATCCGTGAGTTCCACAACAGCAGCGTGTATACCAGCAATCCACCCACCGCTTTTTCCCGCCGCAAATTCGGGGATAGACTGCCCCGCACCCGGATCGTACCACGTTTCGTCATCGTCGTCGCTAAGCCATATCGCGGTTCCACCGTTTCCGCCACTCACCGCATCGCAGGCGAGGAGTATAGAACCGTTACGCCGCCGGAAGACAGCGGTAATCGGCATGTGTCGGAGACGATGCTCCGGTGAGATAAAGCGAGGTTTCGACCACGTCACGCCGTTATCATCAGAATAGCGCATCACCAACGCCAAAGGGCCCCACGTCGCGGCAGCAGACAGTCCGTTAAAATGATAAATCCGTCCGTTTTCGTTTCGCCATAAAGCAGTTGCGTGATTGTTCCGATCGGGCGGACCCCAGAAAGGTTCGGCGGGATCCCATGCCGTTTCGCCAAATCGCAACCGACTTGCGGCGACCGTCAACTCGCGCCCCCGTTCTGTTACACACGAATACCACGCCGCGAACATATCACCGTTTGAGCATTCAACGATTGATGGCACATGGTTGTGTGCTGAGAAGAGCGGACCGTTTGAACCTTCCGGAATTTTAACGAACGTCAACGGTTCCGCAAAATAGGGTGCGTTACGTTTACCCCCTTGATAAGGAGGGCTGGGGGGTTTTCTTTCTACTATGGATTCCTGTTTGACATCCCGTCCCCACAGTGCGACCTTCGGGGCAGGTGTAGGCGGCGTTTGAGGCATTTCACCACAAACGATGCGAAACCCGATGTACCAGTGTTTGTCTGTAGGCACTGCTGCCATCCGGTTCGCAGACCGTAAATAACAGAGCAACGTCGAATGGCTACCACCGCGTGTAACGCGATATAACCCTGTTTCTGCACCCACCGGATCGACTTGCGGCTGCGAGTCATAAGGTCCATACCAATCTTGACACCACTCCTCTACATTTCCGTGCATATCGTGGACACCCCAGGCATTAGGAGGTGTCTGTCCGACATGCAGCGGCACTACCTCTTCCCTCCCGCGGCTCCGTCCAGCGTCTGGATACCAACTCTCTCCGACGTTTTTGTGAAACGCAGCGGGTAAGGTGTCGCCCGTATGAAAATGGGTCGTTGTGCCTGCTCGACACACATATTCCCATTCGGCTTCGGTCGGTAGTCGATAAGGCAGACCTTCCTTTTCAGAGAGCCATTCACAGAAGCGCGTCGCCTCGTGCCAATCCACAAACACCACTGCTTCGTCATCGTCTTGTGAAAAATCGAGCTTGCCACGGAGTTTGCTGTGTGCAGGCTGGAATTGCTCATATTGTGCATTGGTAACCTGAAAGATACCGATATAAAACGGCGTGGTGAGTGTTACCCGATGCACCGGCTTTTCGTCCCAATCGCCGTCTCGGAGGTGTGCCTTTCCGTCGGTCAATTCATCCGATAATGCGGCGTTCTCTGAACCCATCGTGAAGGTGCCGGGTTCAATGCTAACGAACTGCATACCGAGTGAATTCGTATGCGTTTTTCCTTCAATTCGTGACTTCTGCATAATATTCCTTTTCTGTTTCTCAAAAGCGGTGCCTCAATTAATTCCCTGCGTATTATCATATCAGTTAGCATGTTCTATGTCAAACCGTTACATACAGAGCCATTTATAGTAGATTTTAGAATTACCTGAACACCTCTTTTGTACCGCAAACTGTATGAAGATTAATTTATTAATTCGGTAATTTTCAAACGTGCGATAAATCGCACTACTACGAACGGGTTGGTTTGTAGTAGGGCAATTCTGCGGCGTACTCGCCCAAATGCGAAGTGCATTATTGCCCGTCAATTACCGAAATATTTTCTGAAACTTCATTTATGGTAGACCTTAGAATTAATTGGATACTCTGAGTTGGCGAGGTTAGGAAACCTCGCCAGCGGCAGCAGGGCAACCGGTCTTCATTGAAATGTCTGTTTATTTATCTGGTTTACCATAGTTTGCGTGCCCACTATGCATAAACTGACAGTTTGTGCTACAAGTGTCCACATATTTTGTGACCTTACTATAGTTTTCCAATAATTTACATCCGGAAGCCCGGATTTATGGTAACCCCAAAAAAATAAACATAAAATTGCTTAGTTTATTGATTTATTGATTATTTTTGTATTTTTTATTGATTTTTTGCGTAATAGCGCATATAATTAACATAGGAACATTTAGGGAAACCTACAAAAATTTCATCATCTGACCTTTCTTTTTTGGGTAATGCACATGAACAGACGCGTTCTGTCTATTCTTAAAGCCGCTATCAAATCCGCAAGGGACTGTGGATTTCACTTTTGGATGAGTCTCCGCGAGTTCTGCGGATTTTCAGAGATTATCGGTGTCAAACGTCGTCAGTGTGTCTATTTTAGGTCAGCGATAGCGATTTACCCCCCCCTTCAACTCCACGTATAACAAGTATATTGCAGCGTAAATTACTTCACGCAACAGCCGCAGCACTGAGTGCCGCCGTGTGGCTTTCTTCATGCCTGCCCATGCGACTTTATTCCCTTTCAAGTCGTACAGCGCAGGCTATTTTTGTGCAATACCTACTGTTCGTGCCTTCTTTTAAGGTATCAAGGAGCGATCGCCCTATCGTTCCATGATGTTAGATAGTGTTTTTAGTTTGAATTATAGAAATAAGTTCACATTTGGATGCCCGAACTTGTTCGGGAAAAGTGCGTTCTCCCCAACAAGTTGGGGCATCCAGACAAAACTCGCCAGTGTGGCGTGTCTAAGTAGTTCTAAAATCTACCCTAATTTGAATCTAAATGGAGGAAATTACGAATGTCGTCAAAAATCAAAACTTCTTTAACGCTTCTCCTAATCTTGATTGTTGGACTTATTTCCACTGCAACACCAGCCGCCGCCCAACGTAGAACTGTATCAGTGTCGGCAACATATGCTCCCACTCTGACGCCAGACCCAATTGATCAGAACGGATTCTACATCGAACAATCCGCTGATTTTCCATCTGGACTTAGTGGGGAAAGAGTCGCAATGAGTAACGGAATAATAGCAGCAGTAGTTTCCGGCCCAGAACTTGGCTTTATACAAGCACCACCAGGTGCTTCAAGTGACTACCCTACTTTGATTCAAAGTGGTTCCGAAGATTTCGTTAATCTGGAAGAACTTCTACGTTTCGGAGGCACGATCGAACTGGCAGTCAAGTTCGGAAGCGTCAATCCTGCTTCGCAACCCAGCGGTCATCAATTCGTCATTGATCCTGACGACCTGACTTTGGAAAACATACGTCATCGATTCGTAATTACCGAAATCATGTGGGGACTTGATCTCGCAGCTACCGGAGCAGAGCAAGCAAGCAAACAGTGGATTGAAATCTACAACGATCACTCAAGTGCCGCTGCAGAGAAATTGGTAACCTCTGGATATGCATTTGTATTCACTGAAAATGTGATGGAAGACCGGATTGGTAAACCAATAAACGTGGTTAGGGGTCAGGACAGTGGTGATGACTTTGATCCGGATGTGCATGAGGAAGCGAACAAATTCTACGTCGTCGACCGTGTGAGTCTCATCAACCGTTTTGGACACCGGTGGGAGCCTCCCGGTGGCAGCGGTCGGACTGCTGTGGGCTCTAATGGTGAACCCGTTACCAATCTCGTCTCTATGTATCGGAAGCGCGACCTTAACGAAACTCGCGCCCAATATAAATCCGACAAATCGTTCGGCGATGGGAGTGAAGTGGATTCTTGGGCAGCATCCGTCGGACGCATTAATATGGATGGTCCTTACATTGGCACCCCCGGCGCCGTTCAGCAAGATTATGGCGGTCAAGTCGTGTCAGAGACGTTGCCTGCCTCCCTCCCCGTCGGCACCGTCATCATCAACGAGATTTTCAACGGCATCGATTTTTTTAGCGAAGACGGTCTGCAGTGGATTGAGCTCCACAACACTGGCGATACTGAAGTGGACATCAAAAATTGGGAAATGGAAGCGGCGTATCCCTTTACAGCGAATCTACGACGTGTCTTTGCAATTCCAAACAAGGACACGAAGATTCCTCCCGGAGGGTTTCTTGTTATTACGAACAAGGATCCGGCTGATAGTATCTTAGCAGGCGGTGTGGATCTCTATGATACCAATAACGATAAGTTCCCAGCGGGGGCAAACCACCTTTATATCGTTATCGAACCCGGCAGTGAAACGGCTGGCGACAACGAGCAACCTGATGGCTCAAAAACCAACCAGTGGATGCTTGAAGAAGGATTCATGCTGGTTTTGAGAAACGGCAACGATAGGAACAATCATGAGAAGATTGTAGACATCGCCGGTAATCAGTTTATTACCGTGGAGAATGAAGCAATCGTAACAGATGTCTGGCCCCTGAGAGGGTGGACGGTTCCTGACAATCGTGGTACTGCTGCTGCGCAGGAGGCACGCTGGGGTTACTCAAGCCTTGAATTGAATACGGGTAGAACATACGCTCGTAAAGAGCAAAAGAGTCGTGAAAATCGTCTACATAAGGATGATTGGGAACCTAATGTTCAATTCAGAGGCGGTTTGGGTTATGATCCGAACGTAGAACATGCGATGGCTCCGGGAACGCCGGGGTATCCGAACAATGGGTTGAAAGATAACCCGGCGAACATCACAGGTGAAATCGTTATCAGTGAGATTATGTACGACGCCGGTCCCACTAGAAATCTCGCGCAGTGGATCGAACTCTACAACTCATCCATGACGGAAGCCGCGGCCCTGAAGGATTGGGAGTTTGAGATTCGTAACATAGACACGGATGTCGAGTCTTATGTTGATGCGAAGTTCAAGTTTGATGACGATGCGGTGGTTCTGCCGAACCAGACGCTGTTGTTGGTCTCTGACCGTAGCAGCGCGAGCGATGTTGTGGAAAACCGCCTCTATAACCTGTATCAGAAGCATCGCAATGCTCTCGGTCTCTCAGCGCGTAAGAGCGTGCTTCTGAGCAGTGAAGGTTTCCACCTTACGCTCCGTGATAAAGACGGTAATGCGGTAGACGCGGCGGGTAACGTCATGCTTGACGGCCCACGTCGCACTGTGCAATGGGCATTGCCGGAGACGGGTGGTGCGATGCGTTATTCGATCCTCCGTGGGTTCGGGACGCCTGCGTTTGACGGCACGCCAGATGACGCGAATCCTGGCACGCTGGCGTCGTCTTGGATCGTAGCACAAAGCGTCGGTAGCTACTACGGAGACCGTGATGATGTCGGCTCACCTGGACATCGTGAAGGGAGTCCGCTGCCGGTGAATCTCTCAAGTTTCCGTCCTGTCCGCGACAAAGCCACGGGTGAAGTCGTTATCCGATGGATCACCGAATCTGAGTTGAACAACGCCGGTTTCAACATCCTGCGGAGCGAGACGAAGGACGGTGAATTCAAAGTCATCAACGTCAAAGGTATCATCGCCGGTCACGGCACGACGTCTGAGAAGCATACCTACGCGTGGAAAGACACCACCGCGAAACCCAACGTTGTTTACTACTATCAGATAGAGGATGTCTCCCTTGACGGCAAGCGCACGACCTTGGCAACCACGCACCTGCGTGGCAACGTCACGGCAGCGGGTAAAGTTACAGCAACGTGGGCGGATTTGAAAGCAGCCGATTAAAAACGAGTTAGACGCAGGGATATTCTAACTAACCTATCAGGGCAGTGGACTCCGGTTCGCTGCCCTGTTTTTTTACGCTCGCTGGCGAGGTTTCCGAAAATGTTGAAAACCCTTGCTTTTTTTTTCACCTCTTGCTATCTTAAAATCATATTAACTGTTTAGACCTAAATTGAGTTGACATCTAAGAAAATGTCGCTTATAATCCTATATTAGGAGGTACAAAGTTGAAACAGAGCCTTTTTTTCTTGGGCCTTTTCTTCGTATTGATAACTATGACAGCAGTTGGTGAGGCACAAGAACTGATCTTACATCTCTCCTTTGATGAATTAGCCGGCGATGTCGCAAAGGATCTGTCCGAATTCGGTAACGACGCAACCTTTAAAGGCAATCCGAAATTAATTGATGGCGTTTTCGGGAAAGCGTTGGAGTTTGATGGCAAGACCTCTGGGCAGATTCCTGACCACGCCAGCCTCGACATTGTTGACGGAATTACCATTGAATTCTGGGCAATCGTTAAAGGTGGGGAAGCCATCCAGAGTGGCGTTGAAAAAGGAATCGCTTGGGTTTCGGGTCTATATAACCTCGCTGCACTTTACAACGGCGGAACAATCCTGCAATTTTTCGATTTACCCGATGCCTGTAACGATGACAATATTGGTCCGAGCATCCAAGATGGCGAGTGGCATTTTCTCGCTGGCACGTGGGACGGTAACGATATCCTACTCTATATTGATGGTGAACTCGAAGCCGAGATGCCGTGTAAGGGGGAATTGGTGCCGAACAACGATCCACTTTTTATCGGTGCCCGCGGCGGGAGTGGACGCTTTCTTACTGGGGCGCTTGATGAAATCAAGATGTATAATTACGCCTTAACCAAGGATGAATTGCTCAAAGATATGGAAGAGCCTGTCACACTGCACGTTGATGCACAGGACAAGTTAGCAACCGTTTGGGCACGCCTTAAAACCAGATAATTCAGACAGCAAGGGAGAGTTAATGAAAACAGCGCGTAATCTTTTCACACAATTCGGAGCTACATTAATATTAAAAAGTCAAATTTCTCTATACAAAAGTTTAACGTTTCTATTCTTATTACTACTAACTATAGCTGGCTGCGCGCTCCCCTTCAACCGGAACTTAACGCCTGAAGAGCAAGTCGCGGTCGTTACAACGGACAAAGGCATATTTGTGTTTGAGTTCTATCCTGACGCTGCGCCAGTAGCAGTAGATAACTTCATCAAGTTGATTAACATGAAGTTCTACGATGGATTGACATTTCATAGGAAAGTCGACGCACCCGGGCTGAATATCATTCAGGGCGGGTGTCCAAAAGGCGATGGAACAGGAGGTCCCGGTTGGAATATCGTCGACGAGTACACGAATCCGAACCAACGTCCGCATGTCAGAGGAACTGTGGCGATGGCTCGGGCAAACGCGCCGAACTCAGCCGGGAGCCAATTCTACATTTGCTTCAAACCCCAACCCCACCTTGATGGACAATATACGACCTTTGGTGGTGTCATTCAAGGGATGGATGTCGTTGATCGCTTAGAGATAGACGATGTCATGACAAGAATTCGATTGGAGGCGAAGTCAAAATATGTTAAGGCAACAGCGGAATAAGCAACACCAACCCTTCGCAGCTGCAGCACTCTTGATTTTAGCGAGTTTCTTCGCTACTTTTCTGATCAGTTGCGCACAGGAAGATAGGCAAGCACCCGTACCGCGCGCACGCCGGGCAGGTACAGGCACAGCGCAGCCTACGGCGAAACCACAGATTGACCCAGCAACCGTGGTAGCCGTCATTGAAACGGCGAAAGGCACTATTGAATTTGAATTTCTTGCAACCGAAGCCCCAGAAACTGCCAAGAATTTCATCAAAAACGCGCAAGTTATGTATTACAAGGGTGAGAAGTTTAACCGCGCTGAAGAACTCCTCATCCAAGCAGGATCGAAACTTGCCGCTGGAGATACGCTCCCCATTGAAAACGGTTCACAAGAAATGTCGCGGGGCGTTGTGGCTATGGCGAAAGAAGAGGGGGCAAGCGTTTCCTACGCATCCGAATTCTTTATCTGTCGAGGAGACGCAATTCTTGATAGTGAGTACACCATTTTCGGGAACATCATCAGCGGCATGGAGGTCGTTGACAGCATCGTTGTTGGTGATGCAATCACGAATATTACGATTCGAGACAAAGAGTAATAGGTCATCGGTTATCAGTTGTCAGTTGTCAGTTAAGAGAGTTTATGTAACAAATCACGGCTTCTCGGCGTACGCCAAGCAGACGGTAATTGTTACAAGGAAACCTCTTAACCGATAACCGACAACCGAAAACTGATAACTACTTAGATGGAGGCATAGATGGCATTAACTGTTATCCGAACGGCACGTCCAAGTCCCGTTTGGCAAGAAAGTTACGTGCGCGTGAAAAAAGGGCAGCGGCTCATCATTGATGCAGAGGGCGCGTGGTCCCCAGATTTACAAAATCGGACCGGCTGGTGTGGCGCAGATGGTGTCCCCAAGACACCCGGATCCAGCGACTATCTGCTACCCGGCACGAACATCGGGGCACTTGTTGCTAAAATTGAGGGCGCCGTCTTTGCTGTCGGTTCACGCTACGACAATCCGGCGCCTGCTGACGGTGTTATTTTTCTCGCTATGAACGAAAATCCACGCAACAATAATCAAGCCGGCAGCTTACTCGCACAAATCATTATTTTTGGTGACGAATAACGGAATTTTTCGGACGAACATCCGCACGCCGTATCGCAACAAATCGGGAGCAATAATAATAAATGGAAGAGACTACGGCTCAGGAAGAAACGCAACACCTTCCACCTGTCGATTTTATTAGTTATCTGACAAACTTGGTCGAAACCGGGCGGCTCTACTTAAACGGTATCCCTAACCCCGAGACGGAGGAAGTGGTCATCAACCTTCCCCTCGTCAAACATATTATTGATACCATTGAGATGCTTGAGGAAAAGACCAAGGGGAATCTCACTGCACCGGAGGCTAACTTCTTGGCGAATACCCTCTATGAACTCAGAATGGGCTACGTGCGTGCGCTGAGTCGGCATGAAGCCGCCGCCCAAGAGGAAACAGCAGCACGACAAACTGAAGAAGATACACCCGCTGAAGAAAACGACCTACCGACCGAGAATGGCAATTAGCCAACAGCCATCAGGTTTTCATGAATTATCTGCTATAGATTGGGTTAATCCTAATTAAACTATTGAGGAGAATAATTTATGGAATTCTATCACGGCACAACGTTGAGGAGCGCGAGAGGCATCATTGAAAACGGGTTTCGTCCACGCGGCGGTGCCATTTGGTTCACCAACCATTGGAACTATGCGAAGAACCGCGCCGAACATAAGGCACGCCGAAAACATGATCGACCGGTCGTCTTTCAAACTCAACTGGCACCAGAAGACCTGCGTAACCATCTCGGTCCAGGGAAAATCCATCTGCGAGGGGGCATTATAGCCATCAACGAATACCTGTCTATTCAGCTCCTACAATCTAACTTTTTTGAACTCCTTGCGTATCCAGCTGCACTGTCGCAATGGATTAACCGTCAACTTGGACTCTATTCCCACAACGGCGTGAGCCAAAACCATTGGGGTATCGTTCGCTTGGCGCATTGGATGGATAATCGGATGAGGTCAGGCACCGGCAGCCGTATTGATTGGCAAGAGTTTTTTACGAAAGGCAAGCAGTGGTTACCCGGGTTCTTTGATAAGATGCCCTTCAACCCTGAAGTCCTACCGATTCAGCATCTTCAGAATGATACGATTGTGGTGCGCGTCTTGTACCCGGATACACCCGAAGAATCGCGCCAACCAACGAAGATGGATGAAGACTCTATTAAAGCGATTGTTGACATTTCCGAGCAGAATCCGAAGCGACGCATACGCGGACTTCAATCTCTCGAAAAAATCGGAACAGAGGAGCTCTTTGATTGGTGCGTCTTGCAGCTTGAAGACGAATCGGTGGATGTGGTGTGCAATGCTTTGCGAATTATGCAGCGTTGCGATGACGGATACACCGCCCCGCTTTTGCCGTATGCCCGATCGCAGGATAAACGCATCCGTGCCGGTGCGCTCGCGGTGCTCGCGAAACACGACGCCGACGATCCCGAACGTTGGTTTGAACGCGGTCTCAAAGACGCTGCGGCGTGCGTCCGCATGGAAGTCGCAAGGCTTCTACCGCTCCTTGATAGAATTGAGCACCAAGATCTTTTCGACATTGCTCGACACGATCCAAATTCCGCTGTCAAACGCAGTGCGAAAAAGCGGCATTAAATTCAAAAATCCATACGGTGGGTTGACGGGGGATAGCGAATGGCAAATGGCGATTGGTTTCCAACAATCAACAACCAATTGCCAACAACCAACAGCCATTTTTCATGAATTACCAACGTAAGATCATCATCGCTTTTGCTATGCTCTGGGGGTTGCTTCTGACGGGAACGCTCGGGTACTTCGTCATCGAAAGAAACAACCCGGAACACGGATGGCGGCTACTTGATGCAATCTATATGACTGTCATCACCCTAACAACCGCCGGGCACGATGATTTGGAAATGAGCGATAATGGACGTATTTTCACAATACTGCTCCTCATTGGTGGAATTGGGGTGTTCACCTATTGTGTCACTATCGCTACTGCTTTTTTAATCGAAGGACAATTACAGAACTTTTTCCGACAACAAAAAATGGTCCGAACTGTCGATAAATTATCAAATCACTATATTGTTTGTGGACTCGGTGACACCGGCGTACATGTACTTGACGAAATGCTAAGGTCAGAAGTAGAGTTCGTCGGTATTGAGTTCGATGAAGAACGGCTTATCCAACTTTCTGACACACGAAACTTTCCATATCTCCATGGCGATGCAACTGATGACGAATTGCTCATACGGGCAGGGATTGAGCGCGCCCATGGACTCGTCACATGTCTCAGCCGCGACCAAGACAATCTCTTCGTTGTGATTTCTGCGAGGAAATTGAATCCGCGTTTAAAGATAGCTTCCAAAGCCGTTGAGGATAATTCACCCGGAAAACTTATCACTGCCGGTGCTGACGAAGTCGTCCTACCCGACCACATTGGGGGGCTCCGCCTCGCAACCGGTATACTCCAACCCCAGCTTGTAGGGTTCTTGGAAAATATGACCCAAAATCGCGATGGCGCACACTTTACGGAATCCATTATTCAAGAAAACTCGCCGTTGGAAGGGATTTCTCTCAAAGCCGCTAACATTCAAGAACAGACCGGATTGGTGGTCATTGCAATCCAGGATAGAGACGGCGCATTCCACTATAATCCACCGGGAGATACGAAAATTGTCGCCGGTGATGCTTTGTTAGTCATAGCCAACCAGAGGCAGCTACAGATGTTACACAAGCTCACGGGAGACCCAAATTAGTCGAAAAGCGTTGACACCTTATTTTTCAGCGTGATATAATGCGGTCAGAACTTATTTGTAGGAAGGAAATACGTGTATGCTCGCAACCGTCCTGAGCAGTGCAATGCTGGGAATTGATGCTTATATTGTGAAAGTTGAAGTCGATGTTGCCGGTGGACTCCCGTCTTTCAGCACCGTCGGTTTACCCGACAGTGCTATCAAGGAGAGTAGGGACCGAGTTACTGCAGCTATTAAAAATTCCGGGTTCTACTTTCCACAAACCCGAATCACAGCGAATCTCGCGCCGGCGGACATCCGAAAAGCAGGCTCAGCGTTTGACCTCCCTATCGCAATCGGTGTTATGGCTGCTACCAATCAGGTAGTTCCGACACGGCTTGAAAATGCGATAGTTTTGGGTGAACTCGCGCTTGATGGGAGTGTTCGCGGGATACAAGGCGCGCTGCCGATCGCGCTCGCTGCAAAAGAAAATGGGGTTCAGGACCTCATCCTACCCGCTGAGAACGCCAGAGAAGCGGCGATTGTGGAAGATGTGAAGGTCTACCCCGTCGCGAGTTTAGCAGAGGCTGCCGCGTTCCTTAATGCCGAGAAAGCGATCTCTCCAGAACCCCATACCCTCGGCACTGATACCGATAGCACTTCGCCAGAAACCCTCTTTGATTTACTTGATGTGAAAGGGCAAGAACACGTCAAACGCGCTGTTGAAGTCGCCGCCGCAGGTGGGCATAACCTCATTATGATTGGACCCCCCGGTTCTGGTAAAACGATGATTGCCAAGCGGATACCCTCGATCCTGCCGAGACTTTCAACCGAGGAATCCTTAGAAACTACCAAGATTCAGAGCATCGTCGGTATCCTTCCAAGCGACATACCTTTGGTTGTAACACGTCCGTATCGCTCCCCACATCATACCATTTCAGACGCCGGCTTAATCGGCGGCGGAAATATCCCGCGACCCGGTGAAGTAAGCCTCGCCCATAACGGGGTCCTCTTTTTAGATGAACTCCCCGAATTCCGACGGAACGTTCTTGAGGTGATGCGGCAGCCGCTTGAGGATCGACAGGTAACAATCTCCCGCGCAGCGGCATCCCTCACTTATCCCGCTAATTTTATGCTTGTCGCCGCGATGAATCCTTGCCCTTGCGGGTTCTTCAGCGACCCGACTCGAGACTGTAAATGCTCACAGACCCAGATTCAGAATTATGTCTCCCGTGTCTCCGGTCCCCTGTTGGATAGAATCGACATTCAGGTTGAAGTGCCAGCCGTGAAATACGCCGAACTCGCTGACGAGACAACTGGGGAACCTTCAGCAATTGTTCAAAGAAGGGTTGAGGCAGCGCGCCAAGCCCAACAACAGCGTTTCGCTGGTACAACGATACACGCCAATGCAACGATGCAACCGAGACAGATTCGAGAATATTGCAAGGTCGATGCCCAAGCACAAGAACTGCTCCGAGTCGCGATTAACCAGTTAGGATTGAGTGCACGTGCCTATGACCGGATTTTGAAGGTTGCACGTACTATCGCCGACTTAGATCACAACCCAAATATAGAAGCGGTACACGTCTCTGAAGCGATACAATATCGGAGCCTTGACCGAAGCTTCTGGAAAAAGTAATCCTACAAAAAGAGGTTTTTAGAATTAGCAAAAGCGAGCAGCAAGTCAACAACGGAGGCTTGCGGATTCTGAGCAGGAATGGTGCATGCACATAGCCATTTCTCCTACGCTTGGCGACTAACTAAAAAAACGGAAAAATGCAGCCTAATTTTATTATCTTTTTAACCGACGACCAAGGATACGGGGACCTCTCCTGTATGGGAGCGACCGATTTCAAAACGCCCCACCTCGATAGGATGGCAGCAGACGGAGTGCGGTTCACAGATTGGTACTCGAATTCACCCGTCTGTTCCCCGTCGCGTGCCTCACTGCTAACTGGGCGCTACCCGTGCCATGCAGGGGTCCGCTCTATTTTAGCTGGACATCGCACTGCGACAGGACTGCCGCCTTCTGTTCCGACCCTCGCAACAACACTCAAGGCACGCGGCTACTACACTGCTATGTCTGGTAAGTGGCATTTGGGGCTTGCAGATGGATCACGACCGGAGCACCACGGGTTCGACGACTGGTTCGGGTTTATGGCAGGCTGCATTGATTTCTTTTCCCACATTTTCTATTGGGGAATGGCACGACCCGACATGGACCAGACACATGACCTCTGGGAGAACGGTAAGGAAATTTACCGAAACGGCGAATACTTCACTGAACTTATTACAGAATACGCAATTCAATACATTCGTAAGTCAGTTGAACTCGGGCAGCCTTTTTTCTTATACGTGCCTTACAACGCGCCACACTATCCGATGCACGCCCCGCAGAAGTACGTCGATCGCTTCCCGGATTTGCCTTGGGACAGGCAAATTATGGCGGCGATGCTGAGTGCCGTGGATGATAGCGTCGGTGAAATCTTTGCGGAATTAGAAAGGCTTGGACTCGCAGAAAATACCTTCTCCTATTTCCAGAGCGACAATGGTCCCTCGCGGGAAACCCGAAACTGGTTGGACGGCACACAAGATCCATATTACGGCGGTACCGCTGGTAAATTGAAAGGACACAAATTCAGCCTCTACGAAGGGGGTATCCGTTCACCCGGAATTATGAACTGGCCCCAACGGATTCCCGCCGGACAAGTCATTGATGAAATTGGGGCAGCAATGGATATCTTCCCCACCTTCCTCGCCGCAGCCGGTGGGGATCCATCCGAGTACGAACTGGATGGACGGGATGTCCTACCTATGGTTGTGGACGGTGAACCTACACCGCATCCTGAAATCTATTGGGAGATGGGCAAGCAGACCGCCGTGCGCCGTGATAATTGGAAATTGGTTCTCAACGGTCAATTGGTTGAAGGGGCTTCACCCGAAGACGATGTACACCTCGCCAATCTGGAAACCGACATGGGAGAAACGAGAAATCTGAAAGACGCACATCCCGAACTTACCGCTGAACTGACAGCAGCGGCGCAGGCATGGCGCGAGGGGATTGAAACGCATTGGGAAACGGAATGGGTCAATCCGAACGGAACGACCGGCTACGTCAAGGAGTAATGGCATGCTAACCGACAACCAAGATGCCTATGGACATCTGCTTTCAGATTATCACAACGGTCGCGAAACCGGCGAGATTGTAGAAAGGGAAGATGGTTTCATTGATACAAGTCGGTTGGGACCTCTCAACTATTTCGCTGAATACGAGAATTGGGCTGAACATCAAAAACTCGCAATGGAACACGCTGCCGGACGTGTTTTGGATATCGGGTGTGGCGCAGGACGGCACTCCCTTTATCTTCAAAAGCAGGGACATGCTGTTCTGGGAACCGACAATTCGCCATTAGCCATCAAGACGTGTCAACAGCGTGGACTCAAAAACGCACGCGTCGTGCCTATCACGCAGTTAAGTTCCAAAATTGGCACTTTTGACACAATCCTCATGATGGGACACAATTTCGGACTCGTCGGGAGTTATAAAAGAGCGAAGTGGCTATTGGGACGCTTCGCCGCGATGACAACGGATACCGCAAAAATTATAGCCGAAACAATGGACCCCTATCAAACGGAAGATCCCTGTCACCTCGCTTATCATCAATTTAATCGGGACCGGGGGCGAATGAGTGGACAGTTACGATTCCGGATCCGCTACCGACAGTATGCTACACCCTGGTTTGATTATCTGTTTGTTTCAAAGCCTGAGATGGAGGACATCCTTGACGGGACAGCGTGGCGGGCTGAACGCTATATCGACGCGAAGACGATGCCGACTTATGTTGCAATTCTAACGAAACGGCCGCGTTCCTACAAAATTAATTAAATGTCCTCTTTTCGGGGTGTGGTTTCTAACCTTGTCTGAAAACGAGATATGCTATGACGCTCTTTAAATTTGCCTTTATTACAGACACGCATCTCTACCTAAACGCGCCGCAAAACTTCTCAAGCGGACTGCAACAACAAAAAAATAGCCTTTTACTCTATGAGAAACTGGTTGAACAACTGAATGCCTTTACACCTGATTTTGTGATTCATGGTGGAGATATTGTGTGCGGGGGCAACAGTTTTGATATGTCTGCCGAAGGATATGAGGCTACACTTGATAAGGCGCAACAACTCGGTCAGCAGATAAATGCGCCTTGTTATTATATTCCGGGTAACCACGACCTACATCCTGAAACCGGGGTCAAAGATTCTTATCTGGCGCGATTCGGTATAAACGGCATGGGATCCACCTGTTTCATCCATGAAGATATCCGATTCATTCTCCTTGATTCCCAAGAAGTGCCGGAAGATTTGACGCATGGATATATTAGCACGAACCAGTTAGCCTGGGTGGAACGGGAATTAAAACGGGCAAGGGATTACGATCAAGAGGTCTTCATTTTTTCCCATCAACTCCCGTTTCCGAGTGTTGAGTTTCAGGGGATCGGTTCGAGAGTCGCCAATTCCGCAGAGCTTCTTGAAGTGATGACCCCTTTTGACAGACAAATTTTGGCGTTTTTCTGTGGACACCTGCATCTCAACCGCGTTTTCCGAGAACAGGGCATGCTCTGCGTTGTCTCGTCCGGGATTATCTGTTATCCGATGATGTGGCGGCAGGTGTTGGTCTACCCAGATAGAATTGATGTCCGGTGTGAGACGGTTGACCTTCCGGATGTACTTGCTGCGTCAGAGGCGGTCGCCCCGGATAATAACCCCTATCTATTGGGCAGAGATCGGGATTTAAATTTCAGTATCCAACGACGGGATTCCCTTTAAGGGTTTGAAAGACCTTAGCCACTGCGAGCAGCATCGCAACATCGGCGCGATGCGGGTTCTTGAAAAAGTTGTGAATGCCAAGTTTCACCTAACAGCTCCCGTCAGGGGCAAATTAAAAAAATGATTGAAGTTCAGAATGTTACAAAGAATTACGGTCCCTTCCAAGCCCTCAAGGACATCTCCTTTCAGGTAGACAAGGGGCAAATCGTCGGTTTTCTCGGTCCCAACGGTGCTGGCAAAACCACAACCATGCGGATTCTCACCTGCTTTATGCCTGCAAGCAGTGGAAACGTTACTGTTGCTGGGTATGACGTTTTCAAAGCCTCCAGAGAAGTCCGCAAACGCGTCGGTTATCTCCCCGAAAACGTACCCCTCTATCTGGAAATGACCGTGACGAAGTACTTGAGGTACATGGCAAAGATCCGCGGTGTTCTCCGTAGTCATATCAAAGAACAGTTGGATAAAACCGTTGAAGCATGTGGGCTTACTGAACGTCGACATCAGATCATCGGGCAATTGTCTCGCGGTTTCCGGCAACGTGTCGGTCTGGCACAGGCACTTATTCATGAGCCAGATGTTTTGATTCTCGACGAACCCACTTCTGGATTAGATCCACGCCAAATCGTCGAAATCCGCGAGCTGATCAAGGCACTTGGCAAAGAACGAACAATCCTCTTTAGCACCCACATCTTACCTGAAGCGAGTCTCACGTGCGAACGCTTAATTATTATCAGCAGGGGAAAAATCACTGGGGATATCCGGTTAGAAAATGGGCGTGCCGTATCCGAGCAGAACGGCGTTCTCTCTGATGATACAGAGAACGCACAAGTCGCACCCCTAACGCTTTCTGTTGAAATCGCAGGCGCGCCGGTTGATGATGTCTTGGCTGCATTCAAGGACATTCCAGATGTGATTCGGGTTGAGCAGGGCGTTTCGCAGACAGACGACACCCTGACATTTCACCTTCACGCGACACCAGAGACCGACATTCGGGCGGAAGTCGCAGAAACCGTTGTCGGACACGGATGGAAACTCCTCGAAATGCAAACAACTGAGATGTCGTTGGAGGCGTTATTCCTTTCCTTAACGGCATAAAGCGCGTCTTCACCGTGCTATAGTTTTAACTGCTCACGAACAGCTTGACGAACTTCATCACAGATACCCATCGCGTGTGCAGTTTCCGCTGCGCTCGCGAATTTTCCGGGGTAGCGAGGATCCACCGCATGTTCCGACAGCTTTGAAAAATCTTCCCGCCACACATCCCAAGCAGGAAGAACCGGGACAATCAAATTCAATAACTTTTGTAAATCGTGTGTCCTCGGAAATGGGATATTCGCCTCTTGCAGCCACGCTTTTAGATACTTTTCAACACATTGTTGTGTCAAGAAGCATATCACATCATTTACAGGATTCTGGCTCTGCTGAGATTGTTGTGCCACGGCATAATCGCCTTCAGCTTTCTCTACCCACTCTAACGTCAATGGATTCACAGCACACGGCTCCTTTTTCACAGGTTTGAGAAAAAAATTAGGCGATTCATAAAGCACTTCGCCTTTTTCCGTAATTTCGTGCAGGAACCAATCGTTATACGAGAGGCGACGCGCCAGTTCTTCAGGCGAATGCACGAGCACATGCAGGCGAAAAGGGCACGGAATACGGTCCCTGATTTCTATCTCTTGCCGACGGGTTTCCGGTTTCGCTACCGGCATCACCACCAACAGATCAACATCTGAGTATTCCCTGGGGACCCCATAGGCGTAAGAGCCAAAGAGTATAACCTGTAACGGTGAAAACTCGCGCACGATGGCATCACATGTTGCTTGAATTTCTTCCCGACTCACCATGTCAGACTCCTTATGATGCTTTTAACAACTGATAACCATCTCATGCCAACATCTATCATAATTATGCCACACCGCAATCGCATATACAAGCAAAATATTAACCCGATAACAACCACTTCCAAAAAATCTTGATTTCTAAATGCATCTATCGTATAATCAATACTGCAAAACTATTTAAATAAAGAGGCATAACCATCTAAAAAAGAATACTTATGAAACTTGTTACCTTTAAAACCAAACCGACAGATACCGTCGCGAAAATCGGGGCATGGATTGCTGACGATCGGATCGTCGATCTCACCGCAATCGCTCCAGATATGACGCAACTCTTTGAGCAGAATAGCCTCTCGGATGCCCGTGAACGCCTTGAGCAGATTGAAGGCGGCGCGAATGCCACCGAGGCGATTTATACTGTTGCTGATGTGGAGCTCCTTGCGCCCTTCCCCCGTCCGGCAAGCCTGCGAGACTTCGGCGTATTCAAAACCCACATGGACGCCGCTGCGCGCATCACCGGCAAAGAGATTTCCCCAGAATGGTTCAAACTACCAAACTATTATCGCGGTAGCACAAGTCCAGCCTCTATCGCCGGACACGAGGCGGTTGTTACCTGGCCCAACTACACCCAAAAGCTCGATTTTGAACTGGAGTGGGGGGTCTACATCGGCAAAACCGGGAAAAATATCTCGATAGAAGAAGCAAGCGAATATATTGCCGGTTATACCATTTACAACGACATCAGCGCCCGCGACATCCAATTTCGCCACATGACGATGGCACTCGGGCCCGCAAAAGGTAAGGATTTTGATAATAGCAACATTATGGGACCCTGCCTCGTTACACCCGATGAAATTGGAGATCCTTATAACCTCCGAATGATTGCAAGAATTAACGATGAAGTCTGGGCGGACGGTAATACCTCGGATATGTATTACTCGTTTGAAGAGATGATTTCGTTTGTCTCGCAAGCAGAGACACTCTATCCGGGCGAGTTTTTAGGCTCTGGCACCGTCGGAAAAGGATGCGGATGGGAACTCGATCGCTGGATTCAACCCGGCGATGTTATTGAACTTGAAATTGAAAATATCGGTATGCTCAGAAACCGAATCGGTGAACCCGAAGTGAACCCTGCAGAGTGGGCAGAGAAAGGGCTTTAACGGCTATTGGCTAATCGCTATTGGCTAATTGCTCATAAAAAATGCGACTAAAAGACAAGGTAGCCATCATTACCGGTGGTGCATCCGGCATCGGAAAAGCCACCGCGATTTTATTTGCTGAACACGGTGCAAAAATCGTTGTCGCCGACATTGATGAAAACGGTGCTAACCAAACCCTTACAGACATCCACGAGGCAGGCAATGAAGCGATCTACGTCCAGACCGATGTCACAATTTCAGACAACACCGAACGAATGGTAACGGAGACTGTTAGCACATACGGAAAACTGGATATTCTGCTCAGTAGTGCCGGAATTGCGATGCGTCTCCCTGTTGCTGATTTACCAGAGGCAGACTGGCACCGTTGCTTGGATGTCAACCTCACAGGGGTTTATCTCTGTGCGAAGGCTGCGATTCCGGCGATGCGGAGAAATGGCGGGGGTTCTATTATCAACTTGTCCTCCATCTACGGACTCGTCGGGGCAGATGTCCGTGCAGCGTACGTCGCCTCCAAAGGGGGTGTGACAAATCTCACACGGGGGATGGCACTTGATTATGCCGAGGAGAACATCCGAATTAACTGCATCTGTCCGGGTTTTGTTGAAACACCCTTGGTCGCCGGGGTCGTCAAAACGCCAGAGGAGTATCGCAAACTTGCGGATAGACATCCGATGCGCCGTCTCGCGCAGCCTGAAGAGATTGCCTACGGGGCATTATACCTCGCTTCTGATGAATCTGCGTTTGTTACAGGCATCGCTCTACCGATTGACGGCGGCTATACCGCAGCATAAGAAAGTTTGAAAGTGTTCTAAAGTTATGGAGTTTAAAAGTTAGATTTCTGTGATGTGAACTTTATAGACTTCCTAACTGGGGACCAATTGTGAGGACTTAAAAACGTCGTGAGAAAAATTTCCTTATCTATTTTCCTCATTCTGTTACTCAACAGTGCCTATCTGTTCAGTTTCGGCGAACCGACGCTCTTTTACATCTTCAACGTTCTTCTCCACGTTGGACTCGGTATCGTCTTGATACTTCCCTTCGGTATCTACACCTATAAACAGTTCGGACGTATTTCAACCCTCGGACGCGTGGGCGTTATCGGGATAGCTGTCGGTATTTTCACGGGGGGCTACCTAATGATTGTCGGGGCAACAACCCCCTATCGTTGGCTCCTGATTACACATATCGTCAGTGTCGGTGTGGGGAGTCTCCTTTTCA
This sequence comes from Candidatus Poribacteria bacterium, assembly GCA_022827625.1. GTDB lineage: Bacteria > Poribacteria > WGA-4E > WGA-4E > WGA-3G > WGA-3G. Next base: position 41,799 of record JAJEIE010000022.1, on the reverse strand, counting down.
GCGTTCACCTATTGCGAGAGAGTTATCTTCTGACGCCATCGTTGAGAAAAGTCGGCGTTGCTGTACTCGTAGGTGTTGTTCTTTTCCCGCTTGGCGCGAGGCTCACGCAGCACTATCTGCCGAATGAAACCTACCTTGTCGAAAACCCGCCGTTGCCTCCCACGAGCATGTACGAGGAAGGCGGCGGCACGACGGGGCACTTCTTCCCCGCATCTGTTGAAACGGAGACAGGTGGGCTGATTCCGACCGATTTCTTTTTGACATCGGAGACCTGTGCCACAAAGGGGTGCCATCCAGATATCTATCGGCAGTGGAACGAGTCCGCACACCATTTCTCTTCCTTCAATAACCAGTGGTACCGGAAGTCAATTATCTATATGCAAGAGGTCAACGGCATTCAACCCTCTAAATGGTGCGGTGGCTGCCACGACCCTGCGATCTTACTCAACGGTGTGATGGACAGACCGATCCGTGAGAACCTCCATACGCCTGCAGCGCAAGCCGGACTCGCCTGCACGGCGTGCCATTCTATTGAAAAAGTCAAAGATACGATGGGCAACAGCGGGTACGTCATTAAATATCCGCCGCTCCATGAAATCGCTGCCAGCAAGAACCCGATTATCCGCAATCTGCACAACTACCTCATCCGGCTTGACCCAGAACCCCATAGAAAGAGTTTCCTCAAGCCGTTCCATCGGCAAAATACCGCCGAATTCTGTTCAACCTGTCATAAAGCACATCTTGATGAACCGGTTAACAACTTTCGATGGTTTCGTGGCTTCAACGACTATGACCAGTGGCAGAAAAGCGGTGTTTCTCATCAAGGCGCGTTATCTTTCTATTACCCCGAAACACCCAAGAAATGCGTCGATTGCCACATGCCACTTGTTGACTCCGAGGATGCAGGAAATATCAACGGCAAGGTTCACGACCATCGCTTCCCTGCCGCGAACACAGCACTACCTTTCGTCAATCAGCACGCAGAGCAGTTGAGGATTGTGACAGAATTTCTGCAAAATGAAGTGGTAACGTTAGATCTGTTTGCAGATGGCGCGCCAATCCCAAGCGACGGCATTGCAGTCGCGCGCGGCGAAAGCACACGCGTTGATGTCGTGGTGCGCACGCGCGGGGTCGGTCACCGTTTTCCCGCCGGAACGATTGATGCGTTCGACATCTGGTTAGAGATGAAAGCCGCTGATGAAAACGGGAAAATCGTCTTCTGGAACGGCAGAATCACCGCACCCGATGGGGATGGACCCGTTGATCCGAGCGCGCATTTTTACCGGGCTTATATGCTTGATGAACACGGCAACCTCATCAATAAACGAAACGCGTGGGCAACCCGGACGATCCTCTATTCAAACACGATTCCACCCGGTGCTGCGGATACCGTCCGCTACCGCCTCGAAATCCCACCCGATTGTGGTGACACCCTAACGTTAGAAGCGAAACTTCACTACCGCAAGTTCAACTGGTGGCACACGCAATGGGCTTATGCCGGGGTGCGCGACCCGGAAGACACCGATTTTCAGGTAGGTAAAGGCTACGACGACGGCAGATGGGTCTGGACGGGTGATACCTCAGATGTCGCCGGGAAAATCAAAGCGATTCCGAACCTACCGATTGTCACGATGGCATCTGCCGAAGCAACCTTAAAAGTTTCGGTAGGCGGGAACTCCGATTCCCGACCTATAGACTCCCAACCAAGCCCTGAAAATACACGCGAACGCTGGAACGATTACGGTATCGGTCTCCTTTTACAAGGCGATCTGAAAGCCGCACAAGTTGCGTTCTCAAAGGTGACGGAGATAGAACCGACATACCTTGATGGATGGGTGAACATCGCCCGCTGCCGAATTGCGGAAGGCGATATGTCAGGTGCGGAAACGATGCTCGAAAAAGCGTTTGAAATTCAGAAAACCTTGCCACCTGAAAATCCGCATCGCGCCAAAGTCCACTATTTCTATGCCCTCGTTCAGGAGACGTACGGCAATTACGACACAGCGATCGAGCATCTCCAGCACGCCGCCGCACAATTCCCACGCGATACCCGTGTCCGAAACAAACTCGGACGCATGTACTTCCTGAAGCGCAACTACGAAACAGCATTGGCTGAATTTCAAAAGACACTTGAGGTGGACCCAGAGGACTTGGATGCCCATTACAATATGATGCGCTGTTACCGCGCCCTCAAGAACCCCTCACTCGCCGCGAAGTCGCAGAAACTCTATCTACGTTTTAAGGCAGATGAATCCGTCGATGCAATCACAGGCATCCCGCGCCGCGCAGACCCGAATGTCAATCTCGAACGCCAACGGATTCACGAACACACCAATAGTTATGAACCACTACCCAACCCCTGAACATCAGCACGCAGCTGAAACGATTGTCGAGTTCTTCTCCGAAATCCCAGAAATCGAAACCGTCTGTCTAACCTGTTCATGCGCTCGTGGCAAGGCGAGCCGAGACAATTGTCTGGATATGCTTGTCCTCAGCAGACCCGAAATCATGTCCGGGGCACAAACAGATATTGAAAAGGCGTGGGACGAATTTTACACAGATGATCCAATAACTTGTTACCGTTCAGCGAATTCGCCGCTTAATTTGCTGGAACCTTGCTGAATTTGTCCGAAGCCCAGCCTTCAGTGGCAATCCAGCAATCTGAGTGCGAACATTCAACACGCGTTCGCTCGGGACTGGATGCGTGGATAGAAACTTTTCCAAAGCAGATGGTTCTCGCTTTTGTACCGTACGTAGAGTTTCAAAGAATGTGACAGCGCCTTCAGGTGAGATGCCCGCATCGTAAACATTCCGCACCCCATAAACGTCTGATTCTCGTTCATGATCCCTGCTATATCGGAAAAGTAAACCCGCCGCGAGTATATCAGCGACCAACTTCTTGAATTTACCAGAGTCTTCATCTAAAATCAATTGTTTGAGAATCTCAACACTGTAGATCTGGGTAAGCCGCTTCATGGAGTGCTGCCCGACAATATGTCCAATCTCGTGCCCAATCACAGCAGCGAGTTCCGATTCATTTTTCGCTGCACGGATGAGATCCAGGTGGATATAAATAAATCCGCCGGGGATGGCGTAAGCGTTTATGCCCTTCGTTTCAACAACTTTAAAGATATAAGGGATATCCTTCCGCTTACTATGCCGCGCAAGTAACTGCCCAAGGTCGTTGATGTAACCCGTCACAACAGGATCCCTATAAAGCCTCACCTGTTTTTCGTGTTGGACAACATATTCTCTCCCGAACTGTAACTCCTCTGCATCCGTGAAGATGTTGATATCCCCGACTTCCTTAATGAATGAATTGCCTGCATTCTCAAGGGTGTTAAGACTAACACATCCTATGCAAAGGCTTAAGATGACGGATACCCCTACTGTGAGCGCGCATTTTTGCACTGTTGAAGAACATATAGATTTGATGAATAGATTAGAGCGAGCAAAGTGTTTGGCAATCATTTTTCATAAAGTCTCCTGACATGCTAAAATGTTAGCAGAAATCTCAGATCTACACAAGAAAAAAGATGCTCCAAAATACATTTGACAACGCTCCTACAATATACTATACTAATCTCCAAAATCCAGAACCTAAAAAATTGGATAGGAGGACGTTCATGCTGAATATCAATCCCCAATATCTTGTTAACCATAAAGGTGAAAAAACCGCTGCTGTTCTATCAATGCAGGAGTATCGTCTTCTCATGCAGCACTTTGAAGACTTAGAGGACATTTTAGACATGGATGCCGCAGCGAAGAGTGAAACCCACTTTCGGGACTACCGTGAGATTCAAGCCGAGTTGAAAAAAGAAAGAAAACTTTGAATGCATCTTTATGGAGAAATCGGTTGACACAAAACGCACATAAAAACCTCCTCCGACAATTACCCGCCATAGAAAACCTCCTGAACACCCAGGAGATGCTCGACCTACAAGACACCTATGCGCGCCCACTCGTGACAGAAGCACTCCGCACCGTCGTCGCCGACCTCCGTAGCGATATTCTAAGCGGAGACCTCACACAACTCCCAGAGCACACCGAATACGCCGAACAGACACGCCAGAAAATCATAGAAAAAATAGGCGCCCGCATGCGTCTTGTCGTTAATGCAACCGGCACAGTCACACACACCAACTTAGGCAGATCGTTGCTAAGCGCGGCTGCCTGTGAAGCGATTCAGCAAGCAGCAGAAAACTATGTCAACCTCGAATACGACCTCGCAACCGGTAAAAGGGGACATCGGGATCGGATCACCGAACCACTCCTACAGCAGTTAACGGGTTGTGAAGCATCTACTGTTGTGAATAACAACGCCGCCGCAGTACTGCTCGCGCTCCAAACGATGGCACGTGGCAAGGAGGTCATTGTTTCACGCGGAGAGTTAATCGAAATCGGGGGCGCATTCCGTGTCCCTGATGTAATGGCAGCGAGCGGTGCAATACTTCGCGAAGTCGGCACCACCAACCGCACACATCTCCGAGATTACGCCGAGGCTATCAATGAAAACACAGGGCTGTTGCTCAAGGTACATCCGAGCAACTATAAAATCCTCGGTTTCACTTCAACGCCTGAGATGGAAGAATTGACAGCACTCGGCGCACAGCACGGCATCCCGACAATGGAAGACCTTGGAAGCGGCGCACTCATTGATATGACAGTTTATGGGCTTCCGCATGAACCGCTTGTCGGAGAACGCATTGCCAGTGGTGTTGATGTCGTCACCTTTAGTGGTGATAAACTACTCGGTGGTCCGCAGGCGGGACTCATTGTTGGTAAGTCAGAATGGATTGAAAAGATGCGTAAAAACCCGATGATGCGTGCACTCCGGGTAGATAAACTTATTATCGCTGGTTTGTCGGCTACACTGCAACGCTATCTTATCGACAGTGCAACCATAACAGAGCAGTTCCCGATGCTGAATCGCTACACGCGCACGACGGAGACGCTCCATACCCTTGCAGTAGAACTTAAAGCGCAACTCCAAGACCTCTTGGGGGAAAAGGTTGAGGTTCAGGTTGCAGAGACCTTTGGGCAGATTGGGAGTGGCGCGCTCCCTGTTGAGACCTTACCGAGTGTCGCGCTTGTTCTTGAACCGCTGAATATTTCTGCTGAACTGCTCGCCTCACATTTCCGAGATGCCGCAGTGCCTGTGGTCGGCAGAATCAAAAACGATCTCTTTTGGCTGGATTTACGCACCATCTATGAGAGAGAACAGGCTTGGATCGTTGAAACCGCTACAGAGGTCGCAAAAATGCTATGAGGGTCGTATCGAGAACCCACAACTTGCGTGCAGCAGCAAATCTACTTCTGATTTGCTGCTGCAGCGTCTGTATCTTTGCGTGCAGGCAGGATTCTCAGTCTACCACTGAACCATCTACAAAAATCATCTCTGAAGTCGATGGTGCCACAATGGTGTTGATTCCTGCCGGGACCTTTCAGATGGGTTCTACTATCGGTGATAATGACGAGCAACCCGTGCATACCGTTACCCTCAATGCCTTTTACATGGATGTGTATGAGGTAACCAATGCCCGCTATCAAAAATTCGTTGAGAGCACAGGTTATCCGCAACCGCCGTTGTCGCATAATCCGCGGTTCAATGCCCCTGATTTCCCTGTTGTCCATGTGAAGTGGCGCGATGCTGCCGCGTATGCAGCGTGGGCAAATAAGCGGTTGCCTACCGAAGCAGAATGGGAGTACGCCGCACGTGGCGGTCTGGTTGGCAAACGATACCCAAATAGTGATATAATAACTTATGTAGATGCGAATTTGGCTGGGATAGGTGGCACAGACAAATGGAAATGGACAGCACCCGTCGGCAGCTTCCCACCTAACGGCTATAATCTACACGATATAGCAGGGAATGTCTGGGAGTGGTGTTTTGACGAATACAACAGCGAATTCTATAGTGTAAGTCCAGAAAATAATCCACGTTTCGGCAGAGAACACGCACCCGATAACGAAAATTTCCGTATCCTACGAGGCGGCGGATGGGGCGGAGCACCCGAGGATCTCCGAGTCGCAGATCGGTGGTATCACCTCTCATCTGGCAGTACTATTGGATTTCGATGCGTAAGAGATTTGGAAAAATAATTGTCAGTTATCAGAGATTCGTGATGTATATCAGAAACCTCTTTTAACCAACAACCATCAACCAATAACCATTATGGCAGTTTCAGTTGAATTAATTCATGTCACAAAAGCGTTCGATACAACGCTCGCTGTCAACGACGTAAGCCTGACAGTCGAAAAGGGCGAATTTTTCTTTCTCCTCGGGCCATCAGGTTGCGGTAAATCGACGTTTCTCCGTATCCTTGCCGGTTTCTATAAACCCGATACCGGCGAATTGCGGTTTGATGACACCGTTATGAATAACATCCCACCACATCAGCGCAACACAGGCATGGTGTTCCAGAACTATGCCTTGTGGCCCCACATGTCTGTCGCTGAAAACATTGAATACGGACTAACACTTCGCAAACTCGAAAAATCAGAACGAGAAGAAAAAATCAGGCGCGCACTGGAGATGGTGCAAATGGAGAGCTACCACGATCGCGCCGTCAACACACTTTCCGGCGGTCAACAACAGCGCATCGCACTTGCCCGTGCCCTCGTCATTGAGCCGAGCGTCCTGCTCCTCGACGAACCGATTAGCAATCTTGACGCTGCCCTCCGACAACAGATGCGCGACGAGATAAAACAAATTCATGACCGCACGAATATCACAACCTTCTACGTCACGCATGACCAAGTGGATGCCCTCTCAATGGCGCATCGGATGGCGATTATGCAGGATGGTGTTATCGTTCAGGTCGGCACGCCGCGCGAGGTCTATCAGTTCCCGAAAAACGCTTTTGTAGCGAGTTTTATTGGCGAAACCAATTTTATTTCCGGGAAGGTCGCGCAAACGTCAAACGGCACTACTATAATCGAAACACCCGTCGGAACCCTCCGTTCTGAAGCCGCGTATCACGAACTAACGCACGGAGCAACTGTGCAGTGTTCAATCCGCCCAGAGGCATTGGTCATTGATGGTGTTCAGAACAGCAATAACCGGGCTGAGAACAGGATAGACGCAAAGGTTACAGCCGTCAATTATTTGGGAAGAGTAGAAGAATACCAACTGATGGCTGCAGATATCCCTCTTAAAGCAGTCCACTACAACCCCGGCACCGAAGCGAAGCGACCGGGAGACACGATCCAACTCACAATATCAGCAGAGGCGGTTATCCCACTGCCAGATTAGGAAAATTTCCTAACCATAAGTTTCTGAGCACTGCTAAATCTAAATCCTTTTAAAACTTAAAGCAGATGTTCAACTTTACCAAAAACCATCATGGAACGTAGTGTAAAGCAAAGACAAATTATAGTAAATTATGTAAATAAGTTTACATATATTCTGTAGAAGCACTCTCCGAATCGCGACCCAACCGCTGTGAGTCGGGAATCGGAGTTCCCTCCTACAGTTCAGATGTAAAGTTAATTGCAGAATCCACTATAAAACCTAAAGTAGGTGCTCAACTTTACCAAAAACCATCGTGAAACGTAGTGGAACGATGACCAGATTTAATAGTTAAAAAAATAAAAATATGCGATTAACACCCAGTCAAGAAGAAGCCCTTAACATAGAAAGACACGTCTGCGTAACCGCCGGTGCCGGATCCGGAAAAACCACCGTGTTGGTTGAACGTTACCTCAAGATTCTGCGTGAAGGTAAGGTGAAGGCACCGCAAGAAATCGTGGCTATCACTTTCACAGAGAAAGCCGCCGCTGAAATGAAAGAGCGGATTATCAGAGAACTGGCTGCCCAAGAAACGCGTGAGGATATAGAACACAGCCATTCACTTCGACATTTTCGTGAAGAGATGGGTTCAGCGCACATTTCAACAATTCACGCTTTTTGCTCACGTATCCTGAGAGAGTTCCCCTTCCAAGCCGGTGTCCCTGCGAACTTCAGCATCATACAAGGTATTGATCAGAAGCTGCTCCTACAACAAACTATTAAGGACACCCTCAAAGAAATTGCGACAAACACTTCGGATAGGCACCGTACCGAACTTACATGCTTGCTGCAACGCTACGGCGGACAGCAGAAGTTGGTCGATTTCTTCTCCGATATGGTCAATCAACGCGATGTAATTGAACACCTAAGGCAGGAAATTTATGACGATCGAAACGCATCTGAAATAATTGGAAACTGGGAACAAAGTACTCGCGTAGAAACCATGGCAACAATCAACCGACTCATGTCAAAGATTAACGTTGCCGAATTCATCCGATGCCTAAATCCTGTTTTGAAGATTGCAAAAGGTAAGAAGGCAGAGGAAGCCAAGCAGTTAACAGCGCAATTAGAACCACTATATAAGCAGAACCCGGATTCGCTTGAAGTGCAGAACTTGCTTAAAGAAATCGCGAAAATAGTCACAACTACAAAAGATGAAATTCGAACGCCAAGCTTTCTCCCGAAAAGCATTGATAGGACAGAAATTGTAGATGAGATTGAACTTCTCGAATCAACTGCGAAAAAGATTAAAGACGTTCCAACTCTTGAAAAAGATGATGATAAAAGGAGTGACGTTAGAACCGATAGCGAAAATATAACAGATGACGATTTTCTAATTAGCACAACCCATGACTTGTTCACACTATACAAACGAATCCTCAGAGAATACCAAAACACCAAACTCTCGCAAGCCAAACTTGATTTCAGTGATCTCCAAATTAAAACTCGCGACCTCCTCAAAAACGACGAGGGCATCCGACAGGAATTGGTATCTCGGTACAAGTATTACATGATAGACGAATATCAAGACACAAACGAATTACAGTACAACCTCGTCATGTACCTCACGAACGAACTCAAAAGCGCAAATCTCTTCATCGTCGGTGATCCGAAACAGAGCATTTATGCCTTTCGCGGCGCGGATGTCAGTATCTTTGAGAAAACGAGGAACAAAATTGTTGAAAATGCTGGGCTCGCTATCTCCCTCAGAGAGAACTTCCGTTCTTTGTCTACAGTTATCGCTTTCGTCAACTATTTTTTTCATAGTTTGATGGGTACCGGGGACACAAATAGATTTGAGGTGCCGTATGAACCTCTGAAAAAAGCACGCCCCATGCAGCCAAATGGCAGTATTGAGTGCCTGTTTGGAACAAAGGAGGAAGGAACCGCTGATGAATCCGCACTGATCGCACGCCATATCAAAAACATGAGACTAAAAAAAGAAAAGGTGTGGGCACCCAAGAATGGGGAGGAAGGAGAGCGTCCCATAGCGTATGGGGACATCGCTATCCTCATTCGGTATAGAAGTCATCTTCCTAATATTGAACACGCACTTCTTGAAGCAGGCATCCCGTACCTCACCACTGGGGGTATCGGTTTCTATCAACGACAAGAAATTTACGATATTTGGAACTACCTCAACTTCCTTAACAAACCGACAGAAAATCACGCATCTCTCGTTGGAGTTCTCCGCAGTCCCGCTTTCGGTATTTCTGACACTGAACTCTATGAAATTTCATTGCAAGAGGGAACTGATTTCTGGGAAAAAGCGCAGAAATACCCCGCACCCACTGAACATCTCAGGAACGCCATAGATACCCTAAACAGGCACATCCGAATCGCACATCGCATGTCTGTAAACCAACTTATCCTTACTCTCGTTAATGAAACAGGAATGATTGGTACACTGAAAACCGGGAAACAGGGACCACAACGGTGGGCGAACTACCAAAAACTGTTGGAGTTCGCCAGAAACTTTGATGCCGATGAGGATAAACAAACCCTTACAGACTTCATTGAGTTTCTGAATATCTTGATTGATGAAGAGCCGCGCGAAGGACAAGCACCAATGGAATCAAGTACGGATGCCGTCGAAATTATGACAATCCACGCAGCGAAGGGAAAGCAATTCCCAGTCGTCATACTCCCTTGTCTTGAACGCAAGGGACGAACCGATACGGAGCCTTTTATTGATGACACGCTTGGTATCGGTTTTAGTCCACTTAACCCGAAAAAAGGTTATGAGAAAACTGCACCAACAATTGTTGAACGCATGAAAGATCGAGCAGATGCGAAAGGAGTTGCAGAAAAAAAACGGGTCCTATACGTCGGGACAACACGTGCCGAGGACCGGCTGATCCTATCAGGGACCCTTCCAGTTAACGGGAACCCCCAACAAGCACTTGGATGGCTCCATAAACATCTTCATATTGACAATGAAGCGGATCACTTGAGTCTGTCTGTTGCCTTAGAGATGTTTGCAAACAACCATACAACGCGCCAAAACTGTGAACTCCAAATCCCGATTTCTCGGACGCTGGCAGACCTCGTGCCTGGCGATGAGACTTCCAATGATACGTCCCTGGTCGAATTTCCAGATCCGCTGCCATCGGCACTACAGCCCACAACAATCAACGCAGCCTTCTCCGTCACCGAACTCGCGAACTACGCCCGCTGCCCGCTAAGGTATAAACTGCAAAATTTACTGCAAATTCCGCCAATCAATGACAACACAGATTCGGATGAGAAGACTGACAGTCCCATCCATCGGGTACTTGCCCAAATCAGACGACACTCAGATGCGGAAAATCTTGACACATTCGTTGCACAGGTATCCGAGGATGACCCGGAGATGACCAGTGAATCCAAAAGAGCATTACGTGTACATGCTAATAATTTCCTCAATTCTGAAATCACAGAGACACTTTTTAATGCATCTCGAACCTATGTCAATCAGCAAATCCACGCGAATCTCAACGGACACATTATTGAGGGCAGACTCGATAGGCTCTTTACAGATGAAACAGGACAGTATCAACTTGTCATTTACAATACTTCTGAAATATGTGATTTAGACACACACCGTCCAGAGATAGAACTTTATGCGCTGCTCGGACATCGGCGTTATCCAGAGCAACTGACAGTAACCGTTAATCTTTTCCTTACCAAACACGGTCAGGACAAACAAATACACTTCAACGCAGCACAATTGCAGGAAGCTCAGGAACGGTGGGCAGAAAAAATCTCGGCACTGCAGCGAGAAGATTACCAGAAAAACCTTGAACACTGCTGTTCTTGTCCCTATGCGGATTCCGATGGACAATGCATAATTACCGAAGCACAAGGAGAAGAAAAATGAAAGGCTTAACACCAGCAATCGCAATCATCATAATTACCTGTTTTGTAATACAGACGTGGCAATCCGCCCTCGCAGGTACATGGCGCGACGATTTTGAAGACAAAGATACCCGTGAATGGAAAATTTTTAATATCGACCGACAGGTCGAAAAGTGGTGGATTGATGACGGCGAAGCCGTCGGTGAAATCTTCCTGCCCGGTTTTATGAGCCTCTGGCTCACAGGCGAACTCACATGGAAAAACTACTCCTTCTCTTGTCGCGCAAAATTAGTAGAGGACAAGAACGATCCACCGAGCATCGGGTTGACACTCCACGACAGAGGCGAAGAAGATAGTCGCTACCTCTTTTTTATTGATTATGTTTTCGGCACCGTCCGGCTTGTAAAGGCACTTCGAGACGATTGGTTCCCCGTCGTCTACCCATTTGAAGCCGAAATTGATACGTGGTACGAACTCACCGCAACTATTCACGAGGACGGCACTATTGAATTCAAGGTCGATGATGAGGTGTTTACTGCTATTGACGATGATCCCTTAAAAGGGGGACAGGCTGGGCTCGTTGTTGCTGATGGACGTGCGCACTTCGATGATGTCGAAATTACGGGAGCAAACATCAAGAATGGCGGCCCAGGAAAAGCACGTCCCGTCGAACCGCGAGCCAAACTCACAACCACGTGGGGAGACCTAAAAAAGGGTAGCACAATCAGACCTCGGTAGTTGGACGTGCCCGCCACCGCTGGCGAGGTTTTGCAGCGTACTCGCTCCGGGGAATGCCACACGGCATTCATACCGTTGATTCATGCAACGTGCATTCCTAACCACGAGATGGGTGGCCCCGGCTGCTGGCGAGGTTTCCTAACCTCGCCAAATTACCGAATTATGACAAGTAAAAGAATGGAAAAACGTACAATAGGCATCGGCATTGTTGGTATGGGGTGGATGGGTATGACGCACGCCCGCGCATATCGTCAGATCGCAGACCGATTTCACGACAGACCCCTTCAACCCAAACTCATTGTATGTGCCGATGATGTTACCGAACGCACAACCGAAGCAAAAACACGCTTCGGATTTGAACGCACAACCCCGGATTTCCGACACGTTATAGAAGACGAAGACGTACACGTTGTCAACATCGCCGCACCCAACAGCATGCACCTTGAGATCGTCGAGGCAGCGGCGGCTGCAGGAAAACACATCTTCTGTGAGAAACCCGTCGGACGGAATCCTTCTGAAACGAAGGCGATCTACGCCGCCGCACAACGAGCAGATGTCCTCACAGGTGTCGGTTATAACTACAGATGGGCACCCGTCGTTCAATACGCACAACAACTGATTTCAGAAGGAAAACTCGGCACCCTCACCCACTATCGCGGCAGATTTTTTGCGGGCTATGCCAGCCATCCCCGTGCAGTGCTTTCATGGCGTTTTCAGAAAGAGGTCGCAGGACTCGGCACGCTTGGTGACCTGCTTTCTCACGTCATTGATATGGCGCACTTCATTATGGGAAGTATTGACAGCGTCGTCTCGCAACAAGAGACGTTTATTCCAGAACGTCCCGTGGCAACAGCAGGCACCGGCACACACTTCTCGCTCAGCACAGATGGCAAAATGGGGTCCGTGACGAATGAGGATTATGTTGGAGCGTTAGTCCAATTTGAGAACGGTGCCAGAGGGACATTTGAAGCGTGCAGGGTTATTAATGGACCCAAGTGTGAAATGGCGTTTGAGGTACATGGAACTGAAGGTGCTTTACGTTGGAATTTTGAGCAGATGAACGAACTGGAAATCTACCTACCCACTGCGGACGGTTTCCCTGACGGATACACCCGCATATTGAGCGGTCCGAGCCATCCCTTCCACAGCGATTTCAATCCCGGTCCCGGTGTCGGATTAGGCTATGACGACCTGAAAACGATTGAAGCATCGCAGTTCTTACAAGCCATTTACGCAAGAAAGCAAGCAGATCCGGGTTTCCGGGAAGCCGCCGCGGTTGCCGATGTGCAAACCGCCATCCAAACCTCATGGAAGGAGAAGCGATGGATTTCCGTCTAAAAATGAAACAGACACGCATTCTTTGTTATCGCTCTTGGATAAGATCCTCGGTTCGTAATAGCGCAATTTATTGCGCCTTCTTTATGATCTGCTATTGCGGTTGGATAGCAACCCTAACTGCTCCGGCACAAGCCTTACCCCAATTCACCGACATCACGCGCGAAGCCGGAATCGACTTCGTCCATAATACAGGGGCTTACGGAAAAAAATACCTCCCCGAAACCATGGGGTCCGGCTGCGCCTTCCTCGATTATGACACCGACGGTTGGCAGGACATTCTCCTCGTCAACGGAAAGGATTGGGCGGGTAAGCCGACCCAGAAACGGCAGACGATGGCACTCTACCGCAACAACCAAGACGGCACTTTCACCGATGTCACCGAAACCGCCGGACTCGCTGTCCCACTCTACGGCATGGGAGTCGCTGTCGCCGATTACGATAACGACGGTGACCCAGATATCTATATCAGCACCCTTGAGACCGATCGCCTCTTCCAAAACGGTGGTGACGGCACTTTCGTTGATGTCACGGAAACCGCCGGTATCCATAACCCCGGCTTCGGCACGAGCTGCGCATGGTTCGACTACAACAAAGACGGACACCTCGACGTTTATGTCGCGAACTATGTCGAATGGACTGTAGAAAACGACATATTCTGTACCCTTGATGGCACAAATAAATCTTACTGTACCCCTGAATCCTACACCGGTCAGTCCAGCAAACTCTTCAGGAATCGCGGTGATGGCACATTTCTGGATGTCTCCCGTATCGCACGGATTGAGGATCGCACAAGCAAATCGCTCGGCGTTTGCATCTTCGACTACAATGCCGACGGTTTGCCTGACATCTTTGAGGCAAATGATACACAACCCAATAAGCTCTATCAAAATAACGGCGACGGCACCTTCATTGAAGCCGGAATGCTCGCCGGAATTGCTTATAACGAAAGTGGCATCGCGACCGGCGCAATGGGGATTGATGCCGCAGACTACGATCACACCGGTAGGGAGAGCCTCGTCATCGGCAACTTCTCCAACGAGATGCTCAATCTCTACCACAACGAAGGCGATTTCTTCATAGACGATGCCCCCGCCGCGCATATCGGAAACGCAACCTTACTAACACTCACCTTCGCCTGTTTCTTCTTCGACTTTGACTTCGATGGCAACCTTGACATTTTCACTGCCAACGGACACGTTGAAACAGACATCAACGCCATCCAGAGCCAAGTTACCTATGCCCAACTCCCGCATCTATTTCACAACGATGGACAAGGCAAATTCACCGATGCGATCCGGGAAGTCGGCACGGACTTGGCGACCCCAATGGTTGGCAGGGGCGGCGCCTACGGCGATATTGACAACGATGGCGATTGGGATTTACTGATTACCACCTCCAACGGACCGGCGTATCTTTTCCGAAACGACGGTGGCAACCGTAACGCTTGGATAAAAATACAACTCGTCGGACACACCAACAATCGCGACGGCATCGGCGCGGAGATTCGCGTAACCTCCGCACTCGGAACACAGACACGGACAGTCAAGAGCGGTTCCAGTTACTGTTCACAGAGCGAACTTACTGCCATCTTCGGTATAGACAGCGACACCACCATTGAGACAATCGAAGTCCGCTGGCCCAGCGGCACCGTCAGCACACGCCAGAATGTCAAACCCAACCAACACATCCGTATTGAAGAAGACGCACCGTAGGTGTGTCCCTAACTTGCCTTCCACAGATGTTGGATGAGGTCCCTGTGCCTCATCCACCTTATCTTTCCAGTTATCCCAGCAAGTTTTTGCTATATTCAATATTTATACTTTACTTTTCCAGCCGAATGTTTTACTATTTTAATGATTAATTGTGATGAGTGAATGATTTGAGAATTCACCATCCCACTTCTGTAATATTACCTTGTAAATTAACGGACTTTAATGGAGGATTCAACGTTGAAACAGACTTTAATTGCCTTTGGCATCAAAACTTCTTTTCTTTTCCTGATTTGCGTTTCTCTGTCTTTGGTAGGCTGTGAGAGAATTCCGCAACAGACAGATGTGACAGATGTGATTTCAGCTCCAGCAAGGATACAGGCGATTGCAATAATTGGTCCAACCAGTGGTAGCATCGTGACCGGAACTGTGACTTTCACGCGAAGCGGCGACCAAATCACAGTCCTGATTGACATCCAAAACGCCACTCCCGGTCTCCACGCCGTTCACATCCACGAGAGTGGCGATTGTAGTGCACCCGACGGTACATCCGCAGGTGGTCACTGGAATCCGACAGGTGTCGCACACGGGAAATGGGGCGTAGGTGAATTCCATCTCGGAGACATCGGCAATATCACCGTCGGCGAGGACGGCACAGGCAGCATTGAATTGACGACCGATCTCTGGGAAATCGGAACCGGTTCCGATATAGATGTTGTCGGCAAAGGCATTATCGTCCACGCTGACGCAGATGACTTTACCTCACAACCTTCAGGCGATGCCGGCGCACGCATCGGTTGTGGTGTAATTGTGTTGGTAGAATAGACATGGGATTTCCGTTATTGCTAACCGGATTTTCCAATCTCACCAGATTTCCTTAACATTGGTAGGTGGGGTTTCCTAACCTCGCCTTTAGTTTTTTAGTTGCAACCGTCTTTTGACAATTTGCGTTTTTTGTGGTATACTTTAATTTACTTTTGAGTAATATATATTAAGTATATCTTTGCACGATAATATATTCGTTCACAAATTCCTTGAGTTCTATATTACGCAATTTGAAAACATTTCAATTATAGTGAATTCCATAATTAATTGAACACTTCTATCGTACCGCAAACTGTTAGTTTGCGTGGCAAACCCTAAACACAAACTAACAGTTTTTGCTACAAGTGTTCACGTATTTTTGGGCTTTATTGTAATTTCGTAGGGATACAGATCATGGCTAAATCTGTTAAAGCACTCATTACGCCGGAAGTTCTCAAATGGGCGCGTGAAAGACGCATCAGATTAGAGATCGACTACGCGGCAGAAAAATTAAAAGTAGATATAAAACGTCTTGAGGCGTGGGAAGCTGGGACGGAGCAACCCACCTTTGCGCAGCTAAAGAAAATTGCGAAACTCTATAAGACCCATATCTCCATTTTCTATCTGCCGAAACCCCCTACCGATTTTCAGCCACTTACAGATTATCGGGTGTTGCCTGAACGGATTGCGACTAATGAGGAACAAATTTATAGATTAAATGCCAATATCGTTGAAGCATTTGAAAGACGAGAAATGCTGATTGAACTGTATGAATTGTTAGAGGAGCCACCACTTGAAGTTGAGTTGAGTATCAATAAGCGTGAAAATCCGAAACAAGCAGCACGAAAAGTAACCGAATTTCTTGAGTTCAAAAGAGTACAGCTACAACAAGCGAAAAATCCGTACGAGGCGTTGAAGTTCTGGAAACAGACTGTGGAAGCAAAAGGAATTCTTGTTTGTCAGACTTCTGTTAACACACATCTTTCTGTTGAATTGGAAACAGTGCGCGGATTTTGCATTGCGCAGAGGCCTTTTCCGGTGATTGTAGTAAATCCTAAAGATAGTCCGTACGGTCGTATTTTCACACTCATCCACGAGTTAGTTCATATTGTCCTGGGTGAAAGCGTCATTCAGAATACGGATTTTGAAGAAGTAAATCTCTCCAATCTGGATCCAATTGAAGCTTTTTGCAATGGGGTGGCTGCCGAGGTCTTAGTCCCGGAAAATGAATTGTTAGAAATGGTAAATTTGGAGATGCTTGAAGAAGACCTACCCAGAATCTCCAAACACTTTCGCGTGAGTCCTGAGGTTATCATGCGGCGATTGCTAACACTGGGAAAAATCTCGCAGCGGAACTATCAAACGTACAGAAACCGCCGGTTAGCAAAGTATAAGGATGTTCCAGCAGGGACCGGTGGTGCTGCCCCTTATCATAATCGGCTTCTTAACACCTCCGGCGAGCATTTCGCCCGCATCGCTTTTACTGCTTATTATGAGCAGAAAATCACACGCGCTGAACTCGCCTCCGTTCTTTCCAATTCTGACACAAAACATCTTACTAAAATTGAGAGTGCTATCTTCGTATGAATTCATTCCTTAACTATGGTCAGGTAATTTACAGTCTTGATACGAGCGCGCTGATTGCTGCCTTTCATGAACGGTATCCAATTGAAAATTTCCCTTCTTTGTGGCGTAAAATTGAGGAACTCATAAAGGACGATCGGTTGAAAATGTCGCAAATTGTTTTTGATGAAGCGATGAGAGATACAGAGATAAAGCAATGGTGTGATCAGAATCAATTAAAGTCATATCTTCAAGTGGCAATTGATGAATCAGTGCAAGAGAAAGTCAGCGAAGTACTATCGGAATTTCCAAGGTTGGTTGACAATCGGACTGGGAAATCAGGAGCGGACCCGTGGGTCGTTGCATTGGCACTCACTTCTGAAGACTATATCGTCGTAACAGAAGAAAATCCCACGCATAGCAGGAATAGACCTAAAATTCCTGATGCCTGCGCTCATTTCAATCTTCAATGCATAAAGATAGTTGATTTAATAGAAAAAGAGAACTGGACTTTCTAATCCCTGGCAGAAGTAACGCGATTCCTTCCAAACTACATACCCCTTGATTTTAGATTTGCCCCATCCAATTCGGTTATAGGAATAATCTCCTGATCGCGATTTCCCTTCAAAACCAATAGAGAACCGAAAACTGCCTTCTTCTAATCAATCAATTATCGCGCTTGACCTAAAACTCTAAATTTGCTACACTCCTAAAGCAAAAAATCATGGAGAGGAAATCCCAAACACGTGAACTCGTCCAAACGCCCAAACCAAGACGCACTCTACCAAGCACTCAATATCTATCGCGATGCAATGCGACCGTTTATTCTGAGAACCCTCAAACAGGTGCAAGGGGTAGCCCCGGAAGACCGCGTTCAAAACGAAGCAGACATAGATATTGGCGATTTTCCGCATCTCTTTAGAAGATACTGGCACAACGACTTTGAACGACATTTTGATCTGGATCGCGATGTGCGGAGCGCGATCGGTATCATCACCGAGGCACGCAATAGAGTCTCACATCCAGGGGCAGAAGACCTTTCGCTCGGAGAAGTACTTGCACGGCTCTACGAAATCGCAGATGTCCTTGGACAAATCAACGCCCCGGAGCAACAACAAGCCGTTGAAACCATCCGCGATAAATTGCTAACCAACGCAACACCAGCCGTAGAAGCCAAACCGAAACTCCCCCGTAGAAAAACAACAGACCTCACACCATGGCGCGAGGTCATACGTCCGAACACGGATGTCATTGAAGGCACTTTCCGAAAATCGGAATTCGCTGCGAACCTCCAACAGGTGTTTGCAGGTGAAGCGCGGACCCCGGAATACGGGGAGACGGAGGTCTTTTTTAATCAGACATACATCACCCCCGGACTCCGCGAATTGCTCGTTAATACGCTCAAACGCCTCGGCGGCAAAGATAGCGACCCAGTCATCCAACTCCAAACAGGTTTCGGAGGCGGCAAAACGCATAGCCTCATCGCCCTCTATCATCTTGTTACGGGTCTTAACATTCTCAGAGGGCTGCCAGCCACGGATGAATACGCCCGGCTTCGCGAAGAAATAGAAAGTATCCTCGCGGAAGCGGAGTGGGACCACACGGCATCCGGCAGCGTCAACGTCTCTGTCCTCGTCGGGACCTATCTCTCCACGACTGACGCAGATGAAACGCAACGAGGCGACCCGCTCAACACGCTCTGGGGACGGATGGCAGACCAACTCGGTGGGCAGGATGCCTATAACATTGTCCGCAAGGCAGCAGTGGAAGGCATCGCCCCTGGCGGCAACGAATTAGAGGCTCTTTTTGAACACGTGGGACCCTCTGTCATTCTCATAGACGAACTCGTGGCGTATGTGCGAAACGTCCAAGGCGTTACACGAGAAAGTATCTATACCTTCTTTCAGAACCTCACAGAGTCTGTAAAAAGTTCTCAGAATATTTCACTCGTCGCAACGCTCATAGAAGGACAAACACAGGCTGGTGGAGAAGGTGGGCTGACGGTGCTCCGTGAACTGGAAGAAATCCTGGAAAGGGTGGATGCTGTCTCTATTCCCTTAGAAGTGGATAACGCTTATAAAGTCGTCCGCAGGCGATTGTTCGGTCCCATCATAGATGAGACCGAACGAGATCAGACTTGTGAAGCGTTTCGAAGGATGTACCAGAATTCTCGAAGGGAATATCCGAGCAACGTTAGCGATCAAGACTACCTGCAACGGATGAAAGACTGCTACCCGATCCATCCTGAAATATTTGATCGGCTCTTCCAAGACTGGTCGACGATTCCGGGGTTCCAAAAGACGCGCGGGGTACTCCGAATCATGGCAACCTGTATCTCCCGCCTCTACCAAGAGCAGGACCCCTCTCTACTGATAATGCCAGCGAACCTACCGCTTGACGATCCGACACTCACCGCTGAATTCACCAGACTGCTTGCACGGTCAGGCGGAAACTGGGATCCCGTCGTTCAAGAGATAGATAGCCACGGCTCCCGTACGGACCGGATTGATAGAAGTTCGCAGAGTTTCATTGAGGTCGGGAGCGCGGCGCGACGGACTGCCCGCACCGTGTTTCTTGGCAGTCCCACCAGCGGCGCGGTCCGAGGGCTCTCGAAGCAACAGATCCACCTCGGTGTCGTTGAACCCGGACAAGGTGTCTCCGTCTATAACGACGCACTCGGCAGGATGATAGGGACCCTCTATTTCCTCTATAACCTTAATGAGAGGTACTACTTCCATACGCAAGAGAATCTTAACAGAGTTGCTATAGATCGCGCAGCCGAATACAAGGAAGACGACCTCCACGCGGAGATCGTTTCACGGTTGGAAAGAGCGGTTCAAAACAGGGCAAACGTCAGCATCTGCCCAATGTCTCCAAATTCCGTCAATGATGTCCAAACCCTTCAGTTTGTGCTTCTTCATCCGCGAGTCTCCTTACCGAGCCGTGAAAAAGAGACGGATACCGCAGGCGAAACGGCTCTTAACATCCTCAGATACAGCACGGACGATGAGAGACCACGCACCTTTAGGAACATGCTCCTCTTCATCACGGCACGCAGAGACGACATCCGAGACCTCAAAAATCTCGTCAAAGACTATCTCGCTTGGTACTCTATTATGAATGGGGATGCCTTACACAGCGCGATTACGCCGCTTAAAGATGAAAGCCTGAATCAGACAACGGAGAAGCTTGAAGCTGCTGAAAATGCCGTAACGGCTGCACTCTTCAAAGCTTATCGATGGGGACTTGCACCCTCGCAAGCCGACCCGCAACGGAACGACTACGGTTTCTCGGTCGTTGAGACAAACACCGCTGATGGCAGAATTATCCAACGGTTCCGCGACAAGTTCACAGACGAGGACGCAATCATCACAAGAATCGCACCCGACATCTTTGGCGCGAAATTGCAACAATACATCTGGAGCAGCGATGCCTATCAAGATCACATCGCTATAGAACGACTCTGGGAACTCATGGCACAAAACGTCTATATGCACCGATTAAGAGATCGGAACGCCTTGGCGGCATGTGTTAGAGACGGAATCGCAGCCGGGACATTTGGGTATGCCAGTGCCTATCAAGATGGCGACTACCGTAACTTCCGGTTTGAAGAACAGATTGGTGGACTCCGAATCGTTGAAGGTAGCGCTGCTGTGCTAATAAATCCTGAGATGGCAAAATTGATTAAAGATGAACAAGGTGTAGAACCTCAGCCACCAACACCCCCAGAACCAGATCAAGATACAACAGAGGGTAAGAGAGGCGTTGTGGTCGAACCACCGCAAGCAAAGGGACCTACGCATATCGTTGTCACCAAAGCCTTGCAATTAGAATTACCTTTCATGGACGATATAGAAACCTTGCAAGACGAAATAGCCCGCACCCTACAAACAGACGGAGGAACTGTAAAAGTGGAAGTCACCGTTATTGCCAACAAATCAGATGGCTTTTCAGAAAATACTACCCGCGCGGTTAAGCAAAATAGCGAACACCTCAACGCCGAATTCAAGAGCGACTAAAAATGTAGGAGGGATTTGTAGCACAAACTTTTAGTTTGTGCATTCTCTCTGTAGCATACGGTGAAGTCCATACGGACTTCATACCCGGGGAATGCCATAAGGCATTCATACCGTTGATTATGATTTGTTAGTCTGTGTCTCTTAAATCCGCTTGACATTTCTCACCACTTTACAATATAATACAACCATGGCACAAGATTACGACAACATGGGCAAAAGTCTATGGGCAGACCACGCCCTCGACCTTTCGAGATTTGTACTTGACGAGGAAGATGTTGAGGTCATTGAGGACCTTGACACCGAACAACAGACCATTATCGCCCGACAGACTGACATCACAAAGCGGATCCGCGTCAACAATCAAGAAGCGATCTTGCACGTCGAGTTGCAGCTCCGTGATAGTACAGACAAACCAATGTGGGCTCGAGACGCACAATATCAAGGATACCTCGTCGGCGAGTATCAACTGCCCGTCTATTCTCACGTCATCTATTTCCACCCAAGAGCTGGTAGGAATGATCCGGGCGGATACGCTTACGAATGGCACGGCTATGAACACGCCAATCGCTATAAGGTGATACGGCTAATTGAGATAGAGGGACAGGCGGTTTTGGAAATGCAGGCACCAGGGCTCCTGCCGCTCACGCCCTTGATGAAACCGCCTACAGGCATGGACCCAGAGCACTGGGTACAAGCGTGTATTGATACCACGCGCGTGACGCCAGTGGACCAGCAGACACAGGCAGATTTACTTTACGCTCTCTATCTTTTTGGTAGTATAGCGTATGACCCACAACTTTTCAAACAACGTATACCGGAGGAACTCATGCGAGAATCTAAGGGTTACCAACTTGAACGCGAGATAATTCTCAGAGAGAATACTATTGAAAACACTCTGGATTTGTTGGCAGATCAATTCCATGCAGAGACTGTGAGTGCCTTAGCACCCGCACTTCGCAAGATAACTGATTTGCAAAAACTCAAGCAGCTACATCTCGCTGCAGCAAGAGTGCAAAACATCGAAGCCTTCGCACAAAAACTTATTGACTAATTGATACTATGTCCAATTACCGAAAAAAACTCATTGAGGTTAACATACCCCTCCAAGCCATCAACATAGAATCTGCAAAAGACGCATCACTCACGCATGGACACCCCTCAACACTACATCGCTATTGGGCACGCCGTCCGCTTGCTGCATGCCGCGCCATCATCTTTGCCAGCATGGTAGACGACCCTTCCGAATGTAAAGATGAATTTCCAACCGAATCCGATCAAAACGCTGAGCGCAACCGCCTCCACAACATTATTAAACGACTCGTGGTATGGCAAAATAGCAACGACGAAAATCTCTTAGCAGAAGCGCGTTATGAAATAGCATATTCCGTTGCCCGCAACAATGGAGAGCATCTACCAGTTTTTCGCGAGAAGTTCAAAAACGATCCAAATGCAGTCCTTCAATATCTCCGCGATCACTGCCCTGCTGTCTATGACCCGTTCTGTGGCGGCGGCTCCATCCCGCTTGAAGCACAACGCTTAGGTTTACGCGCCCGCGCTTCCGACTTGAATCCGCTCCCTGTTCTTCTCAACAAGGCGATGATTGAATTGCCACCAAAGTTCCACAACCAGAGACCCGTAAATCCCGATGCCGACCCGTTGGGAATGTTCACCGGTACAGGAAGAAGAAGAACCCGCGTCCCGTGGAAAGGCACCGCAGGTTTGGCAGCCGACATCCGCTACTACGGGGCATGGATGCGAAAGGAAGCATACAAACGCATCGGACATCTCTACCCGAAAGCACAGTTGCCCGACGGCACTTCTGCTACTGTTGTTGCATGGCTCTGGGCGCGTACGATACCCTGTGCCAATCCTGCTTGCGGCCTCCAAATGCCATTGATGAAAACCTTTCAATTGTCAAAAAAGAAGGGTAATGAGCACTGGGTTAAACCCGTTGTTGACAGAGAATCTAACACGATTTCATTCGTTGTTCAGGCTCATAGCGAGGGCGTACCAAAAGACGGGACTGTAAGCAAAAATGGTGCTTTTTGTGTTGCATGTAGTAGTGCGGTCAAATTGCCTTATGTCCGTGAACAAGCAAAAGCAGGTAAAATGGGAGAGGTAATGACAGCGATAGTCGCCGAGGGTGACCGCAGGAAACTGTTTCTATCTCCTACTGAAGGACATATCCAAGCCTCCGAGTCTGCTGAACCGACGTGGCGACCGAGAGGAAAACTACCGGAACAAGCGAGAAGCATCAGTGTGCAACTCTACGGGTTCACAGAGTGGCATAAACTCTTCACGGATCGACAGATCAATGCCCTAAACATATTTGAGAATTTGTTATCTGAGGTTCACAATCAGATTGTAAAAGATGGGGCCGAAACGAAATATGCTAAGGTCCTTCAAAACTACTTTGTTCTTGCTGTGGGGAGAACTACTGAGAGCAACTGCAGTTTCACATGGTGGGAAAATGTAGGAGAGAAAATCCCGCCAGTTTTTGCACGCCAAGGGATTCCGATGACATGGGATTTTGTTGAAGCAAATCTGTTTTCCTCTTCAACACAGAATTGGATGGGACAAGTGGAGTGGATAGCTAAAGTTATTGAAAATTTACCAGCCTCCGCGACCGGAGGTGAAGTATATCAAGCAGACGCAACTACCACAGTTCATGCTACTGATCGACCGGTTATTGTCACCGATCCGCCCTACTACGATAACATACACTACGCTGATTCATCTGACTTCTTCTACGTGTGGTTGAGACAAATGCTTCGCGATGTCTATCCCGAATTGTTCGCTGGTATACTGACTCCTAAAGATGAAGAGATAGTCGCCAACAGATATAGGTTTGAAAACCATAATGCCCATTTTGAAGAACTGTTGAGCATGGCACTTCTGCAAATCCGAGAGCACTGCCCTGACACATTTCCCACTTCTATTTTCTATGCTTATAAACAGCAGGAAGAGGAGCGCGACGGTAGAACCTCCACAGGATGGGAGACGATGCTCATAGCAATTGTCAACGCAGGTTTTCAGATAGTTGGTACTTGGCCCCTGCGTACTGAGCGTTCTGGAGGTTTAAAAGAAGAAGTAAACACCCTTGTATCGTCTATTGTTCTCGTATGCCGCCCGCGTCCTAAAGATACTCCACCTATCATACGAGACGATTTCCTACAAGCACTGAAAAAAGAGTTGCCGATTGCGCTTGAACGGCTCACACGTGTAACGCATATCAGACCTGTCGATCTGGCACAAGCCGCCATCGGACCCGGCATGGAAATCTACTCCCGCTATAGCAAGGTAATGCGAATCAGCGGAGAGATTGTCCCAATCCGCGAAGTCCTCATGCACATCAACAACGAAATCACCGCCTACCACGAAAAAGAGACAGGCGAACTTGACCCTGAAAGTCAGTTCTGTTTGACATGGCTACAACAGCACGGCTATATGGAGGGCAATTTTGGAGATGCTCTGGTGTTGGCGACGGCGAAAGGCGTGGACATTGACATCATGCACAACAAGGTTCTGCTTAAAGGCCGTAGTAGGGTTCAATTACTGAAACCTGAAGAATACGCTGAACGTGAAAACAGCGAAGAGATGACAGCCTGGGAGGGGTGCCTACGAATGGTATGGCATTTATCTGGTGTGGAGAAAAGCGGTGGTATTTCTGGATGTACCGCTGTCGCACGCGCTATGCGCGATTACGAGTCAGCGCAACGTTTGGCACGCGTCCTGTACGCCTACTATGATGCTCGCGGTGATGCAGAGAGCGCAGCACGCTACAACAACCTCGTAACCCAGTGGCAGTACATTTCACAGTCAATAGGTTCACCCGAACAAACACTGGCTGAGTTTTAGAAAGGTGAGAGCGATCTCCGAATCGCGACAGGGGTTCCCTAACGTTACAGAACGGATTGAGCCTCAACGAATGCCTCTTCTCCGTGAAATCTGTATAATCCGCGATTCAGACAGTCCCTAACGTAAATATAAACAAGAGTTATCTTTGTGCACAACAGTGTTACCCTCTATGTCCTACAGTACCAACTCAAGCGTAACCTCCGTCCCTTCACACGCCAGGAGATTGGACAGTTGCCGACCCGACGCAGCGGCGTATATGTGTTGTGGCGGAAAACCGGTACCGAAGGACGAAACGACTGTCTCTACGTTGGAGAATCCACAACCTGCGTGCGAAGGCGGTTGTTACAGCACTATTCAAACGCACAGAACGATGGACTTCATTCCCAACTCCGCATGTTTAGACCGATTATCCAATTTTCCGTAGAGTTCACAGAGAATGCAGAGGAAACCGTTTTATTAGAAACCGAACTCATCCGTGAATGGAAACCCAAAACGAATCTGAAAATGAATCCCGATAAATCTTAACACATCTTTTTCCAATTGTCCTATTGCCTTTCAAAGAATCTTCATCCTTCAATCCTGAAAATCCTGATTCGGACAACGAATAGCATAAAAAATGTTATACTTTTCACCAATTATTATTTTTTTCAGCAAAGAAAAATCAAAAAAAGAAACCTACAAACCCTTGTGGTCACTGGGTGCTCCGCCGATAACTTCTATACACCGAATGTTACACCAGTGTAACGTTTTTAAAGGAATTTTCATGCGCCATCAATATTTTTTTTGAGAGGAGAATCGCGTGGAAAGTTACCAATAGTTCTTTAAAATTCGTTAAAAACAAATTCACAACTGTGATTCACTGTGACATTTTTAAACAGACTCTCACACATAAAATTTCAGAGTAAACTTCCTAAAAACCTTCTGACAAAACCCGAAGAATCCAGTCAAGACGTAGGTTTATAGCCTCTTCCTGTCATATCAATTTTTCACACTTACTCTGAAATTATGAGGCGTTGTATCACCGCTAATGAAGTTTCCCAACCTTGCCCACCGACCGTTGACTGTTGATCAATTATAGTAATTCCATAGTGCCTTGGACACTTCTATTGTTCACATATTTTCGAGCTTTACTATATAAAAAACTTGACAGTGGATTCTAAATTAGGTTAAGATTAAAAAACGTCACTCGCAAATTCATATTCTATAGAAACGGAGTCTGCAGTTTTCCGGGACGACAACACATTATGAAAACCTACCGAGTTGCGATATTAGGATGCCGGAGTCGAGGCACCTCAGCCGCAAAGGCATATCACGCACATCCCCGTACCGAAATCGTAGCGCTCTGCGACCTCGTCCAAGAGCGGTTAGAGACCCTCGGCGGCATCGTGAACGTCCCTGCCTCAGCACACTTCACCGATTTAGACGAGATGATTCGGCAGACCGCGCCCGATATTGTAGCCATCCCCACAGCAACAGAGGCACACTATCCACTTTGCATGCGGGTCCTTGAACACGATGTTAATATCGAGGTAGAGAAACCGCTCTGCATCGATCTCGTTCAAGCGGATGAGGTGTTGGCGAAGGCGAAAGAGAAGAACGCTCGTGTCGCCGTGCATCATCAACGGCGGACCAGTCCGTCGATGCAGGCGATCGCCAAGGTCTTTGAGGAAGGTAAAATCGGCGACCTCCGCTATATCTATGCCTCTGGAAAAGGCTACTACGCCGGTTACGGACTGATGAACATCGGGACACACGTCGTCAACAACATGCTCCGTTTCGGTGGAAAGTGCCGAAGCGTCGTGACGCAGGCAACGACCGGCGGACGGGCTATCGGCCATGAGGACGTACTCCCTTCACCCGCTGGCATGGGAATAGTCGCAGGCGAGTATGCGACAGCCACGCTCCAATTCGACGGAAATGTTACCGGTACCCTCATTCAGCACAGATTCCCAAAAGTTGATACCGATGCATATGTCATGGAACTCTACGGCACTGAAGGGAGACTCTTCTGGTCGGAGTTAAAAGGTTCATGGTGGTTACCGACCCCCCATTTCGTCCCTGATGGTACACACGATCAGTGGCAGACACTCGCCTCTATCTATCCAGAGCATTTTGACCCCGATAAAGGCGCCGATGCCGACGATTACTGCTTCGTCGACGAGTATGTGAACGCGCTCGACGAAAACCGAGAACACGAATCCAACGGTGAAGAGGGTCGCCATGTCATTGAGATTCTAATGGCAGTCTTCGAGTCCGCTGTCTATGGCAGGCGTGTCGAGTTGCCCCAGAAAAATCGGGAGCATCCGCTGTTACGCTGGCGGGCTGAAGCAGCCCCATCCTCGGAAAGTGGCGAGATAAGAGAAATGCCCCGCGATTACGGCACTTGGCTATCCTTGGAAGACGAACGTTTGTATAAATAGTTGTCAGTTGCTGGTTAAAAAGGGGTGGGTTTATCCCAGTCTCTCTTGACTAACAACTGACAACCGATAACCGACAGCCAATAGAGGAAAAGGACTATGCCAAATCCTACAACGAACGCTGACAATCTGCCACCCATCCCACTCACGGAAGAACAACGCTTTCTCTTTGATACACGCGGGTGGCTTCTGTTCCCAGGTGTGCTTAGCCAAACAGAGATTAAAGAGATGCGCGAGTTCTGTTACCGGCTTAAACAGGACCCCGCGTCGATCCCTGAACACCACCGTTCTCCTATCGGGGGTCCCCTTGAATGTTTGACAGATCATCCCGTTGTACTGGGATTTATGAACGAGTTTCTCACATCAGGGTACGCCAACGAAAATTGCTACGGCTTCCGATTAGAGGGAACGTTCCTAACCATTCGTTCGAACGGGCACGACAACTTCCGTCCACACGGAGGGCGTGGGCTGCTCAACTTCCCTGGCAATTCGCACACCTATCATCTGCACCACGACAAGGCACACAGCGGGTTAACGCGCGTCGTCTGGGAACTGAATCCAGTCCGAAAAGGCGGCGGTGGAACGATGTTCTTGACCGGCAGTCATAAAGGGGCGTTTCCCGCACCGAAGTCAACAGAGGATCGGAATTCGTCACTCTGGGAGGATTATGAATGTCCTGCAGGTTCTATGCTTGTTTTCACAGAGGCTATCACACATACCGGTGCGAAATGGACGGATGAAGAAATCGATCGGGTTGCGATTTTCCACTGCTACAATACCGTAGGCAACAAATGGCATAAGTGGGAACCGCATCCGAAACACGTCAAAGATATGCCGTTCAAGCGTCAAACACTCTTCCGGCCCGTCCACTGTCAGGACAACACACCGACCTTGGAGGCTGTATAGCGTTTTTAATCATAACAAATTAACCAGAAACCCGCTCGCAATGAAATTATGCCTTAAATGGCATAATTTGTCTTTGCTTTACATTTGGAGAGCGGCCCAGGAGCAATAAATTAAAATATGAGGATTACCAAAGTCAAATCTTTTGTTTCAGAGAGTGGTCATTTCTTTGTAAAGGTCGAAACCGATGCGGGTATCTACGGTGTCGGTGAAGGCGGTTTACGCCGACGTTCACTTGCCTTAGCCGAGGTCATCCGTTCATTTGAACCGTTTCTTATCGGGGCAGATCCATTTCAAACCGAACATCTTTGGCAGGTAATGTTCCGGGGCGGCTTTTTCCCAGGCGGCGTCGTCCAATCTGCTGCAGTGAGTGCCGTAGATATCGCACTCTGGGACATCAAAGGCAAAGCACTCAATGTCCCCGTCTATGAGCTTTTAGGCGGACGCACCAGAGATAAAGTCGTCTGCTATCCGCATAACGGCGGTGGCTCAATTGAGGCAATCGTTGAGAGCTGTCGGCAAACCTACGAAGCCGGTTGGAAATTCGTCCGATGGAGCGTGGTTGACCACTCCGACACAGGCGGAACGTTTGAACCCAGACGCGCCATCCGAAACACCCTCAAGCAGGTGGAAGCCGTTCGTCAGGCATTAGGCGACGATCTCGAAATACTGATCGACGTACATACCCGTCTCGATCCAGCAGACAGCCTTGAGTTCTGTAACAAGGTCGAACAGTACAATCCATTTTTTATTGAGGATCCGCTTCGAGCCGAGAACCCCGCCAGTCTCAGACGACTTCGGCAGCAGACCTCGGTGCCGCTTGCTATAGGTGAGCAATTTGATAGCAAGTGGACATTCCGAGAAGTTATCGAAGAAGACCTCATGGACTACTGCCGTGTCGATCTATGCATTGCAGGTGGACTGACCGAGGCGCGCAAAATTGCAGGATGGTGTGAAACACATTACATCTACATCACACCCCATAACCCCTTGGGACCCGTATCCACTGCGGCGTGCCTACAACTCTGTCTCGCATCCCCGCTTGTCGGTGTCCAAGAACTCCCCCGCGCCCCGATGTCCTCACTGACCGATGTTTTCCCGGTGCAGGTGCCGTTTGAGTCGGGCTATCTCTTACCGCCAGAACGTCCCGGACTCGGTATTGAGTTCAACGAGGACGCACTCATCAACGTCTCAACACAGGACTACGGACCACCTACTGGCTACCAACGCGATGACGGTGCCTACACGAATTGGTAATTGGTAGTTAGTTCTTAGTTAAGAGGCTTCTGGTCTACAAAAACACCCTCTTAACTTATAACTTATAACTTACAACTAACCACTAATAAAAGGAGAAAAATTGAATGACAACAGCCGAAATTAAAGCGATGGCGACTGAATATATCATCAACACCTACGGCGACAGAAATTTAGCGTTCGTTAAAGGCGAGGGACCTTACTTGTGGGATGCCGACGGCAAAAAATACCTCGACTTTCTCGGCGGTCTCGCCGTTAACGGCTTAGGACATTGCCACCCGAAGGTCGTCGAAGCAATCCGTGAGCAGGCGGGTAAACTACTGCACACGTCCAATCTCTACTACATACAACCCCAGGCAGAACTCGCAAAACTGCTTATCGACAACTCCGACATGGATCAGTGTTTCTTCTGCAATAGTGGTGCCGAAGCAAATGAAGCCGCTATTAAGTTGGCGCGGAAGTACGCCAAAGACAGCGGCAGAACAGATGCTTATGAAATCATCACGATGGAGAATTCGTTCCACGGACGGACGATGGCAACGATCACCGCTACCGCCCAGACGAAATATCACGTCGGGTTTGAACCCATGCTTGAAGGTTTCAAGTATGTCCCTTTTGACGACCTTGAGGCAACCGAAGCCGCCATCAGTTCAAAGACTTGTGCTATTTTAGTCGAGCCGATTCAGTCCGAAGGCGGCGTTAATATGCCAAGTGCCGATTACTTACAAGGTTTACGCGAATTATGTGACAAATATGAACTGTTGCTAATTTTTGACGAAGTGCAAACCGCAATGGGACGTTTGGGCACTTTCTTCGGTTATCAGAGTTATGGTGTCGTGCCGGATGTGATTACAATGGCAAAAGCACTTGGTAGCGGCGTACCCATCGGCGCAATGCTGGCGAAACGACACATAGCAGAAAGTTTCGTCCCCGGTACGCATGCAGCGACGTTTGGTGGAAACCCGTTGGTCACCGCAGCAGCAGCTACAACCGTCAAAACCATCTTAGAAGAGAATCTCGCCGTGAACGCCGTCAAGATGGGGAATTACCTTGCCGGTGGACTGATGGAACTTAAAGATAAGTACCCAGTCAAAGAGGTCCGTGGAAAAGGCTTACTCCGCGGCTTGGTTATGGATGTTGATGCCAAACCACTCGCGGCGAAGTGTATTGAGAACGGGCTGGTCACGATATGCACCAATGATTATGTCCTCCGATTTTTGCCACCGCTTAATATCAATGCTACCCACGTTGAAGAGGCTGTGGAGATTGTTGAGAAATCGATGTCGGAAGTCTTATAGATGCGATACACCAGACCCGCGATTCAGGTTTCTTCATTCTATAATGTTTTCCGGGCATTTTACCTTATACGCTTAATCTGTAGGTGCGGTTTGAAATCGCGTCTACCTCGTGAAAAACAGAAGACGCTCCGCTCCAACTGGCATACGTTCGCTGTGTGCTGGCTTCTCCTCGCAGTCGTTGTTGGGTGTGTTGGTAGGACTAACACGGTTGAGTTGTCGCCAGCAACCCGTGCCGAATTAGACAGTATTCTCAACACACTGCAAGCCAGGTACGATCTAACCGGCTCCTTAAAAATAACGCGGATGGTGGTAACGATTGAAGAGGGTGATCGGAGCGAGGAACTCCGTGAATTGTTATGGTATAAAAAATCCGACAACGGTGGGGACTTGCTCCAGATCCAAGCCTTAGGACCGATCAATGAGCCGCGCGGTGTCGCAATTGCCAATCAAGACAAGAATCAATTCCTGCTGCTCCTTCTGAACGAACAGAAGGCATACCTCGGTCCATTGTCGGATGGTGCGTTACGGGATATTTTCGGCGTAGATCTCCGCGTGTCTGATGTGTTGAGTGCCATTTTCGCCAACCCGTTCCTTGACAGACGCACTGACGAATTCATATCGGTTGAAAGTTCGGGCGTAAAATTTGTTATCACACGTCCCGGTGTGCAGAAAGGGCATGTAGAGACCATTACGCTCTTTATCCGTGACGGTGAACCGCGGGTGACAGAATGGCACATCCACGATGAGAACGGGACGCTTCAGCAACGTGCCGGTTTTTCTGACTATCGTCCAGTGAGCGGTATCCTCCGACCCCACAAGGTCGAGATTGAACGTCCGCTTGACCAGACACGGGTTGCTGTGAAAATCGCAAATGTTGAACTGAATGTCGAGATTAAGGATAGTAAGTTTGATATTGAACCTTTGCTGACTGAAGACATTGAAGTTATCCCTTTGTCAGAGTTAACAGAGCAATAGACAAAGATCGTGCAAGATATACGGGTTCGCGCCCATGCCAAAATCAATCTCTATCTGGATGTCGTCGGAAAACGCGAAGACGGCTATCACAACCTTGAGACAATCTTCCATTCAATCGACTTGCACGATGATGTCATCATTCGCAAACAAGATACGATGGGTATAACGGTTCGCTGTGAACATCCAGGTGTACCGTCTGATGCCGCGAATCTGGCGTACCGTGCGGTGGAATGCCTTAGTGATGAAGTCGGTGGTATCGGTGGGGTCGCAATTGATATTTACAAGCGGATTCCGGTCGCAGCAGGTCTCGCAGGTGGGAGCGCGAACGCTGCCGCCGTTCTTCACGGTGTCAATCAACTCTTTGAACTCGGTTTCGCACAGAACGTGTTGATGCGTCTTGGCGGACAACTGGGGGCAGATGTCCCTTTTTGTTTGCAAGGTGGTGCGGCATTAGGACTTGGCATCGGCGACCAGCTCACGTCCCTCCCCGCGCTTTCTAATGTGTCGCTCCTCCTTTTAAACCCAGGTATTGAAATTTCGACGGCATCTGTGTTTAAGAAACTGAATTTTTCCTTGACAACGCCTAAAAAAACCTGTATAATTATAAAGACTCATGTAGAGAAGCGTAATGTCGTTGGCATCGGGGAAAACCTTTATAACCGTCTTGAGGTGCCGGTCTTTTCCGAGTATCCCGAAATTTTCACGCTAAAAAACGAGCTATCTACGCAGGCTGGCTGTTATGGCGCGTTGATGTCAGGGAGTGGTGCTACAGTGTTTGCTGTCATGCATGATGCGAATGCCGCACACCGGAGCGAATTACACTTCAAGAACCGAGTCAGTTTTTGCACATCTACGGTAACCAGCCCTGTCGGTGTGTCCGTATATTAGTG
This sequence comes from Candidatus Poribacteria bacterium, assembly GCA_022827625.1. Classification (GTDB taxonomy): domain Bacteria; phylum Poribacteria; class WGA-4E; order WGA-4E; family WGA-3G; genus WGA-3G. Next base: position 8,905 of record JAJEIE010000022.1, on the reverse strand, counting down.
ACTTAAAGGGCGGTGGCCAAGCGGTAAGGCACAGGTCTTTGGAACCTGCATGCGTAGGTTCGAATCCTACCCGCCCTGTCTCCTTTTTTTATTGTTGTCAGTTACCAGTTGTCAGTCGTCGGTTAAGAGGTGTGTTTGTAACAATTCTCGCTTTCTTGGTGTACGCCAGGAAGTGGCGAATTGTTACATCAAGACTTCTTAACTGATAACCGACAACCCTTAAAATGGACAAAAGAAAATGCTACAAGCAAAATTAGAGGTTCAACCGCGCGACGCTTTCGGAAAGCAAAATGCACGGGCAATCCGGCGCGAAGGCGGCGTTCCAGCTGTCTTATATGGACGCTCGCAAGACACCTTAGCGATTCAGCTCAACGCGCGGACCTTCAAACAATTCCTACGCGCACACGGTGAAAATGTTATCATTAATATGGAAATCGGTGGGGGTGACCCCGAAACTGTCATTATCAAAGAAATTCAACGCGACCCAGTAGAGAAACACCAACTCCTCCATGCCGATTTTATCAGAATTTCTCTCGATGAACCTGTGACCGCATCGGTACCGGTCGTTTTGGTAGGCATACCATCCGGTGTTGAAGAAGGCGGTGTTCTCGAATTACCACTCCGTCAAGTGACACTTCACTGCCTACCCATGCAACTCCCCACCGAGATTTCCATTGATGTCAGTGAATTGGATATAGGTGATGCTATCCATGTCAGTGATTTAGACCTCGACGATGAAGTTGAGATTCTCGACGAAGTTGATCGGATCATTGCAACGGTAAGCCAGCCACGGATCCAACTCGAATTGGAGGCTGAAGAAGCCGCAGCTGAAGCCGCAGCCGAAGGTGAAGAAGACCTTGAAGAACAGCCTTCGGAACCAGAAGTTATTTCTCGTAGGCAAGACGATGACGAGGCAGAAGAGTAACGTTGTCTACATAAAGAATCCAAAAGAAATGCGCGTGAACAGACGCTTGGTGCACCATCCGCTCATCGCTATGCGGAACGCTGTTTACGCGCTTTTTTTCGTCGTCTGCATCTCGTGTATCGTAGACAACGGTGTTGCCCAAGAACCGGATGTCCACTTTATTGATGCTGATGGAAAGACAATTGCGGAAGTCCCTGCGCAACTCAAAGACGAGACGGTTTACCTTTCTATTGATGCCGTGAAACAAGTTTTTGACCCGGCAATGACGTACCAATATAACCACCCCCGAAAGCGGCTCACCCTCAGAATGAAAGGCAAGCAGCTTCGCTTACAGATGGACAAGCCGACAATTAACATCGACCCTGGTGGAGAGATCGTTACGCTCTCAGCACCACCAGTCATTATCGGACAGCAGCCGATGGTACCTATCGGTTTTTTTACGCAGCTCCTACCACTCTTCAATGATGTCGAAGTCATCTACAATCCAAGCCTGAGAAGGATACAAATGAGACCTAAGGGGGCTTGGATGCCTACGGAGACAGCCGGCCCTCAAAATTGGGCAATCATCATTGACCCAGGACACGGCGGCGTGGATGACACCGGATGCCAAGCCAGTACCGGACTCCTTGAAAAAGACGTCGTCCTTGCACTCGCAAAACAGATCCAACAGCTTAACAAACCGCGGGAGATGCAGGTTTACCTCACGCGTCAGACAGATACGAAAAAAACACACTTTGAACGGATTCAAGTTGCGAATCGCAACCAAGGCAGACTCTTTCTCAGTCTACACTGCAACGCCTCTTTTTCACCGCACGAAAAAGGTATCAAAATTTATCTCAACAATCCTAAGGGGCAACTCCGATTCCCAAGTACCATCGGGCAGGCACCTGCGGGCCAGAGATTAAAAATCCTCGCACAAGCCAATTTTTTAAAGCAAAGCCGAGATTTCGCAGCTGACCTACAAACAGAACTCAATTTCCTAACGGAGATACCCGTCACGATTACCGAATTACCGCTTATTGCGTTATCTGAAATCTATATGCCGGGCGTTGTTTTGGAACTCGGCTATCTCTCTAATGCTGAGGATTTAGAGCAGCTTTCCAATCCTGAGTATATCACAAGCGTTGCACAGGCGGTTACCCGTGCTATCCAGCGCTATATTTCTTCTGCGAATCAATCTCTGTTACCGACAGCCTCAGAACAATAACGCATCAATTGATTTTATAGTGAATTCCATAATTAATTGACCACTTCTGTTGTAGCGCAAACTGTTAGTTTGCGTGCCACCCCTACACATAAACTAACAGTTTGTGGTACAAGTGTTCACATGTTTTTGGACTTACTATAACAAACCCATAATCCATAACACGGACAAAACAGTGAAGTATAACAGCAGTACTGGCTTTTCGAGGCTCTTAATAATCTGGGGGATAACGCTTTTGGTCGTCGCTATCTCTCTCGGCTTGACCCTCTTTCTGATTGAGCAGTCGAAGCAAACGGTGATTCCGATTGCCCCGCCGCCGTTGCCAGTTGCTGCCAACCCTTCGGATACACCGCCGCCACCTCAACGAGTCAATCTATTTCTTCTCGACCCAACTGCTCTCACGCTTGTTCCAGTCAAAATTGAACGACGACTTCATACCGAGTCTACGCAACGCTTGCGTCAAGTCATCAAGGCACTGATTCAAGAAACATCGCCTAACTTTAGAAATCCTATTCCGCGCGGCACACTCCTCAATGAAGTCTACATTGACAGCCATCAGACTGCCTACTTAGATTTTTCGAGGCACCTCACTGACGGTCATATCGGTGGGACCACCGCTGAGCGTTTAACCGTCATGGCGATTCTTAAGACCGTCTTTGACGCGTTCCCGAATGATATTAAACAGGTTCAGATTCTAATTGATGGAAACGAAGTAAAAACCCTTGCCGGACACCTTAACCTCTCACAACCTCTACACTTTTTTGATTAATGAAACTCATTATTGGGCTCGGTAATCCCGGACTCCGCTATCAAGACACCAAACACAACGTCGGCTTTCGTGTAATTGATGCCCTCCACGAAAAAACGCAAGACAAGCAGCAAACCGCACGCTATACACAAACATCGGTCTGCAGGTCGCTTGTTATGCAGACAGCATGGCACGACACATCCGTTATCCTCGCAAAACCGATGACGTATATGAATAACAGTGGTGTCGCCGTGGCTGCACTCGTTGATCGGTTTGAGGTGCCGCTCTCGCAGCTCTGTGTCGTCTACGACGATGTTCATTTGGACATCGGTATGTTGCGGATGCGTCAAAAGGGGAGTGACGGCGGACAGAAAGGGATGAAATCTATTATTCATCACTTGGGAACGAACCAGTTTCCGCGGCTTCGCATCGGTATTGGTGAACCCGTTGGTGATTTGGTCGATTATGTCCTCACGGAATTTTCGCAAGCTGAAGCGATGGAGATTGAACCGACTATCCATCGAGCCGTTGATGCTGTCGAAACTTTTGTCAAAGATGATATCCTAACAGCCATGAATCAATTTAACAGACGCGAAAAAGTTGACCTTATTTGATTTGTCATGTAAAATAGATATACAACGTTTCTCCGACCCAATCTAAGACTTGCGAAGAGGTGAGACTATGGATAAGAAATACCGTATTCAGAACATTGAAACGATCCCCAGTCCATCGTTGGTTGTCTATCTCGCACAGGTTCAACAGAACATTGAGCGTGCTATTGCTGTTGTTGATGGGGATGTCTCGAAGTTGAGACCGCATGCAAAGACGCATAAAACCGCAGAAATTATCGCCATGGAACGTGAGGCTGGCATCCTAAAGCACAAATGCGCTACCCTCCGCGAAGCAGAAATGCTGGCACAGAACGGTATAGCGGATATTGTGATTGCTTATCAGATGGTCGGACCCAATATCAATCGGTTCGTCTCGCTGCAATTGACATATCCAGATGCCGATTTTAAGGTCATCGTCGATCATTCAGCGGCAGTAACGGGACTGTCAGCAGCAGCGGCGAGTGCCGGTTTGAACGTCAAGGTTATGCTCGACTTGGATGTCGGTATGAATCGCACAGGGATACCCGTGGGTGATGATGCCGTGAATCTCTACGCCCAGATTGCAGCGGCAGACGGATTACAACCCTGGGGTCTACACGTTTACGATGGACACATCCACGATGAAGATGTCGTTGAGAGACAAGCGTCCTGCAACAAAAGCCTCGCGCAGGTAGAGGAAATGCAAGAGAGGTTCTCTGCCAAAGGGCTTGAAGTGCCGTTGATTGTGATGGGCGGGACACCCACATTCCCTATCTATGCCAAAACCCCAGGCGTGGAAGCCTCGCCAGGGACCTTTATTTTTCATGATTACGGTTACACGACCCTCTTCCCTGATCTCGGTTTTACCCCAGCCGCACTGCTCTTGAGCCGTATTATTAGCGTGCCTACCTCCAATCGGATAACGCTCGATTTGGGACATAAAGCCATCGCTGCAGATCCTGACGGTGTCCGCGGGGTCATCTTGAATATTGACAATGCTGAGGTGGACAAGCAGCATGAAGAACATTGGGCGATTAACGTTCCGGACAGTACGCCTCTGTCCATTGGACAAGAAATTTACGTCTGTCCGACACATATCTGCCCATGTGTTGCGCTTCATCCATTTTACTATGTCATAGATGCTGATGGTTATTGTCGGGATACTTGGGAGGTCACGGCGCGCAATCGAAGTGCTGCGTAAGCCGCTGAAATCTGACGCTCATGGCCACGGAAAAAACGGTGCGGGTACGTTTGCACCCCAACTGATAAGCACCCACACAACCGCCATGCTGAATTCCCCAAAGACCATGCCCAAAAAGAACGGGCGGAGTCGTTGATACTGCCGAATACCGCTGTAACGCAGGATTGGCGTCTTAATGCTCCACGCGATTACAACCGGAAACCAGAACACAATAAGCGTCCACGAAGCCGATAGCGCATACCCAAGGGGATGCAGGGGCCACCACCAATATAGCATCCGTAAAATGACCAATCCCGTCGTCACAAGCGCACCAATGCCAAAAAAGAGCCCACCAGTTGTGCGCGAGTCTGTCCCTAACCCTTCCATCGCCGCGACGTTATCCTGAAATGCCCACAGCGGGTTTCCGCGATAGGTGTAGCTATACATATAGTTTGCACCGTGTGTATAAGGGAGCCATAAATGGATAGCAGCCGCACATAAGAATGCGAGTGTACTCCCTAACACAAACACGCCTAAAAGTGAACGATAGGACATTCCCACCCGATCTCTGATTTTTAAGCCGTCTAAGAAACCTGTTAGAATGAGCCCGCGCTGATCGCGAGTGAAGATGGCGTCAAGGAACGAGAGTATCGTAAGGCTTTGCGCGCCCAGTGTCGCTTTGCTCGCAATAAGTTGATAGAGATCGATCGGTCGAAACGATGTTTCCGTCATCAGCAGCCCACCTTCAGCTGTACTACGCGCCATTACCACCGCTACGATGCCGATATAGACGAGTATCTCAAAGGCGGCAAACCCTAAGTTCAGTCCTGCTGTGTAACACCACCCGATCGCAAGCAGTGAACTAAGAATAAGCCCCCAAACTGCCGTGCGGTAAGGCATAAGTTCCGCTGTATCATCTACTTTGTTTGTACGAAGTGCTTGCCGAAACACGCTTTTGAAATGTGGAAATCCCATATAGATAAACGAAATAACCAGCACCACATAAGCACCTGCGACTTGGTAACCCAAATAAAGTCGAGTCGGGTAGAGGGGCATTCCGCTTACCCGTAGACCAAACATCGCTGCGACGACATCTTGGAATCGGGTGAAAAGAAAAAAGAACCATAGGCTGAAAAGCAGTTGTGTCGGCAGGAGATAGAAAAATCCTACTGCCGCGAAGGAGAGAAAAATCGGGGTGTAGGCGATAGCATTGAAAGGCTGTTCTGTGAAGTATTGATTGAGCAGATACCGGAGCGGAATATTCGGAATTTGGGGCCAGATTTCGTGAAGACCGTTTAATGTGAAGATGAGGGCAGGCAATCCAAACCCTAACCACATCAAGCGATTCCGCAGAAAACCGCGTCCCTCGTGAACAAACTCAAGCGGGAGTGAGACTAATGGGAACGACAGTTTCTCGTTTTCAATCCACTGTTTTCGCAGAATCGCTGCGAGGCAAAGAAATGCCGTGAACACTAAAAAGACAAGCACACCCCAGAGGCATAACGGCTCCACCCAGGCACGCCACGGAATTACATCACCCGTCTCAGTGCCTTCGTAAAAACTGATGGCAACCGCTGCTTGACCCTTTTCTTCTGGCGAAAATGGAATCAACCACGGCTTGATGTGTGGAAAAAAAAGCGTATCCCAACTGTTCGTTTCGTTGGTAAAATAGTTGACCGCGATGAGGGCGGGAATGAGTTTTTCCATCACCCCGCGCGATGAAATCATCGAGGCAACCAGCATCATACAATAGATGCTCATCAACTCCCGCGGCGACAAACCCAATTGATGATTCAGTTTTTCGAGCAACCGATTCCCTAATACCAAAAAGAAGAACAACCCGATAACCGCAGGGGGCAGCTGTAAAAATCCGATTTGAATGTAGGTAATTACTAATTCCGCATAAGAGACGATGCAGCATATAGCAACAACGAAACAGATACCCAGAAGAATGGAACGTCCTGATATACGATTTTCCTGTGTCGGAAACAATAGCGCACTTTCCTATGTTAAGAGTTTATGGTAAAACGAAAAAATAAATAGACATTCTCCCGTCCTTGGTAGGCGAGGTTTCTAACCTCGCCGGTACGGAGCGTCCAATTAATTCTAAAACTTACCATAGTAGAGTTTAGCACAAGGTCAAAGCGTTGTCAAATGCTCCGGTTGAACAAAAAATAATAAAAACCACATTTTTGTAACTCATTCTCAAATTAAAACGTTATGTAAAGTATGAATAATACTGGTTACTTATGGACTGAAGCGATGCCTAATGAATCAATTCAATCCTTCGTTAAAGTTAATCCACTTGTTGGACTGCCCGTCAAGACGCTACGTCTCTATAACGCGTTAGAGGTCTTCAAGAAGAAATATCGTTCTTCGGAAGAACCTGAATGGTTTAGTATACCCGAACGCGATCCACTTCTTCTGAAAATCGGATTTTCTAAGACGGAGATTGAGACCGGTCTCAAGGAATTGAAACAAGCGAATTTGTTGCAAATTCGCGAGGAAGATGATACATGTTGGTATTGCCTGAAATAGGATGCAAGCCCACAAATTAATCTTAGGTGCCTCGCGTCTGGTATTAGCCTCTGCCTCGCCTCGACGGACTGCCTTGTTATCGCAGATTGGACTGACCTTCGAGGTCCGTCCGAGTGATGTCGTTGAACCGCCGCACAGTGCGTTTTCAGACAAACGAGGAGATGAGATTACGCGTAAACTTGCCTTACTAAAGGCGAAATCTGTCGCGCAACATTACAGCGAAGGTATAATTATCGGTGCCGATACCTTAGTATCGCTGAATGGGAAACTTCTCGGAAAACCGACTGATGATGCGGACGCTATGACAATGCTGACCCAGCTCAGCGGTACCTCTCATAAGGTCATAACAGGCGTCGCACTCGTTGACGCTTTCACAGAGCGGACTGTCGTTTGGGCGGAAACGACCCAAGTTTATTTTCGGGAGCTCCATAGAACCGAAATTGCTGATTATATTGCTACCGGCGAAGCAGCGGATAAAGCGGGTGCCTACGGAATCCAAGAACGAGGTGCTGCTTTCGTTAACCGCATTGAGGGCTGCTATTTCAATGTCGTCGGACTCCCGTTAGCGAGCCTCGTTGAACGCCTCTCTAATTTTCAATCCGATGTCAGCGTGTAAAAAATACATTCCCACCGAGGGCTACACCCAAATTGTGAAACCCGGCGAAATGGGGATCACCAAACTCCATTTCGGAATTCTTACCCTCACTCCCCAAACAACTTTCTTTGACCACTCTGACGATACCGAAGTCGCATTGGTTGCGTTAGGCGGACACTGCACCCTATTGGTCGGACACAATGGAAACAAAGCCTACGGCGTTTTGGGTGAACGTTCAAATGTCTTCCAAGATGAGGCGTGTGTGGCGCATATCCCACATCACACAACTTATGAGATGCTCGTAGGGGAGGTCGGTATGGAGGTCGCAGTCTGCAAAGTAGAATCCCATTCGGAATCCGCTGCAGTGATTCTGGCGGCAGGAGAGATAGCACCCGAACAGGAGACACATCTCAGGATATGGGAGAACATCGCATCGAGTGATTTAGATGTCCACACAGCGGACACGCGCGTGATACCAGTACAGGGAGAAGCGATCTGCCTCTATAGATCTCTTGATGTGAGTAACCGTGCTGTTTTCGATGTCACGCGCACCGTAGATGATAAAAGAACGGCACGCGTGCGGTTGTCTAACAACGATGTCCTAATGCTCTCAGAGCAGGATAGCATCGTGTCCCTAACATCTGAAGGGGGCGGCTACCAGTTATGGATACAACCCGATTTATAGTCAACTACCCAAGCCTAAAGACTTGGGCTTCCTGCCCGAAGATTAGATAAGGGACACCATTCACTGTCGCGACCGTCGTCTGCGTTTTTGGGGACGCGGGGGGTTTTTCTTCGGTTCAGGCTCTGGCGGTTCACCCGTTGCTAAGGTTGGCACAGTTTCTCTTGGACGCTTGTACATCCATACTATAAAGAAGATACCGAAACAGAACAAGATAATACTAACTAATTGGGGTGAAGTCATCCATGCCAGCGATGATGTCTCTGGGAAGACATGCGGTGTCAAACGCCAGAATTCAACGATGAATCTCTCCACTGCCAGTCCGATAAGACTCGCTCCGAAAAGCAATCCCGGTATTGATGCAGACTTCTTGCGTTGGGACCAGAGAATACCGAAGAATAAAAAAGAGATTGTCGTTTCATAGATAGGAGTAGGATGGACAC
>JAJEIE010000024.1 GCA_022827625.1 Candidatus Poribacteria bacterium | reverse complement strand
CATTACCGTTGCTGGCGGCATCCATCGCAGCGTCCGCTGCGACATCAATCGTCACCGTGCCGGTCGCCCCATCTGCAATCGTAGGTGTAAGCGTCAGGACATACTCTGTCGCCGTTGAGGATTTCCAAGAACTCGCCTTATCCGCACTCGTGACAGAGACATCGCTCAGTTCAAAACCGGTGACATCTTGATCGAAAGTAAAGGTTGCATCAAACGCCCCGTTCTGATCCGTTGTTGGTGCGGTAATCGTCAGCGTTGGCGGATCTTTATCAACATCTACTGTGGCTTGCGTTGCCGCTTTGTTGCCATTATTCCCACTATCTTGGGCGACATCCGCTGCGACATCAATCGTCACCGTGCCGGTATTCCCATCCGTAATCGTGGGTGTGAGGGTGAGTGTATAGGTCGTGGTGCTCGAGGATTTCCAAGAATTCGGCTTATTCGCATTCGAGACAGTCACGTCACCTGTTGTGAAACCCGTGACAGCCTCACTGAACGTAAAGGTTACATCAAACGCGCCGTTCTGATCCGTCGTCGGTGCGCTAATCGTCACCGTTGGTCCCTCCGTATCCACAGAGACATCCACATTTGCAGATGCCTGACTCGTGTTGCCAGCTCCGTCTTCGACAGCCCCCGCTGATATGGATATACGCAACGTCCCCGTACCAGTAGGGGTGATCGTCGCCGAGTAAGTAGTCCCGCTACCGGTTACACCTGAAGCCGTCCCTCCTGCAGTCCCGCTCTGCTTTGAGAGACTAATATCGCTTGCGCCAAAATCAGTGACACTTTCATCAAAGGTAATGTTTATCGTAAAGGCAGCGTTTTTCGTGCCGGATACCGAACCAATCGTGGGTGTCGGTTTTTTCTTATCGACCGTTACCGTTTTATCCACTGATGACGCTGAAGCGGAATTGCCGTTTCCAGCCGCATCTTCAGCGGCATTGCTTCCGACAGAAATCGTCACCGTGCCGGTCCTGCCGCTGCTAATGCTGCTGGTGTCTATGGTCCCGGTGTATTCATCATCGCCATCGTCCCCCTCATCCCAGCTTGAGGGCGCGCTTGCTCCTGACACAGACAGGTCACTTGAGTCAAAATTGTACACGTCTTCACTGAATTCAACCGTTACGTCAAAGTCGCCGTTCTGCGCGGTCGTCGGTGCGGTAATGCTGTCCACCGTTGGACGTTCCGTGTCTACCGCCACCGTCACTGTATTTGAGGCGGGATAGTTCATGCTATTACTGTCTTGTACAGCACCTGCCGCCACGGAGATGTCCACATCGCCGCTCTTATTATTAGCCGGTGTGATTGTGGCTGTATACGTCGGTTCGTTCCCTGTGACACTCGTCACGGTCGCGAGGCTACTCGGGCTTAACGTAATATCACTTGCTGTAAAACTGCCCACGGTTTCAGTGAACATAATCATCACTTCAAAAGCGGCGTTATGCGGTCCGTCGTCGGGCTCCATCACCATTATGCCATGCGGCAGGTCGACTGCTACCGTAGCGGATGCTGCGATGTTCCCATTTCCAAGGTCATCCTGTGCTTTGTCCGCACTCACGCTGATTTGCACGTTCCCTGTAACCTTAGGTATTATTGTTGCTGTATAGGAGGTGTCATTATCACTACCAGTGAAGCTCGTCACGCGTGCACCATTCGTTACTACAATATCGTCCTGTGCAAAACCGGTCACTGTTGGAACGAACGCAAATGTCACATCAAATGCTCCCGTCGGCGTCCCTGTTGGCGGCGTAATTGTTAGCGTAGAACCCAGCGTATCGATCGCTACCGTCCCCGATCCAGCCTGGTTCCCTTCGCCACCGGTAGTTGCGGTTGCGACATCCGCTGCTACTGAAATCGTCAACGTGCCTTCCTGCCCATCGGCTGGTGTTATTTGGATTGTATATTGGCTATCACCATCACTACCAGTGAAACGCGTCACACTCGCCAGACCGCTGGGACTTAGTGTAATATCCGATTGTGTAAAACCGTCTACAGCTTCGCCGAAAATAATGGCGGCATGAAATACCCCCGACTGCGTCCTTGTTATCGAAGGAATGTTTGTTACCGGCGCATCTGCTTCGGCAGACGTGGGCATCCAGTTGATGAGTAATCCTAAAACGATAAGAGAGAGCAGCAATTTTTTCATGATGTTCACCCCGTTTTAAAATAAATATCGCTTAAATGCGGATTAAGAATTTAACTCGGTAATGCCGAGAAAAGCAGAAAATCTAACGCACGCAAACTAACAGTTTGCGGTACACTGGGCGGCTTTAGATGTTGACAGCATAGCGGATGCCGATGCGCTTGGAATAACAAACCTCTTTGGTTATAATAGGTCGATTTTTATATATATTTTAGGATTAAAATAGTAATATCCTTATCCAACTACAAATTATACGCAAATTTTTACAAAAAATCAATAAAAAATAAGATATTTTGATAAAAATCAGCAACATTAAGTTGCTATTTACAAAATTTTAGGGGATCAGACCCCTGTTTTTAATGAAAGGCGTTCATTCTCCAGAAAGGTTTTGTACCGCAAACTGTATGAAGATTTATTAATTTGGTAATGTCCTAATATCTGGAAGCCCGAATTTATTCGGGGTTGCCCGATCTGTTCCGAACAAGAATGTAATACAAGGCCCGGATTTAGTCTCGCCCCATACTAAATCCGGGCTTCCGGGAAAAAATACCGATTTAGTTTTCGGTACAAAGTCTATACACAAACTAACAGTTTGTGGTACAAAAGACTAACCGCGCCTACCGGAGCTTGCGGGAAATCTCGAATTACCGAAAACGTTTGATCAGGATATACGCTATTATTATCTACTTTCAAAATCAAATACGTCCCAACCTAACTATCGCTTAAAGCCTGATGCCTATTGACTTTACGCTCATTTAAAACTTGACCTAAGCGGAGATTTTTGATATAATAATACACACTACTAACTGATGTGAGAATGTGAAGTTTGTGAACATCTCATAAATATTTTTAGCGTGAGTTTGCCACAGACGCGCCGAAATTTATTCCGTCCAAGGATAAAAAATCGCCTGATTGTGATGCCAATGACAACCAATCTCTTTCAAGATATAATCGCCCGCTGCCACGAACGGCGCGCGAACCCACTTAAACAACGGAAGACGACCATAACGCCTCGGCTTTACAAAGGGCTTCCATACCATTTCACAGTCTACTGTGCCCACGGATACCCTGTCGCACTTCAAGACTTGGAGGCGGTGGGTATTTCCTTTATGCCGATAGGGCGTGCCCCTGAAACCGACCGTCCCCCGCGCTCTTTTGGGGGTGAGCGGTTTTTGAAACGCCAAGAGGCAATAGACTGGAGTGCCATCCGATGGCACAAGTCTTGGGGAATTCATCTGTATACGGGTCTGCCATCGGCACGCGATGGGGCATCATGGCATGACATCGATTTTAAGTATGAAGCACTCTGTACCGCCCCTGATGCCGTGCTTGCTTGTGTTCAAGCACTTGTTGGCGCAGTTGCGAATCCGTTGTTGACGCTGTCAAAGTCGGGTGGGCTCCGCTTTTCTTGTCGGATACCGGGGTACCTGCACCCAGACACCCAGCAGGCACGGTTGTACGTCTGTAAAGGCACACCGACCGCAGAGAATCCCGACCAACACGAGGCGTATCTCGAAATTTTTGGCGAAAAAGGACACAATTGCTGGGATGCGCGCTATGAAATTCTGCTCGGAAATCTGTTAGAGCCACCTGTAATTGCTAAAGAGGTACTCTTTGCGCCTCTTGACGCGCTTCGCGCGAAACTCCACGAACCTGTGCTCCAAAGCAAACGACGTAAGGAGAGCATTCCCGAGGCACCCTACTCTCTCGGATCGGCTAAACTTGACCTTGCCAAAGAGGCGTTTTTCAAGCGCGGATTTTCTTACGTCAGACAAGCGGATGGACTTCACTATTGGAAGCGGCAAGGGGCGGCGATCGGCGATATAGAGGTATCATTGTGGGAGAACGAGGAGGGTGTGTGGATACGTGCCACGACAGATGACACGGGACTGCCGACGGCGGCAACGCTCATAACAGATGTTTGGAACGATACAGGTATCCTACCGCCGGTCCCCGCGACGGGGCTGCCGATAGACGCTAAGGTGCTTGCCATTCGGGAAGGGAAACTCAGTCCGCTGGGCATAAAACGTCCGCCACCGGTGTTACAGAAGTCCGACCCTACAGAAAAGATGCATGAGACCAGCGAAGCAATTAGCACGCAGGTACAGCGCGCTTTTGATAGGAACGCACGCGTTCTTGGATTTATTACACAGCCAGACGCAGAACAGGACCCGGAAGTAGAATCCGTTCTGCGTAATGATGGCGCCATCTGTTTAAACGTTCCAAATGATGCGCTGGCGGCAGCGGCAGCACAACTGCTTCAAAACCGAAATGTGGGAAATGCACAAATATTAGAAGATCGTCGTCTGTTCTTGGACCCACAATACGCAAAAATAGCCGAACAACTTCTCGAAGGGGGCGATGAAACACAGCGGCTTTGTCTCATCAGTGCCAGAAGAGAGAATCAACTGTTTCTTGAATACGAACTCTCAAAAACCACATTGAAGGCGTGGGTTGCCGACTGGCAAGGCGGTGCCTTAGGAAAATTTGCCACATTTCTGCTGAATGCAGTAGAAATTAGAAACAAATCCCATGTCGACTTCATCAAACGTCTCAGAATGGCGGTACAGACGTTTGAATGGCTGGAAGCAGAAATCATCGAACAGATGTCCCAGACGGTCCGTGGAAATCCAAACTGGACAGTTTGGCATCAACTCAAGCGTTTCTTCGCGCATTACACGCGAAACGCTGATGCTCCGATGCAATGGGAGGACGAAGTGCTACAGTTTTGGATGCCGCCGGTCCTCCATTCGAGCGTCAGATACCTATTGGTCCCTTCCGCGACGCTCCAAGGCAGACATCTACATCAAGCCTTCTTGGATGAGAAAACCGAGATCCTTGACACCGAACCGCGGGCGTGGGTTCCCGGAAACCGTGTTTTTCAGATGCGTACGGGTATTTATCCAATGGAAGCAATTTTAGAACTCGACAACACCTGGGACGTTCTCGGGATATCTGAAACTGGAAAGCGCATTTTCTGGAGGATCCAAACCGAAATTGAAAGGGATCCGAATATTAAGCATGGGATTATCACCTATGATCACGCAACTGAACAGCTGAACAATATCGCGAAAAATGAGAACGTCTGTTTCCTGATGGGTTTTCGGAGGGAGGCGGGATTGGAAATCGCTTTTCAAGAGGCACAGGTTATCTGGATAGTTGGCTTGCCGGAAATAGGGCCCCGCGCCATTTTGAAGCGCACTCGGATCTTGTTCGGAAACGACGAGAAACCCCTCTCTTATGAAATGGAGCCTGAATCCTACCGTTACAAAGACGCACGCGTCCAAAGCGTTTATGAAAAAGAGGTCACCGATATGTTCACACGGATGACAGGGCTGGCGCAGCTACACCGTTTGGAAACCAACAAGAAAATTATGTGGATTACAGGCTTGCGAATTCCTGAGATCACCGATAGACCGGAAACCCTTCTTTTTGACTGGGAAGATTTCGATGTCGCCGGTGGGTTAGACAAACTTTCCGAGGTCATAGCGACACGCCAACGCTTTGAGACCGAACGCGACACTCTCACACCTGAATCCAGCAGAAAAGAGGTCGAGGCGGTTCTCGGATGCTCCCCAAGGCAGGCGAACCGAGTGTTGCGAAAACTGAGGGGTGGGAAAATCGCACGTGTTCCGTTCCGCGAGCAAATTCTCGCACTTCTCGCTGATGGCGAAAAAAGAACACCGGAATTCGCGGCGCGTATTCAAGGACATCCGAAAGCAATAAATACAGAACTCACCCGCCTTGTAAACACCGGTGAAATTGTAAAGGTTCGCCGGGGTGTTTATAGGCTCCCAGAACTTTAGAACGAAAGCGTTCACGTCCTTATCCTGACTCCTTCCTATAGCAGCAAGCTCCTACCTGCGATCTCCGATTAAAATGGACAAAAATCCGAAAACTACAGTAAAGCTTAGCATTATGTAGACACCTCTCCCTTAACAAACATCTGTTTGTAGTAGTGCGATTCATCGCACGTTGGGTTGAGTAGACACCTCTCCCTTAACAAACATCTGTTCGTAGTAGTGCGATTCATCGCACGTTGGGTTGAGTAGACACCTCTCCCTTAACAAACATCTGTTCGTAGTAGTGCGATTCATCGCACGTTGGGTTGAAGGGTTCTGGGTTGAAGGGAGAAATAGATTATGGTATAATAGAAATTATGCCGGAAGCATGATAACTTGCACCCTACACACCGTTGGCGCGGGATTTGGTAATCACGCTACAACAGACAAACGGAGGAACAGACAATGAGATGGATAACATATTTGGGGATTGTGATGCTGGTGATGCTAATGGGGGCACCGACTGTCTTCGCAATCCATGAAGAAGACCAGGGACCTGAAAAATTTGGACGTTACGAATTCAAGGAACAGGATATTAAAGCGGCAACGGATGCCTGCGAGGCTGGCGGTAAGCCGGGACCGGAATTCGTGCCGACGGTTCGGGACGATGAACCGAACTTGGCACTCCTGAAAGATGCGACGGCGGAAGCGTCTTCACAGATAGCAGGCTGGTGTCCACGCCGGCACTGCACTGAATACCTCAACGACGGTTTCTATAATAACTGCCGGAGCTGGATCATCGGTGCGATACCGGGGTGGGCGCAGATTGATATGGGCGACGTCGCGAATGTGAATCGGATCATATTCGGTAGCGATCACTCACAAGGGTTTGTGGATCGGACAACCGTTGACTTTGATATCCTCGTAGCAACTACGAAAGCCGATCCAAACTCGGACGCGAACACATGGACAAAAGTCTACACACACAAGGGTGATCCGATTAGCGAAACGACTGAGTTCACCTTCAAAGATGTGGAGGCACGCTGGTTGCGTCTCCATATACGCGCGAATGCGGGTGCTCGTGTTGATGAACTTGAGATTTATGGCGGTAGAGATCCGATGGCGGTTGAACCAAGTGGGAAATTATCTCTGACGTGGGGTCAATTGAAGGAAGAATGATGCATCAAAAACCGTTAGCGATAGGTATTATCGGTGCTGGTAATATGGGCCGACATCATCATGGCGCGGTGACCAACTACGGTGCCAAAGTCGTTGCTGTTCACGATACGCGGCTTGCGGCGGCGCGCGAACTCGCGACACACGCCGACACTGAACTTGCGACGACGGCATTGGACGCTTTTTTCGAGGTAGAGATGGACGGGGTGGTGATTACAACGCCACCCCCTATTCGTTTTGAACCTATCCAGATGGCGTGCGATCGCGGTATTCCGATGATGGTCGAAAAACCGCCTGCCTTGAACATGGTTGAGGGTCAAAAGTGTCTCGCCTGTATTGAGAAAGCGGACGTTATTGCCGCTGTTGGATTTCAACTCCGGTATCATCCGCTCTATGAACGGTTGAAGGCGTTGATTGCTTCGGAAACGGTGCATCTGGTACGGACGGTTTGCACTGTTGATTATTACTTGAGTTTCCGGATGTCGCCGTGGTTTCTGCAGTATGAGATCAGCGGGGGTCCCTTGCCTGAACAGGCGGTGCATGTGTTGGACTGCGCACGGTTCGTTATGGGGAACCCGAAACCGGTGCAGGCGCACGCCTTGGCAATAAAGAATATGGGGCTGGAACGCACGGAATTTGATGCTGAAAACGCGATCCAGATGACGTATCAACTGGATAACGGGGTCTTTGGCACGCACATGAATCATTGTGGCACGGAAAAATTCAGTTTTGAGGTCGAGGTTGTCGGACCGCATTTACGCTTACAGGCGAATATGGGAGAGAACGCGATTCGTGGTTATTTGAATGGGGAAACGGTTGATGAACCGATGGTCTCCGAAAACAATCCGAATTTGGGCAAAATAGGCGCATGGTTGCGGGCGATTGAAACGGGTGATCGGACGTTAATTCGTTCGCCGTTCTCTGACGGACTTGAGACGCTTGCGCTCATCGACGCAGCTGTTCAGAGCCGTGGGACTGGTAGATTTATTCGTGTGAAGGATCTTTAGCTAAAGGTATTCAGGACCCGTAATACCCCATGTCCGGATGCCCGAACTTGTTCGGGAGTGTTTCACTGTCTCGCGTCCCCAACAAGTTGGGGCATCCAAAAAAATTGTGGGCAGAATACGCAAACTAACAGTTTGCGGTACACAAGAGATGTCAAAGTAAGGAGAAATTGTGATGATAGATTGGATTTATTTTCGGAATGGCTGAAACTCGTGTAAAAAAGTGCAAGAGTTACTTGACACACACAACTTACAAGCGGAAAGCCGTACGGATGCTCGAAAAGAGAAAATGGAGGCAGGGGCGGTATGGGAATTAATGGGCGGTGCGGAACGTATCGTTGTTGCGAAAGGGCGGCGCGTTGAAACCTTTGTGCCGACTGAAGACACGCAAGAAGCGATCCTAAAGGTGGTGCTGGGACGCAGCGGAAGTCTCCGTGCGCCTACGGTCAGGAGCGGGGATGTCTTTCTTGTCGGCTATAACGCTGCGCTCTATGAGACGGAAGCTCCTTTTGTTTAGAGGTTCAAATACTTTTCCTGAACAAGTTCAGGCATCCAGATGTATAAGAAGTCGGGATTCGGAAATCCCTCCTACAGAAAAAATAAAGAACCAGATGTATAAGAAGTCGGGATTTGGAAATCCCTCCTACAGAAAAAATAAAGAACCATAGGATAGACACTGATGCCTATTGAAAAGATTCTGATTACGGGTGCAAGTGGATACTTGGCGCGATTTATTATTGATCGGTTGCAGGACGCCTACCAACTCACGCTAACCGACATCGTTGCACCCGAGGGTTCATTTCCCAACACAACTTTTATCAAAGCAGACGTAACAAACCCCTCTGAAGTCGAAGCGGCGTGTGCCGGTCAGGATGCTGTTGTGCATCTCGTCGCTTTGGTGCGGGGACGGTCAGGCAAACCTGCTTCGCTCTTTGCGGACGTTATGGTGAAAGGCACGTGGAACGTAGCGGAAGCCTGTGTGCAACAAGGTGTGCAAAAATTGGTGAACATTTCGAGTATTTCGGCGTGTCACCCTGCACCCGATGCCAAACTGCCATACCACGTCGATGATGATTTTGTGTTTGGTCCGGGGGATCTCTACTATTCGCTGTCGAAGTATCTTGGTGAGCAGATCGGTGCGGCGTATCATCAGGCACACGGGTTGGACGTCATCCACGTCCGTCCGGGTGTGATTGCGGGTGATGGACAGAATCCGGGTCCGACGGTGCCTGACGTTGTGACGGCACCTTGGTTTGTTTATGTCGATCCGAGGGATGTTGCACAATGTGTTGCGTGTGCGATTGAGACGGAGACGGTTAAGTACGGTGCTTATAACGCCGTTGCGGGACGTGCGGATTCTCGTTTTGCATGGCACCCAGGAAAAGAGGCGTTGGGGTATTCACCGGAACATAATTGGCCGGAGATTCCGGATGGGGAAGAATAAAAGACTTATGACATCTGAGAAAAATAAAACCCAGCCAGAAACTAACAAACTCCGCGATAAAATCGCAGCACTCGATGCTGAACTCGCTGAGAACTTCAAATTACAATTCTCGACAGCCTTGTTTTTGTCCCGAAAAACCGTGAGTTTTCAAGGAAATAAAGACAAACCCGCTTACGGTTGGTACAAATACAAGGAAGCCTTTTCAGCAGGACTTGTTGAATATTTTCTCGGCAGCTACAAAGAACGCATATCGGGAAAGGTGCTTGATCCATTTGCCGGAATAGGGACAACTCTGTTTGCGGCAAGTTCCCAAGGAATTCCCGCCGATGGTATAGAATTACTACCGATCGGTCAGGAAATTATCCGCGCCCGTCTCTTATCAAAAAGAAAACTGACAGCAGAGGACACCAGCACAATCGAGCGTTGGATAACCTCCCTTCCTTGGAAGGCATGCTCAGAAAGACTTCCATTCAGTACCATCCGGATCACAGAGAACGCTTATCCACCAGAAACAGTAGAAGCGATCGAAAGATACAGAAGTGCCATCCAACAAGAGAATGAGAACGCTCAAGCTATCTTACGTTTGGCACTCTTGTGCATCTTAGAAGATATTAGCTATACACGAAAAGATGGGCAGTATTTGCGCTGGGATGCCCGGTCAGGCAAACGACGGCCGGGGACCAAGGCTTTCAATAAAGGAAAAATCCTTGATTTTGATACAGCGATAACCGCCAAACTTAAAGAAATTTTATCAGATGTGCGTGACGCTGAACGACCCGCAACACTTTTCCCTGTCAAACAGATCGCGGCGGATATTCGTTTATTCAAAGGCTCATGTCTCGAAATCCTTCCTACCCTTGAAAAAGCCTCTTATGGTGCGATCGTAACTTCACCCCCTTATTGCAACCGTTACGATTACACCCGGACCTACGCGCTTGAACTCGCTATGTTGGATTTGACACAAGCGGAAGTTTTAAGGCTGCGGCAAGAGATGCTTAGTTGCACTGTGGAAAATCGAGAAAAAGATTTATTAAAAATATGTCCGCAGTGGACTCCCTTTATAGAAGCAGCTAATCAACAAAAATTACTACAAACAATATGTACCTACCTTGAACATGAAAAAGCATCTGGCACGTTAAATAACGGCGGCATTCCGAGGATGGTTCGTGGGTATTTCTCCGAAATGGCGTGTGTTATCGGTGAGTGTGCCCGTGTTCTAAAGCCAAATGCGCGCCTCTTTATGGTTAATGACAACGTGCGTTACGCCGGTGTGAGCATATCTGTAGATATGATTCTATCTGACATCGCACAAACATTGGGTTTCGAGGTGGAAAATATTCTTATTGTGCCCGGGAAAAAAGGGAATAGCAGTCAACAGATGGGGGCATACGGGCGTGTGCCGCTTCGGAAATGCGTATACGTTTGGAGAAAAAGATGATGCCATATCTCCAACATTTATCCGCTGGCGCAGATCTTATAACCGCTCCTGAAGAAATTCGTGCAGGTTTTGTGGCATTGGCTTTGGAAAGGAGTCGTCGTGCAACCCCCTTTGTTGAACAAGCACGCGCATTGAAAGTTTCAGCTACGCGTGCAAAACGTCCTAACGCGCTGCTCGAAATAGAAGGCATACGGACTGCTTTACTAACCGCATCGGGATTTTCGGAGAAAGCAACCAAGCAGACTACAGAGAAAGATCAAACGGGCGCAATTCAAGATTTCATAGAGAAATTTTTAGAACCGGCAGGCACGAACTTTGTTGAGGAATTGGTTTATCGTTTTCTGCTGACACGCGGGGATTCACTCGGCGGTTCAATGCGAAATATGGCAGGTAAATTGGCAGAAAGAAAACTCACCCGATCAATCGTTTCTACCCTGACGCTAACCGAAACCTCTTATCAGTGGCTTAACGCTGCGAGTAACACATGGATTAAGGGAACAAGTAATACTGCAGATATAGAATTGAGTCTCAAGGGGCTTAGCTGGGAAAAAAATAAGGAAACACGCACACTGATTTACAATCGAACAATACCGCTTGTGCAAAAAAATATAGATATTTGTCTACTCCGTTGCCCACCAAACGAAGTAAACCGTGAAACTTATAGGATGCCTGAGAAATTTATCGCCTTCGGAGAACTGAAAGGCGGAATTGATCCGGCAGGCGCAGATGAACATTGGAAGACTGCTCAAACTGCGTTGACGCGCATCAGAACCGCTTTTGCCAGTCACAATCTATCGCCAGATCTCTTTTTCATAGGAGCCGTTATTGTTGACAGCATGGCAGCGGAAATCTGGAACCAACTTGAAGATAGGACATTGGAAAACGCGGCGAACTTGACAAATCCTGATCAAGTTGCATCTTTATCCAATTGGCTTGTTGATTTGTGATCACAACATTTATTTTATTTTTTGTCCGTTTATAATTCCTTGCCCTTCTTTAACGCTTAGAATCTGGTTTGACTTTAGATTAGAAAATTGATCCCTATGCCCGCTTTGCCAACGAATTTCTAAGGTATCAATTATCGCATTCTCGCCGAGTCCAAAGTGCACGCGAAGATCGCTCTGCGACAGATAACTCGCACCACTACGTATCTCCCTGAAAAGTGATAGATCTCCTGCCTTTACAAATACCTTTGTACCAATGCCCGATAGATTGCTTTGCGTTCCAGTAAGTTGGACAGTAAGCCAATGCTTGCTGTTACCCCCGTCATTTCGGAGAAGCACTGCGGGTTGATTGGAATTATTCAGGAAAATATCAATATCGCCGTCATTGTCGTAGTCTCCGAACGCTGCACCGCGGCTCACCTGCTTGGGGAGTTGGGTCAGTCCGACTTCAGCAGAAGTGTCCGTAAAGCGATAGGTGCCGTCTTGTTGGCGTGTATTGCGGAAAAGTA
The DNA here is from genome assembly GCA_022827625.1 of Candidatus Poribacteria bacterium. Taxonomy (GTDB): domain Bacteria; phylum Poribacteria; class WGA-4E; order WGA-4E; family WGA-3G; genus WGA-3G. The sequence continues at coordinate 92,954 of JAJEIE010000024.1, read as the reverse complement.
AATCTGCTTGTGGATACGTACTGTCTGAGAAAAGTGAAATGTTCTCCTGAAGATGCCCATTCGCAACAAAAAGGTCGAGGAGACCGTCGTTGTTGTAATCGAAAAATTCGACTGCCCATTTAAAATAAGGCAGCGTGGCTGCGCCAATCTCTGAGATAAAAGAGACATCCGTAAAAAACGCTGCTCTCTCGTTTCGATAAAGGATCACTGGGAGGGCTGAGGCGTTACTGACGACGAGATCGAGATAGCCGTCGTTATCGTAATCACCGAACGCGCTCCCCATCCCGCTTCCCGGGAAACCGTTCCCATCGTAGCCGGTGCCGGTCAGGTCAGCGGTTTCGGTAAAAGTCGCGTCGCCGTTGTTGCGGTAAAATTGATCGGCTTCCATATCGTTGGCGATGTGAATGTCCGGGTAACCGTCATTGTCATAATCTCCCACAGCGACAGCGAGACCGAGGGCGCGATGCGAAACGCCCGCGTTTTGGGTGACATCGGTGAAGGTGGTGTCGCCGTTATTGCGGTAGAGAATATCGGATTCACTGACAAAATGGCTCCCAGCAATCTGATCCGTTGGACTACAATAGGTTCTGATGCCACGGGTCTCCCACCATCGGTTTTCAGCGATAGAAAACTTCATATAGTTGACGACGTATAGGTCCAAGTCCCCATCCAAATCGTAATCGAGGAAAGCGCAGCTGGTCCCCCAGCGTGCATCACCGACACCTGCTTTCTGTGTTATATCCGTAAAGGTGCCATCGCCGTTGTTGTAATAGAGTCGGTTCTGTCCAAAGTTTGTTACGTAGATTTCGGGATAGCCATCGTTGTCGATATCAGCGGCAGCGCATCCGACACCGTAGCCGGTATCTCCAACGCCTGCTTTGTGCGTAACGTCAGTAAAAGTGCCGTCCCCGTTGTTCCGATAGAGCCTATTTTGTGGGAGTTCTTCTGTTTGAACGGATTTTCCGTCGATCGGCGGTGGGATATGCGTGGCATTGACTATGTAAAGATCAAGGTGCCCATCAAGGTCAAAATCGAAAAAGAGTGCACCAGAGCCGAGGGTTTCGATGAGATATTTCTCACCGGTTCTGCCATCAACATGCTGAAAGTCGATTCCTGCAGCGGTCGTTGCATCGACGAATTGGACTTCGGCAGAAATGTAAGGCGTAAGGTTGAGAGCAAAGAGAATATAGCAGAGGTATCTCATTCTTCTTGAGAAAGGGCTTCCCGCTTCTCACGGGCATGGCGCGCTTCATCCTCCAATCCACGGAGGGTGCAAACTTGGGTAAGGGTATCCCAATAATTTGCTTCAGTTGGCGCAAGTTGGACAGCCGTTCGGGCGTGAAGCAGTGCTTTATCAAGGTCGGATTCCAATTCTATATAGCAAACGGCGATGTTATTATGGGCGATGGCGAGTGTATTATCAACAGTGAGTGCCTCGCGATAGGCTGCGATCGCGCCCTTAATTTTTCCCTGTTTATGATAAACATGCCCCAAGTTGTAATGGGCAGTGGCTAAGGTGGGATTAAGAGAGATTGCACGCTTATAGTTGGTAATGGCATCCGAAAAGCGATGACGGGCGAGGTAGACGATACCGAGGTTGTTATAGCCTCTTGCGTCATTCGGATGTCTGTTCACCCACATCTCGGCTTCCTGAACGAGCGGGTCCGTCTGACGGAGGACTTTGAAGAACGCCATCGCTGCGGCGGCTTTCTCCTTCTCCCCTTGTTTGATGTAGGCTTGTGCGAGTTGGTAATGTGCCTCTGTATGATCGACCTGAATTTCGATTACTTTCTCAAAGGTCGTAATTGCGTCCGCCAAGCGATCCTGCTTAACATAGACCTTACCCAACCCCAAAATTGCGCCAGCCTCCTTCGGATTGAGGTGGACGGCTTTTTTATAGGAGAGCCCCGCCTGTTCAAAACGACCTTGTTTCAAGTAGACTTCACCGAGTCCAGTATAGGCAGCCTCCCATTCTGAATTTCGGGCAACCGCACGTTTAAACGCTTCAAGGGCATGCGGAAGGTCCCCTTTCTTGAGATAAACCAACCCGATATTATAGTGCGGCTCAGGTGTCATAGGCGACAGTGCTACCGCCGCCTGATAGGCATCAAGTGCGGCATCGTATTGCTTCAGTTCGGCGTATGCAACACCCAGTCTATTGTAGAAGATAGGGGAGTTTGGGTCGAGTGTGATGGCTTTCTTGTATTCGGCAATGGCTTGCGCAAACTCGCCAATGGCGTGATAAGCAGAGGCTTGCGCATAGTGCTTTTCGGCAGGTGCGGGATCGGATAAAGCAGAGATTTCAAAGGCACTGAAGAGGATAAATATGGTGACATATTTTAGCATACGTTTCCGCTTCCCGCAAACCGTCTACCGCAGACCTCTTCCCGCGAACCGCGGTACGCGAACCGCGATAAGCGAATAGCTAATCGCGATCCGTTTTAATACTCGCCCACGTTGTGGTGAGTTTTTCTGCGGGTTCGACGGGTAGAAAATCGCCGTTCATGATGTCGCTGATTTCTGCCGCAGTGATAATCCGATTGAAGAGAAACACTTCGTCGATGATACCCGTGAAAAATTCCTCCCCCGGGTGTCTCGCACCGACCATAATAGAGCCGTCAATCTCATCAACAGGAGGCGGTTTCGCGCCACCACCCGCCTCTTTGCCGTCGTTGTAGATGACGACTTTTGACTTGGTATCGTGTGTCACCGTTAAATGGACCCAGTCTTCAGGTTGGATGTCATCGCTGACGGCTTTCTGTGCCCAAGCACCACCCGATGTTGACCAGAAAAAGGTGTTACTACTGGCGTTCTGAAAAATCGTTGCCCACTTCAAGCTACCAGCAGCCACCATGTAGTTCCAGTCCCGAATTTGTGCCTTGCCACGCTTCACCCAAAAGGCGACAGAAAACTCTTCTCTTAACTGCAAAGTGTCGTTAATAGGCACGATGACATATTGTTGCTTCGTGCCGTCAAACTCTAAAGCCTTGCCAAACTGTCCATCTACCCATGATGGATTTTCAATAAGTTCACCCTCGTGTCCGTGTACAGAACCGTCCGCAGCATTCCCTCCTTTTCCTTCATCAAAGGAGAGGTATAAAACGAGGGATTTATCATCTAATCCTGCATATAAAGGGATTGTAAAGGTTAGCACCGCACATACCGTAACAAACAGTCTTATAAATTGTTTGAGTTTGCCCACAGTGAGTTCCTCCTTTAGTAAGAGTTGTCAGTCGTCTAAGACGCAAACTAACAGTTTGCGCTACAAATACGCAATCCACAACCGTCGGCTATTAGGCACCGATAACTTTTTTTAGCAAGCACCGCACTTTTTACAGACGGTTGTGTCACAAGCACTGGTCATAAACCCTTTTTCCTGCTTGTGGAATTCAAGTTGCAAAAACTGGGGTTTGACATTGAGGTCGAGGTGATCCCACGGATTGACCTCATGCAGCGGACGCTCACGGGTGGCGTAAAAATGAGGTGACAGTCCATATTGACGGAAGGCTTGGTTCCACGATGTCCCGCGTGCGAGTTCTAATATAACCTTTCCAAGCCGCCGATCACCGCGTGCGAAAACGGCTTCTTGGTGTGCGAGTCTGGCACTGGCAGAGCCAACCTTTATGCTACCGAGCGCGTTAATTTCGCGTTTCAAAAAGTCAAGTTTTCGGGCAATGGTTTTGGGGGGTTCCATCGCGACCCACTGGAAAGGCGTATGGGGTTTCGGTACCATCGGAGAAATGGTAAAACTGATACGCGCCATCCTGCCGGTCCGTTTCGCGTGTGGCAGCAATATGGTGCGCATCTCCTTTGCCATCTCAACAATAGCCTCGACATCCGCTGGGGTTTCCTGTGGGACCCCGATAAGAAAGTATAGACGGAGATTGAGAATATCGCGTTTCAATGCTTCCTCAAAGACGTGATAAAGCCGTTCGCGTGGGATCGCTTTATTGACGACCTTTTGGAGTTCTTCCGTTGCGACCTCCGGTGCGATCGTGATTGTTCCTTGTTCGCTGTCTGCGAGTGCGTCGAGTAAAGGGGCACGGACGGTTTCAGCACGAAGTGAAGCACAAGAGATACGGAACCCACGCGCGACGAGACCTGAAGCGATCTCATCGATGTGGGGATGGTCAGAGATCGAGGCACCGACGAGTCCGATTCTGTCCGTAATGCCGCGTGCCCGTTCTGCGAGGGCAAGTGTACTCTCTACGGAGCGGTGCCGTGGCCATCGGCGTGCGTAATCGGCAACACAGAAACGGCATTGTCGCCCGCAGCCGCGCACGATTTCAATAAGATGTGCATTTGAGAATTCAGTATGTGGGGTATGGATATGTGTACACGTCTCAACATCATCAAGTTTAGGAACGGCACCTGCGCGAATCTGGGGGGACACCCCGGATTTTGGAGAGACAGCCTCAATAGTGCCATCATCTTGATACGTCACCTCATAAAAACTGGGGACATAGAGTCCTGGCACAGTCGCAAGCACTTCAAGCAACTCGCGCTTGGGTGCCCGACGCTGCCGCCACTCGTCAAAATGTGCCATGAGTTGATGGACGACAAGTTCTGCCTCACCGACGACGAAGACATCAACGAAATCCGCAATCGGTTCAGGATTGTAAGCGATATTGATACCACCCGCGATGATGAGCGGATCCCATTCTGTGCGATCTTCGGCAAGCGGTGGAATGTTTGCGAGTTCCAACGTCCGCGGGATGTTCACATAGTCCGATTCAAAGGAGACAGAGAATCCAACAATATCAAATCTATTGAGTGCTGTCTGCGTCTCGAATGAGAAAAGCGGACTTTTCTGCTTAACAAGTTGGCGAAGATGTTGAGATTCAGGCACAAAGACCCGTTCGCAAGCGGTATCGGTTCGACTGTTGAGGATCGCATAGATCACTTGAACACCGAGACTCGACATGCCGAGTTCGTAAGTACTCGGATAGACGAGTGCAAATTTGTTCGGTTTCCTGAAATTATTATATCCGCCGTGTTCTTCGCTGCGGAGATGTTGGTAATGTTGACGTAAGTCCACAGTTATCCTCGGACATCGTACGGTGCACGTAAAAACGCGCCGGTAAAGAAAAAGCAGTGTGACTTGAGTTCATAAAGTAGCCTCAATAACGGGGTCGAGGCTACTTTAGGGCTTACGCGTCGGGGTTAGAAACCCCGCTTAACTAAAAAGTGGCACTGATAGGAAGAAAATATAGAGGTAATTTCTATTTGTTGTTCTGCCCTCTTTTTTGAACGCGGAGGAATGCTGGGATTTCCCAATCCGTACCACTGCGCTGCCGTGACTTTTCTTTCCCACGCGACGGTCTGGTTTGCCGCGGCTGCGGGGGTTGCTCCTCTTGCTCCATAGGGGGTTCGACGTTGGGTCTGCGCCCACGAACGGGTGCAACAGATCTATTCGATGGGGTTCTGCCGGCACCGGGTCGCGTCCTGCCGGGGGTTGACGTATATTGATTGTGTGCAGGCGCTGGCTGTCTCTGATACGTATCTACATCTGCGTACCGGGAGCCGTATTCTCTCTCTTGTCCGCCGAAGATATGATCTTCATCCGCATCGAAACCTGTTGCGATGACAGTTACAAGGACTTCATCGCCGAGTTCCAATTCATCTTTGTAAACAAGCCCAAAGATAATTTGTGCATCGATGGCGGTATCTTTGATAACCTGCATTGCCTCATCAAGTTCATGCATCATAAAATCAGGGGGTGCGGTAATGTTGACGATCATCCCGATAGCACCAGCGATATTCGTCTGTTCGAGCAGCGGAGAGCTGATGGCTTGTTCAGCAGCGATTTGGGCGCGATTGTCGCCTGTTGCGCGTCCCATTCCCATGAGTGCGCTCCCTGCGTCACGCATAATGGATTCAACATCAGCGAAGTCAACGTTAATTTCGCCAGCTTCGGTGATGATGTCAGAGATGCTTTGAACGCCGTGGAGGAGGATCTGGTCTCCGATACGAAATGCGTCTCGGATGGGGAGTTTCCTGTCCATTGTGTCAATGAGCCGTTGATTGGGTACAACAATAACAGAGTCGGCTGCGGCGCGGAGTTCATCGAGTCCCGCTTCGGCTTGGTCGGCGCGACGCTGTCCTTCAAAGTTAAAGGGTCTGGTTACAACGCCGATAGTCAGTGCGTTCCGTTCTCGTGCGAGCGAAGCGATAAGAGGGGCTGCACCGGTCCCCGTGCCGCCGCCCATCCCAGCGGTGATAAAGACCATGTTGGCATTTTCGACGATAGTTTGCAGGTGCTCTCTGTCTTCTTCAGCGGCTTTTCTACCCACATCAGGGTTCGCACCGGAGCCCAAGCCCTCAGTCGTGTTCACACCGATCTGGATTTGCGTGGCGCCACGGCAGGTCAGGAGTGCTTGCTGATCTGTGTTAACAGCGTAAAACTCTATGCCGGTAAGTCCTGCTTCAATCATCCGTTTGACAGCGTTCCCACCCGCTCCACCAACACCAATGACCTTGATTTTGGCGCGTAAGTTTTCAAATTCTTCTTGTTCAAATTCTATCATGTTGGATTTCAGTTACTATCCGTAAGCCACAGCAACCTAATTCCTCCTATCGTTATAGCCCCAATTTCCAGGCTGAGGTTCCGTAATAACTTTCATTGGGTTTGCTTTTTCATGTTAAATTATACGCTAATAGACGCGTTAAGTCAAGTATTCCTGTAAGTTAAGGCGAAGCTGCGTAGTTTGTGGATTTAATAGCCGAACCACTCTTTGACACGTTGCAGAAATGCCCCGAAGGTATTACCGCGACGGCGCATGTGGTTTTCATATTCTTGTTGTCTGAGACTTTCACCATAAAGCGCAAGCCCGATGCCAGCAGCGTACATCGGATGATTGACGCGATCGGTTAATCCTTGTATTTCCGTGGGATAGCCGATCTGAACACGAAGTTGTAGCATGGTTTCAGCAAGTTCTTGTAGCCCATCGATGAGCGAGGTGCCTCCAGTGAAGACGAGGCCTCCCGGCAGGGGCGTATCCCCCAATTCATAAGCGATAATCTCAAGGATTTCCGCCATGCGGTATTCGATAATTTGCGTCAGTTCGTATCGATCAATGAAACGCGGTTTGGCATCCGTAGCGACTGGAATCGGGTGTACATCATCCATCGTCACCAATTCCGTCCAAGCACAGCCTCGATGAATTTTCAGTTCTTCCGCTTCGGGGAGGGTAACCTTTAGGTACTGCGCGATGTCATTCGTGATATGCTGTCCACCGACAGGAATTACGGCTGTATGTTGAATAGAATCCTCTTTATAAACAATGATTTCAGTTGTGCCATCACCGATATCAACGAGTGCGATCCCGACTTCGCGTTCATCTCTTGAGAGGACGGCTTGGGAGGCTGCGAGCGGCGCTGCGACGAGCGTCTCAACGATCGGCACACCGGCTTTTTCAATACTATTGAGCAAATTCTGAATAGCCGTTGTGCCACCCGTAATAATATAGGCATAGGCTTCGAGCCGCGCCCCTGACATCCCGACAGGCTCTCTGATACGACTCTGTGCGTCAACGACAAAACTCTGTTGAATAACGTGTAGATTTTCACGGTCAGAAGGAATGGAGATCGCCTTCGCCGCTACCATTGCGCGCTCAACATCTTCATGCGAAATTTCAGTATTGGCGACAGAGACGACCCCATGTGAGGTTTGCCCGATGATATGTTCCCCGGAAATGCCGACGCAGACGGAATCGATTTTGACACCTGCCATTAATTCCGCGCTGGAGATGGCTGTGCGGATGGCTTCGGCTGTCTGATTGATGTCAACGACAACCCCGCCTCTAAGCCCTTTGGAAGGTGCATGGCCAACACCGACGATCCCTATCTTTTCCTGACTCCCGTGTAGGGTGTTCCCAACTATTACTGAAATTTTGCTCGATCCGATATCAAGTCCTGCGATAACATTCTGTTTGGGCATGTAGGTTTTCACTCCCTTCTTCTGTATTTTCTTTTTCTGTATTTTAAAAAACGGCTGAGCACCAGCATTTTACACGCCGCACGATCCAGTATCTACGAAATAGACGCTATTGCGTCTGTGTATAACCACCTAAGTAGATTGAATCTTCAAATCTTGCGTCCAGGTACGGTTGTGTCGCATCTGGATGTGCTTTGAGCAGTTCGAGAATACGCCCCTTGTGCTGTCTTAAAAGCAACGTAGCATGATAAATCCCGGTTTCAATCGCATCCGCTGCGATCCAGACCGGCAGCGGTAGTGTTTCAATATACATTCTAATTTGCTGCGGGCGACTTGCGTCAATAGTTTCTATCTGGCTTGCGAGTTCGGGTTGCTGGCGCATCGCACTTTTTAAAACGTTTACCGCCATAGAAACTCCTGAAGTTTGGAAGGTCGCCCCAACCTTTGGGAGTTTATCACCTGCTGCAATCAGCGTAACCATTCCTTGGAACCGTTTATCCACCGGCACTCCGATTTCTCCGACCTCTATACGCTCCAAAACCTGTGTATCAACATCCAATAAGAAAAATGAACAATCCTGATCAGCACCTGTACCGAGAACAGGCGGATTTTTAAAGCCCGCATAAAACCTGAGCAAGGCAAAAGGTTCCCGCTCGGTAATTTCAATAGTGAATAAACGTTTCATTACACGCTTGGAAACGTGTGCCTCTTTAATATAACTCAGGTTTTCTTTGAGATAGTTCTCCGTTTGTTCTTCAGAATCTGTAACGATGTTGTCCAACTGTTTAGCCAATATATCATAGATTTGTCCTTCTGTATAGTGTACATTTCCAGACAATTCAAAAGAGACATATTCAGTGCCGAAAAAACTGAGTACGATCTTCGCGATAAAAGCGCAGGTCAGTACAATAGTGACGGCAAAAATCACGCGCCGGTACATGTAAACCTTGGCATTCGGATGCTTACCAAGTCGCCTTGTGGGCATCGAAGTCTCGCGCACATAAGCGGTATATTTTTTACGTCGTGATTGAGCAAACATTTGTCCGCCGTCCGTTTTAGTTGTAGATAAAAACGAGACGATTAGAGAAGAAAATACAAAACAACAAGAAAATGATTAATTTTCCGCCTGAAGTCTCGCTAAAAATTCTCGTCCTACCTTACTGATGTCTCCAGCACCGAGCGTAATAACAATATCGTCTGGCTGGGTTATCTCCATGAGAACATTCGTAATTTCATCTGTGTCTGGTACGTAAAGGACGTGTCGATGTCCATGTGCCTGTATTGCTTGTACCAATTTTTCAGCGGTGACATTTTCAATGGGTGCTTCGCCAGCACTGTAGATTGAAGTAACAATGAGGACATCTGCCTGATAAAAGGAGCGGGAGAATTCATCTGCCAAGTCTCTGACCCGTTGGTAGCGATGGGGTTGAAAGACGGCGACGATTCGCCGTTTGTAACCATCTCTGGCACCACTCAGGGCTGCTTTTAATTTCGCCGGGTTATGTGCGTAATCATCAACAACGATAATATTATTGACCTTACCGAGTATTTCAAAACGCCGATGTACACCGGCAAAGGACTCCAGTCTTTCGCGAATCTGGTCAAACGGAATATCCAACTCAAGTCCGACGGCTATCGCTGCTAAGGAATTAGAGATATTATGCCGTCCTGGCATTTTAAGATGGACTTCACCGTAGAGATGCCCATTTTTCCGGACGCGATAGCGGGACGTCGGTCCCTCAACAACGATGCCTTCAGCGACCAAATCTGCCCCAGTTTCAAGCCCATAGGTAAGATAGCGTTTCTCAATTCTGGGAATGAATTTCTGAATATTCTCTGCATCCAAGCAGAGAATAGCTGCGCCATAAAAAGGCACCTTATTGATGAATTTGAGAAACGTCTCCCCAATTTCGGCAACACTCCGATAATAATCGAGATGGTCTGCATCAACGGATGTGACAACAGCCACAGTCGGATAGAACATCTCAATAGACCCATAAGCCTCGTCGGCTTCGATGACCATGACATCGCCTTCACCACTCCGGGCATGGCTGCCATCCACGAGTTTTCCGCCGACAACAACTGTTGGATCCAGACTGCTCAGGACTGTGGCAGTCATTGCAGTCGTCGTTGTTTTCCCATGTGTGCCACTGATTGCCACGCTATAGCGCATCCGCGTAATTTCATTGAGCATCTCAGCACCCCTAACGATAGGGATTTTTTGATCCTGTGCAGCGAGGAGCTCCGAATTTTCGGGTGGAATAGCGGGAGACACAACGACGACATCGGCACCTTCTATCTGCCTTGCAGCATGTCCATAGAAGACAGTGGCTCCAATATTTCGTAGGTGTTCCGTTGTATCAGATTTTTTGATATCCGAACCGGTCACCTTAAATTCGAGGTCAAGCAAGATTTCAGCAATACCGCTTAAGCCAGCACCGCCGATACCGATAATATGAATATGCCGTGTTTTTCCAAACATACAGTTGTTTTGCCTTAATTGTCCAAACTATAGTTAATTATAATATCTTTTAATTTTTTAACCTATTACGAGGCAAAAAATCAACCTTAATTACAAAAAACAACTAAGTAAACGAAAGAATAGACGTGGCAATGTGATCACTGGCATGGGGTTTACCGAGTGCTCGACTTGCAGCGACCATCCGTTCATGTGTATTTTCATCAAGTAGGATGTTCACCAGATTTTGAACAAGGGTTTCTACTGTAAACATGCCCTGTTCAAGGACCACCGCACCGCCCTTTTCTGCGACAGCGTGAGCGTTCAATACTTGGTCATTCCCGGTTTGCGAGGGTAAAGGAATGAAAATTGCGGGGATACCACAAGCCGTAACTTCAGCGACAGTCATGCCACCCGCCCTGCACACCATAACATCTGCGATACTATAGATCTCCTCAATAGTATCAAAAAAGGGTTGGACACAACATCGCAATTCGGGATGCGATTCAAGTTTGTCGTGATACACAGCCTGAACAGCCGCTGCCTCCGCTGCGCCTGTCTGATGCACTATTTGGAGCTGATCGGCGAATTCCAGCAAATACGGCAGCGCCGCCACAATCGCGTCGTTGATAGCATGTGCCCCCTGACTGCCACCCATCACAAAGATTGTTTTCCGCTCTGGAAACAACCCGAATTTCCGATACGTCGCCTCAGACTTCTGGAACGTGGCGATCGCAGGACGAATCGGGTTTCCCGTAACCTCGACACTTGGGGTGTGTCGGAACGAGTTGCTGTTGTGAACAGATGCCATAGCGAGATACGCCATTTTTGCCCAGCGTGCCAAGACCCCGTTTGTTAAACCGACTGAAGCGTTCTGTTCTTGGATAGCTACCGGAATTCGGCGCAGGAGACCGGCTAAAAGCACCGGTCCTGAGACATATCCGCCAGTTCCTATAACGATGTCTGGCTTCAGTTGTTTCATGTAGTGCAACGACTGGTGGAGACCGCGAAAGGCTTTCCAGAGAACCGACACCCACTGTAAAGTCAAGCGTCTCGGAAAACCAGCGACAGAAATAGGCATGAAACGGAAGCCGTGCTGTGGAATTAACTTCGACTCCAAGCGATCTCTACCGCCGATGAACACAATATCCACCGTAGCGTCTAAGCGTTGTAGTGCCTGGGCAATCCCGATGGCAGGGTAGATATGACCCCCTGTTCCACCGCCAGCAATAACGACTTTTTTCTGTGTTGCCCATTCCTCAACAGTCGTTTGATAGAGACTATTTGTGTCTGATAAATTTGTATCGTAAAATTTAGAATCCATTATATTAAAATTGTAGCACAAACTGTTAGTTTGTGGCGTGTGCTTCGCAAACTAACAGTTTGCGGTACAAGTAACCTTTTTCTCGAGTTCACGTTAAGTTAACTCTCAATCCTTAGCCGGCGAATTGGTGGTCCGCGAGACATTCAAAAGTATACCGACGCTTACCAAACTGAGGACGATTGACGAGCCACCGTAGCTAATAAAAGGTAAGGTAATACCTTTTGTTGGTAACAGTCCGATCACAACACCGATGTTGATGAATGCCTGTAAACCGATGAGGACTGTAAGCCCGGTAGCGAGTAGAGATGCGAAGAGGTCGTCTGTCCGTCGGGCAATATACAACCCGCGCCATATAAACAACATAAAAAGGATTGTTACCGTCACAGCACCAATGAATCCGAATTCTTCGCCGAGCACTGCGAAGATAAAATCCGTATGCGGATAAGGGAGTCGCGATATTTTCTGCAGGCTACTGTCGATGCCTACGCCGAGGAACCCGCCGCCCTCAAGCGCATCTAAGGATCGGGTTAACTGATAATTTGTTGCATCCGGTGACTTCAACATAGCAAAATAGTCCAAGAACCGCTTGAGTCTATAAGGATCTCGAATGATGAGGAAGCTGAGGAGTCCACCGCCGGCACCAACGAGTGCCAATGTATGCAGGATCCGGATGCCCCCTATAAATAGGACGATACAAACCGTCACCGCTAATAAGAAAGCAGAACCAAAATCAGGTTGAGTTGCGACCAATCCGAAGGCAGCACCCACAATCAAGATATTGGGCAGGACACCGTTAAAGAAACTTTTGACGCGCTCTGGATCTCTGCTGATGAAATGCGCTACATGGATGACCAATGCTATTTTTGCGAATTCAACGGGTTGAAAATTGATAGGTAAGTTTCCTATACGAATCCAACGGTTAAACCGTCCACCCTCTGCCCCTTGTACACTCGCGCCTAAACTTGGCACGAAGACCAAGAGTAAGCCTACAAAGGCAAGTATTAAAAAAAGATTGGCATGCTTCGCATAAAATCTATAGGGTAAATAGGAAGCGACAAACATCCCTGTTAAGCCAATTACACAGGCAACAATGTGTATCTGCAAATACCGGTAACTGTAGCCGTCATAGTGCCTTGAAGAGAGCAGATGGCTCGAACTGTAGACCATCAAAATACCGATGGCAAGGAGACAGAAAGTCAGTGCGATGATGCCTCGATCCATCCGTCCAGGTCTTGGGATAACCGTTTCCTCGGTCACGCGTCTCTGGTTTTCTTCGACGACACTATAGGGGCGCGTGTTCGTCCAATAACTGCGTCCGGCTTTTACATTCGCCGAGGTATTCTGCTTATTGCGGTCTCGTCTTTGGAAATTGCGTGCCATTGTAGCGTTTTTTATCCTCTAATTAAGGCGTTGAAGGGCTTGAACCGCCTCCTTAAAGGCCGTTCCGCGCGCTTTATAGTCAGTATACATATCAAAACTGGCATTTGCGGGTGATAAGAGCACAACATCATCAGGTGTGGCATGCCTATAGGCGAGCTGTACCGCTTCCTCCATTGTCTTTGCCTTCACAATCTGTGTTGCATTGGCGAGGGTTTTCTCAATCTGTTGCGTGTATTCTCCGAGCATAACGGCGGCTTTAACACGGTTTTGAACGATTTCAGAGAGCGGTGTATAGTCGTTTCCCTTATCATAGCCCCCCATTATCAGGATAACTTGACGCCCTTGTATTGATTCAAGCGCTGCTTTGACAGCGGCTACGTTTGTCGCCTTCGAATCATCCACGAACTCAACATCATTTAGCGTTCTTACCGGTTCAAAAGCGTGTGCCAAAGCCGGGTGCGATCTATCGAAATTCTGGAGTGCGGCTTGAATCTGGGTTCCTGTAACCCCGAAGATTCGTGCTACCGCCGCTGCTGCGAGTATATTCTGTAAGTTGTGCGCCCCAGGCAGTGGAATATCCACTATATCACAAATTCTCTCCCGCACGCCATCGCACTGTGTAAAAAGTCCTGAACCGTCCCTAAACACGCCCGAAAAAGCCGTTTTTTCACGCACGGCTTCATCTGTAAAATAGACCACACTTGCCGCTGTCGCTGCGGCAAAGTCCTTGACGGAAACATCCGAACCGTTGAGAACCATCCAGTCGTCTGATGTCTGGTTTGCGGTAATTTTTTGTTTCGCCGCACGATATGCAGACATCGTTCCATGTCTATCCAAGTGATCGCGTGAAAAATTGAGCACAACACTCACTACCGGATGGAACGTGACAGTAGTTTCCAACTGAAAACTACTCGCCTCAACGACAACAATGTCTTGATCTGTTAGGTTCTGAACTTCTGCTGCAAGCGGGACACCAATGTTTCCTGCGACACAGACCGTGGTAAACCGATCACTCTCCTTTAACATCGCCGCCGTGAGCAGTGTCGTGGTGGATTTGCCCTTCGTTCCCGTAATAGCAACAATCGGTGCTGGACAGACCCTTGCAGCAACTTCTAATTCGGCGAGAATTGGAATCTGCTGCGCCCGTGCCTCACATAGAATCGGAATATCCAGCGGCACCCCTGGTGAAACAACAATGAAATCCGCCTCAGCGATGCATGCTGTCGGATGCCCTCCAAGGTATTTTTGGATAGCGCCGGGTTCAGAAAACACATTGAGCGCAGCAATTTCGGCCGACAACGCTTCGGATGTACGCGTATCTGTAAGCGTGACAATCGCACCCTGTGTATGCAACAACTTTGCAGCGGCAACGCCACTCCGATTTAAACCAAAAACCGTAACATGTTTCCCTTGTAACCTCATTTTTTTTCCAAGACCCAGCGAGTGTATTTCTTTTGAGAAAAAGCGTGATATATATGACACGCTATGCGTATAAAACGGTTTATTTTATCTCAGTTTCAAGGTACTTAAAGCGATCAAGACCAATATAAACCCGACAATCCAGAATCGGATAACGACTTTGGATTCCTTCCATCCGGAAAGTAGGAAGTGGTAGTGAATCGGTGACATCTTAAACACACGCTTGCCAAATGTACGGAACGACCAGACCTGAATAATAACCGAGAGTGTCTCTGCGACGAAAATAGCACCGACGATCAGGAGCAGAAATTCCTGCTTGATAAGCACAGCAACGGTCCCAAGGGTCGCACCGAGAGCGAGTGATCCCGTATCGCCCATAAAGACTTGTGCCGGATGGCCGTTATACCATAAAAATCCCAAGCCTGCTCCGACTAAGGCTGTACAGAAAATTGCGGTAACCTCCCCGCTAACCGGGAGATGGAAGATGTTTAGATACGCCGCAATCTCGCTGTGGCTTGTCATATATCCGACGATACCGAGCGTACCGGCAACAAAGAGCGTGCACCCGATCGCCAACCCATCCATCCCATCTGTCAGGTTGACAGCGTTGGATGCCCCGACGATCACCAACGTCGCGAACGGGATAAAGAATATCCCTAAATCGGGCTGTAGTTCTTTGAAAAATGGCAGACTCAGCGAAGAACGGATCACAACATCTCCGCCGTGGGCAGCCCCCCACTGGTAAAGATACACTGCGATCGCCAAGGCACCTACGGTCTGAAGTCCAATTTTATGCCATCCACGAAGTCCTAAGGACTGCTGTTTCACGAGTTTGCTATAATCATCAAGGAATCCGAGCCCGCCAAACCAAAGCGTTGTCAAGATCATCAAGTAGATATAGGGTTGGTCTAACCGCGACCAACAGACGACCGATATCAAAACAGAGACAATGATGAGCACGCCTCCCATTGTTGGGACACCGGCTTTATTCTGATTTTCAGTGCTTTTTTGAGCGTTGGCAACCTCCTCCTGAATGTGTTCTCCGATGCGTAGCTGCTTCAGCCGCTGTATCATAAAAGGTCCCAAGACGAGAGCGATGATAAGCGAAGTTGCTGTTGCATAAATGGCTCGGAAACTGATATAACGAAAAATGTTGAATGGTGAAAAGATCTCAACGAGGTTTTCATATAGGAGATGGTAAAACATATTTCCCTACAAAAAACGATAACGCTTCCAGCAGCACATTACGTCGTTCCCCCAAGTTTCACGCCGTTTTTCAACTTAGCGAGACTCGCACCGGCTTGGCTTAGGAGATTCGTCGTATAAGTATAGGTTAGCGCATTCTTCTGGGCATGTGCCTTAAATGCCAGATCAATAAGTTCGGATACCAATTCTGGAAATTCAATATCCTGATGGTTCCACAGATAGTAACTATAGGAGCCAGGAATCGTGTTGATTTCATTCACATAGACGTTATGCGCTGCATCCACGAGAAAATCGACACGCGCGACACCTGCGCAATCCAAGACCCGAAAAGTGCGGGCAGCAAGACCTTGTATGTGTGACGTGAGTTCTTCAGAAATAGGTGCAGGAATTTTACGCGCCGCACCTGCCATTCCTGCATTTTCGCCCTCCTGATGAATATATTTATCATCGAAACTCAGAAAATCGGCTTGTGAGACAGGCTGCTCGCAAACAGATGGCATCGGTTCATGAAGTCCCATGACAGCACAATTGATTTCAAGCGGTTTCTCAACGGCTTTTTCGACGAGGATCCTCCGTGCGTACTGTCCCGCGACTTCGGCAGCCGCACAGAGTTCGGCTTGATTTTCAACATGGCTGACCCCGATGCTTGACCCGCTCATTGCAGGCTTGACAAAGAGTGGATAGGAGAGCGTCGCCGCCACCTCTTCGAGAACCACCTCGCGTCGGGTATCCCAGTCGTGACGCGTCCAATACAGATATGGAAGCACTGGCAGCGCGTTTTCACTCAGAATCGCTTTCATCATAATCTTATCCATACCGACAGCGGAACCGACAACGCCTGCCCCGACGTAAGGTAGGTTCATCAGTTCGAGTAACCCTTGGAGCGTTCCATCCTCACCATGCATGCCGTGTATCGCTGGAAAGACAATATCTATCGGAAGGCGCGTCCTTTTCTGAACGTTCTTGCCGATCCAATGTCTGCTGGTAATGACAAATTTTGGCTCAGGGTGAAATTCGATAGTAATTTTGTCAAAATCGGAAGGATGTGGTAGCGTTCCGTCCGTAAAAGCGGATAAATCGCCGAGGGCATCGCCTGTTAACCAGTCTCCGCTCTTTGTGACGTAAATTGGGATGACATGATGGTTTTCTTGTAAAGCGAGGGAAACCTGATGTGCGGTTACGATGGAGACTTCGTGTTCAGGTGTACATCCACCAAATATAAGGGCTACATTGTATTTTGACATATTTTTAACGATTAAATCTGGTCACCGTTCCACTATGTTTCACGGTGGTTTCTGGTTAATTCCAACCGGTTCTGAATTACTAAAGGATATTTACTAATTTTAGAGAATCAACGCTGAATGTTCATGTGGCACTCAGCGGAGGTTGAAACACCAATATTAGGAGGCGGCTCTTTCTTCATTATAGTTGTCCGGCAGATCGTTCTCAAAAAGAACGACATCCCCGGGTTGCACCTGTGTCGCTAAATGTTTTTTGACCTCTTCCAAGTTGAGTGCGACAATGATCTGTTGACTCGGATACGCGGCGGCTTTCAAGCCATCTAAAATTGGAAGCGTCCGCAGAGGTCCGACTAAAATGACGAGATCACAGACATCAGCGGCACGTTCGCCAAGTTTCTTATTTTCCTCATACTCCTTCTCACCGAGTTCTACCATACCGGGCGTCACCAAGACCTTTTTCCCGTCTCCGATCTCAGAGAGCACTTCAAGCGCCGCCTCGGCACCGACAGGGTTGGAATTGAAACTATCGTCAATGATCGTGACACCCCCGGCACCAGATGCCAACTGTAAACGATGTGGCACAGGTTCAACCTTAGCAACTGCTGCGCGAATTTCCTCAAGCGTCATTCCACACGCCATTGCAACTGCCATTGCGGCAAGAATATTGGATACGTTATGTCTACCTAAAAGTTGGGTCCGAATCTCTACTTCGGTAGCCGCCTGCGTATCAATAAACGGATGCACTGTGAACGTGAGTCCGTCGTTGGTGTGTCGAATGTTGGTGGCAGTTAGCTGGGGACGCTCAGAAGCCGCAACGCTGGAAGATGGTTCTGTGGCATAGCGGAACACCGGATTACCGCCCTGTTCCCGTTTATTCGCAAGTTCAGCACAGATCTCGTTGTCGCAATTGAAAACTGCGAGTCCACCGGCTGGCAGCGACGCAATCAGCTCATATTTTGTCTTGGCTATATTCTCCACACTTTTAAACCGCTCCAAATGTTGGGGACCGACGGCTGTGAGAATGCCAATTTGGGGTGCGGCTAAATTGCACAACTCGCGGATGTCGCCACGTTTATAGGCACCCATTTCGACGACAAATACCTCGTGTTCAGCGGCAAGTTGCCCTCGAATGACTTTGCAGATACCCATGGGCGTGTTGTAACTATCGGGGGTCATTAAAGTGTTAAATTTTTCGGACAAAATTCGATGCAAAATATACTTCGTACTCGTCTTGCCATAACTCCCCGTAATTCCAATGACCTTGGGATTGAGTGCTTTAATCCGCTTCCTTGCCGAAAAGAGATATGCCTCATTTATCGTCCGTTCCAAAGGATAGATAAGCAAATTCGCGAACGTTAAATTGACCACGCTCACCTCACTAAACAGGAAGGCTGCGACGCGCCAAGGACTCCCCTTCACTGTGAAGACAGTCGCGACTGCCAAACCCACAAGCAAAATGATTGATAGTCCAAACACGCGTTTCGCCCGTGCTGTGTAAACGAGCGGCTTTTTCGCCTCAACGTGCTTTCGGCGTGTGAGCATATAAATTTGGAATCCACTCCAAGCGACACATACGCCGGGGAAAAACCAAGCGCTGTAATACTGCGGATACAGTGGAGATATAACGCCGGCAAGAATCAGTAAGCCACTGACGATGAGGATCTCTCTGATCTCAAAGCAGTTTTTCAGATGCTGTCCTATCCACTTCAGGTATCGACCTGTTTTATAACCGTCGAGTTGAAGTATATGAAGTCCTCGTGCTGTTCTGACGACCGCTCTCGCTACACAAGTTAACGTTGCGAAGTAGAAAAGCGTGGTGTTTACTGTTTCCATTTTTTAACTCTTAAATTGGGTTTTCGATTTTCAAGAAACTTGCTACAATTCGGCAAAATTGCGGAAATTTATCAAGATATGAAAAGTGTCCCGCTTCTTTTAGGACCACCAACCCAGCGTCAGGTATCTCTTTCTCCATAATCCGCCCGAAGGACACAGGCGTATCTTTATCGTTCTCACCCCAGATTAACAGCGTAGATGCGACAATTCGGGGTAAGAGCGGACGTAGGTCTTGGTTAACAACCTTCACGAGCGTAGCACGCATATCGCCAGCCTCTCGATAGTCCTTAGACCCCGTCCGCTGAGACACAGCATTTGCGAGGCGATTTCCATACTTTCCAGACCGGCGCAATAACCTACCGATTTTTGCGATACCGACGCGAAAATAGTATTTCGCAGTTCGGGGTGGCTTAATCCCAGCACTATCAACAAGGATCAGTTTATCCACTTTTTCAGGATACTCGGCTGAGAGGATGATTGAAATTCTACCGCCGAAAGAGTGTCCGATGAGGTGCGCTTTTGGAATGCAAAATTTATCTAAAAAAGCTGCGACACACCGCGCATAGTCGGACGTGTTCCATGGTGTTGGAGGTATCTGACTTTCGCCGAAGCCGGGCAAATCCAGTGCGTAGACTTTGTGGGATTGCGCCAGCCATTCAAAAACCGGCTGAAAACTTGCCGCTGCGCCACCCCAACCGTGTAAGAGGAGAACGACCTCGCCATCCCCCGCGACCTGATATGAAATTTTTAAATTATTAAGTATGAGCTGCTGCGTCCGTTGTCCTTGCAGATTCTGGATCATTAAGAAACCTTTCACAGCCCCAAGCAGGTTCTGTAATAAATTTTAGATGAATGCCGACAACGGAGGTATTAC
Source organism: Candidatus Poribacteria bacterium (assembly GCA_022827625.1). GTDB lineage: Bacteria > Poribacteria > WGA-4E > WGA-4E > WGA-3G > WGA-3G. Next base: position 73,283 of record JAJEIE010000024.1, on the reverse strand, counting down.
TCAGACATCATCCTCAAAAAGTCTGCAGCCACAACCCTATCATCAAACGGGAATCTTTCACCGTGAATTTCCTGATAATCTTCATGTCCCTTACCTGCAATCACAATGACATCCCCCGATTTTGCTGCCGCGATGGCGTGCTGAATCGCTTCACGCCTCTCCGAAATACACACATATTTTGCGTCATGTGGCAAATTTGACACAATTTGTGCGATGATTTCATCGGGGTCTTCAGTGCGCGGATTGTCGGAAGTAATCACGCTATAATCAGCGATGCGGGCTGAGATATTTCCCATTTTTGGGCGTTTCCCGTTATCGCGATCCCCACCACAGCCGAAGACAGAAATCAGTTGACGTTCCGTGATATGCTTCGCGGCAGTCAGGATATTTTCCAACCCGTCGGGGGTATGTGCATAATCAACGATAACCGCAAAGTCTTGTCCGCGGTCTACGCGTTCAAATCGTCCCGGTACAACAGTAGCAGCGAGCCCTTCCTGAATCGCCGCAATAGAACAATTATAACGGACACCAACAGCAATCGCAGCGAGCGCATTGTAAATATTATACTCACCGAGCAATCGCAGCGCCACTGGGAACTTGCCAGACGGCGTAAATGCTGTAAACGCCAATCGGCTACGAGAGAGTTCAACATCTCCGGGGCGTAAATCTGCCTGCAGATTAAACCCATACATCAAACGTTTTAAATCGGCGCAAACGTGCCAGAAACGCTTTGTTACAGGCAGATCAACGTTCAAAACAGCGACCCCGTCATCCCCGAGCTGCTCAAACAGCATTAGCTTCGCTTTGAGGTATTCCTCCATTGTTTGATGATAATCAAGATGGTCCTGTGTAAAATTGGTAAAGACGGCTGTATCGAAACTCAGTCCTGCGAGTCGCTGCAGCGCCAATCCTTGCGAGGAGGTTTCCATCGTGACGTATTCGACACCTTCTTCAACGAATTGCTTAAAGAGGGCATGGAGGGCGAAGGCATCAGGGGTTGTGAGAAAAGCCGGTAGTTGTTTCTCAGTGCCGCGGGCGTTCGTGTATCGGTGTCCAACAGTTCCAATGAGTGCCACCTTTCGTCCGCTCGCTTTGAGTATCGCATATATGAGATGTGCTGTTGATGTCTTACCGTTTGTGCCTGTAATGCCGATGAGTTTGAGTTGCTTTGCGGGATTTTCGTGCCAATTGGCAGCCAGCAAGGATATTGCGCGTCGTCCATTAGGGACTTGGACATAAGTAAATTGCTGCGTCGGTACCGTTAGTTCGGCAATCGGTTTTTCACCAATAACAATAACTGCGCCCTTTTGAATCGCATCGGGGATGAAGCTGTGGCTGTCAACACTGATACCTTGATAGCAGACAAAAGCATTACCAAGTTTGACCTCTCGATTATCACTAACGATCCCGGTAATATCCAGATCAAGCGGTCCGGTAGTCGTAACAATATTTAATCCATGGAGCAGCGTGCGAAGCTTCACAACCCGCCTCCTTCCACAGCGAGATTCTGTTTTGGTGCTTTTTCTGTTAGAACGGGCGTGTATTGGGAGGTTTTTTGAATCTCAGGGCTGAAAAATTCAGTTTGCTTTAAGTATTGTATCGTTTGAGTGGCAACCTTTTGAAAGAGCGGTCCTGCGATCTGTCCACTGAAGCGTGCACCTGTAGGTTCATCAAGCATGACGATTATCGAAATCACTGGGTTCTCCGCCGGCAGGAACCCCATAAAAGACATAACTTCTTTGCCGAGGTATCCCTTGCCATTCGGTTCCGCTTTTTGTGCGGTTCCTGTCTTTCCTGCGACCTTATAGTCTTCAACACGTGCGCGCCGTCCGCTCCCACCTTCAACGACCCCGACGAGTATGTCTGCCATTTGCCTTGCGACTTCTGGGCGCAGCACTTGTCGAACTTCAATCGGATACATCTTTTTAATAACTTCCCCACTATTGTCTCGAATTTCTCGTGTAATGTATGGACGGAGGAGTTTACCATCATTGGCAATGACGTTCAATGCGCTTACCATCTGAAGGGGTGTCACCATAATTCCTTGTCCAAAAGGCACAGCTCCGAGGGAATGGGTATCCCAACGCTTGACTGCAAAAAGGCTCCCGCTGTGTTCATAGGGGAGATCAATGCCTGTTGTTTTTCCAAAGCCGTAATCCTCAATGTAAGTCGCGAAGTTCTCATGCCCCAACTGCTTCACAATTTTAATCATCCCGATATTACTGGATTTGTGTATGACCTCTTCTAAGGTTAGCCACCCTTTCGCTGAAACATCTCGAATAATTCTGCCGTTCGAGAGTCGATATCGTCCATTCTCACAAAAAACCGTCGACGCAGATGTCATGATCCGTTCATTGAGGACAGCAGAGGACGCGATAATTTTAAAAATCGATCCAGGCTCATACGCGAACCAGACCCCAATATTGCGTTTCGCCTCTTCATCGGCATGTGCGTAGGTATTCAGGTCGTAAGATGGGTAGCTTGCGAGTGCCAAGATTTCCGCTGTTTTTGATCCCAAGACGATGACTGTCCCGCGTGGTGCGTTCCACTGCTGACAAGCTGCGGCTAACTCCTTTTCAGCGACATATTGAATGTACTCGTCAAGTGTCAAAACGACACTGTATCCGTAATCACTGGTGGAGTTGCCATCCGTCAGTAAGTTTATCGGTTCGTTGCGAGCCAAAGCTGCACGATGGGCGGCTTGCCGTGCCTGGGCGTTCAGTAGATAATTGTTATACTGATATTCAATGCCCTCACCCATATTCTGGTCGTTAATATGACCAATGACTTGAGCGGCGAGTTCACCTTTCGGATAAGAACGCTTCTGTTCAACTTCATATTTTATACCGCGGATATCTTTCTCAATGGCGCGAATTTCATCCAGCCATCCGTAATCAAGGTCTTTCTTTAGCCAGACAAACCGCTTATCCTTTCGACGGAGTTGGGAAAGCAGTTCCGCTTCGGGGCTCCCTAAAACGGGTGCTAATTTTTGTGCAGCTGCGAGTGGATCCATCTTCATATATTTTGGATCAGCATAAACAGACAAGCTATGGCGACTGAGTGCCAAAACGTTTCCGTGTCTATCAAGAATCTTTCCACGTTTTATTTCTGCTGTACGGGGAGAAAGCCAGTCGCGCGTATTCGCTTCGGGATGTAAATCACCACCAGAGACCTGAATCTGGAATAGTTTCCCCACTAACAACAGAAACCCGATCTGCATCAGAATAAATGTAAAAACAAGACGACGTATAGATAAATATGAGTCATTCTTTTTGTTTATCATATATTAAATCAAGATAGCTTCGGGTCCTTTCAAGAAAGAGAGAAATCGAAATTACTTGTCCCAAATAATCTGTGAGGTCTCGGTAGGTTCAACCATTCCAAGTTCAGTAGCGATCTTCCTAATTCTCTGAACAGAGGTTAACGTCGATTCTTCCAATTCAAGTTGATAAATTTCATCCTGAATGCGATGTTTCTGTCTTTCATAGACAGGTTGACGTTGTAAAGCGACTTTTTTGGCGTAAGATGAAAACCAGATACTTCCGGCAAAAGTACAAAAGGACAATACCAAGAGTGTATAGACCAACGGAAATCCTTTTTTTGTTTTCGTTTCTTCAGGTTTCGTGATACGCGCTGAATGTTGATCTGATATCTGCATCTATTCCGCTTCTCAGTCCAAATTATGGACAGGCACATTACGTTCCGTCCCGTCCCTTATGTTCCAATCCTTTCACACCTACGCTTATATCTGGTTAAGGGCGATAACCTCCTGTCTATTTAACGTTGAATTTCATATTTAAGGTACATTTTTCTCAATTATGCCAATTGGTCCGCTTTTGTTGACACCCTTAGATTATAATTTACGCGCTGCCCGCAATTTAGCACTCCTCGCTCGCGGATTATGCGCTACTGCAGACACATCTGGCACAATAGGACGTTTTGTCAAAATCTGCAGAGACGGTTCATGGTCACAAATACAGACCGGGGTTTTGGGCGGACAAATACAGGCGGTCGCGCACCTTTGAAATCGCCGTTTGACGATCCTATCCTCAAGCGAATGAAAAGCAATAACACACAGATGCCCGCCGGGCTTCAAAAGTGAGATGGCGACATCTAAACCGGCTTCAAGATTCTCCAACTCTCTATTAACATGAATCCGTAGTGCCTGAAACACACGGGTTGCAGGATGAATCTTGGATGTCTTTTGAGGAACAGCACCCTTGACAATTTCTGCGAAATGCGTCGTTGTCGTTATAGGCAGCTGCTGCCGTGCTTTAACAATGCGGTTAGCAATGCGTCTCGCGAACCTTTCTTCACCATATCGCTTGAAAATATGAACCAAGGTGTCCCTTGGACTGTCATTGATGACCTGCATCGCTGTAGGGGTAACTTCTTGATTGTCATCTAATTTGCGTCCTGTCCGCATACGCATATCCAATGGACCGGTATGGTTAAAACTAAATCCGCGGTCTGGTGTATCAAGTTGTAGCGATGACACCCCCAAGTCAAGCAGGACACCATCTACAGCACAAATTGAGCGTTCCTCAAGCAAAACAGACATTTCTGCGAAGTTACCGTTAATGAAACAGCACCGGTCGCCGAAGGCGTTTAACCTCCTCTTAGCAATAACAAGGGCTTCAGGATCCAAATCAATTCCGATGACACGTCCATTGGGTGCAGAGGCGTTCAGGATAGCGGAACTATGTCCACCTAATCCAACAGTGCCATCTACATAAATACCGGCGGCTTTCGGTTTGAGAAACTCAATCACCTTGTCACATAAAACAGGTATATGCTGCGTATCCATAAGCCTCGTCTCAATACGATCGTTGTCTTAAAGCATAGCAAGAAACATGCCAATTTATTTTCCCAAACCTCTACCTGTAGGAGCGAGTGTTTTTGCTTGGGTGTTTTTTCATGCTCGCGACCTTTGCCCCCATCAACTTTGACATGACAAACCATTAGGGGTCTATCCGATTTCGATAGATAGCCGACACAAGCTCCATTGTTTTGACTGCATCCGCGAAGCAGGTGTCGGGTTGTCGGTCTTGCAGAATAGCATCCACAAAGTGCCGACTCTCTCCATAAAACCCGTAAACTCTATGCGTTGCGTCAGAACCCGCTGCTTCCTCAGGCGTGATTTCGGTGATGCCTTCGGGTGTGTGAAGCACGGCGTGTCCACCGGCATCGGGATTGATATAAGCAGAAATTTCCCGTGCGTGCATCTCAAATATATGAATACGTCCACCAACTGCCCAATTGGTACAAAGATAACCAGAGGCACCACTCGTAAATTTAACGATTGCGTTGAAACTATTTTCGCGCTCGGAGTAGAAACTATTGATGTCGCTTGCGACCGCTTTCACCTCGCCGCCACCGATCCATCGAAGCGCATCAACGGCATGAATTGCATCACATGTCAAAACGTCTATTACCCCATCGTAATAAAATGCTCCTGGGAAGTTTTTATGAAAAGTCGACATGCCTTGGATAATTGGACCGCGTTCTTCAACTCTCGACTTGACCTGTTGCAAAAGTGGAATGAAACGGCGATTGAAGCCTACCATTGTCTTGCATCCGTTTTTCTCGGCGGCGCGCGCCATCTCCTTCGTCTGATGGAGTGTAACACCGGGTGGTTTTTCTATAAAGACATGGTGTTGTTGGGAAAGACAATGAATCACAAGCGGAAACAAGTGCTGAGGGGGCATGAGGACATAAACCGCATCGGGACTCGTCTTTTCCAGCATCTGCTTATAGTCGGTGAATGTCTGTTCAATCTCAAAGCGTTCTGCTGTCGCCTGAAGTTTTGAAGGCACTAAATCACACAATCCAACGAGATTCACATCCTCACATTCGCTCAGGGATGGATAGTGAACGCCATTTGCCATACCACCGGCACCGATTAGGGCGATGTTAACTTTCTTCATCTGTATCCTCCTAAATCGTCGTTTGTTGCTTGTATACTATAGGAAAAAATGTTAAAATGCAACCAACTTCTAAACATCAACCTTATCTACAAACTCACATAACAACGACAAGTCATAAACATGGATCCTATCAAATTAGAACTTTACAAAAACATGCTAACCTCGGTTGCGGAGGAGATGGGTGTAACGCTCCGACGCACAGCATTTTCCCCTAACATTAAAGAACGTCTTGATTTTTCTTGTGCTGTGTTTGACGACACCGGCAAAATGGTGGCACAAGCCGCACATATTCCAGTGCATCTCGGTTCTATGCCGTTGTCGGTGCTCGCTGCGATTGCGCATACCGAGATGGTACCCGGCGATATGATTGCGCTCAATGATCCATATCGCGGCGGCACGCACCTGCCGGACATTACACTGGTCGCGCCTGTCTTTCCAGATAAGAAAGAACAGCAGGGAAAAAACCAACCGGCATTCTTTGTTGCCAATCGCGCACATCACGCAGATGTTGGCGGCATGAGCCCTGGCTCAATGCCGATTGCAACGAGTGTCATTCAGGAAGGCATCCGTATTCCACCTGTCAAACTCGTCCGAGGCGGTGCGTTGAACACGGATCTCTGGGAACTCATACTCGCTAACGTACGCACCCCAGAAGAGCGTCGTGGCGACATAGAGGCACAAGTGGCTGCGAATCGCGTCGGTGAACGCCGTTTACAAGAGATGGTAACGAAGTATGGGACAACAGAGATTGCTGCCTATATGGAAGAGTTGCGTGGGTATGCGAGTCGCATGGTACGTGCGCGTTTACGGGAAATTCCCGATGGACGCTACGTATACGCTGATGTCTTGGATAACGACGGCATCACGGATGAACCGATCGAAATCCGCGTCGCGATCGAAATTAAAGGTGATACGGCAGTCGTCGATTTTACTGGGACTGCTCCGCAAGTCCGAGGCTCTGTCAATGCGATTTACGCTATCACCCTCTCGGCGGTCTTTTACACCTTCCGCTGCCTTGCGGGTGCGGATGTGCCTGCGAATGCAGGGTGTTTAGAGCCGATTCAGGTCATTGCGCCAGAAGGCAGCGTTGTGAACGCAACATTTCCAGCAGCGGTCGCCGGTGGAAACGTTGAAACATCACAGCGTATTGTTGACGTACTACTTGGTGCGTTGTCACAAGCCTGTCCGGACGAGATTCCTGCGGCGAGTTCCGGTACGATGAACAATCTCACAATAGGCGGTTATGACGCTTCACGCGGAAAGGAATTTACCTACTACGAAACGATTGCGGGTGGCATGGGTGCGCGTCCGAACAGCGACGGAATTGATGCGATCCATACACACATGACGAATACGATGAATACGCCTATAGAAGCGATCGAGACGAACTATCCGATGCAAGTCGTAGAATATGCAATCCGTCGCGGAACGGGGGGTAAAGGTAAATTTCGGGGTGGTGCCGGTGTTGTTCGAGCATTACGGATACTAACAGACGCGGAGGCCACGATCCTTTCGGAACGACGGACACGCGGTCCCTACGGCTTACAAGGTGGAGAACAAGGAAAGCCTGGGCGTAATGTGTTAATTTCTGGAAAAAAAGAACATCAGTTAGCCGGTAAAGCCTCTGTTTCTATGGAGGAAGGCGATGTTATTCGCATTGAGACACCGGGGGGTGGTGGTTTTTTACGGAAACACCGCCCAGACACAATCGTTAAAAAAGCTTGAGTTGAGAATAAGCCGGATTCTGTATGTGATGATCATTCATCTGGGATGGATGTTGCCATCCACCTCAAGCGGTTACCTGGGGACGAGGCGGGCACACCTCTATAAATCCCACATTTACCTTGCTCCAGATGGGGTTTACCAAGCACCATAAGTCACCTTATGGACTGGTGCGCTTTTACCGCACCGTTTCACCTGTACAACGCTCAACTTTAAAAGTAGGCGTTGTAGTCTACTCTCTGTTGCACTTTCCATAGCGTCGCCGCTCCTGGGGGTTACCCAGCATCCTGCCCTACGGAGTCCGGACTTTCCTCATTCCGATTGTAAGCTACATTCGGAACGCGATCATCTACTCAACTCAAGCCTGTCTATTATATCCCATCTATCCACTTAAAAACAAGGAAATCGGCTGTTAGCAGTCAGCACTCGGGGCGTTCGCTGCGCTCACTTTCAGCAATCGGCAATTAGCAAGAAAACGTTGTGGCGGAAAAGCATCTGCAACCGTCACAAATACTGACTGCTGAGAGCGAAGCAACCTAAAAGCCGACAGCCATTCTTTAGGAACAACCACTCGTCGCGCCGCAATTGGCACAGCGATAACAGACCCCGCTTCTCGCCATAAGTGCACCGCATTCGGGGCACGGCGGGGCATCTGCGTGTTGGAGAACAATCTGTTTCTCACGCTCCAGCCAAGAATCCGTTTCACCGTTGCTTCCATGTCCGAAAGGATGAAGTTCTTCAGGCGGTACCATCTGCTCGTCAAAGTCTAAGACTTCCTGATTCTCTTGGGGTTCCCCAGAGAGAAACTTGGTGCCAAGCCACCGGAAGACATAGTCCATAATGGATTTCGCCATTGGGATCTCAGAATTAGATGTGAACCCAGAGGGTTCAAACCGGACGTGGCTGAATTTATTGACCAGCGATTCTAAGGGAACGCCGTACTGTAAAGCGACAGAAGTGAGAATTGCAACGGAGTCCATCAATCCCGAAATGACGGAGCCTTCCTTATTCATACGGAGGAAGACTTCCCCAGGACTTCCATCTTCATAAAGCCCGACGTGGATGTAGCCTTCATGCCCACCAATGCTGAATTTGTGTGCGATGGCGCGTCGCTCGTCTGGCAACCGTCGCCTGATCGGATGGGCAGCGGGTTGTTCGGCATCTGATAGCGTCACATCTGTTCCCTCACTTTCCGAATCCTGTTGGCTTCGGGTCGAGAGGGGTTGACTGCCTTTGCTACCGTCGCGATAGACGGCAAGGCATTTCACACCGCGTCGCCAGGCTTCCACATATAGCGTTTTGATGTCATCTATTGTCGCATCATGTGGAACATTAACGGTCTTAGAAATCGCACCGGAGATAAAGGGTTGGACAGCCGCCATCATTTTCAAGGGTCCCATGTGGTTTATGTAGCGGGTTCCGTGCTTACCACATTGGACGGCACAATCGAAAACAGGATAGTGAGTCGGTGAGAGGTGGGGGGCGCCCTCAACCGTTCCAGTGCCGCAGATGACTTCTTCAGCGGTAATAATTTCATCTTCACTAAATCCAAGTGTAGAAAGGAGGTTAAAACTCGGGTCTGCCGCCGCTTTCTCGGTTATGCCTAACCGTTCAAGGCACTCTTCACCGAGGAACCCGGGCGCAAAGGCGAGATTTAAGTCAAACGCGCTCGGTAACGTCTCCGCGACGCGAGCGATATCCGCCTGCGTGAATCCCTTCTGTTTCAGCGTCTCAGGATTGATATGGGGTGTTCCTTCAAAGGTCCCCGTTCCGACGAGATAGGTAATGATTGTCTCGGTTTGCTGTAGCGTGTAGCCGAGGTTATGTAAGGCATCGCGGACGCTCTGGTTAACAATTTTCATGTATCCGCCGCCTGCGAGTTTCTTGAATTTAACGAGGGCAAATTCCGGTTCAATCCCGGTTGTGTCACAATCCATGAGGAAAGAGATAGTACCTGTAGGCGCGATAACACTAATCTGTGAGTTCCGATAGCCCCACTGCTCACCCTTTTCAAGACAGACATCCCAATCGACTTGTGCTGCGTCCAAAAGATCTGGTGGACACGCGGCAGTGTCAATGCTGTAAGCAGCATCGCGGTGGAGCTGCATAACGCCTAACATCGAATCCCGATTCTTCGGATAGCCCTCAAAAGTTCCGACGCTTTTAGCGATCTCTGCGCTTGTTTGATAACCGTGTCCACTGAGGATAGCCGTAATGGCACCGGCATAAGCGCAAGCCTGATCGCTATCGTAAGGGATACCAAGGCGCATCAAAAGCGCACCTAAATTAGCGTAACCGAGTCCGAGGGGTCGATACTCGTGGGAACGTTGTGCTATTCTTGCGGTCGGATAGGAAGAGAAACCGACTATAATTTCCATGGCAGTGATGAACACACGAACCGTCGCGCGGAAACCGTCAATGTCAAAGCTGTCATCATCTCCCAAGAATTTAGCGAGGTTAATGCTGGCAAGGTTGCAAGCAGAATCGTCTAAGAAGAGGTATTCACTACAGGGATTGCTTGCATTAATTCTATCCGTATTTTTGCAAGTATGCCACTTCTGAATCGTGCTATCAAATTGAACGCCTGGGTCGGCACATGCCCATGCAGCATAGGCAATTTTTTCCATGAGCGTTCTGGCATCATACTCCTCAGCGACTTCACCACTTGTCCGATAGGTCGTTTTCCATGAGTCGCCCTGCAGATAAGCGTTCATGAAATCATCAGGAATCCGCACAGAGTTGTTGCTATTCTGCCCACTGACAGTGCTATAGGCTTCACCATTGAAGTCAGCAGGGTATCCGGCAGCGATAAGTGCCTTTGCTTTATCCTCTTCTCTTGACTTCCAGTCAATGTAGTCAACAATCTCCGGATGATCCATGTCGAGGATAACCATTTTGGCTGCGCGTCTGGTAGTACCGCCAGACTTAATGCTGCCTGCCCACCGGTCAAAGCCTTCAAGGAAAGAGAGGACCCCCGAGCTCTCGCCACCGCCGGAGAGGAGTTCACCCTTCGCACGGACACGGCTAAAATTAGAACCTGTGCCGCTGCCGTATTTAAAGAGGCGTACTTCAGATTTCTGGAGTTCCAACATGGAATCCAGAGAATCGTCAACGCTTTGGATAAAACAGGCGGAATTTTGTGGGTGTTCGTACGCATTGGTAGTGGTTTCAACTTTCTTTGCGTCGCGGTCCCAATAGTAATTTCCACCGCCCCCTTCAATATTATACTCATGCCACAAACCGCAATTAAACCAGACCGGCGAGTTGAAAGCACCGCGTTGTGTAACGAGGATGTGTGTCAGCTCCATCTCAAAGGTCTGGGCATCTTCAGGGGTGGCAAAATACCCCCCCAATTCTTCACCTGCGCGGCGGAGGGTGCGCGCGACACGAGTGACCAACTGGCGAACACTATCCTCGGCCTCCGTATCGGGTACTCCGGCTTTACGGAAGTATTTTGATGCCGCAATATCTGTGGCGAGTTGGGTCCAACTTGCTGGGACTTCAACTTGCTCTTGTTTAAAAATGACATCACCCTTCTCATTGTAAATAACGGCATCACGGCGTTCCCACTCTAATGGCTCATAAGGGTGAACACCGGGTGTCGTAAAGTAGGGTGTGAAAGTGAGTCCCACCTGATCGCCTTTGTTATCATGTTTCGGAGACATTGGTTTCCTCTCACCTTCTTTGGCGTTATGCATACTCATACCTCTTTAGGTTCGCTGGTGCACTGGGAAAAGTGAACCTGTGAGAACCAATTTCTGATGATGCGCGCCTGACAGCGTGCTTATAAAAAATTTCTATCGTTATAATTAATTTTCTTTAGTAATAATTCGATGATACCGTTTTTTGCCAGCGCGGAGCAGCAAGGTATTATCCTGCAGCAGATTCGTACTAATGACCGTATCTATTTCACGATACTGCTTTTCGTTGACGTAGGCACCTCCCTGCTGCACGAGTCGTCGCGCTTCGCTGCGGGAATTCGCCAATCCAACCTCATGAAACAATTCCATAATCGGAATACCACTCTCAAGTCGATTCGCATCAATCACCGACGTCGGCATTGCGACCTCATCAAGATTACCACCGCCAAATGCAGCACGCGAGGCGGCTTGTGCTTTGTCTGCTTCTGCTGTTCCGTGGGCAAGTCGTGTGGTTTCATAAGCGAGGACCTGCTTCGCTTCGCGAATCGCCGCATCCTTTAAACTTCCGAGTCGTCGGACCTCGTCGATCGGAAGGAAGGTGAAATATGCGAGGAAGCGAGAGACATCACGGTCATCCGTGTTAATCCAGTATTGATAAAATTCATAAGGTGATGTCCGCTGAGCGTCGAGCCAAACAGCACCGCCTGCGGTTTTTCCCATTTTTGTGCCGCTTGCTGTCGTCAACAGTGGAAAAGTGAGTCCGTGTACGCGCGCCCCCTCAATCCGGCGGACGAGATCGACACCGGCGAGGATATTGCCCCACTGGTCGTCCCCACCGAACTGGAGACGGCATCCATACGCTCGAAACAAACACAAATAATCGTACGCCTGGAGAAGTTGATAGTTAAATTCAAGAAAAGAGAGTCCGAGTTCGCGCTCAAGTCGTTGTCGATAACCCTCCGCTTTAATCATCTCATTGACTCGGAAGTGTTTACCAATTTCACGTAGAAACTCGATGTAATTTATAGAAAGCAGCCAATCAGCGTTGTTGAGAAACCGCCCTACTTTCGAGACACTCTGTGAATCATTCGCATCGGCTATGGCATTATCCAGATTTAGGTAACGCTGGAGCTGCGTGAGAATACTTTTTCCATTCGCTGCGATATTTTCCTGTGACAGCATCGGACGCATCTCGGTTTTGTCGGTCGGATCACCGATCATGGTTGTGCCGCCACCGATGATTGCGATCGGTTTATGTCCGGCGCGTTGCAGATGTGCCATCGCCATTATGGGAACAAGACTCCCGACATGCAGGCTGGACGCTGTCGGATCAAAACCGACATAGTAGGTAACCTGTCCTTCGGATAGAAGGCGTGCGACCTGTTCTGCATTCGTAGTCTGTTTAACAAAACCCCGTTCATTCAGGGTTTCAAAAACGTCGTGCATTTCTTATCCTGTTTAGTTTTTATTTATTTTTTAAAGAACCCGGTAGGTGAGATTCGCATCACGATATTAGAAATCTATAAAGTTCACCTTGCAACGCGCCGTTTGTAGACCTAATACACAAGGGACGCAATCGAGGACTTGGTAGCAATTTGTGCTTACAATCTAAGGCAGAAATTAGAGAGAATTTCTTACTGAAAATATTCTTGTTGAGTATTATATATGATTTTCTACACCTCCACAAGTAATTTTCTGAGATTTTTGACGTGCTTCTCACTTTTTGAGATTAATTGGAAGTAAAAGTGCGTGCCGATTTCAAAATCGAAACCGGCATTGCGAGTTACGAAAACGCCTCTATTCCTCATCATCCTCCGCATAAGAGTGCCCGCTGAAAATTGCGCGGACCTGCTTTGCTGTCTTCGGTCCTGAGAGGAGCTTTCCAATGCGATCCCCTTCTTCCGCGAGTAACGCCTTGACGTTGGTCAGGACGGCTTCGAGTTTGTCCCCAGGAAACTTGCACGCACCGTTTTCATCCATGTGGATAATTTCGCCGGGTGCGACATCCATACCTGCGATTGAGACCGGGACGTTGACAGCCTGAACCGCCATTGCGCCATGCCCGGGTGTGATGCCACTTAACAGATATTGGAATTCCATAGGACGGATTTCGTCAATATCGCGTGAGGGCCCGTTTGAGATCGCTCCGAGACACCCGATCGCTTTCATCGCTGCAGTCATATTGCCCCCTGCCAAGCCGACCTTGTTCTCGAATTCAGGCGGAAACTTTTGCTCAAATGCCAGAATTGTCGGCTGCTTGGACGCACCTAACGCATCAATAACATCCATAAAGGAGAGTTCGGAATAGTTGGGGTCCGGCACGCCGTAGACACACGTCACCGCATAGCCAGCAATCGCACCGAGTTCAGGGTACATACAACGGATTGTTGTATCTGTATACCAATTTTCCGTCCAAGGATTATAGAGTCCAAGACAAAGAGGACTGCCCGGATACGTAGCGACTACGTTCGTAATCGAGGGTGTATCATATTTGCGGAGTTCCGCCAACATTTCCTGTTCTGTTAATGCCATATCAAATTTTCCTTTCTGGCTATCAGCGGTCAGCGGAATAGCAATCAGTCGTCAGCGGTCAGCAAAGAAAAGATGCGTTCTGTAACGCTTGCGTCTTTACTGATGGCTGAAAGCGAAGCGTGCTGATGGCTGAAAGCGAAGCGACCTGATAGCCGATAGCCAGTTAGACAGCCATTTCCCTACCGGCGTATGCGCGTCCGATGCGTGCCGCCTCTTCGCCACCCCCGGTAATTCGCACCCCGGCGTCAATGCTCTCCTTAATTGTATCAGGCGACGTGCTCTCCAAAAACTGAATGCCAGCGGCTTGGCATGCGGCAAAGACGCGATTTCGGGCATCTTCTAATTCCTGTGGGCGCGGACTTGGCGGGTTCATATAGCCAAACGACATACTCATATCGCCGGGTCCCCACTCTGCGAAGGCAATTCCAGGCACTTGTGCGGTAATCTCAACGTTCGCTAACGCCCGCTTATTTTCAAACTTGAGTCCGAGCAAAAGTTCACCCTTCGGATTCAGGGGCCACGGATCAGCGACCTCAAGATATTCGTTCGCGGAAACACCCCAGATAGGTGCAGCGGAGCCTTGTCCTGCCGACCCGCGGCGTCCGACATCCAATTGCGTCCCAACGCCTATTGTTTGGAACGGGTACCGACACGCTTCAACAAACGCTTTGACCGCCTCTGGAGATTCAGCGTGGCAAAGCAGGAGTCCATGTACCCCACGTGCGAGGAGTTGCCGCATTTGCCAACCGTTGGCACGAATCACGTCTGCGCTGATACCATCCACGGGTAACTCAACAATGACGGCTGGCGTTGTATGTCCGCTATTCGTTGGGCCGCCATCAGCGAGTCCGCGCATAAAATTATCCAATCCAGCAAGATCAAAACTCCCATGTTCCATGCCGACGTTGATATAATCTGCCCAGGTTTTCGCCATTGCGCGACCTGCGTCATAGTTGAGTGCCGCGCCTGTATGACTGCCAGTGTAGAAGACAGGCAGGTCATTTTCGAGTAATTCGATCGCTTTATTAATGCGTTTCGGCATTCCCATTCTCCTTACTTAAGGTGCAATATATAAAAAGAGGTCGATCACTTCTGAACTAATTGTCTCTAACTTGAATTGTACAGAAAACTTGACAATCTGTCAACGGATTTTTTTCAAAAAAGTGAAACACGATAGAAATAGAGACGCTGAAAATTCTTGACAAACCTACGAGTCTCGCTTACACTATCGTTGGCAAGGAAAGTCGGGATTTGGAAATCCCTCCTACCAGTTCCCGACGGAATTTGGTATTAAAAATTTCTGTAAGGAGTTATCAATATCGTGAGAGCACTTGTTGTTAAATTATTGCCAGATAAACGCCGTGAAAAGATTGTTGTTACTGATTGGAAAGAGCCTGATCCGCCCGTCGGGAACGAAGTCCTGTGCCAAGCCGTCTTCACAGGTCTTACCAACGGAACGGAACGGAATCAACTCATCGGTGGCAACTATTCAGCCTCCGATACACGGCTGCCGACCACCGATGGATACCAAAACGTCGGCAGAGTTATCGAAACGGGACCGGACGTAACGCACCTTGAGATTGGTGACCTCATCTACGCCAGCGTGAACCATGTCGAGCGGTTCACGATTCCAGAAGATGGGCTCCTCCTGAAATTGCCAGAGGACGTTGATCCTGGAGAGGCAGCCCTTTTCGGTATCTCCGGTGTAGCAATGCATTGCTGTCGCCGAATTGACCCGCGTATCGGCGAAAAAGTGCTTATTGTCGGACAAGGCTGCATCGGGATGTTCGCTGCGCAAATTGCCAACGCTATGGGTGCCCGCGTCACAGTCTGTGACATCGAAGAATCACGCTTAGAACAGATGCGTCAACTCGGTGTAGCGGAACAGGTAATCAATACAAGCGGTGACGGTTGGGAAACACAGATTCAAGATGGAACTTTTGACGCTATTATGGATTTCGCTGGCGTTCCAGACATGGTTACACCGATGGTTCATGCCTGTAAGGTTCGGGGCCGTCTGCTTTTAGTCGCTGGACGGTTTGATGTCAATTACACCTTTAACGTCGGTCAACACAAGGAGATCAGCATCCTTCAGTGTAGTCACTTCACTTGTGATGATTTGGAAAATCTCTGTCGGTTGCTTCGCCAAGGCTCTGTCAAGATTGCGCCGCTGATTCGACACCGGGTAAGTATTGATGAAGCACCCCAGATATATCAATGGCTTCGCGATGCACCGATGCGTTTGTTGGGCACCGTTTTTCAGTGGGAATAACATCAGAACTCACCGAGGTAGGGAAGGAATCTTCATCAATAGATTTCCGTCCCTACAGCCGCTTACAAAAAACTAATCTACCCCGCCTTCAAGAGGTTTCGCCGTTTTTGCGGTGAAAATTCAGGTCGCTCTCATTTCTCGAAAATTATGCAACCTTCCGGACTCAAAACTGCCTCTTAATAAGCAGGCCAGCCCATATTTTTATAAATACGATTTCGGTTGACAAAGGTTACACCTCCCGTCACACCTGTATCTATGCGGTAATTTTCAGAAAAGTGCAACTTTTTTTCAACTCGTTTGTAGTAACGTTAACCTCAAAACGCGCGGAGTTTCAATATGACAGAGGATCAATTCCTTGAACTTGTCCATAAACACAAGGCTCAGATTTATCAGCATGCTCTATATCTACTCAGAAACCGAGAAGATGCTGAGGATATAACACAAGAGACGTTCATAAAAGCGTGGGAACACCGACGCAAATTACGTCTGAAAACCGTGCGTTCATGGTTGCTAAAGTGTGCGCAGAATCTCTGTTTCAATCTGCTAAAGCGGCAGAAATTTCAGGAACCGCTAACAGAAGGAGACGAAACTGAACTCGAAACGCTACTGCATAGACACACGCACCAGTCAAACCCGTCGCCTGACGAAATTGTCATCAAGCGGGAACTTAAAGCGTCGGTACACTGTGCGATCAAAAAATTGCCGCCAGAAATGCGTTCAGTGATAATTATGCGGGAACTGGAAGGCATGAGTTTCAAAGAGATTGCAGCGGTTTTAGAGCAACCCGAAGGTACTGTGAAATCAACCGCATTTCGTGCCCGTAAGAAGTTACGGGAACTCTTGCGTCCCTACTGGAGAAATAACGGATGAATCATCAATTTTCACGCCCTCAAGATTCAGCTTGTCTGGAAGTTCAGGACACCTTAGAGGCATATCTCGCTGACGAGTTGGATGCAGAGACACACGCGAGAATAGCAGCACACGTTACGTCCTGCCCAACGTGTCAAGATGAAGTTCACTTTGCCCAAACAATCGGCGAAGCATTACACGAGCTTCCAAGACCAGAACCGCCGCCAGCCGTCTTCGATGCGGTTGCGGCGTATGTCCGCGCCCACCCGGATAAGGGTGAAAGATGGTGGCATCGGTTATTTCAATTATCTACATTCTGGGATAATTTAACTTTCTCACTTGTTCGCGCAGGTGCGTTGGCATGTCTGTTTGGAATTGTCGCATTTGGTATTTACCAGTATCAACAGCATCAAAAAATCATGCAAGCTGCTCAGGACTTGAATTATGCCCTCAGCAAGTTGAACTACGCCGTGGAGAGAACCAACGTTGTCGTCAACGAGAAACTGCCAAATGCCCAGATTAATAAAGCTTCACAGCGTCCGTTTGTTCAGATTGAACAAGCTTCGCGCAGGGCATTAAAAAAGAAAATGAACATTTCATCAGCAATTCACCGGAGTTTGGATAGTCTTAACCGGGAATCCGAAAATGCTCCGAATACAGAAGGTACCCAAAACTCAGAACAAAAAGGAAAAACCCAATGAGAAAATTCGCCCTTACAGCACTTTTAATAGTCAGCTGTGTCTTGACAAACGCGGATGCTCTGACCAACGGCACAGAAAAAACAGAGACCATCCGCGGTAAAGTAGCGATGGACCTGCCAGATACATCTGCTCCCAAAATGGTAATTAACTTGGATAAAACATTCTTCAATCTGCTTATCAATTTCGGTATGGCGAGCATTCCAAAATCTGATGGAGATCCACCCACAGACATGACAGCCTATACGGCGTATGCCAACATGCTAAAAGGCGCGGCTGTCCGAGCCTACGATAAAGAGACGGAAGATCTCAACCAGATCATAGACCATTACCAAGGTATACTTGCAGACGAAAAGTGGGAACATATCGTCAAAATTAAGGACAAATTCAATCTCAGTCTGCTCTATGCGGAAGAACCGGGGATACTGCACGGTATTTTCGCCACGATTATCGACAATGAAGGCTGGAGTTTTGTGAATATCTATGGGGAAATCGACTTCCAGAAGCTTGGTGCTCTATTTGGACGCCTTATGGCATCCAGTTCGGAAGAGGGGATGTCCAAGACGCTTCGTGATTTAGTAAACCCTTCTAATTCCCAATGGTGGCCCGCGGAGGTCAACTCGGAAAAACCTGACGAAGCACCGAAATCAGAAACTGAAACAAACGATCACTCAAACAAGGAGGAGAACAAATGAAACTGCAAAAGCACTGTGTCCTGCTGTTTATACTATCGTTTTTAGTTTTATCGCTAATACCGATGCAGTCGGCAGTTGCACAACAGGACAGAGCGGACGAAACTGAAAGAAAAGGACTTATCATCTTTGATTTTCCAGCCTCGCTTGAAGCAAAAGTTGAGGTTAATCTAACGGCAAAACTTATCAACTTGGTTACGAAATCGGTGAGCAACACACCGGAAATTGCCGAGTTAATTCGGATGCTGGACGGCATTTATGTTCGTACCTATGATAGACTCACCATCGACGAACAGGAATTGGTCGGCTACTTTCAGCGGAGGCTCAAGGAAGATAATTGGGAGGTTCTGGTCAAAATCAAGGAAGAGAGTGAAGTTGTAGAAATTAGTCTACTTTTTGATGAAGATATGGTGTATGGGATTTTCATCATCGTGATCCCTGAAACATCTGGAGAAGCTACCTTTGTCAACATCGTCGGAGAAATCGCACCAGAACGGATCGAGGACTTGCTTAGCAATCTGAGCAACTTTGGTGCGATGGATATCAATGTCGGTGATGCGCTGAAGGCGCAGTCGAAATCGATTGCGGACACGGTCCAGAGAGAGTTACTCGCTGTAAAAGTCGAAAATGTTCCAATTATTGATGGAACCCTTAACGATGCGTGTTGGAAAATTGCCCCCGAAGCGAATAACTTCACAAATGCGCGTAGTGAAAATCCGGTCGAGGATGATACAGTTGTTAAACTGATTTACACAAACGAAGCCATCTACGTCGCATGGCATCTCTATGATAGCGAACCGGATAAGATCATTGCCCGGCAAATTCAAGATCATGTCAGGTTTGACATGACAGAGGATTGGGTCTCCTTCAGCATCGATCCTTTCCACACACACAGATTTTCTAATCGCACCTTCTTCATGGCAAACCCGATTGGCAAAAAATTCGTCCGCTCTCCCAAACAGGAGGCAAACAAAACCGAATGGATGGATCAGTGGAACGTCGCCGCTAACGTCAATGCGACTGGCTGGGTTGTGGAAATGGAAATTCCGTGGGAAATGTTGGATTACCCAGACACAACCGAACCGATTCGGATGGGGATTAACTTTGACCGCGGTCAGGTCCGGACGGGTATCCGTTCTTGGTGGTCAAATATAGGTGTTGATGACACTTATAAAAATGACGGACACTGGTTACATGTATTGCCGCCAAAACTGTCAGATCCGCAAGGTTCGTTGGACACCTTAGAACCTGTTGAACCCAGTGAACCAACAGAACTCGCTGAACCCAGCGAACCTATTGAACCCAGTGAACCAACAGAACCTGTTTTAGGAAGCACCAACAATGTCTCTCTGACACCAACTCCAATCCGTCCTAAAGTAGTGAATTCATCAAGTGAGGACCTCTTCCGTCCTGTGAGTGCCAGCAGCCTCACATCGGTTGATGGGCTGCGGATTGGTGGTGGACTTGAAATCGGCAAACGGTGGCATTCCGATCCACTCTTTTTTACGGGATCGGGTTCAACGATTCGGCCAAACGGGTACGAAACGACTGCCTCAATTGATATTCACGAAGCCGGTTCCCGGACACAAAGGGATAGGTCAGTGGATCCCTTTTGGTTCGGCACAATAAGTTACGGGCTCTCAAGCCGAAGCACGAATTACCGAGCGGGTGGCGGTGTAACAATAGGTGGAGATTCACACCTGATATACAGCGCGCAAATCCATCGGTTAACCTCCGTCAGGGACAGAGACCTCTTGCTTAGTGATAGTGAGCAGTTTGTTCGGGCATTGTGGGGCACTGATTTCCAAGACTACTATCTCAGAGAGGGTGGGGTGACAGCACTTCAATGGCAATCTCCAAATATCAAGCATTCGTTGGGAGCGTTCGTACTTTGGGAAGAACACAACAGTCTGCAGCGGACGATGGACTTCCATCTCAGAAATTGGTCAGCACACCCCGAATTAGCGGGACGGCAAAATTCGCCGATACACCCTGGCAGTATGCGGAGTATCTCCTTAAAATACGACTTTGACAATCGCGGATGGACTGACGTAAAATACGACTTTGAGAACCGAGAAAACTTTAAGAACCGCGAAAATGCAGTCGAATGGTATAACACGTTTCTTGTAGAGCACACCAGTCCTGCAATCGGTTCCGATTTTGATTTTACGCGCTTCCAGGCACATTTCCGCCACTACTATCCCATCGGAGACGATAGAGTTGATGCCCGTTTAAAGGTCGGGACTGCAACGGGGCAGCTGCCCTATCAACGTCAATTCGTTATCGGTGGTATCGGAACACTCCGCGGCTACTCGCTTTATGAATTTGCGGGCAACCACGGCTTCCTCTTCAACTTGGAGTATGCTCACAGTTTAGGAGACGGGGCATTCCTTATCCCCTTCGTAGATGTAGGACAAGTGTGGTATCGCTTGGAAGACATAGAGCAGATACAACCCAAGGTTAATCTCGGTATAGGCTTCCAAGGGGGTCCCTTCAGAGTGAACCTTGCGAAAGCACTCGAAGAGGGACGCGGGTATCAAGTCGATTTTAAGTGGTCTCGCATGTTTTAACTTGAGCGAAACGGGTGGTGTCGGTGTACCCGCCCGTTTCGGACACGCCGGAAAGGGAAAGTGAGAATACAATGCGATACACAATAGTTATTGGGATCTCTCTTAGTTTGCTTTTGGATTCCTTGGTTGCGGCAGCGATGAACAAGATCTTACGAAAGAGAATTCTTCGATCGTGCTAAGTGATTCAGAGCAGGCAGCCCTGACAGAAGATCTCGCATCTATAGAGCGTTACTTGCAACTGCCAATAGAAAAACGACAGGAAAAAGCGGCGGAAATGATGCAGAAGTATCTTGATCTTAAAGACGCTGATCCAGAGGCATCATTGAAATCACTCAAAAATGCCTTTTATCTTCTTGCCAAAGGTGAACATCCTCTTATGGAAGAGTGGTTAGAGATTATCCCGCGGGTTGTTGGCGTAGATGAAGGCTTACTCAGAGACCTCCAGCGACTCAATGAGATAGAACTCGAAATCGCTCGACATAACGATGAAGATAGAGAATACATCCACGAATTGGAAGAGACGGGTGAGGAATTACAAGAGACAATTGACGATCTTAAAGCACAAGGCTTAGATCCGAATACCTTTAAAGTTCCTCTTAGGGTAGAGTTAGATGAATGAAGTGCTTGCCTTTTCATTAGTATTTTTAAGGAGGAAACACGCAAATGAAACCGACACTTATGATTCTGGGTAGTGGACATTTGGCAAATTGGGGAGCAGATCGAATCAATTATAGAATGGACGATGTCCTTGCACCCAAACGCCAAGCCGAACTTCAGCAGCTCGTTGAACAACTTGCCCGTTTCAAACCGACGAAGATAGCCGTCGAAGTTGATACACATTGGGAGGCTGAACTTCAGAACGAATATGATGCCTATCTGAAGGACAACTTCCAACTTAAACCCCATGAAATCCACCAGATTGGATTCCGATTAGCGAAACAGATGGGACATCCAAAGGTCCACTGTGTAGATTATTTGCGCGATGATCCAATCGTTCGGGAGGATCGGGAGGATCATTGGACAGATTACGGGGCGTTTGCAGAGACGAACGATCAGGAACATCTTCTGGGACCGCCACCTACTGGAAAAATGACGCAGGATGAAGATGGCAGAATCTGGATTGAGCCTGAAAAATACGAACCCATAGTTGACATGTATATACGGGAGAACCAAGATGAAGAGATCCGCACAAACCTCCGCGACTACTTACGGATTGCCCGAATTGGTCTTCAAGACGAGTACCCGGGGGCGAATTGGGTCGCACATTTTTGGTATAATCGGAACCTCAAAACTTTTGTCAATCTCACCCGAATTACGGAATCAGAAGATGAGCGTATTTTGCTAATCATCGGTGCTGGGCACTTAGGATTCCTTAAACAGATTGTGGAAGACTCCGAGGTCTATAATATAGAAAGCCCGTTGCAATACTTGGATTCAGGCAAAACAGGAACTCGATAACGTGCTTTCCTAATTGTTGGAAATTTGGTAACCCCTTTTTGGGGCTATCAACCGCCTTAGAGATAGGAGAACGTTTTATGAAAGTCTTAGCAAATTGCAAAACCTATACAGCGGTACTACTTGCTGGTATGTTATTTACGGTAGGTATAGCTGTAAGCGATGGTCAGACAAATTCCTCTACAGGAGAAACTCCGCAAATGGTACAAAAACCGACAGTCATGATTCTTGGCAGCGGACACTTATCAAATCCGGGAATGGATGCCTTCAACTACAAAATGGATGATGTCCTCGCCCCTAAACGCCAACAGGAAATTGAGCAACTCGTCACACAGCTTAAGGCATTTCAACCTACCAAGATAGCCCTTGAGGCAGATGAAAGATTTGATGCCGAGATCAATGCAAACTATCAAGCCTATCTCAAAGGAACGTACGAACTCAAACGCGGGGAAGGTAACCAGATTGGATTTCGATTAGCAAAACAGATGGAACATCCAAAGGTGTATGGCGTTGATTATTGGCCATGGCCAGACAATCACCCTTTTTTTCCAGATGGTTTTGATTGGGATTTAATAGACTATCAAAAGTTCGCGAAGACACATAATCAGGAACATCTTCTTCCACCTCCGCCTACAACTGATGGAAAAGTTATACAAGATGAAAGTGGCGTAACCTGGATTGAGCCTGAGAAATACGAACCGATCATTGACATGTACATACGCCACAACGAGCCTGAAGGTAGAAGTGTGTCCCATCAACGATATATACGGTGGATCGCGCGTATAGGGAACGGCGACCAATATCCAGGTGCTAATTGGGTCGCTCACTCTTGGTACGATCGGAATCTAAAGATTTACGTCAATCTCACCCGCATCACCGAATCTGCCGACGAACGGATCCTGCTGATTATTGGTGCTGGGCATGTCTATCTGGTGCAGCAGTTTCTTGAGGAGTCCGGGGACTACATCGTTGAAAGTCCGCTGAAATACTTGGACGCGGCGGAGAAGTAGACACTTTAAACCCATTATTTTAAGGTGAAGTTTGGAATTAATGGAACAGTGCGATCGGCGCGGTTGGGAAACCGTGCCTACAGCGGAAGTGGTCATTTGTTTTTACCCTCCACCAGAGTTGCTGAAATTTGATGATCCTTTTTGGAAGGGTTTAATCTACAGATAGGAGAAAATTTTATGAGAATCTTAGTGAAATGCAAACTCTATTTCATAACCTTACTCGCCGCCGTGCTATCTATTGCCGGCACAGCCACAAGCGAGAATCAGACAGACGTATCTACAGGAGAAAGTAAGCAAATGATGAAAAAACCGACAATTATGATTCTTGGTAGTTGGCACTTTGCGGATGATGTCCTTGTGCCCAAACGCCAGCGCGAGATTAAACAAGTGTTTGAACACCTTAAAGCGTTTAAACCTACCAAAATAGCGGTTGAATTGGATCCAAGCCGTTGCGCCTCTGAAAACAAAAGGTATCAAGGTTATTTGAATGGGACATACGAACTTGAGCGGTACGAGGGGGATCAGATCGGCTATAGGTTGGCAAAAGCGTTTGGACATTCAACAATATATTGTGTAGATTATTGGCCAGAGCGAAACCCGATCCTTGAAAAAATTAAGGATCACTTGATAAACCGAAGCGAGTTTGCAAAAGTTCACAATCAGGAGCACCTTTTCGGATCCCCTGAGGATCACCGTTTCGGAGATCCGACAGATTCAGGAAAAATTGAGAAATATGAATCGATAATTGACAAGTATATACGCTTCAATCACCCTGTAAGGACCCGCGCGAGCCAGCGAGCATACATACATGATGCCCGTATTGGACTTGGCGACCAATATCCGGGGGCAGATTGGCTCGCCCATGTTTGGTACGCACGGAATCTCAAAATCTTTGTAAATCTGACGCGCATCACTGAGTCTACCGATGATCGAATCCTTCTGATTATCGGTGTCGGGCATGTCTATCTGGTGCAGCAGTTTCTTGAGGAGTCGGGGGACTACATCATCGAAAGCCCGCTAAAATACTTAGAGGCAGGAGATGTTGACTAAAACGTGAGTTTGATTGGCATCCTCGCTGCGGAAAATTGTATAATTTTATCAAAGTTTTTGGGTAAAGATGCCTTGACACTGGAGACCAAAAGCAAGGACAACTTAATAGGTCGTCCCCAGGTAGTAACTCAGGCAGATCAAAGGTTTGTTTTCCAAAAAATAACAAGGAGAACCCTAAAAAATGAAACCAGAACAAGTGATAAATCAGGATCCTGAGATTCATGGAGGAACACCGGTGTTTACTGGTACTCGTGTTCCCGTAAAGGCACTCATTGATCACCTAAAAGCTGGAGAGAGTCTTGACTATTTTCTTGAAGGATTCCCTTCTGTCTCTCGGGAACAAGCAATCGCCCTTTTAGAGTTCGCCTTGACCCAAGCCATCGACTCACACCCACAACAATGTTAAGAAAAATCCAACCCGGAGACATCATTCACGTAATAGTTAGTTAATGCCCCCTAAGCCAAAGCCACTTCCTCCTGGCACAGGAGGTTTTTGAGAAGTCCTGCTCTATCGAAAAAATGTGACTTCTCAATTTTTTTAAACCGCCCCGCGAAAAATCTGCCTCTTTAGGTTAAAACCCAATTGGGAACTTTACTATGCGATACGATCTATTAACGCACACTAATCTGACAGATGAAGAACTCATTCGGCTTGCCCAAGCAAGTGATGAGTTGGCATTTACAGAACTGATGTCGCGTTATAGTCCTCGCATCTGGAAAGTCGTTATCGCAAATTCGAGACAACGCCGCGACGCTGAAGAAATCCTTATGGACATCTGGAGAGCCGTCTGGGAAAACATCAGCCAACTCCGACGCGTCGAAAGTTTTAGTGGCTGGTTGCACCGCATTGCGGACAACGCTTGTAAGCGGTACTATACGCCCACACGCCACGCAAGCGGCGAAATTCCGTCCAGTTATGCCGATCTAACCCATCGCATTGATCAGGACGCGGTGGGATATTTTCGAGAAATCGAACGCCTCGAAGACGCAAAAGAAGCAGTGCATCACCTGCCAGATAAAGTGCGACGTGTCGCGGTGCTATACTATCTGGAATCGTGGAGTATCAAAGAGATCCACGCTGAACTCGGATTAGCGATAGGTACAGTTAAAACACGGTTAAGACAGACACGTGAACTCCTACGCAAGGCGTTCGGTGTCGAACCTGAAAGAGGGAGAACTATGTCATCTAAACGTGAAGAATCCAAGCGTCTCCACCCCAAAATCAAGGTTGTGGGTGTCGGTAGTGCGGGCGGTAACGCCGTCAAATGGATGATTGAATCTGGTTTGACAGATATTGAATTTTACGCAGTGAATATAGACCAGCAAGCACTTGACAAACACAATGACGCAACACCCGTGCTGATTGGTGCTAACACCACTCCGGGGTATTCCGGAGCGGATCCAGAGATGGGCAAAAGGGCTGCCGAGGAGGATCGAGAGAAACTCCATAACGTCGTTGCCGATGCCGACATCGTTTTCGTTGTAGCCGGTATGGGTGGCGGAACGGGCGGAGGCGCTGCACCCCTGATTGCCTCTCTTGCTCAAGAGCAAGGGGCTTTAGCGGTAGGCGTTGTGACGTGTCCGTTCAATTTTGAAGGGCAACGCCGTGCCGAAAAAGCAGAGCAGGGACTGCAGGAACTTCGAGAAAAGGCTGACTCCGTCCATGTTGTACCAAATCAACGGTTGCTTGCTTCAATAGAAGATAAGCAAAAACTGAAAATACGCGAGGCGTTTCACTTGAGTGATGAAATGCTGCTGCGCGGCGTTGAAAGTATCTCGGAATTTTACGCCAGCACGGCGCGAAATTAACACGAACAGCACTGCGGATAGACAGAGCGAAACCCAACAATCCAAAAAGTATCCAAAGTTGGGTTTCGCTATCAATTTTTATAAAACGCCAGTTCAACTTAAATGAAAAAAATGCAACTGTTTTGGAACTCGTTTGTAGTAACGACAACTGACAATTCTTTACTATCTTTTTTTCCTGAACGAACTCTATATAGGCAAAAGGAGGAAAAATGAAAAGGCTGAGGGGTCTGGAGAATACATCTCCTATCTCTCCGTTCTTGCAAATTGAGATCATTTGGTTTCAACACCCGTTTTGAAAATAATGCAACCTTTTGACATCTAAGATGCGTCACTTAAATCAACGGATCAAAAAGAAAAATTTCAGCAAAATTGTCACTTGCAAATTCAAATGCAAGTCCTATTCTAATAAGGAGAAAAAAATGCGTTTCCTAATGATTAATCTATTCCTCGTCTGTTTGTTACTCTTCGGCATCGGTTACCTTGCTTTCGGTTGTGATGAGACTGTCGTGCCAGCTGAACCGGGCGATCCTTATACAGAGGAGAAACTTTGGGGAGCGTCTTTTGAAACATTCCACAGACTCCTCAAAACGGACGCGGACTTGGATTTGCGTTAAAAAGGCGGTTTTTTATAGAATTCGGGTCAAGTCAATGCATCCTTAAAGTGAACGTTTGAACAATATTAAAAAACAATTAACAGTTACAAATTCCAAAAACAAAAAAGGAGAAAAAAATGACAACGCAAATTCGCCAGCAAAATGGCATCTCGATTTTAAAACCCACTGGAAAGGTAGGCGGACGTTCCGCATCAGACTTACGAAAAGTCATCTTGCCACAAATAGAGGCTTCTGATACGCCACGTATCCTCATCAATTTCGAGCAGGTCAATCGGATTGATAGTTCAGGTCTTGGGACCTTGATGGAAGCATACGCTGCTGCATCACGGAAACACGGACGCGTAGGGGTCATCAATGTCGGAAAACATATCAGAAATCTCATTGTTCTGAGTCGTGTGGTGAATCTATTTGAACATTTCGACAGTGAAGACGCTGCTGTTGCTGGATTGTCAGTTTAGCTTCCGAAGTCCAGTAGAATGTCCACAGGGAACTGGTTTTTTACCGGTTCCCTTTTTTATTCCCTAATACTCACAAAACAAATTCTAAAACATTCAGTTTTTTGGTTTTTTTCCATAATGCACGTTTTCTGCTCAAACTTTCGTCTTTAATAATAGAAGGTCCGAATCGTATTGTATTGCTTAATTTAAGGAATTTGATTAAGCCTTTTGAATGAGGGCAAACATAATCGAATCTGTTCATTAGGAGAAAGTTTCGTGAAAAGAGAAGACGATGTTCAACTAATCCGCAAAATCTTATCGGGTGATGACGCTGCGTTTGGTATCTTAGTCGAAAAGTACCAAAAGAGCATTCATGCCCTGGCATGGCGGAAGACCCAAGATTTTCACCATGCGGAAGATATTATGCAAGACACCTTCCTTAGGGCATACAAAAAACTTCCGACCCTCAAGAATCCCACTCAATTTGCCGGATGGCTCCATGTCATCGCAGATCGGCTTTGTATTGATTGGATGCGAAGCCAAAAGTCTGTGATGCAATCACTGGAGGACACACCCGTTAAAGAAATCGAGGAATCCTCTTATACACATCATATATCGGAACAGCGGATGACAGAGAGGACGGAGCGTTACCATGAACTTGTGAAAAGACTTTTGGAAAAATTGCCAGAGAATGAACGCGCAGTTGTAACACGCTACTATCTTGACGAAATGTCAACGAAAGAGATCAGCCAATTCATGGGAGTGTCGGTGAATACAATTACGAGCCGACTCCAACGGGCGCGAAAGCGTCTGCAAACAGATTCAGAATTCTTGAATCAAGAATTCTTTGGTCATTTAGAACTATCAGATACTCTCAAGGAGAACATCATGAATCAATTAGAAGAAATTCGTAGCAGGTTCACTGCATTCATGGAGAATGTGAAATCTGATCCTGCATCACGATCGGATATTCTTACAGAAGCCTGCAACGAGATTGAAGCTGCCCTTAAGGGTAAAACCACACCCGAATTGGCACATCTTGCCGTTGATGAGATATACCCGTATATGGGCAAACTCGGCATGGAAAAACGGATATCTCTACTCCGTAGGTATATAGATGAGACCTCAGATAATACGGAGCGTTTCTGGGCGCATAACACGTTAGTCAATAGTCTCGCTTTTCTTGAGAGAAATCGAGAAGCTATTGCGGAGCAGACCCGTCTTTACCGTTGGGCATGCAAGCAGTCAGAAAAATATGTGTTAAGGATCATTTCCAATCTAACCAGCGCTGGATGTTGGGCAGCGGAAGGTCGTATTGATGACTGGATTCAACTCTATAATGAGGCATCTGAACGCTTGGAGAACCCTAAAGTGAGTCAGTACAGTCGTTGCGATTTTCTACAAATGGGAGCGGAAATATTACGAAGCAATGACCGGTTAGATGTGGCACTTCTCGAAATAGAAAAATTGGAACGTGCCAACGGTGAACCCGGTTGGCGGAATTATTTTAGATTCTGGTTAGCTGTAAGAACCAATCGGCTTCTGTTGTATAGAAAACAGGAAGATTGGGATCGTTTCGATCAAGTCTGGACAGATACAAGGACGTTTATCGAAGGGGAAGTAGAAAAACAGCATGCCCGTTATCCGGTCAATACCTACAACCTTATTTGGGCTGCTCACGATGTCGGTTGTTGTCTGGTATGGTCGAAAAAGTATAGCGAAGCAACGCGGATGCTACAAATCGCCGTCGATTTGGGAAATAACAACCCTTATGGCCACTTCATGCTTGCCGTGAGCATCTGGGCTTCTGAGAAGGATCGAGAAAAAACTTTACAGCACTTGAAGGTTGCTCAGAACGATTATATGGTAGAGCCTTATAATTATCAGGATACATACTACCCGACTTTCGTTGAGACTCCTGAGTTTTCGGATGTCCAAAAGGATCCAGAATTTCTGAAAGTGCTGGGACAGAGGTAGGACAACACCCATTCAGGTGATTAGTAATCCCCGAAGACCTGTCGGATTTCAAGCACATCGGTAGGTCCTTCCGAGTTCTGAGACAAAAAAGGTGCAGCAATGAAACTTCGTGATGCTATAGCTGCGGGTGTGAAGCCCCTTGCGCAAAATAGGCTTCGTGCAGGATTGTCCATTCTCGGCATCTTCATCGGAATTGCGGGTGTGCTTTGCATGATCGCTATCGGCGATGGTGGGAAACGCATCATCGCTCAAAACCTTGAAATGATGGGCGGTGCCAACCAAATCGCATTCTGGACACGGACTTCTATTTGGAAGGGACCGCGGCTCGTCCGGCGCACGACAGAACGATATACCCTTGAGGACGCTTCCGCAGTTGAGGCAGAATGCCCCGATGTGCTGTATGTCTTGCCTAAAGTAGAAGACTTCAACACCTTTGTTAGCAGCCGAAACGGGAATCAAGCGAAAGCGCGTTTAGAAGGTATCACAGCAGACTACGCCCCCGGCATGGGTTGGGAAGTTCACGTTGGTAGATTCCTCTCCGACAGCGATATCGAAAATGCAAAGCAGGTCTGTGTCCTGGGTGCTAACACTGCCAGGGAGCTTTTTGGGGAGGCATCGCCCATCGGACGAGAGGTGAAACTTCGGTATCATTGGCGGCAAGCGCAGATCAGGTTACGGGTTATCGGAGTGATGACAACAAAAGGCATGAGCCTCAGTGACACGTATTCTTTAGATGACGCTATTTCTGTACCATTGACCACCTATCAACAACGGGTGAAAGGCTTTCGTTATGTCGATTACTTGCTCGTCTTTTTTAGAAAAGGGGCAGAGATTAACAGTATTATTGATTCTGTTAAAAACACGCTGCGTAAAAGACACCGAGGGAAAGATGAGTTTATCGGGGTTTGGATAGCGAAATTGACGGCTCGACGACTTTTCCACATTCAAAAAGTAATAAAAATCACTTTGGGCAGTATTGCAGGTTTCTCGTTGTTCGTCAGCGGTGTCGGCATCATGAATATCTGCCTCGTCTCTGTCGGTGAAAAGACACGGGAGATAGGTGTGCGGAAATCGGTCGGTGCGAAACGAATTGATATTTTTTATCAGTTCTTGACGGAATCCATTTGTCTCTGTCTCTGCGGCGGGCTACTCGGCATCGCAGGCGGTTGGGTGGCGGCGCACGGGATGGCACGGCTTGCGGTGCGGATCGTGCCAGTTGTGGATGTGTGGCCCGTCGTGTTATCCTTACCGTGGATACTCACTTCTGTTATTTTTTCGATTGTCATGGGCGTAGGTTTTGGCGTCTATCCTGCAATGCGGGCGGCGCGGCTTTCACCTACCGACGCACTCCGGACTGAAAATTAATATTTACAAAGGTAGACGGAGAGATCTTTTTCTTGACAATTTTCGCTAATCCTGCTAACGTTTCTGCAACTATTAACTAAGGAGGAAGCGAGAGATGAAATCCAGAGTGTTATGGATTGGTATAACTGCGCTATTTATTGTGGGAACATTAGCCGTTTCAAGTGAGGCGGTGTTAGACCCTGATACCATTGTCGGTATATGGAAATTTGATGAAGGGAAAGGCGATACGACGAAAGATAGTTCAGAAAACGGAAACGATGGAGAGCTCAAGAATAAACCCAAATGGGTAGATGGTAAATTTGGTAAGGCACTTGAGTTTGATGGCTCATCTTTTGTGGATATGGGTAATGATGCATCCCTGCAATTCGATGGGAATGTGACAATCGTTTTCTGGGTTAAACCTGAGAGCGTCAGTGCCGGCCGCCAAAACTTAGTTTGCAAATCTTACGGCGGCGAAGGCTGTTTGACATTGGAACCAGACGGTCGATTGAGTTTTTATTGGGGCGATTGCGGTGCCAACTGTCAACCCTATGTAGAGGTTGCCAGACCAGTCGCTGGCACTTTTGTAGATGACGAATGGATCCATGTCGCCGAGACCAGAAACGTTGACGACCGTGAATACAAGATGTACAAAGACGGTGAAGTTACTGCCCAAGATAAATGGGTAAAATGTGGCGCACATCCGTGCGGAGATTCCAGTCCCAGCAACCTTAATTTGCTCATCGGTTTCGGTTATGCCGGTCACTTCAGGGGCATCATTGATGATGTCGCTATTTTTAATGTCGTCCTCAGTGAGGATGATATTACGCAGATTATGGAAGATGGATTAGACGACGCTTTTGATGTCTCTCCCGCCGACAAACTCGCCACGACATGGGCAAATATAAAACGATAATGTATCTATGTATAAAGGCGGGAACACGGCGTTCCCGCTTTTTTTTGCATTCTCCATAATCTTGTGATATAATATATACCGTTGCTAACGAGGTAACATGTTCCCCCACTCATTTTCACGCTATGTATGGGAGTACCCGTTATGTTCAAACACCGGCTCAATCCGTTGAAAAATGAGAATGTTGGGATGTTCGACCTCGCTTCCATTGGAATAACGCTTGCGCTCGCGATTTGCATCGGTTATTTTGGGGGTAAGTGGATCGGTGGAAAGTTAGGCAATGCAGCAGTTGGATCATACATCGGTTTCGGAATAGGGGTTGCCGCCGGATTCATGGAAATGTTTCGTTCGGTTGCGCGCTGGAACCGGCGACTTTACGGTCAAGAAAAACAGCGTCGCGCCACATCAGAACAAACACAAAACTCTGAAAAACGATAACACCCAAAAACATCCGAAAGCGGTAAATTTCGGCGACTGTGATTTGCCGTTATTTTGACAAAGGAGTCATTTAGATGGGTCCCGTTTTGGAAGTTGGTGACCGATTTATCCGCCAGGTCTATATCTTGACAATCTGTCTCACCATCGTCGTTGCAGCAGCGTTGTTAGGCTTCAAACGCCCCGCACTCCCCAGTTTTCTTATCGGCAGCATTATCAGCCTTAGCCTCTTCTGGTCAATTGAATTTGTAGTCCGCCGCCTTATCCAACCTGGGAGAACAAATCGCACAAAGTATTTACTGGGTTTCATTGCGATAGGTAAATATACAGTGTTGGGTGGAATACTCTATTTCCTATTTAAAACGGAATGGATGAATGTCTACGCGCTCGCTGGAGGTATCGCTTTAGTACAAGGTGCTATTATTATTAAGGCGATGGTCTTGGTGGTGTCGATTCTGTCGAATAAGGATACCGATCAGTCATAACGTGGCGTTTCCGAATTGATTTTGAATTGAAAAGCACCCAAAACTACCACTATATTTAAGAAACACTAATAACAAAACATGAAAAAACTATCGTTTATCTGGTTGGTTGCGGGACTGAGTTTAGCGACAGTGGCTGAGAGTTTCGCAGCTGACAACGGTCACCGCAGTTTGCTCTACCCGATTTCACGGCTTTTACCGGATGAAATGATCCCAGAACCGACTCGGTGGCATCAGCCCGATTTAATTCCTAACACATACTTTGCTGTTCTCGTCTTAGTCGTATTTTTTATTTTCGCCACTCGCAAGTTGAAACGGATACCTGAAGGGAAAGGTCAAACACTGTTAGAGGTGTTTGTCGGCGGTATCATGGATTTCTTCGGTGGTATTTTAGGCGACCACGGCAGAAAATATGTGCCATTCGTTGGCTCCTTCTTCATCTTCATTCTCTTCCTGAACTATCTCGGCGTTATTCCCGGGCTTCAACCCCCAACAGCAGACCTGAATACAACGCTTGCCCTCGGTATAACGGCTGTGTTAGGCGTTCAAATTATCGCTATTAAAGAGAACGGGATAGGCGGTTATCTGAAACATTTAGCGGGTAACCCACCGTGGTTAGGGGTTTTGATGTTTCCACTTGAAGTCGTTGCGCAGTTATCGCGTGCGGGTTCACTTGCCGTTCGGCTTTTCGGAAACATTTTTGGCGAAAAAGCGGTTGTGATTGAACTGACGAAACTCGGACTGATTGTGCTAATTGCAGATGCCATACCGATTATTCCGGTGCAAGTGCCGATGCTGTTCTTCGGGCTGTTTGCTGGCTTCCTGCAAGCATTCGTTTTTACTATCTTAACATCTATCTACATCGTGCTGTTCATAGAACACGGCGACGAAGCGCATGAAGCGCATCACTAATTCTGTGGGACAGGTGTAGTCTGTCCCGTATCCGTCCAAGGAGGACATTTCATGATTTATTTAGCAGTGTTGGCGTTCGGTGTAACCTTAGGCTTGCCGATCGCTGTCATTTTCGCTTCAAGAGCACAAGGGAGTGCAACCAGCACAGCTCTTGAGGGTATTGCCCGTCAACCCGAATCCGCGCCACAGATTCAAACTGCGATGATTATCGGTTTGGCACTCATCGAATCGCTCGTTATCTACGCGCTTTTAATGTTCTTTATCTTGCAGGCAAAACTCCCAGAGGGTGAAGTGCTCAAAGAGATGATTGATGCAGACGCGAATCGAGTCACAGAAGATGTTAGAAGCGGAAATTAAATAATACATCAGTTATCAGTTGTTAGTTTTCTGTTACTCGTTTGTGGCAGGTAACACGTTTTTCATATCTACACGCCTTAACTGAAAGCAGGGGAACGCCTTATGGCATTCCGAGGTTAACAGTCTTCTCTTGTTTAGAGTACTCCAGGCAGTGGCGAATTGTTACAAACTCACCTCTTAACTGACAACCGATAACTGACAACTAATAACCATTCCAAAAACAGAGTACAGTAAACTTATGGGAAACACCAAACAAGGAACTGCAAACCGTGTCCTCTATGCATGCTCGGTTATTCTGATGGGCATCTGTGTCAACAGTGCGTTCGCTGCTGATGCTCCTGCTGATGGTGGGTTGTTGAGTCTACTCGGAATTGACCCGAAGACGATTATTATTCAAGTCATCGGTTTTTTGGTTGTGCTGGCGGTACTGTGGAAATTCGTATTCGGCAAAGTCGGGGGTCTCTTAGATGAGCGCAGAACCGGAATCGTCACGCAGTTGGAACAATTGCGGACGGATCGTGAAGAGTTGGACAGACTCACCGCAGAGACACGCCAACGTTTAGCCGAAATTGAGACCGAAGCGCAAACTAAAATCCAAGCTGCAATTGAACAAGGAAACACTGAGCGTCAGGAGATCCTTACACAAGCACGCCAAGAGGCAGAAGAGGAAGTCGCACGCGCCAGAGCAGAGATACAGCGTGAAAAAGATGATGCTATCTCGGAACTACGAGGTGTCGTTGCTGAACTCGCGATTGATGCTGCCAGCAAAATCATAAGTGCGGAACTCAGCGCGGAACGGCATCAGCATATTATTGACGCATCTATTAATCGATTGCCAATTTCTTAACTATTAACGCCTGGTCATCGTTCCACTTCGTTTCACGATGATTTTCGGTTAAGCCCAACGGAGTGATGCTCAGAAGCAGAAAATAAAAGAACCAACTATGAGAGACATTCGGGTTGCAAAACCTTATGCCCGCGCGTTATACGATGCAGCATTAGAACAGGACGCTTTGGTAGACATTATCGCAGATATAGATCACCTGCAAGCGTTGATTGAAGGCTCCGAGGAGTTCGCTCAATTAATTTCAAGCCCCATTCTGTCTCCGCAATTCAAAAGCGAGACGTTTGATCAGATTTTTACTGACGCGACACATCCGCTGACAATCAACTTTCTCAAACTACTTGCCCTGAAGCAGCGTGAACGCTATCTCTCGGCGATGATGGAGGTCTTTTCAGCCATCGTTGACGAAGCGGCGGGTAGACTGGTTGCAAAAGTGACGACAGCCGTGGCACTCACACCCGAACAAGAGACACAACTCATACAGCATTTAGAGGCATATTCGGGAAAACAGGTACGTTTGGAAAGTACAGTAGACGCAGAAATTCAGGGCGGATTTATTGTGCAATTAGACGACACTGTTTTTGATGCAAGTGTTGCGACCCAACTTCAACGCCTGAGGCACCAACTTGCACAAGGTTCATAGTTATCGGTTGTCAGTTACCAGTTAAAAGACGGGTTCGCAACAATTTACACCTACTTGGTGTACACCAAGAGAAGATAGATTGTTACAAGGAAACCTCTTAACTGAAAACCATTAACCGAAGACTGACAACTATGATTCCCACAAAGGACTAAAAATATGGCAAGAGAAGTCCGACCGGACGAAATATCAAATATCCTTAAACAACAACTGCAACAGTTTGAGCAGGACGTGGATGTCTATGACGCTGGCACGGTGCTGGAGGTCGGCGACGGCATCGCACGGGTGCATGGGCTTGCCAACGCTATGGCAAGTGAAATGATTGAATTTCCGAACGACATTTACGGCATCGCTTTTAACCTCGAAGAAGACAACGTCGGCTGCGTTCTGTTCGGTGAAGACCAACTTATTCACGAAGGCGATACTGCCAAACGGACGGGACGGCTACCGGAAGTCCCTGTCGGAGAAGCACTTCTCGGACGAATCGTCAATGCGCTCGGTCAACCGATTGACGGGTTGGGTCCTGTCGAAACTGAACATCAATTGCCGGTCGAGCAGAAGGGGCTCGGTATCGTTCAACGCCAACCTGTGAGTGAACCGCTCTATACAGGCTTAAAAGCCATTGATAGCTTGACACCCATCGGACGCGGACAGCGTGAACTTATCATCGGCGACCGGCGAACCGGGAAGACGGCTATCGCGCTTGATACCATTCTGAGCCAGAGGGATACAGACGTTTATTGCATCTATGTCGCTATCGGGCAAAAAGGCTCAACTTTAGCGCAGGTTGCGAGTACACTGCGTGAGCACAACGCGATGGAATACACGACTATCGTCTCTGCGCCCGCGAGTGAACCGTCTCCGCTTCAATACATCGCGCCTTACACGGGTACTGCGATGGGTGAATACTTCAGGGATAACGGCAAACATGCGCTCATCATATACGATGACCTGACGAAACACGCCTGGGCATACCGTCAGATGTCCCTACTTTCACGGAGACCGCCAGGCAGGGAGGCATATCCGGGGGATGTGTTCTATTTACATTCACGCCTATTGGAACGCGCCGCGAAACTCAGCGACGAATTGGGGGGTGGTTCCCTCACGGCACTGCCAATCATCGAAATCTTTGAAGGCGATCTGACGACCTATATTCCGACGAACGTTATCTCTATCACTGACGGACAGATATATCTCACAACGGATCTGTTTAACCAAGGCGTGAGACCCGCTATTGATGTGGGTACATCGGTTTCACGTGTCGGTGGAGACGCGCAAGTCAGAGCCATGAAATCAGACGAAGTTGCGGGTACACTGAAACTGGATTTAGCGAGTTTTCGAGAAGTTGCAGCGTTTGCGCAATTCGGATCGGATTTGGACGCGTCAACGCAATCCTTGCTTTTACGGGGCACACGCCTCGTTGAATTGCTGAAGCAGCCGGAATATCAACCGATGCCTGTGGAGCGTGAAGTCGCGGCTATTTTCTGTGGGACTAACGGCTACTTGGACGATGTGCCTGAAGAAGAAGTCGCGCGATTTGAATCCGAATTCTTGCAATACCTTGATAGAAATCACGCAGACCTACTCACAGCAATTGCGGAAACAGGTGAATTAAGCGATGAACTGCTTGAAACCTTACACAATGCGGTGAAAACGTTCAAGGAAAACTGGACTACTTCATAATCTACTCGGAGTTAATACGGAAAAATGGCAACCTTACGAGAGATTCGACGGCGTATCACCAGCATTCAGAACATTGAGCAAGTCACCGATGCGATGCGGGTTGTTGCTGCAGCGCGGCTCCGTCGCGCGCAAGAAAACATTAACGCAACGCGCCCTTACGCAGACAAACTCGATACGATTCTCGGACACCTGATTTCACGGATGGACACCGAGACTGAGGCATTGACCCACCCGCTGCTTGAGGAACGGGAACTGAAGCACGTCTGTATCATTTCCGTCTCCGGCGACCGCGGGTTGTGTGGTAGCTTCAATAGTAATGTCATTCGGACAACAACACAACGGGTCCAACACTACCAAGACGGTGGGGCAGACGTGACACTTATCTGTATCGGTAGGCGGACACACGAACACTTTGACCGACGCGGTTATGATATCACCGATGCGTACACCAACATTTTCCGTAACCTTGAATTTCAGACGGCTGTTGATGTTGTCCACGAGTTTGAACACCTCTATGTTGAGAAAAAAATCGACAAAGTTGAAGTCATCTACAACAATTTTAAATCCGCCATCCTTCAGACGGTGCTTGTTGAGCAGCTGCTTCCATTAGTACCTGAGTTCCCAGAAGGCGACACGCTTTTCTTAGACTATATTTATGAACCGGGGCAGATCGAACTCTTTGAGATGTTACTCAGCAGACATTTGAACATGCAAATGTGGAAGGTGCTCCTGGACTCGAACGCAGCCGAGCAAGCGGCACGGATGGCGGCAATGGAAAACGCTACGCAAAAGGCGAAAGAACTCATTGACGAGTTAATCCTTCAACGCAACAGAGCGCGTCAGACGCAGATCACCACAGAAATTTCCGAGATTGTAAGCGGTGCAGCCGCACTGGAGGGTTAGCAACAAACAATTAAAAAAACGAGGAGGTCCCAGATGCCAATCAATGTAGACGAACAGATTGAAGAGGCGATGGAACGCGGTGAATTCAAAGATTTGCCGGGTAAAGGTAGACCGATTAAGTTGGATACGAATCCCTTTCTGACCCCACAAGTCCGAATGGCGAATCGGCTCTTGAAAGAGAACGGGTTCGCGCCGCGATGGATTGAATTAGAAAAAGAAATTAAAAAAGAAAAAGCACAACTTAAAAAACTCTTCATTAATCTAAAAGCCCGTAGAGAGCGGTTGGCTGCTCTCATACAGCGGTATCCGCATCGGCGCGAGGCGGTCAGCCGGAGCTTTGAACATGAACGCGCCCGTAGTCTCGCGCAGTATCGTGAAAAACTTGAAAATCTGAATCGGAAAATCCAACGCGTGAATCTCCTGATGCCGACCCAAAATCGACAATACGCGTTGATTAATAAGGAAACGGCACTGACTCGGTTCCAAAAGGCGTGTCCGAGTCTTTGATCGTTTTTACAACTACGCTCAAAGTTTGCATGCGATATAGAGACATTTACGCTCCAGAAAAGCACGTTGCAGAATTCGTTCTCGCGTGGTCCGTCGACTATGAGCGAGCAATTTTTCACATTAATGCTAAAGTGACATCGGCTGTGAAGTGGGTATGGTTTCACTGCGAAGGTCAAATTCTCAAATACGAGCGTACAAATGACCGGTTCTGTTTAGTAGAAAGCAGCGAATCCTTAGAAATGCCCTTGGAAAATAAAAAGGCGTTTAAAGAAATCCCTTCAGTATTCGGACGCGACGCAAAGTCAACTCCTGAAAATTAAAAAAGGAAATATCTCATGAACGAAGGAAAAATCTTAGAAGTTGTCGGTGCTCGAGTTGACTTGGATTTTTCGGGCAGCGAACTGCCGGATATCCTCAACGCTGTTAGAGTTCAACGTTACGACGGAAGTGAATTGATACTTGAGGTACAACAACACTTAGGGGAACATCGGGTCCGCGCTGTGGCAATGGACACGACAGACGGTTTAGTACGTGGAACAGTCGCAACTGATACCGGTGGTCCCATTACTGTTCCCGTCGGTGATGCCGTTCTCGGTAGAGTTTTCGACGTGACGGGTCAACCGATTGATGAAAAGGGTCCGACAAATGAATCCGAGCGATACTCAATTCACAGACCGCCACCGCCACAAGCAGAACTCAGTACAGTTACCGAAATGTTAGAAACCGGCATTAAAGTCATTGATTTGATTCAACCCGTTGTCCGGGGGGGCAAGGTCGGATTCTTTGGGGGTGCTGGTGTAGGTAAGACGGTACTCGTTGCTGAACTGATCTACAACATCGCGACACAACACGGGGGCTACTCTGTTTTCTGCGGGGTCGGTGAACGGACGCGTGAAGGGAACCAGTTCTGGATTGAACTTGATGAGTACGACGTTATTGACAAAACAGCGATGGTCTTCGGGCAGATGAACGAGCCACCCGGTGCGCGTCTTCGCGTCGGACTCGCTGGCTTGTCTATGGCAGAATACTTCCGTGACCAGCAGGGACAAGATGTTCTTATTTTTATCGACAACGTCTTCCGTTTTACACTCGCAGGTGGTGAGGTATCAGCACTTCTCGGACGGATGCCTTCTGCTGTCGGATACCAGCCGACGCTCGCAACGGAGATGGGTGAACTGCAAGAGCGAATCACCTCAACCCAACACGGTTCGATTACCTCATTCCAAGCGGTCTATGTGCCAGCGGATGACTATACCGATCCTGCTGTTGTTGCTGTATTTGCGCACCTTGACGCTGTGACGCGGTTAGAACGGAATATCGTCCAAAAGGGAAGATTCCCTGCCGTTGATCCGCTAACATCAAGCTCGCGTATCTTATCAGCAGACATTATCGGCGACGAACACTATCAGACCGCCTTTAACGTCAAGCAGGTCCTACAAGAATACCAGAGCCTTCAAGATATTATCGCTATTCTCGGTGTAGATGAATTGTCGGATGAGCAGAAGTTGGTGGTCAGCAGAGCCAGAAAATTAGAGATGTTCCTGACGCAACCGATGTTCGTTGCCGAGCGTTTCACGGGAACACCGGGTAAATATGTCAAGATTGAGGATACCGTTCAAGGCTGCCAAGCGATTCTAAATGGTGATTGCGATGAATTGCCTGAACAAGCATTGCGCTATATCGGTACCATCGACGAAGCATTTGAACAAGTGAAAAGCGAAGAATTAGAAGCAGCAGCAGATTAATTTTTTTAAACTATTGAATCTGGGCACTGCTCCACGATGCTCAGAGACACATAAATTAGAACTTACGCACTTGCCCGGTAGGTGCGGTTTCCTAACCGCACCGATTTTCTCATGGTAGACTTAATTCTCTGATTTTGCGTAAGCCCTGATAATAAAAAATATGCTAAATAGAAGTTTTCACGTTGAAATACGGACACCAGAGCAATTGATTTACGAAGGGGATGTGACGAGCATTCGTGCGCCGGGAGTCGAAGGTAACTTTGAGATTCTCGCTGGACACCTCCCTTTCCTAACAGCATTAGATATCGGCGAGATTCGCATTCGTGAATCAGAAACGCCACAGTTAATGGCAATAAGCGGTGGTGTCTTTGAGGTGCTGCGTACAGGTGTTACGGCGTTGGTTGAGACCGCAGAGTGGGCATCGGAGATTGATGTGGAACGCGCCGAAAATGCCCGTGATAGCGCACAAGCGGAACTTGCGGCAAACGCGTCAGATCTAAACCGCCCACAAGTAGAGGCGGCACTCGCGCGCGCGAAAAACCGCATTAAAGTGGCGCATAATTTGTAGATTTGATTGGCTGTATCTCGTAGTCCCAATTCCTATCAGGGTGCAGGGTCATTTAGTTTTACAGATTCACTTTAGATATACGTATATTTTCTTCTGTAGGAGCGAGCTGTGCTCGCGATACTGAGAATACGTATATTTTCTTCTGTAGGAGCGAGCTGTGCTCGCGATACTGAGAATACGTATATTTTCTTCTGTAGGAGCGAGTGTTTTGCTTGGGTATTTCTGCGGATTTCTTCATGCTCGCGATATTGCGAAAAAACGTTAACATCTACAAATAAGAAAGTTGCATAGGTACTGAACAAGAGGGCGAAAGGATGAGAAATTTTGGAACCCGAGGCCCCGTCAATGCACAAGAGAATTACATTGTCAGCCGTACCGAAGAAACTGCAGATTTCAGCAACCGCGTCAAAGAGGGACGATATATCGTCCTTTTTGCGCCGCGCCAGTCGGGAAAAACCACCTTTTTTCAACGCGCCCTGGACACACTCCCAACCGCCGCTATAGCAGAGCCGACCTACTTTCCAATCCGCCTGAATTTTGAAGAGTATGAAGATTACACACCTGCCGCTTTTTACGCCTCCTTTTATAGAGAAATTTGCAAACAAATTGAAGGCGTTTTCCAAAAACGCGGAAGTCTGACACCTGAGACGCTAAACCAATTTTTAGAGAACGCAAGGATAACCGACCACGTTGAAATGCGGGAGTTCTTTGAACGCCTCTCCGATTTTCTTGACAATCAGAAGGTCGTTCTTATCATAGATGAGTTTGATGGCATCCCCCAAGCTACTGTGAAGGGTTTTCTACATTCACTCCGTCACATCTATCTCCCCGGCAAGCCCCGATGTCCCCACAGTATCGGTATTATCGGCGTTAAAAGCCTCACACAACTGAGTTACGACCGGTCCATTTCGCCCTTCAATATCCAAGATGAGTTCCACTTGTCCAATTTCACACTGACCCAGGTGCAAGAACTCCTCGCGCAGTACACCGATGAAATTGGGCAAGCCTTCGCGCCAGAAGTTATTGAAAGCCTCCACAAACAGACTGCCGGTCAGCCCTTCCTCGTCAATCGACTTGCGCAGATACTCACGGA
This sequence comes from Candidatus Poribacteria bacterium, assembly GCA_022827625.1. GTDB lineage: Bacteria > Poribacteria > WGA-4E > WGA-4E > WGA-3G > WGA-3G. The sequence goes on along the minus strand of JAJEIE010000024.1, from coordinate 31,602 downwards.
GGAATTAGACATTCCCAAAACCGAACCGGTAACGATGGTGCATTTCGCAGCGGCACACGCCCGACTCCTTCGCGAACGGAACACCAACATCGATCATCTGACAACGAACATCCGCAGAAACCGCCACTTTGAAAGAATACTTATGGAGATCATGACGTATGAGGAAGGCATCCGTTTTAATCTACACGATGAACTCATCAGCGAACTCGCAACCTATGGCGTTATCGGGGAAGGACCTGACGGAAGGTGTGAGATTCTCAATCCGATTTATCTGCATCATATCATGCAGGCATTTACACCGGCAGTGAACGGTTTGGAGCGAGACTACTTTGCAGAAGAGAACATCAACGGCTTTCTCAATTATCTCACCCCTGCCGGACAGATTGAGATGGAGCCTCTTTTGGATAACTTCCAGGATTTTATTACCCGCGCTGGCTTTAGGATTCTGCAAGTCCCTGAAACCCCGCAAGAATATGTCGGAAGGCACCTGCTCCTGACGTATTTGGATTCCTTCGTCAAGACAGTAGGCGGCATCATGTCATTTGAAGTTCCAACCGGACGCGGGAAGATGGATCTCCTTATCACCCACAATCAGCGAAAATACATCGTCGAAACCAAGATTTGGCGAGGCGACACCCGGTATCAGGCAGGTAAAAAGCAACTCGCCGCGTATCTCAAACTGGAGAACGTTCAGGAGGGATACTATGTCGTCTTTGATCACCGGAAGGAACCGGAACCCCGCGTAGAAACCGACCACTTTGACGGATTAACAATTCGGAGTTATGTCATCCCCGTCATCCAAGAAGCCCCTTCACACACGCTGATATAAACACGGTTCGTAGCGAGCAAAACGCATCCCTTCGGAACGTGCGATAAATCGCACTACTACAAACTACCCTAAAATTCAAAGTGGACAAATCAGGAGCGTATAGAAAGCCGCTATTCCGAACGATGTCCGGCGAAGCCGCGTGGGTTTTCAAATGCATCTACCCACAAATCACACCACACTTGATGTTCAGAAAGAACAGAGTCCGGGTTCTCTCGGCTCCGGACGATAAAGTCGGGATGCGCCGTGCGTCCGGTATGGTGTCCTGTCGGTTGATAACGCAAATCTAACGACCAACGGCATCTATCAGACGTATTCGGTTGTGAACGATGCGGCGTGAAACGGCTCAACAAGATGAGGTCGCCGCGGTAACATTCCAGCATAAGCGGTTCGACATCCGGCATCAACTCCGGTTTAATCATAGTCCCGCCCTCTTTCTGATGGCTCAGATATCCCTTCTCCTCAGTAATACCGGGCAACGCCTGTAGACATCCCATCTCTACCGTACTATCACCTAACGGAAGCCAACATGTGATGATGTTTGATCCTTCAGCTTCCGGCATCATCACCCCTGCATCCTGATGCCACGGTACACCACCCGCCCAACTTGCATTCCCATCTATAACAGGTGGTTTCGCTCGCAGATGCTGAATTGGATTACAGGTAATCTCAGGTCCAACAATCCCTTCAATAACATCCAAAAGGTTGTCGTTTCTCAAGAATTCAAAGATTGCTTTACCGCGATATTGCATAATATCCAAGCCGCGTGCCATCTCACCGGATTGTGCCAGTAATTTTCCAAATCGGCGGTCAAAGGGTTCATCTTCGTAGAGGTCTTCGAGCTCACCTTCCGCTTTCAAGGCAAGGGCGCGTTCGGAAATCAAATCTGAAATCTCGTCAATCACGGGTTGCAGGTCTTCGTCAGTCAAGGCATTTTTGACGATAAGAACACCTTGCGTCCAAAAGGTTTCGCACTGCTCTGGCGTGAGTTTCATAAGAAAAACATCTCCATTTTCGTAAGACTTGTAAACTAAATTCGTCTCTATTTCATATTATCTACTATAAAAAGTTGTGCGTATATGATACCATGCATGCTAAAGAAAATCAACAAGGAGCGCAGCAAAATGAAAGGTAAACAGATTGTAATGCCAGCGAAACGATCGGCGATGCTGGAGGATTTTGAACTCGACGAGACGCTTACACCGAACCAAATCTTGTTGAAAACACACTACAGCTTGATTAGCCCCGGCACCGAAGGCGCAGGATACACCGGACTCCAAGAGGGAACGCGTTTCCCACACGGTTCGGGTTACACAGCAATCGGTGAAGTCCTTAAAGTCGGTGAAAATGTGACGAAATGTGTTGAAGGGGATCTCGCCTTCTGTTACGGTCCGCATGCCTCTATTGCCAAAACGGAAGCCGTGCTTTTGGCGTTCAAACCGCCTCTGGATATAGACGAGAAATTGGTGCCATTTGTCCGAATGGCAACGGTAGCGATGACCTCGCTACGGGTATCCTCTGCTGAATTTGGGGATACCGTCGCTGTTATAGGTTTGGGATTGGTAGGCAACTCCGCATCGCAACTTTTCAATTTGGCGGGTATGAAGGTCATCAGCATCGAACGCGTGCCGCGCCGCCTCGAAATCGCTCGGCAGTGCGGTATCCAACATCTGATTAATCCTGATGAAGAAGATGTATTGGAACGCGTCATTGAGCTGACAAACGGTGAAAAAACGGCTGTCACGGTTGAAGCGATCGGGAATCCACGGCTCGTCGAAACGGCTTATCAATTAACCGGCAGGAAAGGTGAAGTTATACTACTCGGCTCCCCACGCGGTGAATACGTCACGAATGCTACGGCAATCCTGAACTATAGCCATAGTATCGGTTTAGGAGCGATTACACTTAAAAGCGCGCACGAGTGGGTCTATCCAACGATGCATACGGGTGAATCGAAGCACTCACTTGAACGCAACTCGCGCTTGGTGTATTCATTGATGTGTGAAGGCAAGTTCAAAGTAGAAGAATTGTTGACTCACGTCATTGATCCAGAAGATGCACAATCCGCTTACGATGGGTTGACAGATCGGAAAGATGAATACTTAGGCGTGGTTATGGACTGGACGTAGTCTTTGTAAGGTTAAGTGTACTCAGACATCCAAATTAAATCCCAGATGCAATTAATTCAGACAACACGTCTGGCTGGGTTTGAATAGGTAGTGTGGATGATGGTTGTGGAACAACATATCCTGCTTCTCGCAGCCCTTCAATATGAAAATCGATAGCTTCAGCAATTAACGTTCGCACTACCTCTAATGTCTCACCGACAACAGCACATCCGGGAAGATCGGGAACATACGCACCATAATTGTTTCCGCATTTCTCAAAAATAACGACATATTTCATCAGGTTTTCCTCAACTCTTCAGAGCAGCTTGCTTTAGAATATTGTTCAGTGTTCCTTTATCGACATCTTCGTTCGGTTTTCCAGCAATCGTCACAACCCCAGGTTTTGTTGGATGTTTAAACTGCTTATGACTGCCTCGCGTTCGGTCTAAATACCACCCATCATCTTGAACCATTTTTATGACCTGTCTAAACTTCATAAGAGGTGTTCAATTCTCTGTTTTCGTGGCACATCGCTATAGATTATACTAGCCCCAAACCACTTTGTCAAGTTAATTTTGTCAGCTCACCATAGTTAGACAGGGCTTACAAAAGCCCTGTCTATTAGACAACGACTACTCGGGCCAGCGACTCTGAAATTCCGCTACCATCGCTTCAGGCGCGCCGTGTTGTGCTAAGAACTCCAGAAACGCTTGATAGAGACGCCGCGCTTCCGTCGTATCCGATTCAAACCGATTCTGCTCCTGTTCCGGATCAGAGGGCAGATGGAACAAAGATTTCGGGGCACCCTGATTTTCTAATAGCAGAGACCACGTCCCATCGGTAATGCTCCCGTGTGGACTCCCACCATCAGGACTCCACCCGCCGACCCAAGCACCATGTGTAACTGCATACTCGCGTCCGGTATCCGTATCTCCCATGATAACCGGAAGGAGACTGTTACCTTCCACTTGCGCGCCGCCTTCCGCATCGAATACATCAACGACAGTGGCAGGAATATCGGCAATACTGGTGAGTGCATCTGTGTGGCGCGGTGCTGCATCCGGGTGATACACCAGCAGCGGGATATGGATGACCTCTTCATACATACTCAGATTCTTGGCGAGGAGTCCGTGTTCACCTAATAAAAAACCGTGATCCGCCATGAAAATTATCATTGTATTTTCCATCAAGCCCATGTAGTCAATCTTTCTCAGGAGTTGCCCGATCCAATTATCCACGAGAGACGCCTCTGCGCGATAGAGAGCATTGAGACGTTCCGTCTCACGTGCGTTCATAGGATTGGGACCGTAAGGCGGATAGATGGGTTCGGGTCCATCGTAATCGCTGGCATCGAAACGCCTTAGATACCATTCGGGGGCATCCCACGGTTCGTGCGGATCGAAAGTGTCCACCATGAGGTAGAAGTTTTCGTGTTGGTGGTTCCGTTCCAACCAATCGCAAGCCGTCTGCATCGTCTGCGCAACGAAGGTATCGGCTTCGGTCTGCCGAAAGGAGATATTTTTCAGATGATTGCCGAGACCGCCCGGTAACCTATTCGGGTGTGTCCGGGTATAAGTGCGATACTGCAACGATTTTTTTGATTCATAATCGTACGGCTGCGTCTCTAAATGATCACCCTCTTGCCCGCGAATCCATTTCCATCCGGTGAAGCCACGATTGTAAAAGAAACCGTTGTTGATATGGTGCGGTGTATCGGCAATCATCATACTCACAATACCGGCTTTTGTTAAGTCATCAGCAATGACAGGGACATCCCGTTTGAGCGGCTCCCACCCCCGCCGACAGACGCTGACTTGCCCTGTCACGAGTTCGCCTCGGATTGGTACAGTCGGGAAGCCACAGACGTATGCTTTATCAAAAACGACACATTTCTCAGCAAAAGCATTCAGGGATGGCGTGTATCCTTTACCGCCAAAAATCGCAAGATTGTCGCGTCGAAAGGTGTCTGAAATAATGTGGATAATGTTCATATTTATGCCTCCATTGGTGATGGGTTGTTAGTTGTTAGCAATTAGTGGTTTGCTAATCGCTAATTATATCCTGTTTTCGGTTTCTAATGTTGTGAAATTTAGGATGCTGCTTGCGGATCAACATTAAGTGTTTTCTCACGCTCAGCCATTTGCACGACAGCCGGTAACAGCCCGTAAATCCCCCAAAAAGGTACGCCAATAGCGTCCCCGTTCAAGAGATTGTTCACAGTAAAATGCACCATCAATGACAGCTCAGCGGCGATCAGTCCAATAACGATCGCGCGGTAAAAACCGTCTTCTAACGTTCGGAGGGCACGAAAGCCGTAGCGCAAGAATGCAACATTAAGCCATATCCACACACCTAACCCGACAATCCCTAATTCCGCCATAACTTGGAGGTATTCACTGTGTGCGCCGAGTTGATACTGCGCCGTGTAACTTCCAACGAGTGCGACATCTTCCTCGTAAAGCATTGCAAACGCTCCATAGCCCCTCCCCAAAATCGGATTTTCGAGGAACATCACCACTGCCTGTCCCCATCGCAAGAGTCGTGCTCGGTTTGAAGCATAAGAGATGTCCACCGCAGATGTAATTCTCTCAATAATAATGTTATAGACTCCCGGTAGATTCAGACAGACGAATAAGAGAAGACATGCCGCACCGATAAACAGAATTTTTTTATGCGTAACGCCTCTTCCGAGTTGCATCAGCATAAACCCAACTGCAACGACCACAGAAAGCCAAACCCCACGTGAAAAACAGAAAAGGAGCCCAACGCTAAAACATACGAACCACGCGGTCCAGAGCACCTTATCGTAGGTACCATCGTCAAATAGAAAGCGACTGAGACAGATCAGAAAAAAGATGGCGGTGAAAGAACCGTAAACGGAGTAGTTCGTAAAGGGTGCGCTTCGATATGCGCTTGTCCACTGCCAAGCATCAATATGATAGATGAGGACAACAACCGTCCAGATAACAGCAACCGCTGCAGACGGAAAGATCGCAATAAAAAGCCGTTTCAGTGCAGTCCTGTTTTGGATAACAGTATACACGATCACACTAAATAGCATGTAAACAACCGCACGGAGTGCACCTTTGAGGGTAACAAAAAGGTCTGGTGTGTTGATTGCGGAGAGAAATGTAATGAGGATATAGCAGCAGAGCGGTCGGAAAAAAGGAAACTTGTTTTCGGGCTTCGGCTTCTGAAGGGCGCGGTTAACGATTCTTTGAACACCATAAACAGCGACGAGCATGCCTAACAGCGGCTCTGTCGGTGTCTGAATCTCAAAACTACCAGGGACAATATAACGGAACGAAAACGGTAGAGCGATTAGCAGCAAGTAGACGGCAATCTCCATGCCGAGGAAAACAAAGACAGCAGTTGCAGCCAATAAGCTTAGGAGCGGGAGCGGCGTCTCTGCGTAACCGCCAATAATACCGCCGAGCACGAGACAGACAACAAGTGGGATAATTCGTTTGCCATACTTCAAGGACATCCACTGAACGCTGACGACTAAAACCGCATTTCAATCCCGAGACCAATTGCGGTGCCATCTAAAATTAGATTGAGCGGCGTAGTGCCGGTCGTCTCTACTGTTTTCAGTATCCGTTTCAATTCAAAGTTGAGTGAAAAGTTCTGTTCCCACTGAAACAGCTCCGCGCCGACGAGAACATATCCGGTTGGTCCGGAAGAACCGTCGTCAAAACTGATGCCCAGCTGCTCAAGTAGATTAAGCGCGCTCCCACTAAAACTTGCCCCCAAGAAACCGACTCCGCCACCAACATAGATCGGAACAAATTCTGACAAAAGCACTGGACGATAGATAAACTGATAGGCAACGGGAACCAGGGTGGTCGAGAGTTCCACCGAGGTAGGTGGCGGAATGTCAAGTCGCATCTGCCAGTAACCGAACTCAAACCGTGAATTGAGCTCCGGTGTATGTTCAAATACGACTGAAAATATAGGTAGCAGTGCACTTGGCACCCGTTCGACTCCGACACTCTGGAGGAGATCAGTAAGTCCGCCCAATTGCGGCTTGTAGGAGAATAACGAGAGTTGAAACGACGGAGATTGAAGGTATTCGGCTAAAAATGCTCGGACGGGTGAAGGGCGCAACGGCGGGACATCGGCAGTCTCTGCGAACGTTACGCAATGAAATAAAAGGAGTAGTAAAAGACAGGCGAGTACCAAACGCATAAACGACAAAGCCCTTATCCGAAGGATGATAGGTAGAGGAAAGCGATGTGGAAACGGTGGGCAGGCACGGGGCCCGCCCCACGTTGAGAAGAAAAAATTAGGCTACGTCATCGGCTCCAAACAACCAGAATGACTTGAACTGAAGGAAAGTTTAGAACGGCTGGTCAAGGGCACCTGCTGGAATCAGAATGACCTCGACTCTGCGATTCATCGCTCTGCCAGCGGAAGTGTTCTGGGGCGCGATGGGATCGGTATGTGCCTTACCAATTGCTTCGATTCTGCTGGTATCAATTCCTTTGGATTCAAGGTATTTTGCAGCCGAGTTCGCGCGCGCTTGCGAGAGGTCCCAATTGCTTCTATAGCTGCCCCGTAAGACTGGCGTGCCATCCGCATGTCCGACAACTATGATTTTCGCATCCGAATCTGCCTTGAGTTGCTCAACAACGCCGTCAAGTATCCCTTGGCCTCCAGTGGATAGACGGGTCTGTCCACTTCCGAAACGGACGGTAGCCACAAGCGTCGGTTTTGCGGCGACCTCTGCCTCTACCACAGCAAGTCCTTCTTTCAAGGACATCACTTCGGATTCAAGCTTTTTAATCGCGTCGTCTTGGGCTGCATCAGCTTTATCGTGTGCGTCAATGCGCTCTTGCAATTTTGCGTCTTCGCCTTGCGCAAATTCCATCGCTTTTTGACCTTGCATATCAATAGCCTTTGTCAAGTCGGCGCGGAGTTGCGCGTCCTGTTCCATTGCAGATTGATTCGCAGCGGCGATAGTGTCGGCATCACCTTGCTGAGACGCAGCAATCGCCTCATTCTTTGCGGCGGAGATTGCGTCCTCAGCGTCTTTAGCATGCTGATCGACTTTTGTCTCTAACATGGTGACTTTGTTTGTAATGTCAGCATCAGCTTGTTCCATCTGTGAGACATGTTCATTCTTCCACATATCAAACTCTTCTTGGTCCAGCTTCCCGCAGCTACTAACAACAAGTGCAACTCCCAAAAGAGCGATAATCGTGAAAGCGGTTCTACTTATCATGGATTCCTCCTAAGTTATTTACAACAATTTAGAGCGTTGTTCGCCAGCTGATATTTAAGAAGCAGGCGCTCAAGTTAAGTCTAAAAAATTAATTTTCTTTTCATAGTATCCTGGAATTCTGCTCAAATTCCGCCTGAATGTGCGTATATGGACAAGACGATCTCCTTCCCTACACAGACAAAAGTTTTCAATGCCCGAAACTGCACCACGCACTCATAATGTAAAACACTTGCGAGCAATTCTCCCCGACAGACACTTTAAATAATACAAATTATACCATAATAATATAAATTATACCATCTTTCCTAAAAAAAAGTCAAAAGTTTTTTCACGCTTAACAGAAAGCCAAAGGTTAAGCGTAAAAAGAGACTTGATTTTTGATGTCAGATGGAGTAAAATTCTGTTATCTTATCGGTGGGGTTAAAAACCACACCGACCCGTCTTTAATAGTGCATAAGTCGTAATAAAGTAAGGCAGGTCGTTAGCAGCATGGGACAGATAAGTATCATTTTAATCACCGGACTCATCTTCCTTTTCCACTTTGAACCACCGGAAACACGCATGAACATCAGCGATATGCAGGTGGTACTTTGGACAATTGTGTTGACGGGTTACCCCATTCTCATTGCGTATTTCGTGACGGGATATGTTGCCAGAACTTTCCCTGCTCACAAAGAGGAAAACCTACCGAAACTCTATCGCCTGCGCCGCTACATGATTGTTTTTGAATGCCTTAGCTTAGCGGGTTACCTGTGCAATCTCTATCTACTGAATTTGCCGGTATTGATTGATAAATATTTCGCATTTTTTCCGATGGAAAATTTGCGTCAGATGCTGGCGTTGTTCCCGCTGCTGGTCGGGTTAATTTGTATTCGACTCGCGTTTTACCAAGTCAATCGACTCCAATCAGGACACTACCGAGAAATCCTGAGTCTTCAATTCAAGTTCCTACTTTTCCCGCTGCTGCCGATGTGCATCTATCTCATAACGATAGATGCGCTTTATTGGCTCCCATACTCGGCGAAGGTGTTCATTGTTGAACATCCGTATATTCTTATTGGGCTAATCCTACCAGTGATTGTCTCCGCTTATATCCTTGCGCCGTTGCTGATGCAGTTCCTGTGGAAAACAGAACCGTTGGCTCCGAATTCAGGACTAAAGCAACGGTTAGAACAGTTGACAAAACAGAGCGGGGCGAAACATAAAGATATTATGGTCTGGCAGACGGGTTCGCTCTTGATAGCAAATGCAGCTGTTGCGGGGACACTCCCGTGGAATCGGCGTATTTTTTTAACAGATGCGCTTCTGGAATATTTTACGGATGACGAAATTGAGACCGTAGTCGCACACGAACTTGGCCATATCCGGTACAAACACATTCAAACTTATATGCTTTTTTCACTCTTCTACCTGTTGAGTTATCCGTTTTTTTATGTGTTTGTTGAAGAACCGTTGGTGATACATTTTGACGAATCACAAATTTTGCCAACGCTATGCTCGTTGACTTTTCTAATCACCTATTTCGTGCTGATATTCCGATATTTGTCAAGGCGTTGTGAACATCAAGCGGATCTGTATGCGGTCAGGCTTACGGAAAAACCGGAAGCCTTCAAAACGGCATTAATGAAATTGGCGGTACTGAATTCAGTGCCGAAATCAATTCGACGGGTATTTGAACTTTTCAACACCCATCCCTCTATCAATCGGCGCCTCGCTTTCATCAATCAGTGGATAGCCGGGACTTCAGGAATTCAACGTTACAAAAACTACCTCATTGAAGTCAAAATCCTGATTGTTTTACTCCCGATATTCTGTGCGCTTGCAGTGCTCTTATTCCGCTAAGATAAGCATACCCATCAAGCGTAGCCTTCTATCCCGACCAAATACTTTAATCGCGGGCTTCATCCGAGTGTTGTTGCGGTGCTTCCTCATCAATCGCAAACTGTAGCCTTTCAACGATCCGATACAATGGCAATTCATATTTTTCTTGAAGGCGACGTTTTTCATCAGCGATATGGAACGCAACAAGCAGTGGAACCCTCTGCTCGTCAAAGCCCTTTCGGAGATAAGATTCAACCAAACTTTTGACATATTCAACAAGATTGTTAATATCGTCGGAGGTTAAGTCTTCAGTTGGCTTGATAGTATAGGGCGTTCCGAGGATGACGAATCGAATCGGCTTAAAGTCGTGTTCTTGCTCTTGCATTGTGTTGTTATTGACCCCTTTCGTATTTCTTAGTGAACGCTATGAGATTCTAAGATTGCGCTACAATATCTATATGGAAAGTGCCTGTTGCATTGTCAGGGTACACGGGGCAACACCTGTCCATTTTTCAAAAGCGATAGCCCCTTGATGAATGAGCATCCCGATACCACCAAGTGTTTGACATCCACGTTCAGCGGCTGCTGCCATGAGAGGCGTCACTGGGGGCGTATAGACAATGTCGTAAACGATAGCATTCGGTTGAAGCCAGTCAACAGAAATCAGCAGTGGTTGTGTCAGATCCATACTCGCCGTTGCAGTATTGACAAGAAGCGTGCTTTGGCGAACAGCAGCAGACACTCGTGTATCTGTAAGTCCCATCCCCTGCATCGGCACATTAGTTTTTCGTTGCATTTCCGCTGCCAATGCGATAGCTTTCTCGGTTGTCCGATTGGCAATTGTTATAGATGCAACGCCTGCAAGGGCGAATGCGACGACAACCGCTCTTGCTGCGCCACCTGCACCTAAGACGACGACATCTTCACCGACCGGTATAGACAGCGCACCGTTCTCTTCCAACGCTCTTAAGACCCCTGGTGCGTCTGTATTGTCGCCGTGTATGCCATCCTCCAGAAAAGTGAGGGTATTGACAGCCCCGATAAGCTCGGCTTCTCTCGAAATCGATGTGAGATATGGGATAACAGCCTGTTTATGCGGGAGCGTGACGTTAATGCCGACAACATTAAGTGCCTTGAATCCTGCGATTGCCTGTGCCAACTCATCAGATCGGACATGGAAAGGCACATATACATAATCAAGACCTGCTTTTGCAAAGGCGGCATTGTGCATTTGCGGTGAACGGCTGTGTTCAATCGGATCACCGATAACGCCAACAACGCGGGTGTGTCCTGTTAGCATGGATCGTGTCTGCCTTGTAGTGCGCTCCTCCGAAAACTATTTATGTGCAAGTAAGTCCTCAACTGTCCGCTGTGCAACTTCCATCTTCGGGTAACGAATTTCCCGATAACCGCGAACCTCTTCAGCACATTCCAACGCTTGGAGATGTTTTTCATAAGTCTCTTCATCATTGGGTGCAAAAGTGTCAATCACACGGGTGATATACCACTCCCGGAACGCTTTCTCCTTTGTGTGCCATTGGGGCAGCCATCGCCTGAGGAATTTCATACGCTTCATCAGATTTAATTGCCAATTTCGCGTGTCAATATCTCCTTCGATGTCAAATCCCATCACAGTGAAATGCGGGCGGTTGAGATGAATATACTGAATTCTGTCCCCATCTGCCGTATTGACTTTATACAATTCCTTGTCACGCTGCAATTTCTCCTCGCTTGTCAAAAGGTGCGCGACGTAGACTTCGTCCTTAATCAGCATCACTTTATGCAAATACTGAATCGCGGCTTTTGTGGCGCGGTAGTCGTAATCAGCAGTATCGTGCGCGTAAACCTGCTTAATCTTCTCAACATATCTACGTGCGTAGTCGAGAGCCTCAAACTGAATGAGATCGTAGATATAGAGCGCCAGCATTCGATTGACACTGTCCGAACCGATGTCCAATGCGCCTACTATCTCCTCGACAAGCACCATGTATTCCTGCGCTAAACGCTTTCCACGCCATTTCCGCTCCAGAATCTGCCGTTTCGACGCAAGCATTTCCGTATAAGTTATTAACGTCTTTATTGACGGTGCGTTAACAGAAGATTCAGGCGATTCGAGTGCAAGGCGACGTCCGACGCTGAACGCCCTCATGTTGGTATCCAAGTCGGCATGCGGGACCATCTGCTTGAGTGCCAGCTGCAAGGGTTCCAATTCGAGGGGTATCAACTGGCGTTGGAAGGCAGTGCCGAGGAGCATCATATTTGCATATAACTTATTTCCAAACAACTGTTCAGAGACCGCAAAGAGGTCTATACCGAAATACGCATCGGCATTGGTATACGCCTGAAGGTCATCTTCAAGTGTCTCTGGATCAAAATGGTCCTTTCCGATGAGTGTGGATATAGTTTCAGTTTTAGCTGTATTTACCACCGCAGCGGTGCGCGATGGCGATGCGATACGGAAAAGGGAATTGGCAGTAATACCGCGGACGGCTTCTAAAATGTCAAGCCCTAACAGAAGATCCGCCTTACCGTACGGAATCATTGGTGAGGCGTGAACGTCAGGACGCGTATATGCGATATGGGTATAGACCCCTCCGTTACGAATTGCTAAGCCTTTCCTGTCGCAGAACGTCACGTCGTAGCCTTGGAGATACCCTGCGACGACGAGGACTTTGGAAATCGTCCCGATACCCATACCCCCGACCCCGGCGGCGTAGATGTTCCAACGCTGTTCAAAGTTCAGCGGCGGCGGCGGCGGTAAAGGCGCATCACTCAAGAGTGCGCGATACCTCGACGTTACATCCATCTCTCGAGGTGGACGTTTCCGGGTGACGATAACCTCTTCAAAGGCTGGGCAGGCGTATTTAATGCGTGCACATGCCCCATCGGAAACACAATTTGAACGGTCAATAGCAATCTTCTCACCATAATCGGTATCAATAACCTTCAAACCCGGACATCCTGTAGCCGTTGTGCATTCCCGACAAAATTCGCAGACTTCGGGGGTAATATTGATATGTTTTTCGTATTTAAGGAAACCCTCGCTGGCTATAGTTTTTCGTTGTTCCCGACGCACACGGCGCTGATAAGTGATAGCACACTCTTTATCAGCAATGACAATTTTGACACCAGATTTGAGAATAGTTTTTTCAAGATATTTTTTGTAGTTGACCCGATCTTCAGGGTTGGTACGGACAATTTCTATTCCAGAGTTGCCAGCGAGTCCTTGCGCGACCTGCTCAATGTCTTGTGCGAAGGTAGGATTACCGAGCAGGTCACGTTCATCAGCGGGTGTCGGTTGATGTCCCGTCATTGCCGTCGTCTGGTTGTCTAAAATGATATAGGCGATGTCTTGGTTGTTTTTGATTGAATCCGAAATCGCTGACATCCCGCCGTGAAAGAAGGTCGAATCCCCCATGAAAACGACCTGTTTGTTTTGGATGAATGGATCGATCCCTGCCCCAGCACCACCCCCTAACGCCATAGCAGAGAGATTGTGCATCAATCTCGGAAACGGCTCATATTTGAGCATGGAATAACAACCGATATCGCCGTGAAAGACGAGATCCACGGGTCCCGAATCGTGATGTTTTTTCATGTAATCGGGATCCATAAATTGTTCTGTGATTTCAAGGAAGACGCTCGAAGAGTCGCGATGTGGACAGCCTGGGCAGAAAGTAGGTGTGCGTTGTGGAATATCAATCTGTTGTTCGGAGACCTGTTTTTGGAGTGCCTCTTCACGTGCAAAGTGCTCGGTGTCAAGAGTTGTGCCTGTTGTGCCGAGACGGTCTCTGAAGAGTGGGATAAGTTTCTGAATGAGAATAGAGGCATCTAAGCCAGAAGCTACCGGTATACCAGCCAGACCGTTAGGGAATTGCTTGCCCCAGACGTTCACGTACCGCTTGATGTCGCCCTCTTGATACATTTGGGTAAGGAGTGCTTTGATCTCGTTTTCTAAGAGCGGGCGTTTCTCTTCAACAACGCAAATTTCGTCAACCTGTTCAGCAAACTCTCGGACGATGTCTGGATCAATCGGGTGGGTCATCCCGAGTTTGAGGATCGGGATATCGCCACAGAGGTTCAACTCTTCAAGGGCGTGGCGGAGGCAGCTATACGCCAAACCTGCGCTGACAAATCCGAGAGCGTGTCTCTTTCCAGTTGAAGCCTTTTCCAAAAACTGAATTTTGTTGAGTTCTAAAGCGCGTGCTGTCTCAAGTGCGGCAGGCAGCCGTTCCCGTAACGTTTCAACTTCAATGCGAGCGGTATGTGGCGGTAAGACGACTCGCTTATCAGCATCAATGTGTTGGGTATCAAGATTAATTCGCTTTAAATCGCTGATATCGGGGTAAATGTTAGGACGGAGTTCAACATTACCACCACCACTTGCCTGATTCTCGGTTGTTAGATAGCAGACATAGAGATTTGCAGCAGCGGAAATTTGGAAGGCACAATTAATCCAGTCCTTAAGTTCCTGAAATGTGCCGGGTTCAAGCAGCGGTGTGTAGACGTGCCGCACCAAAAACCGGGAATCCGCCGGGACCTGCGTGCTGTGCGACCAGGTATCATCCCCGATAACAACGACAGCCCCGCCAGTTGTGCCAGCAAGATTACTAATTGCGAGCGAGTCGGAAGCGACATGTAAACCGACGCTTTTCATAAACGTGATTGCGCGGAGGTCCGCCATTTGCGAACCGTTTAATCGAGCGATACTCAAGGCTTCGTTGTTGGCTATCTGGGCGACGATGCCGTTGGTTTTCAACAACTCAGCATTCCGCTCGATAACGTCAAACACTTCAGCAAGTGGGGAGCCCGGATAGCCTGTAAGGAGGCTGACCCCACTCTCTAAAGCACCTTTGACTAACAATTCGCAACCCGTATAAACATGTGCCCCGCTGGCTTGTGTAAACCTTTCATCCATTTTTTTAATGGCTGTCGGCTGTCGGCTTTCAGTCTTCAGTTCAGAGGTTTCCTGATGAAGTCCCACTCTTACTGACTGCTGACCGCTGACCGCTATTCCTTTATTTTTCAAACAATAATTCACGCGCATGCGCGAGTCCAATCTCAGTCTCTTCACCTCCGTGCATTCGGGCAATTTCGTTAATCTGCTCCTCTGGTGTCAGAGGTTTCGCTGTAATCAGGGCGCGTTCGTCGCCGACCTTCTTTTCTACGCGGAAATGTCTGTCTGCGAACCGAGCAATTTGTGGAAGATGGGTAATACAGATCACTTGTGCGAATTCAGAAAGTTCTTTCAACTTCTGACCAACCACGTTCGCCACTTTGCCACCGATCCCGCTATCAATTTCATCGAAAAGCAGCGTCGGGATTTCATCGACTTGCACCAATACCGTCTTCAAAGCGAGCATAATGCGCGAGATTTCGCCCCCTGATGCAATTTTGGAAATTGGACGCGCCTCAGAACCGACATTCGGTGCGATTAAGAACTCGACAGCATCCATGCCATGAGAGCGGAAGGCATAGTGTTTATCATCTATCTGAAACGGCCCGCGTTCGTCCGCTATATGCTGGACAGATGCTCGAAATTCTGCTTTATCCATACCGAGCGTACGCAATTCCTTCTCAATCTGCTTTGAAAGCTGCTTAGCAACATGCTGACGTTTCACAGAGAGCGAACGACACAGATGTTGTGCCTCCTGAATGGTTTTGTCGATCTCTATCTGAAGTGCTTCTTGCTTTTCTGAACCGAGTTCTAAGGTCTGCAACTTCTGCGCTGCTTCGGCGTGGTAGGCTAATATCTCAGCAATCGTATTGCCGTAACGCCGTTTGAGCTTCGCAATCAGTGCTAAGCGATCCGTAATCTCGTCCAAGCGCATAGGATTGTATTCCACCGTGTCCCTATATTGGCGGACATCTAAGGCGACATCTTCGAGTTCGTAGAGCACTGTTTCCAAGCGTTCCTGTACTTCCGAGAGGCTGTTATCTAACTCGGATAATTTCATAAGGGTCTTTGCGGCATCTTTAAGTCTTTCGAGCACCGATGCGTTGCTGCTGCTAGAAGTATCGCCATCGAGTATCGCATATAAGCGGCTGGCAGAATTAGCCAATTCTTCGGCGTTGCTGAGGATACGGGCTTCAGCGGCTAATTCTTCGTCCTCACCGTCCTCAAGGTCCGCTGCGGTAAGTTCCTTAATTTCAAATTCGAGGAGATCTCTTTCGCGTTCTGATGCCCTCAAAGTTTGTGCCAAGCCGGCTGCTTCTTGTTGTAAGGCTTGTAAGTGTGCGTGGATCTTGCTAACCTGGTGTCTCGCCTCACTGGATCCCCCAAAATCATCTAAAAGCTTGAGATGTGTTTGTGTTCTAAATAAGGACTGATGTTCATGTTGGCCGTGGATATCAACAAGCAATGCCCCAATCGCTTGGAGGTGGCTCAAATTCACCAACTGACCATTAATATGACAGCGGCTTCTACCGGTAGCACTAATCCTTCTGGAGAGAATTATGGCGTCCGATGGGTCCAAAACATCGCTAAAAGCGAAATCCGTATGCCACATCGGATGTTGCTCGTGAGGTGCGACCCCTACCTCTACCTTTGCGAAATCGGTGCCTTCGCGCACAATATCGGCAGAGACTCTCTCCCCTAAGACCAGTCCAATGGATCTGAGAATAACGGATTTACCAGCCCCCGTCTCACCGGTGAAAATATTGAGTCCAGGTGCAAGTTCCAAGTCGAGTTCGTCTATGAGGGCAATGTTGCGGATAGAGAGTGTTTCTATCATTTTTTTGGCTGTCGGTGGTTGGCTGTCGGCAAAAGAAAATTGAAAGGCTGAAAGCCGACAGCTGATAGCAGTACTATGCGTTTCTGATTCCTTCACCCAACATCAATTTCTCACGTAAAGCCCTGTAGTAACTATGGTGTTGTGAACGGATAAGTTGAATTGTGCGTTCTGCTTTTTCTATTTTTATGACTGCTCCTGCGGTGAGGCTGTGTGTCTCACGCTGTCCATCCACAAAAACATCGACGCTCTGATATGCAGCACGCATTTTGACGGTTATCTCTGCCTCACCATGGGCAATGAACGGACGCACTGTCAAACTATGCGGTGCGATAGGGGTCAACAGGATTGCTTCCAATTGCGGTTCGACAATAGTGCCTGCACAAGAGAGCGAATATCCAGTCGAGCCACTGGGTGTCGCGATAATTAAGCCATCGGCATTATAGGGTATAAAGAGCTCGCCGTCAATATACGCGTCCAATTCGATGAGATGCGTGTAATGCCGAATCACAACATCGTTGAGCGCGAAAGCCCGAAAAGGTTTTTTTGACGTTTCTTGCGGTTCGGTCAGAGAGATTTGGTAAGAACGATCCTCCCCGTCTATCCAGCCCGGCCCGTTGGTTGGGCTTACAACCTCTGGGCTTTGTGACTCTGTATTCATTTGGACCTGCGAGTTCACAACAACTTCTAACATCATCCGATGTTCTATACGATAGTCCCCCGTCAGAAGACTTTCCAAAGTTGGATAGAGTTCATCAAGCGAGGCATCCGTCAAAAATCCGAGCGTTCCGATATTGATCGCAAGGATCGGGACGTTTTCAATCTGCGGCATGTGTGCTGCGCTTAGGAGCGTGCCATCACCACCAAGCACGAGAATCACATCCGCTTGCTCGACCACATCCGTTTTAGAGATGCGCGTTTGCGGCATTCTCTGCAAGGCGGCTGCTTGTTCGTCTGGCAGGAGCGGTACAATCCCGCGCCCCTCAAGCCACGTGCATACACCTTCAACGACCCTTGCCGCATTCGCTTTGGTTGTATTGACGAAAAAACCGATGCTTTCTATTTTTTTCATTTTTTTAACGGGTCGCCAAGCGTGAATACAAGCGTTTTGTACAATAATACTCCGTGTTCAAGCACCGCCTGCCGTTGTTGGCAGGTTACCAGCATTGGTTTTCCGTTTTCATTCATTTTTTTTCTGCTCGCAAGCCGGATACAATAAAATCCAATGCGCCTAATTCTCCAAACGGGCAAAGAGAAAAATCACACCACAACCGATGAGAAAAGCCCCTGTCGTGATAAGCAGATTCACATCCAGTTGCGGGAGAATATGCGCCGTATCTATCCGTTCCCCACCAACCATTGCGAAGTTACGAAAGGGCCACAATCCATAGAGCGATCCGACCATTAATCCGATAAGAAAGGCAATTGTCAGGTTACGATAGCGTTCTAAGAGATAGTTAAGTAATCGCGTAAAAGCGAGAAGCCCGAACAGACACCCAATTGCGGTCACGCCGATTATCAGTAAACTCGCCAACATCACCTCGTCGAAAACCCCGTTAAGCAATTTTGGCACGCCTTCCATTAGCGTGTTTATTGCGGTTAAGAGCTGAAAGTAGACACCGAGGGCAAGCATCAAAAAGGAACCGCTGATGCCGGGCAGAATCATCGCCGAAATCGCCAGTGCCCCGCTTCCAAAAAAGAGCCCAAAGTCCTCGTAGGTTGGAAAAGGGGTTTGCTGGATACCGGTATCCATTACCACCTCGTTCCCAGATTTATACGCGACCCGCTCTAACTGCTTTCCACTCGTGCCAACAGACAAGCTAAGGACGAGTGTAACGGCAATCAGTAAGACCAATAATTCCCTCACCCCACATCGTTTTAGCATTCGCGCCGGGACCAGAATAGATGTTAGAATGAGTCCACTAAAAAAACCGTAAGTTGGATCATGATGGTCGTTCAGCAAATAGACAATCAGCTTCGATGTGAGCAGGATTGACGCTACCGCGCCAGTTCCTAACAGTGCGAGAAACCCGAAGTCAATACGCCGAAGTTCCGTCTCCGCTGCCGTGAACGCTTCCTTTTTTAATTTTATCACGCCGAGCAAATTTTTTACTGTTGAAAGCCCGATGTTTCGTAACGCCCCAATGAGCCGTTCATAGATACCTAAAACGAGTGCGAGCGTTCCGCCGCTCATACCGGGAATGATGTTGGCGAGGCCGATCAAAAACCCGTGAATAAAAAACCGGAGTGAATTCATATCTTAGTTGTCAGTCGTTAGTTGTCAGTTATCAGTTAAGAGGTTTTCTCAGTAAATCAAACCTCTTTAACTAATGACTGATAGCCAATACATTCAGATGCCTCCTGAATTCGCCATCCGATTGTTCTGGATTCGTTGTAAGCAGGTAGCAGCGAACCTGTTTTCATAACCTTTGGTACATTATACTATAAAAACGATTTTTCTGTCAAAGCATTATCTTTAGGACTTACACACTTCCTCTTACCCCGTTGATAAGGGGGATACGGGGGGTTGGGGATTTAGGGGGTTTGAAATAGAAAAATTCCACCCTATCCGTTAGGTTGGCGTAAGTCCTGATCTTTTCAAAAGACCCTAATTTCACTTGCAATCGACTGTGAATGCATGTATAATACTTCACATTTATTTATCATTTACGGAGAAAACACAAGAATGCGAAATATCAAACCGACACATAAGCCGATAAAAACTTTTTACGCCGAACTCAAACAATACGAAAACCTCGGCGCGACAAACGAAACCGAAGTCCGACTCGCCTTTGCAACGCTCCTCCAACATTACGCTCGTCAAAACAACCTAACGCTTATCTGTGAAAAATCCCTCCGAACACCACAGAACACCACAATTTACGTCGATGGTATGCTCACTGATAATACCTTCGGCTTGCCGCGCGGCTACTGGGAGGCAAAAGACCTTCACGACACTCTCACCGTAGCCGTTAGACAGAAATTCGAGGTAGGTTATCCACAGGACAATATTCTCTTTACAACGCAAGAACGCGCCATCCTCTATCAAAATGGACAAGCGGTTATGGATGTAGGCGTTGCAAACCCAGAGGCGTTTATTCGGGTGCTTCACACCTTTTTCAGTTACGAACAAGCAGATGTTGCCAATTGGGAACGTGCCGTCGTTGAATTCAAGGATAGAGTGCCAGCACTCGGAAAACGCGCTGCAGCGTTAATCCTAAACGAAGAGGAGACTAACGCTCGGTTTCAGGAGGCGTTTTCGGACTTCCACCGCCACTGTCAAGAGGCGATTAATCCGAACCTCTCAAAATCTGCCGTAGAGGAGATGCTTATCCAACACCTCCTAACAGAGCGGATTTTCCGCACCGTCTTTGACAATCCCGACTTTACACGCCGCAATATCATCGCACGCGAAATCGAAAATGTGATTGATGCCCTCACGTGGCAGGCTTATAACCGCTCGGAGTTTCTCCGAGAACTCAATCCGTTCTACGGTGCAATTGAACGCGCTGCTGCAACCTTCATCGACTTCTCACAGAAACAACACTTCCTCAACACCGTATACGAGCAATTTTTTCAAGGGTTTTCTGTCAAGGTCGCCGATACACACGGCATCGTCTACACGCCGCAGCCGATTGTCGATTTTATGGTAAAAAGCGTTTCACATCTTCTCGAAACCGAGTTTGGACGTTCACTTTCGGACACAGGGGTTCACCTCATCGACCCGTTCGTCGGTACCGGTAACTTCATTGTGCGGCTCATCCAAGAACTCAACAAAACTGCGCTCAAAGCGAAATACACCGACGAACTCCACTGCAATGAAGTGTTGCTAATGCCCTACTACATCGCCAGTATGAATATTGAGCATGAATTTTACGTCGCTACAAAGCAATACCAACCTTTTGATAACCTCTGTCTCGTGGATACCTTCGACTTAACAACTGAGCGTCAACTCTCCATGTTTGCCCCAGAAAACACCCGTCGGGTTGAACGACAGAAGCAGACGGAGATGTTTGTGGTGATTGGCAACCCACCCTACAATGCGCGGCAGATGGATGAGAATGATGCGAATAAGAACCGTAAGTATCCTGAACTGGATAGACAAATTCAAGAGACCTACGCCCAAGCCTCCACTGCAACCAACAAAACTTCACTCTACGATCCTTATGTCAAAGCGATTCTCTGGGCATTGAATCGAATTAAAGGGGAAGGGATCGTTGCGTTCGTGACGAACCACAACTTTATCACCGGTCAAGCGTTTGATGGCATGCGGAAACACCTCGCTGAGGCGTGCGATACGATCTATCTGCTGGATTTGGGAGGGAATGTCCGAAAAGGTCACCCCGGCAATGCCAATGTTTTTGACATTCAGGTAGGGGTGAGCATTAACCTATTCGTGAAAAAGCACCAAGAGAATAAAGAGGCTGCTCATATTTTTTACAACGGTGAGACAGCGGAGATGTCCAAAGAGGCAACGTTTGAATTTCTGGACAAATGTGAACATCTCGGCAACGTCGATTGGCAAGCGATTCAACCGGATGCTCGGCATACATGGCTTACCGAAGGGCTGCGCGAGGAATTTGAGACCTTTCTGCCAATGGGGAGTAAAGCAGCAAAAACAGCGAAAGACGAGATTGCAAGTGTGATTTTTCACCAGTTTAGCAGCGGCGTGAAGACGAATCGCGATGCTTGGGCAATCAACTTCAATAAAGACACACTCACAAAAAACGTTCAACAAATGATGGAATTCTATAATGCGGAAGTGTTTAAGTGGAAAGGAGTCAGAGACAAATCAAACACAAATGTTGATGATTTTGTGACCTATGAGGACGAAAAAATTAGTTGGAGTCGTGACTTAAAAGCGAAACTGCGAGGAAGTAGAATCGCTGAATACAACAAACACAAAGTGAGAACCTGCCTCCATCGTCCGTTTGTCAAAAGCAATATTTTCTTTGATAGAACCTTCAATGATGTCGTATATCTGTTTCCATCCATTTTTCCCACACCTGAAACCGAATCGGAGAATCAGGCTATCTGTATTCCAAATATAAGCGGACGCACAGATTTTTGGTGTTATATCACGAATGTTATTCCGCATACTGTCTTTGTTACCATTGACGCTAACCAATGCTTTCCGTTCTACATCTACGATGAAGATGGCACAAACCGCCGCGAGAACATTACCGATTGGGCATTAGCACAGTTCCAAGCGCATTACAAAGACGCGAATATTACCAAATGGAACATTTTCCATTATATCTACGCACTCTTACATCATCCCACATATCGCGAACACTATCAGGCGAACCTCAAGCGGGACTTGCCGCATATTCCGTTTGCTAAAGACTTCTGGGAGTTTGTCGAAGCGGGAAAACGGTTAGCGGAGATTCATGTCCACTATGAAGATCAACCAGAATATAAACTCAATCTGATTGAAACTGAGGGGAGGTCACTGGATTGGCGTGTAGCACAGATGCGGTTCTCCAAAGACAAAACACAGATAAAATACAACGATTTTCTGACATTAGACGGGATTCCTGCGGAGGCGTTTCAGTATCAGTTAGGCAATCGTTCGGCGTTGGAGTGGGTAGTAGATCAATATCGCGTGAAGACGGATAAACGGAGCGGTATCGTAAACGACCCAAATCGCGCGGATGCTGAGACGTATATTGTGGATTTGATTGGGAAGGTTGTCGGTGTAAGCTTGGAGACGGTGGGGATTGTTGAACGATTGTCGGGGTTGGAGATTGGTGCGGAGGCATAGCGCATAGATTTGCCGCGTGAATATTTTTTGACCGCTGAGTTTTTGTATGGTATACTAATTAGGCGAACAACCTGACATGCCTGACTAAAAGGCGGATCTTTCTCACAAATGCGTATTACAGGCGTAGAAAAACTGAACAAATTTGCCCAGAGACATCCAAATACCAGATCCGCACTTAATCGGTGGTATAATCTGATAGAGCAAGGGAGTTTTAAATCTCTTGAAGATTTGCGGGCAATGTTTCCCCGCGCTTCTCCGGTGAAAGTTCCGGCAGAAGATTTCGGACAACCGGGTGAAGAAATAACATCAACAGTCTTTAACATTGGTGGTAACAAAGCGCGTCTTACTGCATTCGTGCGATATAAAGCACAACGTGTCATTATCTTAAAGGTAGAAACACATGCCGAGTATAGTAAACGGAGATAGAAGAGGTAAATTATGTTGATGCAAACACAACCTGAGTTTAATGTATCAGCAATTTTGGATTCGGATCTTGCTGTCCCCGATTTAACGCTGACTCCCTCTCAATTATCAGAGAGTTCTGAACTGATACAAATTCAGGTACAGATTCAAGTATCGTCTACCGTTGGGGTCCCGAACTATCCGGAAAGTGCCTACCAATGGTTAGTAGAGGTATTAGACGGATTAATCGATTTCAGGAAACGGCACGGACATTACGGTACCATCAAATTGACCGAAGATGAATATCAGTGGTTGGATGAGATATTAGAAAAACTAATCTTTTCGATCGGTGAAAATGAGAATCATCCGTTGGCACCACTGATGGAATTCGTTACGCGGCTTATTGACAACTATGAAGATGCCTACGTTCCGAAACTAACAGAGTTGTTTCCAGAATTAGCAGAAGAAGCACCGATAGAAACTAAAAGTAAAAATAAGCAGATCACTGCGAACACCCCCGAACCGAGCGACAACGAACTTGCTGCGCATGCTTTTTTTTCAATTGGTTCTCTCCTTTACCACGGGAACCGGACAGAAAAAGCCATTTCCGCTTATAACATGACGATCACATTGAAACCTGATTCTTGGGAAACCTTTTATAAGCGAGGGATTGTAAGGTATGATCTTAGACAATATGCGGAGGCAATGACCGACTTTAACGAAGTAATAGAATTGAATCACAATTTTGCTAGTGCCTATTACAATCGAGGAATCCTGAAATCTGAATTGAAAGACTATGAAGGAGCAATTGCTGATTTTAATGAAACCATCACATTAAAATCTGATCACGCTGAAGCCTTCAACAACCGTGGTATAGCGAAGTCCAAGCTTGATCGACATGAGTCTGCAATCGCTGATTTTGATAGCGTAATTAGGCTTAATCCAAATTACACTGATGTTTATTACAATAGGGGGATTGAAAAGAACCGACTTGGTAATTACCGAGCCGCGATTGACGATTTTAGTAAAGTAATTAATTTAAAACCAAATGACGCTGAAGCCTACTATAAAAGGGGACAAGCAAGTTATCAATTGGGTAACCTCCAAGTTGCGATTGACGACTTTGACAAAACAATTGCGTTAGATATAAGCAATTTTGCGGCATACTATTACAGAGGGGCTGCAAGACTACAACTTAATAATTCCCAAGAGGCTATCAATGATTTTGATAAAGCAATCGAGTTGAGACCAGACATTCCTGAAACTTACTATTGTAGGGGAGTGACAAAGAAGAAACTCGCTAACTTTCAAGAGGCGATTGACGATTTTGATAAAGCAATTGAGCGGGGGCTTAATTCCGCGGAAATTTATCTCAATCGGGCGGACGTTAAGGGAAGCTTCGGGCAGCATAGCGGCGCGTTCATGGACTATACCGAAGCAATTCGTATAAAACCTGATTATGCAGAAGCCTATTACAATAGAGGCAATTTAAAACAAAAACATGGGCAATACAATGATGCCTTAACTGATTATACCGAAGCAATTCGTATAAAACCCAATTTCGCTGCAGCGTATAACAATCGGGGGAGTCTAAAACGAGAACTCGGGCAGTACGATGCTGCACTTGTTGATTATACCGAAGCGATTCGCATAAAGCCGGATTCTGCAATAACTTACTACAGTAGAGCGTTTTTGAGAACTCTGTGCGAAGAATTTAACAACGCTATTGCCGACTACACCGAAGCGATTCGCATAAAACCTGATTATGCAGAAGCTTATGCTAATAGAGGAATAGCAAAAGCCTATTTAGACAGGATTAATGAATCAAAATCGGATCTTCAAACTGCCTTGGAACTGGCAGAACAACAAGGAAACGAGAATCTCAAAGTCTACATTGAAAAACGGCTGCAAGAACTTAACAATTAGAAACATTTTCCAACTTCAATGTGCAAATCTGGGATTTAGAATATTTACATGTCGCCCCGCTGGGGCTTTAGAGGTGGGGTATTACGCAGCTATAGACCTGTCGCCCCGCTGGGACTGAAGACATCAGCTCCATATACTTCTATTTACAGGAACATGATTTCTATTTGTTTTATGCGCAAGAATGTGGTATGATTTAATATGTAATTGTTGGTCTATAACTCCGCTTACTAAATTTCCGAGAAAAGGAGTAAAAAGATGCAAACGCATGTTGTAACGAAAGTCATTGATGGGGATACGGTTGAGGTTAGTCCTGAAATTTCCCGGAGAACCGCGATGCAGACTCCGATGGAAAGGCTAATAGGAGGTCCCCTCCCCGCCGAAACTCCACTGGAACAGTTGAGCCGCCCAAATATGTTTAATAAGATTCGTTTAAAAAATATAAATGCCCCAGAAATTGGCACTCCACAAGGGGAAAAGGCTGTCCGCTATCTGAAACAATTTCTGGAGGGAAAACAGATCACATTCAAGCCGGTAGGAATTTCTCACGATCACGTAGTTGCTGATGTATGGCGATATCCAGACCACGTGTTTATAAATGCAATTATGGTCTATAGTGGTCATGCCAAATGGTCGCACCCTCCGCGTTAATATTTTTCTCTACCTAAATCCACTAATCCAAGAAGTAGTAGTCGATCCTTCCGCTCCTGATTGGCTTCTGGACCTTGTTAGTTCAGTCACCGAACGTTACAACTTACAAGTACCTATCAACAAGTCACACCTCGCAGCGCTACCTACCTGGTTCCCACCTGATAGAATAGATGAAGTTTTACCTCCAGAGGGTGAATAAAAAAGCAAAATTGGATGAGATAAGACAAATGCATATTGATATACATGAACAGTCAAAAGACAGTTTGCCTCAGTTGGTCAAGCGCGCTGTGGCAGGAGAGGAAATTATCTTGGATAGCAACGGAAAATCTATTGCCAAATTGATCCCCTTCCCACAACTTATAACCCATTTTAACTTGACATCAGTTAGTAAAAATATATAATATATCATAAGACTTTCCAAAGAGGCGAATAATGTATCAACCTACAAACAATAGTTTCCGACGGTTTCCGACAGCTAATAGCCCGGGGAATGCCCATAAGGCATTCATACCGTTGATTTGCCAATAGAAAAAATGCTCCACTCTCCGCCAAATTATTTTTTTTCACAAAAGAAAATTGAGAACGAAACATCAACGAACCCTTATGGCAACTGGGTTCTCTAACGGTACACACCGCACACAAAATGTTACATTGGTGTAACATTTTTAGGGGAAATTACGAAGAAATATACCGTTAAGTTAAAACTACATTCACCTCCGTTTTCACGCAGGATAGGCTTATTCAACACCAAAACAGATAGAAATAAATTCCCATTTTTCTCCAGACGTGCTATACTCAAGAAAACTCTCAATTCACAAGGTAAAACCGCTTATGAATTTTCCGACGCTGTCAGAGTCGAAACGCTTGGAGATGCTCCAACCCCCGACAGGACGGGTACGGATGGTGCTTGACACTGACACCTATAACGAAATTGACGATCAGTTTGCAGTCGTTCACGCGCTGCTCTCACCCGAACACCTCGACGTTGAGGCACTCTACGCCGTCCCTTTCCACAACAATCGCTCAGAGAGTCCCGAAGATGGTATGGAGAAAAGTTATGACGAAATCATACGGCTTTTAGATTTTCTGAATGTGCCTACCGATGGATTCGTCTATCGCGGTGCCAGAACGTTTCTCCCCGACAAGGAGACCCCCGTACCAAGCGATGCGGCGACTGACTTGATTGAACGGGCAATGGCGAGTACAGAAGAACCGCTTTATGTCGTCGCTGTAGGCGCAATAACAAATGTCGCCGCTGCGATCCTCATAGAACCCGAAATCATTAAACGAATTGTCGTTATCTGGCTTGGCGGAAATCCGTTGTACTGGCCCCACACCCGCGAGTTCAACCTCATGCAAGACCTTGTCAGTGCCCAAGTCGTCTTGGATTGCGGGGTGCCGTTCGTTTGGCTTCCGGCGCGCGGCGTTGTCTCACATCTGCACACAACGGTTGCAGAGATGGAACGGTATGTGCAAGGAAGAGGTAAAATCGGAGATTATCTCGTCGAGATCTTTAAAGACTATTCAAGCGATCACTACGCTTGGTCAAAGGTAATCTGGGATATATCTGCAACGGCATATCTCGTCAATCCATCGTGGGTGCCGACAGAAATCGTCCACAGCCCCATCTTGACAGAAGCAGCGACATGGAGTTTTGACAACAGCCGACACCTTATGCGCGTTGCATCGAGTGTCAATCGGGATGCGATTTTCCGGGATCTGTTTGAGAAATTGCAGGAACACACCGACTGAAGTGAGGATTTTGGAGAGGATTCGGTGCGGTTGCAAACCGCACCTACCAGACAGGGACCTATAGGATCGGTTAGCCTTACGGATGCGGCACATGCCAGTCGTCGGCGTAAATCATTTCAAGTTGATCGTGGGGTTTGAAGTAATCGGTTGGATGATAGTTCTCCCCCATGTCGCCGAATAATCTACGACGGCGCGGTGTCATCCGTGTGAGGACATCGGCGGGCAGTTTGTCGTAATCGTAAGGACGGCTCCACATCTGTCCATAACGGAAGGTGACGCTTTTGCGGATACGTTCCGTCCGATTCGGTCCGACCCCGTGCCACATCGCCCAAGGAAAGATGACGGCATCCCCGGCTTCTGCGAGGACTTGAATCGCCCCTTCAGGATATTCGCCTTTCTCAAATCTATTTTCAGGGAACGGAATCTTATGGCTACCGGGTACACACATAAAATTCCCTTGGTTGGGTTCAGTCAAATCGGTTAAGAAAAACTGGATTTTAAATTGCAGTGGTAAACTGTCTTCATGCGGATGAATCCGTTGCAGCGAGGGTCCAGCATCGGTATGAAACCCCATCAAAGCATCTACATCTGGGTGTCGGACGTAAATCTGCGTTCCCATAATCTGGAGATAGGGCCCCATTAACGAGAGGATTGTGCCGAAGGTACGTGGATGGTCAGTGAGTCGGTCAAGGACATCTGTCCGCTCAATTGCGCGGATAATCGTATAAGCCCCTTTTCCGAACCGATTATTACCTTGCAGGTTCGGGGTTTCTTGGACGTAGGTTTCAATCACAGAATCTACAGCTGCTAAAAGCGTTTGAATCTCTTCAGGGGAAAGGACGTTTTTAATAATCAGGAACCCTTCTTTCTGCCACTCTTTTTCTTGGACATCCGTCAAATATGGAGATAGCATAGTGTCGCTCCTTTTCATGGACTGGAAAGAATTACATACCAAATATTGCGAGTCCGTCAACTTAAAAAGATTATAGGCGATTTGCGATGTTGCGTCAATCCTATTTTGCTACAAACGCCCAACGTTTGCTGAATTTGTGTCTAATATAGTAAAGTCCAAAAATATGTGAACATAACAGGATCTAATACCTCACCGCCGCTGGCGAGGTTTCCGAACCTCGCCAATTTCCGAGTGTCCATTTAATTGTAGGCTTTACTATATAACGTGAGTTTGATAAAAATATGAATAATTTCACAACAATTCTTAACACCATCCGCCGTCCGTTCCAACAAGAACGCCGAAAAGGGTGCCAAGACGATGTCGTTGTCAACGGGTTAGGGAGCTACGTCCAATTATGGGTAAAAAATGGAGATGCCCTTGGCTTAAAGGGAAGTGAAAAAGAGGTGCTGCACGACTTAGCAGATCTCTTTCAAAATTACGCAGCTGCCTCGCCGACTGAACGACAACGCACGCTTGAGGAAGCAACAAAACGTATTGAGGCAGCACTCGGACACAAGCGGCAAACCCGCTCGGGGTTGGAAACGCCTCTCACAAATAGAACTGCTGTAGACGCGGAAGCGCCGCAAACCCCTCCCACAAGTAGAAAAAACGCACAAACAGCGTCGCTGCCGCTTTTTCAAGAGAAAGTGAACCACTCAGACAGCGCGCCGCCAAAGCAGGAAACGACAAAGGAACGCACCACCCAGAGGACACGCAAAGAGACGTTACCACTCTTCCGCGACGCCGAGGTTCCTCCGACACAAACCCAAAATACCTCTACAGAAAAACCGTCAGCCGCCGTGCCAATCTCAGATATTCCCGTTTCGACAGACCTGAGCTCGCTCGATTTCTTATCCGAATCGCTCCAGTATCTCAAAGGGATCGGTCCGCGGCGGGCGGCAATGCTTCTGTCAGAACTTAATCTCCGAACGGTTGGCGAACTACTGGCATACTATCCGCGCGATTATATTGACCGCTCCAAGACAATCGAGATTTATAGGGTCGGAAGAACTGAAGATGACGAACCGGAGACGATTCAAGGGAAGGTCGTTAACCACACGTCGTCTCCGACAGCAAAGGGAAAACGGATCGGTAAAATCTCGATTTACGACGGGACCGGTGTAGCCGTCCTCGTTAATTTCGGTCGGCGCATCGGTATTATGAAGTCCCTGCTGCCAGTGGATACTGAAGTCGTCGTTAGCGGTAAGTTCTCGCGCCGTTACAACGAAACCCAAGCGACCGATTACGAGTTTGAATTATTTGAGGAAGACAACTTAATTCATACAAAGCGAATCGTTCCGAAATATCCGCTCACGGCGAAACTGACGGCGAAAATGCTGCGTCTATGGATGCGGACTGCGCTTGATGAATACGGGCAAGAAATTCCTGAGATTCTCCCGCTCGAACTCCGCAAACGGCAAGGCTTAATCGACCGACAACTCGCTATCAATGAGATCCATTTCCCAACCTCAGAGGCACATCAAGAAGCCGCACAAAAACGGCTCGCTTTTGAGGAATTTTTCCTCCTCAGTGCCGGAATGGAGATGAAAAAAGAGCGTAAGACCTTGGAGGCGGGCATCGCGTTTCGGGTTGGAATGGGTTCAGGAAATACGTCACCCTCTCTATTATCGGATTTCATGGCTTCGCTGCCTTACAAGCTAACCGGTGCGCAAAAACGGGTCTTCAGGGAAATACAGAACGATATGCAGCAAAAGCGAGTCATGAATCGACTTATCCAAGGCGATGTCGGTTCGGGGAAAACTGTTGTTGCAGCGATGGCACTCCTTTGTGCGATTGAAAACGGATACCAAGGTGCCTTGATGGTGCCGACTGAAATCCTCGCCGAGCAGCACTATTACAACCTCTCTGATATGCTCGAGGCTATACATCGCGATGTGTCTACAGAAACCGAGCAACAGGATAAGAAAAAAATAAACGTTGTGCTTCTGAAAAGCGACCTCCCCAAAGCCGAGCGTGAAGAGGCACTGACGGCAATTGCAAACGGCACTGCAGACCTCATCGTCGGGACACAGGCTTTGATACAGGAAGGCGTAGATTTCCACAAACTTGGACTCGTTATCATCGACGAACAACACCGATTCGGTGTGATGCAACGCGCAACGCTCCGTAACAAAGCACAATCTGCAACGGAAGCACAAAAACATCTCGATACAGCCGCCCCGTCGCCGGATGTCCTCGTTATGACAGCAACACCGATTCCGAGAACACTCGCGTTGACCCTTTACGGAGACCTAAATGTATCTGTCATAGATGAAATGCCACCCGGTAGACAGCAAATTCGGACGCATTGGATACGGGAAAACGGTCGGGAAAAACTATATGACACTCTTCGGAAAGAGATCCAGCGTGGACGGCAGGCTTATGTCGTCTACCCGCTCGTTGAAGAGTCCGAAAAACTGGAAGAACTCAAAGCGGCGACGGAAATGGCAGCGCATCTTCAGAACGACGTATTTCCAGACTTGCGGGTCGGTCTACTGCACGGGCAAATGAAATCCGTTGAAAAACAGGAAGTGATGGGGAGCTTCAAGGATAGACATATCGACATCCTCGTCTCAACAACGGTAATCGAGGTGGGTATTGATGTGCCGAACGCGACGTTGATGGTGATTGAGAATGCCGAGCGGTTTGGACTCTCACAGTTGCACCAATTGCGCGGACGCGTCGGACGTGGTGCGCATCAATCGGCGTGTTATCTCGTCGCTTCGCCAAGGGGTGACGACTCTTACCAACGGATTCAGGCAATGATCCGGACGAACAACGGCTTTCAGATTGCGGAAGCAGACTTGAACATCCGCGGACCCGGTGAGTTTTTCGGGACTCGTCAATCGGGTATCCCAAATTTCAAGATTGCGAATATTATTCAAGATGCCTCGCTTTTGGAAGCGGCAAAGAAAGAAGCGGAATCATTAATCAAAGCCGATCCACGGCTGGAGGTGCATGAGCATCAACTGCTGAAGCGGATGTTACAGAAACATTGGAGAGACAATTTGGAAATCGCATCGGTTGGTTAATTATAAGGAGAACCCAGTCAAGGCACCCAAACCTGAAGGATTGGGCTTCTGCTTCGTAGACAGCAACGGTTTCTGAGAAACCGACTTACACCGTCTCCACAACGGGATCGCAAGCAGCCCGTAAGATGTTTATCGCAGCGTTTACGTCTCGGTCGTGGTGAGAACCACAGTCAGGACATATCCACTGCCTCTCTGAAAGTGTTAGGTTTGTGTTGTGATACCCACAATCCGAACAAGGTTTCGTTGTAGCTGTCCACTGTCCGACTTGACGGAACTCACGATTATGTTTGAAACACTTGAACTTCAAAATCTCAACAAACTGCCCGAAAGCGAGGTCAGAGACTTTGCGTCCCCAGAGGCGTTTCATACCGTCAAGGTTCAGCGTCTCGGTCGCGATAAGGTCAAACCGCTCGCAG
>JAJEIE010000029.1 GCA_022827625.1 Candidatus Poribacteria bacterium | reverse complement strand
GGATATCGCTTGTGACGATGAATGCCCACGCGCTCTTGAATGTCGAGAGAGCAGGAGCGGCAGCGGCTTCTTCAACTGCGGGTTCTTCCGCAACGACTTCCGCTGGCTCTTCAGCTGCGGGTTCTTCAACAACTGCCTCAGCCGGTTCTTCAGCTGCTGGCTCTTCAACAACTTCTTCAACTGGCTCTTCAACTGCGGGTTCTTCAACAACTTCTTCAACTGGTTCTTCAACAACCGGTTCTTCAACAACTTCTTCGACCGGCTCTTCAACAACCGGTTCCGGTTCGGGCTCGTTATCCCATGCATTACCCGTGAATTTCACCATCCCACCCGTAGGTGTGTTGACGATATAACCTTTACCACCCTCAATGCTAAAGCCATCATCACTATTAGCAACCGTGTAACCAATGAAGGTCTGAGTCGCATCATCCAGTTGGATGACGACCGTCGCTCCGAGCATCTCTGCTAATGAACTCGCAGTGTAGGGTTCTGCGGGCATCAGTGGAACAGAAATCATATTCAAACCTGCATTGAGCGTGAGACTGAAAGTCGAGGTCCCGGGTGCGATGGGTTCTTCGGGAGCTGTTTCCTCCGTGGGTGTTTCAGCAGGTGCTTCTTCAGCAGGAGGTTCGACTAAGTTGTAACTCTCCAGTTCAAAGGTAATATCTTGTAGCACATCCTGAAATTTGATGGGACCGACATCAGGTGCCAACCATTGAATGAACTCGTAATTGGTAATTAAAAGGGCGGTGACGACTCTCTGCTTAATCTGCAGCTTGGCGCAGTTTTCAAACGTTCCGGCTGGTGTCTCAACGTCCTCAATGGCGATAACTTCTATAGTGCTGGTGCTGGTTGTGGGTCCCACGAGTTGGAGTTCTGTGCTTGTCACAATTTCCCACTGATGCCCGATGGGCAGTGCTGCGGGGAAAAAAGTGGCGGGTGGATCGAAAGTTGCATTTGCGATGCCGAATGCCCCTTCGTCCGTGCGGCTCCCATGGAGGAGCAGGTCCCCATTTACAACACTCACGAAGTAGTCGTCGATGACGACTGCCTCTGTCCCGATGGCTTGAGTAGATATTTTCAAGAGGAATAGCCCTTCACCTTCGAGACCTTCAGCTTCCAGAAGTTCATAGGTGCGTTGTTCCGCGCCATCGGTAGTCAGGAGCGTCCAGGTGTTGCCTATCTCGGATGGATAATAATTCTGTGCCGTTGCTGTAAGTGTGAAACTAAACACAAGGCTTAGCACTAAGACGGGAGTCAGCCAGGACACAAATTTGGTACATTTCATATTTTATATCTCCTTTTTTTAGAAAACGTACAGAGGAATTGAGTGATGTTTGGAACAGATAACGTTACCGCAGCGGTTTTCGCGCGAGACCAAGGGAAACAGGAATAGTGAATTCCTGCACAAATTGGGTGTTTCAGGAGGTTCGCGCGACCCCTCTGGAGATGGTTCATCCTGTTCTAATACGTATTGATACCCAAACCACATTCCGATTGCCACGACCAAAATAGCGATGGCAATTACGACTAATGCGATTTTCCAACTTACCATATTAAGTTTTCCAGACAGTAACTAAATGTTACTACATTTGTCAGAGGTTTTCAACAGAAAATGACAGATTCGTTTGCTTTAAAGTGTCAATTACTAAGATTTTGTGCGATGCGGACCAAATCTAAAATATTAACGATGCCATCGCCGGTAACATCAGCGTCAGAATCGGTGTCCCCGAAGCGAGAAGCGACGAAAGTGAGATCCAAAATGTTGACAACGCCATCTCCTGTTATGTCGTAAGGCAGCGGTTCAGGCATGACTTCTTCTGTGGCGGTCTCTTCCTCAGGTGCGGGTTCAGACGTAACTTCTTCCGCCGTCATATCAGGTTCTTCTTGGGTGATGGTTTCTGCTTCGGGAGGCGGTTCCGGCATCACCTCTTCCTCAGTTGTATCGGATTCCTCAGACTGAGGTGCGTCAGGCATGGTTGGTAGATTCAAATCTATCAAACTAAAGATTAAGCCGTCGCTATTTTCGTATTGGATAGGACCTACATCTGGGGCAAACCATTGGTAGGTGGTTGAGTCGAGACTCAGGAATCCACCGGCGGTAAGTTCCAAATCTAACCGAACCTTCGCGCAGTTCTGAAAGGTTCCGAAAGGTGTGACGATATCCTCGGTTCCGACGACTTCAAAGTTAGTGGTGCTTTTTCCGGATAGCGTGAGTCCTATTTCCAATTTCGCTTCAGCATCCGCCACTATCTGCCATTTATCTCCCTGTACTAACTGTAGTGGGAAAAAAGTGACAGGTGTTGGAAAATCCGCAGTCAAGACAGCGATAGCGTCTTCTAAGACAATTCTATGAAGTTTAATGGCATCGCTATCAACGCTCAAGAAGTACTGATCAGTTTCAGACTCACCGGTGTGGATTTCCTTGGTCGTAATTTTCAAGAGGATATATTCTTGACCATTAATAATTTCGGGTCCTTCAAGGGAATAGGTGGTCTGTTCTATCCCATCGCTGCTCTCTAAAACCCACATGTTACCGATGTCGGCGGGATAATAGTTTTGTGCGGTTGCTGTGAACACAAAAGCGCAAGCGAGGCTCAAGATTAAAACTGGCTGGATCCAACGTACAAACGCTGTCTTTTTCATACCTTGATGCTCCTTATACTGATTGTCGAAAATAAAGTAGTGATGACAACAAATGCTGTTTTTCGAGTTAATCTACCATCTTGACTTTTTCCAATCTTCGTGTGATAATACGGATATGCTACATAATTTATTGCATTTTTTCAAGAAAAAAGTGCGTTACGGATGTCTATGTCTGATGTCGCTTTGGTAAAATATAAAGTCGTTAAAGGAGAAATGTAGATGCGTTTAGAGGGGCAGGTTGCAATTGTTACAGGTGGTGGTGGTGGTATTGGAAAGGCGACATGCCTTGCGTTTGCCAGAGAGGGTGCGGATATTGTGATCCCTGAAGTCAATATGGCGAATGCAGAGGCTGCGGCTGCTGAGATTGCGGCATTGGGGAGGAGATGCCGAGTGATTGAAACCGATGTCGCGGACGGTGATTCGGTGCGTAAAATGGTTCAAGAAACGCTTGCGACGTTCGGACGGATTGATATTTTAGTCAACAATGCCGGTATTTTTAGTTATACACGGATAGAAGCCTGCACGGAAGCCGAATGGGATCGGATGATGGCTGTGAACCTCAAAGGTCCGTTTCTGTGTTCGCAGGCGGTGATGGAGACAATGAAGGCGCAACGGTCTGGACGTATTATCAATCTCGGTTCGTTGGCAGGGCAGGTGGGTGGCTTGGTCGCGTCGGCACCTTATTCTGCTTCCAAGGCGGGTGTGATGTGTCTGACGAAATCGCTGGCGCGTGTGCTTGGGGAATATGGGATCACCGTGAACTCTATCGCACCGGGGGTTGCGGCAACGGAGATGGCGAAAAACCATCCGGATATGACGGATCAGATTCCGTTGGGACGGGTCGCTGATGCCTCAGAAATTGCAACAGCTCTCCTCTTCCTCGCTTCGGAAGAGGGACGTTATGTGACTGGCGCGACGCTTGATGTAAATGGCGGTATACGGATGGCATGAATGGTGGTTAGTTGTTGGTTGTCAGTTAAGAGGTTCCCTATAACGGTCTATTCTCATTTGGAGTATGGCAAAGAATGCGTGAATTGTGAAGTCCTTTACAACGGATTGCCAACTGCTGATGGTCGTGAAAAATAGAACGGAGGAGTAATATGGAATATAGAACACTTGGTCGTGCGGGTGTAAAGGTTTCACCGCTGTGTCTGGGTACAATGATGTTTGGAGGTCCGACGAATGAAAGGGATTCAATACGGATTATCCACAAAGCACTGGACGCAGGGATTAATTTTTTGGATACTGCGAATGTCTACAATGACGGGGAATCAGAGCGGATTATCGGCAAGGCGATACGTTCTGACCGAGAAAAGTGGGTTATCGCGACGAAGGTACACGGTTCAATGGGCGAGGATGTGAATGCGGCGGGTTCACACCGATTTCATATTATGTCGGCAGTGGAGGCGAGTCTCGAACGTCTCGGAACCGATCACATTGATGTCTATTATTTGCACCGTTGGGATGCCTCGACACGCATTCTGGAGACCTTGCGAGCGTTAGATGATTGCGTCAGGCAGGGTAAGGTGCGTTACATCGCCTGTTCTAATTTTCCGGCATGGCGCATCTGTGAAGCACTCTGGACAAGCGAACAGTACGGCCTGGAGGCGTTCGTGTGTGTCCAACCGCTTTATAACATTGTGAATCGGGATGTTGAGGTTGAGCTGCTCCCATTTTGTCGGCAGTATGATGTCGGCGTTGTGCCCTATAGTCCGTTGGCACGTGGTGTGTTGTCGGGTAAGTACTTATCGGGTAAAAAACCACCCAAAGGTTCCAGAGCGGCGCGACAGGATAGACGGA
This sequence comes from Candidatus Poribacteria bacterium, assembly GCA_022827625.1. Taxonomy (GTDB): domain Bacteria; phylum Poribacteria; class WGA-4E; order WGA-4E; family WGA-3G; genus WGA-3G. The sequence goes on along the minus strand of JAJEIE010000029.1, from coordinate 235,161 downwards.
TTTTACAGACCGAACTGCGTGAGGAGAGTTATGAAGTCGCGCAGCAACTGAAACCCTTAGCAGATGCGCATGGTAGGACCTTGACGCAATTCTCGTTGGCGTGGGTGTTGGCAAATCCGGTGATTACATCTATTATTATTGGACCGCGGACGATGGAACAACTTGAGGATAATTTAGGGTGTTTGGATTGCACGCTAACGGCGGACGATGAATCGGCTATTGACGCGTTAGTGCCGCTTGGTGAACACACGGGTAAAGGATATAACGACCCGGCGTATCCTGTGTTGGGACGCGTAACGGCGGGTTAAACGCACATAGGGGCTGGGTTACCCAGCCCCTACGCGTGGGCAAGTCAACTTTGACTTACCTAAGCCATGGTGAGATTCTGGAAAAGGCAGGAGAGTCCTCATTCGCTAAGAAGAAATTGCGCCTTTTGCTATCAGAGATATGTGTGCACCCCTTGAGGGTATATTTCCCGATTTCATAAAGGCTATAGCCTAAATTCGTGATGTACTTCTCAATCTCATTGAAGTCATCACGATTGGTTTCTCCTACATCTTTGAGTTCTGCCATTAAGAGGGGTGCGTGTGTTTTTAAGAAGTGTTCCCCACCGCGCAGGACTTCTAACTGATACCCTTCTACGTCAATCTTGATAAAATCAGGTGTCGGTAGTTTGTCGATAAGGTTGTCGATTGTGTCAAGGGTTACACGTTCCGAGGCTGTTCGTCCATTAGGGTACTTTAAAGAAGCAGTGCCTTCAGCAAGTGCTGCTTGGGAATAGTAGAGGTGCCGTTGTTCCGTATTGTCCGCAAGTCCCTTATTAACGATAGTGACGTTTGTGAACTCGTTCAGGAAAACATTTTCCTGAAGATAACCGCAGGTACGTGCAGCCGGTTCAAACGCGATAACTGCTCCGGTGTCTTTGACTTGTGAGGCGAGAAGACACGTATAGAACCCGATGTTTGCACCGATGTCCCAGCAGATGTCTCCCGATTTGATGATTTTGAGGAGCTTAGTAACAACGTATCTCTCGTCATGCGTGCCGTAGAAATAGAGGTATTGGTGTTCAGGGTTTGCTAAGTTGGCTTTCAACCGGAATGGATACTTAGTTTTGAAGATGACAATCGGATTTTCCGGGATAATCCCATCTTTCGTCAGTTTTAAGAGCAGGCTTTTCCCTTCAGTGATTGGACACCTTCGGAGGTAGCTGCGGACAATCCGGTTGAGCGGCAGGTTCATCCCCACGTTTCAAGTCCTAATAGTTTTTTATCGAGTTCTGTTATAAGGCGTGTTACCCTAACCGGCGTAGATACGCCGATAGAAAGATAACGATTAGCCCTAAAATTATGGTGAGGTTGAGCCAAGGTGCTGGTCTCTTTTGGTACACTTCAAACACGGGATATGGGAATGTTAGAAAAATTGCTAATGTAAATATTAGAAAAACGATAAAGAATTTGATACCTATGACGAAGATGTAAAGCGAGTAATCTGAAGTAATAGGATCAACACTGGCATCGGCGCGTGCCGTCCGAAAGAAGCTTATAAAGTTATACAGTCCTGATATGAGGACTGTTAGCAGTGCTGTCCAGACGATATGGCTGAAACGGCGCAGTGCTGATGAGATTAACGCTGCAGGGTCAGACGAGCGGTTGGCGATTGGTAGAAGAACGGCGCGCAAGAAAAAGAATCCGCCTATCATCAAGACGACGGAGCCGACATGTATCCATTGCATCAACGCTTTCAGAAACATTTTTAACTATGGGATCCTGGGCATCGCTCCACTACGTTTCGCGATGGTTTTCGCTTTTTCTGACGCGATTGGAGACATGTAGGTTCTTTAAGATCAGGACCTACACAACATTGAAAGATATATGACTGAAACACAGTCGTCAGCAGTCGCGGTCAGCGAACAGTCTACTTGGATGTTGCTCCAAGAAATCTGGGTAAATACAAGGGACTGTGTAAGCCCTGAAAGTACAAAACTACTATGGTGGAAGGGCAGCCGGTTTGGTGCACCGCCTGCCCTTTTTTTGTTTGCGTTCTTTCAGCTGCGAGATTAGACTACCGGTTTTCCACCGACGGGTTTGAAACAGGTGCGTGCCTGTTTGCAAGCGTCCGGAGACACAAATTGGTCATCGGGTCCGACGACTTGCATTGTGCAGTTGCACCAATAGTGTGAACCCGGGTTGTTTTCAACGAGGTTCTGCAAGTTGCCGCCCGGAATATAAATCGCCTTTGTCCGGAGATATTGGCATATCGGGCGATTAAAGATTGGAAGTGCTTTTCCTTGTAACATATCCATGCTCCTTTAGCTTGCAGCCATCATCGCCGCGCGGCTGATGAGGTTCTGTGTTAAGGTTACCTTATAGGCGTTGTCGTTCAAGGGTTGTGCGTCTTGGACGGCATCGGCACCCGCCTTTTGGCTAACCGATTCATTGATCATCATGCCGGTGAGTGCGGCTTCGGCTTCCTTAGAACGCCACGGTGCAGGTGCGACACCACCGAGGACGATGCTGGCAGTTTTACAGGTTTTCCCGTCCATCTCGAAGACCCCCGCCACACTTGCTAATGCGAAGTCGGGCGCGCCTTTTTCGCGTGCCTTCAGGTAAAAACTTTTCGTATTCGGTTTCGCCTGTGGCACCGTAACCTCAACAACAATTTCGTTAGGTTCCAGCACGTTTTCGCGGAACGGATTCGTTGCAGGCAAAGTGAAGAATTCCTCAAGTGACAGCGTTTTCTCACCCTCGGGTCCGACGATTTTCAGGGAGGCACCTAAAGCGATCAGTGCTGGGGCGAGGTCTGACGGATGGACAATGTAGACCGGGTCGCCACCGAGGATAGCGTGATATTTGCTCAAACCATCGACGGCGTAGCAAACGTCGCCACCTTTTTTTAGGCAGTTGATGGTTTCGTCACGGTAATACCAGCATCGCGGGCGTTGACAAAGGTTGCCACCGAGTGTGCCGACGTTCCGTATCTGCGGTGTAGCGACAGAGGCTGCTGCCTGTGCCAGCACAGTATAATGATGTTGGATTGTCGGGTGCCGTGCGATGTCGTCGATAGTGGCTAACGCTCCGATTTTTAAGCCGGATGCGTCCGCTGTAATACCATCCATTCCGGGCAGTGTCTTGAGATTAATGAGTGTCTTGGGGGTTTCAACGTATTCTTTGAGTTCCCCGAGGAGATCTGTACCGCCAGCGATAAGCATGACTTCTCCCCATCCGCTTTCACTCAGGAGCGAAGTGACCTGCTCGAGGCTGGTGGCGTTAATGTAACTAAATTTATCCATTGCTTAGCTCCTTATGCCTTCTTCTCGGCAAGCGCGGTAAGAACCCTGTCGGGTGTTATCGGCAATTCTCGAATTCGCACGCCGATTGCGTTGTAAACAGCGTTGGCGATCGCCCCAGGCGTTGGAATACATGGCGGTTCACCGACCCCTGTAACCCGACGATGCGTGTCGAAAACGATAGATTTAATCTCAGGGATTTCAAGGGTTCCCGGAACTTTGTAATCCTCAAGGTTCGCGTTGAGCATCCGTCCGGTGTATGGGTCCATGAACCGCTCTTCAAGCAGCGCTTGCCCTAATCCCATGATGACGCCACCATTAATCTGGCTTTCCGTGGTTAGACGATTAATCGCCAATCCGCAGTCTTGTACGGCGACAATTTTAATAGCCCTGACAGCACCGGTTTCGGTATCAACTTCAACTTCAGCGAACTGCGTGCCAGCTGCGCCATTTTGACGGAGCTCTTCATCCCAATGTCCACCTTCGCTGATGCTTTCCATACCGAGTTGTCCGGTTGCCTGTTCCCACGTGATCGTCTTCGTTCTGTCAGAAACGACGTAAATTGTGCCAGTCCCGACGCGCAAATCGTCGATGGGTGCTTCAAGCATAGGTGCAATGCGCTCGAACAATTTCTGTTTCGCCGCTGCGGCAGCGGTTTTAATAACGGGTGCGACAGATGGCGTTGTTTGACTGCCACCACTACCACCAGAGGGTAGCCCTGGTCCGCTATCGCCGACTTTTACCATAATGTCGGTCGTGTTGAGTCCAAGTTCTTCAGCGACAATAATTGCGATGACGGTCCGCACACCGGTCCCGATGTCTTGTGTTCCGGTGACGGCTTCGACAGTGCCATCGGCGTTGATAGTGACCCGTGCTTCAGTGCCGCGACCGCCGCCGCCGCCCCAGAGACCGCTTCCGACACCGATACCGCGTTTTTTCACACCTGTGCCGGAGCCGGGAACACTGTTGCGTCGATGCCACCCAATTTCTTGGGCACCGAGCGTGTACTGTGCTTGGCGTACTTCGTTTGCATCGTTAATGCGTCGGAACTCTAAGGGATTCATCCCGAGTTTCTCGGCGAGTTCATCCATCAGGGAGTCCATTGCGAATGAGGCTTGTGGATGTCCGGGGGCACGCATTGCGCGTTGGTTTCCAGCATTGACAGCGACATTCACTCTTTCAGTACGCAGGTTTGGTACGTGATAGACGTAAGGTGCTTGGAAACCGGCGCCACTACTGATACCGCCTGTCCCGTGTCCCTTCATATCGTAAGCGATGAGGCGTCCGTCTCGTGTCGCCCCTGCGCGAACATTTTGCGTCATTGATGGACGGTTGCCAGCGACGAGGTGTTCCGATTTTCGGGTTAACATTAGCTTGACGGCTTTACCCGTGATGCGTGACAATTCCGCAGCGGCGCGTCCTTCTATACCCGGACCAAATTTGCTACCGAATCCGCCGCCCATGTGTTCCGTGATGACTCTAACTTGGTTTGCGGGTAGCTCAAAGTGTTGCGCGAAGTCATTGCGAACGCCGAAGACCCCTTGTGTCGATGCCCAAACGGTCAAGTTTTGTTCATCTTCCCATTCGACGACGTGTCCGTGTGTTTCCAAACAGACGTGTGTCTGAACAGCCGTGCTGTAGGTGGCTTCTACCTCGACGGCGGCTTCGGCGAATCCTGCTTCGAGGTCGCCATCTTCTCTAATGTTAGGTTCACTCTGGTTTCCCGCCCAATCCTCTCGGATTTGCGGCGCGCCTTCCGCCATAGCATCTGCTTCTGTCACGACGTGCGGTAGTTCTTCTAAGTCGACATGAATGAGCCGAATTGCGTCTTTGGCGATGTCATCCGTTTCCGCTGCGACAGCGGCAATTTCTTGCCCTTGGTAGCGGAGTTTATTTCCGATTTCAATGAGTGGTATAACGGCTTTGACCCCGGGCAGTGCTTCTGCTTCGCTTGTATCAACGCCCATAACGGTTGCGTGTGCGACTTCAGAACGCAAGATGCGTCCGTAGAGCATCCCCGGTCGGTTGATGTCAAAGGTATACTTTGCTTTTCCAGTGACTTTGTCCTTGCCAGACAAACGGTTTATCCGTTTGCCGATAAGGCGCGATTCACTTGCTTCTCCCCATGATGCCATGCTTTTTCCTCCTATAGGCGACTGCTCGAATGAAACGACAGCCTGCTGGGTCTCGCAAGCCGAGGCTTGCTTTCAAATAGAGCAATAGGACTCACATCTTCCGTGATGCGGTTTTGACAGCATCAAAGATGAACGGATAAGTTCCGCAGCGACAGGTGTTGCCAGACAACCCGGTTTTGATTTCTTCGAGTGTCGGTTGTTTGTTCTCGTTCAACAGTGCTGCAGATGAGACGACGAAACCGGGTGTACAGAACCCACACATCAGTGCGTCGTGTTTGATGAACGCTTCCTGGACCGGGTGCAAGTCGTCTCCATTTGCTAAGCCCTCGACGGTTGTTATCTTCTTGCCTTGGGCATCGATTGCGAGCATCATGCAAGCGTAGACTGACTTGCCGTCTACCATAACGGTACAGCCACCACATTCACCTCGGTCGCAAATCAGTTTAGCACCCGTCAAGTCAACATTGTTTCCGCTTGTATCCATTCCGTCCCGTAAAACTGTTAAGAGTGTCGTGCGCGCTTCAACTTCAACTTCATACATTTTCTCGTTGATGTTGAGTTGAATGGTCGCGGTAGAAATAGCGTCGCCCGCTTGGGCTTCAGCGGCGTTTTCGCTGCCAATGAGGACGCTGGGTACGACGGTCGCGGCAACGGTACCGGTGCCTACACCTTTCAAGAAGCTCCGGCGCGAGATGCTTGTACCCTGTTTTTTTTCTTTATCCGACATGCGTTGCCTCCTTCAATCGTGTGAATGAAAAACAAAGGCAAATTGTGTGTTCATACACAATTTAAATTAAAATTATATTCATCGCATTGGTTAGTCAACTTGTTTCTATCAATTTTCTCAGTATACCAAAACTTACTTTTTTTATCAAGAAAAAAAACGAATACAGCACGATTCGGTTTCGGTCTTTCGTTCCCATGTTTAAAAAATAGATAGCGTGTAAAGAGAGGCGAGTATGTCAGACGCTGTATGGTTGCAAACTGGACCTGCCACTTTTTTCTTGAAGTTCATCTATAGTCAGGCCGAAAAATTGATTGGCAATTTTTCTCAGAATAGGGTATCATATTAATGTCTTGAAGCACTCATAAGAATAATTGCTCAAGGGAGAATATTATTATTAAAGAGGCGGTTCTGCCTGCTAAATTTTAGATAAAAAGGAGCTAACATGGCTGCAAATACGTTTGAAATTACGGACGATACGTTTCAGGGAATGGTGATTACGTCGGATACGCCAATTGTTGTTGACTTTTGGGCGGAGTGGTGCGGTCCGTGCAAGATGATTGCGCCGATCTTGGAAGAGCTCGCTGAGGAGAATTCGGATACTTTCAAAGTTGGGAAAGTCAATGTTGACGATAACCGCCAGACAGCAATGCAGTACGGTGTTCGGAGCATTCCGACGCTTCTTGTGTTCAAGGACGGTAAGGTTGCAGGGCAAATTGTTGGCGCGATGCCTAAAGACGCACTCAAAAAGAAAATCTTAGACGCACTATAAGCACCAACACCTCATAACACACCTCTGGGAAATGGAAGATTGGAAGATTGGGAGAATGAAATGTTCTTTTCCATTCTTCCTCTCTTTTTTTAAAGTTTGCTATGTTTTGGCAATTCATCTATAACATCCTCGTTGTTCCTGCAATGTTCATCGGCTTTCACGGCGCGCGGTGTTGCAATCCTAAAATTCAGGAAGGTGTCAAAGGGCGGAAGAACGTATTTGCGGAACTGACGAATCAACTCCAGGCTGCACGCGATTTAAAAAAAACGGTCTGGTTTCACTTTACCTCTGTGGGTGAATTTGAGCAAGCGAAACCGCTCATCGAAGCGATTTATGCAGACACCCGAATTGTTCTAACCTTTTTCTCGCCTTCCGTTGCCCCGAATGCGCGATCCTATCCCTACGCCGATGCTGCCGTTTATCTTCCCCTCGATACACCTCGGAACGCTGAACGTTTGCTGCGATTCATTGAACCTACGCTAATCGTTTTTTCAAAATTCGATATTTGGCCCAACCTCGTCTGGAAAGCCGCTAAACGCGATATTCCGATTGTCGTGGTTGCGGGGACGTTACACGCCGAATCGAAAAGACTCTCCCGTTTTGCGAAGCCGTTTTTTCGGAGTGTACACCGGCATATCCGCGTGCATTGTGCGATTTCAGAGGCGGATGCGGCACGTTTCCAGGAGCTCTGCTCGCCAACGCATGAGATTATCGTCACGGGTGATACCCGCTATGAGCAGGTCTACCGACGGGCAACTGCTGTCGATCCTGATGCTGAATTTTTCCACGGACAAGCGACCTTAAAACGTCCTATTCTCATTGCTGGTAGTACGTATGCGGAAGATGAGAAAGTCTTGTTACCGGCTTACCGGCTCCTGCGCGAGCGTATTCCTAAAGATTTTCCACACCTGATTTTGGTGCCACACGAACCGACACTTGAGCGCATAAAAGAAATTCGCGGACATCTGGGACGGGCGGAATTAGCACACTTCTGCTTTTCTGAACTTACACCTGGAATAGATTTATCGGCGATGGATGTCCTTATCGTTGACAAGGTGGGGCTTCTGGCGAAGTTATATGGGGTGGCGGATATAGCATTTGTGGGGGGGAGTTTTCGTGGGAGCGTTCATAACGTAATGGAGCCTGCTGCAATGGGAAAACCTGTTGTTTTTGGTCCGACGATCCAGAACGCTTATGAAGCGTCTTTACTCGTGGATCGGGGTGGTGCGAAACTGGTTCGTGACGCGCGACAATTGGCAGACACTATTGCGGTGTGGCTGAAGGACGATGCTGCGCGGGCGGCAGCGGGGAACATTGGGAAGCAATTGATTGCGGAGAATTTGGGGGCGGTCGCGCGGACTTTAGCGCATTTGCGGGAGTATGTGTGAAATGGCGCGGATGTAACCTATTCCTATGGGCAAGACGTGTCTCAACATTGTTTAGCGTGGCGCTGTTTTCTCTCCTAACTTTGTCTGATACCGGATTGTTAAAACCGGACGTAAGCTTTCATCGGGTGTTTCTTTTGAGGAGAATATGATCGGTGTGCTCCCGTCTTGCAAAGCAAAAAGATACCCGTAGTTGTAATCAGGGTTCGCTACCCAGAAACGGACTGCTTCGGTAAGAAGTTCGCTTTTAAATACAGAGCGTTTCCCCGCGCCGCTAATTTCACACGTGCCGTCGATGCGGTGTGCGACATCCTCGGAACCGTTGTAATCGCTTTCGTTATCGCCGTCTATACCTGCTAACATCGCTTGCGCCGGGGCTTTATTCCAGGGGAGGTTGCGATGCAACGCGCTGTTATAGGTGAGTTCATTATCTTCTGCGCGTTCGGAAGTGCCTCTGCCCTCTCGCCAGGGGAGCAGGACACGACGGTAAAGTACCGTCTGTGCAGCGTCTGTTTCACACTGTTGGATGTGTAGGCTTATCGTTGCTGCTAAAACCTGTGTCGGTTCGCGGATACCCATATCTTCAAAGGCATCGAATAAATCAAAAGCAGCGAAAAAGACGCTACCTGTTGGATCGCAGAAGAGGGTCGGTTCTGCACCCGCATTGTTGTTTCGGGTCTTTCGATCTTTATTGACAAGGAGTGTTGTGTCCTGTGAACCGCCAGAGAATGTAACGGCGTTGCCTGTGCCGAAGGTTATTTCGTTTACGGCTGGGAGTGTTATTGTTGTTTCAGTTTGTGCGTCTTGAAGCGTGAGGCGATAATTTTTTCCTATCTCCAATGGTGTGGTGAGTAGTAGGACTCGGTTCAATCGCTGGTCGAGCAGGACGTATTCGAGTTGGACATCTGGTGTGATTTGATAATTAGTGAGGTCTTCGGCAGCGTCTGCTTGCAATTGTTCCTCAAATTTTAACTGAATCGCTGTTTGCGAGAGTGGGACTGCCGCCAGCAGTTTTGGAAAGTCTGCTGAATTGGCGGTTGAGGTATAGCAGAATAGGAGTAATGGAAATATTAGAAATCTGTATGCTATGCTAAAATATGGTTTCAAAATGAGTCTCCAAAACTATCTGTCGCGAGCAGGCGCTCGCTCCTACAGAAGAGCCGCGATCTAAGGGACATCTTCTGTGATAAAGACAGCGTTCAGAACATCTCGCTCCTGCTGTCCGGAGGGTTTGTTGATGACGGCATCTTTGACGACAAAAGTGCTGGAGGAACCGCCGTCAAGATTGATTGCCTCCGTTGCGCCGAGTTCAATGAGGATGCTGGCGAGTTCGTAGAGCGTTAGACCGGTGCTATACTTCGGTTGTCTGCCGTCTGCAACGACCAAAAAGAGTGTATCTGCGTTATAACCGAGTGCTGTTCGCGGTTCATGGCTCAAATTTAGGACGGGTGTGCGTTTGCCCGGTGTATGCCGTTTTTCGGCGTTGTGCATCTCCACGAGCGTCTCGTTTATCTCACCATTTTTGAGGAGTCGGAGTCGTCCGCCTATGGCGTGCCGGACTTGATTCCATTCGGGGGGTGAGAGGGAGAGCGTGAGTGTGCCGTTTGCACCGGTGTTGAACTGGGAAATGCTTTCGTCTCTGAGCCTTGCATTAATCCAGAGGACTGCGCCATCTCTCGGAATTAGACTGTTGCCATCGCGTGAAATGCCTTCTACACGGTAGGCGTGTTCGTAGTTTGGTGTTAGTGGGAGTGGAAGCCCACTGAGTATGACCTCTCTGCCACGACGACGGTTGGTTCGTGTCGATTCACCGAGACGTGGTGTATAGAGCGTTACCTGACACCCATCGAGTCTGCGCTGATTGATACACCCAAGTTGCAGTGTATGCGTGCCTATTTGGAGGCTGGCGTTCATTTGAACCGGAGAACTTAAGAACTCACCCGATTCAGTTACGCCGAAACAGGCTTCGGTGTCGGTCGGTTGTGTAATCAATTCACCGTCTTGGATGTGAAGGTTCTCCAAGACCCCGCCGTAGCCGCGCATATCGCCGAGGACCCCGAAACCGCCGTTCACTGCGACAAGGACACGTCGATCTCCACGTTGTGTGCGTCGGTTCGCCATGGAGCGCACAGACTCTTTACCTAAAACTTGTGCGTTTGCGAGTGCCACCTCAAAGTGTAACGTCGGCTCGTGTCGAGACATCTCAGCGACGTAAAGTGCACATGTTTCGACATCCCAATCGTAACGATAGATGTGGATACCGGGTGCTATATTTGGAAAGCGTACCTCTTTTTTGCCATCGGCGTATGTAAGGGTAGTTGTTATCAAGAGGAGACAGATGATGGTGAAAAATCTATACATTACTTCGGAAAATCTCAACAGCAAAGTAGTTAATGGGTTGTTCAATCGGTGGGTGGAGTTTCTTAACGATGAGATGGACCTCTTCGACTGCGAATTGCACTAAGATCGTCGTCGCGATTTTTTCAGCGAGTGCCTCAATAAGTTGGAAGGACTGTTGTGTCCCGATCTCTATGATCCGCGTAACGACTTCGGCGTAGTCAATTGTGTCTATGAGTGCGTCAGTGCTACCGGCGGTTGCGAGGTGGCAACCCAAGGTCGCATCAATTTCGTAATGGCCACCAACTTGACGCTCCGCTTTAGGAACGCCGTGGTGGCCATGAAATCGAATCCCGTTAAGGATAATCTTGTCCATGTCTATTCTTCAGCAATTTCTCCGAAGGTATGGGCAGGATCAATCATATCTTTGACCTGTTTTCCGAACCTTCCATCGGTGTAATCAATTGCGCGAATTTTCCAGTCGTTGCCGTCCTTCTTGAGTGCTGAAATCAGATCTCCGCCCTGATTACCCCAACTATACGTGCCTCGCAAAACGGCTTCTTTGCCTCGACTATCAATAGCAATATAGGTGATGTCAACTTCCATATTCCCACCGCGCAGCCGAAAGATGCCTGCCCATGCTTTCGATACCGCCTTTGCGCCTTCGTTTTTTTCAAAGGTGCCAGCCCAAAATGTCCAAGCAGTGAAAATGTCTTTGCTCTCGCCTGAAAGCCAAACTTTTGTGAGCGTATCCTCGTCCTGATCGCCGTGTGCGGTAGCATATACGGCATAAAGATCGCGAATCGCTTGTTCTTCAGCAGCAAAGTCAATATCTCTTCCTGCAGTTGGTGTTGCTTCCGCTGGTTGAGATGATGTCGTCGTTGGGGTCTCCGTTTCAGTTGATTCGGGTTCGGGGTCGTCTCCGCCGCAGGCGATCATGCCGGTGACAAGCAGCATGATGACGAAATAACAGATCGCTTTCGGTTTCATAGTTTACCTCCTGCGTTAAGTCCAAAATAGTGAATTACATTCACACGGTTGCTTTATTGTATCAGAATTTTGAATAAAAATCAACATAAATTTGAATTTGGCTGTCAGTGGTCGGCTATCAGCAGTCAGAAGACAGCGTTGTTGACTGGTTATGCATATTGGAGAACTGAGTGCCTCTGTTGTATTTGCACTAAAACATTGTTTTATATGGAAGTTTGTGTTATACTTCTTGGCATAGTATGCGTGGTGTTGTCCGCTAAATCTCTGTTGAAAGGAAGAACTATGAACGTTACAGTTAAATACTTTGCCGTGTGCCACGAGATGTTGGATAGGTCTGAAGAAGAGATGGAACTCCCGGAAGGATCCACCGTTAGAACCATTTTAAAACGGCTTGAGGAGGAGTGGCCCGAAATCGCTGAGTTTTATGAAGTGATGCAGATGTCGGTCAATTGGGAGTATGCTACTGAAAATACTGAACTCACAGAAGGTGATGAGGTCGCCTTGATTCCACCTGTGACGGGGGGCTGTGATGTTTAGGATAACGACTGAAGTCATTACGGGTGCAGAAGTCCGTGAAGCGGTGGAGGGTCCTGATGCTGGTGCGGTGGTGCTGTTCTTCGGGACGGTTCGCAACAACACGGGTGGCAGGGCAGTGAAACATCTCGAATATGAGTCATATCCGCCAATGGCGGAGAAAAAAATGGCAGAGATCGCGCAAGAGATCTCTGAGAAATGGGGAATTGGTCGCGTTGCCATGATTCATCGCGTCGGGAAGTTAGAGATCGGCGAGGTGAGTGTAGCGGTAGCCGTCGCTTCCCCACATCGCAAAGATGGGTTTGAAGCCTGCAAATATGCGATGGATCGCCTTAAACAGATTGTTCCTATATGGAAGCGCGAGGTGTGGGCAGACGGTGAGTCGGAATGGGTGAAACCGGATGCTGTCTTTTTTGATGCCCCTAAACGTAAGACCCTGAATGACTGAATCAAGGATTCCAGCACGAATGAAGGCACTACGTTTTTCTGTTTTTTTAACGTTATTTCTCGTTTCTATCCTTTGCCTATCCAACACATTTGCCCAAGATCATACGCAATGGCATTTACCTGAAGGCGCGAAGGCACGCTTTGGTAGCGGTCGCACAACTGGAGCCATAGCTTTCTCGCCCGATGGCACCCGACTCGTAGTGGGCAGCGAAATCGGCATCTGGATATATGACGCAAAGACCTACCAAGCACTTGTTTTGCTTACCAAGCGTGGCGGAAATGCCAACAGCATCGCTTTCAGTCCAGATAGTACCAAACTTGCCAGTGCAAGCAGGGACGATACCATCCAACTGTGGGACGTTGTGACCGGAGAGCACCTGAGAACCCTCGGCGGGGATAAAAGGGGTTTTCATAGTATTGCGTTCAGTTTGGATGGTCAGGTACTTGCGGCTGGCGATGAAGACGGCAGCATCCAACTGTGGGACGCTGCGACTGGTGAACACTTGGCAACCCTTGCCGGACCTAAATTTCATCGTATCACGAGCGTTGCATTCAGCCCAGATGGACGGACACTGGCGAGTGGGGGTTTGGATGACACTGTCCGGTTGTGGGATATTAGCACGCGCGAACCGTTAGAAATTTTCGTCGGTCATAGCGCGAATGTCACGAGCGTTGCATTCCGTCCCGATGGGCAGGTCCTGGTGAGTGCAGATCAGCGCAGAAACATCATCCTGTGGCATCTTGCGACTGGCGAACGCAAGCAAATTTCCTCAGGGCATTCGATCGCTATTTGGGATATCGCGTTCAGCCCTGATGGTCAGATGTTGGCGAGTTGCGGCGGTGGACAAGGCTTAAATGGCGGAATCAATTTGTGGGATGCTGCGACCGGAGAACATCTAAAAGACCTTACTGGGTATTCTGTGGCTAATGTGTTAGGTATTGCGTTCAGTCCTGATGGGCAAACGCTTGCGGGTAGTGTCGGTTTTAAAGAATGCACCATCCGTTTGTGGGATGTCACCACCGGAGAGCAACTGAAACCGCTCACTGAGCATGCAAGTAAGGTTACAAACGTTGCTCTCAGCCCCGATGGAGAAATGCTTGCGAATGTGAATGAAAAAAACATCATTCGTTTGTGGGATGTTGCCACGAGACGGCAGAAACACATACTCCTTGGGCACGAACAGCGTGTTAATAGTATTGCGTTCAGTCCCGATGGGCAAACGCTTGCAAGTAGTGCTGATAGCAGATCGGAGCTCATCTTATGGGATGTTGCCACCGGCGCGCGTAAAATCACTCTCAAAGAACACGTGGTCTTAAGTCTTGCGTTCAGTCCAGATGGGCGGACCCTCGCGAGCGGCGGTGGAGCAGAGATCCGACTGTGGGATGTTGCCACCGGACAGATCGAGAAAATCCTCACGGGGCATACAAGGTCGATTTTAAGTCTTGCGTTCAGTCCAGATGGGCGGACCCTCGCCAGTGGAAGTTGGGACACAACCATTCGTCTATGGGATGTCGGTACGGGAGAACACCTAAAAACGCTTACCGATCATACGACTGAGGTCACAAGTCTCGCTTTCAGTCCGAAGGGCGACATACTTGCGAGTCGGAGTCAAGACCAATCATTTCCGAGTAGGGCTGGTTTGCTGGGCGAGGTAATTATCTTGTGGGATGTTGCGACTGGAGAGTCACTTGGGCGTCCCTTAGTATCTGGAGTCTCCTTTTATTCTCAAGGTCCCATTCCAAAAAATGTCGCATTCAGTCCGGATGGTCGTGCGCTTGCCTACGGGAATTCCAAAACTATTGTCTTGTGGGATGTTGCCACAAGACAGGAAGTGAAAACGTTTAGCGGTCATACGGAGGATGTTTCAAAGATTGCTATCAGCCGCGATGGTCGCACGCTTGCGAGTGGCAGTCATGACGGCACGGTGCTTCTGTGGGAACTCACACCTGCGCCATCAGAACCTGAGAAAGTACCAGAGGATATCAACGACGATGGGCTGTGAACATCCAAGATTTGGTGTTTGTTGCCTTAAACTTTGGGAAAACAGGAGAAAGTAATGCGGATGTTAATGGCGATGACGTTGTGAGTATTGTGGATATTGTTTTGGTTGCGAAGGCAATAGGAAATACTATCAGCGCGCCATAGGGACATCCCACGGCACTAAAGGGACTAACTCCTGAGAGCGTACAGCAATAATTAACATATAAATGGCACTCTATATCAAGCCTACATGTGGAGGATATTGAGTGCCATTTCTTTATTTCCTCTTTGGACTACTTACTTAGCACAGAATCGCTTCACGAATTGATCGAAAATCGAAACGCCTTGTGGGAACTGATCCAGTGCCATCCATTCATCGACAGTGTGTGCTTGCCGAATGCTACCGGGTCCGATAATGACAGTCTCCATGTGCTGGGCGAAGACGGTGGCATCCGTGCTGTAGGCAACGGTTTGAGGGGTGGCTTCTCCCGTGATTTCGAGTGCGGCTTGGATAATTTCTGCGTCTGGCGAGGTACGAACCGGCGGCGCATTGATGTACAGATCAAATACCAATCCGTGCCTTTCAGCCGATTCACGTGCGCGATCTATCCATATCTGTGCATCATCTCCGGGCATTGGACGGTAGTTAATGCTGCAGACGCTCAACGGGGAAGTGATATTTGCTGCGCATTCGCCATCGCTGATAGTGATGTTCCAATCCGTGAAAGGTGGGTTGAATTCATCGTTGAAATACTGTGTGTCGGATGTCAGTTCCTGATAAATATCCCGCATCTCTGCAAGAAACGGAATTAACTTCAGATTCGCGTTATCGCCTTCACCCGTGCTGCTGTGTGCTGCGCGCCCGTGCGCCGTGACAGTGAACCGAACAGCCCCTTTATGCGCATATACAGCGTGTAGTTCTGTCGGTTCGCCGACGACACCGTATTGTGGGAATCCGTGCTTTTTGAACATCTGCGATTTTTCCGCAACGGCACTCGCTCCGAAGTAACCTACCTCTTCGTCGGCAGTGATGACGACATAGAGCGGTGCCTTCAGTTCAGCAGCAGCATGGCGCGATGCGACCTCAATCATACAAGAGACGCTGCCTTTCATATCGCAGCTCCCTCTGCCGTACATCTTCCCATCGGCAATTCGCGCCTCAAACGGGTCCATTGACCAGCCGATAGCGGGGACGGTATCGATGTGTCCGAGCAGTGCGAGTCCACGTTCCCCGTTCTCCGGTCCTTTGCGTCCAATCAGATTCACTTTTAGCACACCCGCTGGGTCTTTGTATTCAACCCGTTCCACTTCGCAGTCGATGGATTCTAAGGTTTCGGTCAGAAAGTCCATGACTTCAACGTTGCTGAGGGGGCTTACTGTATTGTATCCAATGAGGGTTTGGGTGAGTTTTTTTGCATCCATAGTTAGGGATTTTACAAGAAGTGAAAAAGTTTGTCAAGGATTTTTAACTATTAAATATGGTCACTGTTCCACTACGTTCCACAGTGGTTTTGGGTCGAGTCCAACTGCCTTTGGGTTATGAGAGGTTTCTGAACAATTAGAATACTGGATTCTGCACAAACACATTGTTAAAAAAATTCGTAGGCGATAACGGCGACAGTCGTAATCGCTGCGGTTTCTGTGCGCAAGATGTTTCTGCCAAGCGTTACAGGCACGCATCCGCTTTCAATCGCTGTGGTAATCTCTTGATTAGAAAACCCGCCTTCAGGTCCAACGAAGAGCGCGATGGCGTTTGGGGTGGGTGTCTCTCGCAAGACCGTCTTAATGTGCGGGACCTCTGTGTGCGGGCTGAGAAGCAGACAGCACGAAAACTTTTCGAGTTGTGACAGAGAGGCCTCAAACTGTTGGGCATTGCATAACTCAGGTAACCAGGCGCGCTTACACTGTTTTGTGGCGGAGATGAGGACGCGGTGCCAACGTTCATACCGATTCTGGCTCGGTTTTTGTAAGGCGCGTTCCGAGTGGAGGGGTACAATTTGTGTAACACCGAGTTCTGTTGTTTTTTGGAGAATCAGTTCCATTTTGTCATTTTTAGGAAGTCCTTGAAATAGGGTGAGCGTTGGCAAGCGTGGTGCCTGGAATTCATGGGTCTGAATTCGCGCAATGCTTGAAGATCGGTTTGTGGGTGTGTCAAGAATCTCTGCGGTGTAGATGTTGCCTTGTCCGTCAATAATTCGGAGCGTCTCTCCCGGTGTTATACGTAAGACATTGCGGAGGTGGTGCTGCTCTGAACCGGTAATAGTAGCAGTATCAGCGTCAATCTGAGAGGGTGGGACATAGAAGGTGTGCATCTGTGATGGTCACTCTTTGCACGCTAAAGTGTTGACGCGACGCCTTAAGCCAGGGTGGTACGCAGTTTTTCAATGATTGCTCTGGGCTGTTTGCTGCCGAAGATAGCAGTGCCTGCCACGAGAATCGTCGCGCCCTGACGCATCGCGAGGGGTGCGATTTCGGTAGTTACACCGCCGTCAACAGAGATCTCAAGCGGCTGCTCCAGTTTCAGGTTCATTTGATGCAATGCTGCTATTTTTTCAAGGGTGTTATATTGAAAGGTTTGACCGCCGAATCCGGGTTCGACGCTCATCGGTAGGACTAAATCAATGTCCGAGAGATAAGGCGTGGCTGCGGAGATCGGTGTCTTCGGTGAAAGTGCGAGTCCACTTTTGAGTCCGTGTGCTTTAATTGTGGAAATTACCGCTTCTGGTTTATCTGCGCTCTCAATGTGAAAGGTGATTATGTCAGCACCTGCTGCAGCAAGCGCGTCGATATAGCGGAGCGGGTGCGTCACCATGATATGGACATCAAAGGGCACCTCCGTTATTTGCCGCACAGCAGCGATGAACGGCGGACTGATACCAAAATTCGGAACGAATTCACCATCCATTACATCGAAATGCAGCATATCAGCACCAGCAGCGACTATGCGCTTAACCTCTTCACCGAGGCAGCTGAAGTCGGCAGCGAGTAGTGAGGGGGCAATCTTAGGCGTAGGAATTTCCGTTCTCCTCAGTTTTTCTTAATTATAAATCACTTCGGGTAATTTTTCGCCATTTTCGAAGATAAGGACCCGTGTTTTTCCGAAGACTCGTACCGCTTTTCGTTCCAAATCAATCACTGTACCCGGTGCATAACGTTGATTGATTTCAGTGCGTTCACCGTAATCGTCAATTATAACAATTTTGATATGACGCGACAAATTCCCTTCTTCACTGACAGTATGTTTGAAGGGTAGGGGTTTACCAATATTTTCGTTTGTTCCTACGCCACTAATTTCTAAAAGAACAAGGTCTCCTGTTTGGACCATCGCGCCGCCTGCGGGTTTATGGGTAATAATTGCCCCTTCCGGGATTGTCGGATGTGAGCTATATTGTGTTTCAATTTTTAGTCCGACCCCTTCGAGTGTGGATACGACATCGTTAGCGAGTTGGCTTTGGAAGTTCGGGAGTTGTATGGATTGTGGGGTCGGCCCGCGGCTCACGAGAAGATTGACCGGACTTCCGCGCCGTTGCCCGCCACCTTCCGGCGGCGTTTGCGCAATGACTGTGCCTTGCACGTAATTTTCAGAATGGACAGACGATACCCGATTTGGACGAAATCCCGCAGATGTAAGGGCATCAAAAGCCTCTTCTTGTGATTTACCGATGACAGACGGGACGGGCGTTAATTCCACACCAATACTCACTGTGATATGAACGGGTTGGTAGTACTTAATTCTGAAATTGGCTTGTGGTTTTTGTGCAACGATTTCGCCCTTAGGTGCATCACTACTCGCTTCTTGAATGGTTTTGGCAGGTTGCAGACCGGCATCGTCAAGGATACGAATGGCTTCATAGTAGGTCTTGCCGGTAATATTGGGGACAAGCACCTCCTCAGTCCGAATCCATTTTGGAATAACAATAAAAACAATCAGCATGCCTATTATACCGAGCAGGATTAAGAGATAGAGGAAGACTTTGAATGTAGCGAATAGAGTGTTGTTAAGACTATTCATCATTATATTTGTTTCAGAAATCGCTCGCCTGTTTGAAGTTGGTACCCGTTGATAAAATCGCGTGCTTCCATTGCCTTTTTCGTCGCTGGCTGGATTTGCAGGAGTTGGAGTGTTCCTTCTGCTGTGGCGACAAATAGTTTTCGTCTCTCTACTATTTCAAGGGTTCCCGGCGGTACAGCAGGCACTTGTGTTTGTGGTTGACAATCAACAATCTTAAGCCGAAGGTTCTCGCGGAAGAAAGTGTACGCACCTGGCCAGATGGCTGTCCCTCTCACAAGATTGTGGATTGCGACTGCCGGTTGATTCCAGTCGATGTGTCCAGTGTCCTTTGTCAGCCGCGGAGCATGTGTCGCCGCCGCGTCGTTCTGCGGAGTCGCCGGTGGTGGCGCGTTCTCTGGCATCTTAGATAGCACCTGAACGAGTTGTTTGGCACCGAGTGTGGCTAACTGTTCAGTTAAAGTTAGAGCCGTATCCGTATCTTTGATTCGGATGCGTTCGGCGCAGATAATATTACCGGTATCTTCACCGGCATCGAGTAACATAAGCGTCACACCCGTTTCGGTTTCTCCATTGATTAATGCCCATTGGATAGGCGCAGCGCCGCGGTACTTCGGGAGGAGAGAGGGATGTAGGTTGATAGTTCCACATGGCGGAATATCCAAGACTGTCTGTGGCAAAAGTTGCCCGAAAGCGGCAACAACAATGACATCGGGCGCGAAGTCTTTAAGCGTACGCACGAAGTTCAGTTTCCTCGCCCGTTCAGGTTGATAGAGAGGGAGTTTGTGTTCTGTTGCGACGATTTTGATGGGTGATGGATTGAGCCGTTTGCCGCGCCCGCTTGGTCGGTCGGGTTGTGTGACGACACCGATAAGTTCAAAATCGCTTGAAATGAGTGCTCTGAGTGCCGGAACAGCAAATTCGCTGGTTCCCATAAAGAGAGTGCGCATTTTAGAGTTGTGCAGTCTTTCGACAGATTAACCGAATTCAGAAACGAATGTGAAGGAGCGGTATAGCGAGACCGGCTGCCGGTTCGCTTGCCCATCTGTTCAGTTCCTTGTTCATTGATTCTTGTAGAGACCTATTTCTGTATTTTGCTGTGTATGGCGTGGTGTTTGACAGGCGAGCGATTGGACCTTCAGTAGGTTCTTCCTCTTCGGGTGGTTCGGGCGGCGTTCGCTCAGGGATACGCGGGGCAGAACGGTCTACTTTGCGGGTATGCAACCAATCCCATAGTCCGATGAATAGGGACAAAGAGACGGCACCAACTCCGATGATCCGATAGTCCGCAGGGGATAACTCAGGTGCGAATTGATTCTGGGTGTACATTTTTATGCCACGAACGACGGCGTAACTGTGAATAGCGGTGAACGGCAGTGAGCTTAACGTGATAATCTCAAAGCGGCGCAACGCACTTTCACTATAGTCCTCTGGATCGCCTTCTTGCGTCTGCTGACTTGGAGGGGGTTGAAATTGTGCTGTTGCGTCGGATGCGAAAAAAAGGACGGCTAAGCTAAGTGCGAGTAGTTGAGTGGTAAATTTATACATACGTTAGGTACCGAACTATGGTAGTGCCAGAAAATATGTGAACACTTGTATCACAAATTGTCAGTTTATGCAAAGTGGGCACGCAAACTAACAGTTTGCGGTACAAAAGAGGTGTTCAAGTAATTCTAAAATCTACGATAAAAAGGGATATTCAATTTCTTAATAGGCCATGCGCCTGTTTCTGCGTCTCCAGAAAGTCAACTTTGGTAGTTCTCATTACGGTTGCGGAAGAGATAAACGATTAGCATACCGGCTCCGATGCAAACTGAGACATCGGCAATGTTGAAGGTTGGCCAAAACAGCCCCTTGCTTGCTATGCCGAATTGAAGGAAGTCAACGACTTCGCCCAAACGGATCCGATCAATGAAGTTTCCAATAGCACCGCCAAGCAGAAAACCGAGTGAGATTTGCATCCAACGGCTCTCCTTGAAGCGTAGATAGTACGCGAAGATAAAGGCTAAGGCGGCAAGGGTAATCAAAATAAGTAAGATTCTGTGTCCAGCAAGCACACCGAAAGCCGCTCCCGTATTTCTATCGTGCCGAA
This sequence comes from Candidatus Poribacteria bacterium, assembly GCA_022827625.1. Lineage (GTDB taxonomy): Bacteria > Poribacteria > WGA-4E > WGA-4E > WGA-3G > WGA-3G. The sequence continues at coordinate 214,469 of JAJEIE010000029.1, read as the reverse complement.
GATTAAAGAAGCCAGGGATGATCGGAATTACCTCTGTAATCTGGGTGATATGGATTTGTACAAGCCATTTGGTGATCCAATCCAGTATGAGCATCGGTACTGCTACGCTGACTAATGGAATAGCGGTCTGCCAGTTGGATTTTTTACTCCTCTGCGTTGTGGGCATTTCCAAGTGCCTCCCATTTCGCTTTTGCATCATTTTTCTTCGTCTGGGAAGCCCGCAGACTTTGCCGAATTGCAGGCGACACTGAATGCCAGTTTTTTTCAAAGATGCTATAGTTATCGGTTTTGCTATCTACAGAAATCAATTGATAGAAATGTTCTGCCAAAAATGGGGTTAGGGGTGCGAAATGTTGAAGCAACGCGATGCTGATTTGTGCGAGTGCCTCATGTGCTGCGTGAGGGGCTGTAGCATCTCGGGCTTCGATCGCGTGTACATAGAAACTGAGGTCTTGTACACAAAAATCGGTTAACATTTTCCATGTTTCATGAAACTGTCCATTTTCGTAAATTTGTCTTACGTCTTGCAGAAGTTGTGCGGTAACGTTTACCGCAAGCGAATCAATGGTTAGATCTTTATCAGCGGTTGAACTGTCAGTATCGTTTATATTCAGTTCTGTGGGCGCGCTCGTCGGGCGAGCGGGACTGATGTCATCTTTGTTGCTATTTCGGTTTTTGGCGTTATGTCCTTCACTCGGGAGCGAACCGTGGAGGAGGACACCGATGTGTTCAAATAAGGTTTGTAATTGTTGATATTCCATTAGGAAGTCTTCGGCGACTTTCTCAAGGCGTTGCTGGGTAATTTGCTGTGTACTGAGATTAGGTGTTATAGCAACAAGGCGCGAAACATCCGCTGGATATTTGTTTAAGAAAGTGTCGTCGATTTCAATTTCGCCACCAATTTTAGGCATTACGCTAAGCTTTAGTTGCTTAAAAGGTTGACTTTCTTTAATTGGACGGCTTCTGGTGAGTGCAGCGGAAATAACGCTAATCTCGGCTAACCATTTTATCCACTCGGCATCACTCGAACTCGGTTGTGGAACAAACATGACGCTCGTGGTGCCCCCGAGTGCTTTCTTGAAATCAGAGTTATCGATAGTTTGAAGTAGATTTGCGAAATGTCCATCAATGAGTGTAGCTTCTTTGCGGAATTCGCTTGAGTCACAGTTCGAGCAGTGCGTATCGGTAGGTAGGAGTTCCTCGACACTTAATCGGAACCAAGATTCAAAGCCCCGCTGAATAGAATTCCGAATGGCACTCAGTGTATTTTTATCCGTGAGCGGTTGGTCACACTGGTCACAGAGGAGAATTGGTAGCGGCATCCCCCATTGGCGTTGTGCGGAAACCTGTAAGTCGCTGAAATTTGAAACGGCATTTCGGACATCAGGAATGTTTTTGTGCTCAGTATTCGCATAATTGTCCCAATGGTCTTGCGCGTTGAGGAGTTGGAAAGTGGCGTGGTTCTTGGAGACAGAAAATACCCATTTTGAACATGGACGAAAGACTGCTAATTCTTCGCAGCGCGGACAGTGAAGTTCACGCCGTTCTTCGTTATAGGTCTTTAGAAGGTATCCAAATCTTTCCAATTGCGGGATAATGAATTTTTCTGCATCAAATAGATACAAGCCACACAGTTGCCCGGCTTCTTCTGTCAATCTTCCTGTTTCATCGAAAATGGGTGTGGAGGCTATATTTAATTCTTGAGCGAGTTCGTAGCTGAGTTGGTCGTGGGCAGGATTTAGGGGCAGGACACCAGATTTTAAAAGCGGCGTTGATTGCGGATTAGAAAGTGTTTCGGGGAGCGGTTGCGGCACGCGTGTGATCTTTAACGTTTTTGATGGAAAGAGTGGGTGTGCTACGGTGTACTGTGTGAGTTCATCGGCTTTGATCTCTTTAACACGTTTGGGTCGCGGCTGTCCTTTGGCAAGACGCTGACAAAAATTTTTCAACTGGGGTTCAGCAAAGAGCAGAAATTCATCTGCGAATTGGGTAAGCCAATAGGTAGTATTCTCGTTAATCCCGAGTTCCGTGGTCCATGCTATTTCTTGGAGATATAGCAGTTGCACCGCAAAAAAGACATTGGTGCCAAATGCCTCCAACCCCACATTAAATGGAAACTTTACATAGCCGTTCAATGCTTTTGTCGGCATCTGTATGAGATTTGCTTCGTTAAGCGGGATTGTGCATTTCGGACACCATGGACTCAGTTGGGGTAGGTCGTGGAGATAGTCAGAATCTCGTAAGCGGCTAATAAGGGCAATGAGTCTTGCCTCTTGCCGCGATTCAAGCGTCTTCTGTGAGGTGTCCCAATCAGCAAAGATACCGAGTCGATAGAATTTCTGTTTCTGGATTTCTAATTCCTGTTTGTGACGGGCACGACACCGTTTGCGGAGGACAGAGAGTTTGAGCGGAGATTTCACTTTTGCTGCTGCGATGACCTGTTCTTCAATCCAAAGCGGATAGGTCTCCCATGCCGGGACATACGTGACCTGATGCCCCTGCATTAACTCAGCCTTGAGGAAGATGTCCTGACAAATCTTCCTGCAAAGCGTTTCAAGGGTTAGCAGATGAACCGGTGTAGGCATCTCGCGTAAGACATAAGCTTGGGTTTCAGAACTGTGGGGCGTCTGCCGCGTCTTAGTGTTTGCTGTCTGCGTCTTTTTGTTCACTACAGCATGAATATTAGCATTTGCCCAAGCCTCCAAAATCACTTTTTCTCGTGTTTGGTCGGTTAGCAAATCATTCTCTGGTCCTTTGCTTGCTTTGTCCTGTTTACGTGTCGCGCTTTTTGCGGAGGAATTTCCCTTTTTCATATTTTCCGTACGAGTGTTTCTGAAGCACTTACCGTTTTAGCGAATCAATTTCTGGTGAGGTTCCGTTCATTATGCAGATTGCATTTCAGTTTCTAACGACATCAAGTGGATTGCGCTTCCATCTATCTATGGCAAGAGCAGTCCATTCAAGATCATTAGCAGAAAGATTAGGATAAAAGGCGAAATATCGATACCGAGGTTCCGAGTCATCGGTCCAAGTGCTCTACGAATCGGTGTCAAAGCTGGATCCACAATACGGCTTGTCCACCAATAAATTTGCCGAATCGTTGAATTTTGTGTCCCATAAACAAACCAAGAAAGAATGGCATTGGCTATGATAATAAACATGTAAATTTCGATCAATTCATGAAGCACCCAAACCAGTAGATCCATAATTTCGTCCTGTATCTCCCAATCTTATGTGCTGCCCAATTCTTTCGCGCGTTCAGTTGCGGCGAGAATCGCTTCGGTGAGCGTTGCCCTCAACCCTCCTTTTTCCAAAGCGTGCAGTCCAGCAGCTGTTGTGCCACCGGGGGTCGTGACGCGGTTCTTGAGAGTTGCAGGATGTTCCTGCGTTTCGGCTAACATCGTTGCTGCGCCTAATACAGTGTGCGTTGCGAGTTTTTGGGCATCTGTCCGAGGTAAACCGACATGAACACCGGCATCAGCCAACGCTTCGATAAAGAGCGCAACGTAAGCGGGTCCACTGCCACTCACACCTGTGACGGCATCGAGATGCCGCTCATCCATCACTAAGGAGGTACCACAGGCGTTGAAAATCTTTTGTGCTATTGTGAGGTGCGTCTCGTTCGCTGCGCTGCCGATTGTTAGCACCGATATTGCTGCCCCGACCGAAGCCGCGATATTTGGCATGACCCGAATAACGGCGGGTGGCGTATGAAAATAGGATTCAAGTGTTGTGGTTGTCACACCTGCAGCGATACTAATAAGCGATTGCGATATTGATAAGTTGCGCGCGACCTGTGGGAGAATGTGGGGGATAGCTGCGGGTGGCACCGCACAGAGAATCACGTCTGCCTTTTCCACGAGTGTGTCAATATCTGCTGTGCTGTTCGTGCCTGTTTCATCACGGAGCTGCTTGACAAGCGCGGTATCCAGATCCGTAACCCAAATGTGTGGGGCAGGGAATAGCGTTCCGGCAATACTTCGGACGATAATGCCGCCCATCTTTCCAATGCCTATTACACCTAATTGAAGATTTTTAATTGTTCCTTGCGGTTCATTCAGGTAGGTTTCGCTCATGACATACCTTTCCGTGGACCTGGAACCTCGAAGATGGCTCTACCAATTCTAACGAGATTCGCACCTTCTTCAATAGCAACCTCAAAGTCGTTTGTCATTCCCATTGAGAGATACCGCATGGTAACTCCCGGAAACTTTTGTGCTTCTATTTTTTCAGCAAGTAATCGAAGTAAAGCGAACGCTGGACGGTTTGCTTCGGGTGAAGGACTTAGCTGCCCCATTGTCATCAGTCCAGCGATATGTACTGTCGGATATGCCTGTGCCGCTTCCATGAATCCAAGCAAATCGTCAGCCTCTAAACCATACTTACTTGCCTCACCCGTTGTGTTTATCTGGATTAGAACATCTGTCTGTTGTGTGCGTTCTTCGGAGCGGCGCGCGATCTCTGCCAAGAGTCGTAGGCTATCGACTGAATGAATTAGCGAAAACATACTGAGTGCCGTTTTGACTTTATTCCTTTGCAAGTGTCCGATGAGATGCCACTGACATGTTTTGTGAGTGGGTATAGTGGTTGTGGTGCTAACGAATGCGTTCACCACCGTATACTTCTGTTGGGCTTCCTGTACTCGGTTTTCGCCGATGTCTCTAATACCTGCCGCAAGAATTTTCTGTATCTCTGGAACTGAGCGTCCTTTTGTAACGGCAACAAGCCGTATTGAATCGGGTGTCCGGTGGCTTCGTGCTGCAGCGTCGGCGATACGTTGGTTGATGCTGGAAAGGTTATCGACAATCGGATTCAATTGGCATACCTCTCATGTAATGCTATAGGTTCCTATCTAATTCCAACGTTGGTTCGATTACAATGAAGTAGATATTTCAGGTACTGGAGCGTCTGTCAATTGTGTATCGTAATCAGCTTCTGGTTGTTTGTCTGTTTTTATCGGTTTATTTGTGAAAAAGAGTATACCTATAACTGCTACTAAGACGGCTATGCTAACAATACCCACCCCAACTGCTATACTGTATGTCGCCTCCGTATAAACCTGTGTAACTTGGACCGCACTCACATTTTTAGACAAAACCTCTTGATACTTGAGAGGATGGTAACCACCTTGTATAATAAAAACAGAACCGATGCTACCTATTACAATTGATAGCGCCGTGAAGAAGACGCGCATTTCAACTTCCTCCGGGATGTACGAAGGTACTATTTTAACAGCGATCTTAAGAGGTTAGTATAATATATGTAACGTGTTGGGTCTTGAGGAGAATAACGTTCTAAATTGTCGTGAAGTTACGTCTACAGGCAGTGCTCGGAATGCGCTATCTCCATTCCTGATGTCTCTATATTTATATTAATAATACTATATTTTTACACGGAATGCAAATTTTTCGTTGGAACCGCGGATCGGATGTCTTGGGCGATTTTTAGTTCTTTGTCGTAAGTTGGATATATGAAAGCATCCTGCCTGTTTGTCCCGCTTCGGCTCGATGTGAGTAGAAAAGATCTGTGCGACAGGCGGTGCAAAACGGAGATACTGAAATTGAGGCAACGGGTAAACCCATTTCAGTTAATTGAATAGTGTTTGCGGTTTGCAGACTTAGGTTAGTTCCCTTGCGTATCGTGCTGCCAAAGCGTTCTGTAAATTGATTCAGTAATTCTGGACTGACAGTGTAGCAACATTTTTGGATGGAGGGTCCTAAGTGAACTTCGCAGTTTGTTGGAAGCGTTCCGAAACGGGTTTGCATTTGCGTTAGTGTGTTGACTGCAATTTGTGCGAAGGTTCCGCGCCATCCGGCATGGGCGATGCCGATTGCAGGCGTCGCAACATCTAAGATGAAAATAGGAACACAATCCGCTGTGAATATACCTAACGCAACCCCGGTTTGAGCGGAGATAAGCGCATCTGCTTCTGGGTGTTGTTTGAGGGTTGCACTTGCTGTGTGGTCAACATCAATAACGCGGGTGCTGTGGATTTGTTGACAATAGTGCAGTGCTGTGAGTCGGCTTTGTTTGAAGAAAATTTCTCTGTTGGTTGCGACTGCGTTTGGGTCATCACCGACATGTTTAGCAAGATTCATGGAGGCGTACGGAACACGGCTAACGCCTCCGTGGCGGCGGGTAATACCGGCAGTGACGATACCGGTAGCCTCAAGTTCCTGAATTGCGTGGTACGTCTTCATTTGTAGTCTTCTCGTGGTGGGCTGAAAATGTCGAGTGCGACCGCTGGTTCATCGAAAGCTTTTGCGCTGTGTTTCACATTGGAGGGGATGAGGTAGCCGTCTCCTTTTTTGAGTATCCGGGAGTCTCCGTCAATAGTTAATTCAAACGTTCCTTCGAGGACCATCCCCATCTGTTCGTGTGGATGGCTGTGTTCTGCGACGATACTATGAGGCTTCAAATCGACAAAGGACATCATTATTTTTTCGCCGTGGAGTGTCCGAATGCTGGCACCATCAAAAACTTGTTTTTCCGGTTGTTCATCGATGACAAAAAAGGGCATTGTTCGTGAGTGCCTCCTGTTAGGTTTAAGGAAACGGGATATTGGGTGTCGCGGGTTCAACGTAAAGTAATCTTTTACAACTTGAGCAGTAAACCGGCTTCTCATACTTTTGTGCCTCTTTGAGGTTCTGCGGTTGGATAGCAATGCGGCAGCTGCTGCAGATGCCGTTTTTACCTAAGGCAACAAAACCTGTTTTCACTCGTGCTGCGTTAGATGGACTTCCGAGTCGTGACTTCATCCATCTGTGGTATTCGTCTCTGAGTGCCTTGTTAACTTTGGGAAGAAATGCCTTTCGCTGTTTTAATTTTTCATCTCTTTCTGTCTCTAAGGTGTTTAACCCTTGTTGAAGTTGTTTAACCTCAGTAGCGGTTCTCTCCTTTTCCCTGTTTGCCTCAACTTCCAGCGCTGCCAATTCTTCCTTCAGCTGATCGCTTTCCTCCATGAGGTTTAGGATAACCTCTTCTGCTTCTTCGTCTTGGTTGTCTAAGTATTCAATCTGCCGTTCTAAAGCACTGTAAGCCTCATTGGAGTTAACAGTCCGTTGTTCGGTCTGATACTTTTCACGTTGTACAGCGTTCATTTCAAGTTCAGCGTTTTTGGCGCGCTGTGCTTTTTCGGTTTCAGCAAGTTCTTCCGATTTCGCTTCAATATCTTTTGTATATTTTACGACCCCTACCTCTAACTGCGCGATCTGTTCTGGGATGTCTTGCAGTTTTTGGTGGATTGACAGCAATTCTAAGTCTCGTTCTTGCAATTGATAAAGCAAGACGAGTTGTTCTCGCAAAGCTTCGTTAGCCATTATATTTCTGCCTCCTTTTCGACGAGATAGGCGAAGAAGATACCGAGTTGATATAAAACAAAGAGTGGTATTGCCATGAGTAGCATTGAACCAGGGTCTGCGGGGGTCAACAGTGCCGACATGACACAAATGCCCAATAGCGCATAACTCTGTTTTTCGCGAAACCCGCGGGCATCAATCACGCCGATATAGGACAAAAATGCCATTACTATAGGTAACTCGAAAGCGATACCGAATCCTAAAATGAGACGTGTTACGAAGTTAATATATTTTTCCAGATCCCAGATGTTGGGTAACTCTGGAAGGAGTTGTGCGGAGAATTGTAGGACGACTGGTGTAACAATAAAGTAGGCGAAAGTCGCACCGAGAATAAAAAATATAACGATAATTAGAAAGAGCGGAATAGCGAAACGCTGTTCTTCTCGATTCAACGCTGGGAAGACAAATGCCCAAGTATGGTAGATAATTATTGGCAACGCCAGCAAAATACCCGTGGTGATTCCCAGTTTCAGGTATGCCATGATACCTTCCAAGGGACCGACTTTCATGAGTGTGGCGTTGATGCTGGAATTCCCTGCTCGCAAGGTGAGTGCGAAAAACCCGAGTGTTGAGCCTTCAGAACCGGCTGTGGCATCAATAGCGTTCGCGATTAAGGTGTTCATGGAAGTTTCTAAAGGAAACTTAATTATCCGCTCAATGGGTTTACTGAAGGATAAACTCAACACCGTAAAGACAGTTATCGCAATAACAGAGATGATAATTCGCCTTCGGAGTTCCTCAAGATGCTCCCAGAAGGTCATTGCAACATCGTTAGATTCCATAATGTGTACGGCTCACGAAAATAGCGATTAGGACGATTTTGGAGGTTTGATATTTGGGTCGATGTCCTTGTCGATTTCATTTGCTGCTTTCGTCAGCTCGTCTTGGAGCTCGGTTCCGGCGCTTTTAAATTCTCTGATGGCTTTTCCGAGTGAGCGTCCCATTTCCGGTAGTTTCTTCGGTCCGAAAATGATGAGGGCTACCACCAGGATGACAAAAATCTCCATTCCGCCTATTCCCATGTTCTTCACGCCTCCTTTGATGAGATATGGCAGTCTGTATACTATCTATAAAGTATATCATAAAGCCGACGTATCCGCAAATAATTTTTCGTGCCTGCGTTTGGCAAAAACGGTTGAATTCTTTCATCCAACATGCTATGATGTCACCTACGTGGGAAGAACGTATCAATTCCGGCTTCAACGTCTTCGATGGGGTGTCCATACTGTTGTTGATAGTTTTCGTGGATGTCTTGTTCGGTTGTTGTGAGTGCTGTTAATGGGAATGTGAGCGTTTCTCGGCTGCGGTTGCCTGATTCACTCATGGCGATATTCATCTCTTGGTCTTGTCTGGCACGTGCTGCACCATATTCAGGTTCCGTATCGTTTTGGACAGCGGTAGCAATACTCAGGAGTTCGTCTGCGACGGCAATCTGATTTTCGGAGAGTGGATAGTTCTTCAATGGGTTTTCCCACGTGACAGTTTGGTCTGGGAGTTGCAGTTCGATCGCCGCAGTCACATTGACACCATCCACATCAATGGTAGTGCGCTTAGGTCGGTAAGGGACCCCTTTCGCCCCGGATTGTAGTTCGTCTGCGGGTGTAACATAGATGTCCTCACCAACGATGGTGCCTTTGCTCCCATCAATTTGCGAAATACCTGTCTGACCGCGCCCCAAGGAACGGGCATGGATGACATTTGAGTACACCATAAGTGCGGTTGCGTTGTTATTGAATTCGATGAAGCCGAGGCTCCATCTTTCGCTGGTATGATGCCGTTTCATCCTATCAATGATCGGGATGACAGGGGTTGTCTGTGTGATACCGAGTGCTGATTTTGGTTCGCCACCTGCCCGAAGACGGAGCATGCTCATGCCATGATAGCCGCCCTCATAGAAGATACGATAAATTCGGGCAACTTCTCCAATAATATCTGCTGCAATCACCTTTGATAAGAACCGTTCGCGTGGTGCACGGTAATAGTTTTCAGCTATCTCAAGTTTAACATGATTCGCTTTGGCGCGTTCAATCATCAGATCGGTTGTCGGGAGTGTGACGGCTATAGGTGTTTCACAGAGAATATGCACTCCGGCGTCTGCCATGAAACAGCAGATCGCATGATGGGCGACACCCGGAACGGTAACGTCAACAACATCAAGTTCTTCTTGCGCAATGAGATCGCGAACGTTGGTATATGGCGTAGCGTTATATTCTTTGGCGTAGCGTGTTGCAGCCTCTTCGTCTATGTCGCAAATCCCAACGAGGTTGTAGACATCTTTGAGTTTGGCAATAACGGGCAGATGCGCGCCTGCGCCGCGCCGTCCCGCACCGACTAAAGCGATATTAAGTTTGGACATAGAAAACCTCCTTTGATGGTTGATGGCGATTCTGTATCTCGTATATTTTGCTGGTACTGAAGGTAGCAGTTTTGCAAGAATGTGTCAACGAAAATTTAGTATAAAAAATCATGTTAGCGATTGTTCTTAAGGATCTCTACTGCTATGTCAATTCCCGCAAATACCGACGCATCCATTTTATCGCTTTATGCGCGCTCTCGCTCGTGCTTTTTATCGCGACGGTTGAATTCTATGCCCATCGCCGGGGAGCGGGGACACTTGATGTCGGGAAACAGGCGTATATGCTTTTCATTATAGCCCTTTTCATCGTCCAATTTTTGATCCCCAGACATGCAGTTGAGGCAATAGACATGGAGCGTGGATATCTGAGAGCCAGCGGACAGAACGGTGCCCTACTTGCCTTAACCTCTTTGGGAAATTGGAGGGTCTTAGCAGGTAAGCTGATTGGGGTTGTCGTTTGGGCGATGTGGGGAATTTTACTAACAATTCCGTTGTTTGTCCTCTCAAGTTACATAGGGGGTTCGGCACCGTTACAGTGGATGAAATGCGGTGTGGTCTTATTGGTGAGTGGTGTATTTTTCGCACTTCTCGGTATCGGCGCAGCATTATGGCTTTCTTCAATTCCCGCAAAGGGGGTAAGTTATGGATTTGTTCTCCTTATAACCTTCTTACCCTCTATTCCTTCTGTGCTATTTGAGGCAGTTCCAGTGTTGGCAGCGATAAGCCCGTTATACGCGCTCTTATCAATCTTTAGAGCAGATCCAACGAACTTGTGGGCATGGAATATCGGGTTATTTAGTGTCTTATCCGCTCTGATATTTTTTGTTTTAGTTAAGCGGGTGCGTTTCTGATATCGAGCGGCGAGGTTAGAAATGCACATCGCCTCTGTGGAGTCTGAAAAGTCGTTCTATGGCAAACACGTTGAAATATTCGCCAAACCTTCAAGAAACATCGCAGGTTGACCATCCCGGTGTCACCTTTCGAGCGATTCTGCTGGGTCTGATCCTCATTCCGCCAAACACTTATTTTATTATGGCGAACCATCTCCGGTTCTGGAGTACTTTGCCGACGACGATGTCTTTGATTTACAATGTCGTCGTGACGTTAGTGGTGTTGACCGGTCTGAATTTCTTGCTCAAATTACTACTCCCACGTTTTGCGTTCCGTCAAGGCGAATTACTTACTGTCTATGTCATTCTCTCCATCTCTTCAGCAATCGCTGGACACGACATGATGCAGACCGTGGTCCCCGTTATTCCCAATGGGTTCTGGTTCGCGACCCCTGAAAACGAATGGCAGCAACTTTTCTGGCGGTATCTACCGAGTTGGATGACGCTCAGCGATCTGTCCGTGTTGCAAGATTTCTATGATGGCGACACAAGTTTTTATAGGCAAAGATATTTGATAGCGTGGTGGCAACCGATTTTATGGTGGACGATCTTTTTATCTGTTCTGATTTGGGTGATGATTTGTATCGATCTGCTTCTCCGTAAGCAGTGGATTGATCGGGAACGGCTCACCTATCCGATTGTTCGCCTACCGATAGAGTTGACCTACACTGACGGACGGCTTTTTAAAAACAAGATGCTGTGGGCAGGCTTCGCGATTGCGGGCGGTATAGACCTGATTAACGGTATTCACGCTTTCTTTCCAACGTTTCCAGAGATACCCGTCCGTAAAGCGGATCTCGGGGTCTACTTCAATGAGAAACCGTGGAGTGCGATTGGGTGGACCCCTATCTATATTCTTTCGTTCGGTGTCGGACTCGCCTTCTTGATGCCGTTGGAAATGTCGTTTTCGCTCTGGTTCTTTTACCTGTTCTGGAAAGGTGAACGGGTCTTGGGTAGTGCTATGGGGCTCCAAGTATTACCCGAGTTTCCCTACGATGGACCGCAAGGCGTGGGGGCGTATTTGGCGATTGCCTGTTTTGGACTCTACGGCGGACGTAGACATTTTTATGGTATGTTCAGAGGGCTGATGGGAAAGAGAGATGGGAATCTTCCACCTGAGATGCAAGACACTACGGATTATCGATGGCCCTTGGCAGGATTGATAGGCGGTCTGCTTTTTCTGTTCATTTTTTCACACCGCGGTGGAATGGCGATCTGGATGATAGCGTTATATTTTGCTATCTACTATCTTCTCGCATTGGGGATTACACGTGTCCGCGCTGAGGTGGGTCCCCCGACCCACGAGATGTTCGTGGCGAACCCACGCCAATTTATTATCGACTCACTCGGCTCGCGGATGATTCCACCGCCGAGCCTAACGATGATGTCGCTCTATTTCGCTTTTAATCGTGGGTATCGAGCGCATCCGATGCCACATACGCTGGAGGCTTTTAAACTCGTAGAAGTCGCAAATATGCGAGCAAGACGGATGGTTGTCGCACTCATGTGTGGGGTCTTTTTTGGTATCCTTGCGTCGTTCTGGGCGTATCTGGTCGTCTCCTATGATATAGGCGCGAATCCGGGCTTGGGGAGCGGGGGTTATAACCTGCTCCGTTCGTGGCTATATTACCCGACGGAAACGAATATTCCGGCAGTGGCGTTTATGGGTGTCGGGTTTCTGTTTACGGGGTTTTTGTGGTGGTTGCGTACCCGTTTCCCGATGTTTCCGTTTCACCCTACCGGTTACGCCGTAGCGAGTAGTATGTGGACGTTCGGCTGGCTTTGGTTTTCCGTATTGATTAGTTGGGGGATCAAGAACCTTGTTTTACGCTTTGGTGGCATCCGTCTCTATCATAAGGTGTTGCCACTCTTTTTGGGGCTGATACTTGGGCAATTCATTGTCGGTGGCACGTGGGTACTCATCCGGCTGATTTGGCGGGTTTCTGTTTATTCGTTTTATCGGTAGGTTGTCGCAATTCGGAAATCCGTCCTACAAATACCGAGCGAATTCATCTCGGACGCGCACCTTATCTGCATCATCTCCGAAGCCGAGGCTAAACCAACCTTCATAGCCACGCTCCTTCAGCTGCGCAAATAGAGCCGCAAAATCGATTGTTCCTTCGCCGGGAACGAGGTGGATTTCATATTCTCCGGTATTGTCATTGAGACGGACTTGCCCTATGTTTTCTGCGCCAAACGTATCCAAAAACCCTTGCCACCCTTCAGGTACAAGATGTCCATGTGCGACATTAAACGCCCACTTCAGGTAGGGAGAAGCCATTGCGTCGAAAAACCAACGTGTCTCCTCAACATTGTGGGGAATGTAGTGGATTTCGGCATGTTCTGGTTCCCGGTTGTGGTTCTCGAAAAAGATGACAATTTCCGCTTGTTCCGCTTTATCAACTAACCGCTGAATGCGTGCGATTGCAGCGTCGCGGCGTTGGACGATGTCACCAAAATGATAGCCACCGTGTCCGATGAGCCACCCGCATCCGAGCCGTTCGGCAAGGTCTAAATTCGCAAAGAGATAGGCGTCTACGGCTTCAGACATAATTGGGGTGTATTCAGCGTTGTTGATTGCGGAAGACGGATGGATTCCTATAGCAATATCGTGTGTCTCACACAACGCTCGGACTGTGCGGACGCGGGTCGCGTCAAACGCAGCGATGTTATTCGGTGGCACATCGGCTTGGAAGTCGATATACCCGAACCCGTTTTCAGCAGCCCACCGAATCGATTCTTCAATCGGTTTCTGCTTTGGTGCGTCAAATCCAAATCTGTATTTCATGTTCATCTCATTTCTTGAAGAACGGGCAATGAATTGCCCTACTACAAACAAAGGTAGTGCATATATTCATTCTAATAGATGGTTTTCCCACCATGCGACATAATCCGCATCGCTTACATCGCCCGAAAGTCCTCGTTTTTCCATGTCCTGCTTAAATCTTTCCGCCATGTTTTCGTCCCAGTAAGTCGTAACCGCTGAGGATTCGGGTATATCCCCCATGTCTCCTGTTTCTGCCATCCATGCGTCGAGCTGCTTGACAAGTTCGCTGCGCACAGTGTCATAATCTGAATCGGCGGCGAGGTTATTAATTTCATAAGGATCTGCTGCGAGGTCATACAACTCTTCAGTCGGACGTGTCTGTTGCATGAAATGTTGTTGCGCCGGTGTCAGTTCGCCGCGTGCCGAAAGCAGAGGCATCAGGCTCCAGAGCGGATACTGCTGCTTCTTATAGCCGTTAAATTGCATATATGGACGTTCAGGATGATAGTTGCGAATCAGTTTATAGCGGTGTGTCCGGATGCACCGAATTCTGTCATCCGTTCCATCGCATCGGTCGCGTGCTGCGAAGATCGCGTCGCGTGAAGTTGCGTCTGGACCGAGGAAGACCTGCCCTTGCATGAAACTGGGGATCTCAATACCGGCAAGAGAAAGCACTGTCGGCGCAAAATCGACGCCGCTGATGAGTTCGTCACTAACGGTACCGGATGCAACGTGTCCGGGCCATCGGACAATGAGTGGAATGTGGATACCACCGTCGTAGAGGAACTGCTTGCAGCGGATATGCGCGCGCCCATGGTCACTGATGAAAAAGATGATGGTATTGTCCGAGAGTCCCTCGTCATCTAAGCGTTTGAGAATTCGCCCGACTTTCTTATCTAAAATCTGGATGCTTTCGAGATAGAGTGCCCAGTCCTTTCGAGTGAGTGGGTGGTCAGGATAGTAAGGCGGTAGTTCGACATCCTCTGGCGCGATCGGTCGTTCTGGATCCGGCTTGAAGACGCGGTGCGTGTCTGGAATGTTGATTTGGGCGTAGAAGGGTTGTCCTTCGGGGCGTTCGCTCCAGTCGATACCGTCAAAAGGTTGTTCGCGTTGAAAGTTAAAATCGGTCTTTCCGGGACGATTGTAGGGCGGTCCTGGACTGTTGCAAGTGAAATAGCCTGCTTCCCGAAAACAGTCGGTGATGAGTTTCATGTCTGCCCGTAGTGGTTTATCGCGATTGCTGCGGTGGTTATGGGCATCAAAGTGTGTCTGATATGTCCCGGTGATTAGGGCGGAACGGCTCGGAGAACAGACTGGGCATGTGACGAAAGCGTTGGTATAACGCGCGCCTTCCGATGCGATTCGATCCACATTCGGCGTTTTCACGGCAGGTGTGCCGTAACAGCCGAGGTCTGGAGAGAGATCTTCGCCGTAAATCCAGAGGACGTTTGGTTGTGTTGCAGGCATAGTTACCTCATCTTAGGGGTTGCGTGAAACTATTCGGTTCCATTGGTATTATCCACTACGTACCGGTCCCGGAATAGTGTCTGCCGGAGCGGTGGCATTTCCGCAAGGAGTTTGGAATGCGGCTGGTAGACTTTCGCGAAACCACTATCCACCGGACTGTACAGATTGAAAATTGCGATCCTATCGTTGTCTGTATTCGTCCATGTTGTTGCACTATGCGTGAGTGCTTCTGTGAAAAAGAGCAGTGAACCTGCTGGACATCCGTAAGTACTCCAAATATCGGAATTGGGATTTTGGATATCAGGCGGTGCTGTGTAAACTGATTTGTGGCTACCGGTTACTAAAAGCGTTCCACCTTGCCCTTTTTTCACTTCGGTAAGTTCCCATACAACGCGAGTGTGTGGACTATAGCCTTTGCCCGGGAAAGCGTTATAGTAATGGACATCCCCCGGAAAACGGAGTAACCCATTGCCGTTGTGCGGACCAAATCTTCCCATGCCGGGGGTCCGGTAAAAGAGACTGGTGCTTTCAACCGTGAAACCGTAGGATTCTGAGTTGGTCACGGCTGGGTGTGCTGTGAATTCGTTGAGAAGCGAGACCACCAGTGGATGATCAATCAGTTGCTGAAGTGGACCGCCGAGCGTACTCCGTTCATGTTCTGGGATGGATTCTGGATCATGGTGCAGCCGGTGTCCGAAATCACGCATCTCTTTGAGTTCTGATCCGGTAAAGACTTCTGGGATTAGAAACCAACCGTGGGTATCAAAAGCGTAGCGTTGTTCAACAGTTAGCTCGGGAACGGTTAAACCGTCAGCGTTTTGGGTCGGCAGTTCGCAAGTATCTGGTGGTAGTAAGGCACCGAGCCAAGGTTGCAAATTTCTGTTCGTCTGTTTTTCCATCTGACTTCCCTCCTGACGCTGATTAGATTTCCGCTGGGTAGGCGGAGGTACGACGGTTAAAATCACCATTAATCACATTGCCGCCCGCGTAAGTTTCTCGGAAAAGGGTCTGTCGTTTCGGGGGCATTCCTTCGAGAAGTTGTGGGTGTGGTCGCCAACTTGACCAACGGCTCGCCACGGTGTTATATAGGTTTGAGACGCAGCTCCGAGGGACAGCGTTGGGTGCTACTTGCGTTTGTGTCAGAGATTCTGTGAAAAAAATAACCGAACCTGCCGGGCACTCGTAGGTTTCCCAAAGCGACGAATTCGGGTTCTGCACCCCTTCTGGTATCGGATACGCGGCTTTGTGGCTGCCAGCGATGAAACGGATGCTGTTCGTTTCAGCGGTGACATCAATGAGTTCCCATAAAACGCGTGTGAGTCCGCTCCAACCGCGTCCTGGCACACATCGATACAGGTGCGAATCACCGGGTAAACGGAACAAGCCGTTTCCCTTCTGAAGGACAGATTTAGTTTCAGGAGGCGGCGTTGTATCTCCAAAAAGTGCCGTTGTTTCCTCCAGTCGAAAGCCGTAGCAATCTTCACTCGCCGCGGGTGGGTATGCCAAGAATTCGTTAAGGAACCCGACAACGACCGGGTGATCGGCGAGTCTCTGGAGCGGACCGCCGAGGGTACAGCGTTCTGGTTCAGGAATGTGTTCCGGTGATTCCTGAAGGCGTTGACAGAATTCACGCATCTCCGAGATGTCAGCATCTGATAAAACGCTTGGCATCAACAGCCAACCGTTCCGATCGAAGTCGTATTTCTGTTTCTGTGTCGGGACACTGACAGGCACGCCGTCGGCGTTGGTGAGCGTTAATTCTTCAGGTTCAACTTCAACGGCGCTCCCCAAGTTCTTGTTAACGATAAAAGGTTTCTTCGTTACGAGTTCTTTGTAAGCCATCGGGACATTCCTTTTGCGTGTGGATTTGGAAACTGCTACCTAAGTTACGACTGACTATGGTTTTTTAACACGCGGAGCATGTGCCGCGCGTAACTTGCTGTTGAGATAAAAACAAATACCAATGCGAGACAGAGGCTGTAAAATTCAATATCTTTCGGTAGATTTGACGTTATTGGTATTTGACGGAGTAGGTAAAGCATAATGGTAATTGACAAAAAGAAACTGGTGCATTTACCCCATAAATTGGAGCGGGTAATCATTTTTGCCTTGTACGCTAAAATGCCATTTCCTATCAGAATTGAGACATCACGAGTAACAATTACAAAGAACGCCCAGACCGGAAATGTGGTTTTTAATATAGCGAGCGCAAAGACTGCAGCCGTGATCGCGAGTTTGTCTGCCACAGGGTCTAATATATAACCGAGTTCCGTGTGCTGTTGTAGACGGCGAGCGAAAAAGCCGTCTAAGAGATCTGTAATAATGGCGACAGCACCACAAATAATTGCGTATATCCACTGTGCACGGTAAATGAAGTAAAAGATAAAAGGCACCGTGATGAGGCGAGATACCGACAGGATATTGCTGATGTAGAGGAAATCCCGAAGTTCAATCTGGATTGACTGGGTTTCGGTGAATTGATGAATAGGAGCCTTGAGTGCCATTATGTTATCGGGTCGCAGATGGGGTTATACGCTATGGAAATGATTGTGTAAATATAAAAAACTGCTGACTGTACTTGACCTTGTGCTAAGGGTGTCAATTATTTTTTGCTGCCAATTGAAAGGCGATCCGTCGGTTCTGATTCGTCAGAATTTCGATTTCGCGTGTGAGGAGTTTCTCTAACGAAATTATCTCCAGTAAATTCTGTTTTTCTTCCAACGAAATGCGCAGACGTATGCCGACCTGATAGGCGAGTTCCCTGGGATCCTCGGGTTGTTCTTCCAGTGGCTGCCATCCGAAAATTAATCGACTGGAGAGTGCCTCGTATGCTTTGTAGAGCTCTTCGATTTCTGTCGTTAGTGATTTTGATACCGCTTCGGTTTCAGTCTCCGGATCGTCTAACATCCGTATACGACCCGTAAGATAGGAAAGGTGCTCTTGGATTTCTAAGATTTGAAACCGATATTCACCAGCCGTGATAATATTCATACGCCCATCGTCCAAATGTTCAACGTGTAAGATACGAGCAGCTGTGCCGACTTCATAGGGTGTGGCGGCTTCACCGACCTCCTCGCCTTCTTTGATGAGGACAATACCGAACTCAGACTCATGTTCCAAGCAGAATTTGACCATCGTGCGATAACGCGGCTCAAAAATATGAAGCGGTAAAAGTCCGCCCGGAAATAAGACAACTTGTAATGGGAAAAGCGGAATCTGGCGTTCGTTAGACGTATGTGAATCGGTCCGCATCTAAAAACTCCTCTTCGCAGGGCGTTTGATAGTTGGTCATAGTTTTAGTACACACCCGTTTTCAAAGTGTATCTGATAGATACCTGTTTTTGGTCACGAGTCTGTATATATTTTTGCACAAAATGTAGGATTCGTCAAGATTTTTTTATGAAGTTGCCAGCGTCTTGACATTCAGACGGGTTTTCGCTATAATACATTTAACCGGAACGGATACTCGTAAATGCCTTGTGTGAAACTGTAGTGCATAATCTCATAACGATTGGAGAATACCGTGAATTCAGAGAATTTAAGAAACGCTTTGGTAAAATCTAAAGACATCACCATTGATCTTTTGGGAAAAGTCCTATTCCAGACCCGAGTGGAACCGATTGGCGATGCTGACGGGATAAAAGGATTAAAAGCCCATTGGATAAATGAGCACGGGGATAACACGGTGGCGGTGCGTACGCCTTCGGGAGATGCTGATATCAGAATAGATAGTAAGACGGCACCGACTGTTGAGTATGTAGAAGACGGAGACAGGCGGACAATCGCCATCAGACAGATCGAAGGGCTCTCGTGTGAGTTAGACGAAGAGACCTTGGACAAGATTGCTACGCCCCGGGGCGCGGGGATTGCGATGGGGATTGGTGCGGGTGTCGGCTTGTTGGGCTGGTTTCTCATTTCTGTGATGCGCTCTCTGGCAGTCGCGCGGCGCAGGCAAACCGACAATGCCATGCCACAAATTGTTTCCGAAGAAAATAACGGTCAATCGGCGGATCCTGCCAGTGAGTCAATATGAAAATTACAGCAGTTGATCCATTTTATCTGCGGATGCCTGACATCACAACCGCTGCTGACGGAACACAAGATACGCTCTTGGTGCGGGTCCGCACGGATGCGGGGTTTGAAGGGTGGGGAGAGTGCGATGCTTCGCCGTTAGTAAGCCTCGCTGTCTATTGCTGTCCGATGTCCCACGGCAATATCATTAATATCCGCACTTCGTTAATTGGTGAGACGCTTGAGAGTCCCGACGATGTGGTTCGGCTGAGCGAGAAGACACTCCGCAACGGACTGGACATTCAGCAGATAGAGCATGCCTATAGTGGTGCCGAGATCGCTTTGTGGGATCTTATCGGGCAGAAGTTGGAGAGACCTGTGTACCGTCTGCTTGCTGAGATGTCAGGAACCTCTGATACGGCACATCCTAAACTGCCGTATGCCTCTGTCCTTTTCGGGGATACACCGGAAGAAACCTATCGTATCGCAGTCGGATTGCGCGAGCAAGGATATCGTGCTGCGAAATTTGGTTGGGGACCGATGGGCAAATTCGGTGAGGTGAACGACATTGCGCTTGTGCGTGCGGCGCGGGAAGGCATAGGAACAGAGGCGCGGATTATGATTGATGCGGGTGTCGTTTGGGGCACCGATCATGAAACGGCTTATCAACGTGCTGAGGCGTTTGCGCAATTTTCGCCGACGTGGTTGGAGGAGCCGCTTTCTCCTGATGCTGTTGATGCTTACGGCGCGCTGACGCAAAAGCATCCAAGCGTCCCGGTTGCCGCGGGTGAAGGATCGAACACCTACCGAATGGCAGAGGACTTGATTGTGCATGGAGGTATCCGGTTCGTGCAGATTGACGCTGGACGTATTGGTGGGATTATGCCTTCTTTTCAGGTGCGTCAACTTGCGGAGCAGCACGGTATTCAGTATGTCAATCACACGTTTAAGAGCCATCTGAGTCTTGCCGCTGCGCTTCACGTCTTTGCAACGAACCCTGATTTCAGTTTATTGGAATACCCAGCAGCCGGGTCAGCATTGTCGCAGCGATTGATAGTAGAGCCGTTTCCTGTTGCGTCCGACGGGATGGTTCGGGTAAAAGAACTTCCGGGACTTGGGGTACGTGTGGACACAGCAGCAATCCGTCCGTATTTGGCTTCTGTGCGGATTGAAGTTGGGACGGATACAGTTTTTGAACAGGGAAGTTTGTAAACAGGTAACTCTTGGAAAATCAGCAATAATCACATCTGTGGATTTTAGGGTGTCCATGCATCCCATTCCTTATCATCTTCGACATCCCACCAATCTGTTGATTCTATGCTTGGTGCGATAGCTGCCAGTTTCTCTGTCTCGGTCAAACGATCATTGGCGGAAGACCAATACGCATTCAACACACTAACAAGGACATTTTCTAATTTGACCCCTTGCATTTTTGCAATCTGGCGAGCGTGTTGGTATACGGCATCGGGAATGTTGAGTGTAACTTGATGTTCCATGATTTTACCTTTCTATTTGTGAGAAGAGGATTAAGTTCCCAGGTTGAGAACATTATACCACTTTCTGAAGAAGATATACCAATTTTTTAATCTGCCAAGGGTTCTACGATCTAATGTACAGTGCCTGTATTCCTTCAATTACTTCCGAATCAGCAGCTTCCGTGTCGCAACAAACTCACCTGTCGTAAGCGTATAAAAATAGACCCCACTCGCCACGGATTCACCAAGATCATTTCGACCATCCCAATACGCCGCACGATTCCGAGATGCGTAGACACCCACCGGTTGATTTCCGAGTGCAAGCGTCCGAACTAACTTCCCATCTGTAGTATAGATAGAAATGTTAACATCCGCAGGTTCCGCCAACCGATACGGTATCCATGTTTCCGGGTTGAACGGATTCGGATAGTTTGGCAAGAGTGATGTTTTTGTTGGATGAGACGAGGTTAGGAGTTGTTCTAACACTACAATACCTCTCTGGAAAGCTGGGTCTACGCGGTTGCGGCGTTTCGCTTCACGGATCCATCTCCGTAGATTTGCTGTGGCTAAGGTAGGGGCAGCAGGAACGTTTTCCTTGATCTCCAGTGCATCTGCGACCAATAAGAGGTCTTCACGGTCTACAAAACCGTCTCTGTTGACATCTGGGTTTGGATTTGCCCCGCGAACGACGCGTTTGCGATAGTGAGATGCAACCAATACTAAATCCGCCACATCCACCACACCATCACGGTTGACATCGACTTGTGCTATGTCAGCTGCTCTGAGAGGATAGGTCTGCCGTGTGACATTACCATATACATCAATAACTTGAAGCGTTACTTCAGTCCTGGGGCGCGTTGTTAATCGAGTCGTAATAAATTCAATTTGATTTATTTCGTTGTTCAAAGATTTGCAACTGTACAATTTCATACCATCAGCGGGATCACCGGCAGTTGTTGGGATAAGGAATTGCGCTTGATGGAGCCCGTCGGTATCGGTTATTTCAAAGAGGAAATGGATGGCATTTGGCGGTAGTGCAAGGGGTGTGAACATCTCAATCGTGGTAGGTTCATTGAATGCGGTTTGGCTTGTGTCGAAGTAGCGGTGGACATCCAACCATTCAGTGGCACACTCGGACAATCTATCTGGATTTGCGCCGTAGGACATGATATGGGTGTTGCTCCGGAAATCGTGTTCCAATCCGAAAGTGTGCCCCAATTCGTGGGCAGTAACATCAACGTTAAAACATCTGCCGGAGGCGGGGATGATCGCATAGCCGCCACTATCGCGCCGTTGGGCGCCAGCTTCAATGCTCGCCCAGCTGCCCCCTCCAACACCGCATGTATTTTCGCCCTCAATAATTTCACTGCTAATATCTACAGCAATGAGATAAATGTTCTTTGATGTGTTGAACTGTTTATTGACCTCTTCCATAACCTTTTCAATTGTCTCGGTCTGATAGTAGCGATTGCTGAATTTTCCGTTGATACGATGCACCACGGCTCTACCCGTTGTATCTGTTTCAAACGCAAATGTTTTTCTACCGAACCCTTGGTTTTGCATCTGCTGGGCATAAAATTGCTGAACATCTTTTATTAATCTATCGAGTTTTGTGTCAATGTCTGGTTGGGCTCGACGGTTAATTGGGCGGAAGTAGATGAGCCTCACCATTTCGCGTTGTTGCAGCGTCTTCAAGTAGGTCTCTACATTCTGGAGGCGAAGGGTGCCATCGTCGCCGCTACTGACGAGGGTCGTGCCATCCGGTGAAAAGGCAGTCCCCAAGACCCAACCGGCGTGTCCTGTCAACGAAACGATCTCTTCGCCACTTTCAACACCCCAAAGCGTGACCGCGGCAGGCCCCGTGCTGGCGAGTATTTTGCTGTTCGGTGAAAAATCAAGTGCAAAGGTTGTACCTCTATTCTGGAGTGTGCCGAGGGATGCCCAATCGGAGACAGCCCATAACTTAACTTCGCCTTGACGGCCTGCGGTTGCGAGCGTTCTGCTGTCTGGTGAAAATGCGGCTGCATACACGGAGTCCGTATCACCTTCGAGTTGTACCATGCTCTGCTGTCTCTGAACGTCCCAAATTTTTACCTTGCCTTCACCATCTCCAGCAGCGAGCAGTTGCCCATTTGGAGAGAAGGCTAACGCCCAGACGTATTCGTCGTGCCGAAGGGTCGCTATCTCGTTTTGCGTACTGATTTCCCAGAGTTTTACATGTTGACCGGCGGTTGCGAGGCGTTGTCCATCGGGTGAGAAGGCTACATCTTTGACTTGTGATCGGGTTCGATCGGTAATATGTTCTAAGGTCGCGATGTGTTGCCTCTGCTGGATGTTCCACAATTTGAAGGTCCAGTCATCGCCTCCGCTTGCCAGCAGTTGTCCGTTTGGAGAGAATGCTACAGCATTAACTTGATCGGTGTGCCCTCTGAAGGTTGTTACGGTGTCGTTCCGTAAATTCCAGAGTTTGATGGTGTTAGTGTCTCCGGCACTGGCGATGAGCGCGTTGTTCGCTGGGGAGAATTTGACCGTTCGGACGGTGCCGCCGTGTGTAAGTATAGTTGGATGCTGTGCGAAAATAGGACATAAATAAGCAAAAAAAGCGGTTATCGTAAAAAATAAGTGTTTGAATTGCATAGCGTAGTCTTTTATTTAACGTAACGTGAGTTTGATTAAGACTTGGGCGGTTTGATGTCTTAATTTTTTCGAGGGCAGGAACCGCGTTGTATCAATTGGAAATTCCTGCTTTGTAAGGTTTCCATACGCATCTATTTTAGTGCCTTTTGATTTGTAAAGTTAAGGCATTATACTCTATTTAATGTTTAACCTCAATACAGAAATAGAGGAACCTTCTGAAAACTGAATAACTTTGGGGAGATTGTTCACGAAACGCAGGGTGAGAGGATTGTTCGTGAAATACAGGTAAGAGTTTGATGCATAGATGCAGGTGATCTATCTGCATCTATGCATCTATTCGATAGGTTTCCGAGTTATTTTTGTATCAGCATCTTTCGCGTTGCTGTAAAATCTCCAACCGTAAGGGTATAAAAATAGACCCCGCTTGCGACAGATTCACCGAGTTGGTTTTTGCCATCCCAATACGCTGCACGACTGCGCGACGCATAGATACCCATGGGTTGATTTCCGAGTTCAAGCGTCCGAACCAACTTTCCACCTATAGCGTATATGGAAATGCGAACATCTGCAGATTCTGTGAGTTGATAGGGTATCCATGTCTCCGGATTGAAGGGATTCGGGTAGTTGGGCAATAGTGCTGTCTCTTTGGGTGTTGTTAATGCAACCAGGAGTTGTTCCAGCATTAAGATGCCGCGCTGGAAAGTGGGATTTGTCAGATTAGCCTGTTGTGCTTCATGCAGCCACTGTTGCACATCTGCGCGTGTAGGAGTGATTTCTAAATCCCGACTCCAGACTGACGGCGCAGCCGCACCTTTACCGAACGCGCCTGCGACTAAAACAAGGTCTACGATATTCACAACATCGTCTCCGTTCACATCTGAACGCTTGAGTCCCTGCTGTCCGAAGTTAGAGGCAACCAGTACCAAATCCTGAATGTTGACTGTACCATCCATATTCACGTCCTCCGGTGAAGTGACTGTGAATTCTTTTTCCGTGAAGTTTCCATGTGCATCTATAACCCGAATGGTTACAGAGTCAGCTATAACTGGAAGAGGGACAGAATCAGCTGTCAGGGTCAATGAGTTGGGAGCAAATTCGACAATGTTACTGTTACCGTCCAAGGATTTGCAATCGAGTATGCTTAAATCATGCCCGTTTAGGTACTCAACGGTAGCAAATAATTGTGCTTGATGGAGACCGTCAGGATCAGTTATTTTAAAGCGGAAACGCATACCATCTGTGCGATCTGCATCAGGTGCCCCAATTTCAATTGTTGTCGGTTCATCGAAGTAGGTGTGATGGCTATTGAAGTAGGGATGAGCATCCAACCATTCGGCCGCACAAAACGAGGTCGTCATCGGTTCGGTGCTATATAAATCTATCCAAGGTTGTAAATTATTGCGAAAATCGTGTAGCAATCCAAAAGCATGCCCAAGTTCATGAACAGTCACGTCAGTTTCCTCGAAGCACCAACCAGCGGCAGGGATGAGAACTGTTCCTCCATAAGTCCCATGGGATCCTCCAAAACCACAAAAACCATTAATGGCTTCAGTGCTCGTATCTAAGGCGGCAAGATAGATATTGGTGGACGTATCAAAGTGCTCACCAATTTCTTCCCAAACCGTTCCGGCTTGAGTTTGGTAATATTCGTCATTGAATTTACCTTTCACATGATGGACGACTGCCCTACCAGTTGCGTCGGTTTCAAACTGAAAAGTTTTTCTGCCGAACCCGTAGTGATCCATCTGTCCAGCGAAAATTTCTTTCACCTCTTTTATCAACTCCTCTAACTTGCTATCTATGTCGGACTGCGGAGAGCGATCACTGGGGAGAAAATAGATAAGACGGACAGTGTTGGGTTGATGTTCTGATTCTAAACGACTTTCGATATTCTGGACGCGAAGCATTCCCCCTTCACCACCGCTGGCAAGCGTTGTGCCATCGGGGGAAAAAGCAACGCCTCTAATCCAACCTGTGTGTCCTGGCAAGGTGGCGATCTTCGCACCGTTGGTAACAGACCAAAGCACTACCTCTTCTGCCCCACCGCTGGCAAGTGTATTCCCATCCGGGGAGAAATCGATAGCAACTGTTCCATTGGTATAAAGCGTGCCAAGCGACTCCCAATTTGAAACATCCCACAACTTGATATCTCCATCCGACGAGGTGCTTGCTAACGTCGGACGGGTCGGAGAAAACTTAACAAAGTTGATATCTGAGGTATGCCCCTCTAAAATTGTGGTGATTTGTTTTTGCTGAACATCCCAGACCTTTACGGTAGTTCCTACGTGGTCATCTGTGGCGAGGTACCTTCCATCGTGTGAAAAAGCGACTGTCCAGACCCATACATCGTGTTCGAGTGTAGCGATCTCAGCCTGATTGGTTATATCCAATAATTTCGCGTGTCTGCCGGAGGTGGCGAGCAGTTGTCCATCAGGGTGAAATGATACTGTATTGATTGGAACAAACATTTGGATTGTTGTCGGTTCATTGTTTCCAATGTTTTCCCACTGTGAAACATCCCATATTTTAATGGTTCTATCCTCACTCCCACTTGCAAGCAATTTGCCATCTGGAGAGAATACCACCGAATGGACTCTGTCTTTATGGTGCGTGAGCTCTTTGACAGTATTCTGTTGCAAGTTCCAGAGTTTGATGGTGTTATGTCCGCCTGCGCTGGCAACAAGCGTGTTGTCTACTGGAGAAAACGCCACGGATTGAATGACTCCACCATGCTCAAGGATGGTGGCATCTTGGGCAAAAGCAAGCTGGACAAAAGTCAATAAAATAACTATTGGGACAAATACGCCTCCGAATCGCATTCTTAAGTACATCTGTTGTTCCTCCATCTATGGTAAACCTTAAAATTAATTGGGTCCTCAGCGCATCAACGTCAGAATGCGCGTCAATCAAGGTTCGCATGCGCGTGAATCAGAATCAACGGTATTCAGGTTCTCCGTAAATCAACGGTATGAAGCTCGTGTGGGCTTCCCCGGGAGTGTGAGGGTCTAAATACGCCCTTTTCTATAGACATCTTACTCCTACGGAGTAAGGAACGCGTATGAACCCGTTATTGAACCGTTCAAAACTTGTTAGTAGCAACTTAAGGTTACTATAGTATAGTTATAATACGTCAATTTTTATTTTAGTTCAAATTAAAATTATAAAAGTCTAAATATCACTAAACTTTGGGCAACTTCAGGTAGGTAAGTATGTCGCCCCCATGGGCTTTCGTCATGGTAAGTTATAATGCGGACTAAAATTCACCGGAGACAGAGATGCGTTGTGAACCGCCGAGGGTGTGGGTGTTGAAGGCGTAGTTGACGAAAAACGACATCTCATTTATCCGCAAATGGAGCCCAGCACCCGCAGAAAGCCCGTGTCCGTTCCAACCGCCACGGAGTGCGACGGTATTAAAGAGCCAATATTCCGCACCGAGGCGTGGGACAAGTCCGCCTCCGCTGCTACCTATCTCCAAGTCGGCTTGATCGGTTTCAATGTCTGCTCCGATTGCCCCTTTGCCCAAACGTGGCACAGTAAAGTGGTAAGCCGTCCCGAGCCGGAAGCGACGTGTACGCGTAAACGTCGGTGTGTCGGGGGTATCCCAACGGATCTGCGTGCCTGTTGCATCCAATAACATCGCCCCTACCCGTAAACCTTCATAGGGTTCAGCAATCAGACCGATGTCAATGCCGAAGCCGTTTCCGCTGTTTTCAAAAATGGATTGGTTAAGGAGTTTGAGATTGCCGCCGACAGCGACCATCGGGTGGACTTGCCGTGCATAAGAGATGAGGAGTGCGTTATCGGTATTACTGAAATACTCGGCAATTTCTGGCTTGTCGATATATGGTTCGCCTTCTTCTTTGATACCGTTGCCGTTTTTGTCCTGAAAATCGCCAAGCAAACCGTTGTTGTTGATGTCGATAAAGGTCGTCCGGGGTATATCGTCAATACCGAGTCGGATCCAGCTCAGTCCGACGCTACCGATGTCCTCGATCTGATAGACGTAGTTGAGGAAGTTGTAGGTAACCAGACCTCTGCTCAACCAACTGCCGTCTCCCGTGCTGAAGGTGTCGGAATACATCGCAGAGAAGCTATGTTTTTTGACTTTGGTAAGTCCAGCGGGGTTCCAGTAAGTAGCCGTAGCATCGTCGGCGATAGCAACAAACGCGCCGCCCATTCCCAGGGCGCGGGCACCAACACCGTGACTGAGGAACTCAGCGGCGTGTGCCCCTTCGTCTGCTGCAAAACCAGCCGCGACAGGAATGAGGCTTGCTATTAAAATCAAAAAGTAAATCAGTCGAAATTTTATCATAAATTCTAAGGTGAAACGCTGGCGAGGTTAGGAAACCTCGCCAGCGAATACGGGGCAAAATGTTTTAACCTGGCGCGAAGTCGTAGATCGGTTCGCGAATAATAACGCTCAAGACACTCCAGAAGGCACCGACGCAGTATTCACCGAGGATAACACCGAAGAAGAAGAAGACCATCGTTCGGTAGGTCGCCGGTCCTCCGAATCGGAGAGCCATCCATTTGAGAAAACTACTGATAACGAGGCAACTCCAAAAATAGCCGACACCCCCTGTCATAGAGATCGGGTAGCCTGCTGGATGGAGGGGCCACCAGATGAAACGCATCCGCATAATCATGAGGAAGAAAGTGAAACCCATTCCCCCTGCCATAAAGGTCATCGCTGGTATGTCCGGGTCGCGCGGAAAAGCGAAGAGACCGGCGAGCCAACCGAATTGACCGATATGCCCAACCGAGGGACCAATGCCGCCGCCTGCGCCAGTCACTGCACCACCGAGCCGATAGAGTTCACTGAGCGTTGCCCAAAATGAGGCGAGGGATCCGAAGACAACAGCGATAACCATCGCCAGCACGAGTCGCTTCGTGTTCATATTTGCCCGTTCTGCCATTTTGAAGGCTTCAAGTTGATGGGGCATGATGTGTTCGCGATAGCCGCGTCCACTAAAGAACCAGAAGTAGGGAAATACTGTCAAGTTGTTCGGTCCGATGCGGCGCGTTCCGAGAATGTTGATTAAGAACTGTTGCGCATTACACATTCCCGCCATTTCATGTGCGGGCGGTCCGAGTTCCGCTCGCACACGCGTAATAGCAAGCGAAATCGCAAAGAAGAAGGCGAAGAACGGCAGAATAATTGGAAGCGTCATGCCTGCCTTCAGACAGAACCAAATAATATAAAGACTCGCAATAACGATTAGCAGGAGTGAGGTACGGTAACGGATAGGCTCTTGTGAGTCATCAATACCACCGGACATACCCAAGATTGTACGCACGACATTTACTATGTGCCTACGCGTTACAAGGAGCGCGATAACAAAGATCGCCATCCATCCGCCAATGGATTGCTCACTGCCATACGGGAAGGGTGCTGGGATTGCGAGCGCGCTACCGACAACTCGCTGGACTTTCTCAAAAAGATAAAAGAACCACATGGAGAAGGAGAGGTCGAGCGGTAAAAGGAACCCCAAGCCGATCACGAACGGGTAGAGCGGAACAGGGATATTACCGACAGCGTTCCACGGTTTTTCGGTGAAAACTCTGCCCCAGTTACGCGCATTATGGCGAACGCTGAAATCTGGGAGTATTGGAAAGAAGTGTGCCAAACCGTGCCAGATATTTATCACTGCAGCGATAATAAACCCATACCATAGAATACGGCTTCGGAAGAGTTGTGCGGCACCGCCTCTTTCTGTTATCGCCATCGGAAGTTGGATAATCGGATACGCTAATTTTTCGTGTTCTGTCCACTGTTTCCGAATTAGCACATTTATGCAGATCATGATGGTGCCGAGGGCAATAATAAGCGAGGTCCACCACAAAGTTGGCATAATCCATGCGCCGCCGATTTTGGCGTTATAAAAGGGCGTGTTACCTTCGTAAAAGCCGCGAATAATCTCCCTATCTGCGACAACGAGGTGTTGTGGAATGTAACTATGGAACATGTCCGCCCAATCGTTCTCGATTGTGGCGAACCAGAATGCATGTGGAAGCGCAGGGATGGTGAGAGCTAAGGTATCATGACCTGCCAAGCCGGACGCGATAGAGAGCATGGCGTAGATGGTAATCATCTCGCCCTGTGTCAGTGCCGACCGCGGGGCGACACGTTTTAGAATGAGGTTTATCAAAATCAGGAAGAAGATATTGAGGACAACATTCCAAAATAGGGAGATGGTGGTTGGGTGTCCGGAATGCCAGACACATTCAACTTCGATGACCCAAAAGACATTGGGCGGGATTAAAAAGATGGCAATGAGTATAGCACGCCATGTAACACCGGATGCCCGGTGTCGGTTTTGTTGATCTAATTTTTCCATTTTTTAAATTATTACTTCTGGGCTGCTGTGTCCGTTGTCCTTGCAGTATTTCAGTGGAACGGTGACCAGATTTAATCGTTAAAAGTGTGTAGGCGGTTCAAGTTCTTTCAATTCCCAGAGAATGTGTCCAAATTCAAACGCTCCTGCTGCGTTACCTCTAATAAGTTCGGCGTCGATTCCCCAAGCCAGTTTGTAAGCCGCGAGAATTTGCGTGAGTGAACTTTCTACGTTCCCGTGGCAGAGCAAAGCAACCGTGCCGCCGCCACCGCCACCCGTAATTTTGGCACCGTAGATGCCGCCTTGTTTTCCGATCTTCCGAGCGATATTCACGAGGCCATCGACTTCAGAAGAACCGAGTCCTGCCAAGTCGCGATAACTGGCATTGGATGCGTACATAAGGTTCCCCGCCTCTCCAAGATAACCCGAAGTGTTCTCTGGATCGTTATCGACATTTTTTAGCGCGGTTATGAATTGCTGGACACGTGCGTTCTCATAGACAGCATGCGCCACTCGATCCTTCACGACATAGAACTTTTCAGGTGCTACTTGTGTCGCCGTATCGACTGTTTCGCCGTACCTTTTGAGGAACTCTTCGCCGTGCATCTGTTCAGGCAGCAAGGGTTCACACTGTTCGTGGAATTCCTGTACAGAAAGATTGCACAAGTAGTTATCCGCTAATGCCGCGGCTATGTTACGTGGGGCATCGCCCGCGCCGTCCCCTGACTGCTTTTCTATAGTATCACCCTCTGATGCGAAAGCTGCTTTGAGGATAGTCAGCCCCATAAAAGTCCCGATGCGCGTGTCAATGTAGGCGGTACTTGCTGTACTTCTACGGACTTTCGTGTAGATACCGACGAAACTCACATTTGACGGGCATGAGACGAATTCCAGGATTTCGTCTGGTTGACAAAGGATTGAAAGAATTTTTGTCGACCTGCCTGCGACAGAGGTCACCTGATCCATAATACCACACGGGGCACCGACGATCTGGTTTTCAACGATTTGTGCAAGCCTCGCGATTTCCATCATACCTAACTCTAAATTATAGAGTTGGTTGAGTGCTATCAACGTTGCGACCTCAATGGCTGCAGAGGATGCCATGCCGCCACCCATCGGAATATTGCTGTTGATAACGATTGTCCCACCGTGTGGGAACCGATCGATTTTTCCTTCCCGAAGCAGCACGTAAAACGCACCGAGTATGTATCCTGCCCACGCTGTTCTCGGTTCTTTGTTAAAAAATTCCCGAATCTCTGGATACGTTTTAAGAGTGCTATCGGTGTAGAAGTTATCAAGCGAAAGGTGAAAGTTAGGCTTCAATCCACCCTCAGCATTGAGCGTAACCGCACAGAGGTTTTTATCTTCTCTGGCTTGACATGCGGCGACTGCAGTTCGATTGAGCGTCATCTCAAAAACATTCGCGCCGCAGTAATCAGCGATGCCGCCCATAATATCGAGCCTCGCGGGCGCACAGGTCACAATTACCTGTCCACCTTTTTGTAAGCCGAAAGAAAAGAAAAGCTCTGGCGAGTCGTCCTGTAAAAGGTATTCCAACTCAGAGACCTGAAAGGGTTTTACTTTGGGACCGTGAAGTTGTTCAACTTTCATCTGTCTTCCCGATGCGGATGTCTTTGTGAGTGTGTTACTGGCAACGCCTTTCTCAAATACGGGACAAAAAATCCGGTTGACTGAATTTGATTCCAATTTCTTGCTATCGCTTTAAACAGGTTCCAAGTGTTCTCAGAAGCACAAGCACTTACGCTCCTATCTTATGCCAATTGGATTTATTTATCAACTCTTTTCTCCGCAAGGTCATTCGGTTTTCCGGTAAAAGTCGGAAGTCTACGGGTTAACGACCCTAATTTCTTCCCCATCTTTCAGAGAATGCTGACCTGCTGTAACAACCGATTCGCCTTCCATCAATCCACTCACAACTTCAACCACACCCCCCTGCAAAAGGCCTATCTCTATCAAGCGGCGACGACTGACATTCGCTTCTATCACGAAGATATGCTGCGTCTTCGTATTCACATTCTCAATGAGGGAAACACGCGGGATTAGCAGCGCGTCCGGGTGCACCTTGATCGGCACGCTGACTTTCGCAAACATCCCCGGTTTCAATTTGCCTACTGGATTATCAATGCTCACCTCAACACTTGCCGTCCGACGCGCAGCTTGCAGCGTCGGACTAATGAAAGTGATGCTGCCTGACAGCGGCGTATCTATGCCATCTATCTCTATTGTTGCTTCTTGGTTGAGCGTGAGTTGACCCAACTGCGTTTCGATGACATCAACACTCGCTATCACCGTATCAATATTGACGATCTCAAAAAGCGGTGCGCCAGGGACTGCCATACCCCCTAAATCTAAGTGCCGTTTGGCGATAACCCCGGAAATCGGGGCGTAAATCGTCGCATCTTTCAAACGTTTCTCAGCCAGTTTAAGCGCAACGCTTGCTTGGGTGCGTGCCGTTTTTGCCGATGTAATCTCCGCTTCCCAGCTTTTCGCCGCCTCTAAAGCGCCCGCAGCGGTGAATCCAGCACGCGCCGTTTCGACCTGTGAACGTGCCAGTTCGATGTCTTTTTCCCACGTTTTTGTTTCCGCTTGGGTTTCTGCCAACCGTAAAGACGCTTCGGCTTGTTCGACTTGCGCTTCCATCGCTTGGATGTCTTCAACACGCGCCCCGTTATCGATGAGTTGGAGCTGCTCTGTAGCAATCTTATGCTGCGCCATAGAAATATCCAACTGCGTCTTGGCACTTTCAAGGGATTGCTGGCTAATCGCACCATTTTCAAAGAGTTGGATCATTCGTACATGATTGCTTTTAGCATTGGTAAGGTTCGCGTCGGCTTGATTCAGACCTGCTTCCGCCTGCCTTCGATCTTCGGCGCGGGCACCACTTTTAATCTTCTGCAAATTCGCCACAAGCGATTCTAATGCGGCTTCTGCCTGTTCTATTTGTGTGACGGCTCGGATTTTAGAGAGATCTATTACTTGTTGAAGAGATACCTCTGCGGCGCGGAGTTGTGCCGCCGCTTGTGTGACTTGTGAATGCACTCGGACTTCCGCAAGCTGCTTCGCTTGCGAATAAGCAGTCTCTGCCGATTCCAGTATCGCTTCTGCCTGTTGTACCGCGAGTTGTAGTTCCTCGTACTCCACCGTGCCAAGGGGTGCGTCTTTTTCAACACGATCTCCCTCATCTACGTTTAGGGTAATAAGCCGTCCGGCAATCTTCGGATACACATTAACTTGCGATGCGGCTTGAATCGTGCCAGAGAGTTGATGCTCTAAACGAATCTCACCCCGTTTTGCTTTTGTAATTTCTACGGGTTTAAGCACAACCGCTTCAGCTTGATCGGACGCTGGGTTTTGACGTTGTCTGAACCGTGGCACGGCTAAAATCACCGCAATTACTAATAATATGCCGATAACGATCAGTACTTTCTTCAATTTTTTTCTCCTATAGACATGGCACTCTGCTGGAGTGCTTTAGAGGAATGATTGTTTTTTAAGGTGCTCTTATATTCCAGTTTCTATTGTAATGTTTGTCCTATAGATTTTTCCAGTCTCGCCACACCCACAACGTAATCGTGGTGTGCCTGAAGACGATTGACTTCTGCTTGTGCGAGTGCGAGTTGTGTGTCCGTCAGCGCGACGGTAGTGATAATACCATTTTGAAACTGCAGATTCGCAATGCGAACGCTCTCTTGTGCCTGCGCGACCGCCTCGCGTTGAACTTCTATCAACGTTTGCGCACCAAGCAAATTCAGATACGCACCGCGAACTTCAAACTCCACTCCCGCTTTGAGTTGGTCGCCCCCCAACTCGACCTGTTTGAGAACCGATTCAGTTTGCTCCACCGCAGCACGCGTTGCGAATCCGTCAAAGATGGGGATATTAATTTGGAAACCGACGCTCCAGATCCGGTTCATTTGCGTGAGGCGTTCATTCTGTGAGATTTGGTAGTTTGAGAACAGACCGAGATCGGGAAGTCGCCGCGTCTTGGCAATATCAATCTGTTTACGAGCGGCTGCTTCACTCAATTGCGTCCGACGCACCTCTGGACGGTTTGCCAGTGCCTGTTGGATTAATTCATCAAGATTGAGTGCCAGTGTCGGTTGATCTGCCGGTAGTTCGAGTGTGCCGTTGACACTGACCTCCTCACCGAGTGGGATGTTCAGCACTATTTTATAGGCGTTTTTGGCGGCACGCACCCCATTTTCAGCGCGAATGAGTGTTGATTTGGCGTTTGCGAGTTGAACCTTCGCACGGAGCACATCAAAATCGGTCGCTGCACCGGCTGCAAGCGATGCTTCGGCAATGGCGAGCTGCTCTTCAACAAGCGAAACGCTCTGTGCTGCGACCCGGACGAACTCCTGTGCCACCAAGGCACCATAGAAGGCTTCCGATACGTCTAAGCGGAGTTGGTTATAGGCAGCATCGACATCCCGCTGCGTCGCTTCATAGGTGAGCTGCGCCGCTTGGTAACCGTAATAATAACGTCCCCAAGCAAACAGCGGTTGTGTTAGGTTAACAGCACCTTGAAAGTTGTGGTGTGCCCCAAACTCGAGTTCAATCAGATCGGCTTCGCTATCCGCGTTCGGCGGCGGCGTGTCGTTCATGTCGCCATCCGGCATTGGAAATCCGAAGCCACCCTCGGCTCGGATTACGGATTTTTGGACATCTTTAAAATAGGTGTAGTTGCCATTCGCCGTAACCCGTGGTAAGAGTCCTCCAAGTGCAGCTCGAACTTGTGCCTCAGCGGCTTTTAGGTTTTGCTCAGCCGTCTGGAGCGTCAAATTGCTCTGTTTCGCAACTTCAATACTCTCTTGTAATGTTAGGGCTCTGGGTTCTTGCGCTATAGCAGGCAGGTTCAATAGCAGTAGTAGCAGGGCTCCACCAGCACAGACAGACTGGCAGAACCGGAGTGGGTGCATTGTATTCGCGTCCTCCAAATTGGGTAAAGTCTAACCAAAGTTCCTAAAGTCTGACTAAAGTTGGGAAGTGTTCTAAAATTGTGCTAAACTGCGCATAACTTGACAACTTTAGAACACTTCAAACTTGCAAACTTTGCCTCGTCCTTATGTGATGTAAACAGTTCCTAATAGCGGATGATAGTCGTGGCATCGCCAATCGCCCAGATTTGACTGCTTGGGGTCTGAACGAGGTCCCACAACTCACTTTTCGTCGGTGATTCTTGCATCAACCAGGTGACACCGCCATCCGTTGTATGGAGGATTGTCCCACCTTCTCCGGCTGCCCAACCTTCATTTGCGTTAAGGAACAGAATAGCGTTCAGGTTGGCTTGCGTCGGAACCGTCTGGTCAATCCATGTTGCACCACCGTCTGTTGTTGCCATAATAGCGCCCTGATCGCCAGCGATCCAAGCCGTCTGTTCGTTAATAGCGTAGACATCGTTCAATTTCGGTCCTTGTAAGATGGAACTCCACGTTTGCCCGGCATCAGCAGTGTGTGCGATCGTGCCAGCATCCCCGACAAGCCAACCGACTTTATCATTGACGAAGTGGACCCCGTAAAGGTTATTAAATCCTGCGCCTGTCATCATTGGGTCCATGTCTTGTCCGATCCACGTTTGTCCGGCATCAGTCGTGTGCATAACCCGTCCGGTTTCCCCGACTGCCCATGCGTGGGTTGGCGTGCCGAAACTCATACCGTAGGATCCCATTGCGCTGCGCCAACTCATTATACCTTCAAACACAATTCGCTTAGCAGTGCCGTGCCCCTCATCACCCGGATCGCTAACGCCATGCCACGTTTGTCCGCCGTCAAGTGTTTCCGCCAATGCTGCGTTGCTCCCGACAATATACCCTCTGTTCGCGTCCACAAACCCGACGCCGAAGAGTTCAAAGACGTTGCCACTAATTTGCGGATTCCACGTTTCACCGCCATCGTTGGTGTGCAAAACACTCCCTGACAAGCCGACTGCCCAACCGAGTTTATCGTCGTGGAAATAAGCACTCCGTAAATGACTTGAACTGGAAATGACCTTCCAGGTGTCTCCACCGTCGGTTGTATGCAGGATCGTTGCGTCGTTGCCGACCATCCATGCTTCCGTTGGACTGAGCATGTGAACACCTTGTAGGCGGGACGCGACAGGCCTCGGTTCAATCGGTGCCCAAGTTGTACCACCATCAGTTGTACGTAGAATTACACCGAATTCGGCGGCAGCAATACCGACCTTTTCATCAGCGAAGTGGACATCCCAAACCGGTTCAGGCATACCGTTAGAATTCGGGACTTTGCTCTCTTGGACTTCCCAATTCATACCGTCAACTGTTGCGACGACGGCACCGCCGGCACCAACTGCCCAGCCGACTTTATCATTGAGCATCGAAATCGCATCGAGTGTATTGACTGTCGCGCTGGTCTGAAATTCCCACGTCGCCCCACCATCTTTGGTGTGAAGCAGCGTGCCACCACCGCCTGCTGCCCAACCGACTGTAGGACTTACAAAGTCGATACCTTCAATTGTATTATTGGTGTCAATTTCCTGTTTTGCCCATGTTGTACCGCCATTTTTCGTGCCGATAATGAGACCACCATCGCCACTTGCCCAACCGTGTTTATCATCTACGAAGGAGACACCTAACAAGGCGGTAAGGGTCCCTGTGTTCTTCTTCATCCAAGTCTGCCCACCATCCGTGGTTTTCAGAACTGTACCATCGTCTCCGGCGACCCAACCCGTTTGTGTGTCAATAAAGCGGACTTTCTTTAGCACAATGTCAAACGGAAGCGGTTGACTCGGTTGTCTGTTCCATGTCGCGCCTCCATCGTTGGTGTGTAGGATTGTCGATTTACTGCCTACAATCCAAGCGTGTTGTGCGTCAACAAAAAAGATGTCTGAAAAATGCGCTTGCCACTCGGATTCGCTCACTTTCACCCATGCTTTTTGTGCAAGCGCGAACTGCACGGTGCAAAGTAAGAGCAGGGCTACTAAAATAAATAATATTTGCTTTCTCGGTTTCATCAAGTTTCACAGCGTCAAAACCCACACCCTTCCGGTGTGGAGTAAGCGCCGACCTCCTTACTTCTTAGAGATGGGCTTGCAAGCAACGCCCTTCGTGTTAGATACTGCTTTGTACTGTTCAAGAACCGCGAACTGAAGTTTACATGTTTTATTCTATTTTATATATTACCACTACTGCGTAACTCATGTCAATTGAAAAGTAGGATTTGAAAATTGGATTGACGGTTGCTCTAAACGTGTGGCATAATAATAATTAGATGAGATTTAAGAATGTCTCGCGAATTATGGAGACAGAAATATCTAAATCTAAACGTGATAGACCCAAGCCTAAAGACTTGGGCTTCTGCAAGTTTTTATACAGAAGCACTTGTGGATTTCAGAATCGGATGGTTCGATTCAACGGAGTAGCCTACGATTTTGTTAAACAAAACAATAGGTCTTACAACGCCTAACCCAAAGGAAGCTACCCCTTCCTTGAGAATGTTCATCGCAGCGTTTGGGTCTCTGTCAAGGTGTGTGTGACAACTTAGACACGTCCAGTTTCTATCTGCGAGCGTTAGGTCTTTATGATGATGATTACAAACAGAACAGCACTTTGTGGTGGGTGTCCACCGTCCAATCTTCAGCACGGCGCGTATGCGTTTCTTTGCTTGCCATTTCATTTTCTGCATAAACTCACCGAAGGCAAGGTCAGATACCTGTTTACCCCACAAGCGTTTCATGCCCTCAAGGTTCAGGTCTTCAAAGAACAGTATATCAAACTTCTGACACAACTCTATTGCCAGTTTCCAGTGATGATCTGTTCTTTGGTTCGCAGTTTTCTTATGAATACGCGCAACGTTTTTACGTTCTCTCTCTTGGTTGTTAGACCCTTTGACCTTGCGAGAATAATCCTGTTGTGCGGTCGTCAGTTTCTTAGCGTTCTGTTTGTAAAACATTGGAGAAGTATATCTATGACCATCACTGCCAATCAGAAAGTCTTTGATACCCATATCGAACCCTTCCGCTTTACCGGTCTTGGGTTCAATCTTGATTTCGGCATAGTCTTCTGTCAGCGTAATATACATATCTCCAAGAGCGTCCCTTGTAACATAAACCTGTCGGATTTCGCCTTGTATCGCACGGTGCAACGCAAACCGATACCAGCGTCCGTTCAGACGGATTTTATAGGTCGGGTGATTTCTTTTTTGCTTTTGCTTATCACAAACTTTTTCTATCGGGCATTGCTCACCGCGAAACGTCATGCCTTTGTGTTGCTTACATTTCTTGAAACGCGGACGACCTCTGCCAAGCGTTTTCATTTCTCGGTAAGACTGTGCCAGACGCTTGATCATATTCTGAAGACTCCACGCATACGGAATGTTCCAATACGCGTATTTCTTCAATCTCTTAAGTTTCGTCAAATGCTTAGACATTTTAGCATACGACAAAGGCTTACCATAAAGCCTATAGTAACGTCGCGACAACGCAATGAAGTGGTTGCGGACAATCCCTATGATATTCAAGTCGTTATGCAGACGCTGCAACGATTTATCGTGAAACAGTTTATGTGTCGTATTTCGCATGGTATATCAAGTATCAAGTCTTTAACCCCTGTCAAGTGGGTGGGACCGACACATTGCCTTGCAGCAATGCTTGACATGTCGGTCCAACTTGATACGTTAATTATACCACAATTTTGATACAAAAGTCAAGTTAATTTTTGACATAAACATAGGCGGTGTCTACATCCCAAACCTAAAGGATTGGGTTTTGACACCGAGGAATTGATAAAGGATAAAAAATTATATGTTGCTGAGAATATCGTTTCTAATTTTGTTTACTGCTTCTTTTTTCGTAGCGGTTCCGTTGACTTACGCACAGGATCTCTTGGACGGTGTCGTGGGTTATTGGTCGTTTGATGCAGATACAATCGCCGGTGGGACCGTTGAGGACCTGTTAGGGGATAACGACGGCGAACTTGACGGGAATCCAAAGGCGGTTGCGGGTAAGATCGGGGATGCTCTTGAATTTAACGGCGAGAATTTTATTCACATTCCGGGAACTGGCTCCTTAGAGTTTGCGGGTGAGGATGAAATGAGCGTTGTTGCTTGGGTAAATCCGGATAGCGACAGCCCTGTGAAAGGGGTCGTTGCTGGGTGTTGTGGTACCATTGTTGCGCAACGCGACGTAAATGGTTGGGCATTGCGGTTTGATGGTAGAAATGCCGGGCAAGAGATGGAATTTATTGTCCAACCCGGTTGGCAAGGCGATGGTGGCTTTGGCGCGCCTAAATTCGCGAAAGGGTCGTGGCACCATCTGGTCGGGGTCGTCGCGGATGACGAGATGTTTCTCTATGTTGACGGTGAGTTGGAGAAAGAGATGACTTATAACGGTCCAATGGCTACAGGGGGTTCGGAAACCGAGATCGGTCATGCCGGTGATGGCGGTTTTGTCGGGATCATTGATGAGGTCCTCATTTACAACAGAGCCCTCTCAGCAGATGAAGTTAAACAGATTTTTGAGTCGAAAGATCTGTTATCTGTACAACCACAAGATAAACTCACAACTCGCTGGGGTCAAATCAAGTCCGCATTTTAAAGTAACTCCTTTCCTGTAATAGGGCGGGTTTCTGTATATCCGCCCATTTTTTCTTTTCATAAATCTCACCGTATCTCCCGCCTCTACGCAATTTTCTTGACCTCAATTCATCCTTATGCCATACTAAACAATAGGATTCAGGCTTGATATCCAACT
Organism: Candidatus Poribacteria bacterium; assembly: GCA_022827625.1. Lineage (GTDB taxonomy): Bacteria > Poribacteria > WGA-4E > WGA-4E > WGA-3G > WGA-3G. The sequence goes on along the minus strand of JAJEIE010000029.1, from coordinate 175,446 downwards.
GTCAGCATCAATCAGGATATGCTTAGACTTCATCTCAAGAAAGGAATATTTGTGATTATGGAACCCGTAAAAGTAGGCGTAATTGGGTGTGGTGTCATCGGAAGCAGACACCTGAGTATTGCATCTGAGGCATCACACATTGAGTTAGTTGCAGCAGCAGACCTGATCGAAGCGAACAGAGCCTCTGCTGAACGTTTCAATCCCCCGAAAATATATGACGACGGCAATGATTTGCTTGATGACCCTGAAGTTGAGGCGGTTGTTCTTGCGTTTCCGACGCAGTATCGGACTGCGGTAGCCTTGCGGGCATTTGAAAGAGGCAAGCACGTTCTGATTGAGAAACCGATCGCGATGAACGCTGCGGCGGTTGAGCAGCTCATCGCTGCACGCGGGGACTTGGTCTCAGGATGTTGCTCTTCGCGTAGCCGTTTCAATCCAGCGGCTCGACTCGCAACGCAGCTGATCACGACGGGTGGTTTGGGCGCACTTCGGACTGTCCACTGTCGCGCCATTGTCGGATGCCGAGAGAAACCAGACACACCGCGACCTGCTTGGCGGCTCACCAAGGCGCTCAATGGTGGTGGTATTCTCGTTAATTGGGGGTGCTACGATCTCGACTATTTGCTTGGTCTTACAGGGTGGCAACTCAAACCACAAAGTGTATTCGCGCAGACATGGACGGTGCCGTCTGTATTCCAATCGCATATTGCCCCGGGTTCCGATGCCGAAACACACTATACTGCCCTTATTCGGTGTGAAGACGACATTGTGCTGAGTGTAGAGCGCGGTGAGTTCATGGCGATGCACTCACATGCAGATTGGGAAATTATCGGGGCAGAAGGTTCCCTTAAGTTGACCATGCGTGATGAAGAACCAGAAAACGTTATCTATAATCGGACAACAACAGAGACGGGTGTAGTGTCTACGACCCTCGCTGAAGCCGGTGATGCGCCGGAATCTCCACACAGCACGCCGTTGTCTGATTTCGCTGCTGCTATCCGGGAAAATCGTCAGCCTCTGACAAATTTGGAAAATGCGCTTGTTGTTCAGCAGATAACCGATGCTATTTATGCCTCTGCGGAGACGGGGGATGTCGCAAAAATAGGAGGGTAAACATGAAATCTGGCAAAAGTTCGATTTTGTGCAGTATCTGTATGAGTCTTATAGTTGTTTCGTTCGGCAACGCCGAAATTAATCTTGACGATTTTGCTGGCGTATGGCTCTTTGATGAAGGTAAAGGACAGGTCGTTAAAGACCTCACTGATAACGGAAACGATGGGGAATTTGATGGACCCAAATGGATAGATGGGCAGTTCGGCAAAGCCTTGGAATTCGATGGAAGCCCGAAGTACGTCGTTATTGAACATAACGACCTTTTCAATTTTGAGGATGACGACTTTACCGTCGGGTGCTGGATGAACTCGGAAAATAAAGATGCGTATGTCGTCATCAAACGGAACGGGGGTGCCGGTTTCTGGGCAATGAGTTCAAGCATTGACAGGGACACCGGCTTTTTTATTTTTGAGGGTGGCGGACAGCACATTGACGACGGTAAAACCGATATTGTTGGAAAGGGTTGGCATCATACGGTTGCTGTTCGTCAAAAGGGTGTTGTTTCGCTGTACGTAAATGGCGAAAAGGAGACAGAGCGGAACGTCGGTGCAAATATGGATAATCCGGCTATTCTGAAGTTCGGTGGCTGGGGAAGCGAGAATCTCATCGGCGGATTAGATGAAGTTTTTGTCACCAAAAAGGGAGTCGCATTGGAAGAAGAGGACATTCAACTTCTTGCCGAGGAGGGTTGGGATGTCGCTTTGGAGGTTTCCGCAAAAGGGAAAATGGCGACTACATGGGCAAGGCTGAAAACCCGATAAGTGGCATCTATATTTTAAGGCGCGCTTTACACAGCGCGCCTACAAAGGCAGATGGACCTATACGAAAAATTTCTTGGCGACTTGGGCTATGAAATTTTTACCCATAACTCGGTAGCCTTCTGCATCGGGATGTAAGTCATCTGGAAGCAGGTGAACGTAGTCAGTTCCGAATACACTTAACCCGTCAACGTAATGGATCTGTTTATCTCCGTGTGCTTGGAGGGCTTCGGCAGCCGCTTGCACCTCTTCACGCATCCCTTTCAGGTGGAAGCCTACGGCGTTCGGTGTTGCCTCCCGCGGTGGCGAGCAAATCGGAGACATCAACACGAGCGGTATATCTGGGTGCTTCTCACGGACAATTTGAACCGCACCGATAATCGCAGGACGGAACGCCCGCGGTCCCAAACTCGACGCACCTTGAATGTTGATACCCAGGCACATTGAGATATAATCCGCGGGTAAGTCACGAATCATTCGCGCCACCATCACATCGAGATGGCACTGCCCACCGTAACCGAGACAGGTTAAATTCAGACCACTTTCACGTGCGGCAATCGCAGGCCACGTTTGCGTCGGTGATGCCGCTGTCCGGCACTGCGTGATCGAACTACCGTAGGTGATCCATCGAGGGCGCGTGTCAGTAAACGCCTCCAAAGTCGCTCCGTCATCTATCTCCAAGCTGCGGAGTTGAAACTGCCCGAATTGCGGTAGCCATAATTCAATCCGTTTTTCCCCATCGGACAAGTCTTCAAAGGTAAAACTGTCTTTTGCCGTCAGGTCAAGCGACGCTACGACTTCACCATCACAACAGAGGTCAAGTATACCACTTTCGTTTTGTGGCACGATATTGCCCGAAACCCGTGTGGTATTGCTTTGGAAACTGATGCGAACCCCTGCGGGCATTGCCGAGCGTTCCAGTAGCGGTTCCGGGAATAGAACGTGCATCGAGTGTGGTGTCCGCCACGGCATCACCCAGTCTTCGGTTTTCTGTAGGGAGACGCTTCCCTGCCAAGTCAATTGCGGTGCGTCCGGCTTCAGTTGCATCGTGTTCTCCTATATTTGTGAATGCCTACATTGCATCAACGACAGCGCGGAGTTGCCGTATACCCTTCAACATATCTTCGGGTTGCCCCCAGTGTTCAATGCTTGCCGAACCCGTGAACCCGTCAGTCGTTAATGTCTCCAAAATCTGCTCATAGTTCAATTCGGTATCGCCGATCGGATTAAGATTTTTCTCGCTATTCGGTTTTACATGCACATGCCGTACCAATCCTTTGATATGGGCATACCCTTCCGGCAAAGGGTTTTCTCCGCAGTGTAGCCCGTTATTGATGTCCCAGCAAGAAGTGAGGGCTGGGCTGTTTCCAAGGGCGTTGATGACGGCACGCGTCTCTTCGCAGCTTCCGGCGAGACAGGCGCTTTCGTTTTCAAAGCAGAGCGTAACATCGGCACTCTCTGCTACGGGGACGACAAGCGCGAGTTTCTCAACGATGCGTTCCATGTAGTCGTTAATATCTGGACGTGGTGCCCCTTTGATGCGGCGATTCGGATTCCAGAACGTAAATCCACGAATGACTTGGGTATCAAAGGCGTGTGCTAATGTCACCATCCGGTCGAAGTGTTTTCGGTGTTGATCGTACGCTTCGGAATCATCAATGGCGCATTTTCCGAAGGGCGACCCAACGCTGGCAACTCGGACGTTGTAGGTGCTGAGTACATCCTGAACGCGTCGAACATCGTCATCATCGATTTCGGTCACGTGTTTACCCCAAACCCCGCCGCGGACTTCAACAGTGTTGGCACCAGCTTCAACGCCGAGTTTAATGGCTTCCTCAAAATCGGTTTTAGAAACTTCGTCAGCAAAAAAGCAGACATCAATCATAGCAAATAGACTCCTTTTGCAATTTATAATTCATTCAGTTCTGCGAGAATATGGTCGGGCCCGACACGACCTCCAAGATTATCCAAGAATTTTGATGCGACCCGACCCTCCTGATTAATAATGTAGGTCGCTGGACGGGCAATATCTGGGTCGCTTGGGTCAATAACGTTGTAAGCAGCAATTACTTTCCTATCTTTATCCACGAGCAGCGGATATGTAATTTCCAAACTCTTTCGTGTTGAATCGACAACCGTCAGGGGATCGGCACTGATAGCAATCAATGCAGCACCTTCGGTTCGGATATCTTCATAACCGGTTTGCAACTCGCCGAGCTGCGCGCGACAGTTGGCTCATGTACCAGTCCGGTAGAAAACGATGACGAGTGTTTGTCCGAGATACTGTGAAAGGTTATGGGTGTTTCCTTCGCTATCTGGCAGCGCGAAATCCGGCGCGAGTGCACCGATATCCAGTCCTTCGCCCGACGGGAGTTGTTCAGCACCCTCCTCTGGTGTGGTTATAATTTGTGTCGTCCGTTCAGCGTTATCGCAGGCGAGGCATAGGAAAATGATAGCACTTAAGAAAAATGAGAGGCTTACTAAACTAACCTTCCGCGAAAACAGCGATCTCAAGTTTATGTAATGGTTATCAATCAGTTTGAATTTCATGTTTCTCGTCTCCCTGCATCGTTTTGTAAATGCATCCAGTCGCGAACGTTTGCACGCATCTTTTCGAGCGTTGGACGCATATCTGTATTGAAGGCTAAGTTATTGAACTCGTATGGATCGACCGTTACATCGTATAATTCTTCCACTGGATGGTGTTGTGTGAGATAAACGAGTTGTGCGGTTTGCGGGTCGATCTCGGCTTTTTCGACCCAACTCTTCCATACTTCAGCGTGACTCTCTGGGATACCTTCAACCTCAGTGAAATGCGTTGTCCATCTGTTTTCAGACATCAGGTTCAAGATGTATTTGTATTGACGATCGCGGACGCAACGCTGCGGAAAAACGTTCATATTTCCGTCGCGGGTATGCGTGCCGTAGATTTTGTCGCGGAAGGTTCCTTTCTGCCCGAGCAGAACTTCCTTAAAACTTCTACCGTCTAAACTATCTGGGGGGTTGCCACCGGCGATATCTATGAGCGTCGGTAGGAAATCGACGTGCGAAATCATTGCATCGGAGACAGTCGCCGCTGGAATCTCGCCGTGCCATTTGGCGAGGAACGGTAGACGAATGCCGGTGTCATACAGCGTCCATTTACAGTGGGGCCACTCGGAACCGTGGTCGGTTGTGTAAATGAAGAGCGTATTGTCCGAATACCCGTGTGTTTCCAACATTTTGTCGATTTCGCCGATGCGGGTATCCATCGTCGTAATATCCTGATAATAGTTAGCAAGTGCCTTGCGAGCAATCGGTGTGTCGGCAATATAGGGCGGTAGGGGCAAGGCATCCGGGTCATAAATCTTGTTTGGTTCCCATGTGACATGTGGGTTGCTGTCGCCGAGGATAAGGCAGATAGGTTGATCTGGGTTTTCTTGTTGATGGCTTGAAAGAAACCGTCCGACAGGTTCCGTATCAAGTCCTTCTGCCCTATATTTCCGGTGATGCTCGGTACGCTTTGGGAGAAACCCACCGATGTATTCAAAGTCGAAAAGGGTTTCTGGTTTGACGTGCGTTTTTCCTGCAATTGCGACGCGGTAGCCGAGTTCTCGAAGCATACTGGGTAAGGTTTTGAGATGCGCGTGGCACTCTGTATGATTCCCCATAGCACCGTGACGCGCTGGGTAAAGTCCAGTATAGAGCGTAGAACGGGATGGCGCACACGTCGGGGTCGGTGTGAAGGCGGACATAAAACGCATACCTTCTTCCGCGAGGCTGTCCAAGTGTGGCGTTTGGATATGTTCATTCCCGTAACAACCGAGATATTCCCAGCCGTGGTCATCGGACAAATAAACGACAATGTTCGGTTTCTTCGATGACATTATATTTCGTCCTTAGCGGGTGGAAACGGCTGAGGTGGTTCATTGTGTTCGATCCATCTCGGAATGGGTTCTGGTGGAAATTGTGTATATATTTCACCGTTCTTCATCGCCCATTTGGCGTTAGGAAAGTGGCGTTTGTTCTTCTTGATGATTTCTGGATTTGTTAGGACCCCGGCAATCGCAATACGGCTCTTCTCGCTCGGATTTGGCGGGCTATAGTGCCACATATTACTGTGCCAAATGACAGCATCTCCAGTATCCAACTCGATATGATGTACACCGTGTTTTTCGATCATTTTCGGAACGACTTTGCGCGGAATTTCACCGTGGATGCTATCAGAATATAAGACGTGTTCAACAATCTCAGTTTTGTGGGTACCCGGAATGAACTGCATACATCCATTTTCTCGTGTTGCGGGTTCAAGCGGTATCCAGATATTGAAAGCCTCGGTATCGCCATCTCGCCAGAGTCCATTGTCTTGGTGCCATGGCGTTGCGGCACCTGTGCGCGCCGGTTTAAGAAAGCAGCTGTTGAACTTTACAATGAGATCATTACCGAGAAAATAGCGTGCGATGTTGAGTACTGTGGGACCCGTATGGATGTTGTGCCATATCAGTGGAGATTCGACACAGAAGTTGGCGAGTTTCCGAAAGCGTGCGATGCGTCCTTGGGGTGAGTCGTCCATCGGGTCCATTGGATCGTAATCAGCGAATTCACCCGCATTGGGGAGCATCAGAACGTTGCGAATGACACCGCGGAGTTGTGTTGCCAAATCTTCTGAAATAACATTGCGCTCGATAAAATAGCCTTCGTTCTCGTATTGCGCTTTTTGCGCAAGTGTTGGTTGCCATCGCGCCATTGTGATGTTACCTCGCAAATTGCGTTAGTCATAGGTTATACAAAGATGTCTTGAACGGAACACTGGAACCCTTCAACAACATCACCGCCATCAAGTATATCGCTCCCACGTAAAATGGTGAAATCTGCATTCGGACGATAAACCTCTACAGTTTCCCTACGTGGATTAATAACCCACACCATCCTACAGCCGGCAGTTAACCACGCTTCTACCTTCTCGGCTACCTCGGCATAAGTATCCCCAGGGGAAATGACTTCGACGGCTAAATCCGGTGCGCCTTCCCAATAACCTTTGACAATACCTTGCCGTTCAATTGATGTCTGACAAACAAAAGCGGCATCTGGGGCGCGCACTGTATCTGGGTTTTGAGCAATCCTAAAACCTGTTTCGGCACCACAGACATATCCTAATTTATGCCTTTTGACGTACATGTTAAGTTTGCTTCCGATTTCAGCGGCGCAGATACCGTGCTCAAATCCAGCAGGTGGCATTTTTTGGAGGACTCCTTTCACGAGTTCATAGCGACTGCCATCATCAGGCTGCTTAGTAAGGTCATCGGCTGTTAAAAGATTCTGCTGTGCGGCTAACGATGTAGGTTTTGATTGATTCAGTTCTATGTCTGCCACGGTGTTCTCCTCAATAGAATGTTTAACAATTGGCGACCTCTGTATGATAACTCTTGCCAATATGTGTGTCAAGTTGCTCAACGGTTCTTGAGTTGTCCCCAAGTTGTCGTAAGCAAACCGTTTGGAGAAACAGGTAAAACCGCCTCTACACCTTTCATCAATTCTGTGACCTCTGCGTCTGTAATACCTCGATTAAAAAATATAACCTCATCCAATCTACCGAGGAATTTCTCGCCACCGAAAGTACCAAACAGCAGCTCTGCTGACTGATCTACGTCTCCGCCTTGTTTGGTTGTAGCTTCAAGCGTACCGTCCACATACAGTTTCATCTCATTTCCATCGTAGAGTCCAACGATATGATACCATTTTTCGGGTTCAACGACGGTTTTCCCCCAAACACCACCGGTAAACCCACCGCCGGACCAGATACCGAAGACATAACCGCCCGGTACTCGTTCAGTCTGCGATTGAACCTCTAATAGATAAGAGCCGTTTCTCCGAATAGCGGTATCGGAGACTCCTTTATTCATGTAGACCCACGTTGCAATCGTCATCTGATCTTTGAAATTGAGGCTATCAGAGGGTTCAACTGTCACAACGTGCGGTGGTTCAAATTCCAATGCACCGCCGAATTTGCCCTCCGCCCACTTTGCTCCCGTAATTGCCCCGTCGTTCCCGTTGCCCGATGTGTCCGTAGCGACACCACCTTTACCTTCATCAAAAAGCCAGATGCCAACGGCATCGTCTAACAGCTCTGCAGACAGGTAGACATTCACTATGCACAAGCTGACAATCATAGCAATCCAAAATATCTGTTTCATTGTGCCTCTCCTCCTTTGATGATATATGAGTTTAGCATGAAACCGGAAATATGTCAAGGACGGGGAAATCTCTTTTTCGTTGAATGAAAGAAAAAAATGTGGTAAATTTATAAAGACAGGCATTCATAGACTCGCTATCTTTCACCTATAATTGGTAGGCGTGGTTTCTAACTTCGCTAAGGTTTTCCGATCGGTAGGCGAGATTTCCACCTCGCTGTTCACAATGTCCACATAATTCCAAAATCTATCGTATATGAATTGAGCAATGCTGACGCAAGAAATGGTAGCCGATGTTCCATCGGATCCAGGGGTTTACTTTTTTCGCGGGGTTACAGGGACGATCCTCTATATCGGTAAGGCAAAATGTCTACGGAAACGGGTGCGTTCTTATCTCCATAAGGTCAAAAAACGTCCAAGCAAAATCAAACGGCTTATCCGATGGACGACAGATGTGCGGTATCAGGTATGTCGCTCAGAGCAGGAAGCACTCTTCTTAGAGTCGCGATTAATCCAAGAGCATCAGCCGAGTTATAATACGGCTATGAAATATGGGCGGCAATCTTGGTATATTCGGATAGATATTGGAGAGGCGTTTCCGCGCCTTGAGCGCGTGTCTGAAACGCAACCCGATGGCGCGCGGTATTTCGGTCCTTTGTCGAGTCGGCGATGGACAGATGAAGCGATCGATGTCCTACAGCGGATTTTTCCCGTACGCACATGTGAAGGAGAAATTGTCCCGACACCAGGGTTCCGTGCCTGTTTTGAATACGATTTGAAGCGTTGTAATGCACCGTGCGCAGCACTCATTACGAGCAAACGCTATAAGGGGACGATAACGGATGTCGTCAATCTGCTGGATGGCGAGTATGAAAAAGTGCAAGAAAGTCTGGTTGCCAAGCGGGATAGAGCATCGGAGGCACTGCGATTTGAGCGGGCTGCTGCGTTTCACAAGCAGCTGCAACGGATTCAGAAAATTTTTACCTTTCTTGATGTCCATCGGAGGTACGCCCATGATGGTACAGATGGTTGAGAAAGAGATTCTCGGTAGGAACGATGGGACGACACTCGGAACAGACAGGCTATCGTTGTTGCGTTTTTGTGTATCTGGTAGGCAATTTCTGGGTTTGCAAAAAATGTGTTGCCAAGAAAACCAATATCTGTTAAAATAGTATAGACATATAATTATTCAAGGAGGTTAACCCATGCGTATAGCGAAATTATCGCTGATTTGTCTGGTCGCCTTTGCATTCATGGTCGGGTGTGGCATGATCGGGAAGAAAGCAGAAATGACCGAAACTGCTGCGACTACTTCCACGGGCAAAGCCGTAATGGAAGCTGAAGCAGAGGCCATGGCGGGAGACATGGAGCAAGCCGCCGTTGAAGAGATCACACTGAATGTCACAGGCATGACATGAGGCGCGTGTACCGGTAAAGTGCAGGCTGCACTTAGCAAGGTTACAGGCGTTTCTGAAGTGGTGAGCGTCTCTTCAGACACGAATACGGCTGTTGTGAAGGTCGAGAAGGGCAAAGTTACAACTGACGCTCTTACCACTGCGGTTAAAGGTGCTGGTTTCAGTGCCGAAGCCGCCCAATAAAGTTCAATTCGGAGGGTGGGTTTTACCCACCCTTTCTTTTTGTATCAACGGGTTACATGTCGCAACATAAGAATCCGCGATTTGAAGATCGCCACTACAAATGAGAGGTCCAAACCTATGCTTCACTTAAACGCGAGAATCGTATTTGTCTGCCTTGCAGTGCTGCTGCTCGTGGTTGCGTGTGCGGACACACAAAAGAAGACAACAGAAACACCAAGCCAGACGGCAGAAACACCGAGTCAGACGGCAGAAGTCGCCGTTGAAGAAGTAACGCTGGCTGTAACCGGCATGACATGAGGCGCGTGTACCAGTAAGGTGCAGGATGCACTCACAAAGGTTACCGGTGTCTCTGAGGTTGTCAGTGTTTCTATGGATGAGAATAAGGCTGTTGTGAAGATTGAGAAGGGCAAGGTTGAAAAAGACGCGCTCGTGAAAGCGGTTACAGATGTAGGTTTCACTGCGCAAGTCGCTAACTAAACCTGAATTGACAGGGCGAGATTGACTCGCCCTCTACCTTGTCAGTGGAAGCCAACGGAAGCAAATTTATACTGTAATGCGAGGGTATCATACCTCGCATTTTTTATTTTCTATAAAAGGTGAGGCGCTTCGGTGTTTAACCGACTGCTATTTCGCGTAGAGCGGGTTATCAAGCAGGGATTGCACCTCGTAGATTGAGCCTTTAAGTTCGGCGTAAGGCTCCGGCATACGTACCGGCGCAGCGACCATGCGAGGTTCATTCGTCGGTTTGCCACGGATGATAAGGTCGTTAAACGTCTGCCAATCTGGAATCCCCTTCAGGGGCCACGCGTCTACAGCACAGTACTGCGCAAGCATTAAACGGCGCGGTTTATCTGAGGTGTTTGGAGCAGAGCCGTGCAACGCTCGAACGTGATGGATTGTGATTCCCCCCGCCTTCAACTCGACAGGCACAGCACCTTCTGGTGTGAAATCTGGATCCGTCACTGCACCAATGAACGCCCCGTCTTGATGATGATCCAAGGTCGGTCCCTTGTGGGAACCGGGGAGTATCATCAATGCCCCGTTCTCCACGGTCATATCGTCAATAACGACACCGACTGCGAGCAGGTCATCGTTGGTGTGCGGATAGAATGCCCAGTCCTGATGCCATTCAACTGGACTTCCGAACTCCGGATACTTCATATTCAACTTATGTCCGTTATACCGAACCCCGGGTCCGATGAGCTGTTCTACAATATCCAGGATCCTCGGATGCCGTAAGGTGTGATCATAAACGATGTGGTGCATTCCCGGATTTTTGATGCGGCGGACACGTGGGTTGGCAGGGGTATGTCCTGGCTCCAGATCAAAAATGTCGGTATGTTCAGTGACTTCTCTCGATTTTTCGACGAATTCGCCCGTCACTCGCTGAAGATCGGCAACCTCTTCTGTAGTTAGCACCGCCTCGACACCGAGATAGCCGTTTTCGTCATAAAAATCACGTTGTTCTTGGGTGAGCATTGTTTCATTACACTCCTCTTAGCGAGATGATACTGCTATTATACGTCAAATCCATTAAAAATTTCAACCCTTTAGCAGTTTCTTATAAATATTTTGTGCCTTTTGGACGTGTGTCTCAACGCTGAAAGTCTCCTCAGCATATTTTCTTGCCTGCTGTCCCATAGACGCGCTTTGCATCCGATCTGTGGCGAGTTCGATAATTTTGTTTGCAAGGTCCTCTGTAGATTCCGACGGTATAACGTATCCCGTTACACCGTGAACAATCATTTCAGCGGTACTGCCAATTGGAGTGCCAATGACGGGTTTGCCAGTTGCCATTGCCTCTGCAATAACGCTCCCCGCTGAAAGTGTTACGAGTAGATCGAGTTCTTGCATTGCCTTGGGCATATCGGTGCGGTGCCCTATGAAATGAACAGTCCCGTGCAACTGATATTTGGCTACCAATTGGTGGACTTCCTGATTATAGGCGCGGTGTGCTGGTAGGTCGAGTGCTGCGCCGACGATATGAAACCGGACTTTGTCGGTTTGCGCACCGGCCTTCGCTGCTATTTCAACGAACATTTTCTGGCGTTTGAAGGGTTCAATTCTGCCTACAATACCGACGACATATTCCTCCGAATCTGCTTTTACAGAAGCGGGTTGAAAAACCGATAAATCAACACAATTCAGTATGACATCGATCTTTTGAGGGTCGACCCCTGCTTGAACCAATGGGATTGTGCTTTCCTGTGAAATAGAGATGATTCTGTCCATCTGGTCGAACTTGTATTTTCGCACTTGGGAGGGGCTGAGCAACGTCCGGACGTGTGAAATGACAGGGATTTTCAACTGCTTTCTAAGGCACCACAGGTACGGGTTAAACCACGAATCGGAAGTGTGAATGAGTTGCGCGTTGTGTGCCTTAGCGAGTGCGGCTAATTTTTTCGCCGCACTATACCGCGCCATCAGCGATTTCGCTTTTCGCCACGGCGGCAGATCGAGAATGACTGTTGGAATATCAGCAGCCCTCAAGTGTTCTGCGAAAACACCATCATCAGGACAAACGACCAGTGGATGATAGTAGGATCGGTCAATGTTTGTGACGAGATATGCCAGTTGCTTTTCACCCCCGCCGATGCTTGAACCGCAATGGCTGAGGTAGAGTATCGGAATCATCTGTTTTTATTTCTATAAGCAACTTTCCCCTAAGTTACACCGGGAAATTGAGATGCTGCTCCCGGAAAACTTGGCTCACGGATCGGTGCTGATGGACCCTCAATATGGCTTGGGAGAGGAGTGGCGCGATGGAAAGCACTTTAACCTTTCCGTCTAACTGCTTTTCAGCCGGAACAGGAATCGTATTGGTAGTCACTACCTCACGAATTGACGGGTGATTGAGACGTTCCAACGCCGGACCCACTAATATAGGGTGTGCGATGCTCACATAAGCCGGTTCCGCACCAGCCTCCGCTAACGCCATAGCTTGTTGTCGAATTGTTCCACCGGTCTGTATTTCATCGTCAGTGATAATTGGGGTTTTACCTTTGACATCCCCAACAAGTTCGACGAATTTAACGCTCTGCCCATCAACACCTGTGCGTCGCTTGTGCATGACAGCTAACGGGAGGTGGAGAATATCGGCGTATTTCTCTGCTAACTTGGCGCGCCCTGCATCCGGGGCAACAATTACGCCGTTTTCGACCTGTTTCTCGCGGAAATAATTTGCCAAAGTCGTCACAGCGGTGAGGTGATCCATCGGGATATCAAAGAAGCCTTGTATTTGCGGCACATGTAGATCAATAGCCATCACGCGACTTGCGCCAGCCGTGGTCAAGAGATTGGCGACGAGTTTCGCGCTAATCGGTTCACGCCCCGTTGTCTTGTGATCTTGACGGGAGTACCCAAAATACGGAATAATAGCGGTAATCTGCCGCGCCGACGCGCGTTTCATCGCGTCAATCGTAATGAGCAGTTCCATCAGGGTTTCGTTGGCGGGTTGACTCGTTGGCTGGACTATATAGATATCGGTCCCTCGGATACTTTCCTCAATCTGAACGCGCGTCTCAAGATTGGGGAAGGGACTGATTGAAATCTTACCGAGTTCAACGCCTAAGATCGCAGCAATTTCCTTTGCCAATGCCGGGTTCGCGCTTCCGGCGAATAACCTGAAATCCTTGCTAACCTGTTGATCAATCGGGGTGGACATGCCAAAACCTCCTTATACGAAGTTAATCTTATTCATCACAAACTACTTTGCTGAAACGGGAAACTATAAATCTTGTACATTTTGTCGAGCTATATGCTTTTCGCTAAACAAGGACCGACGATACGAAAGCTAATGCAAAAAAAAGTGCGATCCCAATTACCGAATGACGCACTTGGATGCTTCGGCTTTTGGTCTTGTAACTGTCTGTATACAAAGCTGCATATTCCGGTGATCTACCAAGGAGCCGTGAGGCAGGTGGTGTCGGTTCATAGACGGAAGCGATAAGAATGCCGAGGATATTGCCAAAGATACCGATGAAAACCCATCGCGTCTTTTTTGCGTCGGATTCCGCGTCTTCTTCGGCTGTCAAATGTGCCTCTGTTGCCTCCGGGTGCTGTTGATAGTCATCCATCTTTTAAAGGGCCTTACTTTTCATGTTATAACCGTCTGCAAATCCTATTAAGAAACTAATGATTCGCCAGTCATCTCAGCGGGTTGTGCTAAACCGAGCAAATAGAGTGCTGTCGGTGCGATATCAGCCAGTCGTCCACCCGTGCGGAGTTGTTGACCTCTGTGTTCATTATCAACAACGATGAGATCCACGTCGTAAGTCGTATGTGCAGTGTGGTTACCCCCCGTTTCGGGGTCGATCATCTGCTCACAATTCCCGTGGTCAGCGGTGACAATGAGTGCCCCGTCCTTTCTAAGCACGGCCTCAACGATTTTTCCGACACCTGTATCGACTGCCTCAACTGCTTTAATAGCCGCTGAAAGCGAACCGGTATGTCCGACCATGTCGCCGTTGGCGTAGTTAAGCACAATCAAGTCATATTTGTCGGAGTTGATTCGACGCACCATCTCCGCCGTCACACCCGGAGCGGACATCTCCGGTTTCTGATCGTAGGTTGTCACATCACGTGGAGAGGCGATGATTTGTCTATCTTCGCCTTCGTAGGGTTCATCGCGATAATCGTTAAAAAAGAAGGTTACGTGTGGAAATTTCTCGGTCTCTGCGCAACGGAATTGTGTTAAACCTGCCTGGCTGACATAAGCACCGAGGGCATTCTGCATTTTGGGCGGTTTTTTGATAGCCGCTTCAACGGGCATTCCCTGCTCATACTCGGTCATTGTAACAAACTTAACGTCAAGTTTGCAATTCCGTTTAAATCCCATTTCTCGCACGACCCCGTCTTTCCCTTCTGCCTGAAACGGGAATTCGTCAAGACAAAAGGCTTTGGTGAGTTCACGGGGACGATCGCCTCGGAAGTTATAGAAGACAACGGCATCTCCATCAGTGATGCGCGGGAGCGGTTCGCCATCACTTCCGACGACAACAGATGGACGCACAAACTCATCTCCTTTGCGGTTTGTATCGTCCGGGTTTTCGTAATAATCGCGATAGGCATCTGTGGCAGCATTAACGTGGTTGTCGCTGCCTTGAGTTAAAAGACGATACGCCATTTCAACGCGTTCCCATCGGTCGTCCCGATCCATTGCATAATAACGACCGATAACGGAGGCTATCTGTCCAATGCCGATTTCTTTCAACTTCGCTTCAATCTGCTCACAGAATTGGATACCAAGGTCGGGTTGGCAGTCGCGCCCGTCACTAAAATTGTGAATAAAGACTTGGTTAGATTTGAGTCCATTTGCTTTAGCGAGTTCCAGAAGTCCGTAGAGGTGCTCAAGTGAACTGTGGACACCGGCATCGCTTGCCAGTCCCATGAGATGGAGATGTGTGCCATGTTTTTTCGCATGGGCAATTGCGTCTAAAAGCACTTCATTCTGAGCAAACTCGCCGGATCGGATCATGGTGCTGATACGGAGGAGTTCTTGGTTCACGATGCGTCCTGCACCGATGTTTTGATGTCCGACTTCACTGTTGCCGATAACACCCGCCGGTAAACCGACATCTACGCCGGAGGTATGGATTTGGACGTATGGATAATTTTGTCGAAGCCAGTCATCTACAGGAGTCTTTGCGAGATGAACGGCGTTTGCCCGATTCCATTCGGGATGCGGATTGTTGCCCCAGCCGTCTCGGATGATGAGAACGACGGGGCGTTTCTGTTGGGTTGTCACACAAATTCCTTCCTATTGCATAATGTATCTGAAATCCTATTTTTAAGCACAGCGACCTCTATTTTTATGAGGCATTGAGTCGGACACGTCTGTAGATAGCGCGCAAGGGCACTTCACATCCGATTGAAGCAAACTGTAGGACATCTTCAAGCTCCTGAAAGGTGTTATGGGTCCATTGTGTGCCTTGGCGACGGTAGTGTTCAACGCGCACTCTGTCTTGGGAAATGAGGAGGTATTCTTGCAAGGATGCGATCTGTTTATAGTGTTCAAATTTCTCCCCACGGTCGAACGCTGCGGTTGACGGCGACAGCACTTCTATGACAAGAATCGGGTTAAGGAGTGTATCAAACGTATCATCCTCAAAACGAGGTTCACCACAGACAACGATAACGTCTGGATAGAAATAAGAGACCGCTGGATTCGTTCGCACGCGCATCTCGCTGGCGAAGACTTCACACTTGCCATCCATTAACTGATTGCCCAGTTGAATTGTTATATCTACCGTAATACGATTATGTGAACGACTTGCGCCAGACATCGTGATTATCTGCCCGTTGTGGTATTCGTTCTTAAAAGGCTGTTTGCGTTCCCAAGTCAGGTATTCCTCGGGTGTTAAATAGGTATGTGCTGCAAGCGTTGACATGAGTGCCTCCACGAGGCTCTGGTTTTCTACTAAACTGTTTGAACGGCAGACCTCTTTTTAAAGTCTTGTTTTCAATGTTCCCCATGTTGTGGTGAGTTTGCCGCGTGCTTCTACATCTTGCGGTGTTTCCATGACTTTTTGAATATCGGCTTCACTCAGGGTTTTCTCGTAAAGCCGCACTTCATCAATCTTACCCGGAAAATGGTCGGTGGCGTTGCCGAGATCATCGCCACCAATCCAGAGTTCTAAGTTGGACGGCGCAATTGGTACATTATTGGGCGCATCGCCTTCGAGTTCGCCGTTTATGTAAACCTTCATTGTCTTTCCATCGAACGTTCCAGCGAAGTGATACCATTCCCCGACTTTCCAATCAGTCGTTGTGGATTCAGCGAAAGTGTTGTTCGGTTTGACGAGAAAGTCTATACTGGCTGCATTGCCGAAGTCGAAGATGACGAAGATGGAGTTGTTCTTACTCATTAAGCGGTGACCGGTGAGATCCTCGTTTGGACTGAACCACGCCATGAGGGTAATATTTTCCTCGATTGCGAAGGCGGGATCGTCTGCGACAATGACATGGTCATCCACACCATCAAATTCGAGTCCAGCCTCGAACTTTCCATCGACCCATTTGGGATCATCGTTGAACTCTCCGTCGTGCCCGTTGCCGGTGACATCTATGACTTCTTTACCCTTGCCTTCATCAAAGGGCCAGTAAGCGACGAGTCCGTCTTCCGCGACGTTGGCGATGCTGAGGTTCGCAACAATAAGGAGTAGGCATAGCGACAGGACAAAAGTAATTTTGGGCATTGTAGTTTCTCCTATGGAAGCGCGAAATTTTGGATCTGTATCTTGAGGTTTGTCACTATTATAACATATTTGTGGAGATGAAGTGTAGGAAAAATTTAAAGAGATTCAATTGTCATCTGTCGGTGAGATGAGATGCTTTTTCTGATCACTAAGAGAGTCTGCCTTAAGAATTTTGGGGAGCGGCAATAGATTAAACAGCGCGCTCAATCGACCAATGCCGATCCGTGCTTTGGACGACAACTGCTCCCAGCATATCCATCTGTGTCAGCATCTCGTTGACTTCGGCAATCGTGAACGCTGCAAGGAAGGAGTCGTAGTATAACTTCTGTTGATGCGGGGTATCCTCAGCGGCATACTTATCAACAAACGCTTGTGCATCTGCTGGCGTTTCCGGACGGATGAGGTCGCGGATAAGAACGGGACCTTTAGGACGCGCAACTCTGCCCATCTCTTGGAGTGCCTTCATCGCATCGTGGATGTGATGCACAATACTATTGGAGATGAGTCCATCAAAGGTGTTGTCTGCGTAGGGTAGGGTTTTGGCATCGACAAGTTCAAGGGTTATTCTATGGGTGAGACCGGCATCTGCGACGTGGCATTTCGCTATCTTCAGCATCTCCTCAGACAGGTCAATAGCGGTGATGTGGATATCCGGGCAACGTTGGGCGAGGAGGATAGGGATCTGCGCCGGACCCGTGCCGACATCAAGAAAATGACCAGAGTCCGCACCGAGTGCAACAACGCGATCTACAAAGGCGCGGTCAACTTCGCCGTGTCCCATCGCATCGTAGGCTTCAGCGGCTTCTTGGGTATCCATGACTTCCTGTTCTACAATTCGATCCACTCTGTTATGCCTTTCTGCAGGTATGTTTGTAGTAGTATGATTTATCGCACGTCTATAGGTCAACAACGGGCAATAATGCACGTCGCATTTGGGCGAGTACGCCGCAGAATTGCCCTACTACGAACTATCTCTCACTATTGGTATGTTCTCAAATCCTGTAAATCCTCTAATCCTGATAATCTCGATTCAGACAATAATTTCGCAACAGTGCGTGCGTTCTGACGGATCTGATCTCGTTGAAACTGGGTATACATCCCCACTGCCATTGCGTCTGTCGGTTTGATGTTTTCAAGTGCAAGTTGAAAGGCTTCGCGCGGCTCATTCCTGCCAGCGGCTAATACCTTTATGGCGATTATCGGTGCCGGTATCGCCTGTATCGCTGCGAACGCTGCATCCCGATCGTTTGGCAGATAGAGTTCTCTATGTCTTGTATGATTATACAACGCACAGACATAAAAGTCAACATCGTATCCTTCGGAATAGCAATACTTAAGGACATGAGGATCATGCGTGCCGATCCCTACAGCACAACCGAGATCTCGGATATGTTTGAGACTTTCTTGTAATGAACCGAGTCGTCCTTCTGCACACAACTTATCAGTCGTGCCACCGTGATGATAGATCGCAATCGGTTTATAGCGGGCAATTATCTGTAGGTATTCGTCAAGGTTCGCGTATTCTGTATCTTTGGGGGTCTGCGCAATCCACTGGATGGTGCCGCCTGCGTTCCAGTATTCGTTGAGAACGCGCATGATGTGTCTATCGGCGCGAGCGAGGACGGTATTAATGCCGCTCCGCTCTGCCTGCCGGAGATCCATCATAATTTGGATCGTCGTATAGTAATCCTCCATGGCTTTCGATGCTGCTGCGGATTGGTGGGAAATGCCACTATATGGATTGCCGCCGATGATGAGTCGCGTAATGCGATGAGATTCGATGGAAATTGTTGGAAGTTTCATGGTCTTATTTTGTAGCGTTAAAGTCCGTTGAGGAAAACCTTGAGGCTTGATCCCTTTTTGTGAGCGTTTTGTAAATTACACCGTTTGGATGCGTATAAAACGTAAGTTCATAGATGTTATCTGCAGGCAAAGGAATCTCTGTTGCCCGGTTCAAAGCCTTGGAGGATCGCCGGAAAAGGAGACTGTCATCTTGTGGCGTCAGAAACACTTGCGCGGGTACTTGCCAGATATAGATGCGCGATCCTGCATCGTCGTCACTGATACCATGCGGTGTGCCCCACTTCTGAATAGCCTTCGAAATAGGATTTCCCGTCAACGCTTCCAAGGTTTGCTGCATCTTTTCTTCTGGTGATGGTTGAAGACTTTCGGGAGGGTTCATCAAAAACGTTGGTGCCGTACATCCTGCCAGTAAAGTGCTTGCAATAAACGAAAAATATAGCGCAAATGCGAATCTGTTCATTTTAAAACTCCTACTTTTTTCCGAGAATTCCGAGATTCCAAACGACTCTTTCTACTTCCACTGGAATTCACTTGTCGGTTCATAATTCTTCTTTATATCGGTTTTGGAGATTATACCGTCTGGTCGTGTATAAAATGTGAGCTGGTAGGTATGGTCGGTTGATATATATGTTCCACCTACTGCACGGGTGCCGCTAAAGGGTCGTCGTGGGTAGATCTGGGGGTCTTGTCGGAGTTGGAAACCCAGCATTCGGGTTTCTTGTTTCGGTAAGAAACTGTGTACAGGTATTTCCCAGATATAGGTTTGCCAACCCGTTCCGTCATCGCTAACTTCGTTTGGTGATCCCCATTTCTGGATCGCTTTTGAAATATGTTTTTCTTTCCATAGGGCGATGGTTCGCTGCATTTTTTCGTCTTGTGAGAGTTCAGATGTATTCATTAAGTGTGCTGGTGCTGTACAGCCAACGAGTGGCATGCTTGCTACAAATATAAGTGGTATGAGTCTGAACATTTTCAAAACTCCTAATGTAAAACAAAGACGAATTGGTGTGTGGAAAATTAAAATACGCTACATTGGGAGTTAATAAGCAATTTCTGTGCCAGTGTGAAATAAGGGAGGAAATGGGAGATATCGCGGATTGAGCGGGTTTAACGGGGGTATTCGCTGCACAAAATAGGGCAAATGGGAGGACGACTGCACGGATTTGTGCAAGTAGGGATGGCAAAGAGGAAGGTTTATGGGACAGCATTGATGCTGTCCCTTGGAAAGTTAACGGATAGCGATTGGATTACCTGGGGAACCTGTCGCTCCTTTGAGACGGAGCGGCGCGAAACTAAAAGCGAACTCGTAAACTTTTGCCGCCGCTAACTCTTCTGTGATAATATTCTCAAGATTATAGATACCGTGTTTGACGATGAACAGTTGATGCACTGGAAATGCCAGTGATTCATCGGGGTTCGGGACAACTTCAATCCCCCAGTTATCGCTGCACACCATCACAATCTTCTGATCGACGAGGTATTGCCCCGCCTCCATTCCGATACCGGGTTCCGTGGCACCGTAGCGATCGTTATCTGTCATCCAGAATTTACCCCAACCCGTGTGAATGACGACGACATCGCCGGGTGTGATTTGAACTCCCTGATTTTTCAAGGCACCTTCAAGATCGGCGCGCGTAATTTCGTAGCTATTGCTGAGATGCTCAACGCCTTTGTAGCCAGCGACATCAATCAGGACACCGCGCGTCACGATAGGTCCCACGTTCTCGACCCCGAGTTCCATGAGACCTTCGGCTTTGGCGAAATCGCGCTGGTGCAATCCGTTGTAATAGAGATCCCCGATACCGATGTGACCGAGGCCATCGAATTGCGTGCCGATCTGACCGATCTCACCGCTGAAGATTTCCTCAAACCATGTGGTTTTATTCTCACCGAGTGGACCTGACATCGCTGGGATCCGCAGGCTGTAGTGCCGCGTTCCGAAGACAGGGATACCACTTTCATAGACCCTGCCGAGTTGATAAACTTCACCGGTTTTAATCAAACTCGCTGCCTCCAACACTTTCTCAGAGGTTAGTCGGTTGACAGCACCCCGTCGATCGTCGGCACCCCATTCGGAAGGAAACCACGATTCTTGTGTGAGGGTAACGGTTGTTGTGAGGGCGAGGACGCCAAAGACAAGCCCAAAAAAAATAAAAAGTTTGTGTTTTTTCGCTTTTTTATGCATAATTATCTCCTGTATTACTTCCTGTGGGATTAAAAAAGAACGACACAAGATTGTTGGTTACAAATAACAAGAGGTTCTATGGTGCTTACTTCAATTGCCTTAATTCTGCTATCAGCATTTTGCCACGCTTTATGGAATTTCTATAGCAAATCCAGCAGAGATACACGAATCCTCTTTTTTTGGTGTGGATTTTACACCATAGTCATAGCGTTCGTTGCCTTTGGTTTCAAGCAACCGGTGGTTCCGAAACCGGTATGGGTCTATATTGCTGGCTCCGCCTTCGTTCACCTGTTATACAGGTTGTTTTTGACCCAGGCTTATACCGTTGGTGAGATTTCATTTGTTTATCCAATTGCGCGCGCTGCACCCGCCTTCCTACCGCTCTTTGCCTTTCTTTTTTTGAAAGAACGAATTTCGGTACAAGGTTTGATGGGTATCTTATGTGTAATGACCTCTATACTCCTCTATCAGCAACGCGAAAAACATATCCAGTTCAAAGCCTTCTTTCGTTTCCTTCGCGACCGCGATGCCCTCTGGGCTTATGCAACTCTGGCGAGCGTTATTGGATACTCACTGATTGATAAACAAGGGATGTCTGAATTTCATCGCTATTCAACGGATGTTCCCTTGTGGCGAGCCGTGACCTACTATTTAATGGAGAATAGCATCTCGCAAGCCTTTTACGGTTTGACCTGCCTCGCTCGGTTTCCACACCAGCAGGTTGCCCAGCTTGGACGAAGGGAATGGAAACGGGCCCTCGCTGTTGTTGGACTCTCGTTGACATCCTATTCACTCATCCTCTATGTCTTGATGACGGAGAAGGTCAGCTACGTAACAGCGGTTCGGCAGTGCTCTGTCATTTTCGTTGTTTTGCTCGGTGGGTACGCCTTGAAAGAGACCTATACAAAACGCCGATTTATAGCGGCTGTTGTGATGGTATTCGGCATTTTTTTGATTGCGTATCAATAGCCGACTCGCAAACGGACTGTTTCTCTATAGCCGCCAGTTTCTTAGCCGAAGGCGACACCCAATTTAACACTCCGCTCAGGATGATTGTCCATCTCTATGTAGGCTTCGACTGAATCCTCAAACGGCACAACTGGATCAACAACATCTTCGCATTCAAATCGTCCTTCGGCAAGCCATTTCCAACAGGTATCGATAATACGCTTGAAATTCCAACGTGGATGATCGCGGTTCGGGTCACTGTTGGCGCGTGCAAAGATTATATTTGGAATGTTGACGTGCGCGACGGCACCGAGGTCAAGTCCGCCTGTACAGGCTTTCGCACGTCCAGCGTAGACAATTGTCCCTTCAAAAGTGACGCTCCGAAGCGCATCATCGAGTGCCTCATAGATTGCGCTGGTTTCTACAGCCACATCAACGCCAAGTCCGCCGGTCGCTTCTTTAAGCACTTCGCCGGTATTGCAAGCAGTTGGGTCAATCACAAGTTCCGCCCCGGTCTTTTCAGCCACCTTCCGCCGTTTTTCAATCGGATCTACGGCAGCGACGAAGTCTGCTCCCGCAATGCGTGCCATCTGCACCGTCATCAATCCAATTGCACCAAGCCCAAAGACAGCGACCCGCTCGCCAACGCGGACTTTTCCATCCCGAATCGCAGACATCGCGAAGTGTGCTGGATCGTAACAAACGGCTTCCTTCCACGTCATCTGGTCATGGAGCTTGAGAACCCGTTTTGCGTCCCATGTGTGTGTCTCCTTGAGGTGCCCGTGGCTGGTGACACGTTCCCCAATCTCGAAACCTTCAACTTCGTCTCCAATTTCAATGATTTTTCCGACACACATGTTCCCAAGTCGCAATGGAAAATTTGCGTTGTTGTATCCGTAGTACGCCGTCAGTTCCGTGCCTCGTTTGGGCGCGCCGAATTCGACTTGAACCCGGACACTGTCTGCTGGCACCGGACCGTCCTCGTATTCTCTCAGAACGGGTTGCCGAGGGGCAACCGCGACTAATTCTCTTGGCATGTTTGTCTCCTATGTTTTGATCAGCAGGGTTAAGAAACTGAAATGAACATATCCAGCGTATACTCGGGCTCATCATTACCGTATGCTCCCTCAAGACCACGCGCCGGCACACGTGCTTCGGGGCAACATTCCTTGACGGTTCCCTCATACTTAGGATTGGCTGAAATGAGCGTATCCAGCGTATACTCGGGCTCATCATTACCGTATGCTCCCTCAAGACCACGCGCCGGCATACGTGTCTCAGAAATTTGTTTTTCCTCAGTTTCTTCCATGTTTACCGGTTGAGCCAAGTCTGTCATAATTAAATTCCCCGTATAAGGCGCAATTAATTCATCTAAAATTCTGCGGTAGACACACTTGTAAGAATGTGCCTACGGGCAAATTCAAAATGATCAGTTAATGCGGAATGCCCAATTGATGCATCCGCCGGTGAATCGCCTCGCGTGCTTCTTGGAACGGACGAGAGAGGAATTCCAGATGGTCATCCTCGCCGTGATGGTGTGTCACCGTTCCATGTTCATGATGGCGCGCTGTCTGCTGGATGTAGGACAATCCACCTTCAATCAAGGTCAACATATAGTTCGCCGTTTCCGGGTCGAACATCCACCACTCGCCACCGACCGCGATATAGACAGGTGAAGTATGAGCAATAATGCCGCGTCCCCATCCGTCGTGATGTGGAACGGCTTGGGCATAGTTAGGTCCACCACATCGTGCCGCAATCCACGAGTGTTTGTCTACCTTCAGGTTGGCTTTTAGGTGTAAATGCGCTTTGCCATCTTTGTCCTCAGTGGAGGCAACAACCTGTCCTGCCTGAATAATCTGCAGTGTATGGATTGGGAAGATGGAGTCCGCAGCGGCTTCGACCTCAACGGTGCCACCATTACCGGGAAGGTTAATCGTGCTACCAATCGGCTGTCCATCAACAGTGAGGCGGATCATCGGACCGCCACTCAGGAAGGTATTGCCAGCACTCATGTATTTACACCAGTTGTCGTAATTGAATTCCTCGTCGTCAGGAATGTGGACATAGGTGCGATAAACGCCGACCGGCACATCACTACTCATCTTATCCGTCCCGCCAACGAGCGGCAATTTATAACCGCAGTTGAGGTAACGGTAGTATTCAATGTGTCCATACATCGCATTGGTGAGATATTCAACGGCATCCACACGTCCAGTAGCAATGAGTGTCGCCGGTTCGCAATTCGGGTTCGGGATGTGGGGTAAGACGACTGTGCCGCCTTGCGCATGACACGCATCCGCCCAATGCGAAAGCGTGACCTCCATATTTCCACCGAGTTCGGCTTCTCCGGGTCCGTCAGAACACCAAGGTGCGACCTGCTCTTTTAAACCGAGAAGTGTCAAATGACCGAGGAGATGTTGACGGTTTTCCTGCGTCGCATAGACAATGCTCCGTCCATCGGCGGATGTCGTAGGTCTTCCGATAAACTCCTCTGTGTTTGTGAAGAGATGTCCCCACTGAGAGAGGAGGAGATTTACAACCCCAAGGTCTTCACCTTGCGCTTCGGTGTGTGCACCCTGTGTGGACAGGAAATGGACGTGTGTATCGCCACTGAAGTAGCGTTCGGCGTTCATATCGCACCACCGTTTGATACGGAGCGTCAACTCACGTTGTCCGGGTTTTATGTTAACAGTCGTCCGCAGCGGCGTGTATTCAAAGCCGCGCGCGACATCAACGATAACATCTCCACGAGGGAGCCATCCCTGACACGTGCCATCGATATAGGCGTAGCTAATCTGTCCGAGTCTCACATCGCCGCCGACATCTATGTGCCATGTGCCGTTGTTTGAGTTGACGTGCGCATGGTGTCCGTGTGGCGCATACGGCACGCCGTGTGGCGAACGGAAGTGAATACGGCACGGTACAGGGCTGTTTGTATCCTCGTCAATTACAGTGGTGTGTACCCAATTTCTGCCGGAGTCGATAACCTCTACCTTGACGCGTTCGTTGGGTTGGACAGTCCCTTTTTCTTGGACTTCGCCCCAGTTAACGCTTCCAAGCGTTTCACCGTGGTTCTTGACTTCGACGGTCGCGGAAGGCGTGGCAGATACTTCAACGTACGCTGGACTGCTCTTGTTGTTTTGCGATTCACCCCAACCTTTGAAATCGTCTTCAATAAAAGCATCGGGAGCGTTTTCCGGCAACGGATACGGGTAGGTCGCAACGCCGCGATCAACATCGACTTCCATATCAAAGGATTTCTCGGCATCATCAGGTTGTGGTAGCGTGATTTTGACTTCGCGGCGAGGACGACGTGGTATTGGATCTTCGTCGAGGTAACCGAGCGTGATTGCCGCAACAATAAATTTTCGTTCTTGTGGTTGGATTTCGATTGACGCGACTTCAGCACCGTCTCTCGGATTTTTCCACACCCACAAATAGTAATCGCGCGGTGTCCCTTGGCTCACCTCTGTTTGTCGGTTGCCCGCTGAACCCCACGCGCCTTCATAACGTGGTGCTAAACTCTCCTGTCGGTCAGGTATGGCAAGGAATGTCTGTTGCCCCCATCCCTGCGGTACGCCGCCAATCTCAAAACGTTCACGAATCGGCACACTGACCGTTTCGCCGTCGGTGTAATGGAAAACATAATTGGCGATTAATTTGCCGATCGGTTCGCCTTCAGGAATGCGCGACTCAAGCAGCCGATGGACAAATATGACCCGTTTTGGGTCGGCGTTGATAGGAACTTGAATGGAATCGGTGCTAACGCCTTCGCCAAAGCCTAAGAAGCAGGTTTCGCCTTCAGCAATGTCGAAAGGAAGTCCGTGAAACGTCTGTGCCCCGATATTCGGCGTTGCGTTTTCACCGATAATGTTTGTGCCGACATTACACAAAGCAGAAAGTGAAATAGGTTGATAGTCTTTCATGTTTTCTAATTTCCTTTTAAAGCCCCCGCGGGGCGACATGTCTATAGGGGAAATTCTATCGCCTGCCCCTGTTCAGAGGACATGTAAAACGCCTGCATCAATTCTGTGAGGTTGCGACCGTCTTGGATCGTAATCGTCATCGGTTCATCGCGAAGGATGGCATTAATCCACTGTTGTATCGGTTCAGGGGGCGCAGCCTGTGCGTTGGCAATATAGTCCGCTTTTTCTTCATCAGAAAGTTTGCGGGTTTCAAAATGCATCTCGCCATGTCCAGCAGCAAACGAACCTTCTGTACCATAGATCTCCAGCATATTCGGACCCGAACGGTGCGTCCACGCAACATCAATCACACCGAGTGCCTTGTTTGCGAATTCGACGACCGAAACGCTGTTGTCATCAATCGGGAAATTACCCGTAAAGTTGTTAATCTTAGCAATAGCACTCTTCGGTTCACCCATCAACCATCGGATAACATCGACACGGTGGCAGCCCAAGTCAAAAAGGGCACCGCCCCCAGCACGTACTGGATCTGCAAACCACGCGCTTGTGCCGCTGAACCAACTATCGAGGGCAGCAGAATGCGCAATTCGTCCCCGACCGAACGTGATGTCCCCAAGGAGTCCGTCGTCAATCGCCTTTTTCGCAAACAGGATTTCAGGATTCGCGCGGGATGGCAGCGAGATCATAAACTTCACACCCGCTTTCTCAACGGCATCAATAATCGGATCGCATTCTGCGACAGTAATCGCGAGCGCTTTCTCGGTAAAGATATGTTTTCCCGCTTCAGCAGCGGCGATCATCACACGCGGATGGTCAGACGTGATTGCGTCCACGGCGACTGCATCTACGTCGTCTCGACTGAGCATCTCATCGAGATCGGTGTAGAATGGGACTTCATATTGTGCTGCTGCCTCTCTACCGCCCCCACCGTGATCAAAGTCCTCTTCATCCCAGACAGCGACGAGTTCGGTTTCAGGATTTTCGTTAATTTTTCGGGCGTAGCCACCGGCGTGGACGTGTGCCATGCTAATTTTTCCGACTCTAATCATTTAGTTCTCCTTTTTGGCGAAATTTGTTATTCAAGGTTATCTAATTCTTCCGACAGAAGAACGGGTTGCGAGATGATTCCAACCACGGAGTACCAATTGAACGTTGGTATGGCGGTTTTCGGATTCAATCTCATCATCTCCTGCGTGCATCTGAACGAGGACGCTCTTTCGCGTCTGGTTTGAGTAGTTCGGCATTGAACCGTGGAGTGTGAAGTAACTGAAGAAAAGCACATCACCGGGTTCCGCTTCTAAAACGGTCGCGTTCTCAATCGGGTATCGCTCCGTAACTTCAGCGTTAGCCCCGCTGCCCATCATGCCGTCAGTGCGTCCGAGCTGCTTGTGAGAGCCGGGATAGACGCGCACACACCCCATCTCATCGGTCGCTTCGGAGACGTAAATGATAGCCGCTATCATGCTATCTTTGACGGACGGAAAATACTGCCAATCTTGGTGCATCGGAAAGGGAGCACCTTGCTCCGGCGGCTTGCAGAAGAGTTTGGAGTGATGGAGCATAATATCGGGTCCAAGGATGGCTTCGGTAATATCAAGGAACTTCTCTTGCAAGAACGCTTGCATCCAAACGCCAGAGAAACTCTGGATATTGTGGGTGTGTATGATAACAGATTCGCCGCCATCGAGCGCATCCATCAATCTGCCGCCCCAACGCGCATTAACGTTCTCATCGCTTTTAAGGAGCTGATCCACGACCCGATCAAAGTCGCTTTCCATTGCTGTGATCTCTTCAGGTGAGTAAACGCCCTTAGCGAAATAGTATCCGTTTTCGTGAAAGAATTTTCCTATCTCTGACATTATGTTTTTGTTACCTCCAGACTTTTGTAGCGCAAGTTTTAGTTTACAAGCTGCGCTAAAAGTTCATTAAACCAATTCGGGGCAGCGGTTTGTGCGGTATCGACTTCAGCGTTTTCCGTTCGCAACTCGTGAAACGTCTTGAACATAGCAAATTGCCCACCTTCCAAGATTCCGATGAATGTGTTGTTTTGTGAATCAGGACCACACAATTGAGAAACATCTTCAAGGCGGTTGGTGGCAATTACGACGGTTTTTCCCATTGATCGGAGTTCACCAAGTAGTTCGACCATCTCGGCTTGTCCACCCGGATCAAGCGGTGTGAGTGGTTCATCGAGCAACCACAACTGTGGTTCATGCAGGAAAGTTTTGGCAAACAAGAGGCGCTGCCGTTCCCCTGTTGATAAAATCCCAATTTTAACGTCGCGCAAGTGTTGGATGTCCATGAGTTCAAGCACAGCTTCAATCGCCGATGCACGCTCGTGCTTCTCTAATTTATATGCCCTCGCGAAAAAATTGAGATACGCCGCAACAGACAACTCAGGGTATCCTTCAAATGAAACGGGAATATATCCAATAAACGGGCGTACCTCCTTCAAGTTCGCAAAGGCATCGATACCACCAATAGAGACGCTACCGGATGTCGGTTCAACTAAGGTTGCTAAGATGTTGAGCAGGAGGGTTTTACCTGCACCATTCCTACCCAGTAGAATGAGGCATTCACCCGCTGCTACCTGAAACGTAAGTTCCGTGAGAAACGACTGCTTGTCAAAGGATTTACACAGGTTTTGGACATCAAGCACTTTTAATTTACCTTGCAGTATCGAACAGACAACAACGTTCAACTCAGATCCACCTTGACGGGTCTACCGAGATCCGCAGATTGCCATGCGGCTTCGGTGAGTTGGATAACACGCAAGCCGTTCTCAACACCGATCGGGTTCTCTGTCCGTTCACCGCGGATGAGTTCAATAAAGGCGACGTCTTTGTTTCCTGATGCTGGCATGTCAGACGCGTCAACAGGTTCCGGTCTACCTTCCCGTCCTTGACGATAGAGTGTGCCGTCCCGGAGATAGAGCGACCCTTCATCCAACCAAATAGAAAATGCTTCCTGCACCCCGCCGTAGGCGTGCCCAACGATGCTGATGTTGCACAAAGCACCCGTATCGAATTTAATGGACATTGCAGTGAGAACATCTACTTCGATGTCTAAGTTGTCTATCATCGCGAAGACGGTGTCAGGACTCGCTTCCAGGACCCAGAGGAGAATATCAATCAGATGGCTCCCTGAATCGTTCAGTTGTCCACCGCCACCGAGGAACGGGTCTTGCCGCCATTTGCCCTGCTGGTTCCGATACCAGTTCTGCGATTGCTGCGCAGCAACGAAGTTAACCCGCCCAAGTTCACCGCTCTGGACGACGTTGCGGCAGTATTGGTAGGTAGGACTCAGATGTCGCTGGTAGCCGATCATCAGGTGTAAGTCGGTTTCCTCGACTTTTGCGATCACCTGTTTAGCATGATCTACTGTACAGACCATCGGTTTTTCGGTATGCACATGGCATCCGGCATCAAGTGCGTCCATGATGTGCTGGAAATGCAGACCGTGTGGTGAACTGATGACCACGGCATCGGGCTTCGCAGCGGCTAACATCTCAACGTGGTCGGCGTAGGTAGGTACGGAGGCATCTAAACCGACGTTTTCCTTGAAAGCATCGAGTGAACTGGCACTCGGATCTGCCAGGGCAACAATCTCCACATTTTCAACGTTTGACACGCTCCGTCCGTGTCCGCGTGCATTACCGCCACATCCGATAAAAGCAAAGTTTAGTTTCTGTTTTGGCATAGGTGCTCCTAATTGTATTGTTATTTCTATAACTTAAATCTTGATGTATAACCTATCAGACCCCTAACAAAAATGCAAGCCTTAATTTTTCCCTTGGAATACAGATATTATTAGTATATACACGCTTGCAAAGTGTCTCAACGCATATAAAAGTGTTCAAAAAATGAACAGTACTGAACAAATTATGTCAAAAACAGACTGAAATTTGCCTGTTTTACCTACAATTACGAGTGGCACACAATTTGCTACATTATAGTATAAAGCAAGAAGTGCTGATGATATAGGATCGGCAGAAGATGCCCAGGTAAAATGGATTTGAAGGAGAACGTTGGAATGAAAAAATTATTTTATTTCTTTTTTGTAGTAGGTTTAAGTTTGTTGATAACTTGGGCACCACGCGCCGGCGCGGAAAGCCAAAGCGACGGGGAAGTTGTCACGATGGAGGAGATAACGGTTACGGCTACACGTGCCGAAAAGGATCCTTTCAATACACCTAATTCTGTCACTGTTCTCAATTTAAATCAAGTGGAACGCTCCAACGCAGCGCACGCCTCCAATCTGCTTCGTGACGCTGTCGGTGTAATCGCTCAGGAGACGACGGTCGGACAAGGATCACCGATACTTCGAGGATTAACCGGCTACCAAACCTCAATACAGGTTGACTGGGTCCGTCTCAATAATTCAACGTTCCGTTCGGGGCCAAATCAATACACAGCAACCATCGCGCCTGAGATGTTGGGGCGCGCAGAGGTGTTACTCGGTTCAAGTTCTATGCTGTATGGAAGCGGTGCGATGGGCGGCGTTGTGAGTTTCTTTACGAAAGATGTACCGATTGATCCTTCTCAAAAGACCTTGACTATACAACCAAGGTTACTTGCTCGCTATTCAACTGCTACACAGGAACGACTTGGTAGATTGGAGGTGACGGGGAACCAAGGGCGATTTGGATTCATCGCAGGCGGTGGTCTGCGAGCCTACGGCAATGTAAACCCTGGAAATGGGTACGATCTCCACTACAAAAATCGGAAGTATGAAATAGTGGACGATATGCCGAGTGGCGTGAAACTTTATGAGCATGATGAAGTGCAAGCGATACCAAAGGATAATATCCCTGACCGATGGCTCGTTGATAACGAAGGTCCCTTGGGGTGGCGTGCTTATAATGCGGATGCAAAATTTGGGTATCAACTCAGCGATACAAGCAATGTCAGTGTTGCTTACCAGATGTGGCGGCAGCCGCAAACACCACGGTATGATAAAATCGCCCCCCAAGAGTTTGCCGAGTTCTTTTTTGAACCGCAAAATCGCGACCTCGTTTATGCCAACTATACGGTTAACCCTGTAGAAGCGAACATTGACCTGTTCCGACTGACAGCCTCATATCACCGCCAAAAAGAGGGAAGGAACGAGGTGGTGCGCGGCGCAACAGCCCGACGGCAGCGATACGACACCGTTAACACCATCGGCTTGAGTGCGCAAACGGTCAGCTCAATGCTGCCTAAGCAGCGTTTGGTCGCCGGTGCTGAATTCTATCTCGACACGATACAGAGTCAGACCGTCAAAACCGATCGAGGCAAGGAAGAAGTTGACAATGAAAAAGGACGCTTCATTAACGGTTCTCAATTCTGGGATGCGAGTGTGTACCTTCAAGATGAAATTAGGGTACACGACCGTGTTGAACTCACACTCGGTGGACGTGCTACGTTTTATCAAACCAATGCAGACCTTTCCGTCCGAGATCCTGCTTTTGATGTCTTCAATAAATTCGACAGCAGTTTGACGGGAAGTGCCGGTGTGGTAGTCGGTTTGACAGAGTACCTGAACTTTGTCAGCAGTTTTGGAACAGCCTTCCGCGCTCCGTCTCTGAATGACACAACGGCGGTAGAAGTCACCAATGAGGGTGTCACGGCACCGAGTCCTGATCTTAGACCTGAAACTTCGTGGACAGCTGAGGTTGGATTCAAGGCACAGCATGCTTTCTTCCGTGGTGCCCTAAGGCTCTTCTACAGCAGGGTTAACGGTTTGGTTGCGCGCAAACCTGTTCAAGAGGCATACCAAGAGAAAGGTGAGCCGATCCCTCAACTCCATCAAGACCTGATCGAACAGTACAAAGATATTGACGTACTCGTCTTTGATAATGTCGATGAGGCACAGTTTCAGGGAGTTGAATTAGCCGGACTCGTCCCGATTCAGTCTACTTGGTCGGTTTTTGGTAATGTGGCGTTGATACGTGGGGAGGTACTCACGATTAATGGCGTAGCACCGGATCCGAGTAAACCTTGGGAAGCACGCACGCGTAGAGAACCTCCGTTAAACGGTATCATTGGAGTCCAGTGGGAACCCGCAAATACGCCGTATTGGGCAATGTTCTTTGTACAGGGTGCAGCCGAACAGAGACGCTTGAACAGAAGCGACATCCGTGATCCACGGATCCAAGGCACAACCCGTGATACGGGGGAAGTTGAGTTCGACTCGAGCGGTGCCGCTATCGGTCAAGGGACACCGGCATGGTGGACACTCAATGTCCGCGGCGGCGTCAAGCTTTTTGATTACACACGTCTGACACTATCGTTTGATAATCTACTTGATAGGCGGTACCGTCAGCACGGTTCGGGTATAAATGCCCCAGGCTTCAACGTGAGTTTAACTCTGGACAATCGGTTTTAACAACTAACAACCCGTTACAACACCTCAAATTTTTTCTTGATAAACTCTACTACGATTTCTGGCACCATTTCCTTTAATTTCTCTTCGTTTAACTTCCGCTGTGCCATCTGCACGACTTCCATCACAAGCGTTGAACTAATATGTGCGTACTGGGTATTCGCCATCATAAAGAGGGTATCAATATCCGGTGCGATCTGCTGGTTCATCCGCGCCATCTTGAACTCCCATTCAAAATCGGAGACTTCGCGGAGTCCCCGGACAATCGCGCACGCCCCGCGTCTCTGCGCGTAATGAACCGTCAATCCGGTATAGCCATCAATCGTGGCTTGCGGATACGGACCGATGACAATTTCAAGCATCTCAGTGCGCTCCTCAAGCGTAAAACGCGCCGGTTTAGCGGGGTTCACGCCGATAGCAACAACGAGTTCGTCAAAAACATCAAGGTTGCAAATCCGATCAATAAGGTCTGCGTGTCCATTAGTGACGGGGTCGAAACTGGCTGGGAAGATGGCAATTTTTTTCGGCATATCCTCTCCTCTCGTACTTGGTAAAGTTGATACCTTCAGTCTGTTGAATTTTCACTGAAATCAAATGTTCTCCATACAATATTTCCTTGCATATCCATCATCTTGAGTATAATCTTTTTGGATGGGATTTCCTCCAATTCAAACGCAACCGTAGCCTTTTGTTTCCCGTTTAGTCGCTGACAACTCTGCAGTTTGAAACCTTCTTTTGTGACAGGATCACTCGGTGTCGTTGACACGATCAGCTGGACTTGATGAATTCCATCTTCATCTTCGATATCAAATGAGACAATGGTTAAATCAGATGCATCTGGAAGCGAGAGCATCTCAATTGTGGCTGGTTGATCAAAGAACGGACAATTCGGATTAAAGAACCTGCTTTTATCCAGCCACTCAGCGGCACATTTAGACAACTCGGATCTTTTGTTTGCGTATGACATAATTCTGGGGTAACTTCCACGAAAATCGTGTTCCAAACCAAACGCGTGTCCAAGTTCATGCGCAATCGTATCCCAATCTAAATCTTTAGGTGCAGCAGAAACGAAAGCGCGTCCACCATGGAGTCCCCTCCTTAAGTTTTTGCTATAGTGGGATGTCGTGATATTGCCTTGCCCGATTGTCCTCATATTCCCTTTTTTCTTTTTCTGAAAAATACCGCGCTGTATATCTACTGCCACAAGCAAAACGTTCTTTGAAGGATTGAGTTTCTCAAAGATTTCCGCTCTGATTTTTATCGTAGTCTCCTCATCGTAATACACATCAGGGTGTTCCGCGATGACCAAAAATACCTTCGCTTTACCTTCTGCATCGGTTTCAAATGTAAAAGTCTTCCGCCCGAACCCGTTATTTTCCATCTGAGTGGCGTAAAAGTGTTGAACTTGTCTTATCAATCTATCCAGTTTGTCAGAAATGCCCGGCTGTGGTGGAGATTCCTTCGATAGAAAATAGATAAGTCTAACCGTATCGTGTTGCGTAGTGTCTATCTTTGCTAATTGTTGCGCTGAAACATCCCACAGTCGAAGTGTTTCATCTCCACCGCCGCTTGCAAGTATATTGCCATCGGATGAAAAGGCGACCGACCATGTTGCTTTTTTAGAATCTCCAAACCCAAACGAAGTGATCCGTTCTCCATTCACTATAGAGCGCAGGATTACACCACCGAGATCGGAAGTTGCGTATGTGTTTCCATGCGGGGAAAACGCAACACCTAAGTTTAACGCTTCACCCAGTACCTTTCCGTGAAGTTCCCACGCTGGCAAACGCCATAGCGCGTGATTGTAAAACGAAGAAGCTACGAGGTAACGCATGTCTGGTGAAAATTGGAGAGAAAATATTTTATCTGAAAAAATTTTCTGGGAGCGAATAAATTGTTGACGTTCTACGTCCCAAACCTTGAGATTGCCAACTTTGTCTCCGTATACCAACCATTTTCCATCAGGTGAAAAATCGACCGTCCATATCCAAGTGTGGTCTGCAGTTGATTCATCGTGTGGGAGCGTCCTAATCTTTGTTATCTTCTTGGGATTACGGATGTCCCACAGCTGTAAGTGATTACCCGCAGTCGCTAAGATGTGTCCATCCGGCGAGATGGCGATTGCTAAAGCGGCTACCTTAAAGGCACTGATTTTTGTTGCCGAGGCAATATCCCACAATATAACTTCACCGTCTAAACCCGCGCTTGCGAGCAGTTCTCCATTCGGTGAGAACGCAATTGATTTAACGACATCAGTATGTCCGTTGAAGACTGCTTGTGGTGCCGATGTGTTTTTTAGATGCCACAATTTTATGCTGTTGTTAGTAGCAGGACTTGCCACAAGTGAAACATCTATAGGTGAAAACGCGATATCGTAGATATGAGATTCGTG
The DNA here is from genome assembly GCA_022827625.1 of Candidatus Poribacteria bacterium. Lineage (GTDB taxonomy): Bacteria > Poribacteria > WGA-4E > WGA-4E > WGA-3G > WGA-3G. The sequence goes on along the minus strand of JAJEIE010000029.1, from coordinate 140,991 downwards.
ATTGAACTCAGCAAGGGGTATCAGTTTTTCTGGCAGTTGTGCAAATCTCTGACGTGATGAACCCACGGGTGAAAGATAGTGGCATATCAAGCCAATAGCCAGGAGTAGAAACGATACATAGAGAAGTATATTTACGAGTCTCGTCATGCGTGTTATGGTAGCATCTTTTAAAAAAAAGACAAGTGGAAAAACGCATAAGAAATGACGCTGGCAAATCCGCCAAAAAAATTGCTTACATTTCTGCAATTGTGATATAATAGCAGCATTACATAACTAAGGAGGCTAAATAATGGCGAAAATTAACACACTCGTTTTTGCCGGTGGTGCGATTCACGATTGGAAAGGGTGTAGTGACGAAATCGTGAAGGTGCTTTCACAGAGCGATGAATTTGAGATTACCAGAGTTGAGGAAGACCTTGACGCGCTCGTCTCACCGAATCTCGATCCCTACGATCTCATTGTTTTCTATTACACGATAGGTGAGATTTCAGATGCCCAAAAGAACGGTCTGCTCAACCATGTCGCTTCAGGCAAGGGCTACGTGGGTGTCCACTCCGCAGCAGATTCTTTCCGCGGCTGTCCAGAATATCGTTCGATGGTGGGTGGCTATTTTGTCACGCATCCGCGCTACCGCGACTACCAAGTCAGCATTGTCGATGGTGAGCACGAAATCACGGAAGGGCTTGACGAGTTCGTCGTGACGGATGAACAATACATCCTCGATTACGATCCTCGAAATCATGTGCTTGCATCAGCCTTGTGGAAAGGTGCTGCAGCACCTGTGGCATGGACGAAAAACTGGGGTGAAGGTAAAGTTTTCTACCTCGCACTCGGTCATGATGCGGCGGCATGTCAACATGAGATGTTTGGGACGCTCCTACAGCGCGGTGCCCTCTGGGCAGGCAGGGGCAATGGTCAATAAGTGTTATAACCTTTTGTTATAGCACGTACATCCTCTCGTTGAAGCGCGGGGTCTTTAGTAATTGCAGGTTTTCAAGCAGTCCCCTTTCAACCTCGCGCTTATTACCACGCACAATTCTATGATAGCGGTCTTCTCAGAGTAGTGGAAGGACATGAGACAGCGAATTACGGATATTCAGGTAGTTCCTGAATTGCCTTCACATCGTCAACTCTTTTTCGATGGTACACCGTTTGTTGTCCTTCATGCTGCTTTAGTTGAAAATTTTGGGTTACGCGTCGGTTTGGAGATTGAAGCCGAAGTCATCGAGAAGTTGATCGCCGCCGATGAAGTAATGCGCGCCAAAAACTACGCCCTAAGATTGCTCCATGAAGCACTGAATAACGATGGCGATGACGAGACAGAGGATTTTCGTCCTGCGGTCAGGTCAAAAACCTATACCAAAAGTGAGATGGAACGTCAACTCACGCGAGAAGGGTTTTCGGAAGCAGCCATTGAGACGGCGGTTGCGGAATTGATTGACTCGGGGCATATTCGCGACCGGAAGTACGCAGAGAATTGGGTCGTCCGTAGGCAAAAGTCTAATCCGAGAGGCAAGACCTTACTGAAACATGAGCTTCTTGACAAAGGTGTTGACCGCGAAACTGCGGAGCAGGTCGTGGCACAGGTAAAGACTGAAGATGAAGCCACCCTCGCACTTCAGATCGCTCAGAGAAGGATGAAGCAATATCAACGGTTACCCGTTCATGTCGCGAAGCGCCGATTGCACGGATTTTTGGCGCGTCGCGGGTTTGAATCGGAAGTTGTGAGACAAGTACTTGAACAGATTTTTTAGCGCGTCGGTGTGATGTGTTAAAGTGATCTACCGAGAATTTTGTCTTGACTTCTCTATATAAAGTAGACTATAATTGGAACAGGAGAGGTAGGGGAGAATTTAAAAATGACATCAGATGAAATCAGAACCAGTTTTCTTGAATACTTCCGCAAACACGGACACACAATTGTTCCCAGTGCGTCCTTGATACCTGCTGGTGACCCGACGCTGTTGTTTACCAACGCCGGTATGAACCAATTCAAAGATGTGTTTCTCGGTATCGGGCAGCGGGAATATACACGCGCCGTCGATACCCAAAAATGTCTGCGCGTCAGTGGCAAGCACAATGACCTTGAAGAGGTCGGTTATTCGCCGAGTCATCAGACCTTCTTCGAGATGCTCGGAAATTGGTCGTTCGGGGATTATTACAAGCAGGAGGCTATCGCTTTTGCGTGGGAATTAGCAACCGAACTCTGGCGGATTCCCAAGGAACGCCTCTGGGCAACGGTCTACCTTGACGACGACGAAGCCGAAAAGTTTTGGCTCCAAGAGACCGACTTACCGCGCTCGCGTATCCGCCGTTGTGATAAGGACAACTTTTGGGAAATGGGAGATACCGGTCCCTGTGGTCCCTGTAGTGAACTTTTTATTGACATGGGCGTGGAAGCCTTTCCTGAAACTGCGAATGATCCTGATGCCGGTCCAAACACCAGCGACCGGTTCCTGGAATTCTGGAATCTTGTATTCATTCAATACAATCGGAACGAAAGTGGTACGCTTGAACCGCTTCCTGCAACGCATGTGGATACGGGCATGGGGTTTGAACGGGTTACCTCCATCCTGCAAGGTGTTGATTCAAACTACAAGACAGATATATTCACGCCACTCTTAGCGACAATCGCTGATATGACAGACACCGCCTATTTTCATGATGAACGCGGGTTGCCACATCGGGTTATTGCTGACCATATTCGGTGTTTGACCTTTGCTATCGGTGATGGTGTGATGCCATCTAACGAGGGACGCGGGTACGTTATCCGCCGAATTCTACGACGCGCTGTGCTTTACGGCAAAAAATTAAATATGAACGAAGCCTTCATTTACCGGCTCGTTGATAAGGTTATTGAATTGCTCGGTGAGGTTTTCCCGGATGTCCTGCCGCGCCGTGAATTTATCACCCGCACGATTCAAGGTGAGGAGCATCGCTTCCATCAGACCATTGAACGCGGTTTGGAACGCCTTGATGGGTCGTTTGATACGCTGACAGAAAAGGCTGAAACACAACTTGATGGAAAGCGGGCATTTGAGTTGTACGATACGTTCGGTTTCCCCCTTGATTTGACCCAAGTGCTCGCGCGCGAACGTGGATTCACTGTTGATGAGGTAGGGTTCGAGGAGAGCATGGAGGCGCAACGGGCGCGCGGACGCGCAGCGTGGGAAGCGAAAGGCGGCGCGAAAGATGAAGAGATTGCTGTTTACGCCGAGGTCCTTAAAGAGCATGGCGAGACGGAGTTTGTCGGTTACACGCAAGACAACGTCGAGGCTGAAATTGTCGCTTTAATTGCTAATGCTGAGTCGGTGGCAAGTGCACAGCAAGGAGACGAGGTCTTCGTGCTGCTGAATCGCACGCCTTTTTATGGCGAATCTGGTGGACAGGTGGGCGATGTCGGCACAATTGAAAGTCAGGGCGCGAAGTTACATGTACAAGACACACTTAGACCTTCGGCTGACTTGGTTGTTCATAGATGTAAAGTGGTTGTGGGTGAAATTACGCCTTATACCGCTGTGCATGCCCACATTGATACCGAACGCCGAAGTGGTGTTGCTATCAGTCACACGGCAACACATCTTCTACACAGCGGTTTGCGACATGTGCTTGGAACGCATGTTGGGCAAGCAGGTTCACTTGTGGAAGCCGGTAGACTTCGGTTTGACTTTTCGCATTATGAGTCTGTATCCGCAGCGCAACTCCGCGAGATTGAAGGGTTCGTCAATGAGAAGATTCGTGAGAATGATCCGCTTTCTATCAGCGAAATGCCTTTGGATGCAGCGAAAGCAAAGGGGGCTTTAGCCTTCTTTGGCGACAAATATGGCGACATCGTACGGGTCGTGCAGGCTGGTGAATATAGTGTTGAATTGTGCGGTGGTACACATGTTGATGCGACGGGTGAACTCGGTTTCGTGAAACTGATGGGTGAGAGTAGTATCGCTGCAGGGGTTAGACGCGTTGAGGCACTCACGGGTCCTGTAGCGGTAACGACTGTTCAAGATGATACCGCGCTGCTTTCCAGTGTGGCGAACCTCCTGAAAACCCCCAAAACCGATTTGTCTGAACGGATTGAACGGCTGCTGCAGGAGCAACGGGAATTGGAGCAGCAGCTGCAACAATTGAAAGGGCAGCAAGCACTTACTAATATCAGGACCTTGGTCGAAGGCGCGACGCTTGTCGAAGATGTGAGGGTTGTCGCTTCAGTTGTGGCAGATACGGATAGAGACGGCTTGCGACGGCTTGTTGATGAACTCAAAAATCGTTTAGAATCTGGTGTGGTTGCCCTTGCGTCTGTTAACGGCGACGCTGTAGCCTTTGTGGTTGGTGTGACCTCCGACCTTGTGAAAAATCGCGGGTTGCATGCCGGTAAAATCATCTCTGAGCTAACCCAATTAGCAGATGGGCGTGGCGGGGGCCGTCCTGAGCTTGCGCAAGGTGGCGGCAAGAGTCCAAGTAAAGTGAACGCTGCAATCGATGCAGCGACTGAAATCATCAAAAAACAAATTCAGGTTTAAGCCCGTAAACATCGCATCTTTTTACTGGGATCTGAGGAACGGTGTGGTGGGATACGCACGAAGGAGAAAATATGGATTGGGGTGTTATTGCTTCAATTTTTTGGAAATTTAGCCTCGGTATTTTGCTGCTCGCGCTTACCGCGCTTGTGGGCTACTTGTGTGCCGCAGTTGGGAGTCTCCGCAATTCACTGAATAGCATCCGAAACACCTTAAATTCTACGGAAAGCATTGTCAATCAGGAACTCGGTGAATTGATAGCTGACGTGGATAAGACTGTGCAAACGGTGAACGCTGAGTTACCGGCGTTGCTACAAAATCTAAGCGGTTTGACGGCTTCCCTGCAAGGGATTAGCGAGTCTGAAATTCAGCCCACTGTGCATAATATCCAAGAAATGAGCGGTGCCTTGAATCAGAGTATTCAGGCACTTGAAGAATTAGTTCAAAAAGTGAGTGGCTTTTCTGGGCAGACAATTGAGCAGGCTACTTTCTTCCGTAATCAGTTAGCTGTCTCGTTAACTGATATTATAAGTTTGTGGCAGGGGGTCAAGGCAGGATGGGAGAATTTTGCTTCCGCTCGCGCTTCGGCTTCTGATTCCGCTCGCGCCCCAGAACAGGAACAAGAAGAAACATCGGTGTCCGAGGCATCAGATGGATAGTTGCGTCGCGCGTAGTTTGTATGACAGTCGGAGCATTATCAAAGAGAAAATTGTACCGAGGGAAAAAAGAACGTTAGAATTGAAACTTTTTACGTTGATTCTCGTAAACTTTAACGCCGAGTTTTGAGTTATAAACTGCACCAAAAACGGAATTAATTATTCCATAGAAAGGAAAAGAAAATGAGCAATAATGGACAGAACAATGGATTGGGCATGATTTTCGCTTTTTTCACGGGTTTTATGGCGGGTGCTGTTATCAGCCTGCTTTACGCACCGACTTCCGGTAGAGAGACCCGTCAGAAAATTCGCGATAAATCCATTGAAGCAAAAGATCGGACGGTTGAGCTGGCGCAGCAGACCTCTGAGAGCGCGCGGCAAAGTGCGCAACACCTCATGGAACAGGGTAGAGAGAGCGTCCAAGGTATTGTAGATAGCGGTAAGGAGCGGATCCAGGAAGCAGGTGAACAGGTCAAAGGTGCTGTGGAAGCGGGTCGCAAAGTCTCCGCCGATGTCCGGGCGAAAATCGTTAACTCCATCCCAAGTGTTGGTGCGGCAGAGGAGAACGAGGAAGAGGCTGCCGAAGAAGCCTAAAGTTTTTTAAAATATATAGAGAGCGGGCATTAAGCCCGCTCCTCTGGTTACAGGGCAGTTGTCTCAGATGGACGAACTGCGGAAATTTCTATTGTTATCTACTGCTAAATGAATGGAAATTGAAAGGTTAAAAACCCTACTTGAACAGGTTAAGGACGGGAAAGTTGCTGTAGAGGATGCCCTGCAGTCTCTCCGCACGCTTCCGTTTGAAGATTTAGGGTTTTCAAAAATTGATCACCATCGTCAGCTTCGCACGGGGTTTCCTGAGGTTATTTTTTGCGAAGGAAAGACGGTGGCGCATGTGAAACAGATTAGCGAACGTATTCTCGCGGCAGGGCATCCACTCCTGGCAACTCGTGCTACCCTGGATATGTATGAAGCCGTGAAGGAAATTGCGTCTGAAGCGCGCTATAACGCTCTTGGACGGACGATCGCTGTCTCGGAATCCGATGCTGCGGGCGTTTCGGGCATCCTGGTTGTTTCTGCCGGTACGTCCGATTTACCTGTTGCGGAGGAAGCCGCTGAAACGGCACAGATGATGGGAAACCAACCGGAGCGGCTTTATGATGTCGGTGTTGCGGGGTTACACCGATTAATAAGCAATCATGAGAAACTTTTGACAGCGCGCGTGATTATCGTCGTCGCCGGTATGGAGGGGGCGTTGCCAAGCGTGGTGGGTGGATTGGTGGATTGCCCTGTCATCGCAGTGCCAACAAGCATCGGCTATGGCGCAAGTTTCGGGGGGCTTGCTGCGCTCTTGGGTATGCTGAATAGCTGCGCCTCTGGTGTCACTGTTGTGAATATTGATAACGGGTTCGGTGCCGGTTATAGTGCCTCACTCATCAATCGACTCACGGCATAACGGGTCAGTTCCTATCTCAAATGCTATTCCATTTTCTCACCTCTAATTCTTAGCACAGCAGTTGCACTTGCACCTTTCGAGACGCCTTGCGAACCGAAACCTGTCTTAGAAAAGTAGTGGTCAGCCTTTACTTGGATGATGTTCGTATTGATGGTGAGGGTGACGACATCGCTTCCGATTTTGCACCGAATTTGGTATGGGACAGATTCGGCGTTGGCTAATCCATGAGAACGGGATTGCCATGTTACACCAGAGGTTTCGGCATAAGTTGTGAGTGCGGTTGTGGCGGCTTCCTTGATATTACTGTTAGCATTGAGCGCATGCTGGGCAGCTTTTGCGGCGGTGTTTGCGGCGTACGTCAAACGTTCTTGAACGGTTTTTGCTTCCATTTGGTCTGTTTTGTCGTGAGCGGTATTTCTTCGCATAGCGAGATAAATAACCGTGCCCACAACACCAACGAAGACTATTGTACTGAGGATAACGGTTCCTCTGAGTTGACGACGACGCGTCATATTTTCAAAATCTTCACGGTGGTGTGGATAAAAAGCGTCGTGCGCGGAAATCGGGGTACGCCAACACAACACGCCAATGGATAATAGTAGAAAAAAGAAAAGAAATCGGTGCATCCTGTGTACCTACCTTTGCAGTTATTATATCAGTAAATCGCTGAAACGTCAATTTGATGTAATTTGGAGTAAAAATGAGAACTTGACTTGAAATTGTAAATTTGATACAATACAAAAGTAGATACAAATTAAGGAGGCAGAGAGTTGCAGCAGAGAACACCAATTGAAGAACAGATTGATCTCCCGTTTATGGAATCGCTGCGGATTAGTTTTCAAAGCTTAAAAATCCGTTTTGGACGTTCGATTATTACAACCGCAGGTATTACACTGGGCATTGCATTCTTAGTTTCAGTCTGGACGAATAATGAAATCGGTCTCGCCTTACAGGAGAGCGGGCGGCAATCGACAATTAACACTTTTGAAGAAACAACAGAAAAAGGCATTTCCACGAAAGATATTTGGCTAATTGTTATGTCCTTGATTGTCTGTGTCGTCGGGATTGCAAACTCTATGTTGATGGCAGTCACGGAACGCTTTCGTGAAATTGGGACAATGAAATGTCTCGGGGCGTTAGACGGGTTCGTGGTTCGATTATTCCTACTTGAATCAGGGTTCCAAGGGTTTTCGGGTGCCCTTATCGGCGCACTCATTGGAACACTGGGTGCCGTTCTTTTGGGGCTTAAAGACTATGGGTTAGATCTGTTTTTCTATTTCCCTTTACTACCAGCACAACCTGAAGATGGAACCATGCGGTTGGGTGTGCTTGTTGTCATCTTGCTTGGATGCTGTCTGGGTATGATTTTGGCTGTGATCGGTTCGTCGTTCCCAGCATGGCGTGCGGCAAAACTCCCACCTGCTGAAGCGATGCGGACTGAGGTATAGGCGTTATTCGACACGTCCTTTGTACACCGCATAGGGACACCTGAAAATCGAATCTACAGTTCCGCTGGTGATGGGATCGGAGGCGAAAAAGGAAAAGGCTATGGCTGATATTGTTGTGAAAACTGAAGATGTCGTCAAGGAATATCGAATGGGCTCAAACGTCCTCCGTGCCTTGGATGGTATCAATATCGAGATTGAACGCGGAGAGTACATTTCATTGATGGGACCTTCCGGTTCCGGGAAATCGACGCTCTTTAACATGATTGGCGCACTGGATACGCCTACGGAAGGACAGGTTTACATTGATGGGCAAAATATGTCGCAACTTTCGCAAAGACAGATTGCGGCGTTTCGTTGCCACCGGGTGGGTTATATCTTTCAGAGTTATAACCTGTTGCATGTACGGAGCGCACATGGAAATGTAACGTTACCCATGATTTTTGCAGGGATTCCTGAGAAACGGCGCAATGAAAAAGCCGAAGAACTGCTCGACATGGTAGGGTTAGGCGATCGGATGTATCACCTACCTGATGAACTGTCCGGTGGACAACGTCAGCGCGTCGCTATTGCCAGAGCCCTCGCCAATGACCCGAGCATCGTCCTTGCCGATGAACCTACTGCAAATCTTGATACGGTTATAGGGCGTGAGATTATTGACTTAATTAAACGGTTGAATGAAGATCAGGGCGTTACTATCATTTCTGCTACGCACGACCTGAAAATGCTTGATGTCTCGGATAGGATTGTAGACATTCGCGATGGACTCGTTGAACGCATTAGGAACCGTGAAGATATCGAAATCGAAGTCGGTGAAGTGGGCGGTCACTAACGGGCATCACGAATTACTCAGGCGAGATTTCGGATAGCAAGACTGGACGGTTTTCACGCAGCGACTTCAGCGCAGCCAATCCCATCACAACGGGAACTCGTCCATCCTTACCTGTAACTGGTGGCGGTGTCCCTTCTTGAATGCACTTGAAAAACGCTTGTAATTCCGACAGGTACGCCGCCTTATAGCGTTCCACAAAAAAGTGAGGCGGTAATGCAGCGCGTGTGCCTTCACTCCCACTAAAAGCCACAGTATCCGTCAAAGGATTTGCCGCCGTAACCATCCCTTTTGAACCAAAAACTTCAACGCGTTGGTCGTAACCGTAGACAGCCTCTCTGCTATTGTCAATCGTTGCGATGACTCCATTTTTAAATTGTAAAATGATAACAGCAGTATCAATGTCGCCTGCCTTGCCGATTTCTGGGTCTACCCGCACGTCTCCTGTTGCGTAGATTTCCACGACTTCATCCCCGATGAGATAGCGCGCCATATCGAAATCGTGAATCGTCATATCAAGAAAAATGCCGCCGGAGACCTTGATATATTCAATCGGTGGTGGTCCCGGATCGCGACTCGTAATTCGCATAATGTGCGGCTCGCCAATCTTTCCAGACGCAACGGTTTCTCGGACTCGCATGAAACTCGCATCAAATCTGCGCTGAAAGCCTACCTGAAATTTAACGCCTGCTTTCTCGACAATCGCCAGAGTTTCGTCAATCTCTTCCAAATCTAATGCAATCGGTTTCTCACAGAAGATGTGTTTCCCTGCTTTCGCGGCTGCTTGGCTGATTTCTACGTGTGTATTGGTAGCAGACGTAATTAGCACGGCATCAATCTGTGGATCGGCTAAGAGTTTGGTGTAATCATCTATGGTCTGTGGGACATTAAACTGATCCGCAAGACTGTCCATACTCGGACGGTCGAGACTGCAAAGTGCCACGAGATCGGCTTCTGGTATGTCTTGGGCGAGGTGTTCGATATGTAATTTACCGATGCGTCCTGTTCCAATAACGCCAACCCGGATTTTAGGGGTTTTGTCCATGTAATAATCTCCCGCAACATTTTCTTTTTCTCTGAACTAAAGCGATTAGTGCTTTTCAGTCTTCATACTTTAAATCATAGTGCTACAAACTTTGTTCAACAAACACAAAAAGGGCGAGGCATAAGAAGCTCACCCACGACATCTGATTTTCAGTATATCCGTCAGAACTATTATTCTTGAACCTTTGGCGTTTCTGGTTTCTTTACGCGAACGATTGGTAAATCTATGTATTTTTTTTTCCCTTCCTTCATCTCCTTTTCTTGTTTTTTCGTCATAAATTCCATGTAGGTTTCCAAGTCTCCAAACAGTGCTGCAATCCGTTCTTTTGCTTCAAGGATGTCTTTCCCGGGATCTTCACACATTAGTCTCCTCCAATATCGCCTCTGGTGTATTAATACGGGGAGGCGAATAGCCCATCTGGTGACAAATTTGTTCAACTTTTGACCGTGTATTTGAGTTGGCAAGGTGTGTGAAGTTCCACGTTGCCAAATAGGGGATAGCACGCCTTGCCGTAACGGCTATATGGATAGCATCGGTAAGCGCGCCCTGCGGGAGTGCCTTTTGATAAATCAATTGTTCTGCGAACGCTAAATCAAAATGTCGCACAACTATAACCGGGATCTCCACGACTGCTTGTATCCTATTTGCCGCCTTATTTCTATCACCCATCGATATTTCGTCAATAACATAATTTGACAAGACAAACTCAAAGCGGGTATCTTGCCAGAATTCACGTGTGATTCTTTGCCATTCTGCTATTTTTGGGTCACGACTCAAAGGAGCAACAAGATAACTTGGTATCATTGCGTCAATGTAAACGCGATGTCTATCTTCTTGAGAATGCGTTGCCATGTTTTATATAATAACACGAACTGTTCTGAAAAGCAAAGTTTTCAAGAGACGCCCCATACATTCGGTTAATGTCCTCCTACTTCCGAATCAGCAGCTTCCGCGTCGCGGTGAAGTCGCCTGCAGTGAGCGTGTAGAAATAGATACCACTTGCTACAGGCTCACCGACTTCATTTTTCCCATTCCAATACACTGCGCGACTTCGGCTTTGATAGATACCCGCAGGTGTATGTCCTAAATCCAGTGTCCGAACTAACTCGCCGCTCACAGCATAGATACGCAACGTCACCTCCGCAGGTTCGGAGAGTTGATAGGGTATCCACGTCTCAGGGTTGAATGGATTTGGATAGTTCGGCAGCAGTGCTGTCTCTTCAGGGACAAGCAGTGCAAGAAGGCTTTGGAGGTAAGCGATGCCCTCTCGGAAGGCGATAGAGCCGTCGTCTTCAACTCGTGCGCGTTCTATCCATGCCTGTATCGCTGCAGGATCCAGGTTCTCGATATTATCCATAGTAAGCAGGGAAGGTGACGCTGCCCCTGTAGACTCACCGAGATGTTGTGCAATCAGGATGAGGTCTAAGATGCTGATAACGCCATCTCGGTTTACATCCATTCGCGAATGAGCGGATACCACTTCCCCTAAATTTCGTGCAATGAGAATCAGATCCAAAACACTGACCTGTCCGTCTGCATTCACATCCCAAGGAGGTTTGGATTCTACAGTAATCGTAAGATCCCGTACACCAGCAGGAATAACTTCGCCTGCATTAGAACCGAGTTGAAAGTTTCGGAGTGCTAATTGGCTTTCACCCTCGGCTTTTGCTGAGAATACGACTGATAATAGAGTTCCAGTGCCGGAGACTCCACTTTCGGAAATCAGTGCCGAAGTTAACCCTACAATTTTTCCCGCAGCGTTATCGATTGTCCCCTGCTGAAAAAAGGTCGTTCCACCGTTTTTCTTTAGAAACCCCTCCTCATTCACGTCAATGGCTTCAAGCGCGTCGGGATTAAATGTCAAATCAAACTGCCAGCCCGCTAAGTCTGTAACCTTTTCCGCATTGATACGAAGCGTGAACGTTTCACCAATACGGACATCCGTTGTATCTGTTGAAAGAGCAAAGCCGGTGCCGGGAGCTACTACTGCATATTCTGCTTCGGGGGTGAACCCAAAGAAACCACTTCCGTCTCCCCAAGCGTTGTCAATAGCGACTAACAACATATTCACACCCTCATTAAGAATTACAGGGATAATGCGTTTATAATTACTAGCATCCGGATACCAGGCACCACCGAATTCTTTGTGAACAAGTTCTCCGTTGAGCCAGACCTTGACACCATCATCGGTTCCTACAAACATTTTTGTCTGCTGTTCTCTTGGAGAATTCAACATGATAGAACCATACAGGATGTAATCGACCGTCTCTTCACCCATTGTCCAACCGAGTGCTTCTATCATCTCACCAATGTTATTTCTTCCAGAGGCGGAAATCTTGTGAGCAGTCCATACATTCTCGCTAACAAGTTCCCCTTCTTCAGCACCTTGTGTAGCAATATGTAGCTCAGTTACAGCACCGCCACTCGCTTGAGATAGAAAATCTGTTTCGTTATTAAGTTCTGATCCCGGGACCATTGCCCATAACCAGGGTCCCTCTATTTTCGGACCGCCTTGGGGAAAACCGGGATTCTCATACCAAAGGATATTTGTATCTTCGGAGAACCCATCTAAATCTGCGATGTCTGAGATATTGTTATTGCCCAAGTGTACCCATTTCAAGTTGCGCAAAGAGGCAAGTGGTGAAACATCTAATATATCGTTATGTTGGAGATGTAACCGTCTTAACTTAAGCATAGAGGCAAGTGGTGAGATGTCCGATATTTCATGATTGCCAAATAACTCCAGTTCTTCCAAATTAATCAATCCAGCCAATGGTGAAATATCGGATATTCCACTACGTCCAGCAGATAGGCTCTTCAGACGCGTGAGTCCCTTCAACGGCTCAAGACTGGGCTCCTCTGCATAAAAAAAGTGCAGAGTTTCTAAATTTGTTAAACCTGCAAGAGCTGACAGGTCGGACACTGGCGCATGATTAAAGTATAATCGTCTCAGTTTTAAGAATCCTGCAAGTGGTGACAAATCAGATACAGAAGTGTTAAACAAAACGAGGTCTTCTATATTAATCAATCCTACAAGAGGTGACAAGTCGGATATTGATTTGCCACAAATAGTAAGGGCTTTTAGTTTTGTTAATCCCGCAAGCGGTGATAAATCAGAGATAAATCCTTCAAACGACCATCTCATAACGAAATGTTCTAGATTTATTGCAAACTGAAGTCCTGTCAAATCTCGAATGTCAGGTCTTACTGGATGAAGATGTGTAAGGGTCGCGATCTCTTCAACTGTAATTGTGTCTCCGGGGGCTTTATCAAGAGCTTCTGTAAGCACAGTCCGCAGGTTCGGGTCAGGGATATGAACAGAAGTCCCAGGGATACGCTCCGTCTGAGGAACGACCGGTGTAACGATAGGACTCTCAGGCAAACTCAACGCAGTAACTACTTCACCGAAATTGGATGTCCATGTGTCCCGCTTCACAGTGCCACTTTCCAATACCAGCAACCCTAAATTTTGTAAGCTCGCATTTTCATGAATTTTCTGAAGAAAAGCCTCGGTTTCTAAACCGACAGCTACCGCAGCACGTGGCGCATCAAGTGGAGCCTGAAATGCTTCATGGAATCGCTGCACAGGTTCAATACCGCCAAATATATCACCTGCTGCTTCAAGTGCCTGACGATACCGTTGTGTATCCTCAGATACAAGTTCGTCCATCAGGGCTTTTTCAGTATAGAGACGTAATGCCTGCGCTTTGTCATAAAGTGGATTAGTGTTTTGCTGAACAACAGCATGTACTTGGTCTTCAAAGGTTTTCATCCCCTCGGTGTGGCAGCCGATACACGAAAGTCCGTTGCGGACAGTCGGATCACTCGCAGCCGGATTGGAAACGATGCTTATCGGTGCAGCGTCAAGTCGATTGCCACCCGCATCTGCCAAATAGTATGCCTGTAAACCGTTCGGGAGATTGAAGATAATCTCGCCACCATCGTGCGTGAAAGAGAGCGGATGTGTGAAGATATTCTGTGTCCTGACACTCCCGGCAAAATCGTAGCTTTTCCAATACGCACCATACCGGGAAGTGTGTCGTTCCACAACGCGATTGTGATTTGAAACACCCGAGTTGTTGAAACCTGCGCGCCAGACACGTCTACCCGCTGCGTTCTGAATATTTTCGACGACATTCACCTCAAGTCGTGCCTCTAATTCCCGATCTGTCTGTGGAAGGCCCAAGATGTCGTGGTAGAGTGGGGGTAAGGATGCTGTTGCAATGAACCAGTCCACATGAACGAAGGGTACCTCACAATCCATCTCTTCGCGCAAATTCGTCAGTTTTTCATGTAGACTCGTTTGTGTAGGCGCATTGAACTCAATCTTATAAGGATACACTTCTTCAATCTGCGTCCATCGGTTGGTGCCGATCTCCCATTCGTAGTCTCGCAGGTCGATGTAAAAGATGGTGCCTTCGGGATCGATAGCTTGCGGTCGGATGACCTCGCGTCCCCACGAGAGACTGTTCACTAATTTTGAGAGTGCGCGTTGATAAGCGTGGAGTGCCTCAGTCGTCTCGCCAGCGTTATAGAGATGTGTGAGGGTAAAATAGCGTGTGAAGGCGCGATCGAATGGGGACAACGAATTGACATGTCTCTCAATCGTTTCGAGCATTTCTGTGGGAGTAATAAAGGGTCCATCTGTTTGTAAGGGGGTTTCCCAATTCGGGGCACCCGCTTGAATCCAATTACCGATCGTCAGAATCGCTGCTGGTGGAAGTCGAGGTTGCCCTAACGGCATCCGCTTTGTAGGGTTGCCTTCAAGGAGTCGCGTGTAGAGTTCAGATTCAATAGGTTTTCCGGGAACAACTGCCCTGGTTTCGATGAGTGCTGTGTAATGAATGATGATTTCTTCAGTAAACGCCCCGTGTTCTCCATGGCAGTTGAGACAGTTTTGTTGAAAAATAGCATAAGTTTGTTGTGCGAGATTTTCTTGGGCGTGCCCATTTTGATAAATACCAGCACTGAACATCAGCAGACAACTGATCGTGATAAAATTTTTCCAATCTTTCATATCCCTTCCTTTCTTACATTTTCTCGGACCTACCAATCACGCTAATAATAAGCGTTGAGAGCGAATTAAATTAAACACAGCTCATTCGCCAAGGATGCTTTCGTATGCATCATCAAGTGCGGTGTTAAGTTCGCGTAGTTTCGCGACTGCGGAAACTATTAACCCGTCGGGATCGGATTTATTCCACTCCAGATAGACTAAGAGAGTTTCAAGACATATTTGCGTCAACTGACATGCTAATCCCAGGTCGGGTGCGTCGAGACTGAAATCAGGAACGTAATAGTTCCCCTTTTGGGTTAAATAGTGTGAACGAATATTATGCCAGTCTCTATGAACGTAATCAGTTTCTTTCCGAAATACGTACAGATATAGAGATGCATTATAGCCAAGACTTTCACAAAATTGCGAAGTGTTTTTTTTCTCAATATTCTGAGTGTCTTCACGCATTAATTCAGTTTGAGCACTTCCATTTTTTTCTAATCGGGATAGGAGTGACTGGTTTATGCGCCGCTCAATAGGGGTAAGGGTCCGTGTTTTCGCTTTATTTTTCAATTCGTGAAGCATTTTTAGTTCAGATGGATAGGGCACCAAGAGGGAACTCTGATCGAATTGCTTTTTAAATTTGATAAGGTGTGCTATATTTATGGCAATTTCAAGGATAGCGCGAAGAAAGATGCGAGCCAATTGCGGTTGAGAGCCACAGATATGGATTAACGCACCTTCGTATAATTTCGTGAGTTGAACCAAATGTCCTACAATTATTGCCTTGTGCTGGGAGTATCCTGTGTTAGCGGTGTCTTCATCCGGTACCGAACCCAAACCTGCTTTGAGTAGGTACAAGCATCGGTTCATAACTTCAACGACGAGATTCATAAAATCATAATGCGTCTTGAAATCTGGGGGCGGCGAATTAAAATCAATCCACGCTTCAATGTTTTTAAGGTTTTTGAGGATTTTATCCATATCTATCTCTGTTTAGATTCATTATGAAGTAAGATGATTTGAGAGGCGCGAAATCCAAGAGATTCGTACACTTGTCCATTCTGGTCGCTGAATTCGACTTCAAATGCGTCCCCGTTTGCAAGAATCTCAACGACCGTACCGACTTCCCCACGCCTGAGATTGTGCTCAGGTATGTCATGTGTGAGGGCAACGACATCGAATAGTTCAATTTCTCTGTGTAATTTGCGAATTTCCAGAACATGATTTTTGAAAAAACCGGTTCCGCTATATGCAGGATAATATTCAGGCAAATTACCGATGTCTACATTGAAAAATTTAATTTGCATCTATTTGTTCCTTCTGAATCTTACACTGGGTAGGCAGTTACCAATCTTGGGACATTTGAACCTTGCCTAATAATCCAACCACTCCGAATTACCGCTTGTCTATCTTTCCAAGTAAGCGGGAAATCAATTCTATAGCGTTGTCCATAGATGTCACGTTTTCCGATTTGTGCATCGTAGGTCTTGACGGCTTGCAATAAGATATCGCGTAGTGCTTCAGCATCAGCAGCAGTTATACCGAGCGTGACGTAAAATTGGTATGCTTTGTGTTTACCACTATCATTCTGTGAATTCAGACAATAATCCCGCAGTTTGCGAATGTCCACGATAGCATGTTCGGCATTTGGTATTTTCATGAAATTTGTTATAGGATACCCGACCAATTTCGCGTGGACGCAAAACTTTTCTGTGTTTATTTTGCTCGTTGTAAAATGTTAATAGAATAACTATACTCCACTTGAACGTGCCCAGTTTGATGTATTATACCAAATTTATCAAGCAATCATCAAGTTATCTTTTCTTATAAATATACTATCAAGATGTGCCGCTTGTTCGTTAAATGTTGTCACAAAAAAATCAACCGTGCTATAATATTGCCAAATTATAACACAATTACCAAAGGGATGCAACGATGGCTGACACCTCAATTGAACTACTCAAATCATTGACACAAGCAGATGGAATTCCTGGTTACGAAACGGAAGTACGCGAGATTTTTCGAGAGGCGGTTTCCGATGTCGGTCCCATCGAAACCGACAAATTAGGAAGTATCTTCTGCACGCGCACAGGCACTGCTGAACACCCTCGAATTCTGCTTGATTCACATTTAGACGAGATCGGCTTTGTTGTGCAAAGTGTTACAGATAACGGATTCGTCAAGTTTCTACCACTCGGCGGATGGTGGGCACATACACTTTTGGCACAACGGGTCACTATCACAACGAAGTTGGGTAAAGTGCCGGGAGTGGTCGGGTCTACACCCCCGCATTTGCTCTCAGGATCGCGCGATAAAGTCTTGGACATGAAAGACCTTTTTATTGATATAGGGGCGGAGAATGAAGCGCAAGCGGCTGAGGCGTTTGGGGTGTTACCCGGATGTCCGATCGCACCTTATGGACCTTTTATACCCTTGAAAAATAGCAAATTGTTTTCCGCGAAAGCCTTTGATAATCGCGTCGGTGTTGCGATCGTTATTGAGGCACTTTTGCGGCTGGATGAACATCCGAACACGGTTATTGGCGCAGGCAGTGTGCAAGAAG
Organism: Candidatus Poribacteria bacterium; assembly: GCA_022827625.1. Classification (GTDB taxonomy): domain Bacteria; phylum Poribacteria; class WGA-4E; order WGA-4E; family WGA-3G; genus WGA-3G. The sequence goes on along the minus strand of JAJEIE010000029.1, from coordinate 123,484 downwards.
AAGTCGGATTGCGAGGGGCAAGGACAATGGCAGCAAGTGTGGAACCCGATCTCGCAATCGTTCTTGAAGGGCCGCCTGCTGATGATACCCCAGGGTTAAGCGTCGGTGCCTCACAAGGAAAACTTGGCGGTGGTGTGCAAATTCGGATCATTGATTCTTCGATGATTGTTAATCCGAAGTTGGCAGATTTTGTGATTGAGACAGCGAAGCGGCACGAAATACCCTATCAACTTGGGGTGCGTCAATCCGGCGGGACAGATGGTGGTGCGATTCATCAATCCGGCAGAGGTGTACCCTCCGTCGTACTCGGTGTGCCGTCACGTTATATCCATAGCCATGTCTCAATTATCAATATTGATGACTACACCGCAGCGTTGGAATTGACAATGCAGCTTGTACGTGAAATTGATACATCTGTTTCGGAGGGATTTCTGTTCGGTTAGGCGTATTTTTCTAAAGTGTTTCTCGCTTGGAGGATAAACTCGTGGCAACTTTACCGAAAATCTCGTTTTGTGATCATCAAATCAGTAAATTAGTGATAGGGGATAACCCGATTTATGGTTATTCTCATTTCAATCAACTCCTTTCACAGCATCAGAAGGAATACCATACGCCAGAACGCGTTGTCGCAACGCTCAAACGGGCAGAAGAAGCAGGGATTAACGGTTGGCAGAATAGTTTGACCGAGCGTTCGCTCTCCGATCTGCAGCGTTACCGGAATGAAGGCGGCACGATAAACTGGTTCTGTCTGAGTCCGGGTGGGCTTTGGTATGATGAACCCGATGCTGTCTTTGAAGCAGCGAAGCACGATCCATTCGGCATGGCACCCCACGGCGGCGGGGTCGGGCACAGATGTTTGCGCGAAAATAGGCTGGATCATTTGCAAGACATCCTCAAACGGATTCGTGATACTGGAGCCTTGGTGGGTTTATCTGTGCATGACCCAAAACTCCTGCATATTGCTGAGGATGAAGCGTGGGATATAGATTACTACATGACTGGACTCTATAATCTCCATGGGGGTGCCGAGAAGTTCAGAGAAAAATTTGGTTACGCTGCTTTAGGTGAGATTTACGCTCGCGAGGATCGCGATGAAATGTGCAAGGCGATACAACGTACAGATAAACCGTGTCTCGCTTTCAAAGTGCTTGCGGCGGGTAGGACAATCGGGAGTCCACAGCAGATTCGTGAAGAGATTAAGTTTGCCTTGGAACACATTAAACCGATTGATCCGTTATTGCTCGGTATGTATCAGCAGTTCGGGGACCAGATTGGTCAGAATGCGCAATTAATTACGGAACTCTGTGAAGAATTAGGATAGGTTGTATCCGAATTCAAATGGAGGTAAATCTGGTTTGTAGTAGGGCAATTCATTGCCCGTTCGGGACGTGCGATGAATCGCACTACTACGAACCTTCTCTAAAAATCAAAGTAGACAAAGCAGTAGTTTAACCCAAGTTGCTACTTACAAGATTTTAGGTATGCGTACATCGTTTTTTCTTGAGGAGTGATTTATTCTCCGTAGAGAGTTTGTAGCGTAAACTTTCAGTTTGCGTAGGCAGAGGCACAATCTAAAAGATTATGCTACACAAGGGTAACTTGCGCTAATTTGGTATGAAAGGGAATATTAGAATGTTAGCAAAATATGCTTTGGTGGTAATCGTAGTCTTAGCACTATCGATCCGATGTGTTATCGGTATCAATTCCGTAATCAATCGGTGCGACATCAATCAAGATGGTATTATAAATATTCAAGATTTGGTATTGGTATCTAACAATATAGGTAAGACTTCGGATTATCCTGTATATCACATCCACATTATCGGAGATCGTGTCCGTGGGTTTGTTAGGAGAATTAATGACAATCCTGAAAATTCATTTATAGGATTGAGCAATACTGATCCGGCATATCACCATGACGAATTCCGCTTTTACGTAGATCCAGAAACTTGGGTGCCAGGACTGCCAGAATTCCTACACCATAAAGATATCGACGTGAGGATCACTGGCTTACGTCCGGATGGAAGTTATGATGCGATTCTACTTACGCCTTGGACGATAGAGGATTTACTAAAAAATTAAAATGGAGGTTAAAAAATGGAAAGACGTACATGTGGAAAATCTGGAATTGAGATTTCAGCGATGGGGATCGGTTGTTGGTCGTACGGTGGTGGCGATTATTGGGGTCCACAAGCACAATCAGATGTCACTGAGGTTGTAAATGCCGCGTTGGATGCTGGCATCAATTTCTTTGATACGGCGGAGGGATATAACTCTGGACGCAGTGAGGAGGCGCTCGCTGTCGCACTTGAGGGCAGACGACACGAGGCAATCATCGGTACGAAGATAAGCAGACCCGATCCTGATACAATGCGGGAGCATTGTGAAGGAAGTCTCCAGCGATTGCAAACGGATTATGTTGACATCTATATGATTCACTGGCCCCACGACGAGTTTGCTATCGAAGAGAGCATGGCTGAATTGATGCGGTTGCAGGAAGATGGACTCATCCGTGCCATCGGTGTGAGTAACTTTGGCGTGGATCAACTCACTGCTGCCCTTGACACAGGCGCGACGATTGCCGTAAATCAGGTCTGCTACAATCTCTTGTCGCGAGCAATAGAGCCGAAAGTGCTACCACTCTGTAAAGAGCAAAATGTCGGTATTTTGGGATATATGCCACTCCTACAAGGAATTTTGACGGGGCAGTATAAAAGCGCAGATGAGATACCCCCAGTCCATGCCCGGTTTCGCCATTTTCGCGAGGACCGCCCCGAGGCTTCGCACGGTGAAGAGGGTGCGGAAGAAGAGATGTTTGAGACCTTGGAGGGGATTCGGGAAATCGCGGAAGCCGAAGGAATTCCGATGAGTCGGCTTGCTATTGCGTGGTCGATGGCGAGACCCGGTATCACCTGTATGCTCGTCGGTACCCGAAATGTAAATGAATTGGAACAGAACCTACATGTTGCTGCCTATTCTCCGTCTGCTGATGTGATTGAAAGTCTTGACAAACTCACCGCGCCACTGCTGGAGAAACTCGGAGAGGATCCAGACTATTTTGCAGGTGGACGTATCCGTTAATTACGCGTTGGGGTGGATCCCCTCTGTCCTATCATTAGTTAGAGAGGAGTCGATTGATGAAATTCAACAAGGACTTGGGCAGTCCGTTAGCAACGGCACCCGATGATCTTACACAGACGAATGCCGACGGCAAACCTGTCGTTCCGCTAACCCAAGAGCAGAAATACCTCTTTGACAAAAATGGTTGGCTTTTGGTTCCCGGCGTACTGACGGATTCGGAAGTTGAGGAGATGCGCGATTTCTGTTACCGGTTAAAGCATTCACCCGAAACAATTCCGCAACACCACCGCTCCACTTACGGCGGTCCATTGGAACAATTAACAGATCATCCCGTTGTAGTGGCATTCGGAAACGAATTCCTTGCTTCGCCGTATCTTGCTTCAGATGTGTGTTATGGCTTCCGTATGGAGATGAGTTTTCTGGCGTTGCGTTCTACGAAGGACGAGGCGCCTTTCACGTTCCACGCACACAACGGCAGCGGTCTGTGGCGGATGCCCGGAGACTGCCATCAGTACGCATGTCTGCCCGGTCAGGCTTATAGCGGCTTAACGCGCGTCGTTTGGGAACTTAACCCTGTGGAGAAAGGCGACGGTGGCACAATGTTCATTACAGGCAGCCACAAAGCCGCATATACTGCTCCAGAGGGTGCCCACACACAAGACTGGGAATTCTGGGATACCTACTCTTGTCCGGCTGGATCGGTCATTATTTTTACAGAAGCGGTTACGCATAGCGGGCAACCGTGGCAAAACCCTGATACCGATCGCGTAGCAGTCTTCAACGCCTACAACTCAGTAGATAAACGGTGGAGTTTGTCGAGACCGCCTCAGGCGTTGCTTGAAAAGATGCCTCCCAAACGTCAGACGCTCTTCCGAGATGCTTACGTGAAAGGCAACGTAACCGGCACGGACTTTAACATGGCATTATGAATAGCCCCAACGGCCGCTTGTAGAAGCACGGTTTATGATTCTTCCGATTAAAATGGCTCGTAGCTTGAAACGAAGTGGAAAGCGGTCTACGGAGAGGAACGTGAAAACTACCTACTTACCTCACCGAACCGCAAGGAAAGTTAAAATATGACACCGAAACAACGTTATCTGTTTGATGTAACCGGATACCTGCACTTAGAAAACGTCATCACCGGTGATGCATTGGCGGCGGCTTCTGAAGCGGTCGATAGATATATAACATGCCCACCTGATGCGTTGCCACCCGGTTTTGAGATCCAAGGACTTCATCAACACGGATTCGCTTTTGATAAATCGCTTGAATGTTTAACCTCACACCCTGCGCTCTGGCCCATTATCAAAGAATTGACAGACAATCAGCCGCGGTTTGGCAGGGGTTCCCTGAAGTATGATAAGCACGATTTATGGGAGGCTGGCGAACGCGCAAAAGTGAATCCCGGCGGTCTCCACTGCGCACGGGATGACTATGGATGGTATAGCACCCGTTATGCCGTTGATAACGGACGTATTTACTGCGACAACTTCGTCTGCTTCCCCTATTTTACGGATGTCTATCCCGGTGATGGTGGACTCATCGTGATTCCGGGTTCACATAAAAGTGAATTTGATCGTCCGAAAGAACTCCTGACGCTTGACGAAGCAGATGGCATTGATCCGCTTGACGATCCGGTTTTCGTCAATATTACGCCGAAGGCAGGGGATATTGTAATTATTTCGGAATTGCTAACCCACGGTGTGCTGCGTTGGAAGCCGAAAGATCGAGATCGACGCTTTCTTGTACTGCGGTATTTCCCACAGTTTTCAGGGACACATAGTTTCCCACAGCCCATTCTTGATCGGTTGTCGCCAGAAACGTTGGAATTAGTGGAATCTGCACCGTATGGGCATATCAAGGAGATCGTGAGGCAGGATAAGGTTACGCTGACTGTTTAATTCTTCCGCTGTAGCATAAACTGTTAGTTTGTGCAGGGGTGTATTATTTGATTGAGGAAACGTAAAGGTGCAAGCCATTATTCTGTGCGGCGGTCTCGCGACGCGGCTCGGTGAGACAGCGAAAACGCTCCCGAAAATCTTGTTAGAAATCGCTGGGAAAACCGTCTTGGAGTGGCAAATCCATTTGTTAAAGGATGCCGATGTTACCGAGGTCGTCCTTGCGTCAGGACACCTGCACGATGTGCTTTATGAACGCGTCGGTGAAGTTTATGCTGGCATGCGTATCCGCTATGCCAAAGAGGAAAAGAGACTGGGTACGGGTGGTGCAGTGCAGAACGCCATGAAGCAGGTTGAGACATCACCCTTTTTTGTGCTCAACGGCGATATTCTGATTGGGAACTTTTCACTTCGAGAGATGTTGACTCAGTTTCATGAAGAAATGGCAGGGATACTCCTGAGTGTGCATGTCTCCGATATCCGTCCTTACGGCGAGATTGTGTCCGATAGCAACGGAAAAATTCAGGCATTCCGTGAAAAACAACCTATCCATCGCGCCGGATATGTCAACGGTGCGATATATCTCTTCGATCAAAGTATCGCTGACGCATTTCCGAAAGGACAAGCGGTTTTTTCTCTCGAGCGAGACGTTTTTCCGTTTGTTTCTAATCTTTATGCGTTACAGACAGATGCAGACTGGATCGATATCGGTGTGCCAGAACGGTTGGCTTATGCGCGTGAACATTTTTCGTCGTTTTAAATCTCTGTCATATCCCCCGTGCGCAGCACAACGTAGCTCCGATAGCGTTCGGGGTGTATCTCACCAGTTTCGACTGCATCCTGAACGGCACAATCGGGTTCCGCGACGTGCGCGCAGTCGTTATATTTGCAAGTGCCGAGATAAGGTTCCATCTCTGGGAAATAGTATTCTAAATTTTCGGTATCAACACCCCATAATCCAACCTCTCGGATACCCGGAGTATCGGCGACCTCGCCGCCGAAGTCTAACGAGAAGAGTTCCACAAGTGTAGTTGTATGCCGACCCTTCTGCGTTTTAATGCCGACTTCACCCGTCCGCAATCCTAAGTTGGGTTGTAATGCGTTCAAGAGGCTCGACTTCCCGACACCAGACGCACCGACAATCACACTGAATTTATCCGTGAGCGCGTGCCGAAGTGCTTCAAGGCTCTCTGGGATGTTGATGCTGGTATAAAGGACTTGATACCCCAACTTCTCGTAATTGACAAACGCCTCCGAGAATTCCTCTTGTTGCGTTGTATCCACTAAATCCATTTTATTTAAGCAGATAACCGCTTCCATATCGCCCGCCTCAGCCAAGATTAAGAATCTGTCCAGCGTCCTGAAGTTGAGCGGGGGCATTAGCGTTGAGACAACCGCCACGATTTGATGGGCGTTGGCAACGATGACCTGTTCAATATCACCGTGCTTTCCTGCGTATTGCCGCGAGAATTTCGTCTGGCGGGGTAGAATATCTTCTACCACACCTTCCTCTGCATCGAGTTGCGTGAAAACAACCCTGTCACCGACAGCAACTGGATCGGCGTATAGTCTCCGTCCTGTTTCAGAGCGACGTTTCCGTTTGAGGGTGCCGCGGAGTGTGCAGCGCAGGGTAAGATCTCCGTATTGAACATCATAAAACCCTGTTCGTGCGCGGATAACTCTGCCTTGTTCGCGTGTAAGGATAAACTCCACCCCCTAAAAGCGTGGAAAAAATTGACACTACAGTTAGGAATCTTTTAGACGTAAGCCTTCATAGTTTTCAGAGCAGTCTCAACATCTGCATCGAAGTTATCAAACTGGCACTCACATGAAACACGACCGTCATATCCGGCTTTCCGAAGTGCTGCGAAAAAATCTGTAAAGTCAAAATCGTCATTTCCCGGATAAGAGCGTTTAACAGGTTCTGCAATATGGACATGCGCAAGCCACTCGGCGGCGTCCACGATGTTTTGCATCGGTTCCTTTTCCTGCCAGATGTGGTAGAGATCCGCCAATGCTCTGATACCTTTGCGATTGACCCGTTTTGCCATAGCGAGTCCATCTGCGACTGTTTTAAGGATATTGCCTTCTCGCCGACAAATTGGCTCGATGACAATCGTCATGTTGTGTGCTTCGGCGTGATCTGCCGCCATATCGAGGAATTCAGCGATTTGGGATAATGCCCGTTCGCGAGAGTAACCTTCCGCTATGTTCCGTGAACCGCTACTACCGTAGACAATAATCTCCCCGCCAATTTCGTTGGCTCTGCGACAGGCGGTTTCCACATAGCCGGACAGGCGTGGAAAGTCCACCGTATCGCCTACCACGCGCAGATCCCCTGGAATAAACCCGGAGTACGATTCTGGCTTTAGCGGGGCTTTCGCTACTTGCTCACGAATTTTCTGAAATTCCGCTTCATCCGCTTCGGGTATTAGTGCCCTTTGGACACCTAATTCAATATAGTCATATCCAACTTCTGCGAGCCGATTAACATTGTCTAAACTCGTACAAATTCCAAATCGCATGTATCTGTTCCTTATAGCGGTCAGCGGTCAGGTCGCTGCGCTTTCAGCAGTCAGTCGTGGGTTTGTGTCGTGTAAAAGCTGCGCAACCACCACAGGGCTTAACTGACAGCCGACAGTGGAGTGAAGCGGAACGCCCCGAGAGCGCAGCGCCCTAACAACTAATAACCATTTCACTTTCCGAAGCGTCGTTTGCGTTGGCTATAGGCACGCAAGGCACGAAGGAAGTCAATCTTCCGAAACGAGGGCCAGTACGTATCACAGAAATAAAATTCTGAATAAACGCTTTGCCAAAGCAAAAATCCCGATAGTCGTACCTCTCCACTTGTCCGAATGATTAATTCGGGGTCCGGGAGGTTTGAGGTGTATAAATAGGGCGTTATCTTGTCTACAGTGAGTTCGTCCGCAATTTGGCGAACTGTTTTTCCGCTTTCACTTTCGGCTTTCAGATGTCCTCGAAAAGCCTCTATAATTTCTTCGCGGCCCCCATAAGCGACAGCGACATTTAGGATGAACTTGTCGTAATTTTGGGTTGCTTCCTCTGCGTTACGAATCGCCTCTTGAAGACTCGGTGGGAGTAGTTCTATCTGTCCCATTGCGCGGACTTTAATCTGATTCGCGTGAAGTCCCTTGATTGTGACGAGCTCGCGCATTTTTCCTTCAATAAGTCCGAGAATGCCTTCGACTTCGTGCGATGCGCGTTTAAAGTTGTCAAGTGAGAAAATCCAGATTGAGAAGATTTCAACGCCTAATTCGTCGCACCAGTGAAGTACCTCTTCAAGTTTATCCGCACCTTCATAGTGTCCTTTGATAACATTATCAAGTCCGCTCGCTTTGGCGTAACGGCGATTTCCATCAAGGATTACCCCGATGTGGCGTGGAATTTTCCACGTATTCGCTTCAGATTCCAAACGCTTCTGATAAGCGTTGTAGAAAAATCTTTCGAGTCGGTTTTTGATGGCGTGGAATGGATTCATGTTCAGATCCTGATTTGTTATAGCAAGTTGCGAATTAGGGCTATGTGCACCTATACAGCAAATTCTATTATAGCACGGACAGGTTGTTAAAAAAAGTCTATTTTGCGGGGTTAACGGCTTTAAAAGTTGACACATTCTGGCGCGTGTGATAAATTTATCTGAAATGTGTGTTGGCATCTGCTGTAGACTCTAACTTTAAAAGCATGCCTACCGGTCCACCCGCTTAATAAAGCGAAATCACCTTGCATTCATTGGAGTCCTGTTTTATATGGAAGTTGAAACTTCCCGTTCGTTAGTAGCGTCTCAAGTTCCTGCCCACGGTGTCACACTCAAATCTATACTTATCGCTGTTTTCCTAATACCGATTAACTGCTATTGGGTTATTGAGATGGAAGTTATCCGGTATTCAGGACATCCTGTGACGATTTCCCTCTTTTTTAATGTAATCTTTAGTCTATTCGTGGTAATCGGTGTGAACCAATTGTTACGGCGTTTCCTGCCGCGCTTGATGTTAGCACAGAGCGAATTGGTAGTTGTTTACCTAATGCTTTCCATCGCTTCGGGTATTGCTGGGCACGATATGCTTGAAATTTTGGTGCCAATGCTCGGACATGCGTTTCGCTTTGCAACGCCAGAGAATGAATGGCAGCAGTTGTTTGTTCCCTTTCTCCCGCAGTGGCTCACCGTCAGTGATACAACGCTTTTATACGGCTACTATGAAGGCGAGTTACCCCTTTATACGGTGAGAACATTGCTCGGATGGGCAACGCCTGTACTTTGGTGGACCGCCTTTATTACTGTGTTGATTTTTGGCATGCTTTGCATCAATATAATCGTCCGAAAGCAGTGGATCGAACACGAAAAACTCAGTTATCCGATAATTCAACTTCCGCTCCAGTTGACAGAAACACCACGAAATAGCCTATTTCAAAATAGATTGATGTGGCTCGGCTTTGGGCTTGCGGGTGCGCTCGCGCTCTGGAATGGTATCAACTTTCTGTACCCAATTTTACCTGAATTCCGGACGCGTGTGCGAAGTTTTCAAATCTTTACAGAAAGTCCTTGGAACGCTATGGGACGAATCCCATTTTCACTCTATCCATTTGCTATCGGGCTCGGTTTCTTTATTCCCTTGGACCTCTCATTTTCATGTTGGTTTTTCTTCTGGTATTGGCGATTTATGCGCGTTCTCGGTGCCGCTCTTGGACTTCGGAGTCTGCCACGCTTTCCGTACATGAATGAGCAGGCATCAGGCGGTTATCTCGCGCTGTGTGTTTTAGCAATTTGGGCAAGTCGGCGACATCTTTTACACGTCGCACGCACCGTTCTTGGATTAGATACCCAACGGGAAAATACGGAGGCGACCGCCTCGGATTCAGGGACATCTGAACCTATGTCTTACCGAGCCGCGACGCTCTGTCTTATCGCCGTAATGGTGTTTCTTGTCGTCTTCTGCTACTATGGAGGTGCCGAGTTGTGGGTGATGTTCGCGTTTTTTGTAATCTATTATATGATTTCTATCGCGATAACTCGGATGCGCGCCGAGTTAGGGACCCCTGTACATGATTTACACTATTCGGGACCAGACGAAATATTGACTCGGACTGTCGGCACACGCCGGTTGGGGAGAGGCAACCTTATTATGTTCTCCATGTTTTGGTTCATTAATCGTGCGTATCGGAGCCATCCGATGCCCCACCAGTTGGAAGGTTTCAAAATCATGGAGCGGACAAACATGACAATGCGGCGCATCATCTTTGCCTTAACGCTGGCGACTGTTTTAGGTTCATTGGCAGGATTTTGGGCGTTAATTGACCGCGGCTATCGACTCGGCATGGAAGTTCGCGCCTATTGGCCCTCTCTGAGTGCTTTCGGCATAGAGCCGTATCGCCGTCTCACAGGATGGTTACAGGCACCCGAAGAAACGCTTATACCTGAAAGTGGGTTTATGGGAATCGGCTTTCTGTTGACGACGGTGCTAATGTTTTTTAGGATGCGGTTTGTCTGGTGGCCGTTCCACCCCGCTGGGTTTGCTATCTCTACGAGTTGGGGCATGAACGTTACATGGAGTTGCCTTTTCATGAGTTGGTTAGTCAAATGGCTTATTCTTCAATATGGGGGTGTGGTGAAGCATCGAAAAATAGCGCCGTTCTTTTTGGGATTAATCTTGGGAGAATTTACAATCGGGAGTCTCTGGACGATCCTCGGTATTATTGCAGGAATTCCTACCTACGGATTTTGGGTCTAACTTCTGCCTTCTAACGCGTATTGTATCAAGCACTAATAATCGTCATCAGGATTGGCGTTGATCGCTAAGTTCAGCGGTAGGAAGAATAAGGTCAAACTAAACAGAAGTGCCCATTGCCATTCCCATTTGAGATGTGCCATCCCCAGAAATTCTCGGAGAGGTTCGACATAAACAGCGATCAGGTGAAGCCCTATGACGGTAAGGAGCGTGATGAGCAGCCGCATGTTCGCGAACATCCTGTGAAAAAGTGATTCCCAGGGGTATCTCAACGTTTGCCAGCAGGTCGTCAATTGCGTAAAAATCAGTGTGGTGCATGCCACTGTGCGTGCTACCGAAATATCTGAGGCGTTTGGATCTGTTGAATGTGAAGTCGAGAATACATCTCTCAGTAATGTCGAGACGCCAAGCGGATCGGAGAGAGCCGGAGACTGCCAGAGAAGAAAGAAGAACGGGATAATCGTCATTAGACTAATCGTTACAGAGCGGCAAATAATATCGACCGGTGTTGTTTTGGACAAGAAACGTGAACCTGAAAATAGCGTCGGACGGTGATGTTTTTCATCGGCGAATATCTTTTCCGTACCGACTCCTAATGATGGCAGCAACGTTAAGAGAAATTGCACCCAAATTACCTGCGTCAACGTCAAAGGCATAGGGAGTTTATAGAGGTAGTGTAAAACTGTCCCAAAAGTAAGGGTCAGCAGTAAGGAGAGCGTACAGGAGAAACTCCACCTTAAAAAACCTGCGATGTTGTGATACGCTTCGCGTACGTAAAGCAATCCATCTCTCACTGCTTGGAAACCCTTTTTATCAATCAATCCGTCGGCAAATGCTTGTACGACATGCGGTGCCTTACTACTATCTGCAAGGGTGATATTTGAGACGTTCATCGCTCGCAAATCGTTTCTGTTTTCACCCAAAAACCCGACGGAATGTCCTTGGCGTTTCAAACTGAGAACAATGTTCCGGCGCTGTTCCCATGTCGGTTGGGAGTAAGCGAGCCATTTTGAGACGTGGTCATCGAATTCTTCACGTGAGACGGCGTCCAGTTCTTCGCTTGATACGACAGACTTTCGATTGTGAATCAGCCCGAGGTCCTTAGCGAAGTCAATAGTCTGCTGTTTTTTATCTTCAGCCATGAGGATTACTTTGAGTCCGGTATCAAGGCTAGATTTCAGCACCTCCTTTGTTTCTTCGCCGCTGCTGACAGAGAGGGCAATAAACCCTAAAAAGATCGCATTATCTTCTACCTCTTGTGGTTTCAAAATGACATCGGAAGAGTGGAAAGCGACACCATAAACCTCCGCTCTGGTGGTAAGTAGATAGTCAATAACCTCACAGTACCTCTCGTAACGATCGTCTTGCATCGGGACAAGTTCACCCTCGATGAGGACATAAGCACAGGTATCCAGCACCGTTTGTCCCTCTCCGAAGATGACGTTGAGATAGTCTTCTGGACCCGACTCAAACACTTGCGTTTGATATCCATAGTTCCGTGTAGCTGGGTATGAATCCACCAATGGAAGTTGGGCACTCACGGCATTGGGTTGATAGCCGAGTTGTTCCATCGTTTTCTGGATAGCTGCTTGCAATGAAAGAACACCAACGGGTTGTTCTGTTGACCAGTTTTCTTCCGTATCGGAGGTCTCAGAATTATTCGACTGCTGTCCATTGGAAGTGCCAAGACCGGCTGTGAACACCAAGTGCGGCGCACCTTGTGGGATTTTTCCGCCCGTCGGCATTGACGCGATTGTCTCTTGTCGCTCTTCCGGCGTGGAATCTTGTAAGGAGTTTAACCACGTTTGCCACGTATGGCTGTCAATGAGTTGTTCATCCACGAACAGGTTGGATATCGTCAGCGCGCGTGTCGTTGAGAGACCGTTTTCATTTGCACAGAAGGCAGTAATACGACTCAATTTTTCGAGGGTACGTGAGTTACGTAAGATAACACCTTTCTCCAGTAATTTTTGGGTGTGCTGCGAAAAAGAGAGTCGGACCAAGGAAACAACGTCGTGTGGAGCGGCGGCAAGAACAAAAAGGATACCGAGATATATCAGGGCATACCAATCAGTTGACTGATTCTGATATTCAAACCACCACGCGATTCCCACAGCTACACCAGCAACGATTACGCCAGCCACTTTCATAATAGTATGCAGACTTTGCGTCTCGTTCTCGGCTAACGTATTGGGGATGCCAGGAGTATGGACATCGCGACGTTGCTTCTTGATTTCTAAATCCTTACCTGTCTGTACGACAATCGCAAAGCCGTGTCCGGCTGTGACATACGTCCCAGCAAACGCCATGTTTTTTTGCCGTTGTGGTGGCACATTTGCCTCTGAAATATCTATGCTGATCTTCGCAACAGGTTCCTCAGTCCCAAAGAGTGCTGATTCGTCAATCATCAGGCCTTCAGATTCAATAATTCTCGCATCAGCTGGAACATAGTCACCAGAACTCAAGGGAAGTAGATCCCCTGGCACGATGTCCTCAGGTGGACAGTAATCAATTTTTCCTTGTCGGATAACTTTGATACTGTGTACCATCAGTTGGTGTCTGTTGTTATCACGATTCTGACTGCGGTGATCTGTCAGATATGCCCAACCGATGTGCATAGCCAAAACAGCACCAACGAGTCCTATGGTGTGGAGACTGATGCCGCTTGCCCCATTAGCAAAGCAGATGATGAGGGTGAGTGTTGCTAACGTCAAGACGAGAGTGCGCCATGTGCAGAGGGGTCCTAAAAACGCCTTAAGGGAAAAGGCTGTTTTCGCTGGATCCAGCTCGTTCTTGCCATACTGCGCTTTCGCTTTCTGAAAGGCATCTGCACTCAACCCCTGGTCCATGTTGGCGTTGAATTTATTCAATATGGATGCAATGTTTTCCGTATGAAAATTGGACATCGTGTTTTTAGGGGGACCAGACATTCGCGCCGTCGGCATCTGCTTTCAGAATCTTAATATCACAGATTATCTGATGTGTGTTGAAGGCGGTTTGCATCTGTTTTGCGACCTGTTCGGCGTGTTCCAGACAATAGGCTGCGACAGTCGGTCCTGCACCACTCAGTGCAACACTGAGTGCCCCGTTGGCAATCGCAGCTTCAGCGACATCGTTAAATCCAGGAATGAGTGAGGTGCGATAGGGTTGGTGCAGCTTATCCTTCATGGCTACTTTCAACATTTCAAATTGCCCCGTCGCAATACTGGCAATTAGTAATGTACTACGGCTCGTATTGTAGATTGCATCGGCGAAGTCAACCGATTTTGGTAGAACTTCCCGCGCTTGTTTGGTTGAAAGCGGAAAATTCGGGATTGCAAGCACAATGGAGAGTTCCAGGGGACACGTCAACCGAATGGTATGCACATGTCCGTTTTCTTGTGCTGAAACGACAATACCACCGTATAGTGAAGCCGCTACATTATCTGGGTGTCCTTCCATTTCTGTCGCGAAGTTGAGAAGTTCGGCATCAGAAAATGGCAGCCCACATAAGATGTTCGCTGTTAACAAGCCACCCAGAATGGCTGTACCACTACCACCTAACCCACGGATTGCAGGTATTCCGTTGTCAATGTGTAGTTTAAAACCGTTGGGACGTTTTGTTCCGCTTCGCTTGAAAACTAATTCTACTGCTTGAAACGCTACGTGTTCTGGCGTATTCGGTATCTTATCGGCATCTACACCGCTTACGACGACTTCGGTTTCGGTGTTGGACGGTTCCAATGTGATTGTGCTGTAGAGTTGTAAAGCGAGCCCTAAGACATCAAAACCGGGACCCAAATTCGTCGTGCTTGCAGGGATACGAGCGGTGACTTTTTCGTTTAACGCACTATTGAAAGTTTGAGGCATACCAGAAATTCCTATTGTTAATGGCTATCGGCTGTCAGGTCGCTGCGCTTTCGGCTTTCAGTAAAAAGATATTTGTGGTGTCAAAAAATATTACAACCGCCACAAGTCTCTACTGACTACTGACTGACAACCCTTCTACAATTTCATGATTGCAGCTTCCATTCTGTCTAATGCCTCTTGGATATTTTCCAATGAATTAGCATACGAGAGCCGGAGGTAACCGTCACCGTATTTGCCGAAGGAGGTGCCCGGCAATAGGGCAACATCTGCCGCATCCATCAGATAATCAGCAAGTGCTTCGCACGAGAGCGGGAGTTGTGTGACGTTGGGAAACACATAAAAGGCACCCAACGGTTTGATGCAGCTCACGCCTTCAATAGCATTCAGTCCGTCCACAATCGCATCACGGCGTTTCTGAAACTCGGTTACCATCTCTGTAACAGAGGCCTGCTGACCTGTCAATGCTTCTATTCCAGCGATTTGTGTAAAAGTCGCAGTACAAGAGTTAGAATTGATTGTGAGTTGTGTAATCTTATCTGCGATTTCTTGGGGTGCGATACCGTATCCGAGTCGCCATCCTGTCATTGCGTAAGTCTTAGAATGTCCCTCGATGAGGATTGTTCGTTCTTTCATACCGGGAAGGTTAATAACACTATGATGTTTGCCTTCGTAGAGGATACGAGAGTACACTTCATCTGTCAGCACATAAAAGTTGTGTTTTTGTGCCAGTTCAGCGATCGCTTTAAGGTCTTCTGGTGTTAGTGTCCCACCTGTCGGGTTTTGAGGTGAGTTAAGAATGAGCAGCTTCGTTCGGTCAGAGATTGCATCGGCGAGATCTTCGAGCCGGAATCGGAAATCTACTTCCTCGCGAAGGGGCAGCGGAACGGCTTTGCCACCAATAAAATCGATAACGGATTCGTAGACCGGGAAGCCGGGTTCCGGATAAATGACTTCATCGCCGTCATCGATCAATGCCAAAATGGTGAAGAAAATAATTGGCTTCGCACCGGGTGTCACGGTAACCTCATCTGGATGTACGCTAATCCCGCGGGTCTCAGTTATGTGATGTGCGACAACCTCGCGAAACTCCGGCACGCCAGCGGATGGACAATAGCCGGTGTGTCCGTCCTTCATTGCTTTATATGCTGCCTCAATAATATTAATCGGTGTTGGGAAATCCGGTTGTCCTATTTCTAAATGGACGATGTTTCTACCTTCTGCCTCTAATTGTTTCGCTTTAGCAAGCACTTCAAACGCAGATTCTGTCCCCAATCGATCCATTCGCGTCGCGAACGTGGATACTTCCAAAATTATACCTCCGAATTTTTAGGGCGTTTCGCTTCCAGCAATCAGCATCCCACTGACTGTTAAAAGTGGAGTGGTCGCGGAACGCCCTAATCGCTAATTGCTATTCTGCCCGCATGATGGCGCCGGTGGAACTTGCTAACCACACATTTTTTCCATCAAGCACAAAAACTTTAACTAATTTCTCTGTGGAATCTTCAAGTTCCCAAGTTTCGCCACCATCAGTGGTATGTAGGATCGCACCGACCCCAAAGTCACCACCGGTCGCCCAGCCATTATTCTCGTTTGCAAAGCCAACACTGCGTAGTGTCTCTTGTGTACCACTGGTTTGCTCTGTCCAGCTTTCGCCACCGTTGTCGGTATGAAGGATTACACCGTTTTCACCGACTGCCCAACCCATTGAGGCATTAAGGAAGAAGATGTCTTCGAGAATATCTTCTTTACCCGTTTCTTGCGTGACCCAGCTCTGTCCACCGTCCGTGGTTTTCTGAATTAAGGCACTCTGTCCCTGTGTGCTCGGGCTAACACGGACACCCGCAAGCCAGCCGGTTTCTTCATCAAGGAACTGGACAGCGTTGTACATATTGGCATCGTCATCACCAACGGCACCGAGTTGACCGCCTTGGAGCACCTTCCATGAGCGTCCACCGTTTTTTGTAGAGAGGATTGTATCGCTCTCCCCGACGGCGAGTCCGATGTCTTTATTAACGAAGTAAATGCCCTTCAGTCCGTTGCCAACCTTGCTCGTTTGTAATTCCCAGTCTTGACCGTTATCAGTTGCTACAATTGTGCCGTTCGCACCGACTGCCCAGCCGTGTTTATCGTCTAAGAAGTAGACCTCAGCTAAATCGGCAGGGATTTGAACTTCTGACTTGTGCCATGTGGCACCACTGTCTGTTGTGTAACCGATGAAGCCCGGATTTTCAAAATCCTCAAACGAGGCGGCACCAACCACCCAGCCGGTGTTCTGGCTTGTAAAAGTGATGGACATGTAATCCCGAACGTTTGGGTCGCGTTCTTGTAGGACTGTCCATCCTTCCGCAGTCGGTAGCGCAACAAAGACAGAACAAGCGATTGCCGCTGTTATAAGAATCGCTAAATGCAATATCGGTTTTAAACTTTTCTGCCTGAACCAAATTTTGTCCACACGGACAAAATTTGCCTGTGCTTTACGTTGTCCGTATGACTTCAATTTATTCATCGTTATCGTTTCTCCTTTATTCTAATTTTCTATAACAAGTTTTCAGTTCGTGAGGCACACTGAGAATGTTTTCGCGCCGACAGTGTACCTTGAATGTGAGGGATGTGAATCTAATATAACTCTAATCCCTCCAAAGATCAGCGTCTAAGCACTGATTAAAAAGGCATATTGCGTCGACAAAAGTCGTTTTTATAGTATAACGCTGAACGCAAAATTAAGTCAATACATTTTTTCCTGTCGCGCGTTCTGTTTCTGCTTTCTACCGCTCCGAAATAGGTTCTGCAATGTGTCCGAACACACCCAAGTATTGCGCCTATACATTGTAATCTATTTGGCAACAATCAAAGTGCCGGTCTTAAAACTCTCCCCTACCTGAAGTTGGTAGACATAAACGCCACTTTCCACAATCTCACCGGCTTCATTGCGACCGTCCCAAGTCAATTCTGTTTCGCCTGGCGGCGCGGTTAAAGTTTTAACGAGCATTCCGTCAATATCATAGATAAGGACTGCGAATTCACCCGAAGCATCTTCAAGTGTTCGGGCGGGAAACACGACCTGATTGAAATCTTCACTTGGCGAAAGAGGTGTAAATGGGTTTGGATAGGGTTCGTTAAATATGCGAAGTTTTTTCTCTATTCTTTCAGATTCGTTATTTGCTTCATCAATGGCAATGACGGCATAGGTAAAACTACCTATCGACAAAGGGCGGCTATCAATAAATTTATATTCCGTTTTTAACTCGCTGATCTCTCCATCCGGGAGCGGCGTAAGCCCATCGGTCTCGGCGGATCCGAACAGAACTTGATACGTTGTGACATCGCGGCTGACACTTGGCTTCCAGAGAACTTCGACCCCATCGCTTGAGGTAATGACACTCAACATCATCGGAGGCTCCGGTGATGCTGTGTCGTCAGAGACTTCAACTATCTGAATCGGAGAGCGTTCCGATTGCAAAAAACGCGTCTTGTAAGCGGTTATCTGATACGTATGACTCCCCGGTGGCACGTTTATCTCGCGAAACGTCGTTGATGAACGGTTTTCTATATCAATAGGTTCTTCTTTATCCCGATAAATAAAGTAGCCGTTGACATCCAGATCCTCCGATTTCTGCCAGCGGAGTGTCACGTCATTTTCACCGGTTCCGTCAGCTTCAGCGGTAAAATCTATAACTGGGTCAGGGGGTACGTTGGCGATAACCTCTAAAGTGAAATCGTCGTTGTTAAGTTTGCCATCTGCCTGTCCAGGTCGGATAAATTCGCCGATGGGGCTGTCTTGAAGGTTGCGGAGCCGTGTTCTGAAAACCGACTCGAATATAACCGTGTTTGGGGTTCGGGCATTGAACGTAATTTCATATATGGAATTTTGGAAGTCAATGACGGCATCTGCTAACTCGACGCGCAGGATGGCACCACCAGAGACGACGGCGCGCGCAACAATGGGATTTCCGTCGCGTTTGATGCCTTTGAAATCGGAGGGTTGCGTCGAAAATCCGGGGGGCATTATGATTTCAATCGTCTTAATTTCTTCACCAGGCTCTGCTAATGACCTATCAACGACGAGCGTTACAATGAGTGGCACCGTTGAACTGGCGGGAACCACGCCTTTCGTTTCGCCTTGGACGTTTATTTCGCCTACGGAAGTAACCGCACCATGACTGATGAGCGGAACAAATATACCAACAGTGAATATTAAAATAATTGCCGTGTTTTTCATTGGGTAACTCTTTTCTAAAGTATCAGGTTGAGCGAGAATCGCTGTGTCGTATTATTCTGAAAATCTCCACTCAGCAGTTGGATTCCGTAGTCGAGTTGGAGGTTCGTGTTGCTAATCGGAATTTTGGCACTGCCACCGAAGTTGAGGGTTGTTGCAGTGCTTGCTCCGTTTTTGGCACCGTATCCGCCACGGATAGCAATGGCTTTGTTCAGCCAAATTTCTATGCCTGTTCGGATATAAATTTCACCGTTACGGGATGCAATCTCCACTGTTCCTAAACTTTCTTTCAGTAAGTTACTAACGGTTTCACCTTGTGCGCTCATCTCCGCTATAGAGGCAAGTCGATATACCAAACCCGCGCGGATATTCAGCGGCACTACGTCTGTGTGTGTGTCAGAGATACTCATGTTTGCAGGGAGTAAATTCTCTACGGATGCCCCGAGACTCAGACTCTGGAACGGTTTGGTAATCACGCCGAGATCGAATGAAACGGCGGAACTGGAGGTCTGGGCAAAGTACGGGTTCTCAAGGACGAATTCGTTTGCTGCATCGAAAGAGGTACCGAAAAGTTTAAGGTTGGCACCGATTGCCAATTGTTTGAAGAGAGCGTTCCCATAGGATATACGTATCACCTGTTCCTGATAGATTTCGGAATCTTCTGCGAGGATACCGAGACTCGCGCCAAGTGAACCGATTCTCCCGAACGGAATAATACCGCTGACGCTGTTATAGGTGATGAGACCATTGAAGCGTTGTGCCCGCGTGGCACCAATCTGGATTGCATCGATATAGCCTAATCCTGCAGCGTTGTAACTTGCGGCGTTGCTATCATCAGCGAGCGCAACGAACGCACCCCCTAAACCCAGCGGTCTTGCCCCAACGCCTATATCGTTAAATGTTGCAGATCCAGCAGTTGGGAAAAACAGCGTTATCAGTAGAATTATATGGAGTGTATGTTTCAATCTATTGTTCCTTTTAGCAATATTTATTTTCAGGAATCATGGGTCTCATACTCGGTAGGTTTGCTTTATGAGTTGTTGGCATTTCTGTGAATCTTCAATTAAAAACTTAATTCGATGATCCTGTCATCGGCACGAAACTGACCCCCGTGACCTCTGTTGTTTCCAGAAACGGTTCGGAACCCGCGCCGGTTTGGGATTTCTTCTGAATTAAAAGGAGATTCTGCTCACTATCACCGACTGGAATAACCATTCTTCCGCCTTCGCTGAGTTGCTGAACCAGGTGCGCTGGGACGACCTTAGGCGCGGCTGCCACAAGCACGGCGTCATAAGGCGCGTATTCTTGCCAACCGTAATGACCGTTGCCTTCCTTGAAAGATATATTCCGATACCTGAGACGCTCTAACCGCGCCTTCGCGCTTTTGGCAAGTGACGGCAGAATCTCGACCGAGTAAACCGCTCCTGCCAATTCTGCTAAGATCGCTGTTTGATAACCGCATCCGGTTCCGATTTCAAGCACTTTTGAAGTCGGTGTGAGTTTCAGCAGATCCGTCATTAATGCAACGATATACGGTTGCGAAACTGTCTGTTCGCAATTGATGGGGAGCGGACCGTCCCGATACGCCATGTTGAGATATTCTGGCTTTACAAACAGGTGCCGCTCTACTTTTCGCATGACGGCGAGTATTCGTGGGTTACGGATGCCGCGCGCCTCGATTTGATCTCTAACCATTTTCTTGCGTTGCGTCTCATAGTTTTTCGCGAGTAGCATTTTGGTCTTAGCTCCGGGGCATCATTTCTGATTATTTCGTAATCGTTCAGAAAATGCTATCAGAGACTTCCGGTACGATCCGAGGTTTATTCACTCGTGGCTATCTGATAGGGCATGAGGAGAAAAAGCCGTTGTTGCCTAAGGATATTTATAAGTTTCAAAGTGTCGCTGAAACCACCATACCGCTCGATAAGTGGAAGCATTATAGCCGCGTGCTCACCACCAATGCCTTCAGATGCAGCCTGATATAGCGGTGCAAATGAGAATCGAAGATTGTTGACAAGTTGGGATGCCCATGTCTGTTTAGGGAAACGAATTATCTCAACTGTTTTTTCTTGCAATCCCGCATGTTCTTGCGCGATAGCGAGCGCGAGGCTTAAACCGCCGAGTTCGTCTACCAATCCGTTTTCTTTTGCCTGTCTGCCTGACCAGATACGTCCACGTCCAAGTTTATCTACCTCTGGTGTTGTTAACTCGCTGCGTCCAGCAGCTACTTTTGTAATGAATTCGTTATAGATTTCCTTAATCTGTTTTTGTATGATTGCCTGTTCCGATGGCGGGTAGTCACTGTAATCTGTGTAAAAATCAGCATGCTCGCCCCGTTTAAGGATTTCCTTTCGGATTCCGAATTTTTCATACAGCCCTTTCAAGCTGTACTTACCGCCAATCACACCGATCGAACCCGTAATTGTTCCCGGTTGGGCGACGATGACATTTGCTGGTGCGGCAATGTAGTAGCCGCCTGATGCTGCCACGTCTCCCATTGACACCACCAGGGGTTTAATCTTGGCAAGTGTAACCAATGCTTGCCATATAATGTCAGCAGCGATAACAAGGCCACCGCCGCTATCAATCCGCAGGACAACTGCCTTTATAGAATCGTCATCTTTCGCAGTCTGAATTGCCCGCACGATGGTATCGGCACCCATGACTTGTGTGCCAGTAAGCGGATCAATGAAGCTATCGCCTGTTACCATCAATCCTTTCGCTTCAATGATTGCAATTTTCGGCTGTGGCACTTGCCACTCCTGCGTATACAATCTGCGTGCTGCGTATTCATTGAGGGATACCAAGTCTGTGTGCCTATCGGTGAGTTCGGTTACAGCATGTTTCAGGTGCCCTTCATTAACGATCCGATCAACGAGTTCAACGCGGAAAGCTTGCAGTGCTGTATAAGGTCCCTCGTCAATACGTTTTTTTACCACTTCAGGAGTCCATCCGCGTCCGTGTGCGATGCTCTCTACGAGCTGTTCGTAGAGATCGTCCAAAATGATATTCTGGATTTCGCGTTGTGCTTCGGACATCTCCTTTCTTGTGAGTGCCTCAGATCCAGATTTGTATTTGCCAATATGTTCGAGATCGGCTCTGATACCGAGTATATCTAAAGCACCTTTGTAGAAAGAACGTTCTGCGCGCAGTCCGATCAACCGGACTTCGGCGAATGGATGTATTAAGATACCATCGCAGGTAGCGGCGACAATATAGTCACCGGTGGAGCAGTTCGTCAGGTAGCAGAGGACAACGCGTCCGGATTCCCTGAAGTCCAAGATAGCGTCTGCCATTTCCTGAAGTTGTGCCATACCGTAGTTGTTGCCATTGATACGGATGAGGATGCCAGCAATGTCTTCATCCGATTTCGCAATGGGCAAGACATCTTTCAGGGTGTCCATCTGTAAATCGAGAAACATGCGACGGCGCGGCAGCTGCTTGGTTGTTGGGATATTAGAAAAATGGAAGTAACCAACGCCAGTTTGCGCTTCTTGATTTTTGTCGAAACTGTTTCCTGTACCGAGTCCCCAATTCCCAATGTTAATACCAAAACGGACATCAAAACTCAGGTCACTGTTTAAAGTGCCGCGGAGCATCAGTTCGCGAATCGGGCGGACTTCCAAAGCATAGCGGAGATCAACACCTTCTACACCTTGTGTTTTCCGCATATCAAAGGACAGCGTCGTGCGCCAGGTGCCTGGACGGATCGCGAATCCGAAGTCGTAGGTGCGTCCAAGTTTCTCACCGAATAATTTGGGCTGGTTCAGATCTCGCGCCATCGCACCGAGTGAAAAATAGCGGCGTCGATACATTAACCCGAAGGAGAGAGAATGGAACGTGTCATAGGTTTTGTCATCTGAATTTATCCAGCTGTAGCTTGTTCCGGCGTAGAAAGAATGCCCCAGATGCTGTCCGCTGGAGAGCGTATAGCGTGTGAAGGTCGTGTCAGCGTCAGCAGTCGCGAATTCGACACCAAATCCACCATTAGGGACGGCGAGAAAAAAAGCGTCATCGCCTGCCCAAGTGCTCTGATATGTTCGGAGATAGTACAGGTTTAAGCCGCGCCCTGTACCCAGTCCAGACGGATTGAAAAATGTGGCTAAGGCATCGTCACTGACAGCGATGGAACTTGAAGGTAAGTGCGTGCGTGCCTTTGGCGACGCAGCAGCGGGAAGCGTACTCACCCCGTAGATCAGCACCGCCGAGATGATGGTTTTACCAATATACTGTAGGCAATGATTAAATAATAATGGACGAACCATAAAGCAAATTTTAAGCAACTATATTCTAAGAACGGCGAGCATATTGCGGAAACAATTCGTCATGGATGTCGCTACATTGTTGCAAATGGACGCGCCGAGTTGCATCTGCAGTATCAACCATCGTTGGAAAAAACATACCCGCACCCGTCTCAATTTCATATCCACCTGCCGAGTGGACGCTCAGGTACTGATGCAGCGTCTCTAAATCCGGTTCGGTCGTACAATGTCGCGTGCAGTTCATCGTGAACATCCGCCGCCGGGTACCACCGCCAAACGCTGCGTGATAAGTGTCGTGATTGAAAATTACCACGTCACCAGGGGTGTTTTCCAGGGCGACGTTTGTTGGGAAGTCGCGCGATGAGATGCCGTACAATGCCTCAGATTGATTCGGATCAATCTTTCCGACTCTCACAAAATGAGATGGGTTTTGGCTCCCCGGAATAACGCGCAGACATCCGGTGTCTTTGGTCAATGGATCGAGGTAAAATGCTACCTTGCAAGCGAAGAGTTGTCCCCAGTTTCCGTCTGGGTGCCAACCGGTGTCTCCAGCGTAATAGTTCCCGTCACCACCAGCATAGTTAAAGTCCTCACCGATGACACCACCGATCAATCCCTTGATACGTTCATCATCAAGCAGGGTGCAGAGCCGAGGACGATGCTCAATCGGACCCCCGAACATTGTGCGACGCGTGCCATCGTGGTTTTTGCCACCGCCGAATTCCTGAATCGTCATCTCAAATTCTTCGGTGATCCATGCTATCTCACTCGGAGAGAACAGATTTGGTATCGCCAGATAGCCGAAGGTATTAAAAAAGTTCACCTGATGTTCTGTTAGTTTCATAAGTGTGCCTCGATCCTAAAACCCAAAGTCCTACTACCTGCTGTATGTAGCAGGAATCGTATCCATTCCGCAGTTTTTACGGCTTCCTATTGGAAATTTGTTGGGTTTATATTAGCACAATTAGGATAATTTGTCAAGACAATCGCTAAATGACCCCGAAAGGTTGGTATAACGGTTTCGTCTATGCTACAATTTTTAATAATTGACCTATTTGCCAACTTAAAAAACGCTAATCTTCTCATAGGACTTTAATCATGAAAAACTACACCCTCACCCTCTCACTGCTTCTTTTTGTTACCTTTTACGCAACGGCCGCGGATTATACCGATGACGCAATCCGAACTTTATTACCTTTTGATGCTATCCCCGCAATTACAGATCCACAATTTGTATCCGCCAACGAGGCGCAACTTGACCCCGATGCACCTGTTATCGGTGTAACCTTCAAGGGCGAAAGCCGTGCCTATTCGCTCTATCTACTCAATGGACACGAAATCGTCAACGACGTTGTCGGTGAACAAAAAATTGCCACGACTTGGTGACCGCTCTGCAAAACGGCTATCGTGTATAGCCGGGAACTTGACGGTGAGACCTATACCTTCGGTGTCAGCGGCAAATTATGGCGCGATGCCCTATTAATGTATGACCATCAGACCCGCACGCTCTGGTCGCATATAACAGGGGAAGCGATAAAGGGACCCCTAAAGGGTAAGCGGTTGAAACCACTGGTCTCCACACCACAGATTGCATGGAAAACATGGCAGCTGAATTATCCGAGCACACTCGTTTTATCTGTGCCTACCAGAACCGGGATGCGTGAAAGCCTAAACCAAGATGTCTATGCCGACTATCACGCCAGTCAACGTGCAGGTGTGAGTGGAATGGCGTACACCGATGATAGGTTACCCAATAAGTCCCTTGTGATTGGTGTTCAAGTGCCAGCGAAAGATGGCACCACCCAGTTCCGCGCTTACCCATTGACCCACTTCGCAAAAAATGCCGTCATCAACGATACACTTGGCGAAGTCCCGCTCCTGATTTTTCACGACAGAGGGTCATTTGCGACAGCCGTCTTTACGCGGAACGTCGCACGGGATATCCGAACCTTTAGTGCCCAAGACAAGCATTTTGTAGAAGATAATACCGGGACGCGCTGGAATCTCATTACAGGTGAGGCAACCTCTGGTAAGGAAAAAGGAACACAGTTGGAGCGTCTGCCTGCTGTCAATATCTACTGGTTCGCGTGGGCACGCTATTATCCTGAAACCTCTATCTATCGTTAGTCCAATTCACCAAACGCATAAAATATCAGTCGTCTAATTCAACAATTTCACCTGTCATGTTACGGTGCATTGTTGGACGGATAACTAACTCTGGAATGTTGCTCCGTTGGGGCAACGTTGCGATCAGTAGAATTGCCGCTGAGGTCTCGTCAACATCTACCATCGTCGCGCGAGCCTCAGCATCCGGCGGAACCGGACGTTTGTCCAGAATCGGCGTTGCGACCTCGCCAGGAACCACCACGCTTGCACGGATACCCGTATTTCGTAAATCCGCATTGAGAAATTCTGTGAAGTTGATAACACCCGCCTTTGCCGCACCGTAAGCGAAGCCACTGAACGGACCCGGCGTAACCGCTGCAAGCGACGAGATATTGATAATCGTTCCCGATTTCGCCGCCAACATCGCTGGTACGACTGCTTTCGTGCAGAAAAACGTGCCAATCAGATTTGAATCAATAACCGAGCGCATCTCTTCAGGCGGCGTGTTCAGAATCCGGCGGTGATGTGAACTGTGTCCAGCGTTGTTCACAAGCACATCAATGCGTCCGAATTTATCAAGGACACCCCCAACCATTTGTTCAACAGCATCGTAATCCGCCACGTCGAGCGCGTAACTGACTGCTGTCCCACTGGCTGCCGTGACCTCATCTTTGACGGATTCTAATTTCGATTCTGTTCTACCGATGATGACAACCGTTGCCCCTTCTTCAGCCATCGTGAGGGCAGCACCGCGACCGATCCCGCTCCCACCACCTGTGATAATACATACATGGTCCTTTAAACGCATTTTTTTATCCTCCATAGTTTCTGTGTGTTGAAAACATAGGTTACCAGAATTCCACAGAATTTTCAAGATTCTGCTGCGGCGCCTCAAAACTCCTTGACAAAAATCTACAGACACCTATAATAGACATTATAACCTGATTGAACCTCAAGGAGGTCATCCCCAGTGTCCTTAAAGCAACGCATTCATAGCAAAGAAGCGATTAATATCGCCTCTGGTGTCCCTTTCGGTTGCACGCGCGACGAGATGGCAGCCGTTCTCGGGCAAGGCAACTACGATTTAGTCAGTGTTGACCATCAACATGGACCTGCAAATGAAGACCAACTCGTCGAATATTGTAACATGACGAGCGAATTCGATGTCGGTGTGCAACTTCGTATCAAGCACACCCGTCATGCCTATCTCATAGGGAATCTCTTGGATCTCGGTCCGCTTGCGATTGTCGTACCGCAGGTAGAGACGGTAGAGACGGTGGACGAGGCAATTGATTTCTTCTACTATCTGCCGATGGGCAAACGGAGTTGGGGTCCCAGCAGTGCCTATGGCATAAGGCAAGGTATGGATCGCCTTGAATACGCCGAGTGGTGGAACAATACCGGTATTCTAATCTTACAGATTGAATCTGTGGATGCCGTGATTAACGTCGGCAAATTCGCCAAACCCGGCGTAGATATGGTGACTTTCGGTGAAAATGACCTTAATTTTAGCATAGAGTCATATCCGAGTTCACCTTTCCAGAACCTTCAAGAGTGCATCGCCCACGTACAAGCCCAATTAGCAGATACACACGTCAAGGTGGGTGCGGGACATACGCCATCAGGACGGTTGTAAGACTGGACGGTCAATTCTCTGTGGGAGGGGTTTCTAACCCCGATTATACAAACTCAGCAGCCCTTCGCTGATAAGGAGCGTTAACATGTCAAAACGGATCAGAATTGGACTTATCGGGTGTGGTATGATAGCCGGTTCACATATCAACGGGTATCTCGCACATCCGCAGCACGCAGAAATCGTTGCTGTCTGCGATACCGTGGATGCCAATGTGAAACGGAGAGCGGCAGATTTTCTCTCCGTTGCAACATCACGCGCAGAATCCGCAACCGCCGAGGCAGAAAAGGCGGAAACCGCAGAAGCGCGCCAGCAGTTGAACGCAGATGCTGCGCTTTTATCGGAATATGCCAACAACGGTGTTAAAATCTTTAACGATTACGAAGAGATGATAAAGGAATGTGATTTAGATGCCGTCAGCCTCGCATTACCGCCGTTTGTCCATGAGGCTGCAACAGCCACGGCTGCGAAAGCAGGGCTCCACGTTTTCTGTGAAAAGCCGATGGCGCGCACAGCAACAGAGGCACGTAATATGCGGGATGCCTGTGATGCCGCTGGCGTTAAACTCGCATACCAGAGCGGCGGCACATGTCTCGATCCGACCAGTTACGCTATTCGCGATGCCGTCACCTCTGGAAAAATTGGGGATGTCTACTACGGCAGACTTACGAGTTTCCGGGTTCGCGGCAGACCTAATATAGATATGTTCGGTTTCGGCAGATGGTTCCTTAATTCTGCCTATAGCGGTGGGGGCACGGTATACGATACAGGGGTCTACGATATCAACCGTTCTATTTATTTGCTCGGTTCTCCACAACCCACCACCATCAGTGGTATCGCCTACCGCGGTATGCTCCCTGAATACACAGGTGAAGAGATCAACGATGTTGAGGAACACGTGTCTATCTTTGTTCGGTTCACCAACGGCATGTCCTTTACGTATGAACACGGTTGGGCAGGCAATCTGGCAGAACACCCCCAAGGCATTTTCATCTTCGGTTCTAAAGGTTCGTTCAGTAACAATAAACTCTTTCTTGAGAAAGGGGAATGGGATACCGACGATCAGGGCAACCGCCGACGTTACCAAGGGAATCTCGTTGAAACGCCCTTGGAGCCGCCCGATCGGTCTTTCCCCGATAAGTTTCGCGATTTCCTTGATGCCTGTAACAGCGATGCCCACCCTGTTAGCAATGGGGACGTTGGTTTGAAGGTTACAGAGATTATGAGCGGCTCGCTCTTATCCGCAAAACTCGGTCGCGAAATCACTGTCGAGGAACTTTATGAAATAGAAGCACTCCGAACTGAACCGACACCGGGTTGGCCGATTCCATAACCCGGCGTTTCCTGAATTTAAGATTGACACATTCTCTATAATCAGGTATGCTTTATTATATCGTCAGGTTCCGCTACAAAAATAAGATACAAGTGGATATGTTACCCTGAAAAAACATGAAACGGAGGATTAAATTTGAAAAATTTTGAGTTTTATGAACCGACCACCCTCGCGGAAGCGTCGCGTCTGTTTGCACAGGAACACGCGCAGCTGCTTGCAGGCGGGACGGATATTATTATTGGAATGAAGGCACTCACCGAGGCGCCACAATCTGTGATTAGCCTGCAGAAAATTCCGGGATTGGCTGGTATCACTGCCGAAGCTGACGGCAGCATCAGTGTTGGTGCGATGGCGAAAGTGCGAGAAGTTGAGTTGTCGCCAGATATTCAACAACACCACACCGCGCTGGCAGAAGGTGCCGCGGAAATCGGCTCTATCCAAATCCGAAATCTCGCAACGATCGGCGGAAATATCGCACACGCTTCCCCCGCAGCCGATACAGTCGCAGGTCTGCTTGTTGCTGACGCACAGGTTGACATCGCGGGTGAGGATGGCGAACGGACTGTGCCGATCAATGAACTCTTCACTGGACCGGGACAAACCGTCTTGGCACCCGGCGAGATCATTACACGCTTTCGGCTACCGAGTCCGACATCGGGTTCTCACTATATCAAACATAAAATTCGGGAAGTGATGGACCTGGCGTTTATCGGTGTTGCCGCCGCTGTTAATCTTGAGAATGGGGTCATTACAAATGCCCGCATTGGACTTGCCGCCGTCGCACCTACACCGATTCGCGCAACTGAAGCAGAAAATCTGTTAGCCGGGAATGAACTGACACCAGAACTGTTGGCGCAAGTCGGTGAAGCCGCAGCTGCTGCAGCCACCCCAATATCTGATTTACGCTGCTCTGCAGAACACCGCACGGAGATGGTCGATGTACTCACACGGCGAACCCTACAAACCGCCGTTGATAGGGCGTAAGTGTCAAGGTTCATTGTAGGAAGGATTTCCGAATCCCGACTTTTCGGGATTTATAGTAAAGCTTACAATTAAGTAGACACCTACGCCTTAGCAAACAACAGTTCGTAGTAGTGCGATGAATCGCACGTTGTGCTAAAGGGTGCCCAGATATTTTTAGACTTTACTATAATAGGTCAAAAAAGTTAAAAATTAAGGAGAAAAGATATGGCAAAACACCACGTCAACTTGAAGGTTAACGGTGACGAACACGATTTACTCATTGAACCCCGTAAGACCTTGCTGGCTGTACTTCGCGATACGGTCGGCTTGACTGGAACGAAAGAGGGATGTAGTACAGGGGACTGCGGTGCTTGCACTGTTATTGTCGATGGCAAGGCTGTTACGTCTTGTATGGTGCTCGCTGTCACCGCTTCTGGCAAAGAGATTACCACTATTGAGGGATTAGCCAGTGACGGTGAACTCCATCCGGTGCAACAAGCGTTTATTAACACGGGTGGGTATCAATGTGGTTTCTGCACACCCGGTTTTATTATGGCATCGAAGGCACTCATTGATGAAAATCCAGATCGCAGCGAAGAGGAATTCAGGCACGCCCTTGGTGGGAATATCTGTCGCTGCACAGGATACACAAAAATTCTTGAGGCAGTTTTGAAAGCCGCAGAAGAGGTCAGCGCGACTGCTTAGCAAAAACCGTGTAAGTCAGAAGAGTTGTTAGTTCTCGGTTTTCAGTTAAGAGATAAATTCTGGCACAATTCCGTTGTACTTCGGATACGCCAGACGCTGATGATTTATTATAAAAACCTCTTAACCGACAACTGAAAGCCAACAACGAATAACGAATAAGAAAGGAGCATTAGATGTCAGAACATACTGTTGTTGGACAAACAGTGGCACGCGTTGATGCCGTCGAAAAAGTAACGGGTGCCGCCCAATACGGCGCGGATGTGCATCCGCCAGGGATGCTCTACGGGAAAATCGTCCGTAGCAAACACGCCCACGCTAATATCCTCGGTATCGACACCACCGAAGCCGAGAAACTCCCTGGGGTTAAGGCAATTATTACTCAAGACGATGTACCGAGTGGTCGTAGAGTCTTTGCCACGGATAAAGTCCTTTATTTGGGTGAACCCCTTGCTGCTGTCGCTGCAACGGATCCTGATGTTGCCGAGGAAGCCGCTGAACTCATTAAGAT
This sequence comes from Candidatus Poribacteria bacterium, assembly GCA_022827625.1. Taxonomy (GTDB): domain Bacteria; phylum Poribacteria; class WGA-4E; order WGA-4E; family WGA-3G; genus WGA-3G. The sequence goes on along the minus strand of JAJEIE010000029.1, from coordinate 93,186 downwards.
TGACTATGAAGTGCTACCCGTTGTTCAGGACGTTATGGAAGCGATTCAACCCTCGGCGCCACGCCTGCACGGTGATGACACAAAAGATGGACCGAACCGACGGGAAATCGCTACACAAATCCGTAGACTTTCGCGTGATAAAGAGAACGACCACAGCAACGAAATCAGCAAACTTGAGTCGGAATTGGACAACTACCCAGATGAGGTCTACTACAACATTTCTGCCGAAAGCCATTCCGAGGCTGGCGATGTTGAAAAAGGGTTTGCTGAATCCGATGTTGTTGTTGAAGATACTTATGTGATTCCGCGTGTCCATCAAACCTACATGGAACCGCATGTCTCCGTCGCGAGTGCTGACTCGTCTGGCAAAATCACTGTCTGGGCATCGACCCAAGGTCCCTTTGCTATCCGTTCCGGTATTGCGGGGACGTTAGGCATTCCGTTGACGCAGATTAACGTCATCGGCACAACAATGGGCGGCGGTTTTGGTGGACGTTTCGGGGTTATCATTACACACGTTCCAGCCGTACTGCTTTCGCAAAAAACCGGGCGTCCGGTGCGTGTACAGATGACGCGTGAAGAGGAATTTACGGATGGTAGACCGGCACCCGGGTGTGTCATCAAACTGAAAACAGGGGCAACGAAAGACGGACATATCCTCGCACGGCAGGCACTCGCTTTTTGGGATTCTGGATCCGTCTCTGGTGCATCCATCGGTAGCACCATTCGCGTCCGTGGCGTCTACAAAATTCCTAATCTCAAGGTAGATGCTTACGGTGTTCACACCAACAAATCGGGGACCGCTGCGTACAGGGCACCCGGTGCACCACAAGCCATTTTCGCTGGAGAATCCCAACTCGACGAAATCGCTGAACGCATCGGTATGGATCCTGTGGAATTCCGGCTGATGAACATGCGCGAAGAAGGTGATCCTGTTCCAGCAGGCGCAAGTGAACCGAAAGTCGGTTACAAAGAGACGTTACAAGCCGTCGCGGATGCCGCCGGATGGTGGGATCGGGAAGCCGGTGAGAACCAAGGTTGGGGCGTTGCCGTTGGGGATTGGACGAATGGATGTGGACCCGGTGGGGTCTATGTTTCTGTTCACGAGGATGGAAGTGTCCGTATCTTCCACGGTTCTATGGACATCACAGGAACAGATACGGCAATTTCACAGATTATCGCTGAAATCCTGACGGTGCCTTATGAAAGCGTCACAATCCGGCGCGGTGATACGGATTCGGCACCCTATTCAACGGGTTCAGGTGGAAGTGTTGTTACCTTCACAATGGGTAACACTGCCAAATTAGCCGCTGAAGATGCACACCAACGTGTTCTCGAACTCGCATCGGAACGGCTCAACATGAACGTTGACAACCTTGAGCTCAGAGACGGTGCTGTTCATGTTGTGAGTGCCGATCCGCCGAAGTCTATTTCGTTGGGTGAACTCGCTGCGTACAGCCTCTCCACAACGGGTGGTCCCATCGTCGGCAAAGGTTCCTTCGCACGTCAACCCAGTACACCGGCACTCGCTGCACAGATTGCCAAGGTTGAGGTAGATCCCGGTACCGGTAGAACCCGAGTTCTCAAGCTCGTCGCTTCGCAGGATGTCGGCTTCGCTATCAATCCGATGGCTGTTGAAGGACAGATTGAGGGTGGAACCGTTCAGGGTTACGCATGGGCAATGATGGAAGAGATGCAGTATGGCGATGACGGAAATATTAATCCCGGTTTCGTCGATTACCGTGTCCCAACCTCGGCAGACCTCCCGACGGTGGAATCTGTTATCGTTGAAGTCCCGGCACCCAACGGTCCTTACGGTGCCAAAGGGGTCGGTGAACCGCCAATCACGCCGACCTTGGCAACGATGGCGAATGCCGTCAAAGACGCTATCGGCGTACGGATTACCGAATTGCCGATCAAGCCTGAGAGGGTTGTTGATGCCTTGAAGAGCAATGGACATTAAAAAAATAGGAGTTAGCGGTTAGGGCTGCAAAGTTTAAAAGTTCAAAGTGGTCTAAAGTGAGCTAAAGTTGTTTAGATTCCCAGAGATAACTTTAGTTCACTTTACAGACTTTAGCACACTTGCAAACTTTCTTGTGCTGACCGCTGACAACCGATAACCAACAACTGACCACTGATAATCGGAAAAAATATGCTTGACGAAATTAGAAACGAACACGGTGAACGCCTTGATTATGCCTATCACAAAGGCGAGGGCGACAGAGTTGTCGTGATTGGGCATGGTGTCACCGGTAATAAAGATCGACCTGCCCTTGTCGCTTTAGCAGAAGGTCTCGCAGCTGCGGGTATTTCTGCCCTGCGCTTCTCTTTCTCTGGCAACGGTGAATCGGAAGGCGCGTTTACAGATTCCACGATCACAAAAGAGGTGGCGGACCTCGGTAGCGTGATTGATGCACTTGAGGGACATACCATCTGCTACGTCGGGCATAGCATGGGCGGTGCTGTCGGTGTGCTGCGAACTGCCACCGATGAACGCATCCAAGTCCTTGTCTCGCTCGCTGGCATGGTGCATACGAAAGCGTTTGCGGAACGTGAATTTAGCGATGCCATCCCTGATGAAGGTTTTATGTGGGATGAACCCGACTGTCCGCTCTCGAAAACCTATGTGGATGATATGGCAGCGATTAACAGCGTTGCAAAACGCGCAAGCGAATTTGACATACCGTGGCTATTGGTTCACGGTACCGAAGACGATATCGTTCCGATTGAAGATAGCCGCGACATTCTTCAACACGCCAACGAACAAACCGATCTCCTTGAACTCCCCGGCGTAGACCATGTCTTTTCTGATGATGGTGCCGCAATTATGGTTGAAAAGGTCGTGGCGTGGATTAATCAGAATCTATAATTGAGTGACTTCTCGAAAAAAAATGAGTCAAACGCACTTAGGATATGATAGCAGAGTGAATTTGGGGAGCTACTATACTCCCGCTGAAATTGTAAATGTAGCGTGGGAGATAATCGCGCCTCATGTTGGTTCACAAACGGCTGTCATTGATACTGCATGCGGATACGGGGATTTTCTGAGAAATTGTGGGCAGGCTACTACAATCGGATCCGATATTGACGAAACCGCAATTGATGTCGCAAGAGAGAACAACGATAAGGTTCGGTTCTTTCAAACCAACGCTTTGTGCGACGTATCAAGGACAAAATTCGGCATTCCTGAGCAGTCACATTTGATAGTCGTTGGGAACCCACCCTATAACGATAGAACGTCCCTTATTCGACACGGCATCAAGAAGGTCAATTTTGATATTGATGCAGATATAGCGAGTCGGGACTTAGGCATCTCGTTTCTCCGTTCCTACAATAAACTCGAAGCAGACCTTATTTGTGTTTTGCATCCACTCTCTTATTTAATTAAGCCTACCAACTTTAGACTGCTAAAGGAATTCACCGCAAATTACAGATTAATAGACGGTCTATTGATGAGTAGTGGCGAATTTCCTGAATCAGCGAAATACACGCCTTTCCCGATTGTCCTCGCGCTTTACCGGAGAGACGTTCAAGGAATGGCGTACAGTTTTATCCGTTCTTTTCGCTTTCGTGTAGCGGGTAAAACTGATTTTTGTCTCGATGATTTTGATTATATTGCTGGTTACATTGATAAATATCCGAAGAAGAAGCATAGACCGAGATATGATGATTCTCTGTTTTTTTGGGCGATGCGAGACATCAACGCACTAAAAAGAAATCGCACTTTTGTTGAAAGTTATAGCGCGAATACAATTGTCCTTGACAAACAAAAACTGGACTATTATGCCTATGTAGATGTGTTCAAAAGAAACCTGCATAGACTTCCTTTCTATTTCGGGAATTGTGATGTGCTTATAGATGATAACTTATTCGGACAATATAAGCCTTTTTTTATCAGTGATGCCGTTAGACATCATCCTTTCCTGAAAAAGCATTTTCAGATAAATCCGATAGCAAAACAACAGGTAGCATCTGAATTAGATATGTATTTTGAATTGTTGTTAGGTGAGCATCAGATTTGATTAGTCACAAATCTTGGAGGATTTAAATTATGGCAACGCCTCGACTCTCAGTCTCGACATGGAGTTTACATCGTCAACTCGGAAAACCCGGATTCACCGGACCCGCACACGATATGCAGATTCCCGTCGAAACCCACAACAAGGGACCAATTCCGCTTCTTGAACTTCCCGCACGGATCGCCGAATTCGGCATCCAAACCTTAGAGATTTGTCACTTCCATCTCCCATCTGTTGAAAAGTCCTACCTCTCTGAACTCCGCACCGCACTCGCAGATGCCGAGGTAGAACTCTTTTCTTTGCTGATTGACGATGGGGACATTACCCATGCTTCGGAGGCAGCACGCGATATCGCGTGGATTGAAGAGTGGATTGACATTGCAGGTGAACTCGGTGCGAGATGTGCACGCGTCATCGGTGGTAAAGCCGATCCGTCCGCGGAAACCGTAGCGCAGAGTCGTAACGTCCTTGCACAACTCGCTGAACGCGCCGATACCGCAGGTATCCGTTTGATGAGCGAAAACTGGTTCTCCATCTTCTCGACCCCTGAAAACGTTAACACCATTATGAGCGGGTTAGACGGTAAAGTGGGGTTATGCCTCGACTTCGGCAATTGGCGTGGCGATACAAAGTATGCCGATCTCGCCGCGATCGCTTCGTGGGCAGAATCGTGTCATACCAAAGCACATTTCGCAGCACCGCGCGAAATGGACACAGAAGACTACGTGCAATGCCTTGAGCTCGCGCAAGCGGCAGGTTTTGCCGGACCGCATACCCTTATCTACGACGGACCCGGCGACGACGAATGGGAAGGCTTGTCCTTGGAACGTGAGGTCGTCAACCCATATCTTAATTAAGATTAGGAGGATTTAACTATGGCTTCTAATGCTGTTACCACGGTTACCCAGATGATGGAGTCACTACCTGAAGCAATGCAAGATCGGGTTGTAGAACATCTGCGTGAGTATGTTGCAGAGTTACAGGACGAACTTCGCTGGGATATCGCTTTCAATAATACACAAGACCAGCTTGTTGCAGCTGCGCGTCGTGCTAAACAAGAGATCGCCGAAGGGAAAGCTGAACCGATGGATTTGGATCGGCTATGAAATCGGCAACATTACCTTCGTTCTGGGCGGCTTATCGAACTCTTGATGAAATGCTCAGAAATCAAGCTAAGAAGGCTTATCGCTTATGGATTTCAAATCCATTTCATAATTCATTGCATTTTAAGTGTATTAATAACAAAGAAAATATTTGGTCTGTAAGGATCACTCAAGGTTATCGAGCAGTTGGCATCTTGAAGGCTGATACGGTTACCTGGTTCTGGATAGGTCATCATGATGATTATGAACGTTTTTTCTCATGATGTCAACTTATTCACTCGTATAAAAATTGCCCTTTAAGGATAAAAATGTTCTCACTATCACAATCACAATACAGCCTAACCATCGCTTGGGACGGACAACAGGTCTTAGGCTACCATTTCCCCGAAGACGGTAACCGTCCCTTTTGCCACCCATTAAACCTACCCGGCGCACCACCGCTCACAATGAACGAACCCGGCGATCATGTGCATCATCAAGGGCTATGGGTCGCTTGGAAAAAGGTCAATGAAGTCAATTTTTGGGAACAACCCGGACCCGGTAGCGATCCGACAGGTTTCGGCAAAATCGTCCATCAACGGATTGTCGCACAAAGTGCAGATGCCGAGAGCGCAAGTCTAACAGCAGAGAACGCCTGGATAGATTGGCAAGGCACAACGCATCTCACGGAGCAACGAGAGATAACCGTCCATCCACCCACAGCAGATGCCATGAAAATTTCTGTGTCAGTGACGCTTCAACCGAACGAACGTGAAGTCGTCTTAGACTTACGACGCGGCGAGCCTGGGGCAGAGGGTAGATTCTACAGCGGTATGGCAATCCGATTCGACAATATCATCACACCCGGCAAATTGTTGGATGCCGATGGACGCACCGAACCGATGGACATCTTCGGCAAACAGAGCCGTTGGTGTAGTTTCACCTCACAGCATCCCACTGACAACCAGACCTACGGCGTTGCGATCGTCGACCATCCCGATAACCCGCGCTATCCGACGACGTGGTGGGTCCGCAACCGCGAGAACTACTGCTTAATCCACCCCTCACTCGTCTACTACGAACCGCTCCATCTTGCCCCAGATGAGACCTTAAAACTGCAGTATAGTGTCGTCCTCTATCGCGGTCAACCCGATGCAGCGTTGTTCGAGTAGATTATTGGTATTGAATTTATAACCCTAAAAAACCCGTGATGCTTTTGATGAAAAAAATAGAGCAGGAACTCAGTTTTACAAATAGTCTCAAAACTGTCCCTGACACAACAAGGCGAGACTTCCTCGTCAAAATAGGCAAAGGCGCATTACTCGCCAGTGTAGGTGTCTTCGGCGCAGGCTGCGAAGCCGTCGACCAAGGTCTCTTAGGCAGGGGACTCATCCCCGTTGCCTTAGTCGATGCCCAAGAAGCCGGACTCCCAAAACCGGACATGCTTGTCCATTCGGAGAACCCTTTTAACGGCGAGTTTGCCCCACATCTTCTGGACGACGACGTTACCCCCACTGCGCGGCATTTCGTCCGTAATAACAGCGGAGTGCCAGAACGAGCGGTAAAAAAAGATCTTCGTGGCTGGAAACTCGTCGTAGACGGTGAAGTCCATAAGGAGCTCGCACTCTCTATGGAGGACCTGACGCATTTTCCGCAGGTCACCATGGAAGTCGTATTAGAATGCGCCGGGAATGGGAGAAGTCTGTTTTCACCACAGGTCAGCGGTACCCCGTGGCAACGCGGTGCCGTCGCTTGCAGTGAATGGACAGGTGTTCGCTTAGGCGATGTCTTACAAGCCGCAGGTGTGAAACCGAATGCCGTCTATACTGGAAACTACGGGGAAGATGTACCCACTGACGGCAGCGAACCCTTTTCGCGAGGAATCCCGATTGAAAAAGCGATGGACGAACACACCCTCATCGCACTTAAAATGAATGGAGAGATACTGCCAACAGCACACGGATTCCCGGCGAGACTGATTGTTCCCGGATGGATCGGTAGCGCAATGCAAAAATGGCTCAACCGTATTTGGGTGCGGGATAGCGTTCACGACTCCGAAAAAATGAGTGGATATGCCTACCGCGTTCCGGCTTACCCGATAGCACCCGGAGATCAACCACCGGTTGCGGATATGCGGATTGCAACCGCATGGCAAGTTAAGTCGCTTATTACCCGTCCCGAACCCTATCTTGAACGCAGCGAAAATATACCTATAAAAGTGAGGGGACACGCGTGGGCAGGAGAAAATCGAATCGAGAAGGTTGTTATTTCAACGGATTTCGGTATCCAGTGGCAAGAGACACAGTTGATTCCACCATCAAACAGATACGCGTGGTACCATTGGGAAACTGAACTTACCCTTACAAACAGAGGCTACTATGAAATATGGGCACGCGCGTATGACGATACAGGTGCCGCACAACCCTTTACACAACCGTGGAATCCAAAAGGCTACCTCGGAAATGTTATTCACAGGGTACCTATCTCAGTGGTTGCCTAAATAGAAAGGACTCAAATATGAAACTTGGTGTTATGTCCGACAGTCACGACAATATCCCAAACGTCAAACGTGCTGTCGCATTGTTCAACGAAATTGGTGTAGATCTTGTCGTCCACGCTGGTGATTTTATCGCACCATTTGCGATTGATCCATTAGCAGATTTAAACTGCCCCGTCGTCGGCGTTTTTGGAAACAATGACGGCGAACGCGTCGTCGTTGCAAAACGGTTTGAAACCATCGGTGGCGAGGTACACCCGAACCTTGCTGATGTCTCCCTCGGTGACAAAAAGATTGCCGTCATGCACTATCCTGAACTCGCCATCCCGATTGCTAAAAGTGGAGAGTACGATATTGTGGTCTACGGGCACACCCACCAGATAGATATCCAGAAGGGTCAATCTCTACTACTCAATCCCGGTGAAACAGGCGGATGGACGACAGGGAAGGCAACCGTTGCCGTTGTGGAGCTCGCGACGCTTGCGGCGACAATTCATGAGTTGCATTAATCGTCAGCAATGCCGGTAGTAATCTCAACCAGTTCCCCTTCTGTCACGACTCTTTCAACGTAGAGTGTGAACGTATACGTCTCGTGATTCTTATACTTTTCAAGGTTTGAAGGAAAGAAACCGCCGCCCGCAACATCATCTACAATCCAAAAGGTCACATTCCTATTATCTGTGGTCAGCATCATGGTCCCCGAATAGGTCTTTACCAATTCCGGGTCCACATCCGCTTGAATCCCCAGCATCTCATTGAGTCTATCAAGTAAAACAGTCGCTTGGAGGCGCACCGTTTTCCCAGCATACCTTTGACCGCCCGTCACAACCCCTTCGAGTGTCGTGTTGATGACTTCAATATCAGCCTTAACGGTGTGTACGGGGACATCCGCCCAAATAATGAAGAAAGGGTCTCCGTGTATGCTTGTGTCTTCAGAAATGTCTTTTATGAGAAGTGTGAAGGTGTAAGTTGTATGACCCCGAATGTGTGCCAGATCGCTCTCCATGTAATTCAAATAATAGTGATTGAGCGCAGATGTAGCGTCCGGGTCTGTGATGAAAAAATAGACGTTGTTGTGGTGCGTAAAGAGTTCTAACGTTGCAGGGTCCCCATCAGCACTCGGATGAATTCTACCCGCAGCGGTAATCGTAACCTTCTGTCCTTTGTATGCTGAGTTCGTGCCATTTATTTCAACATCATTGGCAATCTCGGCAAGGGTAACAGGGTTGGCCGAACTGATTGCCTGATGTGATTTTGCAGCACATCCTCCAAAGACGAAAATGGCAAAGCAAGCACTTAAAAATGTAAAAAGTTTCATGAGAGGCTTTCTTGGAAGTGCTGTAGATTGAATTTACTGACTGCTGAAGGTTTCCGATCGCTGACCGCTAATTTACTCAACATACCCCAAATCCCGTAATCTGTCTTCCAAAATCTCTGTCTCCTCAGCCGTAGCGTCTCGCGCTTGCAAGTGCTGATAGTTGGAATTCATCAAAATGTCGTCGTAAGCGTCTCGGAAACGATCTGGATCTTCACAGCGGAGGTCTTCACCGCTCAGCACGTGGCGGTACACGAACTCCCCCGTCTCCTCATCTTCACGATAGAGGTGCTCACCGTCCGTTAGCGACCAGAGTCGAACCCCTTCCGAATACCTGTTGATTTCCACGTTGTCAACCGTTGTCCGAGAAGTTACACGATGGTGCGGCATCTCCAAGTTGTTTTTACTGAGAAACCCGATGCCGTAGAGACTGTCTAACTCCGACAATATCAGTCGTCCAGAGGGACCAAAGCTGTCAATTTCAGATGGAGATAACAGGTCTTGTCCATAGCCTTGATAGTCTGCATCAATACCGGCAAGGTTCGTAATCGTCGGGAATAGGTCAATCGCTGAGAGGGGCGCGTCTGGGAATGTTAAGTCCCTCACGCGCGGGATATGTGCTAATAGTGGCACGTGTAGCACGTTCTGGTTGAGCGTGCCGCCGTGATCAGTAATCTCTTTGCAGATGCCTTCACCGTGATCCCCGAAAATGAAGACTGCCCACTCCGAGAGTTGGAGTTGTTTGAGAATTTCAACCAACTTGAATTCCAGTATATGCGTCGCAGCAGCGTAGTAGATACGTAGCGCTTCGTCTATCCTATCGTTATCAACGAGCCACTTGAGGCTCGGCGCACCCGGAATCCCGCTCATGCCGTAGCCACCGTGCGTATACCAAAAGTGCAGGAAACAGAATTGTGGCACGTCTGCGGGCTGCTTAAGCTGTCGCATCAGATCTTCAAGTGAACCCAGATGTTGTGCTTCTGCATTCGGGTCAATCGCTGTGATAAACGGTTCAAAATCGAGGAATCGGAACACCTCTGGACGTTCGGAACGTCCCGTGATGTGATAGCCAGCATCGTTAAATATCTGAAACAGATTCGGAATGCCCTCGAACATCTTGAGATAGGTCTGCCCGTAGACACCGTGTTCAAAAGCGTAGAGACCTGTAAAATAGGAAGTATGAGAGGGGCGAGTCGCCGGTGCCGGCACGAAGAACTTTTCAGCAAGCGAAAAATCCTGCGTCAACATATCGAACTTCGGGGTGTTAAAAAGTGGGTTCGTCCGGCTGAGTGCGTCAAACCGCCAGCAATCAATTGAGATGAGTAAAAATTTATTGACAGTGTTGGTTTTCATCAATCCATTAACCGTGTATTGTATTGTCGCTCGGTGTGCTGATACCCACCAAACAGGTCGGGTTGAAAAGGCGTAGGCGTATAAATATAGACAGCATCGCTATAAGGATCGTAGAGGATGACCTCATCACGTCCGTCGCCACAGACATCCGCCGGGAAACAGTGATACCAACCCATCTTGCCGCCGGTAGGTGGTGGAAGTTCAGGGAATGTTACAACCTTGTTTCCAGCACTATCATAGAGTGCAGCGGGACTGTAAGTCAATTCGACATTTTCCCCACCGTGCCAACGGATAATCTCTAAACCTGTATTGTTCGGGGTTTCATCAACGCGAAATCGACTTCTAATCTGTCCGTCGTTATCTACTACCATCAAGTCGGGGTGATGTCCATTATAACGGATAACCAACGCATTCGTAGATACATCTGGAAGCAATCTGCCACACCGGATCTCTTGCCCGTGCGGGACAGTATCAAAACCGAGTGAGAGAAGTGGATGCCCTTCAGCATTGACGACCTGTCCACCCCCTGAGAGGATCGCACGTTCATTGCCGTCCCACTCCGAAACTAAAACCGAATCCATGTTCGCACCGAAGTAGTGATTCCAGAGCACCGTGCCGTCAGCAGCGATCCCAAAATTGCCGCCGTTAACTTCATCAAGTCCATCGCCGTTAAAATCGCCGACTGCAGGGATGTATGCGGAATGCTTTGGATAACGGAACCACTCGTCGGTGTATTGCCAGAGCAATTCCAGTTTGTGGTTAAACGCCAGCACATTCACGCCGACCTTCACGACAAAATCTTGCGGTTGCGCGTTTCCAGAGAAGTTAGCAATCATCAAGCGTTGATGGACGTAGTTCGGGATATGAAGTTCGCCTTCAGCGTACGCGTTACACTGACGCAACGCCTCAGGTGCAAGTGTCTGTTTAACAGCACCCGTGGCACCGTCTAAAATTATCAAACCGATTGCCGACAAATCCCACTTACTCACCTCAGGGGCGTCGGGGTCTACCCAGAAACATATAACCTCTGTCTGTCCATCCGCATCGATGTCGTGAATAGAAACAGGACCCGGTCGGTCAGGAGAGAGCGTCGTTAGGGGTGTGTCCTTGGCATCTGCGTCTCTGATTTCGAGATGCTTATCACCAAACGACCAGATCGGTTCGCCTTCGAGTGTGAATGCCCCGAGAAAACACGGATGAATGCCGCCGAGCGACTTGTATACCAACAAATCAACGGTGCCATCACCCGTCAGATCGCCGATGCGGATGTCACCGCCCCATGCGTTTCCCTCTGTCTTGTTCAGGAAAGCATCTGGGATCGCGACCCGTTTATAAAGATGTGCGGATTGTGACATGTTTGCACCCGATATTATGCCTTATTTCAAAAGCGCGATGAGCGAAATTATTAACGCGCAAACAGCACTGAGGCCGACAATCCAATCCCGTACAGTGCTTATGCCCATTTTGCGACCCTGTAATTCGGCGACTTTCGTTTCGACCCCACGGAGCCGATCGTCAATACCCTCTAACCGCGCGATAACCTCTGAAAAACGGGCATCGGTACGCGCACTCATTTCCTCTAAACGAGCATCAGTACGCGCACTCATCTCATCCAAACGCTTTGACATCAAATCATACAGCTCTTGAATGTTCATTTTTTTGTCTCCTAAGAAACAAACGCTTTAAAAAGTCCAACGTAGAGCGCAAGCACCTTCTCCGGGTCAGGTCCCGTATACGCACATTCGTTGGAGATGTAACCTGAGAAGCCGATCCGATCCAGCCACTGGAACATCTGACGGTAGAGGTCAAAGGTCTCCGGTTCTTCTACCCGATGTGTATGTACTGCCGTAATGTGAGATGCAACACGTGAAAAGAGCGGTTCAATACTCCCCGCATCGCAACCGACGAATTGTGAATTAAAGACAAAACCGACGTTCGGAAGATTTACACCTTCAATGACCTCCATCGCTGAATCTGGGTCTGTGAAAGAGCCGTGCATCTCAATGGAGACAGTGATCTGCTTCTCGCCAGCATAAGTACCGAGTGCTTTCAATCCGTCGGTGACATAACCAACGATCGCATCACGGTTCTCCTTGGTATACCGGTCCCCGAGCACTCGAACGTGATCACATCCCATAAATTCTGCCATATCAATCACGCGTGTCACGCGCCGGACAGTCTCCTCGCGGTCAGTGGCGTTCTCAGAGTGGAAATTTTGGCAGCTTGTGAGTGAGGAGATAACAACGCCACTCGCGTCCACTTGTGCCTTTAACCCGTCCCACGCTTCTCTGGGCGTATCCCACTCAAAGCCGTGCTTCTGCTCGTAATCCATTAACAATTCGACACCGTGATAGCCGGTAGCCTCGGCGGTGTCAAGTATCCGTCCTAATTCCCACGCTTGACAGGTTTGATAAGTATTCAATGACCATTTCATATTTTTAACTTTCCTTGCGGTTCGTTGAAGCGGATTGGGGATTTGAAATCCCTTTCCGTAGATCTGAAGAAACACCCAAGCAAAAACCCCTCCACTACGTTTCGGGCTAAGTTTCCGGTATAAAGTAAATCTCTGAACTGAAACTGTTTTTCTGACTGCTGACTGCTAACCGCTAATCGCTATTCCTGTATTGGTATCGGAAACCAGAGTCCACCCGTTTTCGTTGTAAGTGCCCTATGGGTCGTGTGATTAATCCCGATAACATCGACAGTGATATTATTCTCGAAACACTGCCGCAACACTTCCGGTAATGTATAAGAACCTTTGCTCGCCTCATCGGTAACGAGAACAAATCGACGATCCACGCCTTCACGGAAATTGACGCGGCGTATTGTTTTTATAATCGCGTTGTGTGCCCGTTCATCACCTGCAGCAGCGACAACGTGTGAAGTCAGCAACCGTTTATATCGCTCGCTATCCCGTGTTTGTGGATGGATAATTGTGTCGTCTTCGAGATACCTGAAGATAACGATGCCGAGCGTGAAATCGACCCCTTTCTCTTCAAAGACCTCTACCATCCGATTAAGCTGTCTGCCGACTGCACGGATATTATCTATCATACTCCCACTGATGTCAAGTAGAAAAACAATGTCAACCGCTTCCTCGTTTTGCCCATCAGCAACGCTTTCTGCAATGCCTTCGAGTGCCTCCCCCATCCGACCATCTCTGTCAATCGGCGGTGCGGGGCTGCTCCTATCGCCCACCGCTTGGCTTCTATTTTCACCCTGCACGGTTTTAGGTTTCGGCGCAATTGTGGGTGCTTGCGCGTGTGCCGTCGCAATCGTTTTCCACACTGGCGTTTCTGTTGTTTGTTCTTGCAGCGTCGTTTCAGCCATCGGTAAACGTGCTGACGTTTTGGGTACCGACATTGACACATGCGGTGCCGGGGTTGCGCGCGCCAGTTTTGCAACGGTTTGATTAGGGCTCGGTGAGGTCTTGGCAGGCGTTGAACGCCGAGTCGGCATTGTGCGCTTGCGCATACTGTTTATATGAAAGCGTTGAAGGTCGGTTACCGAAATCGCTTCCGACACGAGAGGTTCCGAAGGAAGCTGCGGACGATACCACCGAATATAGCCGAGACCCATAATCGTTATTGCAATAGCATGCAGAATCAACGAAAGCAGAAACGCTTTCTGAGTCTTCCTACGTTTTTGTTGACGTGCGTATGAATAGGTATCGAGTAGCATATTGGATCTCTCCGCTACGGCGTTTCGGTTAAGATTGAGACCGTTCCCGTATTTCCATCAATGTGGAGCATCTGCCCATCAGTGATATACCGAGTCGCGTTCGGGATATTCGCAACAGCAGGCACACCATATTCTCTTGCGACCACCGCGCCGTGCGACAAGATTCCGCCGCGTTCCATCACCAGTCCCGCCGCATGTAGGAAAAGCGGTGTCCACGCCGGATCCGTTGATGGGCAGACCAGAATATAATCTCGGTCAGATAGGCGCGCCTCCGACGGCTTCAAGAGCACACGTGCTTTGCCCGACGCTACCCCCGCAGAAACGCCTACACCTCTGTATGTTTCCGCTGCCTCAGTTACCATTGGCGCACCAATCTGCTCTAAGGCATCACTGAAAATGACATCCGGCATCTCAATCTGTAGCATAAGTTCACGTTCCATCTTACGTCTGGCGATAACATCACCGAAGGTTTCCTCCCCATCAATCAGTTGTCGTAATTCACCCAGTACCAAGTAGAAAATCCCACCATCAAGTTCGTAACGACAATCCAGTTCGAGCAAAGCGCGTCGAATCTGTTCATAGCCGAGCATGAGATAAAATTTTGCTGTCTCTCTGAAAGGCATATAACGCCTTGTGAAGTCCAATTCACTCTCAATCTGTTTTCGCAAACCCCTCTTATCCTTCACCAACTCAGCAAGTTCCTTTTCTGCCGATTCACGTTGTTCTCTTTGTGGTTCAAGAGTGCTGGGATGACAAATTTCCCCTACCGAATCGAGGGATGCCACGATCTGTTCGAGGTAGGTCGCGTCTTCACGCCAACGCGGTTGTGCCAATTCAAACTCGTCAACTGCGCGATGCCCATAGTCTTTCAGAAAATCAGTAAGTTCCAAGTCTCCAGCCGCCACCTGCTGTAGTTTCGTATTGGTTTCAACAGTGAGGTTGCCAGAAAGTCCACTGATAAGCCTGCTTGCGATGGATTTTGCTGTCGTCTCATCTGTACATTTCTGAAGTACACCCTCTAACCGTTGGAGTGAGAACCCCGCAAGGAGCGTGGCAGTGAGTGCCTTCGGTGCGAAGTCGTCCAGTGTTTTTGTACACCAAGTCTCAAATTTTTTTGCCAATTCCACATCCGATAAGTCAGAATAAGAGACCGCCCATTCTGCCTCAACTTCCGACTGAAACGTTGGGAATACTTCTGCTGTTAGGACTTGGTCAAAATCGGATCGACACTGCCGCAGGTGCATCTCTGCTTTGCTCATACGGACGACATGGAGTGGGAGTTTCAACCAAAATGACGCACGGCTTCGTGTAATATCAGGAACCGCTTGTGCATACATCGCCTGCTGTGGGTGCTGCTTCAAGGCGTTAAAGTCGTGTACAAACGGGAACCCTTCAAAGTGGAGTTCCGCTTCTCGGTTCAAATTAACGTAAATGCGACCGCAGATTAAGTCCAGAATCCCCTCGCTATCCACCCGCGCGCTCGGATAAAATCCAAGACTTCGATACGCCTCACCTAACCCACCGATACCCGACATAAATTTTTTCATGACCGACCATGTCATCGGTAATGGGGCTGGCAATACCTCAGCCAGATTATGATGACACCAGACAGTGCCGTATGGATCAGCACACCCCTCCAACCGTTGAATTTCCATTTGACGGAGTTGCGCAACAGATTCCGCAGATGTAATGGAACTCGGAGGTGTCGTAATGTGACGTGCCTGCAACAGCACAAATTCACCATCCGCCAGTGCCCACTCAATGTCCATCGGCTGTCCATAGTGGTTTTCGACTCGTAAACCGAGTTCCGTAAGTTCCCCCAATTGCGCATCCGTCAAACTCGGAACGTCCTGCTGTTCAGTTGGTACTTCGCTGACACCATCAGCCGTCACCATTTCCTGTTTTGTCGCAATCGTCTTTTCTAAAACCTTGCCAGTCTCTCGCGATACCTGAAAACTGTCAGGCGTGATAGCACCCGACACAACCGATTCACCCAATCCCCAATTCGACTCAATAACAGAGGCACTTTGATTAAAGGGACTCACAGTGAAAAGCACACCAGAGACATCCGCCTCGCACATCTCTTGAATCACAACTGCCATTGCCAACCCTTCGTCAGCAATGCTTTGTGTCTCTCTATAGGCAGTAGCCCGTTCCGACCAGAGCGATGCCCAGCACGCCTTGAGAGCATCTAACAATTCATCAGGTTTTACATTCAGAAATGTGTCCTGTTGCCCCGCAAAACTCGCTTCTGCTAAATCTTCGGCGGTCGCACTCGAACGCACAGCGACCTTCGCTAACTGTAGATTTTCGTATGCGCCATAGATTTCCGCAACGAGTTCTGGAGCCAAGGCAAGATCTTTGAGACTATTGGCGTTCTGTTCCGACAGGTCTTGAACAGAAGAGAGATAAGCATCCGTCGTGACGCAAAAACCTTGCGGCACTTGAAACCCTGCCTTCGTCAACTTTCCGAGATTTAACCCTTTCCCACCGACACGTGAAAGATCCGTTTCATCAATTTCTGAAAAGTGTTTGATAAATCGCATACGTAGGAGGGATCTCCGAATCCCGACTCACTGAAAAATACGGGACAGTAGAAACAGTTGAAAATAGTATAGCAGCATCTATCCACTGAATGCAAATGCGTTTGGAACTTGTTATTTATTGAATAGAAGGGAGGTGGGATTTATTAAGAGCATAGAGGCTGGTATGAAACCAACCTCTATGATCCTTTGAAATAGCAAACATGTTAGAATCGCTGTCATTAGTCGTCATCATCGTCATCGTCATCGTCATCATCATCGTCATCATCGTCATCATCGTCATCGTCATCATCGTCGTCATCATCGTCATCATCGTAACGAAGATTAGGAAAATCCGCAGGGTCTTGCTGATTAATCCAATCTGTGAAGAGTTGAATTTGGGCAATAGTCAACGGAGGACCGTTAGGAGGCATTCTGCCTGAAACAATCTCTTCGATAATATCGCTGCTTCGGGCATTACCTGGGACAAATACATCCTCATCCTCTGCGCTTCTTATGAAAGTTTGGTATGTCCTGAAATCGAGGTCATAGGGACCGTTAGCATCGTGACAACCAGAATATGCACACCTTGCCGTGAGGATGGGCAAGAGATGCTGTTCAAAGGAGACTCTCTGAGCCGGGTTGCTCGCTGTATCAGGTGTGTCCAGCGAAACCGGAGCCTCTCTATCGGGTGCACTGCTATCTGGATTGTCATCTATCGCGCCTTGATTGAGCCAATCGAGTATGTCAGCTGGATGCAGAATGTCGCTGCTATCAGGACCACAACCGAGCATGAAAAACAGAAATCCGACAGTAAGGAAGAAAAACCTTTGTACATTAAACATAACAATTTCCTTTCTAATGTTCTCCAAAAAACCCTTTGAGTGCTTTTTGAAATAGTTTTGAAATCCAATACACTTTTATCGTAGGCGTTCTGTAATCCTATGGATCTTGATTCATACCAAAAATGTTGTCTATATTCTGCATTTAGCAAGTATGCTGCCAATGCTAAAAATCGCAGAATATGCCGTATTTTGTGGGTTAATTCCGATTTGTCTGCGAAAACAATGAACATATCTGTTCAAAAAATGGACAAAATAGCAAAATTTGTGGGGGCGGAAGGAAAAAATCCTCAATCTTACAGAAAAGTGATATAATATACCCGAAGGAGATCAACGATGAAGCAGACAACGAACTCCCATATTACCCAATCGCTTCCATCAGACACGTCTTTTGTCCGGGATATTTCACCAGACAACACCGTTATCTTTCGAGGGGACGGAGAACCGAAAACGCCTACCATAATGCTACAGCAGCTTGCTGAGTTCGACCAAGAATTTGCGCTTGAGGCTGACAGTTATTCCCTTGGTGGTAATGTTGAGCAGCTTGAGAAGAAATGTGCTGAGATGTTGGGCAAAGAGGCAGCGGTCTTTATGCCAACCGGTACACTCGCTAACCATCTTGCCATCCGAAAACTCTGCGGTGTCAAACCGCGTGCAATCGTTCAGGAGCAGAGTCATCTCTACAATGACAGTGGTGATTGTGTAACGCGGCTCAGTAACATAAATCTTATACCCTTGGCAAAAGGGTCTCCCTATTTTACACTCAAAGCCTTGAAAGCCGCGGTAGAGCAGGCAGAGGGCGGACGGGTCATCAATCCGGTTGGCGCAGTGATGATTGAAAGTCCAGTGCGCCGCCAAGCCGGTAAAATTATGCCGTTTGATGAGATGAAGGCGGTAACCGACTACTGCCGAGACAAAGGGATTGGAAGCCATCTTGACGGTGCGCGGCTCTACATGATGTCAGGCGCGACGGGTATCTCGCCAACCGAGTATGCAGCCCTGTTTGATACGGTGTATGTATCGTTGTATAAATATTTTGGAGCACCCTTCGGGGCGATACTGGCAGGCACGGCTAAGTTCACGGATGGTTTGTATCACGAGCGTCGTATGTTTGGCGGTGGGTTGGCATCTGCAAACTTCGCAGCAGCGTTAGCACTTCAGGGCATAGAGGGATTTGAGGCGCGTTTTAATCGGGCTATGGCACACGCAACGGCACTTTTTGATAAAATCAACACCCTGGACGGTATCAATGTTGAACCTTTTGAGCACGGTTCTAATATATTTCCACTGACGTTAAGGGCAGACGTTAATAGCAAGTGTTTCATCAAGACGCTTGAAGCGCGTGCGGTATCTGTATCCGCGCCGGACAGCGATAACTCCAGACGTATTATGTTGACTGTTAATCCAACCATCTTACGTCGGGACGTTCAATATCTATGCTGTGTCTTTGAAGGTGCTATTGCGGAAAGTCTTCTGATGAGTTAGTGCTTCAGCCACTTGAAATTTAAAGGGTAGTTTATCGTAGGGACGAGGTTACCTCGTCCCTACAAACCATAAATCGGACATTCACAATTTGAAATGTGTGATCAGCGTCCATGACACTTGCAGGTAAGCGCAGCATTAGAGACAGTGTTAGTTATCATCGTGCCCGTTATCATGCTCGCCGTTCATTTCGTCATGACCCTCGTCGTCATCGTCATGCCCATCTCCTTCATCGTCGTGGTCGTCGTCCATATCTTCATGTGCCTCGCCCATCTCATGCTCGTCATCCATGTCGTCATGATCCTCACCGGCATCGTGATCCTCGTCATGAGGGGTGACATCACCGTGTGCCTCTTGTTGATTGATCCAATCAACAAAATGTTGAATTTCGGTATCAATCAATGGGGGACCACCAGGGGGCATGTTCCCTAAAACGATTTGTTCAACAATCTCGCTGTCTTCAGCATTTCCGCGGATGAATGCGGGACCGTGTTCTCCGCCCGCTATGAAAGATTCATAAGTCCTAAAATCTAAACCGTGAGGTCCATCAGCGACGTGGCATCCAGCAAGCGCACATTTCGCCGTGAGGATGGGCAAAAGGTTCTGTTCAAAGGACATCTCAGCATCGACAATTCCATGGACTTCTGCAGGCGGTGAAGTATGGTCGGGCATTAGGACGTGCGCGCGATCGCGAGTACATCCGAGTATACAAAACAGTAATCCGACGGTCAGTAATAAAGATTTTCGTATGCTTATAGCCATGTTAGTTCCTTTCTAATAAGAAAATAGAGGTGTTTGTCTAAAGAATGGTGTTGGAGGAAGCACACCTAAAATCTTTCCAACTACGTACCACTTCTACTAATTGGAAAAAAATAACAGATTTTGGCAAAATAGTCAAGAAACATTCTGTTTTACGCCGATGCTTCGTTTTCTTTTTTCTCTTTCTTGACAAATCTCTGCAACTTGATTAAACTGAAAAAATGTTTCAGAACGCCGCTGAAATCCTCAATTTAATCGTCTCCGCTGCCGTACAGTGGCTTTTTTACCGAAAACCCTTACCCAGGGATTTCGTTCCAAAACGCATTCTCGTTGTGAAACTTGACCATCTCGGAGATGTTATATTAGCAACCCCCGTGTTTTCCAATCTACGTCAAGCATATCCGAACGTTGAACTCCACGCACTTACTGGCACATGGAGTCGCGTTGTTTTGGAGAGACATCCAGATGTCAGGACCATTTTCGACTACAACTCTCCCGCTTTTTCTCGAACAGGGCAATCGACTTCACTAAAACAGGCGTTCCAGCTTTACCGAGAATTGCGTCGTCAAAAATACGATCTGGTTGTGGAACTCCGGGGGGATTGGCGAACAACTGGGTTCTCGCTGCTGCGCCTCACACCCCATCGTCTCAGTCGTGCCGCTTTACAAATCGAAAACAAATTAAGGCTTGCTCGGTTCAGTGGAACCCATGAAACAACGCGTAATCTTGATCTTTTAAGACATGCCGGTATCCCAACATCTATCCAAACTGCTACTTTCTCCGTGACAACAGCGGATGAAAAGTGGGCATCCGATTTTTTTGCAATCCACAAGATTAATAAACAATATCCACTGGTCGCGATCCATTCAGGGTCCCCGATGCCACTAAAACGGTGGAGCCCCGAGCGATACGCAGAATTGGCAGATTGGCTCATTGCACGAAAAGGGACACAAATTCTATTTGTCGGTGTGAAGGATGAAGTCCCAATAGTCACTGAAATCCAGCGACGTATGCAAGGCGCGTCGATTAATATTGCTGGTGAAACAACCTTGACGCAATTGGCATCAATCTTGCATACTTGCAATGTGTTTATTGGGAACGATAGCGGTCCAATGCATCTTGCCGCAGCGGTTGGCACGCCGACAATTGGACTCTATGGACCTGGGGACCCAACCCGTTTCGCGCCAATCGGCGTAACGTGTAGAACAATTCGCCCCAAGTTTGACTGTCCACCTTGTTTCGGGACGACCTGTCGATTCGGAAAGAAAGGATGCATGTCCGAAATCCAAGTTACCGATGTAATTCAAGTGCTTGAAGATGCACGGTATTTACCATCGGAGAATCGCATCGGATAACATTAGACGAATTAACTTGACATATTTGTAAAAAATAGTTATAATGTCTTAAACAGTATTAGAACGTGATTTTTGGATGTGAGTGGCTTGCAACGTTTATTTGTATGCAAGCGATGTGACGAACCTAAAGGAGGAATTTAGAAAATGCAATCGAGATTAATGTGGCTCGTAATTGCCCTGTTCGCAGTGGGCATCATGAGCATAGGCATCGTAGGTTGTGGTAGCGACTCTGAAGATGAAGGTGCTGCTGAGAAGTCGACAGAAAGCACCTCAAGCAGCAGTGCTACGACCGAATCTGCAGTTGCTGCGAAACCGCCTATTGACTTTGCTGCGGAAAAAGCAGCGATTCAAGAGGTGTATAGTGCCTTCTACGAAGCCTTCAACGACAACGATATGAAAGCCATTGGTGAGACCTTTCGGACGAGTGACGGCAAGGTCGCCTTCGGAACAATCTTTGCCGGAAATGAACCCGTGCCCATCGCCTTCGGTTGGCGGAATGTTGAAATCGCTATCGAAGGTTTATGGATCGGTATCGGCACAAAGGGCTCCAGGTGGGGACAGAATGACCAGTTGTCCGATTTTTGGATTCGCTATAAAGGCAGCAAGATTGAGGCGAGTGCGATAGGCTACAACTGCTACAAAGGCGCGTTCCCCGGTGAAACGCATCTCTATTTAGTCAAAGAAGAGAAAGATGGGTGGAAGATTCACGAGTTGGATAGCAGCACGGAAAACAACCTCGGCATCTTTGGTTTCCACAAAGGCAAACCACGGCTTAAGGAAGCAGGCCGCTTCTTTTCGACAGACGCTGACAAAGCCCCATAAGTCCGATGTCGGCGCACGCGGCTGCTAAAAACTGCCCGTTTTTGTGCAGCTTGAAAAACAAATTGCCCGTTTTTGTGCAGCATAACCCGCTTGATGCAGGGATTGATAGCGAATTCAGCGTTTCTCGGATTGGCACGGAAATTGCATATATTCCTGCATCAACAACTTTTGTTTTTTCGTAGGATACAGAAATACCCCTTGGAGGTAATAACGAATGAGTGCAAAACGAACCTCAGGTGCCTTTATGACTTCTTTGGTACTTCACGCGGTCATTGCGTTCATTGCTGGCATTTATCTTGTCACGCAGACTGAACAGTTCAAAGATCTCGTCGGTGCCGAAGTGCTCCAACCCAAGGAGCCACCGAAGCCTAAGGTACGGAAACCCGTCGTCAAGCCGGTTATTAAGCCGACTGTCCCGACACAGAACACCGTCGTTGTTGAACAGGTGCAAGTGCAACCTCGTGTAACAACCGCGTTTGTCGCCAAGTCGAATTTCCAACCGCAGACGGTTCTCGAATTTTCTAACCAGACTGTTAAAGTAGAAGCACCAATTAATCCGAACGTCCCGCGAGTCGTTACACCCAACGCTCCCGTGCCAACGGTCGTAACACACGCCGACCTCCCCGTTTCGGACGCTCCCGGTGCCTTGGCATTCTCAGCTCCTGTCGCAACTGCTCCCTCTGCCGGACCGGCTAACATCGGTCGTGGGGTCGCAGGCGGTGCCGTACAGGTCAAAGTCGCTTTTGAACGTCCACCTGGACTCGCAATGGTCGAGAACGTCGGCGCAGCACGCGACGCACTCGGCGATGTCGTTGAAAACATTACCCTCGGTAACGTTGAAGTACCACCCCTGCCCAGAGGCGAACCCGGTGGACGTGTTATCGGTAAAGGTAAGGACATCCGCGGCGTATTCCGTTTCACACGGATCCGTCACTCCCTCTCTGACTGGTGGGCTGATGCTTCCTCCCTCAACGCATTGACGAAGTGGCTCAACGAGCGTACAAAAATCAAAACCGACATGAACGTTGAAGGTGGTGCCCTGAAGTTTACGGATGCTAACCTCTTCAAAACTCCGTTCGTCTTTATGACAGGACACGATCCGTCACTCACCCGTTCCCGTAACTTGCTCGGACGGCAGTATGGTGGTGGTAAAATGGATAGCCGTCTCACCGAGACTGAAGCCGCTGGTATGCGTCGCTACCTCGTCGAAAGAGGCGGATTCCTCGTCTTTGACGACTGTGGTGTGAACGCTCCCGCACAGGCAATGATTCGTCTCTTCCTCGCACAGATGCGCTACGTCATGCCTGAATATCAGATTGAGCGGATTGCTAATGATCACGAGATTTACGATAACTTCTACGAAATGGGTGGCCCCCCAGTCGGATACGACATTTTCTGGTGGGGTACACGTCCGCCGAAACGGAACTTCCTTGAAGGTATCTCCGTCGGTGAGAGATTGTCGGTTATCATGGTCCGTCGTGATTACATGTGCGCAATGGAGTCTGTCAGTCTCCCGACCCGTAGTGTCCACTATTCACCCGGCGTCTATCGTTTCATGACAAACGTTGTGGTGTATGCCTTGACGCACGGCTCTATCTCTGACTACTCCGGTTATGTGCCTGAGGACACGTTAGCCAAGAAGGAACTGCCGACAAGCGCACCTGAAGCTGCGAAAGTCAGCGGTTTTGAATAGAGTTTTTACAGCATACTTATTATAGGGCTGTTCGGTTTCCGCTAAAGGCAACTGAACAGCCCTATTTTTATTTCGCCCACACCTCCTTTACAAAACACTGAGAAAAAACTGGATTTTGCCTCGGAGTTATGCTATCATACCCGCAACAAAACTCTACTTGAGGTGATAAATTGAAACTCGGTGTCTCCACTTACTCTTATTGGCATTTCAAACCCGAACGCGTACCGATTGAGCACGTTATTGAAGAAGCCGCACGACTTGAACTCGACGGTGTCGAAATCTTACATCAACAGATGGCATCCGAAGCAAATCCGTATCTCCAAAAACTGAAACGGCACGCTTTCGTTCACGGACTCGATCTCTACGCACTCTCTATCCATCAAGGCTTCGTGTCGCCAGACGCAGCGACGCGACAAAAAAATATCAATCACACCGTTCACTGCATCCGATTGGCACACGAACTCGGCATCCCTTCAATTCGTCTCAACTCGGGGCGGTGGGGCACCGTCCCCTCTTTCAATGAATTAATGAGAACGGAAGGACAGGAGCCTGCACTCCCCGGACACACAGAAGATGAGGCGTTTGAGTGGGTCATCGCTGCCATTGAAAAGTGTCTGCCAGACGCTGAAAAATACGGGGTCGTTCTCGGACTCGAAAACCATTGGGGATTAACGTGCACACCGGAGGGTGTCAATCGCATTGTCTCTGCTATTGATTCAGAATGGTTGAAAGTAACGATGGATTGTGGTAATTTCCTCTCTGATCCTTATGAAAAACTAACACAGATTGCAGATGAGGCGGTACTTGTCCATGCCAAAACCTACTACGGCGGTGGCGAATGGTATACATTGGATCTCGATTATGCTAAAATTGGCAATATTCTAAAAGATGCAGGATTTCACGGATACGTGTCCATTGAATTTGAGGGCAAAGCGGATGCACACGTCGGTGTCCCGCAGAGCGTAGAAATGCTCCGCAATGCACTTTCTCAATAATCGACAGTTCCCTGTAGGAGGGATTTCCAAATCCCGACCACTGACTGATGGTTCTCTGTACGGGGGATTTCCGAATCCCGACCGCTCTTGGAGGGGCTTTATGTTCAGAAAAATCACAATATCAATTTTGGTTCTCGCACTGTTCGGAACAATAGGAGGTAGCACGACAATGGCAGAGACTGGAGAAATGGCGGGAGTGACAAACGCTTCCGAAGTTTGGCGCGCCTTACAACGCTTACAGACAACTGCCACGGTCCTACACACCGTTGCGCATCCTGACGATGAAAACGGCGCGTTGCTAACGTGGCTCAGTCGGGGGCGCGGGGTCAGAACCGGATTATACTCGACGACACGCGGCGAAGGCGGCGCAAACCTCATCGGACCCGAATTGTTCGACGCACTCGGTATTGTGCGTACCGAAGAGCATCTGGCTGCAATACGTTACTACGGGATAGACCTCTTTTTTTCTAGTGCCGTCGATTTCGGCTATTCTAAACGACTTGACGAGACATTAGAAAAATGGGATTACCAGATGCTTCTGGAGGATATGGTGCGTATAATCCGACGCTACCGACCCGATGTCATCATCTCCCGATTTCAGGGAAATCGGCAAGACGGGCACGGACACCATCAAGCGTCTGGTGTCGTGACGTTAGAGGCATTCCGTGCTGCTGGCGACCCAAATCAATTCCCAGAACACCTCGCAGACGGACTGCAACCTTGGCAACCCAAGAAACTCTATATCTCGCGTTCCAGATGGCGACGCAGTGATACTGAAACTGGCGATACACCGCTACTAAAAATCGATACCGGTGAATACAACGCCTTGTTAGGACTCTCTTATGCCCAAATCGCACGTCAAGGTCTCAGTTACCAACGTTCCCAAGGTGTTGGACAGACGCGCGCATCCAAAGGTGCGGCGGTTACCGAGTTGCGGTTAGTCGATACAACATTTCCTAAGCAAACGGAATCCGAACAGAGCCTTTTTGATGGGCTTGATACTACGATTATGGGGATGGCAACACTCGCCAATGCTCCTGACCTGAATGCAACCTTTACACAACTTCAGGAGAGCGTTGATGCTGCGCTGAATGACTACGATGCTCGGCACCCTTGGGCGATTGTCCCTCACCTTGCTACCGGTTTAAAAGCCACCCGCACCCTCATCGAAAGCGTCCAGGGCATAGACGTTGATGACGCGACGCGCGCTCATCTCCTTTTTTTGCTTCAGAATAAAGAACAGGAATTAATGGCTGCCGCGAACGCTGCGCTCGGATGTTCACTGGAGGTTCTTGTTCAACCCGAAGGCGCGCAAGAGGGATTCTTCCGTTCACCTGAAACTTTTGCTGTCGCAATTCCGGGACAGACATTTTCAATCGGAATGCGGATGGTCAATCCGGCTCCCGTTGCTACTGAATTTGTTGATGCATCGCTCCGCACGCCAGAAGGCTGGCGCGTGCGTCAAATGCAAACAGAATCAGATGAGAAAGAGAGAGGCTTCATACAGCCAAACCAGCCCGTTTCTATTACCTTTGAAGTAGAAGTGCCACAGGGTGCGTCGTACACGCAACCCTACTGGACGCGCACCTCTGAATATCACGACGCTGTCTATACACTCGAGCGTCCAGAATTTCGGTTCTTACCTTTCGCACCGCCTGAAGTGCAAGGGGTTGTGACATATCGCATAGACGGCGTAGACTTCACACTGACGCGACCTGCACAAACCGTTTCAATCAACCGACCTTGGGGCGAGAGACGACGACTGTTATCGGTAGCTCCGGCTATCAGCCTCTCTATGTCGCCGAGTATCGGTGTTGTTCCGATATCTGGATCTGCGACAGCGGGTGGAAAAACCACATTTACCGCCACGGTGGAAGTGCTGAATAATGTGAAAGGCGAAGCGGAAGGCACGCTTTCGCTCGTATTACCGGACGGGTGGCATGCGTCGCCTGAAAGCGCGTCTTTTGACTTCACACACGAAGGTGCCAGCAAGACCTTTACTTTCGATGTGTCTGCTGTAGGTGTAGCGGCAGGCAAAGATTACGCAATGCAAGCCGTCGCTACTTATAACGGCGAGGAATATACCACCGGCTATCAAGCGATTGACCATAAGGATCTCGAACCCCGCCACCTATACCGTCCTGCTACGATGGTGCTTCACGGCATTTCGATTGAACTGCCAACAGATATGGAAGTCGGATACATCATGGGGGTCGGTGATAGGGTGCCTGAGGCACTCCAACAGATTGGTATTGATGTTGAGATGCTGGATCGCGAAGAACTCCGCACGGGTGATCTGAGTCGATACGATACCATCTTAATCGGTATTCGGGCGTATGCTGTGCGGCAGGATCTCATCGCCTATAACGGACGACTCCTCGATTACGTCCATAAAGGCGGCAACCTCATCGTCCAATATCAGACGCCGGAATTTGACGCAGCTCCGTTCGGTCCCTACCCCTATACAATGGGGAGACGACCAGAGGAGGTCTCCGAAGAGGATGCACAAGTAACGATCTTGATGCCAGAGCATCCGATTTTCCAACATCCGAATCAAATTACAGAGGCTGATTTCAACGGGTGGGTCGAAGAGCGTGGTTCAAAATTCTTGACGGAATGGGATTCAAACTACCAAGCACTCCTCACGTGCAACGATCGCGAGCAGGAACCCCAACACGGCGGGTTCCTCTCTGCCGAATACGGGCAAGGCACCTATACCTACGCCGCCTACGCCTTTTATAGGCAACTCCCGGCAGGGATCGAAGGCGCATACAGGCTTTTCATTAACATGCTCGCCCTCGGCAAGTAACGCTTCATCCAATTTGAATTTTAGGGGCAATGCCTCGTAGGGGCGAGGTTGCCTCGCCTGATACCAAGGTAGATGCGCCTAATTTGAAACTGGATAGAACAGTAGTGCTTCGTCAACTTTGAGTTTGAGGGCAGGTTTGTAGTAGTGCGATTTATCGCACGTCCAAAGGTCAATAACGGGCAATAAATTGCCCTACTACGAACTGGGTTTACTCTCAATTTCAAATTTGATAAAGCAATCGTCTGTTTCCTTAGTCTGTTTCCCACGGTGCCACATCCCCAACCGGCTGTGGTGCCGGGAAGCGGCTCACGACATCAATAGGTCTACCCGCGTCGGACGATTCGATGATCCGCTCACACACCTCTAACGCATGCCGTGCCTGTGCCCCATTACAACGCGGGTTCCGATCGGATCGAATCGCAGCTGCGAAATCGGCGACACCTTTTCCCCAATCTAACCCAGTAAAAGATTTCGGCGGCGAAGGTTCGTCTTGCCACCGGTCCTGCGGCGTGAATTTTTGGATGCCGCGTCCATCGTCGTGCGCTTGTAGAGAGAACCCACCCGTTGTCCCGTGGATCTCGTAAGGCGGAATACCAGAAGCAACAGTAAAACTGTGATAGATGAGTCCGTGTGCCCCGTTCTCGAATTCAAGTACGCCAAATCCGTGGTCCTTCTCATTCACCTCAAATTCAGTCCCCTTCCGCGGTCCTTGGGTAAGCACTCGTTTCGGAACAGCGAGCCTTGCGAAACCGTGCACCGTTTTAACGGGGGCAATCATCGTCGTCATCGCAGTGAGCGGATAAGGCGCGACATCGCGGAAGGGACCCGCATGCATCAGAAACGCGTCGGCGTTTGGATGCCAGTGTTCCAACGGACCGCCGAAGTTGCCAATCGCCGAGATAACATCGCCGATTTCGCCTTCACGGATCCGTTGCCAGACGTTCTGCTGAACGTAACCGAGAATTGCCGATGGTGCGCACGCCAATTTCAAACCCATCGCTTCCGCAGTTTCGACGAGTTCGTTCGCTTCGTCGGTTCGGATAGAGATCGGTTTCTCAGAATAGACATGTTTGCCCGCCTTCAGTGCCGCCAACGAAACCGGGTAGTGTGAGATGTGGATTGTCAAGTTCACGATCGCCTCTACGTTCGGATCGTTCAGCACTTCCTCAAGCGACGTGTAGACGCGACCGCCGTTTTTTTCTGCTAATGCCGAGGCACGCGCTTCATCTTGATCATAGTAACCGACGAGCTCAATACGGTGTGGGTATGCCTGACACCGCGGCTGGTAACCCCCCGCAGCGATCATACCGCACCCGACAATCACCGTCCGGACTGGCGTTGTATTAGACATGCAATAGACTCCTTCTGAAGCAGGACTCACGCAAAATTGGGTTAGGTCCTTAAGCGTTCATCCGTATTTCTGTACCGCAAACTGTGAGTTTGCGCCGTATCGCTCACAAACTAACAGTTTGTGCTACAAAGAAAGTATAGCATATTTCGGAGGCGGTGTCAAAATCTTTAGGTTCCCACAGAGCTATTCAGTTTTCCAATAATTTGGGTCCGGAAGCCCCAACTTGTTCGGTGATCCTTAGATATATCGTTAAGTTAAAACTATATTCGCGCCCCTATTTTCACAGAAAATGTGTTTACCTGAAAATCCTGATTCAGACAAAAACCAACCCGCTTCCAAACTTCCACCTTCCCAGCAGAACCAAGCTTCACCGACAACCCATAACCGAGAACCATTTTTTCACAGTACCCTTCCCAGTAACCTTTCACAAAACCCGTATAAACCCAGTCTCCACCTATTTTTACACTCGATTCACAAATTTCATAATTTCCCATCTAACTGTGAAAACTGTGAAATTTTAGTGCTGATAGCAATCCTTACCAACAACCAACTGCCAATTGCCAACAACCATCCCAATTTTCCCTTGACACAAAAGACGAATACAATGTAATATATATGGCGTAGTTCGGAAACCAATATTCTAAATCTTGAGGTGATAAACGTGCGAAGGACCCATCAACTCGCGTCTATTGCTATACTTGCCTGTCTAATTCTGTCTGGGTGTGCTATATCGCGCGATGTTGACCAGATTGAGGCTTACAATCAATTCGCCATAAAAGCAGCACAAGCACAACTCTGGAACGAGGCAGTCTTCCGATGGAAACAAGTTATTGACGTTGACCCAGAGAACGCTAAAGCGTATAATAACCTTGGTGTCGCTTACGAAGCACTCGGAAACATTGATGAGGCTGTCGCTGCTTACCAGCGCGCAACCGAATTAGAACCCGATAATAAATACTATCGGCTCAACTATCGGCGGTGCCGCATACATATCCGGCGGAGCGGGGCTGACGATGGAGATGTACCGCAATTAGAAGAGGACGATTCCCCACTTACAGAGCATGGCGACTTTACAGAAGAGCATGATGGAGACTAAGATATGCAGATAGCGAAGAAGATGACAATCCTCTTAGCAATCCTAACAGTTTATGGGTGTGGTAGTGCCGTCACGCGGGTCTCGATTCCAGTGAAGGTCAAATCTGAAATCGACATTAGCCGGTATTCCAACTTCGCCGTTTTGCCGTTTGTCAGTGAAAAGCAGGCGGAGCGCAACGAAGAACTGCCGCCCGAGGTCGGTGAAGATATCGCCGCAATACTCCGTAGAGGTTTAGCACGCCAAAAAAGCTTCAAGGTCGTCAGTACACAGGAAACCACACGACTCCTTATCGGTGAAACCCTCGGAGAAGAGTGGCTCGCTGATACGAAGCATCTCAGCCAACTCGGTGAGTATTTTGAGGTGAAAGGTGTTATCGTCGGGAGTTTCCGATTTTATTCCGATAGCCGACCGAGACGCTATTATGGGGAGCGATACTCCATACAACGGCAGCGTTACGTGATGGATTATCAGGACTATATGCAGAAAACCTATCTGCTCTCGCTGCGCGTAATGATTATTGATGTTGAGACCGAGCAGATTATTTGGGATGAGTCATACCGACGCAGTACTGCCGAGGCGCATACCATCGGTTCTTTTATTTTTTCGCAGGTCGGACCCCAAGCGAACACGATCCGGGAACTTGGCAAACGTGCCGTATCGGAGTTTACACGTCAAATTTCCCCACACTATGAGCGCGAAGACAGATATTTGGTAAAATGACATACAATTCCGTATTTGTAGCGCGATGCACATCGCATGAATCAGAATCAACGGTATGAATGCCTTATAGGCATTCCCCGGGTATTCAGGTTTCCTTATGGCATGAACCGGGGCGAGTACGCCGCAAAACTTTTAGTTTGCGTCTTATGGAAAAATTAAGAACGGGAAAAAGAGATGAGAAGCAAGAAAAAAAATCAAATTCGCAATCAGCGATTGGCAGGCTGTTATTTGCTATTTGCTATTTGCTATTCGCTATGCCTTGTGTCACGTGGGCCCAGAGCTTTGGAAAAAATAAAATTACAGCACAACGTTTCGAGTGGCACATCCATAAAACAGAGCATTTTGATATCTACTACTATCCGAGTGAAGCAAAACTTGTCCCTGTCATGGCTGCGATTGCTGAGGAGGCTTACGAGCAACACAGTGCCGATTTTGAACATGAGCTGCGAGACAGAACACCCCTGATCCTTTACAAATCCCACAAAGATTTTCAGGAAACCAACATAATCCTCCAAGAACTCCACGAAGGCATCGGTGGGTTCGCTGAACTCTTTAAGCATCGCATCGTTATACCTTTTACCGGTTCGCTTGAAGCGTTTCGAGAAGTAATCTTCCACGAACTCATTCATATTTTTCAGTACGACATCATCTACCAGAAACCGCATGCCCGTATCTATAGCGGCGAGTTTCTCTATTCCGCACCTATCTGGTTCATAGAAGGGATGGCAGACTACTTTGCCGAAGATAACGATGCTATCGGTGAAATGGTGATTCGCGATGCAAGTATGAATAACAATATTGTACCCCTCCCTCAACTCCACAATTTCAATCGACTCAGTTCACCCTTCGTCGGGTATAAGTTAGGGCAATTGGCGGTAGCATATCTCACGGAGACCTATGGACGCGAAAAAATCGCTGAGATCTTACAAGGCTTGCGACAAAGTCGGACGAAGGACATCAACCAGGTTTTCATAGAGGTCCTCGGTGTAGAACTTGAGGAATTCGATAAGGCGTGGCGACAGACGGTCCGAAAACGCTACTGGCCCCTCATTGAGGATAGAGAGTTGCCAGACCTCGTCTCAAAGAACTTGACCGAGAAATCGAGATATTCACATAATATTAAACCCATCTGGTCACCCAGCGGCGATATTATCGCTTATGTCACAGGAAATGACGGGTTTCTTGAGATTGTCCTGATGTCCGCAAAAACCGGTGAACGCATCAAACGCGTTACCAAGCGGCTTTTCCGTGAGAAATACGAGGAAATCCGAACGGATTTCGGTGGGTTTGGCAGAAGCCTCGCTTGGGCACCCGATGGCGACAAAATTGCCTTCATCGCTAAGTATCACGATGCCAACTATCTCCTTGAAGTCAACATTTTGACAGGCGAACTCACGCAGTACTTTGAACTCGATTTTGATAACGCTACATCTCCAGACTATGATGGGAGCGGTGAACGTATCATCTTTTCTGCCCTAAAAGAGGGGCAGACAGACCTCTATATTATGGAGTTGTTGACGGGTGAAATCAGGCGGCTAACTTTCGATCCCTTCAATGACACACACCCCTCATGGCATCCAACCACCCCTCAAATCGTCTATACCTCTGAGCGGGGTGGTAAGAATAGACTCGTCCTTATATACCTCAATAATAGCACGGAACGCGTCCTGACTGATAATACCTATAACGCCGTCAGTCCAACGTGGACACCCGGTGGTAAATCAATCCTCTTCTGTTCAGATGCCCAAGGAATTTATGACGTCTGCGAACTTGAAATTGTAGAGAGAACAAATGTGCAGGAGAATACGGAGGCCACAGAAGAACCCGACGCGCCACAACAGGTTGATAATGCCACGGAAGCGGAACGACTCGTATCCGCAGACGAATCCGAGAAACCTTTAAAGCTATCTGTAGAGGTCAAACTTACGCGGCTGACCAACATCATGACGGGCTGTTTTAATCCAAGTTTGGCTCCGGAGAGAGGGCATCTGCTCTTTAGCGCGTACCAGAACGGAAAATACGATGTCTATCTCATGGATATTTCCAAAACCATTGAAGAGGAAATTGAAGGCGCAGAGGTCGGAGAACCCGCTGCGATTTTGACGGCTGAAGAACCAGAGAATTATAGGATTGCCAAGCGAAAATACAACACAAGATCCTCCTTCGTTTTAGACGCAATCTTTCCAGACTTCACTTTTGGTGCCGACGGTATCCTCAGAAGTTCGGTACAAATCGTCGGGAGTGATATGCTCGGCAACCACCGCTTTGGGGTCAGTGTGATGAATCAGTCCAGCTATCTCGCCCCGGATTTCATCGCACAGTACGGGTTCCTGACACACCGAACCGATATCGGCGCGATGATTTATAACTATCATGAGTACCATATTTTGGGCGGTATCCAGAGCAGACGCGGCATTTTACAGCGGATTACTGGGCTCGGTGCCTATCTCAACTACCCATTTGACAGATACCACCGCCTCGATTTGGCGTTCTCGATGTACTCGAAACCGTTTTCCTTTAACTTCCAAACAAGGGAACCGCTGGACCCCTATGAGGACGATAGAGGCTTACTCACTATTGGTTCTGTCGCCTTTGTGGGGGATACAACCATGTGGCGGGAGTGGGAACCTTATACCGGTTCGCGCTATCGCATCGAACTTGAGCAATCTTTCCCCGCACTCGGGAGTGAACTCGCACTGACAAATGTTATTTTTGACGCACGCCGCTATTTTGGACTCGGCAGACGTTCGACTATTGCAGCCCGGTTACTGCTCGGCAGCAACTTTGGGGCTGACCAATCCTACTTCTATCTCGGCGGCATTGATACAATACGCGGTTATGATTATGAAGCCTTAGTCGGCACACGCATCGGACTCCTCAATTTGGAAGTCCGTATTCCCTTCATAGATGTACTGCACTTCGGATGGCCCGTCCCGTGGACGCTCGGCGGCATCCGCGGTATCCTCTTCGCTGATATGGGCGGCGCCTGGGCGAATTGGCAGTACGGACCAGAGAACCCGTTCACGATCTTTGTTTGGGAAAACAATCGACTGCGGCTTGACGATGTTAAAGCCTCAATCGGGATTGGGCTTCGGCTGCAACTCGGCCTGTTTTCGGTCGATTTCGCCGCAGCACGATTGACCGATCTCACCGGATTAGAACCCGGTATCAAGTACCATCTCGGACTCGGACAAGCTTTTTAAACAATTAAAACTTGGGCATCGCTCCACTACGTTTTGCGGCGTACACGCCCATAAGCGATCTGCTTCACGATGGTGTCTGGCGAATTCTGATGTGATTGGCGAGATGTACAGTTCCTAAAAAAATGGGAGAACCCAAGACCTATCTTTGCAATCGCCTATAATTTAGAGGCGGTTAAACTTAATCAAAAACCACCGTGAAACGAAATTGTGAGTGATTAGCGAACAATTTGTCTTAGCTTTACATTGTGGAACGGTGACCGGAGGTTAATAGTTAAAAAATGGATTCACGAACCAAACGCTTGATTCCCACTATCGTCGTCCTCGGAATTATTGGAGGACTTATTGCCATCTGGGTGAACCTTTACCCGGATTACCTATGGTTTAAGGTCGTGGACTATTGGGGCGTTTACGCTAAAATTCTGACAACAAAAATCGGTGTCGGTGCAGTTGTTGGGCTCTGTTATTTGGTGATTCTCCTAACGAATCTTTTCATCATCTACCGATTCACACCCGCCTATCTCAGTCCGGCTTTTATGGGAGGCGCAGAATTCGCAGACGGTGCCGCAGACAATCCGGGGGCGACGCGAAGGTTGATTTATGGCGGACTGACCTTGCTCGCAGTCCTTTTTAGCGTCTTGATGGGCTACACAGCCAGCGACCGATGGGAAATTTATCTGCGTTTCGCAAATGCCGATGAACTCGTTTTTCCCGCTGCTACACCTATTATTGTAGAAACCAATCTGGATACTAACGAAATCCCCGTCGCACCCTCGGAACTTCAAGCGAAAAATATAAAAGTCGGGGATCCGATAAACGTTCATATTAACGACACGAATCAGGAAGCGCGCGTTGAAGCTGTGTTGAGCAGTTCGATTCGATTGAATACGTCCGTTCAGATAGAGTCCGGGCAAAAGGCATTTTTCACTTCACCCGCACGCGACCCGATTTTCAAGAACAATGTCACCTTCTACGTCTTTAAAATGCCCTTCTGGCGTTATATCTGTGGGACGCTTTTCGGGGTTTTCTTGCTGGTGACAATATTCGCAGTTGTCATCTACTTTTTCCACGGGTTAATCACCGGGGATACCAGCCAGTTTCGGTTCCGTCCACCTTTCAATGTCAAAGCGCATCTGTTCACCCTTGCCGGGATAACGCTCCTCTGTCGAGCGTGGAACTATCAATTTGCCATGTATGATCTGTTGTATACCTCAAACGACGTGGTACGTGGCGGTGGGGGATATGCCGCAATACAGGCACGCCTCCCGGTATTGTGGATTATGCTCGGGATCACAGTAATTTGTGCCTTTATTTTCATCATTAGCATTTTCTTGAAAAGCAACACGCTTGCTTTCGGTGGATTCGCTGTGTTCCTAATCGCCGGTTTCCTCGGACAAGCCTATCCGGTCGCTATACAAAGATGGCAGGTGGAACCCAGAAAACAGGTATTGGAGGCGGATTATATCGACTATAATATCAAAGCGACGCTCCAAGCTTACGGTTTGGCTGAGAATACCGTGACGGAGCAGGAATATCCGCTAACCGAGCAACTTAACTATGATGATATAAGAAGTCAGGAGAACGCCCCTGTTTTTAACAGCATCCGACTCTGGGATTGGCGACCCTTACGCAGAACTTTCCGCCAACTCCAAGAATTAAGATCACAATACGACTTCAACGATGTGGATATCGATCGCTATACCGTTGATGGCGAAATCCGACAGGTCATGCTTGCCGGACGGGAACTCAACATCAACGAACTTCCCGTTGAAATCAGAAATGATTGGTATAAGCAAACCTATACCTATACACACGGATACGGTGCTGTTGTGAGCCCTGTTAACGAAATTGTTGACGGGAAACCCCACATGTATATTCAAGGTCTGCCGCCTATTGACTACGATGAAGAGTGGCAGCACCGGTTCAGTGAAACCCCGGGACCCCGTATCTACTACGGTGAACGCACGGACCGCTACGTTATCGTACACCCAGATCGAGCCCAAGGGCTTGAATTTGATTATCCCCAAGAGGGACAGCAGTATGCCGAATACGCATATCAGGGACAAGGCGGCGTGCAGCTAAACTCTTTCTGGCGAAAACTCGTCTATATGCTCAAATTCGATAACGAAATTAACTTCGTCTTACCGGGTGAAATCGCCGCAACAAGCAAAATCCTCTATGACCGAAATATCAGAGAACGCGTGCAGAAAATCGCACCCTTCTTGCGCTATGACGGGGATCCCTACGTCATTATCCATAAGGGACGGCTTGTCTGGTTAATGGATGCCTATACCATTACACATCGCTATCCCTATTCCGTTTCTATGGAAGAATTCGTTAGTGAAAGAAGGCGACAGGTCGCAAGTATGCAGCGAAATGCTGAGCCGTGGGGTAACTATATCCGAAATGCTGTGAAGGTCGTTGTTGATGCCTACGACGGAACGGTCGATTTTTACGTTATGGAACGAGAACAGGACCCGATTGTGGAGTGCTATCGTAGAATCTTCCCAGACCTTTTCAAACCCTTTGATGAGATGCCAGAGGAACTCAAAGCACATATCCGTTATCCGACCTCTATGTTCCTCATCCAAGCGCGCGTCTACCAAGATTATCACATGAAGGACCCTGTAACCTTTTATGCAGGTGAAGATAAGTGGGAGATTGGTAGGGAACTCTATGACAATACAGACGCACAGACGCGACAAGTTGTCCAACCCCAACAGAGGAACCCGTTTCTACCGCAACAGGTTCCGCAAAGTTCCAGCGTAAACGGGCAACCCGTTGAACCTTACTATGTCGTGATTAGGCTACCCGGACAAGAGAGCGCCGAATTCATGTTGATGTTGCCCTACACGCCACTCAACAAACCGAATTTAACCGCATGGCTCGCCGCGCGGTGTGATCTGCCCCAATACGGACAACTCCTCGTTTACCGCTTTCCCAAAGGAAAACAGGTCGCAGGACCGATGCAAGTCGAGAACTTTATTAGCCAAGAACCCGAGATTTCCCAACAGATTAGTCTCTGGAATACGCAAGGATCTCGCGTCTTACGCGGCAATCTATTGATTCTCCCAATGAATAACTCCCTACTTTATGTTGAACCTATCTATATTCAGTCTGAAGATGAGAAAACCGCTATTCCCGAATTACGAAGGGTCGTTATCGGGTACGGCAATGAAGTCGTCTGGGGTGAAAGCTTGGATGAAGCACTCGTCAAGATGTTCGGACAGAGAACGATGCTTCAAGTCACCACTACGACACCAACGACTGAAACCGCAACTGACACCGGGGCAAATCAGACCTCGCTGATAAGTCTCATTCAACAAGCGAGTCGCTATTTCAATCAAGCGCAAGACGCACAACGCGCTGGCGACTGGGCAGAATATGGACGCGTCCTTCAGCTTTTAGAGGACACTTTGCGTCAACTTGAGGGAAGTACACAATAAAATTGCTGTTGGTTATTGTTGATTAAAGAGATTTTTGGCTTGTCCAAAGGGCTTCTTAACCAACAACCGACAACTGATAACCAATATGTCATTAAAGGAGGTGAAACTCATGGCTCTTGATTGGAAACCGCGGCACAGGGATATGATTATAGGGGATATCCCGTGGTTAGCCAGAATTGCCGATAAAGCCAACGCAAAACTGCAGGGCATCATCGGTGAGTATATCTATCCGTGACCGCAAGATAAGTTGTTCCTGGAGGAACACAAGATAAGTGCTGAGGCGTTCGTTGAGATGGTGCAAAATAACCCCTCAGACGATGAGATGATCGCCGCTATGAAAAAATTGGATCGTTAGTTGGCTTTTCGCGAACCGCTGACCGCAAACCGCTCTTCGCGAACCGCGGTCAGCGATTAACGATTAGCGATAACGCGGAGACCTATTTTTTGGAATTAACAGAGTACCGTGACCAGATTAATGAAATTGACGATCAGATTTTACGCCTGCTACAGAAGCGAGCAGAGATTTCCAAACAGGTCGGCGCAATAAAAGCGGAAACTGGGGTCGCCAGGGTCTATGTGCCACATCGACACAAACAGGTCATTGAACGCTTAAAGGCACAAAATCAAGGAACATTTCCCGAAGACGCGCTGGAAGCAATTTGGACAGAAATCTTATCTGCTTCTCGTTCCTTACAGGAATCAGAGCGCGTGGCTTTCCTCGGTCCTGTTGGCAGTTTCGGGCATTTAGCAGCGCTCTGCCACTTCGGCGCGTCAACTGAACTGATCCCTGTCCGCCCGCAGGTTGACATCTTTACTGAGGTCGAGTCGGGTCGAGCAGACTATGGCGTGGTGGCTATTGAGAATTCTCTACAAGGCACCGTTCGTGATGTTCTCGAACGCTTCCAACGCACAACGTTGTGGATTTGTGCAGAGACATTCCAACCGATAAAACAGCATCTGTTGTCGATGGCACCCCTCACGGAAATTCGGTCTGTCTATTCACACCCCCAACCTTTCGCACAGTGTAAGACATGGCTGAGAAGCTATCTCAGTAACGCTGAACAGATTGAGGTGGTGAGTACATCTGAAGCGGCGCGACGTGCTGCACAGGAGCCTGCCGCTGCTGCAATCGCAAGTGAACTCGCGAGCGAAATTTATCAGGTGCCAATCGTCGCAAATTCCATTATGGATGAACCTGATAATACAACCCGATTCTTCGTTATCGGAAAGTATCTGCCAGACCCAAGTGGGTATGATCGGACATCGCTCTTTTTCGCAATTCCTGACAAGGTTGGGGCGCTACACCAAGCCCTCGGTATTTTAGAGGACGCACAATTGAATCTGAGTTATCTGGAATCCCTGCCATCGCGAACCAAACCTTGGGAGTATATCTTCTTTGCTGAGATGGAAGGTCATATTGCTGACGAACGCGTCATCGTCGCACTCGGGCATCTTGAAGAATTGTGTCGGGAAGTCAATGTTCTCGGCTCTTATCCACGCGGGACTCAGTAATGTTAACGCTAACGCAACGCATTCAAGCGCACGCACACGAACTCGGATTTGAACTCGTCGGAATTATACCCGCAGCGCGCAGTGAAACAATCGCACGCTACCGACAGTGGGTGAAAAACGGATATGCCGGGGAGATGCACTATCTTGAGAAGCATCTTCCACTCAAAACGGATGTCCGTCAACTCCTCGCAGAGGCAAAGTCTGTTATTAGCCTCGCAATGAACTATTATACGGTGGATCCACCAAAAGCACTCGCTGAGGATCCCGAACGCGGGCAGATTTCCCGGTATGCTTGGGGCGATGACTATCACGAACTTATTCGGAAACGGCTTTTAGCACTCGTTCAATTTATTAAACAGGCTGCTGAAGCTGAATTGAAAACTCGAGTCTGTGTTGATACTGCTCCGGTTATTGAGAGGGAGTATGCCCAAAAGGCAGGGATCGGTTGGATTGGTAAGAATACGAATCTGATTCATTGGCAGTCAGGTTCGTGGTATTTTCTTTCTGAGATCCTCGTCAGTGTCGCTTTGGAATCGGAGACACCGACGCTCCGTGGAAGTTGCGGCACATGTACACGCTGCATTGAGGAATGTCCGACAGATGCGATTATTGAACCGAATCTCTTGGATTCTCGGCTTTGTATCTCTTATCTCACAATTGAACTAAAGGAGAGCATCCCGAAGCAACTGCGTCCTAAAATGGGGAACCTGATTTTTGGGTGCGA
Organism: Candidatus Poribacteria bacterium; assembly: GCA_022827625.1. Classification (GTDB taxonomy): domain Bacteria; phylum Poribacteria; class WGA-4E; order WGA-4E; family WGA-3G; genus WGA-3G. The sequence continues at coordinate 53,911 of JAJEIE010000029.1, read as the reverse complement.
CATCTGTCAAGAGGTTTGTCCGTGGAACAGCAAAGCCGTTCCCACACCCGAACCCGGGTTCCATCCACGCGACGGAAACCTTGCTCCTAAGTTGCTATCACTTATCGGTATGACCCAGCAGGAGTTTAGCAGACGGTTTAAAGGGAGTCCGATCAAACGTGCCAAACGCCGCGGGTTCTTACGGAACGTACTCGTTGCTATAGGTAATTGGGGAGATCGGCGGGCTGTTCCAGTACTCAAAAGTGCGTTAGCCGATGACGAACCTCTCATCCGAAGCCACGCCGCATGGGCATTGGGGAGAATCGGAGGCGACATCGCCAGACGAATATTACAGACACGATTAACTGTTGAGACGCAGACAAAGGTGATTACTGAAATTCAGGACGCGCTTTTAGAAACAGAACGCCCATCGCGGAGAAACGAAAAAAATGACTGAAATAACACCTAAACATCAAGTACCGGCTCCCGGTGCTGGCACGAATGGGCTCGCATGGCAGGGAACGTCACTCTGGAGTGTTGAAGGTCCCGGACCTATCCACAAAATCCATCCTCAGACAGGGGAAGTTGAGCTAACGCTTTCACCCGCTTTCCCGGGTTCATCCGGTTTAGAGTCAGACGGTGAATGTCTCTGGTATAACAGCATCTGGCAGCAGACTTTTTACAAACTCAGGGTGCCGACGCTCGAAATCGTTACACAATTTTCGTCTCCTGGCGAAGGGCCACACGGGTTGGCGTGGGATGGCGAACACCTTTGGAGCGTTGACATGAACACCAGTCGTTTCGTGAAGCAGTCTCCCGAAACCGGCGAGATCCTTGCTGAACTCCCGACACCGGGCGGTCGCGCACACGGGCTCGCTTGGGATGGTGAGGCACTTTGGAACGCTGATACAAATGATTGCATCATTTACCGAATCCACCCTGAATCTGGTGAGGTTCTCAGGACTGTCGCATGCCCCGGCGAACCGCATGGACTTACTTGGGATGGCGAGGCGTTGTGGTACGGCGATGATGCCGTGAAAACAATCTGTAGGCTGACTGTATCCGAGGAAAGTTGACCCAAGCGCATCGGATTTTTTACGGTTTTTTGAAATAATGCACCTTTTTCGTCTGCAAATTGTGTCATTAATAAATGGAGTCTGTGTTAGCAAGCAATGGAAATAAAGTCAAAAGGAATCTCCGAGCAAGTTATCTATTTTTTATTCTGAGGCGCCTGAAGAAACGTTAAATAGGAGAAAGACAAGTGAGAAAATTGCAAGTCATCATGCTGACCTTATTTTTCGGAATAGGGGTGGTCATGCAGAGCAGTGCTGATCGTGTACAACTCAACACAACCGCTGCCGTCCTCCAGGACAATCTCGGCACGAGTGTCGGTATCAGTGGTAATTATGCCTTAATAGGTGTTCCGAAGGATGACACCGATATCGGTACGAATACGGGGTCGCTCCAAATCTTTCTTCGTACTGAAACAGGATGGGTACAACATCAAAAACTAACTGCCAGCGACGCAACAAGCGGCGATCAACTCGGCACAACACTCGCCGTGAGTGGCGATTACGTCATTGTGGGTGTGCCCGGGAAGGATGGGGTCGGAACGAACTCAGGTGCTGCCTATATCTTTACACGGCAGGGTACGGAATGGGTCGAACAGGCGAAACTCGTTGCATCTGACGAAACGCAGGGCGACTATTTTGGTATCTCCGTAGCAATTGATGAGAGCACTGCTCTTGTTGGGGCGCATCGTGGCAATGAACCCTTTGCAGATGGTGGAGCTGTCTATGTTTTTGAACGAATTGGTGCCAGCTGGTATCAAACAGCCAAAATCCTCGCACCCGATGGCGCTAACTTCTCATACTTCGGCTTTTCTGTCGCACTTGATGGCAATACCGCCATCATCGGGGCAACTCGCGATGATGAAGCCGGTAATGATGCTGGTGCCGCCTACGTCTTTGTACGCGACCAATTTGGATGGACACAACAGGCGAAACTTATTGGTAACAATACGCAGGCAGAAGATAACTTCGGATATGCTGTCGCTGTAGATGGAGATTTCGCCGTCGTGACCTCGCCGCGCAATAGAGGGGTCGGGGCGGCTTACATTTATGAGCGTGAAGACAACCGATGGGAGCAGAAAAGAAATCGCATCCGGATCCGGATGATACCTATTGACCATGATGGTGCTACCTCTTTCGGCGTTTCTGTGGCTATCAGAGGTGAAACCGCTGTCATCGGAGCCACTGGGGCTATAGTCGGTGAGGAGGAGGTCGGGGCTGCCTATATCTTTACACGAAATGAACCGCCGTTTTGGAACCAACATACCAAGTTAGTCACAGGTGATAGACAGGGCGGGGATCAGCTTGGGTTTGCTGTAGCGATTACGGAGAACGAAATTATCGCCGGGGCACCGAGGCATAGTGCCGGTGGACCCAGTTCGGGTGCTGCTTATATTTTCCAGCAAAATGAAGAAGCTGCTTGGATCGAGACGGCTAAGTTGAGTGACGGCGAAACCGCCTCTGATGATGAGTTTGGAACGGCTGTCGCTATCAGTGCTAATATTGCTGTTTCCGGGGCACAACAAAACGATGACCTCGCACCGAATGCCGGGGCTGCCTATGTTTTTGAGCGGAGCGGGACACTTTGGTTACAAGAGGCAAAACTGACCGCTGCAGATGGGAAAGCCGGGGATCTCTTCGGAAATGCTGCTGCAGTCAGTGGTGAAACAATAGTTATCGGGGCACCGGGGGTTGATGATGCCGGACCAGAGGCTGGTGCAGCTTATGTTTTCGTCCGGGCGACCGAGGAGTGGGTACAGCAGGCGAAATTAATCGGAACGGATATCGGAATGTTCGATAAGTTCGGAGCAACTGTTGCTGTGCATGAGAATACGGCTATAATCGGTGCATACGGCAAAGATGAGGTCGGGGCGGATTCCGGTGCCGCCTATGTTTTTGTCCGAAACGGAAATGCTTGGATACAACAGGCGAAACTGACGCACCAAGGGGCTGTACCCGGAGATGAATTCGGATCTGCTGTCGCTGTTTATGCCGATAACGCGCTTGTAGGGGCACATCTCAGCGACGCAGCGGGGCCCGACTCAGGGGCTGCCTTTCTTTTTACACGCAGCGGCAACAACTGGACGCAAAACCGCCAACTGTTGCCAAATGATATCGGTGTTGGCGATGAATTCGGCTATGCAGTCGATCTTAGCGAAAGAACCGCGCTTATCGGATCACCTAAGGAGAATCGGAATCTGGAAAACATGGGCGCGGCTTATGTCTTTGTAGAGACGCAAGACGATTGGGTCCAACAGGCAAAACTCACTGCAACTGATGGGGCAGCGGGCGACGAATTCGGGGCAGCCGTCGCGCTACACCAAGATACGGCAATTATCGGCGCGTGGAAGGACGATCATCCACTGGTTGATCCGGACGAAGATCCATCGCTCCAAGCCGACAAAGGTTCCGCTTACGCTTTTCTACGTGACGGATTATCTTGGGTAGAGAAGCGGCGGGTTGTTGCGGCTGGCACAAACCAATCCGACCTGTTCGGGGGATCGGTGGCAATCGGCGGTGCCTTCGCTATCGTAGGTGCTAAAGGGAATGATAATGCAGGAGGAAACTCCGGATCCGCTTTTATCTATAACCCAATTGATCTCGGATTCCGCTCCGCAGATGTCCCTTTTTCTGTTGATCCGACATCGAAGACGCTTACGACATTCGGGCATATTAAACAGACGACGATTTTCCAGAACTATCCGAATCCGTTTAATCCCGAAACTTGGTTCCCCTATAACCTCGCGGAGCAGGCAGGGGTCACGGTGGAAATCTACGACATCCGTGGAAGGCTGGTACGCCACTTAGATTTCGGGACGCAGCAACCCGGCAGCTACCGCAGCCGAGAAAAAGCGGCATACTGGGACGGTAGAGATAGTACTGGAGAAATTGTTGCAAGCGGCATTTACTTCTATACATTCACCGCGGGTGATTATCAGCACACCCGCCGCATGGTAATCTTGAAGTAAATTGTGGTGCTTATGTACGTGAGTTCGATGAAAGATTTCTTCTCGTACCGCAAACTGTTAGTTTGCGTTGCACACGCCACAGACTAACAGTTTCTGCTACAATTTAAGTCTTTGATAAACGAAAATGCTGGCGAGGTTTCCCAACCTCGCCACTTCCATGCCGCATTATTCCCATCGCGCCCACACATTCGGCGTGGCATATCCCTCGTCGATATACGGATCCTCTCCTGCAACCGTGATAACACCTCGATAATTCCGGTGTCCCTTCCAGCCTAACCACGATGCCGTCGAACAGTAGTGACTCACGAGGATGCGCCTGAATGTGTCGCTCCGGTTCTTTTTAGAACGGTGTAAAAGGTAACCGTTGAAAAAAAGAGTACTACCGGCTGACATCTCAATCGGGATTTCGCCTGTGTCATCAAAACCCGCAGCTTCGTGACAACTATCGAATTCATGGCGTTTGTCGTGCGGAAACCGGTCGTAAATGACACCAGCGCGATGACTATTCGGTAAGACCCAAAGGCATCCATTTTCAACTGTCGCATCGTCTAACGTAATCCAAACACCAATGAGTGATCTATCCCGTGTCGGAATCGGGTGTTCATCTTGATGCCACGGGTTACCTGTATGTCCTGGGACTTTGCTTAACATCATCGACTGCATGCACTTCACACCACCATCCCAAAACGGAATGTGCGCGCCTACGATGACTCGAAGCACTTCACAGATTTTTGGATGTTCGATGTAACGTCGCACCAACGGACTAAAGACATGGGGTTCACCGACGCACATGATCCGATCCAGTACTTCCATTTCGCTTGCAGTCTCTGGCATTGGTGGAATTGCTTCGCACGGGTAATCCCCTCGAAAGATTTTCAACATCTCTGCTTTCAACGCTTCGCATTCTTTTGATGTGATGACATCTGGCAGCATTAAATAGCCATCGTTGATATAGGACTTTGCCCAAATTCTGCCCGTGTCGGTGGAATTTGGCTTTGCTTTACATTGGTTAGATTGATCTTGTGCCATTTTCAAACCTTTTTTGCGTACCGTTCAAATTCCGAATACCGTGCGTTTATTCTGCTCGAATAATCCGCCACGTTTCCGCTTCATTCGCGAAAACCAACGTCAGTTTGCCCGATGTCTGTTCGACTTTCCCGTTCGCCTTCGGGCTGTATTGTAATGTGTACCCACCCGTTACGATCGCCGTATCGTCAGCAATGTTAGGGTGGATGTCAATATCAGACAACGTCATGTCAATCTGATGGTGAACCTCAAAGAACTGTGATGCCTTTGTTTCAACGTCTTGATATGTCCGCCCATTGGACAAGTAAGTCTCTGAGAAACAGGACATAACCTGCGCCAAATCCGCCATATCATATCCCAGTTCATATCGGTCTAAGACCCCTTGGATAATCTCCTTAATCGTCGGTTCGCCTTGCTCTCTGCTTACCTGAGCCACTGCCGGGATAGGACGCGCCATGGCTTCTGGCGGGATACCCTGTGCAATCTGCTTGAGCGTATGCACCTCTGGTGCTGCATACCCCCAAACCTCCAATTCTATCACACGCGCGATACCGTCCACTTCATACACCGGTCGACTCCCCGCCATGTGTTGGTAGTTGCGCACTGTATCATTTGAAGAGACTGGCACCAGTCGTATTTTGCTGGCAATGAGACGTTGACGAACCTCATGAACGCGTTTACCTTTGGTGTTATCCCTTGCTGTATACTGCTTATCTTTCGTGTCACCTGAAGGGATAAGTCCCCAACCCGTACCGTGCCAATACTCAATCCGATAGTCCTTCAACCCGAATTGCGGTGCCGGATATTGCTCAGAGTCAATCGTCCACATGACAATTTTGCGAATGTCAACCGGTTTAGCAAGCGTCACGGCTATATAAGGACGCTTGTTCAGATCCGAAGTACGTAGATGTTCTAAACTGCTGCCCCAACCGCTTCCTTCATTCCACGTCTCAGAAGTGGTATCGCCATCTATCACCTCTTCTGGACGGTGATTTGGGACAGATTGCGAGGCTTCCGCAGTTGCCCCGTTCCGACTCAGGGCAAAATTAGTGAGCGGCTGGGGCGGTTCTAAAAGGTGTTCCTGCAAAGTCTGTGATTGACAACCCATTATTGACAGTAAAATCGTCAGGTATAGCGTACATACACGAAACATTATTGACCTCCTTTATTGGCTGGCAGCTATTTCCGCTGACTGCTGACGGCTATCTTAACACTGCTAAACGTCCAAGTGTTTGCGCCGTCTGTTCTCCAGCAACAGCCCGTATTCTGTAAAAATAGACTCCATTGGCAAGCAACACGCCATCGGCATCTCGTGCGTCCCACATAACCTCATTGTAACCCTCGTTCCCTGAAACCTCTCTCAGCACGTTTACCGCTCGTCCTGATGTCGTGTAAATTGTGATAGAAGTCTCGTCTGCATCCAGCGATAACTGATACGTAAATGTCGTTTCTCGCTTCAAAGGGTTCGGATAGTTGTGAACATCCCAAATTCTGAATGGGGTTTCCTCTGGCGAGAAATCCTCATCGTGTTTCTGAAGCGTCTCGTAATCGAAACTCGTCAACCAAGCGACTTCTGCGTTTAAAGTACTTAACAGTTCCGCTTCAATCGTCCGATGTGAGTATCCAAAAAGCGGAACGAACTCCTCAATCCCTTTTATATGCGGTTGTATGGATTTTGAAAACTCTATTGCACTCGTAAGTTTCGCACGAACAGTCTCTTCCGTCCCCGGTTCATAACCGAGTGTGATTGCCTCTACTAATTTAGCACGACTCTCAAAAAGTAGCACCCACAACTCCATCAAATGAACGGCATCGCGTAGGTCCTCGGTGGCTTCGGCGTCAAACGGTTCTGCGATCTCACTTGCTGCCCGTATCTCGTTTGCGGCTTGTTGTTGGGGTGCCAAAAGTGCCGTAAATCGGTTCACCGCAACTTCGGCAATCTCCAATTCAGGAATAGCCAACGTATCCTCAACCGCCCGCTGTCCTATCAGATTCCACAATCGTGTTGCGAGTCCAGCCGAACCGCTACCGTACGTGCCACCTATAGTCAAAGACCCAGCGTAATCCGAAAAGTAACTCGCCATATTCCATCCGTTTACCCGCAAGGCGTTTAAAATGTTTGGTCCCGCTTCACGACCATATCGGGCTATCAACTCGTTTTGAAGGAGTTGAAAATGGTCGAGTTCGATGTCCCAATTAAGACGGGCACTGACAAGCCGGTCGAGGTATCCCAAGCCTTGGGTTGCACCTTGAACAGTGAACCCACTCAAACCGATAACTTCTGGGTTATTGGCGAGTTGTCGAACCCCTTGCACAAACAGATCACTTTCCAGCATCCAGAGCGGCATTACCTCTTCCACTTCGTGTGAGAGAATTATGAAGCGATGCCCCATTTCACCGAGTGCTCTGATTTGCGGAATAGGCACACCTGCATCAACAACCGGTTCGCCGTCTGCACCCCACTTTCGCGAGAAGAGCGTACCTTTCGGTAACTGTCGTGCGTAAACACCCGCTGCGTCCTTAAGCCAGCTGCTGTCATACCCAGAGATGTAAAATTTGAAATCCGGGCGTATCTGCCGCGCAGCGTTAATGATTGTGAAATAGACCTGCCAGAGTTTGGCTTGACCCTGTTCCGTTCTGTCGCCACAATCCGGGCAATCGCACGCCCGCGTCTCGTGTCCCCAAGAACGGAGATGAAAGCCACCAAGCCCAGGGTAGGTACGCACGATCGCCTGAATCAGTTCCCTCGCAAGCGTATGAAATTCAGGCTTTGACCAGCAAAACGGACGATAAGACACTTCATTCCGAGACGCACCGTAGGCGACCGTGGGTCCCAGAACATCAGGACGTTGTCGAATCAGTGCCTCTGTGGGTTCACCCGTTACGTACATAAAGAGATAAGCATCGATCCCACGCCGCTTCAGGGCATCGAATCGCTCTTGTAGGATCGCAATACGTTCGCGGCGCTGCCCTATCGGTTCATCTTGCAACGCCTCAAATGCAGGTGTGTCAACATATTTGAACGCCGTTCCAAACCCGTCTTCAATACCAGTCCCGGTCCACACGCCTTCACCGCCACTCATGTTGACGCGGTGACGCGCCAACCAGTCCGGGTTCTCTATCTCTAACACAGCACGCACGGGATAAAACGGAGCCGATGTCTCATCCATAAACGGCACGAGCAGTGCTCGCGCCTTAGCAACCGCTACCTCTGGATGCACGGGTGTCAAACCAGTCAACGCTGTAATACAGTTTTCGATGAAACCGTACGCACCGTAGATGACCCCTCTTTCTGTATGTGCGGTGACAACGATAACGATTTCAGTCCCAACTTCTATTGTTTTGATATGATAGCCTTCATCTCCAAGTGCTTCCCCTAACGAAAATCCTGTGTCTGCCTGTAATTGAGCGATTGTCGGGTTCGATTCTGGCGTGCCTAACACAATCACCGTTGGCGTTTCTGTCTGTTGTCGGTTGGTGCGGATGTCGAGTTTAGCACCCGTGAATTGTTCGATAAAGGTTTGGATCTCCTCAGCAGCGAATACTTCCTGCGCCGAAGCGTTCGCCCCAACCTGAAGCGTTGCCCTCGGGGTCCCTGACACTGCAATCGGAATCTCGTTACTCCTTGCTGCGGAGACGAACACTACACTACAGAAGACAGTCGTTAGCAAAGTGACCATCAGTGCCCGGTGGGTAGCGGTCAGAAAGAGAAGCTCTTTTCTGGCAGCCGATAGCGAGCGTAGCAAACGCCTTGACAGCCGATAGTGAGCGTAACGAACGCCTTGACAGCCGATAGCCATTTAGTGAACATGTCCACTCTCAAATCCCTGGAAAAAATAGATCGCGCAAAAGGTCAGGACGAAGCCGATAACAAACAGAACTTTCGCAAGACGACTCAAGTTAGTACTTTCGGCGGTATACTTCCCCCGAAACCCGTCCATTACAACGTGCAAGAGTGTCCCCGCAGCGAATGCTGTCAGATAATGGGTCAGTGCTCCGAAAGGACCTTGGAGCAATTGTTCGCCGAGTAAGGCACCGGCAACCGGTCCAAATATCAGTGGACTCAATTGGACGAGGACCTTGGCAGCAGTCTGGTTTCGGAGAAGCGCGACGGTGATAAGCGTCCCGACTGGCAAGCGATGGATTAATATACCGAATGCGAGCGCACCACCGAGCATTTCTTCCCTCGCTGCAATAACCAAATTGAAACCGTCTGCAAGCGAGTGGAGCGATAAACCAAGCACTGTTAGGTTGATGCCCCATCTGCTGTGAGTGTTTTGCTCGTGTTCATTGTGTCGGTGTGTTGTGAGGTGTTCAATCGCTGAAATTAGGAAGAACCCACCCCACATCACGAGGATTGTAACGTATCCTACTTCCGTGTAAAGGTGCATCATCATTACCAGAACAACACCGAGCACTGAACCGGCGATTACGCCGAAAACATTTCCAAAGTGTTTTTGCTCCACTTGGGATACAAAAGCGATACCCGCACCGAGTGGGACTGTCACCACCGCAATTGCCAGATAAAATATAAGCATAATATAACTATAGCAGAATTCGGATTGGAGTGCAATTGAAATTCGGGGAGAGCGTATTTATAAGGCGTTATTAAAAGGGAGTATCTGTCGGTATTTTTTTAATCTAATTTTCTGGTTGACGGATTTGCGCATTAATGTTAAAATTGGTATCCACAAAAATGAAAATCGCGTTAATTGGGTCCCCAATGGGATATTGCGTTTATAATTTCTTATATAGTAAAGGACAAACAAAAACGAATGAAAGCAGTAGACAAAATTTTTGATGTTGTTATCGGATTTATGCTCAATCGAGATCTGGAACGGGAGATGGGAGTTCAGCGTAAATTTTTAAAAGGACGCTTCTCTGAGATTCCCGCAAAGCTTATTGACAGACTGGTTGACTTTGTAATGGGGGCTCGCTATGCCTATTACTTAGAGATGCGGCGGAATATGCTTGAAGGCGGAGTCGTTGAGATGCCCTCAAACCTTTTTGATTGGAAAGCACTTGAGCGTGCCAGTGCTTATCTAAGAGTCTATATGGAAGAGTTCCATGACCGGTTCAAAGAAGAGTATGAAGGCAATTTCCTCTCCGAAGATTTCAAAGATTGGTTCCGTTATTTTCATGTTGAGCGTCCAGAGCGCGAGTCAGCGAAAAAATCTGTTTCTGAGGCACTCCTCGCTGACGATTTGCCGAGAGTCTAAAACTATACCGTCCTGAAATGCCGGAAATGTAAAGCAAAGACAAATTTTGCCGCGTAAATCAACGCCAGAATGCGCGTGTGGCATTCCAAATCAACGGTATGAATGCCGTATGGCATTCACCGGGGGCAAAATTTGGGAATAACTCAAACCGGCATTTCGTCGTAAAACTGTCCTTCCAATTCCCGTCCTGTTTTTGATTTGCGTTTGCCTCCCCACTGCTTGAAGAAAAAGGGCACTTCTGCCGTCGCGCATTGGTTACGTATATCAATAACCCATTTTTTCTTCATTTCGCGTGCACCGGGACCCGACTCGCCACCCACAATAACCCAATCTATTCCATTCAACGCCAAGTTTGGTAGGGCACCAAGTAATGGTTCCAGTGAGAGGAATTTGATATGGGCACCGGTTTGACTAAGAGCATCAATCCGATGTGTCACACGACAGTCTTCGACGCTAACTCCCATCCAGACGTTTGCCGGCCACGGCAACTTTGGACTGAATTCCTGCAAGCGTTCTGATCGTTTTGTCAAGACTTGAAATTGGTGCCAATGTGCTTTTTCCATCACAGAAAAAACTTCTTGAATGTAAGAAAATTCAATCTTTTCATGAAACAGATCGCTCATAGAATTGACGAAAATTCGACGAGGCTTTTTCCATTTCAGCGGTTCGTTAAGCAGCTCTGGAACGGCACGTACTTCTTTTGTCCAGCGCGGGCCCGCTGTAGTATTCTCTGCCAGACCTTCGTAAGCCATACCTTTTCCCGAAAATCGTGCCGCTATCCGTTCTGCGTAACAGAACCGGCAGCCGTCTGATACACGAGTGCAGCCGCGTACTGGATTCCACGTGGATTCTGTCCACTCAATTTTTGAGGATTGGGATGCCATTGGTTCACCTTTTATTTTAAGAGTGTTAGTTGGGGAGAGTTTTGCATTCCTTCTAAGATTTGCTGGGCAATCTTGGCTGCTATTGGTGCGCCTCTTGGATTTCCTGCAGCGAAACAGAGAAGGTACAGCGGAACGTTTTTTGAGTTACGCAAAATAAGCGGATTAGTTGCTACGCCTTTAAATATCCCTTGTAGTCGCTCAATGAAATATTCTTCAATGGTCGCAAAAATGTTTCCCATTTTTTGCCATTGTTCTTCATCAAAGAATGAAATTTGTTTAGCTAATTGATAGAACACTTCGTACCAATCGGGTTCGCCAAAACACAAGTCAAGTCTCGTTCGCAAAGAAGGTTGGATTTCTCCATTCTTTTTCAGTAACCGGTTTACGGTCCCAATCGGAAATAATATCCATAGGTCAATAGATTGAGTATCCGCGATAGACTCAAGGGTCTCCCATTCTACTTGCATACCATAAGGATCAAGAAAAACTAACGCCCTGTGGTTTTTCCAACTCTTTTGGCATAGATCTTTCAAATATTCATTTGCATCTCTATGCTCACACTCGATCATATCTTCTGAAAATTCTGCTTTGAGCAAAAATTCCTTTTTGAGCTCCAGCAGTTCGGCATATCTGTTGATATTTTTCTCTATGAAAACGTATTTCATAAATGGGGGCTTTACTTCTAAGGCGTTCCTTGCTGAACCATCGTGAAAACTCACTACCTCAGAAGAAACAAGGTCTGGAAACATTAACTCGTTAGGATCTTCGTCGCTTTCTGTTTCGCGATAGCCTGTTCCAGCAAAAGCATCGATGTAAGCAAAACGGAATGGCTGCTTGCTCATAATTGTCGTGTAGGCGTGCAGGTATTTTCTCACACATTCCAATTTTTGTTCTGTCCAACCGCCACCGAAGTTCTGCCCACGATTGTTCATATTCACTTCCTTTTTCATCTGGGTAAGTTATTACTATATTAAATTATACCAATTTATGTTGGGTTATGTCAAGTTAATTTAAAAATTTCCTTGGACAGGTTGACGCAAAAATCCCAATATGAGCCGAACTGGCTTATGGTTAATGAAACTGAAGATTTGCGTATTGAAATTTTCTCACGCGGCTTGATGGGCTTTCACACGCTGTAACAATCTCGTTGCTATTCGCCTCTTAAAGCCGATAAAAAGCACGCGCATTTTCCGCCATAATTTTCCGTTTCAGAGACGGCGAGAGATTTTTCGGGAGTGCTTGTTCCGGTGAGTCGAAGTCCCAGTGTGGATAGTCAGTTGCAAACATCAACTTATCATCTAAGGCAAGCTGCGCCAGAAGTTGGTCGAAGTATTCTTGTTTCGGAGGCTCTTCAATCGGCTGTGTGGTAATCCAGAAATGATCGCGGATATACTCCGAAGGCAACCGTTTCAACTCAGGTACTTCGTCGTGTAGTTTTTTCCATGACCGGTCGAGTCGCCACATCAGCGGTGGTAGCCAAGCGAAACCGCCTTCAATGAGGGCGACCTTCAGCGTCGGGAATTGTTCAAAAACCCCTTCGCAGACGAGACTCGTTACCTGTGTCTGAAACGCTTGTGTCATTCCAGCGTGGTCTTCGATGTAGTGTGAGGGTCTACCGACAGCCGTAATCGGACCCACACCGACACCCGTGAAGTGAATACCGATAGGGAGGTCGTGTTCCACCGCTGCCTCGTACATCTTCCAGTATCTACGTCGTCCGAGCGGTTCCATTGTTCGGGCAAGCAGTAGTATTTGCACGAATCCGGGATGCCCTGCCAGTCGCTCGATCTCCGTAGTCGTGAAGTCTGCGTCGTCGCATGCGACAATCATTGAGGCACGGAGTCTCGGTTCTTTTTCAAGCCACTCTTCGATTTGCCAGTCGTTCACGGCTCTTGCCCAGGCTGCGGCGAATGCGAGATTGGGCATTTCACAGACCGGTGTTAGACAGTTAAGAATACCGTATTCGATGTTGAACGCGTCCAGTAGCTGCTCACGCAGAAAGTCGAGATCAGATCCCGGACGGTGTCCAGAGGGAGTCCACGCGTCGTATCTTGCGCCGAAAGGGTGCGCGCGAGGGATATATGCGCCAACGCGGTCGGTTGTGCCTACCATCCTATGATGCTTCCGCCACCGTTCGGAGAGATAGGGGTACAACACCTTCTCGGAAGCGAGCGTATTATGCACATCACAGTCGATGACTGACGGTTTCTGTTGGTATTGGGGGGTTTTTGTTTTCGACATCTTTGCTCCTTCTTTACAGTCAGATGATCTATCTCGTTATGAGCAGCTTTATCATTCATCATTCTCTCTACGTTCTCGGTATCGCTGAATTTGATAAGGAAACGTGTAAAGATACTCTAATAGAAAATTTAAGAATTCTACTATGTCACGGGCATCTTGTGGGTTTGTAGGGCCTTGTTCTGGATTTGGGTGCGCAGAATCGTTGCCAAGTTCCCTTATGTGATTGGCCCACTCCTGCATAGTTGGCGGTAAGACCCCTTTTGATGCTAAGTCATCAATTTCCCGCTTTAGATTATTCCCATTAGCGTGCTGATCTCTTAGAGCTAACTGCAGCGCGCTTCGTGCCATTACGGCGGCGGCATCCCAATTTTCATCTTGGATATTTCTTTGAGCTTGTAGCCAATATCTTCCAATAGTCTCTGGCCAGTGTTCAGGAAATTTTTCTATTTGCAGCGGCCATGGCAGAACACGATAATCGTGTGAACGACCACCATACTCACTAGCGGACCAGAGAACCATCACATATCCGTTACAGTTCGCGCACTCAAGCGTTTCAAAATTCAGTTTTTTATCTGAGTTAGGTTTCTTCTTCTCAGCATGAAATACGCTTTTAAACTTACCACTTTCCATACAAAAAGCACAAGTAACTCGATACACCCCTAATTTGTTTCCTGAATATCCGCTTTCCCCTAATTGCCACCAACTACTCATACTTAATCTCCGTTATAAAATGTCTGTGTATTCCATGTTTTACCATGGTTGATTATTTAATCAGAAGAATCAGTAAAATAATCCTCACGGTACTTAGAGAAGTAATATAACACAGCACGTTCCGCAATGTCTTTCATAATGTCGAACATTTCATCAACTTTCCATTTCTCAGCACGAAAATAAAAACTACCGCGGTTGAATCGTCCATCTTCTTCATTGTGAAGATAAATTTTGTTGAGTTTGCCAAACATTGCCATGGTTGATATCCGATCTAAAATTGAAGAGGTTTCCTCAAAGTCACAACCGTACCCAAAACAAACAAACGGGAAGATACTTTCGCGCAGTAACGCGGTACGAAGTCCTATTAAGTTCTTTCCAAGACGTTCAATAGCGTTTCCTTTTGCTTGCTTGGGTTTCCCTTCCCTAGCACGTATATCATTTGTTCCCTGATTTTTGACTTCTGAAATTAAGATTGGATAAGTTAGGGTGTTGTCCTTGACACTTTTTATTCCAAGAATACCACCGTCCGGTCGAATATGGCTCTTCTCAAAGTGGTGATGTAAATCAATGTTGGGGAAATATGGTCTCAGTTCACTAATAATATCTTTCAAGTACCATTGTTTTGCATGAGTTAAAGTGATCCTTTTAGCAAATCTGTCCTTCAAATATTCATCAACTTTGTAAAGTGCCTTGATAAGTTCACTTTCTTGTTGTTTAGCTGTTGTATTGATTGTGGTGTCTGCTCGCGATTCTCGCAGTCGATTTTTATTTGCCATTGAATTTCCTCTCTACAAGAAATAATTGTTCAGTAACATGAAGATTTCGGTTTCTTAGATTCCTTGATCCGCGAAATGTGTTGTACCGAATCTCAAATTGATCAACAGTGCCTATTTTTTCAAGCATAGCACGCATATCGTTGGGAGGAATGAATCCTTCATTATTAAACGAAATAAGGAAAAAACGTGTGTCCATTGTATGCAGTAGATCATTAAATAGTTCTTTAGATTTTGTTTGAATGTTATAACCTGAGCGTTTCCAGTTTTTTGGAATACCTGATACTCGGCTTATTTCTGTAGGTTCTTTATAATGCACAAGTAAGTTTAGCATGAAGTAGTTTGAACCATAAGGATGTTGATTGTAAGGAGGATCAATATAAACTAAATCAAGCCCCTTGATTTGACTGGCGACCTTATTCGTGTCGTCATGGTACACTTCGTAATCACATTCAAATTGGCTTAGAACAGGTGGTTCTAGTTCAATTCGCCCTTTAATACGACTTAGTGCGTTGGAGTTAGTACCTCCGTATTGCCCAATTCTAGTGATTTTGTTCTTGTAGAAGCCCTTAAATACTCCTGAAGTGTTTGAGTGGACCGATGCCTTACTAAGTAGAGGTCCTAATAGTGAATCACGGAAGTTTAAGGGATAATCTTCAATCATTCTACGATAATTATCGAGTCGTCGGGCATTATCGCGTGTGTAAAAAACTCTGTCGTTTTCTGTAATTCTTGATTCATCCTGGGGGGCATAAAGTCTTTCAATAAATCCTTTAGGGGATAGTTCATTCACACGATTATTGAGTTCCTCAACAATTTTGGCAATTGTAGTTAAATCAGCTGAACTGCGATTCTGGAGATAACATCGTGAAATTGACGCAGCATAGTCCTCAAAATCGTTGCTTGCAAGATACGAGGCGTGGGCTTTCATAAAACGAGAGACAATGCCAGAACCACTAAAAGCGTCAAATATACGAAGGTGTCCTTTACCTATTCGTTTCTTCACTTGTATAACTGCTTTACCTATGTGACCCAATAACGAGCGTTTATTGCCTATATATGTAATAAGTTGATTTGAAAGGTAGTCGATGTCCTCTATTCCAATCATAGAAAATTCCTTCTCAAAACTATCCAAAATCCAAGTTTCTTTGCAGCATCCATATTATGTAGTTGTTCTACTGTAGAAAACAAAGTAGATTTCGCGTGATGACGATGATGTGTGCCTTGCTACGCTAATGATAGCAATAACACAAGACTTGTCATGAACGTATTTTGGTACGTTATGGCATTGTAGTATATTTATGATCTTATACGCGAAATGGTCATCAGTTATTAGGACAAATGTTAACCCTAGTGAAGTGCCAACGTTTATTTAGACCACAATTTAGCAAAGTTAAGACAAGTTTTGTTTCTCAAATTCCACAGGTGTCAAATACCCTAATGATGAGTGAGGGCGTTTCTGGTGATACACTTGTGTGATAAAATGACCGATGCGATCTCTCGCTTCATGAATGTCCTCATAGGCGTTGAGGTGAACTTCTTCCTCCTTCAGCGTTCGGATCAACCTTTCGGCGTACCCGTTCTCCCAAGGACGCCCCCGACGCGCTACGGAAATCTCAATACCATGATGCCTGAGCGTTGAAAGATAGACTTTTGAAAGATACTGAACCCCTTGATCAGAATGATGGATCTCCGGGACGCTTCGGTGTAATGCTGCTTTCAATGGTTTCAAAGTCAGAGATTGCGTCAAATGCTGACTCAGATGCCACGCTCTTATCATGCGAGTGAAGACATCCATGAGCAGAGAAACATAGACGAAGTGTCCTTTGAGTTGAACATAAGTGATATCGCCAACCCAGACCTGATCACATCGAGAGACCTGAAGGTTCTCAAGTCTGTTGCTCCAGGGACGCACCCCCTGAAGCGACTTCGTGGTTTGACAGATACGTTTGACCGAAACCGAAAGGTTTCGCAGATCTCATCAATCGGGCAACTCGGCGATATCCAACGGTGTATCCCATACGTCCCAGCAACTTTGTGATACGTCGATATCCATACTTCGGATACTGCGCCGCTAACGCTTCTATTTCAGTTCGCAGGATGTCTTCAGACGGGTCGCTTTTGGGTTGATAATAGAGAGTACTCTTGTTGAACCCCAGCGTCTCACAGATCTGTCGCACCGAATACTCTGTCCGCAACGTCTCAACGAGGCATCGCTGTTCAGACGGACTCAACTCAGCAAAGTCGATGCTTTTTTTTGGATTTCCAACGCCAGCGTCAACTTCCCAACGAGTTGCTCGAGTTGAGCGATCCGCTTGGTAGAAGCATCGGAGTGCTTATCTGCGGATTCAAAGAGACTCGCCGCGTTTTCAAGGAGTTGCTGTTTCCACTTTGAGAGTTGGTCTTGGCTGAAGTTATGGCGGCGACACAGTTCTGCTTGTGAACTTTGACCGCTGAGTGCCTCAAGGACAACTTCGGCTTTAAATTCAGCCGTGAATCTTCTTCGTTTCGCCATCGGATACTCCTTTCAGTTAGATCGTCATTATAGCACAATCTTGGTTTAGAGAGTGGTCTAAAAAACCGATGGCAGTACATAGACTCCCTTTGAAACTCTCGTGAATGCTGTGGTAGTGTACCATAGTTCGTAGAGTTTGTCAAGTTTTTAAATAGGGTGCTACGCGGACAAAAAGGCAAACAAATCCTTAATTGTAAGACAATTTATCATTCGTTGGAAATACGCTCCTAATGTCTCTTTTTCTCAAAATATAAATTTCTGACTCGGTTCCCTGTCAATTCAAACCCTATAATCCGTCCAGTGTTGTCTCGCGTAAAGCGCACCTCTGGAAAGAACCACACATCCCCGACGAAATAATCATCGGCATAGGTTAGTGATATGTCGTCATGCCGTCTGTGTTGCGCCACAAGTCCGTCCGCACGCGCACGAATGGTATAGGTCGTATCAAGTTCTTCGGTATAATAATCACCTTCAAATTCTCTCAACTGATCTGGTGTCAGCGGCTCAGGCTCGGTTTCCTCGGCAGGTTCTTTTGTTTTCTCAGACTCAGATACTTCTTTAGGACCAAGCACGTCGGAGAGATAGATATCGGCAACTTTTTCTGCCAAAACGAGTGGATTAAAGGTGTCCAGATTGCATAAGATAACAACCCCAAATTTCTGGTCTGGAAAACGCATCAGATGGCTCCGAAATCCCCGCCATGATCCGCTGTGTCCAACCGTTTGCAATCCTCTATATTCGCCGATATTCAAACCTAAGGCATAGTTGATTTGCTCTCCATTGTTAAGCATCCCCCGCTCGTGCATCTGCTCGATCACTGTCTGTTCACCGATACGTGTGTGGTCAAAGTTCAGAATCCATTTCGCTAAATCTTCCACCGTTGAATAGAGAGCACTTGAACCGAGAGCTGTTGTATTATTGACGGCGTGTTTGAATCCACCGTTTTCGACGGCTTGATATGAATACGCTCTGTTCTTCAGAATCATCTCATAATCGTCGTGGAAATGACTGTTCGTCATACCGAGAGGCTTGAAGATGTGAGTGTCTGTCCACTCTCGGAACGAGTCCCCCGTTACCGTTTCAACGATTTCTGCCAGTAGGTTGTACCCCGTATTGCTGTATAGGTACGCTGCCCCCGGCTCAAAATTAAGTGCCTTCTGATGCCGAGCCATTTTCAGGATATGTTTAAACGAAATTACGTCGTCCATTAAATCACCGGCGATAGAAAGCGACTGTACCCAGTCCCGCAGTCCACTGGTGTGGTGCAAGAGATGTCGAATTGTGATTGTGTTCCCAAAATCCGGGACATCAGGTAGGTGGGTCCGGATGTCATCATCTAATGAAAGCTTCCCTTGGTGAGATAGCGTGACAATGGCAAACGCCGCAAATTGCTTGGAAACTGAAGCGATGTCAAAGATGGTTGTCGGTGTGATTGGGATGTCATATTCCAAATTTGCCATCCCGTACCCTTGTTTATAGATAACCTCACCGTCTCTGGTAACCGCCACGGCGGCCCCCGGAGAATCTGGACGGTTCCATTCAACGAACAACTGATCGACTTTTGCTTCAAGCGTTTCGTGGGTTGCCATAGTTGTTTCCTTTTGATAAGCGGTCTTGCGCTAACTGAGGATGCCATCAATTTGTCGTGGTGTGTTTGTTCGTTTCGCCGCGTTCAGCACCGGTGGGAGTTTGTAAACGGGGTATCTTGTGTTACGTTGGCAAGTTGAATATAGCTCTGACAGTCTTTTGGTTAATCAATGATTTCTACTTTCAGTGGCTCCCGAAGGTCCGCGGCAATTTCCTCGAGAAGTCTTTTTTTCGTTTTTGTATCAGTGTTCGTCATTATATAATACCGTCCAGATTTGCGCTGGCCATATCTTTCATGTCTGTGAGTTGATATGAGAGGGATGATGTATTCTTTGTTAAGGTGTCTTACCCGCTCTATTCCTAATTTCTCAATCACTTCAACGAACGTATCTACTGAAGTCTTATGGTTAACTATTTCTCTATTAGGCATAGTAACAAAAAGACCTTTATTCCGATTTGAAGTATTTGGTGGTGGAAACTTCCTGCTATTCCCTTGCTTAATTTCTCTTTTTAGGCTTTTCAGAAAATCCAATACCTGTTCATCGGTTGGTCTATACCCACACAGACTTTCAGTTTTCTCTGCTACGGTATGTAGCAGAAACTCATCTGCCTCCTCCACTAATTTGCTCCACGCCTCTGGTAACCGTGTTGAAACGTGTCTTTGCTGGACGACCCTGTCGTAGTCTTTCTTGATAGCCTCAACGGCTTCACCCGCCTGTATTGACTTATAGTTCAAATATCTGTTAAGACGTTTAGCATTTTCTTCACTATCACCTTCAGTTAGATCCATCTCGTGTACCTTACGTTCTCTATAATCTCCCTGTCCAATTGGGTAAAAAAAGTGCCACTCTCGCCCATCAGTGAGAACAGCGATGGGAACACCTCTGCGAAAAGCATATCTAAACAATTGTTCCTCTGCATCTGCACTTTCAATACCTCCGACTTGTTTAACCTCAATAAAAACGCACGGTTCTGACGGTGGGTGACATAGAGCAAAGTCAACTTTCCCACCCTCGACCGGGTACTGAGGATAGACAATCTGTGATTGGTATCTTGGCCAATCCAGTTCATGAATTATTCTACGCACAATGTCGTCACAGACTGCGGTTTCATTTGGTGGCAATTCTCCTTTTTCTAAACTTTCGCGTATGTCATCAATATGTTCCGTAAGTGTCATTAGTGAATAAATACTCCCTTCCAATTCCCACAGAAAAAATTCGGTTAAGGCATAGTTTTACCAGAGACTATCTCACAAATTAATAATTCTAATTTCCCATTATATAAAATTTTATCCGAATGTCAAGAAAAAAGGGATCCCCTTTCTTGATAACTGTTGTGACATTATTGTATAATTTTAAAAACCTCAGAAACTGTGAGAAATACCATGACAAAACACACATACCAAACAGACACGCATTACTCCCCTGCCACGCGTGAAGCAACCCTTAATCGTCTCTTGACGGCTCTACAAAACGATAAACGCCTTGCAGGTCTCTTAATCGTCGGATCGGGTGCCGAAGGCTTTGAGGATGCCCACTCCGATATAGATCTTTGCGCCGTTACAACCTTGGCTGACGATGTCCGACCTGCTTTCCGAGAATGGGGGATAAAGGTTCACGAAATGCTACCCGTGTTTCATTCACTTGAGTCCGCAAGAGCACCTAACGTCTATCTGTGGGTGTTTCTCCTTGAAAACTTTCTGGAGATTGATCTCTGCTTCCTCTGTTTGGATGATCTCCGCGCGACGAGAGACCGTTGGAAAACCGTGTTCGATCGTTCGGGGAAAATTGAGAGCATTATGCAGTCCAGTTGGGAGAACAGACCGAAGCCTGACTTGGAAGAAGCCTACCGTTCGCGTCTCAGTTCAATCTGGCACTGCATCAAACACGCTACTATTGCTGTTCAACGACAGCAACCGTGGAGAGCCATATTTGAACTTGAACTGATTCGGAATCGAACGATTGAGCTGCGAGGGTTACGCGATGAATTAGAGACGAAACGTTTTCGACACGTGGATCGGATGTCAGAAGGTTTTTTAACGGGTCTTGAACAGACACTGGTATTGAGCTTGAGAGATATTGATGTTATGAATGCCCTGGAAGCAGCAACCACCTGTTTTTTCCGAGAAGCCCGACAGTATGATGAGATACTGAATCTTGACCTCGCCGAGAGTTTTGAAACAAAAATGCAAGCGTATCTTAAACTCTTTGGAATAGAGTGCGGAAATTAAGAGTCTTCTGTTTACAGACGATAGAATTCCCGTGCATTTTCAGATAATATCTTGCGTGCTAACGAGTGTGGTAACTGTGTAGGGAAAGCCTCTTCAGGCGAGTCGAAATGCCAATGCGGATAGTCGCTTGAAAACATCAACATATCTTCCGAATCAAGCTGCCCGACAATCTGAAGCAATTCCGCCGCTGTTGGTGGTGCATCAATCGGTTGGAGCGTCATACGGATATGTTCTCGGATATACGCCGATGGTGGTCGCTTCACCCACGGAGTCAATCCGCGCAAACCGCGCCACTCTTTATCGAATCGCCACATCAGCGATGGCATCCACGTAACGCCCGTTTCTATGAGTGCGACGCGTAGGTCAGGAAACTTGTCAAAAGCACCTTCCGAGACGAGACTCAGCACCTGTGCCTGAAACACCTGCGACATACCGACGTATTCCTCTAAATACGTTGAGGGCCACCCCACAGATGTCGGCGGCAGTCCCGGCGCACCACCGTAATGGATCCCAACGGCAAGGCCATGGTGCACAGCAGCGGCATAGATGGGATGATAACGTCTATTGCCGTAAGGTACTTGCGATCGGGCAGGTAGCATAATCTGTACAAACCCCGGATGTTCACCTAAGCGTTCAATTTCCCGGACAGCGAGTTCGGGATTTTGGCTTGGCACAATCAGTGAACCCCGTAAACGCGGTTCCGGATCGAGCCAGTGCTCAATCTGCCAGTTATTGACTGCCGAAGCCAGTGCCGCTGCAAGGTCTTCGTTGTGTACGCTTTGTACCCGGAACCCACAAGAGAGTATGCCGTATGCAACCTCCCAGAAATCGAGTGCATGCTGGCGTAAAAGTGCCAAATCCGATGCAGGACGATTTTCTGTTGGATGTGTAATTTCTGGGCGCGTTGAAGTCGGAACACCTTCCGGATAGTCGTTCGCATCAGGACCAGGAAAGCCGGATTCTTCGCAATAGTCGCACCAGTAATCGGGTAAATACGGGTAGAGCATTTCGAGTGACGGGAGTCGATTGTGGAGATCGCAGTCGATTATAGGCATGCCAGCCTGAACGAAACTCGGTTTTCCGTTTTGTGTTCCCATTGTATTTTCCTTTTCGGTTTGTGTTATTGGTTTTTATCTACCGCCATAAGTGTGCCAGAATAGGACGTGTTCGCCTTCGCATTCTTGTGCTTTTATGTAGTGGACAAGTCCCGCTAACGTCTTGCCGGTGTAAGTATTTTCAAGCGTGATACCTTCACATTCAGCCATCAGTGCTACCGCACGCATACCCGCTTCCGTTGGGATGGCGTATCCTTTGCCGAAATCGTCGTGCCAAAGTTCAATGCGGCGTGGATTGATGTAATCGACATCCACCGCACCGATGAGCCGTAAGGTCCGCTTGACCATACGGGAGATTGCCCACGAATTCGCCACAACCCAGTCAGCGACACGAATACCGACAATTTGGGTTCGCAATCCGGCAAGCCTCACACCGACTATTAAGCCCGCAATAGTGCCACAGGTTCCCACCGGCACGAAGATAAACCGTGGCTCTGGCAAGATACCTTCCTCAATCTGCGATTTTAACTCTGAAACCGCTTTTACATAACCGACAGAACCGAGTGGAGAAGAACCTCCCGCTGCGATGAAATAACGTTCCGCTCCAATACCAAGCATTGTTTTCATCTGTTCATACCCGTAGCGGGCAAACATCGTATGCATGCGCTGCACCTCGTGAACCCGGTCTGCTTGTTCACAGATTGTCCGGTAATTTGTTTCGGAATACTCAGTAGGCGGTTGTTTAAAGAGCAGACATTCCACGTGGAAGCCGGATGCTTTGCCGTAAACAACTGTCGCTCGGACGTGATTAGAACCTGTCGGACCGATTGTAAAAAGCCTTTTCTTTTCATCTCCCTTCGAGTGTGCTTGCGCTGCTGCGAACATATATTCCAGTTTGCGGACCTTATTACCCCCACCCAGTGGACCGCTCAGGTCATCCCGTTTTATCCAAAGCGATTCGAGCCCAAGCGCGCGCGCAAGGTTTGAAAGACGCTGCACCGGGGTTGGAAAATTTCCAAGCGAAAGATGTGGAATTGATTCAATCATTTTTCAAGTAAGGTATCAGAATAGGTGTAAACACAAAAGTGCTGTACCTTAGTTAGATGTCCAGTAGTTTGCCCCTACTGCACAACGCCGCTCTCAATTATTTGACCCGCAATGTGTCTACCGAGTGCCGCGATGGTTAACGTCGGTGGCACGCCGATAGAGGTCGGGAAGAGACTCGCGTCGGCAACAAATAAACCTGTTACTACGTGTGATTCCCCTGAAAGTTTAACAACGGCTTTGTGCCGGTCCGCACCCATCCGTAGTGTACCTTGCGGATGACTCGAAGCCATCATAATATCATTTGGTGAAATGCCGCGTTGACGAATGATCTCAAGATCTTTCTCTGTTTTGATAGGGAGGTGTTCTGTATAGGGCATGATAATCTCTGTCGCCCCTGCAGCGAAAAGTAGACGCGCTGCATTAATTGCCCCTTCTATCAGTACCTGTTTGTCTGAACGCTGCAAACGATATGAGATATTCGGTGTACCCGTATGATTTATGGATACCCGTCCGGTTGTCCTATCGTGTAGCAGGACGAGAAGTGCTGCGATATGTCGGTAGCGTTCCATCAGTTCTTGGTGGCTTCTGCCGAACCCCGGCAGACTTGCTGCAACTATCATCTGTGAGCCGAAAGCCGGCATGAGTAGGTAACCCCTGTCTGGCGCGCGTCTCAAGTCGAGAAATTGGTCGATATAATAGCTTTGCGGGATACCGAGATGTCCGTCAATCGTCTCATTGAAAATGCCACCGACAAAAACAGCGGGGTGCAAATGGAGGTTCTTTCCTACCTGTCGGTTCGCATTCGGAAGTCGGCTTTTTAACCAGAGTTGTGGCGAGTTGATAGCACCGGCGGCTAACACCACTACCTTACTTTGGATATACAATTTACCCGATGGTAGTCGAGCAGAGACCCCCACGGCTCTTTTCGATTTCACATGGATTTTTTCTGCCATACAGTCGCTATAGAGTCTCGCTCCGGCTGCAAGTGCCAGTGGAATGTATGTAACCGCCATGCTCTGCTTACCTGTCCTTGTCGATTCGCTTTGGGTTGATTTAGAAACTGGACATCCAAAAAGACATCTCGCGCCGCACGTAGAACAGACACCGCGGTTGTGCCTTTGCAGTCCGCCGCGCCATCTCATCGCTTCACATCCACGACGGATAACGGCATTTAAGCGATTTACATCTGTCTCTTGCGTCTGTGTAACACCAAGGGTCTGTTCCACCTCCTCGAAGTGTGCCCAGATTTCTGGAACCTCCCACCTATGTAGCACCGCTTGTGGTGGACGGACCGCGTAGCAGAGATTGTGCACCGTTGAACCGCCGACCCCCCTGCCTTGTGAGATAACGATCGCGCCGTCGCGTGTAGACCGTAGACCGCTATCCCAAAAAAGACGACGGAGCATTTCCGGTTCATAAGTGCCAAAGGTGGTTGGGTCGTGATGTTCTCCCGCCTCTAAAATAATGACCGAGAGTCCCGCTTCGGCGAGTTCCTTTGCGACGACCGCACCCCCAGCACCGGATCCGATAACGCATACGTCCGTAACCTCTTTCTGCTCTATTCTCTGCTTACCTAATGCGGCGCGCATAGTGTTGGTGATACTGGAAATCCGAAATTGAGATGTGTTCATAAAATGCTACTATTATTAATAGACTTCCTTTCGTGTTTATGATAGCATATTTGCACGCGTCTATCAACCTATTACGTTTCGAGAGGTAAAGGAGAGGACCGATGGAATTTGTTCAGTTGACCGAGGCACAACGTCAAGAATTTGAGGAAAACGGGTACCTCATCGTACGTTCCGCAATTGATAACGGCACGATTGATCGCTTGACAGAAACCGGTGATCGACTCATAGAGTCGTTTGAATACCACGGCTATTACGCACATCGGCGTTACGGGTTGGTGCAGGAACCCGCCTTCGCTGACCTTGCGACACAGTCAAGGGCTGTACCCTTAATTCTTCAACTGCTCGGTACAAATATCCATATTACCAACACGGCACTTATCTACAAACATCCACAGGCACCCGAGAAACCCGACAACCGCAACTGGCATCGGGATGTCGGTGTCCATTTGGATGTTGGGCACGAAGGGTGTCCGCGCGTTGGATTGAAGGTGGGCTACTGCTTGACGGATTTCAGTGTGCCGAATTCAGGGGCGACGTGGTTTATCCGAAGAAGTCATAAGTTGGGGGAACCGTTACGTATCCCTGAAGGTGAGGTCGATCCGCCAGCGTATGATGAGCCACTTCTTCGGGCAGGCGATGCGTTTCTGTTTGAGAGCCGTATCTACCATGCCGCAGGGCTGAATTTCAGAGAAAATATCTCTAAGGTCGTCATTTACGGATACCACTATCGTTGGATTAAACCCGATTATTATCTCCGGTATTACAATGACACACTGCAACCAGAAGCGAAACTGGTGGAAAACTTGGACGACCTCGGTAGGCAATTTCTTGGGGCATCCACAGATACGCAGGGTAGGCTTGACCCAAATGGCGTTCATTGGGCTGGCGAAGCGTGGGCAAAGTCGCACAATCTGGATTTGGAACAGGCGCCACAGACTGTGACAATTTGATACAAATAACGGAGGGGTAAGAATGAATGAAGTTAAAGTAGGTATCGTTGGGTGTGGTGGCATTGCCGGAGGTAAACACCTTCCCGGTCATAAGAGTGTTAAAGGTGTTTCGATTATTGCAGCCTGCGATATTGACGAAGCCCGTGCAAAAGCGTTCGCGAAAAAGCACGACATTCCACACGTTTTCAGTGATTACGAAGAATTGGCAGCCATGGATGAACTCGATGCCGTAAGCGTTTGTACGCCGAATAACTTCCATGCCGGTCCGACCATTGCAGCGTTAAACGCTGGAAAACACGTTATCTGTGAAAAGCCGATTGCCGCGAATGCAATGGATGGGCAGGCGATGGTAGATGCCCAAAAAGCCAGTGGCAAAGTGCTACAGATCGGGTTGCAGTCTCGGTTCCGCGCCGAGGCACGTACGTTGCGAAAACTCTACGATGAAGGGTTCTTTGGCGACATCTACTATGCCCGAGCAATGTCGGTGCGACGGCGTGGCGTCCCCGCCTCACCCTCATTTCTCAGTAAAGCCATCGCAGGTGGTGGTCCGCTCATTGATATCGGCGTGCATATCCTTGATGTCTTGCTCTGGATGATCGGTTGTCCGAAACCTATTGAGGCATTCGGGATGACGGCGAAAAAGTTTGGGCATAGAGAAAATGTCATCAATCCATGGGGTAAATGGGATCCTGAAGATTTTGAGGTCGAAGACTTCGCGACGGGCACAATCCATTTTGAAGGCGGGTTAACGGTAACTTTAGAGACTGCCTGGGCATCGCATATTGAGAATATCGGGGGCACCTTCTTCATGGGTGATTTAGCCGGTGCGACGTATGAACCGCTCCAGATTTACCGCGATAAGAAGGATGAGATGGTGAATTACACACCAAAACTTCTCACAGGTTTGCCGGGTGAATTTGAATCGTTCCACAAAGCAGTTCGGGAAGGACTACCGTCTCCAGTGCCAGCAGAGGAGGTGTTGAACGTCGCAAAAATCTTCGATGCGATCTATGAATCCGCTCGGATCGGACGTTCGGTGCCTATTGTATAATAATTCGGTAATATTTCAACGTCTGGATGCCTGAACTTGTTCGGGAGTGTTTCCTGAGCCGCGTCCCCAACAAGTTGAGGCATCCTAAAAATTATGCAGGTGAATTCTTAAACTTCATCAAAACTTGCCTATTCTTGTGTCGGTTTCTGGTAGTTTGCCCGCACAACCGTTTTGATACCGCCACGGATGTTGAAATCTCCGATAACTTCTGCTTTCCGTGGGCGACACGCTTCCACAAAATCCTCAAGCACCTTATTTACCACATGCTCGTGAAAAATACCGACATCCCGATAGAAAAGAAAGTACTCCTTCAACGATTTCAGTTCCACGCAAGCTTGGTCCGGCACGTAAGTGATGCAGAGGGTGGCGAAATCCGGTAACCCCGTTTTAGGACATACCGCAGTAAACTCTAAATTGGTAATCTCGATTGTGTAATCTCGGTCGCTATACTGATTTTCCCATGTTTCGATTGAAGGTGTTTTCAGTTGGCGAATATGGGTTTGTAAGTCATCGTAACCGGTTGGCTGGCTCATGCTTCGAGTCTCCACGCTTTAACTGCGGGTATTGTGCTACACAGGGACATGCTCTGACGACACACTGGCGAGGGCGAGGCGATCTTTTTCCGCATAGTCCGTGATGAATTCATGCGTGCAATAGGCGGGTTCCGCGTTGATGAAGGTGCGAACAGGATCGGCTTGTGTGTCTCCGATCTCAAAAAGCAGCTTTCCATTGGGTGCGAGGTATTGCGGTGCTTCCGTAATTAATCGCCGAATCACAGCGAAACCGTCGTCGCCTGCGAAGAGGGCAATCTCAGGTTCATAGTCGCGGACATCAGGACTCAGGCTCTCCCGTTCCCCGTTTTTAATATAGGGCGGATTGCAAACTATCCAATCGAAGTGCCGGTCTTTAGAATTCTCTATCGTCTTTATCGGTTCAAACAGGTCCCCGGACATAAACGTAATCTGTGCTGTGCATGTGTGTGTTTCGGCGTTCTGCTGTGCGACTTCAAGGGCAGGTTCGGATATATCGGTCGCAACAATATCCCACGCTGACGCGTGTACGGCAAGACTCGTAGCAATAACGCCGCTACCTGTACCAATTTCAAGCACACGCTGCGGTGTATCCGTTTTTGTTGCGAGGATTGTTTCGACGAGTTGCTCCGTCTCGGGTCGCGGAATCAAGACCCGTTCATCAACGTAGAAATCTAAAGATAGGAACTCTTTTCGATTCGTTAGGTAGCTGACGGGTGTACGCTCGATTCGCCTTTCGATCAGTTTGCGAAACGGTGTGAGATGTTCTTGGAAGACAGGCATGTCGAAGTCGAGGTAGAGTTGCAAACGACTTTTGTTTAACAGGTGTCCGAGCAGCACTTCGGCATCTAACCTTGGCGTTGGGATACTGTGCTGTTCAAAATATCCAGATGTCCAGTCGAGTAACTCCACCACACGCCATATCTTATTAGGCATGATTTAATGTTCCTTGATTGGCGCGGATTAAGCTTCCTTCAACTTCTCTGCTTGGTCAGCCGTTGTCAACCGGTCAATAAATTCCTGTATGCTCCCGTCTAAGACAGAATCTAATTGGTAGGTGCTGAATTGGATCCGATGATCCGTGACGCGAGATTGCGGAAAATTGTAAGTGCGAATCTTTTCGCTTCTGTCCCCGCTTCCTACCATTGACCGACGCGTCTCCGATCTTTCACTATTAAGTTCAGCCTGCTTTTGCTCTTGGAGGCGGGCACGGAGAATCTTCATCGCTTTGGAGCGGTTTTTGTGCTGAGATTTTTCATCTTGGCACGTTACAACCAACCCCGTTGGTATGTGTGTAATCCGGATAGCCGAGTCGGTTGTGTTAACGCTCTGCCCACCCGGTCCCGAGGAACGATAGGTGTCAATTCGCAATTCCGTTGCTTCATCAACTTCCAAATCGAGTGCTTCCGCTTCCGGGAGTACGGCTACAGTCACAGCAGAGGTATGGATACGTCCACTCCCTTCCGTTGCCGGAATGCGTTGGACACGGTGAATGCCACCCTCATATTTCAGTTGACTGTATGCCTGCGCACCTTCAATTGAGAAGATGATCTCTTTAAATCCTTTTAACCCTGTCGCATTTGAATTGAGAATCTCAAGTTTCCAATTTTGACGCTCAGCGTATCGGGTGTACATCCGAAATAACTCAGCTGCGAAAAGACTCGCCTCTTCTCCACCAGTGCCTGCCCGAATCTCGATGATAACGTTCTTTTCATCGTTCGGGTCTTTCGGAATCAAGAGCAGCTTCAGTTCCTCTGTTAATTCTTCCTTTTGCGCGGTGAGAATTTCCAACTCTTCCTCTGCTAACCCAACTATTTCCGCATCCGTTTCCGATTCCAGCATGAGCTGCGTCTCTTCGAGCGCTGCTTCTAATTGCTGGTACTTCTGATAGGCGGACACAATAGGCGAGAGTTCGGCGTGCGTTTTGGATAACTCCATTAACCGCTGTTGATTGGAAATTTGGGCTGGATCTCCGAGGGCTCTTTCAACTTCGGTGTATTTAGTTTCGATATCCTTAAGTTTTTCAAGCATTTTATCAAACCGCTGTTGTTAGCTGTTGAAAGTAAAAGATGTTACCTCTATTTTCGTAAAAACTACCCTGTGTCTGCTGTTGTAGGGACACGGGGACCTTTACTTGTGCTATTCGTTATCTTCAGTCAGCCCGTAGCGCCGACGGAAACTTTCAACGCGCCCGGCAGTATCAATAAAACGCGCTTGCTGCCCGGTGTAGAATGGATGGCATTTCCCACAGATGTCCACTCGCATTGTCGGTTGAATCGCGAGCGTTTTATGTGTCGCGCCACAGACGCATGTGATAACACATTCTACCATTTCGGGATGAATTTCGGGTTTCATAGTATCCTCCATTTAATTTTAAATATCCGAATTACGGATTGCTATTCGGCTAAAACTTCTCAGTATTCTTATTAACGCGATTAACGCGCTTTAACGCGATTAACGCGCTTTTTAAGGCGCGCATCGGTAGACGCGTCAGTACGCACTTACCGTTTTAAACGAGTGTTGTTTCTCGCAGTGGGACTGCTGCTATAGCCTGCATTATCGACCATCCCTTCGAGAAACTCGCCATTCGTACCCGTTTTACCGAGTTGTTCAACGAGCATTTCCAGGGATTCCGCGCTGTCCATCTGGCTGGTGAATCTTCGCAGCACCCAGACTTTATTTAAGACATCGGGGGCTAACAAGAGTTCTTCACGGCGGGTTTTTGAGCGTTCGATGTTAATCGACGGGAAGATCCGTCGATCCAGCAGGGAACGTTCCAAGTGGATTTCCATGTTCGCTGTTCCCTTAAACTCCTCATAGATGGCTTCATCGCCGCGACTTTCAGTTCCTATGAGAACCGAGGCTATAATTGTAAGACTGCCGCCTTCTTCAAACTTTCGCGCCGCACCGCAGAATTGACGCGGCTTCACAAGTGCCATCGCATCTAAGCCACCCGTCAACGTTTTACCGCTATGCGGTGCTGTTAAATTGTAAGCGCGCGCAAGGCGGGTCAGACTATCTAAGAGAATGATGACATCTTTTCCGTACTCAGCCCATCGTTTCGCTTTCTCAACCGCCATTTCAGCGACTTGGATGTGTCGTTCCGGGTATTCATCGAAGGTCGAGCTAATTACCTCACCTTTGACAGAGCGTGCGACATCCGTGACTTCCTCCGGACGTTCGTCAATTAAGAGAAAGATGAGGGAGACTTCGGGATGATTCGCTTCGATACCGGCGGCGATGTTCTTCAACAGCGTGGTTTTACCGCTGTAAGGCGGCGCAACGATCAATCCGCGCTGTCCTTTACCAACGGGTGCCATCAAATCCACCATACGGGTCGCGAATTCCGAGGCGTTGTGTTCCAGTTTCAATTGTTCCTGCGGGTAAATAGGAGTGAGGTTATCGAAAAGAATTTTCTGCTTGACAGCTTCCGGTTTTTCGCCGTTGACCTTCTCGATCTGTAACATCGCGAAATACCGTTCCGCTTTGTTTTCCGTCTTCTTCGGCGGACGAATCACACCTTCAACGACATGACCCGTCTGCAAATCAAATCGCCGGATTTGCGATGACGATACGTAGATATCCTCATTGCTTTGCAGATAATTAGAGCGCGGCGAGCGAAGGAAACCGTAGTGTTGATCCCGGTCATCTAAGATTTCCAGAACACCACCCCCATAAAATTGGGTGTCTCCCTCAGATTTAGCCTCTATGATTTCGTTAATCAATTCCTCTTTCCGAGACCCGGTGTATTCGATCCCGAGTTTCAGTGCGAAGTCTTTGAGTTCCGAGAACTCCATTTCTTGGAGCTTGCCAATGTCCAAGCTCTCCATAATTTCTAATACTCCTCATTGTGCCCAGTTCCAAAATAATCATGCCACCGTCGTGTTCATCTGACAACCTAGCGTGTTCTTCATTCCCACTGACATACGCCGGATTTGCGAAATGTCATTACGACTTGAAATCCATCGCTAACGTGGGATTTGCAGAACAGGTTAAAAATGGAAGCAGGGCTGATGCTATAGGATAATTGACTGTTGGTTTCTATCGCTTTCGGCACACGGTTAAAAAACGCGTCTACCGGGTTTCCCTATACTTGTTTGGTCGTACGGGGGTATAGGATTGACACACGAAGACCGGGGTTCCCTACAAAGCGGGTAAGCTGACATGACACCTAATTTAATACATGAGAGATTGCTGTCGAGATATGCAGCGCAGCAAAATATCAGGATATACAGGGTATCGATGGAGTAGGGGCAGTATTGCCCGCGGAAATGTCGCTCGTATGGCTGTTTCACAATGCATGCGAGTAAATAGTTTTACCTGAAAATGCAACTTCTGGATTTTTCATATTGGGAAAACAGATTGAAGCCGGCATTGCACGCAATGTACTACAGCCAATGACTCGTTTTTCCTCAAAGCACGCTTTTCTCAGCAGCTTGCGCCGTTTATGAGGTAAAATCTGTGAATTGAAGCTTTAAAACGTGCTTCGCGCTAGGAAGTTAAGAACTTTAATTATTAATTATACCGAATTGCGTTAAAAAGGTCAAGTTTTTTTTCAAAGAAAAAACATTTTTCGGGATCATTCTGCTGAGGCGCGGTTGAAAAACCGCGCACTTCGCTTATTCTGCATTGTCACCCGTCAACTTTTTAAGATGCCGCCGGACGTTCTGGTTATATTGATTGTTCACCAGATACCCCTCCCAGAGGGCGATGGCATCGTCGTTATAGCCTTGTGAAACATAGTATTCACCCAGCGCTATCAAGGCAATGTCAGAAATCGGGTTTTTCTCAATTGATGCTTTGAATTCGGCGACAGCAGTTTCTGTATCACCGTTAAGAAGTGCCAATTCGCCTCTACCGTAAGGGATCAGGGCGTGATCGGGATATTCTACCGCCAGTTCATCAATCATCTTTTGTGCATCTTCTTCCCGATTCAGGTGATGCGTTGCGCGTGCAGCGAGGACCGTCGCATAGATTACTTGCTTCTGAAGTTCTCGCTTTTCAGCATCGTTTTCTGATTTGCCGAGCAGCCGTTTTGCTGTACGAGCCGCCGCTCTATACTTCGCACGGGCTTGGACGTGGTTACCGTACTTATAAGTCAGATCGCCGAGCGTTTTTGAACCGATATACGAATCGCCTTTCTGATCAACGAGATCTTGGAAGATCGCAGCGGTTTTCCGGTCCTTCAACCGATAGTGAAGCACTTCGGCGAGACTTTGCATCGCGTCAATGTTCTGTGTATTCGCAGCGACTGCGCGTTCAAGCACCTCACGTTCCTTTTCAGGTTCACCTAACTTTTGATGTACCAGCGAGATTAACCAATAGATTTCAGAATCCTTACCCTGTGCCAACCCGATGACAGAATTATAAGTTTCAAGGGCTTGCTCGTAGGATTCGGAGGTATAGTGCGTA
The DNA here is from genome assembly GCA_022827625.1 of Candidatus Poribacteria bacterium. Lineage (GTDB taxonomy): Bacteria > Poribacteria > WGA-4E > WGA-4E > WGA-3G > WGA-3G. Next base: position 21,031 of record JAJEIE010000029.1, on the reverse strand, counting down.
CGTCCGGTGTTAATAACTGCTTCAATGACCCCACTATCTCGCTTTGCTGCTTGTTTCAGGACCTCTTTCGCACGTTGGTGCATTCCAACTTTGCGATAGCAAATTGAGAGTCGCAGATAGGCATACGGGTCAATTTTTGCTTTTGCAGCTTCCGCCCGGGCAATCGCATCGAAGTATAACGCCCCTGCATCACGGTAGTTCTCGTCACCGTAAAAGAAACTCGCAATCATAAGCTCTGCGTCATAGTAGCTGCCTTGTTCGTCGCCTGCTATACCGCCTTGACCGCCGAAATTCCGCATAACTTCTGCCGCACTGACACCAAATCCAGAGTCGGCTATAGTCTCAACGGTCCCCATCGCCCGACTTCTCTCAACCCCACCGCGCGGTCGGTCGCGTTCGCGCGTCGCTTCTATATGTGCCAACTCTCTGCCGGCTCGTGTTGCGAGTGGATCGTCTGGTTCAGGGATACTGGCGTTGAGTGCCGTCAGTTCTTGCTTTGCTTTCTCAATTTCTTCTTCAGTGCCTTCGACCTTTCCATATCTTTTAACGAGTGATTGATAGGTGCGTTTCGCTTCTTCCTCGTCTTTAAGATTTTCTTTCTGGATTTGCCCTTTGCGGGCGATGGCTATCGCCGCACGTTCACTCCTCGGATTACGGTTCGCGAAGTTATCGTAAATCTCTACTGCCTGCTCAAAATTCTGCGAGTCCTCGTAGCTTTTTGCTAACATCAGTTGCGCATTGTGACTCAATTCCAGCTGCGGGAATTTGTTGATAATTGTATCAAATTGCGCCTGCGCCGTTTCGTAGTTTTTTTCTCGGTAATAGTGCATACCGAGATTGTAGTGGGCTTCAGCTGCTTCATCGCTTTCTGGTGCTGCAGCAATGACCGCTTCGTAGGCTTTGATGCCTTCTGCTGGTTGGTTCATCTGTTCAATTAGCAGTTCGCCTATAGCGACTTGCGCTTGCAGAGCTTCCGGAGTGCCAGGCTTAGTGTTCACTACATTTTGATAGGCTTCAAGCGCACCGCGATAATCTTTCTCCGCAGCGAGTTTTTCCGCAGTACGTAGCGCATTGCCCGTCACGCATCCGATTTGCACCCCTACTACTAAAATAACAGCAATCAGTAGAGAATACTTTATACTTTTAATAACCCCAGATTTTTGGAAGTTTGCGAGTTGTCTCAAGAATTTCACGGTTTTTCTCCTTTCTTCGTATTCGCTTAATTTGAGGGTACCTACCTGTATCGGCATTCTTAATGCATTAGTAACAGGATTTGGATGCACATTCGTCAATGAATGTTAAAACGTCTTGGCGGGTGTAACCCTCTTTTTCAATGATCGCGTCACAATTGACTCTGTTCTTTGCCTCAGGCCCCTTGCCTGCTTCGAGGATACAATTCGTCAACCAACTGGTACGGACACCGTTGATGCCGGAGGTGTAGTTTGTGTTGTATTCGCCTTTTACTAAACCGACGAGTTGATCGACCTTATTTCGAGGATACCCTTCTGGACGCTGATAGGAGAGCGGTTCCGCTTCACCACCTTTAGGCGTATAGCGGATCCCGTTTTTGATTTCAATCGTACCTTCATCTCCCTCAAGAATGAACCATTCCTCAAACCCAACGCGCGTGTTACCGAGAATAGTGATGGTGCCTTCGGCATCGTTGTCCAGGGCTACATCAGAGTAGGAATTAATCTCAACAAGTTTCGTGATAACATTTCCGTCGTCGTCCTCGAATTTCATATCGGTCGTGCCGCAGACTTCAACCGGCAGTGTCCCAGTCATCCACAAGAATATGTCTTGGATATGACTTCCAGAATCGTTAGGTTGACCACCACCAGAGAAGCGTGGATCCCCACGCCAGCCGTGCGCGCCCCATCGCTGTGCCATATAGACATCGAATTTCTGTAGATTTCCGATACGACCTTCCGAGATTGCACGCCTCGCTGCCATATAGGTGTCTTCGTAATGGCGTTGATATCCACCGACAAGGTGTAACCCGCTCCCCATTGCAATTTTGGTGATAGCGATTGCATCGCCGACGACATTTGCCATCGGTTTTTCAACGATGACATGACATCCTGCGCGCATCGCGTATTTTGTGTGAATATCGTGCAGGGAGTGTCGTGAGAACACGCCAACGATATCTAAATCTTCGTGATTCAGCATTTCGACGAATTCGTGTTCGCCGAGGTAGCGTTTGAAACTATTCGCTTTGTAGCCGTCAACGCGTTCTCTGAGCGCATCCTCTAAAGCGTCTAAACTCGCTTCGTTGGTGTCCACGGCGGCGACAACCTCCGCATCCGGACGTGTCGCGAAACCCAGTGTGTTACCGCGGCCCGCACCCCCGGGTCCAATTACACCGACTCTTAAAATATCGTTCTTGCTGGTTTCCATGATTCTAACACCTCCGGATTATACATTGCACTTAAGGCTTCTCAAGTGGCACACCTTCAACGACTGAAAACACGGAAAAGTTTCTTTATCGGATCGTAGAATTGATCAACCACGCGCTCTTTCAGCGGGATGATGGCGTTGTCCGTAATTGTGATATGCTCCGGGCATACTTTCGTGCAGCACTTTGTAATGTTACAATACCCAATACCGTCTGAATCCTTCAATTCTTCCAACCGATTTTCAGTATCAATTGGGTGCATCTCTAAGGACGCAGCATAGACGAAGAACCGAGGTCCAATAAATTCGTCATGCAGATCGTGTTCCCTGAGAACATGGCAGACATCTTGGCAGAGGAAACACTCAATACACTTCCGAAACTCTTGGACGTGGTCGATATCTTCCTGTTCCATCCGCCAGGTGCCGTCTTCAGCGTCAGGCGGTCGTGGCGTAAAGGGTTTCATTTTTTCTTTAACCCTAAAGTTCCACGACACATCTGCAACGAGATCTTTGATGAGCGGAAATGCCCGCATTGGCTCGACTGTAATAGGTACGTCAAGCGGTAAGGCGTTCATGCGCGTCATGCACATCAATTTCGGTTGTCCATTGATTTCGGCGGAGCAGGAGCCGCATTTACCTGCCTTACAATTCCATCGAACTGCCATGTCGTTGGCTTGTTCGGCTTGGATGCGGTGAATGGCGTCTAAGACGACCATACCCTCAGAGACCTCGGTATCGTAATTGACAAATTGCGCGCCCTCCGCATTACCGCGCCAGATTCTAAAAGTTGCTTTCGCCATAATAGTTGTCGGTTGTCGGTTGTCGGTTATCGGTTACGTCTGCTGTGACGCGAGAATTCCCTGACAAGCATCAACTACTTCCTCCTTTTTCCGTTTAGGTTATCATCATCAGAATCTCTTTAACTGACAACCAATAACTGATAACCAATGACCATCTACCCCATCTCGTCTATGATTTCCTTCAGATCCGTCCGAAGTTCATCAACCGGATGTCTTCGGATCTCCATCGCTCCGTCGTCCGCTTTCTTGATGATAGTGTTGTATTTGCTGGCACCGGATTCTTCTTTTTCAGGATAATCGTCCCGTGAATGTGCGCCGATACTTGCCCTGCGCTCTAACGCCGCAAGCGCAATCGCTTCGGAAACCGTCAACAGACAGTCAAGATCGAGGGCTGTGTGCCACCCGGCGTTGTATTCGCGATTGCCGATAGCGTGAACATTCTCCGCTTTCTCGCGCAAGTTTTGAATCTCTTCCAAAGCCTGCGTAAGACTCTCTTGACTTCGAGCGATGCCTACCAGATCCTGCATTTTTTCTTGCAGTTGTGCCTGGATGTCATAAGGACCCATCTTCTCGCCGCTACCATCGTCTGCGGGGTTTTCAAAAGGCTTGAGTGTATGCGCAGCGATTGTCTCAATTTCTGACTCATCCAGTGAAACAGACGCATTTTCCATCGCGAATTGTGCCGCATATTCGCCGGCACGCTTGCCGAAAACGAGCAAGTCTGATAACGAGTTACCACCGAGTCTGTTCGCGCCGTGTAAACCCGCTGCGCATTCGCCAGCAGCGAAGAGTCCAGGAACCGCAGTCATCTGTGAATCTGCATCCACACGGATACCACCCATGATATAGTGTGTCGTCGGACCCACCTCCATCGGTTCTGCCGTAATGTCGATTTCGGCGAGTTCCTTGAACTGGTGGTACATACTCGGCAGTTTCCTACGGATGTGTTCTGGGGCGTTCGGAATTTTTTCCTTAATCCACGCTATATCTAAAAATACACCGCCGTGTGGACTACCCCGACCCTCCTGCACTTCTCGAACGATGCACCGAGCAACGTGATCACGTGTAAGGAGTTCCGGAGGACGCCGCGCATCACGGTCACCTTGCGTATACAGCCAGCCTTCCTCAGGATTATCTGCTGTCTGGTTCACGTAAAGTTCCGGGATGTCGTCAAACATAAAGCGTTTGCCTTCACTGTTTGTGAGAATACCGCCTTCACCGCGCACGCCTTCTGTCACCAAGATACCTCGGACACTGGGGGGCCACACCATACCGGTCGGATGAAATTGGACGAACTCCATATCAATGAGCTCTGCGCCAGCGTGGTATGCCAGAGAGTGTCCATCGCCGGTATATTCCCAACTATTGCTCGTGATTTTATATGCTTTTCCAATCCCACCGGTTGCTAAAACAATAGATTTCGCAGTAAAGATCTTGAATCGTCCCTTTTCACGTTCGTAACCGAAGGCACCCGATACCCTGTCACCCGTTTTCAAGAGCGAAATGACCGTATTCTCCATGTGCACTTCAATACCTTGGTGGATACCGTGATCCTGTAAGGCACGAATCATTTCCAAGCCTGTGCGGTCCCCGACGTGTGCGAGGCGTGGATATTGGTGTCCACCGAAGTTTCGCTGCAGGATACCGCCATCTTGGGTTCGGTCAAAGAGCGCACCCCACGCTTCCAGTTCCCGTACGCGGTCTGGTGATTCCTTCGCATGGAGTTCCGCCATTCGCGCGTTAGAGAGATACTGTCCACCACGCATCGTGTCAGCGAAGTGAACGCGCCAACTGTCTCTTTCATCAACATTTGCTAAAGCAGCAGCGACGCCGCCTTCTGCCATAACAGTGTGCGCCTTACCGAGTAAAGATTTACATACAAGCCCAACTTTGAGATCGCCCGTAGCCGCTTCAATGGCAGCGCGAAGTCCAGCACCACCCGCTCCGATTATTAGCACATCATATTCGTGAGTTTCGTAAGATGCCACGCTAAAATTTCCTCTCTATAAACATTCTTTTTTACACCGCATATATTAAAATGTAATCCAATCTTGACCTATCGCCGGTGCTATAAAACGGACGTATACATCAGAAAAACCGACCCAACAGAGACTCATCCATGCCCAGAGCATGTGTCGCTCGTTTAAGCAGCTAACACAATTATACGCTCGCCGACGGATTGGTGCTTTTGAGAGCAGATCAATGACCCCACCAACCAAGTGGCGTAAGGAGTGGCATCCGAAGGTGTAACCGCCTAAAAGGACGACATTAACTGCCAAGATGAGGGTGCCTACGCCGATACCGAAAGTTTTTCCGCCGTTCCCGTCGTCAAACCAGAGGGCTTTCCATACGTCGTAAGCAAGGATACCCACAAAGATGATTGCAATATAAAGGAAGTATCGGTGGATGTTCTGTATAATCAATGGAAATGAATGCTCACCCCGGTAGCCTTTACGCGGTTCTGACACTGTGCAAGAGGGCGGATCTGCCCAAAACGCCTTGTAGTACGCACCCCGGTAGTAATAACAGGTGAAACGAAACCCAAGCGGTGCCCACAAAATGAGGATAGCCGGTGTAATAAGACCTGGCATCCAGTCTGGCATCATACCCAACCAACTGTGATCAACGCTATGCGCAACTTTTTCTGTGCCGAAAAGCAGTGGTGAGTAGAAAGGCGATAAATAGGGACCGTGAAAAAAGTGAGTCCCTTCAAAAACTCTAAAGGTGGCGTAGACGATGAACGCTCCCAATCCGACAAGGACGGCTAACGGTTGCAACCACCATGTATCTCGGCGTTGGGTTTGGAAGGCGCGACGGTCCGTCAACGTGAGTTCTGGATGTTGTGTCATAGACGATTTTTCCTTACCTTAAATGATGAAAATTGAAAGCGTGATTGTAGTTAGGACGGGGGACGGGGTAGCTAACCACTATTTTTCTGTTTTAATTGGCTTTCGGGTTTATTGCAGTATATTGTATCATACAATGCCGTCTTTGTCAAATTAAGAGGGCAGCCGGAAACGAAAATCAACCTTTACTGTACTAATGTATGCGTCAACGGTTCCCAACCCAGCAAGCGTTTTGCTTTCGAGAGGTTAATCTCTTTCTGTTCATGGTCCCCAGAAATAAAAAAGGCATCAAAGCCTTCATGTTCAACCGAGATAGCGGCGAGATACGCACGCGCCAAGTCTTCCTCGTCCGTCCACCAGATATGCACTGATGAATCTTTCGGCTGAGCGTAACGTTCAAGCCACTGCTCGCGTGTAGAAGGTCCTGTAATCCGCAGCGCAATCAGCGACATACCGTGTTCACGCGCAAAGTACTCGCAGACCTGTTCCCCAAATCCTTTCGTGAGTCCATAGACCCCTGGATTATCACGCGGGACAACGTCTTCATACGGAAAATTGTTGCGTGTCCGTTCATGCACGGTGAAGGTACTTGTGTAGACAGCATGTCGAATCCCTGCTGCCTTCGCTGCATGTAGAACGATATGCAGCCCCTTCGCGTTTACTTCGTAGTTTGCGACAATGTCGCTGAAATCCGCAACAGAGGACCGGTCGCTCGTCGGTTGCAGCATCACCATGTAGACAAACGTATCCATCCCTTCCAACGCTTTTTGAACGATGTCGGGATCTGTAACAGATCCTTGGACATATTCTACGGAGTCGTCTTTAGGCGGGTTGGGGTCAAGCACTCGAAAATTGTGATGACTTTTCATATAAGGGAGCGTCATTGTTCCAACATGTCCAGAACCGCCTATCAGTAGAACGTTCATTAACTTAGTCTCCATTAGCGCTACGGCACAGCGGTGTGTGCCTGCTACTTTATTGATGCGCATACGCGCGGTGCTGAATCCGCAAATCAAAATTCTCTGCTGGATCCCACGTCGGCATGTTTAATGGCACTTCATAAGCAAAGTGCTCTGTGTCCGATGAATACGGATTCGTGCGGCGTTCGTGAAGGGCGCGTTGATAGAGTTTGCAGCGCTGCGTCAAGAACTCCGGCTGCCACCACTTATATGTTTCATTCCACCGCGGCGTACGTTGATCGAAGTAAATAACCCTGCGAAGCGTATCGCTTGTGTTGATTTTACTGCCGTGCAAGACCTTAGTATGGTGAAGCAGAATGTCACCCGGCTCAACCTCTGCTGGCACTGCGTCCTCACGTTCAAAATTGACTTCACCCTTATCAATAATCTCTTGTGCCTCTTCAATTCCCCAGAGATGGCTCTTCGGGATTACCCAGACGCACCCGTTATCGACAGTGGACGAATCTATGTAGATATCGATGTTGAAAATCGGATGATTCTCGCGGATGGCATTACCGTCCCTATGCCACCTCACGGAAGACCCGTGTTTCGGCAGTTTGAAGACCAGCGATTCATAGCACGGTATAAAATCCGGTCCAACGATTCGGTGGAGCAGATCCCCGATAGATGGATGTCCTAATAACCGCAGGGAGAATTCGTTTGGATGAGAGTGCAAATAGGTGAGGTAATAAGGAATCCCCTCCGGTCCGCGGTTGCACCATTCATCTGCTGGTCCGCCTCCTAAAATCTCATCAATCAGTCGTTGGCTTTCGCGTTGTATAACGGCAAGTTCATCGGGTTGGATGACATGTTTCAAGATGAGGTAGCCGTTGTCGTTGAAGAATTGAATTTCGTTATCAGTAATTTTTCGCATTTTTTTAACTATGGACCTCCTGGGGCATCATTCCATTTCATTCCATGATGGTATTTGGTGAATTCATAGCATCTCTGGGAATCTGTTCGGTTTCTTATCCTGTTTGTATCACATCAAACAATCGGAATTGGATTATCAGCAATCGCGGCGTGCCACGCTGAGACGAATTCTTTGACAGATTGGTATCTCAACGCTTTATCTGTATTTGTTGCCTTTTTCGCGACCTGCCACATCGCCTCATTCCCTTTCCAGTCATCCCGTGAATCGCTGCTGTTAGCAAGCAGCACAAACGCTGTCCGTCCTAACATAAAAACGTTTGTTCTTTCGTCAATTCGCTCGCCTTTCTGAAACTCCTCCGGTGCCATAAAACGACTCGAACCGTACAAACGTCCTCGGTCATTTATGAAAGGTGCTGGATGGTAGTGGTCGAAATCGTACAGGTGTATCTGTTTTTTTTGAAAATCATAAATAATGCAGCCGTCATAAAAATCTTCAGCGATAAAGCCTCTTTCTTCAATAAGAAGATGAACATCGTAGATGACGTTAAGTGCGGCGATAATCTCAGTCGCTGGCAGCGCACAAAACCTATCCCGCGGATGGATTTCCCCGTCACGCAGTTCTCTTTCAGGACGCAAACTCTCGCCATCCACCCAGTTGTAGACCAGTGTAAGTCCGTCAGGGGTAGTGAAAGCGTTGTGCAATTGCGGGAGTGCCTCGTGCTGTACAGCGGCATTGAAATCGACGGCTTGTTTGAGCCATGTAATAGTTTGAGGTATATTACCGTGTTTAACGAACCAATGTTGATTGTCCACTACTGCTCGGAATGATTGGCATCTTGAATCGTGCTCTGGAAACCGAAACGTGACTTCGCCAATCTGATTTAGGTATGTTTCGATATCTGTGTCAATTTCTGTAACGTCCAGAAGTGGGTGCCGGGTGGGCATTTCCTATGTCCTCAGGTGTGGCAAAACTATTTCTTAATCGCTTTGCAGTCAATTCCTTCGCTAAATGCTCTTTGCTGACTGCTAATAATTATCTGCTTGCATGCTTTACCAAAATAGTATATCATATCTGTATCAAAAATTTAACCTTTTTTCAAGAAAACCCAAAATTCGCCATAACATAGCGTGCTATAGAAGTTTACAGGGAACCCTTTTATGCGACACAACCTCTTCGTCCCGAACAAAATGCCTTATGCCAAAGGAAAAAACCGCCCGGATGTACCGTGTATTCTATGTGCAATCGTCGAAAAAAATGAAAAAGTCCAACGGCTTGAGGTACATCGAACCGAACGCTTTACGATTTCGCTGAATCTCTACCCTTACAGTCCAGGGCACCTCTTAATCTTTCCGAATCGGCATATCCTTGATGTCCGGGAGTTGAGTCAGGAAGAGGTCCAAGAACTTCACGAACTCCAATGCCTCTGTTTTGAGGTGTTGACGTGTGCCTATCAGCCGCGCGGCTATAACGTCGGTTATAACATGGGGGATGCCTCCGGTGCGAGCATCGCGCACCTGCACCTGCACGTTGTCCCTCGTTACCCGCGTGAATTGGGGTTCATGGATGTTATAGGTGGCGCGCGTATCATCATTGAAGACCCGAACGCGACACAGGAGAAACTTTCAGAGATATTTCAAGAACTGATAACCCCTTACGAAAGGAAGAAACATAATGAGCAATCCCGCTTATGATTTGTTAGCCGAAACGTTAGAGAAACAAGGAATTCAGGTTGAGGCAGTCAAAGCCCAACTCAAACAGCAACACATTGAGACACCCTCATGGGGTTACGGTAATTCCGGAACCCGGTTTGGGGTCTTTGAACAACCTGGTGCAGCCCGAAACGCTGCGGAACGTCTGGAAGACGCTGCTACCGTCCACCGCTTCACCGGTATTGCCCCGACTGTCGCACTCCACATTCCGTGGGATAAAACCGACGATTGGGGGGCATTGAAACAGTATGCCGCCGAAGTCGGTATCGGTATCGGTGCGATTAACCCGAACGTCTTCCAAGATCAGGCGTATAAACTCGGAAGCGTCTGCAACCCAGATGCCGCTATCCGCCGACTCGCAATTGATCACATGCTTGAGTGCGTTGACATCATGGAGAAAACTGGGTCTGATCTGCTCAGTTTGTGGTTCGCGGACGGCACCAACTTCCCAGGTCAGTCGAACTTCAGAAAACGTAAACGCTGGATGGAGGACGCTTTAGCCGAGGTCTACGATGCACTGCCCGAAGACACTCGGATGCTCATTGAATATAAATTCTTTGAACCGGCGTTCTATCACACCGACCTCCCCGATTGGGGGACCGCCTACCTCATGGCAACCAAACTCGGTGAGAAAGCGCAAGTCCTTATCGACTTAGGACACCACCCACAAGGCACAAATATTGAGTTTATCGTTGCTTATTTAATAGACGAGGGAAAACTCGGCGGATTCCACTTCAACTGCCGGAAATACGCTGACGATGATCTGACGGTCGGCTCTATCAATCCGCAGGAACTCTTCCTGATTTATACCGAACTCGTCGCTGCAGAACTCGATCCTGATACAGAAACCGACATCGCCTATATGATTGATCAGAGCCACAACCTGAAACCGAAAGTAGAAGCGAGCATACAGTCGGTGTGCAATCTGCAAAAGGCATACACAAAGGCACTGCTTGTTGACCGGGACGCTCTTGCAGCGGCGCAGGACAGTGCAGACCTTGTTGAAGCAGAATCTATCCTCCAACGTGCCTATGAGATGGATGTAAATCCACTACTGGAGCAGGTCCGCTTGGAAATGGGGCGCGATCCGCATCCGTTGGCAGCTTACCGGAAAAGCGGTTATTACGAGAAGATTAGTGCCGCTCGTGTCGGTGGCGAAAGCCAAGGGTGGGCGTAGGAAATATGACAAAAATTAAAATCGGGATCATCGGTTCGGGTGGGATGGCACGCCACCATCTCACCCGATTTGCCACTATGACAGCCGTCGATCTTGTGGCAATCGCTTCCAGAAACGAACAGACAGGCACACAACTCGCCAAAGAGCATGAAGCAGCCTTCATTCCAGAGTGGTTACATCTTGTTGCGCGCGAAGATATAGATGGAGTCGTCATCTGCACGCACAACGACAGCCATGGTGAGATTACCCTCGCAGCATTACAAGCCGATAAACACGTTTTCGTAGAATATCCACTCGCCAGCGATGTCGGTGAGGGGGCAGCAGCGTTGAAACTTGCCGAGAAGCGAGGTCGTGTGCTGCGGGTCTCACACCCAGAAGCAGTCTCCAACACCCACAAAGCACTGAAAGGGAAAATAGGCGAACTCGGCGACCTACTGCTCACCTCATTTGTCCGGCTCACACCCGGTCGCGGTGCCCGTCCTGAGATCCTCTTCAACCTATCCGTGTCTGGTATACCTGCTCACTTCTTCATCTATCATATCTATCCGATTGTTGATTTCTTTGGGGGTGCTGCGTCTGTTAAAAAGCGTGCTGCCTATGAAGGGCTGAGGGGAAACGGGCAATATGACCGGTTCGTCAACACGCTTACCGTCGAGTTCAAACGTGGCGGTATCGGGCAATGGACATGGGCAGGCGGGATTGCTATTAACGCTGCCGAAGAACACGAGCGATACGTTCTCACCGAAGGCACAATCAGCGATGCCGGGGGTGAATGGCACTGCACGACCCCTGCTGGTGTGACACCGCTTTTGATACCGGATTCACCGCAGCCGACCCTTCAGGAATTATGGCTCTCTGAAATCCGAGATGCTGCCGATCAACCGCCTTGTTTGGCGGACGCAGCAGTGGCGCTTGAGGCGATCCGCATTAGCCTTGCATCCGGAGAGTAAGTAGTGGGATGGTGAGGATTTTCTGGCTCCAACGATTCAATTGAAAGCCTGCACTCGAATGCATTAAGAATGGCTTTGAGTGTTTCAATTGTTAAAGCCTTGTCTCTTGATAGTTCTTCCGAGAGTACCTCCGGTTCAGTATTAATTTTTTTGGCAAGTTCTGATATGCCTCCTGCTGCCTCGGCAACAGTTCGGAGTGCCAACAACACGACTCGCGGATCTCCAAAAGTTTGGTATTCCTCCATGATCGCTTGGAGATAACCCTTTATCCGTCCCGGATCGGAAGCCAGACGCTGAACCATATATTCTCGCCATGTTCCTGAATTTTTCATTGTTGTTTCTCCTTATATTCTCGCCAATAGTTTTTTGCGCGTACAATATCCCGTGTTTGTGAAGATTTCTCACCTCCACAGAGTAGAAGAACGATTATATTGTTTATCTCACCAAAATAGATACGATAGCCTGGACCGAAGTGGAAACGTAGTTCAAAGATACCACTGCTGCCTCGAATGGGTTCGCAATCGCCAAAATTGCCTCCACTTTCAATAGATTCAATTCGTGCCAGAATTCGGTTTTGTGAGCGCTGATCTCGTATGGATTCAACCCATTCGGTGAAAGGCTCATTGCCGTTTGGGGTACGGTAACGTTGTATTTCTCGCGGATATGCCTCGTGCATTGTTAAATTTTTTAACTACTTGTGTCTTTGTCACAGAAGGTTGTCATATCAGATTTTAAATCTATTAGGAATAAACCATTTTACCACAAATTTCCCATTTTTGACAAATCATTTCAATATAGTTGGGTCATTCGGTTCTAAGCAATGGATTTACATTTATGAATGGGTGTCCAATGTTTTTTGAAACCAGGCAACCGATTTGGTGATAACCGCTTGCTCCGATGCGACGGTATTAAAAGTGTGGTCTCCCTTATCAATGATTTCCAATTCCGTCGGCGCATCACGCCCGCGCATCAATTCGTAGTACCGTTTCCCATGAGAGACCGGCACGACATCATCGCCGCTGCCGTGGATGACGAGGAGCGCGCCCGTGAACGCCTGAATGGTAGCGGAAGGCGATATTTCAGAAAGTTCCTCGTAGAACGCTTTCCCGACGATATTTGGATTTAAAAGTGCTATTTCTTCTGGCGTTGGTGTACTTTTCGCTCTCTCCAAAATTTCATTTTTTCGGTCTGGCGGATCGTCCGAGAGCGGTGCCCACATTACCGTTGACTTCACACGGGCATCTTGACCGGAGACAAATGCTGCAACGCACCCTCCCATACTCAATCCGAGAATGCCAATTCGGTCAGCGTCTACGCCCGGCATAGCGGTGAGTACATCAATTGACTTGACGGCATCCGAAACCTCACCACCGATCGTCATCTCTGAAAAATCGCCTTCACTATCCCCGGAACCGCGAAAGTCGAAGCGTAGCACATAAAATCCGATAGTCGCAAGTTCCCGTGCCGTCTTAACGAATATCCTGTGCGGCTCAACCTTTGTTCCAGTGAAGCCGTGGAAGAAAGCAACTGCTGGACACGGTGCATCGCAATCCGTTGGTGAATGCAGTATCCCGTTTATCTGTTGATCTTGATTGTAAAATACGACTGGTCTTTCCATTTTCGCTCCTTTTACTTGACATTAAAACTTACTTATGGTAAACTTATTATATAATAACTTTTTATTTTCGTCTGGTGAACGTTTATGGCGTTGAAATCAATCGGCTTGCAGGTACCAAATCTGTTGCGGGACATAGTTGAAACAGGAATAGTTTTCCTGTATCCTGCGAAATGCCGCGTCTGCGCAGCATTTCTGGAAGTTACACCTGTCCCTTATATCTGTGCTGATTGTTGGCACGATATTCAATTCGTGGCGCCGCCTTGGTGCGATATATGTGGCACGCCGGATGTAAGAGGACTCTGTGATGAATGTGCCACTGACCCACCCCGCTACGGCAAATTAAGGTCTATTGCATTCTACCAGACAACACTCCAACACGCAATACATCTTTTTAAATTTGAAAAGAAGCAGGCATTTGGGCGACACCTGATTCATCTCATAAACGCACATATCCCAATTGACTGTTGCATTGCAGACTATGACTTTATTCTACCCGTGCCGATTCATAAGAAACGACTCCGAGAACGCGGCTTCAATCAGGCAACGCTACTCGCCAAAGGGGTTGTGCAAACAAAAGGTGTGCCGGTTCTCACAGACGCGCTGGTTCGACATAGGCATACGGTAGCGCAAAGCAGTTTGGGTATGGAGGCTCGCCAACATAATATCATTGATGCTTTTGAAATCCCGAACCCAGAAGTTATTCGGAACAAACGCCTCTTAATCGTTGACGATGTTTTCACAACGGGAGCCACCATTCGTGAAGCGGTCAATGAGTTATGGAAAGCCGATCCCGCAGAGGTCGATGTGCTAACACTGGCACGGACTTTAGATGCGTAATTTACATAGATGCGCTTGTGGAGACTCTGTCAGCATTGCAGGTTCTATTGGAAAATCGTGAAACTTTTTCTTCTATATTACGTAATATGTGATAGTCCACACGAGGACCCAGAAGGTTTATGGGTGTGCTAAATTGTATCTGTATTTTCAATGGCTATCGGTTTCCAAAACTAACACTGATTGCTGTTTCTGATCGAGCATAACTTTATAAACTTTAGGACACTTTACAGACTTTGTGGTACTTATCACTGAGATAATTAATTAAACTTATAGTGGGAGGTTTAAACCTTTGCACTTAAATAGCATCAAAATTCGCGGTTTCAAAAGTTTCGCCGAAGAAGTTGAGTTGATACTTGAACCCGGCATCACTACTATTGTGGGACCCAACGGTTGTGGAAAAAGCAACGTTTCCGATGCAATTCGGTGGGTGCTTGGGGAACAGAGTGCTCGTTCCCTTCGGTGTGCTTCTATGCGTGACCTACTCTTCAACGGTGGTGCTAATTTCGCACCTGCACAGCGGACAGAGGTGGCACTGCGCTTTTCAAATGGTTCAGGAAACCCCGATGCCTTGACGCAAGATGCTCCTGCTAAGCTTGCCTTCGCATCTCCAGAAATTGAGGTGTCTCGTCACCTTTCACGCGATGGTGAAAGCCGCTACCTTATCAATCAAAACCCGTGTCGTCTCCGTGACATCAGCGAACTCTTCATGGATACAGGTATCGGGGTCGATGCGTATTCCGTTATGGAGCAGAGCAAGATTGACTTGATTCTGAACGTACGCCCCGAAGATCGTCGGTTTCTATTCGATGAAGTCGCTGGCATTACCAAATATAAACACCGAAAGAAGACCGCACTCCGCAAACTTGAACAGACGGAACAGAATCTCGTCCGTATCAACGATGTCATTCAGGAATTGCAACGCGAGACCGAATCGCTCAAGGAGCAGGCTGAACAGGCGCGGCATTATAACGCACAACAAGCGCAGTTGAAGCAGTTTGAATTGGACCTTGCTTATAGAGAATACGATAAACTCCGCACGGATTATCTCCAAGCGCAAACCGACTTAGATGAGATTTTAAGTGCCACCACCGATGCCTCTGAACAGCTGAAAGCCGCTGAGGAGCGTATTGAGAGTGCCACACATCGACAGTCCGAGTTAGATACAGCAATACGGACGGGACAAACCGAACTTCGCGAGATTGAAACGAAAATTGAACAGATTGAGCGTCAGATTGTCCTTCACAAAGAGAGGCAGCTCAATATTCAACAGCAACGGCAGCGAGCACTTCAGGCTCTTGAAGCCTTAAAGGCACAGCACACGGGCATTCTCAGCCAGCAAAAACAACGCACCCAAGAACATCAAAAGCTCGAAGCCTCCTTCAAGATAGAGGAGAGTCGCTTGGCAGCACGTCAGCAGCTGCTGACGCAACTTGCTGAACGTATCAATGCCGCTAAGGAATCTGTGCGGGAAGCACAAACCGTTTTAGGTGAGGCGACAACTGAATTAGCGACCTGTGAACGCAAACGCTTGACGATCGAACATGAGTTGACCAGTAGAGAAGGCAACCTTAACCGCCTCAAAGCAAACACCGAGACGTTGACAACTGAACTCAAAACCGCTACTGACACATACACCGAAGTTCAACGGGCTGAAACACAATTAAAGGCGGAACTCGTTCAGATTGAAACCGAGCGGGGTCAAGTAGAGATGTCGCTTGGCGAAAATCAGGACGCACTCCGTAAAATTGAGGCTGAAATCAGAGGCTTACAGAATACACTCGGGAGTAGCGTCTCTCGATTGAAATCGCTACAGGAATTGCAATCCGCTTATGAAGGCTATTACGTCGGCGTTCGGGCGATAATGCAAGCGAGGAACCACTATCCAGATCAGTTTCGTGGTGTTTGTGGCGTTGTTGCCGAACTGCTCACGATGGATACCGAGTATGAGGTCGCCATAGAGGTAGCACTGGGGAGTGCTGTCCAGAATGTTATCACTGAAACTGCCGAGGATGCCCAAAAAGGGGTCGCTTTCCTTAAGAAACACCGAGCCGGTCGGGTGACGTTCCTGCCACTCGATATTTTACGCAGACGTAGATTTCAAGATGATAGGCTGCTCAATCAACCCGGTGTTATCGGTATTGCCGAAGAATTAATTGATTACGAGCGTAAATATGAAGTTGCTATGCAGCATCTATTGGGGAATACCCTCGTTATCGAAGATTTAGACGCTGCGATCGCACTCACCCGTCAATTCCGTCCAAGCGCGCGTCTCGTCACGTTAGATGGAGAACTCATTAATACTTCAGGCGCAATCACCGGTGGTCAGACAAATCAGCAAAAAGGTGGACTCCTGAGTCGCGCCCGTGAACTTGAGGACCTTGAAGACAAGATTGGGCAGTTGACCCAGACGAACAATCGGAAAGATCAGACGCGTAAGGCGTATGCGGCAAAGATAGCGAACTTGCAAAAAACTCGGCAGACCCTCACTGCGCAGTGGCAAGATAAACGCGTTGAAAAAGCATCATTAACCAAGGACATGGAGCAGGCGAATCTACAGGTTACCCGGCTGAAGCAACAACTCTCAGAAGTCGAGACTGAAAACCGGATGTTGAGCCAAGCGATGGCAGTCTCACGCGAAGAACAAGAGACGCTTGCGGCTGAAATTGCAAAACTCACCCAAAAGACCAAGCGAACGCAACGCTGGATTGAGCGCATGTCCGAGCAGATTGAGAGTGAGGACCGGAAACGCGCTGAAGTCGCTGGCACTTGTCAGGAGATGGAAGTCTTCTTGGCGGGTCAGCGTCAGAGATTGCAAGGTTTAGCATCGGAAATTCAGACTCTTGACGAGACGCAACAGCGGACAACAAGAGAGATGGCCGAACAGCAAGCACTTATCGACTCCGATGAACAAACCCGGATTGATCTCGGTGAACAGGTCGCCGCAGCGCAACGCGAATTCCTCCGTTTAGAGGGGGATCGTGCTGAGGCTGAAGCGCATGTTGACCAACTTACGGAAGAACGCGAAACCCTTCTCCAAGAGGTAACCCGCCTCCAAAAAGAGATGCGCGCCACCCGCAGAAAGTTTGAGCAACAGAACCGCGCACGCCATAAGCTTGAGGTCACAACGACACAACTGGAGATGCGTATAAAGTCTGTCTCAACCCGTATCCACGATAAATATCAGGTCTCCATTGATGCACTACCGCCACTTATGAATGATGAAGCGGTGCTGGACGAAATTGATCTGCTGGATAACATTGAAAAGCTGAAAGTGGAACTCGCAGCAATGGGTGCCGTGAACCTCAAAGCGATTGAGGCGTATGCGGAACACAAGAAACGCCACGATTTTCTTAACGCCCAACGCGAGGATCTCCAGCAGTCCATTCAAACCACCTATCAGGCAATTCAGAAGATTAACCAGACCTCAAGAGAGGTATTCCTTGAGACCTTCGAGAAGGTACAAACCAACTTCCAAGAGGTGTTTACGCAGCTCTTCGGCGGCGGTGAAACGGAGTTGTTGTTGACGGATCCGTCCAATGTCCTGGATTCGGGCATTGATATTATTGCTCGTCCACCGGGGAAACGTCCGCAAAGTATCACGCAGCTTTCGGGTGGAGAACGCTCGCTTGTCGCTATTGGGCTCCTCTTCGCCGTCTTCAAAATCAAGCCGAGTCCTTTCTGTGTGCTTGACGAAGTTGATGCTGCCCTTGACGAAGCGAATGTACTCCGCTTTGCCAATCTTATCCGAGCTTACACTGAGAATACACAGTTTGTGATTATCACCCATAACCGCCGAACGATGGAAATTGCTGACGCGATGTATGGTGTGACGATGGAGCAAGCCGGTATCTCAAAAATTGTCTCTGCCAAATTTGCTGGATAATTGTAGGATGGCAAAACTGAATCGGAACCACCTCACAATTCTGCCGCTTTCTGAACGCCGACACAAGATGACGGTGGCGGATGTCTATGCCTTGGATGCTGAGACTCCACCCGATGAGAATCCGAGACTCCCTGTTGTTGCTGATCGAATCGCTAAGGCGCATCGCGAAGGGAGACAAGTCATCTGGATGATGGGCGCGCACGTCATGCGGCGCGGCAACTCTCGCTTCATCATCGACTTGATGGAGCGTGGTATTCTTACGCATCTCGCCACCAACGGTGCTTGTGCTATCCACGATTTTGAACTCGCGCACATCGGTGCGACGCTTGAGGATGTCGAAGACTACATCTGGGACGGTAAATTCGGCAATTGGGAGGAGACCGGACGCTACCTGAATGAAGCGATTGTTCGCGGGTATCAGGATAAAATCGGGTTTGGAGAAGCAATCGGCAGATTCATACAAGAAGGCGAGATGGACATCGCTTTTCCGCATCGCAATGTGAGTATGTTTGCTGCTGCCTATCGACTCGGCGTCCCCTTTACGGTTCACAAAGGCATCGGGTTTGACATCATCGACCAGCATCCTGCTGCCGATTACGCTGCGATGGGATGGACAACGGGTGAGGATTTTCTCCGTTTTGCCCAGAGTGTGTCGCAGTTGGAAGGTGGCGTTTTTCTCAATTTAGGCTCAGCCGTCATGGGACCTGAAGTTTATCTTAAGAGTCTCTCCATGGCACGGAACCTCGCCTCTCAGCGCGGTGCGGAGATTCGACATTTCACGACCGCGAACTTCGATCTCATCGACTTCCCCGATTTCCGAGATGAAGGGTCGCCTACCGATGCCCACTACTACCATCGTCCCAAAAAGACCATTCTCATCCGCACAGTCAAAGATGGCGGTGAGGGGTACCACATCTCCGGCGATTTCTCGGTGACCGTTCCGCAGTTATACCGCCTACTAACTGCCTCCCTATAAGAAAGCTGCGTTCCCCACTACTACCTTGCAACGCAAATAGAAAATACTTGACTTTCCCTTGGAAATTGGGTTGTGTTTGTGTTATGCTATTTGTAGATTTTAGCTTCATATAATATGAGGATTTTTTAGAGAGGATATGAAGGAATGTTTTGGGTTATCTTTGTAGTCTGGGCGATTTTGGTTGTGTTTCTGCATTGTAAGAATTGGGAGTACTATCTTGGGGAAGGGAAGCCTTTGCGTTTAGGAGTTTCTGTTTTTTTGGTTGCGTCTCTCGTTTTCTTGGGTGTTTTGATGGTTTTTTATATGCGATTTTGGCATAATTTCTAAACGATACATTACCACTTCAATCCTAATTCTTTCGCGACTTCCTCTATCGGAATTAATTCAGCGGTGCCAGCTTCAACCTCTGCAACACTCCGTTCCAACCTTTCCTCGACCTCCGGACGCAACTCCAACCCTTCATCCGGGTCATAGTCATAATATTCAAGAAACTGCTCTAACTCCAGATAATACACGAAAAAATCAAAAAATGCCGATTTCAACTGATCTGCTGCAGCATCGGATGGTGCGACTTTCTGCAACTTAACAATCCGCTCCCGTGCAGCGAAAAGTCCCCAATTCGCGAAGGTCTCCATCAACGCACGGAACCCTTCATCAGATAGTGCCGATACCTGTATCTCTGGTTGCGGGTCGGTGAGTAGCGGCTTGTCACTCATCCGTTTCGCCTGCCGTCCTAAAGGTGAGGTTTTTCGTGCAGCTTCCACGATCGCCACGCGGCGCTGCAGCGGGGCATACTTATCAGAAGCGCGCAATGTAGAAAGCAGGGGTTCCTCAGGTGTTTCAAGTTCAAATGCCAACCCGCAGTAACCTTCATAAAACTCGCGAAACTCGGCTACCAAGGACTCTCTATCTGCATTTTCAGCAAGCAACGCAACAAGCCGTTCGCGAGATTCAAATAGAGATCGTTCTACAATCGGTGTCAGCCAAGTGCTAAATTGTGCGTGCGTCAGGTCTGTTATGTCGTGTTTCATCTAATCTTCGGGCAGGAAACCCAAGTATTTATGCTTGGGAGGAATGCCCGTTCCTCTATTTTTTTCTTGACAGAAAGTGTCAAAAAGTGCTATAATAATCTTACCAGTTGGCAGACATGTTTAGGCTTGCTTCTCGGCAAGTTGTCGGTCCCACCCACTAAACAGGGGTTAAAGACTGGTAACTGGTGAGCATTATAAAAAAACGAAAGCGCCAACAAAAACGGGCGCGTCGCACCTATAAATATCCGATACGCGAACATCCGAAGAACAAGCGTTTGGGCAACATGCTCGATGACCTTACCGATGTCCACAACCACTTTCTGGCACTGGAGAACCGCTATTATCGCCGCTATGGTAAATATGCCGGTCGTTATCGCCTTCAACCGCACTTGACGAAGTTGTTGAAACGCAGAAAGCAACACTGGGCATGGATCCCGCGTGACACCCTTGACGCTGTGATTATCCGACTGCACATCGCTTGGGAACGCTTTTTCACCATCGCTGGCACGGGCAAGCCTAAGTTCAAACGCAAAGGGCGTTATCGCTCTGCGAAGTTTCAATCGGCTTACACACTTGAAGGGGGACGTGTCCGCTTGTCGTTTAAGTCGTGGAACGTTGCCTCGCAGCGTTTGAAGTTCGACAAACGTTGGTTCGCTTTTCACGAGCATCGCAAATGGAAAGGGAATGTTCAGTATCTCCAAATCCTTCGCGACGCTGTTGGCACGTATTGGCTTTATGTCGTAACCGATGATACTTCCAAAGAAGTCCTGCCTGCTACAGGTGAAAGTGTGGGCGCAGACTTCGGTATGAAAGACGCTTTTCTCACACTCAGCAATGGTGAGAAGATACAATCTCCACAATTCTTGAAACAGTCCTTGAACCAACTCCGAAAACTCAATAAGGCACTGAGCCGTAAAGTCAAAGGTTCTGGTAACTGGTGGCGGTGTGTTCTTCAATTGGCACGCCTCTATAGGCAT
>JAJEIE010000035.1 GCA_022827625.1 Candidatus Poribacteria bacterium | reverse complement strand
TTGGACACTCAGCACCGGTGCGGTTAGAAACCGTGAAGAAACACCCAAGCAAAAACCCTACCAGGTTGGGGTGAAATGTCTGTTTATTTCTCTGGTTTACCATAGTTTGCGTGTCTTCCAATCCTATACACAAACTAACAGTTTGTGCTACAAGTGTTCATATATTTTTCGGCTTTACCATAGTTTTCCAGTAATTTACATCCGGATGCCCGAACTTGTTCGGGACGGAGTGTGCAAACCCGAATAAATTCGGGCTTCCAGACAAGAGGTATCCTTTACAGGTAAACTTGTTTCTTAAAACTAAATAGCCCTGGGACATGAATAGGGTCATTTCCTAAAGACGTTTCAAACTGCCCCACCGTGTTGTGAGTTTTGCTTTGGGACTTACTGACAATCCACCGCTGTTCGGTATGTTGTCACCAGTGATTATAACGCTATCAAATCTCGCTGTCTGGTTTGAAAGACCCAAACCCGCTGCCCCGGTCAGGAAGCTTTGAAACCTACCTAATTGCATCGGTTGAAATGCTGGTAAATTCCCGTTTTCATCCGCAGGATGTTCTTCCAAATGCTTCTTTCTGACAGCATCACGGCGTTCAAACGTTTGACGGTTGGGAAGTTTGACGGGACCAAGAACATGTTTCCCATTAATCCAAAAATTTAAGGTATTCCCCTCAACTTTCAATTTCAGTTTCGACCATACCTTTAGCCCTAAAGGTGGGTGGGGTTCGACACCAAAAAAGAAAAGCGGCGTGGGGTCTCGAAAGTTGCCAGCCACACAAGAAACTGTAGAGATGTTGAAGGGGGATGGGTGATCACCAATCATGCACCACACTGCCCAGGCTCCATTGATCCGAGCGGCAACAGCGATATTTCCGAGCCCTGGTTTTTTGAGGGGTTTGACGTTGAATTCGATGGTGTAATCGTCCCATGTTTCATCACCGATTGTGAGTAGACGCGTCCGTCCATCCTGGCTGACCCCATGCAGTTCGTCGTTAACGATTTTCCAAGTTCCATCGGGCGCATTGCGCATATTGAATGCATGCCACGCCTTCAAATTGCCGTTATCAAAATTCTCCAAAAAAGTCCCTGCCCATGCCGAGACAGTAAAGAGCAAAATCGCGCTTCCAATTACTATTAACTTCATCGTACTTCTCCTTTGACACGGAAAGATCTAAAGCCTCTCGTGCTTTGCATAAAAGCGTGTTACCTCCGCTTCAACGTGCCCCAGACTGTTGTTACCAATTCTGGTTGTGGTTGAACGGGTAACGTCGCTGGGTCAAACCAATCCGCACCAAATCCATCGCGTGATAATAGGGTTTTGTTACCACTGTTCATATCAAGCCTGAAGATGTGCTTATCAGCGTCATAAAGTAACTGATCGCCTTGTGGGGACCAAGCCGGTCGAGCCCCTTCGACGATTTTCTTTACGCCGTTCCCATCGCGATTCATAAGGTGGATCCCTTTCAGCCGCCAGGAAAATGCAATCGTATCACCATCCGGCGACCATGCAGGAAAGTAAAAGAACCGCCCTTCCACCCACGGTGGTGGGATATTCGGTGGAAGCGGAAGTTCTGTCTGTTCAAGCGTTTTGAGGTTGATGATGTGTATACGATAATCGCTGGGCTTTACAAAAATAAAGACGATCTCTGAACCATCCGGCGACCAGTCTGAAAATCCGCCAACTATGTTTGTAAACACCACACTTTCTTCCGTTCGCTTTTGTATGTCAGCAATGCAAATTGACCAATCTTCAGACCTTGTGTAAGCAAGTTTTTTCCCATCTGGGGACCAAGTCGGATATTCTCTATAACTCAAGTTTCGCAACACTTTCCGGACGTTTCTCCCATCAGGATTCATAATATAGATGTCGCGAGTGCCATCTCGATCGGAATGGAAAGCAATATGTTTACCTGTCGGAGACCAGACGGGCGCGCCATCCCTCGCCCCGTGCCGCGTCAAGTTTTCTTGTTTACTTCCATCAGCATTCATGATATAGATTTCGCCATTCCCATCTCGCCAAGATTCAAAAACAATTTTGGTGGATGTTGGAACTTGTGCTTCTGTAGAGGCACTGCTGAACAGTATGAGACTGATGCAACAAAATAGGACAAAAAATTTGGTATACATCGTGTTTCTCCTTTTATAGTAAATTATGTAAATAAGTTTACATATATTCTGTAGAAGCACTCTCCGAATCGCGACCCAAGTGCTGTGAGTCGGGAATCGGAGTTCCCTCTTACAGTTCAGATGTAAAGCTAATTGTAGAATCCACTATAACAATATCAAGAAGCAAATTTTTAGGGCATTTTAGTGGTACCTCTGACCGATTTATTTTTCTTAAGCTTCCCCCAAAGTGTGGTCAGTTTTGCAGTCGGTTCAACAGCGAGGGTTATGGCGGTATCACCCTCATAAATTACCAAATCGTCCATGTAACCGCGGGCTGTCATTGCCCATGCCCAAATACTAAACCGCTTTGGCTGAGGTGCGGCTGCAGGATTCTGAAATTCAAGATTTCGCTTTGGTCGTGAAGCCAAAGCCGCTTCCCTGCTTTTGCCTATGTAAAAATCAAACGACTCTTTTTCAAAATCAGCAACAATCCGAACGTAATGCCATCTATTGACGGGGTAGGCGGTGATCTCGTGCCACGGATCCCCACGATCGATATGATAGCGAATATCACCGTCATACCATTCAAGATAAGGACCTCTGAGATTATGATCAACGTGGCTTTCAGCAGTATTCAGATTGATGCCGAAAGACTGCTCGCCTTTCTCAACATAAGCCCAGAATTCAACCGAAACGATAGATTCATCAGTTTCAAAGTCGTGCCTGGATTTATGAAGTCGGTCCTTTACTTCGGAGAAAATTTCGAGTGATTTTCTGCCATTTTTAACGGGTTTAGTAGATGGCTGAAATGGACTCTCCTTATGGGGCTGCACATAGTTCTCGAACCCCGTTTCTGCGAGTATTTTCCGAGCGGGTACACTCTGTACGCAAATGAAACTTAAAACAACAGTGATAAAAACGATAAGATGCCGTTTCGCTACGATAGCGATTTGCTGATTGGCATCCCTTTTTGCTCTCCCAAAGATTCTTATAGTATTCATG
Source organism: Candidatus Poribacteria bacterium (assembly GCA_022827625.1). GTDB lineage: Bacteria > Poribacteria > WGA-4E > WGA-4E > WGA-3G > WGA-3G. Next base: position 13,574 of record JAJEIE010000035.1, on the reverse strand, counting down.
GACTTTCAGTTCCTTTTTTGATAAAAAACTTAAGCTGCAAGTGTTATTCAAGTGAAATGTGAAACAGGCCCCGCCGTTGCGTCGCAATGTAAAGTTTGTCTTTGTTAACAGCCAGAGAAAGAACCTTGCCCGGAACTTCCGAAGAGATTTGTCTCCATCTGGACTTGGCATCTAAACGATAGATCCCGCTATTACCGGCACCGTAGACTGTAGTGCCATAGAGGGTGAATCTATCTATCACGATACGCTCGCCGGTGTTATCGGTTGCCACGTGCCAGTATGTCCCAGTTTCTGAACTCAGGGTCCCTTTGTCTGTGCCTACATAAACCGTTGGGCCCGAAAAGTGTATGGCGTTGAAACGCTCAAATTGAAGGGGAAGATTTGACGTAATGTCTCGCCAGCTATTCCCGCCATCACGCGACTGAAACAACTTACCATCCCGTTTCCCCACGTAGACAGTATCTCCTGAAACCGCTAATTCAAATCCATCTTTACCCCTATCCTCAAATTGGTCGCCGGTATCTACCAATCCAGTATTTTCCCATTTCGGATTGCCGGGACTCCATTTAAAAAGCTGCCGCTTGTATTCCATGTAGAACGTCTGACCACTGACTGCAAATCCACCGGCTCTTACTCTGTTTGCATGATGTTGGAGTAGCACTTCCATTTTCTCATATTCTTTTCCGTCGCTATCGAGGTAAACCCCTTTCGCTTCTTGGATTTCTCTCAACGATTCGCTGGATAAAGGTTCTTCATCGAAAGCAGGTATCTCTTGGATCGGAAGGAGTGCGTCTCCGTCGGTAGATAAACGAGAAACGCCCAAGTTGTCTCTGCCATCCATAATTCCATAAAGAATACTTCCAAAAACCGATAACTGTGACTCGCCGTAAAAATTTCTTCCGGACACTGCGTTTTCTAACTTTTCGTTGGGGTCAACCCGAACTTCTGCCCACGATTCACCATCATCGATCGATTGAAAAATGCCACTGCGGTTTCGTATATAGAGTCTATTATTAAGCGCGACCAAGTCCAGAATATCAGTCCCTACGATTCCACTCATAAACGGATGCCACGATTCGCCTGCATCCGTTGTGCGATTAATACCGTATCCGTCAAGATCGTAAAAAGTGTTTTCGTCCGAGGCAACAGCGGGAAAGTGAGTGCGTCTAACACTATTCATGTTGGGGCCGAGGTGTGTCCAGCTCCGTCCGCGGTCTCGTGAGCGGAAGCCGGGAGTCCCGATTGTCAATAGCGTTTCACCAACAGCTACGACTTGGATACTGGACGGTGTGAGTGCCTCGAAGGATTCATTTCTTGGCGTTATTTCGGTCCATGAATCTCCCAAATCGGTTGAGCGAAAAATCTGTCCTGAATTTGCGTTATCGTCAGTGTCTATCAGCACGCCATACGCTTCTCTGTTCGATTTGGAAGACCTTAACATTAAAAGATTAGGACCCGTACCCACATAGAGATCGTCTTCAAAAACCGACAAGGATTGGATAAATCTCAACGTAGCCACCGGTAATTGTTTCCACATATCCGAATCGAGACGATAGATCCCCTGATCCGTTCCGACGAACACCGTCCTTCCAATAGCGGCGGCTGTGTAAATCTTTTTCCCTGTCAGTCCATTGTTAAGCGGCACCCAGTGTGCGCCAGCGTCTATGGAGCGAAAAACACGACTATTGGAAAAAGCAAGGTACATTGCAATATCTGTTTGTGAGTTATACGCCTGGGGTCCTTCCGTTATTATGAGGTCGACAGCAGATCCTTTCGGCCGGGATCCGAGTGCCTCCCATGTCTTGCCATCATCGGTCGATGTGAACACTTCACGAACAGCGACAATATAGAGTGTATCGCCATATTCCGCCATCGGTGTCTGGAAGCGTCCCGTCGGAACATCGGTGCTAATAAGCGTCCATGTATTTGCTTCCGCCGACGATCTGTAGATACCCATTGGTGAAACAGCGTAAACCATTCCTTTGGCAGTTGCAAAGATATTATATACAGGGCCGCCTGTGGGACCGTTTGCGGGTGTCCACCGGGAAGTAGAGAACGTGGTAGAATTTTCCTTCGCAGCGGCTGCGGCGGTTGTCTCAGAAACCTGCAAACCGGCACCGCCGGTTTTATCCAGATCAGTCGCGCGTCCAATCTGATTGCGTACAGCCGGTTTTAAATCAATATCGAGGACAGCAGACACATCTATAATTTCAATCGTGGGTTCAGAGCGTGCCTCGAAACTATACGGCTTTTGAAAGCGAACAAGGTATTGATTGCTTGCCCCTATTAGCAAAATAAGCAACACCGCAGCCGCACCGACAGCTGTCCAGGGTACCAAGGGTTTCCCAACGGGAGGCGATGTCGGGTTCATATCAGCGACTCGCTGCATGATGTTATCGGTCAGGTTAACGGGCAATTGGACACCGCCAAGCACTTCGCTAACCAAGAGTTCTGCGCCTTGTGCTTGTAAACGTTTTCGCGCCCGACTCAGTCTACTCTTAATCGTGTTTACGGATACCCCTAAGGATTTGCCAATTTCCTTCACAGGCATCTCTCCAAGATAATAAAGCACTATCACTGTACGTTCACTCTCGGGCAGCTGTTGTAGCAGCCTTTTGACGATTTCATGCCGATGTTCAGTAATTTCCAGGTCGAGTTGATCCGATACATAATGTGTATAAGAGGCTTCCTCTATCTGTTCTGCAGGCATGCTGTCTAAGGATTGCGTCGTCGGTCTGTGTCTCTGGATCCAATTAATACAGCGTCGATTTACAATGACATAAAGCCATCCGACAAATTGATTGGGATTTTTGAGCGTCGAGAGTTTTTTATAGACCTGCAGAAAAACGTCTTGCGTAATTTCTTCGGCAAAATGAAAATCGCCAACCTTACGCCACGCGAGCGCGTGAACGCTCTTCTGGTGCTTTTGGACCAAGGCACTGAACGCTTCAGCGTCGCCTGATAAAAACCTATGAATGAGTTGAACATCATTTTCTGACATCAGATTCACCGATTATCACTTTCGATTTTGCTTGAGTCTCCCCCAGAGGGTCGTCTGTTTCTCCGGGCTGGGTGAAACAGGAAGTGCAGTCTCCGGTACCCATGCTGGCATGGGTTGGAGTGGCAATCCATTTACGATCTCACGAGGTTCACCCGTGCCACCTTTAGCCTTGACGATATAGATGGTACACTTGCTAAAGACTTGATCGACGGGAAGTGCCCCACCGGGTGGCGGCAGATTTACTACCTTTTTCACAGAATAAGCGATCCACTCCCCATTGGGAGACCATGCAGGATGGCTCGCCCATGACAATTCACCGACTTGGGTTAGTTTTTGGAGATTGTTTCCATCAGCATCAATGACATTGATGTTCACACTGCCTACAAATTCCCTCCCAGAAGCAAAGGCGATCTGTCTACCATCAGGGGACCACGTGCCTCCAGACGATGTGGAAACGCCCTCTTCCAGTTGCCTCCGACCTTTCCCATCGGCAGTCATCACATAGAGCGCGCTGTGCCAGTCTTGAGAGGAACCAAAGGCGATCCATTGACTGTCTGGAGACCAAGTCGGCCGCCAATTATTACCCCGGTTTGTTAATCTTCTAAGATTTGAACCGTTTGTATCCATTCTATAGACATCCAGATACGCTCCATCTCGATCAGAAACAAAGGCGATCCATCTCCCATTCGGTGACCAAGCGGGTCTCAGGCTTCTGCCCTCATGGTTAGTCAATCGCTGTGATACCATATTTTGGATGTTCAACACGTAGATATTGGGTGGGCCTTCGTGGTTAGATTGATAGGCAACAAAACGACCATCGGGTGACCATGAGAGTGCGCTCATTTGAGGGACATCCGTTTTAATACGGCGGACAACATTACCACTGGTATCTGCCCAGTATATGTCAGCCTTTCCCGCTTGTTCAACGACATAGGAAAGCACTGGCCCCTGGGCTGCTTGTAAACTGCTACCGAGTAGGAATGCGATACATAATATGATACAGGTTTGTGTGCCTTTCATTTCAGACTCCTTTGCATACGCGGTGTTGTAAGTAAAGTAACAGATAGGTAATATAATATCAGAAGATCGATGATTTACCGATGTTTTTTTAACGACTACACTTTTTTTAATCTCACGTTAATTATAATTAAAGACACAACTTTGCGGCAAAAGGTTGCATAAAATTAAAAAATCTGAAAATTTCCGATAAAACTAAATAGCCCTGCTTTTTGAAAAGTGCCACTTGACAAATAAACACCTGAATGGTACGATGGTATATTGTGATAAGATAATTCCGGTGAGTCTCACTTTTGCGTAATCGCCGGTCGATAATTTGCTAACTTTTGCATTGAGAATAATAAAGGAAGGAAAATGAAAACCTTAAAGCTATTATGTGTCAGTTTAGTAACTATGAGCCTGGTGCTTGTAGGTCCCAGCACTGCTAAAATTGACTTTGAAAATTGCGTCGGTCTGTGGCTCTTTGATGAGGGCGGTGGCGGTGAAGCCGAAGATTCCTCCGGGAAAGACAATCACGCCACGATTGAGGGCGGCGCGAAATGGGTGGATGGCAAGTTTGGTAAGGCTTTAAGTCTTGACGGTTCAGATGATTATGTGGAAATTCCGCACGATGATTCTTTAAATGTTGGCGGTGAACACACGATCGCGCTTTGGTTTCAATTGGATAAACCTCCCGCTGGTGGGATGGGGGTCGTGACCAAGGACGATTGGGCCCCGGGATTTTGGTGGGATGGGAGTACAATCCGGCATCACACGCATGATCCAGGGGGAACGCTTCACTTTATAGATGCACCCTGGGATCCAGATACCGATTGGCATCACGTTGCGGTTACCTGGGATGGTGATGAATTTGGTGTATATCTGGACGCTGATTCGATTGGCTCTGGTATCACTACGCCAAACTTAGGCAGGAACCCGCTAACTGACAAACCGTTTCTCATAGGGATCTACCTTGCCACGGGGCAACACGGTCAGTGGGGCGAGTTTTTCGGTGGAATTGTTGACGATGTTGTCATCTTCAATGTGGCGTTGGACGAGGATGATATTGACACCCTCATGACTGAAGGATTAAAAGTCGCCGCTGATATTGAACCTTCAGGTAAACTCGCAACGATCTGGGGTGCGATGAAAGCCGATTAATCTACACGGTCAGAATCAGGATTTTCAGCCGCGGCTGAAAAATTCCGCTTGACGTTGCTTGATTCCTATGCTAAATTGGTTTTGCCTGTCAAGGGCAGGCACTAACAGAAGAAACGTGTACAGGTAATCCACTCAAATCCTCCACAGGAGACTTGTAAAGATGAGAAAAAATTGGACAATGCTACTCGTCCTGACGGTTCTGGGGACCGTGTTAATCTCGTTCCACAGTTTCGCCGCTGTTGACAGTGCAACTGCCGTCGGTGTTTGGCTCTTCGACGACGGTGATGTGAGCGATGCCAGTGGTAACGGAAACGACGGTGAACTGATGAACGGTGCAGAGGTCGTCAACGGCGGTAAATGGGGAATGGCTCTCAGCCTTGATGGAGACGATGACTATGCCAATGTAGCGAACTCAGCGAGCTTGGACAGCACTGCTGAAGCCTACACCGGTGTCGCATGGGTGAAACTCCAAAGAAAAGGCGACCCCTACAGTGGATGTTGTGCGGACGACCACATGGTTATCGCATTTACAACAAGTTGGAATAATATCTTGAACGTCTTTGGACCCGGCAGAAATACGAACCAAGGGAAAGTCGAAGTGGGTAGTCAGGAACTGAACCCACGTTGGCTCTTTGGACCTACAACTGTCAACGACGATCAGTGGCACCATCTCGCTTTCACCTACGATGGCGCAAAGAAAATTCTTTACATCGACGGTGAAGTTGACATCGATCAGGATACAACGGGTGCCTTCGGTGTTACGGGTGTTGATGTTCACTTAGGTGGAACACCGACGGAAAGAATCGCATTAGGGCTAATGGACGAGATTGGGATTTTCAATGTGTCGCTCGAACAAACCGATATCCAAAATATAATGAACGATGGACTCGGTTCTGTGCTTGGTTTGACACCCGTCACCCCACAGGGACGGTTAACAACGACGTGGGCAAACATTAAGACACAATAATTACGCATCTATAACCTTAGCGGGCGGAGTTTTAACTCCGCCCGTCTTACAACTATTCTCTTAAGCCCATGACCCCTTTCAAACCCACCCTCGCACTCCTCATATTGTTACAAACCTCACTCACAATTGCCGCACCTCGATATAATCCGGAAGCAGCACGGTTGTATGACGCTGGATTACGCGCCCTCACGTTTGGAGAACAGGAAAAAGCGCGAGCAGCTTTAGAGAAAGCGGTTGCTTTAGATGCGTCATTAGCGGATGCCCACTGCGTTTTGGGATTAATCTACAGCGAATTCGAGAAACACCGCGACGCTGCCGAAGCGTTTCAGCATGCTGTCTTAGCAGATGAAAATTATATCGAGGCATATTGCGAACTCGGCGATGTGCTGCTCATCCAATTAGGAGACATCGCACAAGCAAAAACCGTCCTACAGAAAGCGATCACACTGGACGGAGCGCACGCCCGTGCCAGGACTCTGTTAGGGATTGCCCACTTCCGTGAAAATTCAACCGATGCTGCGATCCAAGAACTCCGAGCGGCTGTAAAACTAAATCCAACTTCACAGACGGCGCGTTATACACTCGCGACGGCTTTCCTTCAGAAGGAAGCGTGGACTCCGGCTATTGATACACTGAAAGCACTCATCGAAATCAATCCGTTCCATGCCAAAGCCCGTTTCAGTTTAGGGACAGCATATCGGCGCATTGGGGAAATAGAAGCAGCACGGGAAAATTTGTGGCGGTTTGAAACGCTTTCCGTTGAGGAAGAGCAGTTAACGCATCTCAAAAGATTTACGCGACAGGCACCTACCAACGCTGAGGCGTGGTATCAACTCGGTAGACTCCAACTGAAGCGAGAGTTATGGAATGAAGCGACGCAATCACTGGAACGTTATATCACACTTGCGCCACAAGAGACCCAAGGCTATGAAGCACTCGGATACGCGTATTTTCAACAGCAGAACTACAAACAGACAGTAGCAATGTACCAGAAGGTGATCCAACAAAAACCCGATGTCGCAACGTATCGTAACAGTTTAGCGGGTGCCTATTTAATGTTAGAACAGTATCCCGAAGCGATTGCGCAATACCAAACGGCTATCCGTTTACAGCCCTCCGAACCGCGTTTCTACCTAAACCTTTCTAAAGCCTATGAACGCTCCGGGGCACAGTCAGAAGCCGAGAAAACCTATCGAGAATATGAACGACTTACATCACAATCGAAGTGAATATATCTTACCTATATTATGCCTATTACTTTACGCCTTTCTCGCGGATCCACCATCCGTATTGGCAGAACCTAACCTCTGCCTGATTCCTGCTGGCACTTTCATTATGGGGAGCGATACAGACCTGCCGAACGAGGCACCGATGCATGAAATCTATCTGGATGCCTACTATATCGGTAAAACAGAGGTAACCAATGCTGAATACTATCGGTTTTGGCTTGAAACCGGTGGTGCTGGTAGTGAACACACACCCATCAGTTATGGTGGCGCGTTCGGCACTTGGCCCGAAATTGCCAAAACAAAACCCGAGCATCCGGTGACGGGTGTGTCGTGGCATTCCGCTAGTGCCTACGCAGCGTGGCGAGGCATGCGGCTCCCAACGGAAGCTGAATGGGAAAAAGCAGCACGCGGCACGGATGCCAGACGGTGGCCCTGGGGGAATACTTTCAAACAGCGTATCAAGAACACAAACACCCACGCGAACGTTTGGGATCAATCCGGTGCGCATTTGCAACCCGTCGCATCTTACGCGACAGGTGTAAGTCCCTATGGGGCACAGGATATGGCAGGCAATGTGTGGGAGTGGGTAGCAGATTGGTACTCAGAAACATTTTATCATCATACACCGGACCGAAATCCGAAAGGACCCGCGGTTGGCAGTCGGCGTGTCGTGAGAGGCGGTTCATGGTTGAACGCCGAAATGCTGGCGCGGTGTTCAACACGCATCGGTCAGTATCCAGAAATTGGTACCAGCTTTATCGGATTCCGTCTCGCGAAAGATGCCGATCCTCTCAATGAAAAATAAAAATATAGCTATTTTTGTAATAGTCCTTATATGTACCCGCTCGTTGTTGGCATCCGCTGCGGTTGAATTCGTCGATGTGACCGCAGAATCGGGCATTGATTTCCGGCACATCAACGGTGCCGAAGGTGCGTATCATCTACCGGAAACCCTCGGTTCTGGTGGCGCGTTTTTTGACGCAGACAACGACGGCTCTCTCGATGTCTATCTCGTTAACAGCGGGTATTGGGACACATCCGTTTCAGCGAAACAGGCATCCAGTGCGCTCTATCGAAACAACGGAGATGGTACATTTACGGACATCACGGTAACTGCTGTGGTCGGCAACCGAGGCAACTACGGGCAGGGAGTCGCTTGTGCCGACTACAATAACGATGGGAACGTAGATATTTATGTAACCAATGTGGGTGCGAATGTGCTCTACCGCAACAACGGTGACGGAACGTTCACGGATGTCACACGCCTTGCGGGTGTTGGCGATCCAAGCTGGAGCAGCAGCGCGACTTTTCTCGACTACAACCGAGATGGACACCTTGATCTCTTCGTCGTTAACTACCTCGTGTATGCCCGCGATGTCACGTATCGTCCGTGTGGAGAAGGGAACACACATACTTACTGCCACCCTTCTCTATTTGAAGGCGCGCCTGATAGACTTTACCGCAACAATGGGGATGGAACGTTCACAGACGTTAGCCAAGCAGCCGGTGTCGGTGGTATTGGCGGCATGTTTCACGGTAAAGGATTGGGGGTCGTTTCAGCCGATTTCAACAATGACGGTATTTCTGATCTTTACGTTGCCAATGACGATACCCGAAACGATTTCTTCTACAATAACGGGGACGGTACATTCAGTGAAATTTCATTGCTTGCCGGATGTGCCTACAGTTTCGACGGTATTGCACAGGCGGGTATGGGGGTTGCTGCCGACGATTACAACGCGGACGGATGGATCGATATCTTCGTCACGAACTTATCCTATGAAACCAACGCGCTTTACCGCAACAACGGCGATGGCACATTTACAGATGTCATTTACGAGGCACATCTCGGTAAAGAGAGTTTTCTATTTGTCGGATTCGGCACAGGCTTCTTTGATGCGGACAATGATGGCTGGCGGGACATCTTCATCGCTAACGGACATATCATCGACAATATTGAGAAGACACACGATGTCTTGACCTATCGCCAACCCGATCAACTCTTTCGGAATAGTGGGGACAATACGTTCCAAGAAATTTCCGAAAGGGCAGGTGCCTATTTTCAACGTCCAGCGGTGAGTCGAGGCGCGCTCTTCGGCGATTATGACAATGATGGAGATGTGGACCTGCTCGTCACACACGCCAATGGGCCCATCACCTTATTACGAAACGACAGCACGCCAGCGCATAATTGGATACGTATTAAGACCGTTGGGGTCATAAGCAGTCGTGACGGGGTTGGGACGCGCGTCACTTTGAGGGCAGGTGAACGGACACAGATCCAAGAGGTAAATCCGGGGGCAAGTTATCTATCAAGCCATGACCCTCGACTCCACTTCGGTTTAGGGGCAAATGCCACTGTTGATAAACTTGAGGTGAGGTGGCAGAGCGGTGTCGTACAAACTTTTGAAAATCTGCCAGTAAATCAAGAACACACTATTTCCGAATTTTCGGATACGCCGGAAGGGGCGTTCTTCAAAGCCGTGTGGACAAACGACATTGTAACGGTTCGTAGCACGCATACAGATGCGCATATAAAAGATGCACTCGGCAGGACTCCGTTGCACATTGCTGCGGAGAAGGGGTATGCGGAGATCGCGCTGTTTCTCGTTGAAAATGGCGCAGAAGTGAACGTAACAGACACCAACGGTAACACCCCCCTAATCTTTATCATTCACAAGACCGGAAATCTGGAGATAACCAGACGCTTGCTTGAAAAAGGCGCAGCAGTAAACGCGCAAAACCGGACGGGTGAAACGGCGTTGATGTATGCAGCATGGCGAGGCCACTCAGACATCGTCCAACTTCTGCTTGCGTATCGTGCCAATGTCTCCCTGAAAAATAGACAAGGGAATACGGCGTTGACCCTGGCAGAATCGAGGGGAAATCTAAAAATTGTACAGATGCTCCAATCAGCAATGGAATAGATATATCGCAGCGTGAGGAAACGACAGGAGAACGAAATGTCTGACACTTTAACCCGTGGCGTCACTTTAAAATCAGTTATAGTATCACTGATCCTTATCCCGATCAACTGCTACTGGATTATGTATACGGAAATGGTCTGGTGGGGTCTTTTTCCGACAACGATGTCCCTGTTCTTCAATGCCGTCTTCTTTGTGTTTGTGATTACGCTCCTGAACCTGCTCGTCCGCCGGATAAAGCGACAGTGGGCAATGACCCACGGTGAATTGCTTGTCATCTACGTAATGCTCTGCATAGCGAGTGCTATCGCTTCACACGACCATACACAAGTTTTGATCCCGATGATTGGACATGTTTTCTGGTACGATACGCCTGAAAACGAGTGGCGGGAACTTCTCCACCGATACATGCCAACGTGGGGCACTGTCCAAGATAAGGGGATCTTAGAAGGATTTTACGAAGGACAGACAACGCTCTATCGGGCAGAGGTCCTACAAGCCTGGTTGGGTCCAACGCTGTGGTGGACGAGTTTCATTGTTGTGCTTGTGTTCGTGATGTTGTGTATTAACGTTGTGTTGCGGAAACAGTGGACGGAGCGCGAAAAGCTTGCCTATCCGATCATCCAACTGCCGTTAGAAATGACGCGGGACAGCGGGGCAAAGTTCTATCGGGGTCGAGTATTTTGGACAGCCTTTATCCTCGTCTCACTCCTTAATCTTGTGAATGGGTTCAGCTACCTCTTTCCGACAATTCCTATTATTGGTGTTCGGTTTCGCAATATCAGCCATTTTTTCACTGACAAGCCTTGGAGTGCTATCGGTTGGACCCCTTTTTCTATCTATCCGTTCGTCATTGGACTCGGCTTCTTTATGCCGCTGGATTTGTCGTTTTCCTGTTGGTTCTTCTACCTGTTTCGTAAGATGCAACGGGTTGCCGGGGCAATCATCGGCGTTCGCGGGTTACCCGGTTTCCCTTACGACCGACAGCAATCATTGGGCGCCTATCTTGGACTTGCGATTTTCGCGTTATGGGCAAGCCGGAAGTACCTTGCAGAGGTCTTCAGACAGATATTTACAGGACGTTCGAGCCTTGACGAATCGGTTGAACCGATGCGCTATCGAACCGCAATCATAGGGATCGTGTTGGGATGTGTCTATCTTATCGCGTTTTCTGTGAAAATAGGTATCAGTATCTCACTGGGTATCGCCTTTTTCGCGATGTATTTCGCGTTGTCAACGGGAATCACACGGATGCGAGTCGAATCCGGCGCGCCAGCGCACGACCTCCATTTTATGGGACCCGACTACGCCTTACCGACGATTCTCGGATCGCGAGGGATGGGAGGTTCCAACCTGACAGCACTCTCCTTTCTGTTTTTCTTTAATCGCGCCCACCGTAGCCATCCAATGCCGCACCAGTTAGAAGGTTTCCAACTCGCCTCACGGGCGCGGTTTAATCCGAAACCGTTGGTATGGGTAATGCTCTTAGCAGCACTTGTGGGTTCAATTGGTTCTTTCTGGGCATACTTGCACGATGTATATCACTTTGGGGCAGCCGGGGGGTTTGCCCGACATCCTTTCGAGCGGCTCCAAAAACAACTCAATTTTCCGATGGGACCGAACATTCCTGAAGTGTCTGCCATGGGCATCGGTATGGGATTTACGTTCCTCTTGATGTTTTTAAGGATGCGGTTCTTTTGGTGGCCCTTCCATGCCGTCGGTTATGCGGTTTCGGGTGCAGCGGATTGGTGTATGAACTGGCTCTGGATCTCGCTTGTGATTAGCACCGTCGCGAAATGGTTGATTATTAAACAGGGCGGGTTGCAGTTGCATCGGAAGGCGGCACCGTTTTTCCTCGGCTTAATCCTCGGCGAGTTTGTGGCGGGGAGTCTATGGAGTTTTTATGGAATGGCGACAGAGACGCGGATATTCCCATTTAAGGACTGGTAATCCATTTTCACCGAATACGTAGCGATTCACGGGTGTTTAAACTGATAATGAGACCCATTATCCTAACAAATTTACGATAATGAAACTCATTCTCGTAGTTTTCTTTGCCTAAGTAATGATATTTTGGCTAAGAACCCAGATGGTGCGCGGGTTTGTGGCTTATAGTAGCACCCATAATTACGTGGACACCTCCATTGTAGCGCAAACTTTCCAGTTTGCGTCCCGTCCCCGCACAAACTAAAAGTTTATGCTTCACAAAATCCGTGGTAGGCATTTTAACTCAGCAAGATTCGATAACCCGTGCTGACACCCGTTGCCATTCCAATAATTGCCCAGATGCCAGCGCAGGTCATCTCGCCAAGCACAAGCCCAAGGAATATCGGCCTCGCACTTCGATACATTCTCAATCCCCCGTACCTGACGAGAGTATACTTCATCATCCAGCCTAAAAAGATTGAGGGCCACAGCTTGAATGAGGCCCAAGAACTCAGCATTGTATAACCGATTGGATGCAGCGGCCACCACACGAAAACCCTTCTCAGCCACATCAACAGCCCCATGAAAAGGCTGCCGCCGACCATAAAACCTGTGTTCGTCCAGTCCGTCCCGGTCTCGGCACTAACGAGCACAGAAGTCAGCCACCGCATGTCGCCCGCCCCCCCTGTGTACGGCGCACGATGGGCATAGCTGACCCCGAGGACGGAATAATATGAGACAAGGGTGCCGATAACCATCGCAGCGCCCATACCTATTAACAGCCCCCTCCGCCTGACCTTGACTTCATCGGCCGCCTTGAGACCGTTTGCTACATACGGCATCATAATCTCCCGCAAGTCGCGCGTTAGAGAGACCGGATGCATAAACAGCGATGTCATGGTTGAAGGATTGATTCTCGCCGAACCCAGCGTGGTAAAGAGAACGTAATGCGCTGAATACGAAGGATTGACAAAAGGAATTCCCCCGTGGATGACTTGCCATGTCAAGACAATGTAAATTCCCAGAATCACCAGCACAAAAAGCAGTGCGAATCCCAACGACATTCCCATCAGATGATTTGCAAACGCCAGCAGCAATATCCCAACGACGAGACCGATAATTGTCAAACCAGTGGGCATCGCCTCGTTTGCGTCATCGCTTTTGCGAAAGGCACTGAAAAGCATGCTTCTGATGTGATGCCGTGCTATGAAAAGGGTGCAGATGACAAAGGTGAGGCACGCACCGATTTCCTGAGAAGCACTGAACGAATACGCGTTGTGCTGCACGCCTGGACCTTTGGTGATTTGGAAACCGAGCATTGAGCCGATAAGACATTGGAGTTTGAAGAATAGAAAGAAAAACCACAGGCT
>JAJEIE010000011.1 GCA_022827625.1 Candidatus Poribacteria bacterium | reverse complement strand
GGATATCGCTTGTGACGATGAATGCCCACGCGCTCTTGAATGTCGAGAGAGCAGGAGCGGCAGCGGCTTCTTCAACTGCGGGTTCTTCCGCAACGACTTCCGCTGGCTCTTCAGCTGCGGGTTCTTCAACAACTGCCTCAGTTGGCTCTTCAACTGCGGGTTCTTCAACAACCTCTTCAACTGGTTCTTCAACAACCGGTTCTTCAACAACTTCTTCGACCGGCTCTTCAACAACCGGTTCTTCAACAACTTCTTCAACTGGTTCTTCAACAACCGGTTCTTCAACAACTTCTTCGACCGGCTCTTCAACAACCGGTTCGGGTTCGGGCTGGTTGTCCCATGCATCACCGGTGAACTTCACCATCCCACCCGCAGGGGTGTTAACGATATAACCTTTACCACCCTCAATGCTAAAGCCATCACCGCCATCAGCAACCGTGTAACCAACGAAACTCTGGGTCGCAGCATTCAGTTGGATGACGACCGTCGCTCCGAGCATCTCTGCTAATGAACTCGCAGTATAGGGTTCTGCGGGCATTAATGGAACAGAAACCATATTCAAACCCGGTTCCAGCATCACGTCAAAACCAGGAACGATCGGTTCCGGTTCTGGCTCCGGCTCCATAGGTGCAATAACAGGAGTGATTGTCAGCATCGCTACCGGTTCTGCCCATGCGAACGCTTCACTAACATCTCCAACACCTTGGATACCTTCGTGTGCCGCAATAACACCATCTACAGTCGGAACACGTTCATTACTACCTGCTGGATCCACAGCCGGGTCTAAACCCAGTGGTCCCGGAATATCCGAAGCCAACTCTGTGTTATCTTCACTACCCGCATCGTAAGCCATCAGTTCAAGGGTTGCGGTAATGGGCATACCCTCTTCATCAAACAGGGGTGCGTCAATTAATGCGATGAGCGCATCGTTTGTTGAGACTAACATTGAACCGACAGAGAGCGAAGAATTCACCATATCAGCAGTTACAGTAACCGTCGTAGATTGACCCGGCATCGTATACCGACGCGACATATCCTCATTCATAGCGATCGCGACGTTCGCGCCAGCAGCCGCTGCAAGTGCTTCAAGTCCTGAGGTATCTCCACCTTCAGCGAGCGCGATAATTGCTGGCGTTGCGGGTTGACCGACTTCGGCGAGTTTAACACCGGCAGGATGTACAGCGAAAATCGCGGGTGATAGCGTTTGTCCGCTCTCACCGTGTACACCCTCCGTCAGGTTCGTGAGTGTAATCTCAAACATCTGACTCACCGGCATTTCGGGAACAACTTCCTCAGCGGGTGTCTCTTCGGCAGGGGTTTCTTCTGCTGGGGTCTCCTCAGCGGGTGTCTCTTCGGCAGGGGTTTCTTCTGCTGGGGTCTCCTCAGCGGGTGTCTCTTCGGCAGGGGTTTCCTCAGCTGGGGTCTCTTCGGCTGGAGCCTCTTCTGCTGGGGTCTCCTCAGCGGGTGTTTCAGCACCAGCGACGGTAACCATACCATCCATGGTAGTGACATCTAAAGCATTTGCAGTAGCATCAGCCAGGGTAACATCACTGAGACTAATAGCAGAAGCTTTTGCCTCAACGACTTCAAATGTTACCGTAGCGAGTGTACCATCAGCATCGGGCGCAGCACCTGTCAGAGAAGTTGCCGCGATTGTGACACTATTGTCAGTTGCAGCAACCGGCGTTGCAAACGCGCCCGCGGGCAGATAGTCAGCATTTCCCCCGGAAACATAACTGAGCGCAGTTGGATCGAAGTTAACGGTTAACTGATATCCTGCGACGTCAGCACCACCCGCTATATTAATACTTACCATGAGTTCTTCCCCAGCTGCTGGGGATTCTACTTCAGCAGGTTCCACAGAGACGGTGGCTTGACCGTAACTCATCGCTGTGAACCCGAAACA
Organism: Candidatus Poribacteria bacterium; assembly: GCA_022827625.1. Classification (GTDB taxonomy): domain Bacteria; phylum Poribacteria; class WGA-4E; order WGA-4E; family WGA-3G; genus WGA-3G. The sequence continues at coordinate 15,815 of JAJEIE010000011.1, read as the reverse complement.
CATTACAACAGCTAACAAGGAAAAAAGAACTTTCCTGTTAAAAAGCTGGTTTCTCATCATAAGGTACTCCTTACAATTCATTTATATTGTGACGTTTTCTCTCCGCCGTCTCCGACAGAGATCAATTCCTCGTTTAAAAGAAATCCATTGAGATTTAGGATACCCTCTGAGTTGGTGTGCTTTCGTTAGCGGCACAAAGATAGATTGCTTAAACGAGGTTTTCCAAAAGAGAAGTTTATCCTAACATTAAACAATTTTAAACGTTGTTAAATCAAATTCGGTTCAAATCGGGCAATCTTTCCCAAATAAATTAGGTGAACGTCCTCTTTGTTTTCTTAAGTATATCACAGACTTTAAGATAAAACAAGTTAAAAACCGACAAGGTAGATCAGAATTAATCAATTCGCCCACGAAACGACTCATCCGTTACGCGTGGCGCAAGCGCATTCCAAACATCTGCCAACTCAGCAACAGCCTTGTAAATCGGATAGATTGCCTCCCACATCGCTTTACGCGCTGCAGTAGCTGCCTCCATATCGCCTTCAGCAAGCGCGGTCTTGAGCTGCAGGCCCATCTCTTGCTGAACTGCTGCACAGGTTCGGGTCAGTTCTTCAAGCAATTGTGATGCATGTACTTGGCGCGCAACGAGTTCTGATACAGACACCTGCATATCCGGCTCAACATCATAGGAACGAGCAGCGACAAAATTATGTGGGAGCCGTTCGCCATCTTCCGTTCGCGGCGTGTGCGTCGGATGGATATGCGGCGTAACGGACAGATACATCGTCATCGGTTCATCACCAAGAACGCGCACTGTGTGCGGTTGATCCGCCAACGCCACGCACATCTGCCCCGGTCCTAACGCTTCGATTTCGCCATCAATTTCAAATTCGACGCGACCTTCGAGAATCAGGAAAATCTCATGCCCTAAGTCATGGCTATGGCGCTGCGCAGTCTGCCCAGGCTCCATCCTTAAGAAACGAGAGCGAATTTGCGGGGTCACCAACACATTCCGTATATCCGTGCGGTAATCGTAAACAGGAAATCCCATTGCGTGCCTCCATGCGCTTTTGTGATAAACATAGCATTTTTCGTGAAAAATGTCAAGTCAAATTCGGAGATGCGTCCAGATTTTCTCTTGACACACCCTTCAAATATGATAAAATATTTGATAAACGGTATAATATCCCATTTCTTGAATTGGAAGGACCTAAATTATGGATTTGACACATCAACCGCCACGCCGACCCACAAACCTAAGCGTTGCAGGAATCGTAGGGGCAGCACGCTTGACGGACAAGGCACGCGCACACAACGCCGAAACACTCGGCGAGTACCTCTACGGCGAAAGTTCTGGCTTGGATCAGCGCGTTTTAACGTTTCTCGGGATTTCCGCTGATGCTTACGCAGCAGCGGCTGACGAACATGACGACGCTGCACTCGGACAGTGGGTAATCGAGACAAGTGGAAAAACGGAAGCAGAGATTGCCGAATTTAACGAGGAAACCATCAATCTCAACCCCGATACCGAGGGACACAAACAACGCCTGAAAGAACGGCTCGCTCTCTATGCACCCGGCAGAACTGACATCACAACTGTGCTCCAATCGATGGAATTAGATGATTGGGGAAGTTTCTGGCAGGCTAACCTCACTACCAAGCCGCCACGTAGTGCACGCGCTAAAGATGTCGGTGGCATTTGTGGTGTCGCTCGAATGGCTGATAAAGCGCGCGCTGAACGGGCTGGGAAAATCGGTGAATATCTATACGGTGATAACTCTGGGCAAGATGTCCGCATCCTAACATTCCTCGGTATTTCTTCAGATGATTTCCAAGAGGCAGCGGTTAATAATCCGAATAATCTTGAACTTGGAGCATGGGTGCTGGAAAACTCCGGTAAAGCACAAGACGAAATCAATGAATTCAACGACACGTTGGTAAATTACGGACCTAACGAAGCAACACGGGAACGGTTTGAAGCGCGATGTCAAGAAGTAGACCCAACTCGCACGGACATCAACACATGGGTTATGCTTCAAGACGTAGACGATCAACTCAGCTTCGGTATTATCGACCTTAACCGCCGCGCACCACGAAGTCCTTATAATACGGATGTCTACGGAATGGTTCAACTCGCACGGTTGATTGACAAAGGTCGCGCATCTAATAGCAACTCGTTGGGTGCCTATTTTTACGGCGAAGATTCAGGGATTGACCGCGCAACGCTCGGTTTCTTAGGAATCTCCGCTACAGGATTCGCTGAGGCACTGCAGACCTTATCAACGGATGCAGATGTTGAAGCGTGGTTGAAGGAAAACCACCCGAAAAGCGAGGCAGATATCCAAACCTATAACGAACGGATGACCCAGATGGGTCCCACGGACGAACGCTATAAGGCGATAATGGCAAAGATGCTTAACAAGATTGCGCCTGAACGGACGGATATTAAGACATGGTTCGCGCTGATGGACCTTGATGATGAGAAGACATTTACGTTGTAAATTGATTGGCGGATGCAGAAACGTAGGTTGGGTTGCGCACAGCGAAACCCAACTTCTCTCTTAATTGAGACTTGGTGAGGTTAACAATGAAAAATCCCGAAGCGATTGCGGACGTTCAGTCTGGGAAAAGTTCAGTCGCCAACGCAGCGTGGTGGGGATTCGACCCAGAAGACGCAACAGAAGGGCTACAAACCGCTATCGACTCTGGTGCGAAACGGTTAGTTGTTCCCAATATGCGCGCCGATTGGAGAGTTCGCCCCATTACACTTTCTGGAAACCAAGAGATAATTTTTGAGCCAGGGGCGGTTGTCACGGCAAAACGGGGGGAGTACCGCGGTAGAGGCGACTCCATGTTCACCGCACAAGATGTCGAAAACCTCACGATTCGTGGATACGGCGCAACCTTCCGCATGTGGAAACAGGACTATATCACTGGGCTGGTGCTTGAACAGATGGGTTGGCACCGATGGTATGGGCAGTACGAAAAGGCGGAATGGCGGATGACGCTCGCTATTCGAGGCAGCAAAAATGTAAGTGTGTCCGGATTAACACTCGAAGATAGCGGCGGAGACGGCATCTATGTTAACGGCAGCAAAGAACGCTCCTTCTCTGAAGATGTTCTTCTACGGGACATCACATGCGACAACCACTACCGACAAGGTATCAGTATCATTAGTGCTGAAAACCTCAAAGTCGAAAATTGCGAATTTTCAAACACATGGGGAACTCCACCTTGCTCCGGCGTAGATATTGAACCCGACAAAAGCGAGCAGCGGATAAAGAACGCCACATTCTCTGGTTGTAAGTTTATTGATAACGCTGGAGACGGTATCGAAATCTTCTTGGCACACACCACCAACGACTCTGACGATGTAACAATGCGCTTTGAAAATTGCTACATCAGTAGTAAACACGGAACGGGTATTCGCGTGTCGAAAATCAGAGACGATGGACCGGGTGGCAGTATCGAATTCGATAACTGCACGGTTGAGAGTACCGTCGGTTTCGGTATCAAGGTTCAGGAAAAATCAGCGAAAGGCGCACGGGTGATCTTCACTAATTGTAGCGTCATTAACGCCGCCAGGGACCAGCAGTTCGGTGGCGAATGGTCACCGATTTCATTATCTTTACCGCAAACGAACATCGTCGAGACGATGGGCGGTATTGATTTCATCAATTGCTTCGTTGAAGACAAGCACGACCGTCCTGCTATCGAATTCACGCAACCGAACAGTGATTTTCCACTTCACGACATCACGGGAACAATCAAAGTGTTGAACCCAAACGGTATCTGTGCTGAGTTGGGTAAATCGCGTGAGCAACTTCCATTGATTGTCGAGGAATATCAATAGAACGCTGGCATTGCGCCATCCATACATCAGGATTCAGAACTATGGAAACCAAAGAACAAGCCCTTCCTGCCAAACCGCTACCTCCAGATACCTTGAACGCTATTTTGGAGGATTTCTATCAAAACGGGGCAACGATTATCAGAAATGTACTCTCACGTGAAAAGTGTAAGCAGATAGTTGCGCGTGTTGATGAAATTTTTGCAGAGCCTTATTTCACACAGATGCGTAACGTTAAAGGGGGTCGGCACGCCGGGAAAGACCCGATTGTTGTTCATCGACTCTTCGAGTGCGACCTTATGTTCCGCGATCTACTTGTGCGTGAACCGATTATCAGCATCGCCGAAACTGTGCTTGGTGAGCATTGCCACTGTATTGCCCAAGGGTGTATCCTCAACCGAAAGGATTTAGGCATCAACCGCTTCCACGTTGACGACGGGGTGGAATTTCCCATCACACCTCAGATGGAACGGCACGATCCGAGGCTACGGATGCCTGTGTTCCGTATGTCCGTTCAAATTGCCTTGACCGATCAGGACGATGTGAAATACGGGCCATCTCAATTCGTTCCCGGTAGCCACTACTCTGGACGACAACCCGATGAACCGGAGCAGCCAACTTTCGAGGGTAAAGCACCTGTTTCGCTTCTCATGAAAGCCGGAGACCTCTACCTGCTCAACGGACAGACCTGGCATCGAGGCGCGCCAAATCAGACCGACCGCGTGCGTTATCTGTTCCACCAAGTCTACGGACAACGCTTCGTGGCACAACGGTTCTGGCCCTATCTAAACTACCGCATGCCCGACTATGTTTTGGAGGGTGCTGATGAACGCCTGCTGCGTGTCCTCGGTAAACACCCTGAAATGGCGTACGGATAAACTTTTTTGCTAAGGAGGCGATACATCGTGATGGAAGGGCTTATCTGCCATTTACCGATAGGACGTGATTCCAATCCGCTTCATATCCTACAAACATTCATCCTCACTATGTGTGTTCTTATGTGTACAGCAAGTTGTGGAAAGACTGGAAGTGTCCCATCTCATACCAAAAAAACAGAATGGGGTTACGAAGTGGAGAATGGACCGGACGTTTGGGCGCAGCTCAATCCAAAATATACCCTCTGCGCAAACGGAAAATATCAATCACCAATAGATATTGTGAACCCAACGCCGGTCAAACTTCCATCTATTACTTATGCGTACAATTCGACAACAGACTTGAACATCCAAAATACGGGACATACCATTCAAGTTGCATATCCAGAAGGGAGTTGGATCGAGGTTGATGGCGCGCGGTATCAGCTGCTCCAATTCCATTTCCACGCCCCGAGCGAACATACCGTGGGAGGTCAACCCTTTGACATGGAAATGCATCTCGTTCACGAAAGCGAGGAGGGGAACTTGGCAGTCGTCGGTGTGTTTATTGAAAGCGGGCGCGAAAATGCTGATTTTACGCCAATCTGGGACCAACTTCCATCCGTCCCTGGTGAATCCCTACACAATGAAAGTGTTAGCTTCAATGCCATTGATTTGTTGCCCGGTCCGAGAAGCATTTATCACTACGACGGTTCGTTGACGACTCCGCCCTGTTCAGAAGGAGTCAAGTGGTTTGTGCTGACAACTCCGATTGAGATGTCTGAAGCCCAAATCGCAGCATTCAAGGCGATTATCCCTGATAACAACCGCCCGGTACAGCCGTTGAATGGACGAAAACTGTTCGTGGATTCCACCGAAAACGAATAATGAGATAGCAACAAATGATCGCCACAATATTTGACATCGATGGTACTTTGGTCGAAAGTTTTGGCTTCGATGATGCCTGCTACATCTCTGCAATAAGAGAGGTCTTGGGTGAAGTTCACATCCATGATGACTGGAGCAAATACAAAAACGTAACCGACACAGGTAGTTTACGACAAATTATGGAAGAGAATAAGATTCAGGAAAAGGGGCAAATTAACGAGGTCCGCACAAAATTCGGCGAATTGATTACCCAGTATCTTCAGAATGGCGGCGAATGCCAACCAAAAGAAGGTGCTATTCACCTGATTAATAAACTTATCACTGTTGATCGTTATGAAGTTGGATTCGCGACTGGGGGTTGGAGACACACTGCCAAAATGAAACTTCAGCATGCAGGATTTAATTTGAAGAACACGATTTTAACTTCCAGTGATGATGGAGACGAGCGCGTAACAATTATGAAGAAATGTTTATCTATGTTGGGGAACTGCTTCCACCGTATTGTATATATAGGTGATGCTGAATGGGATATAGAAGCAACTGAAAAACTCGGATGGCACTTTATAGGCGTTGGAACACGGTTAAAGGACAAGTGTGAATTTTGGGTTGAAGACTTTTCGAGTCTGGATACATTCATGAAGATGTTACATGCCTAATAAGGTTATATCAATGACAGCTCCTGTCGAAATCCCAATAGAACTTAGCGATGGCACCATCACCATTCGCACCCACAAACTCAGTGACGTTCATCCATATTTTGAGGCCGTCCAAGAGTCAATTGCAGAAATATCACGCCATCTACCGTGGTGTCATCAAAATTACGCAATCGAAGAAGCACGGATGTGGACTGAAAAAACGGTTCCCACACTCTGGCAACAACAAAGTGAATACCACTTTGTCATTACCGATGCGATAACCGGTAGCATTTTAGGTGGGTGTGGCTTAGATGAGGTGAATTGGGTTAACCAAACAGCAAACCTTGGGTATTGGGTGAGAACTTCTCGAACACGACAAGGCGTTGCAACTGCAGCGTCGAGACTGCTTGCTCGCTTTGGATTTGAGAAACTTCAACTCAAACGTATTGACGTGGTGACTTCAATTGAAAATGTTCCGAGTGTACGAGTCATTGAAAAGCTCAATCCTTCTGAGAAAAAACGAGTAAAAGATAACTCTCCTCTTAATGACGGTACACCGAATACTATAGTGTTTTCACTATTCCCACAAGACATACTGTGAATTGCAGGTTCTTCTGGGATTGTACTTCTTCCCTAATTCGTGAACATTTATTAGGAGTAAATATACACATAAAGCCTTAGCCTACTATATAGAACGTAGTAACACTCATAAGAGGAAATTTCGCATGTTAAAACTCTTTACACCCGTTGCAATCGTCTGTGACCATACTATGACTGAAGAAGCATCCGCCCTGCGCGGGATGCTTGAAAGTTTTAGGCTGCGTGTCGATTTCTATCGCTTTGTCCAGAAACCGCAGGTGTTTGACTTCTTTGCACAATCGCGTAACTATGCCTATACGATTATCCTCTGCCATGGTGGAGGTGGTACGCCAGAGGATATGGCCCTCAGGCTTGACGTTGTAGATCAGGCTTCGGGCGATTACGAAAATGAAGAAGATTGGGACTCGGTCATCGTTGAATTGACACCCGAGAAAATTGCTGAACATGTTCAAAACCGAAAGGGCACCCTGATCGCTATATCTTGTGGTGCCGGCAGACAGCCATTGGCTGAAGCCTTTCTAAAGTCCGGCTACCGCTCCTACATCGGACCCACTGAAGGCTATGTTGATACCGTTTCAGGATTGGTTTTTGCTGTCAACTTTTTCTATAATCTCATGACACCGGAGCGTGATTATGGCCGTGATTACGCAACGACAACCTATACTGAGCAAGAGGCGGTTAAAGAAGCCGCAAAGCTTGACCCAGACTTTCACTACGGACCAAAGTTATTCCGATGCTACACGAAAAAGGAGGGAACATAATGTTTATTGCCACTTCTAACGCTATCTATGCCGTTGCAGATGATGGAAATGGTGAACCAATCCAAGTCTATAAAGGCACAGATCATCAAGACCTCGGCTACGGCGCAATGGTTTCACTGTCAAACGGCCAAGCCGCTCTGTTCGCCCTATCGGACGGAACGCTACTGCTTTTGTCAGAAGACGACCCGAAACGGATTCCGACTGGCATTGAAGATCCGATCGCTTCGTTGCTGCTTATTCGTGAAAATCCGTTGGCTTTGCTCATCGGAACGGATGAAGGTGCTTATGTCTATCGCCTCGTTGGAGAAAAAGGACCGGCTGAACGAGTCGTCGCGTTTGATGAATTGGAATGTCGGCAAGAGTGGTATACGCCATGGGGCGGACCGCCAGCCGTACGGACGCTCGCCAAAACCCAAGACGGTTTTTGTTACGCAGATATCCATGTCGGAAGCATCATGCGTTCCCCTGATGAAGGGATTTCCTGGGAACCTGTCACGCCAGAACTTCATAAAGATGTCCATCAGGTCGCTACGTGTCCTGCAGACGATAATCGGGTTTATGCGAACACGCAAAACGGTGTCTATATCAGTGTCGACCGAGGGAATTCGTGGGTAAATCGGATTGAAGGTTTACCGCGTCGCTACGGCACCGGCGTTGCTGTACATCCAGCAGACCCAGACCTTCTGATTGCTACAGTCCAAAACGGACCGAGAGGCGGTGGTGCCTGGCTCTGTCGTTCGGAGAATGGTGGCGCAACGTGGACGCAACTCAACGATCAACTCACAGTATCCACTGATCGGATCAGCACGGGTTCTATTGCGTTTACATCCGATGGAACAGCGTGGGCAGCTATTGGAAAGACGCTCTACATTGGAAAGGATCGAGCCACAGATTGGCATCCATTCTGGACAGCACCCGAACACGATGGTGAATACCCTATCCAAACCCTTGCTGCTTAGTACATCACTGTCAGTGCGAATGGAGAGGAGATTGTAGTTGTGCATGTATTAGGCATCGACTTTACTTTCTTTGCGGTGAGCGATATGCAAAAATCGCTCACCTTTTATCGTGACCTGCTTGGAATTCCACCGGCGTGCTTGGTGCATGAAGGCACCTGGGCAGAATTCGAGATAAATCCCGGCACACTGGTATTAGGACAGGGTTATGATTTCACGCAGCCGGGTGGAGGTACGGTCGCGCTCGCGGTTGCTGACGCGAAGGCTGCTGTAGACGAATTAAAACAAACAGGCATACACGCTCTTTCGCCTTTAGGTGAATCCGCTGTATGTTTTTGGGCGATTGTTGAAGACCCCGATGGCAATCGGGTCATTATACATCAACGAAAGGATAAGACAGTCGGGTGAGAGGTCGGTTAGGAACAAACAGAGGAACCATTCCTTGATACAATACGCAAAAGAATTTCTGATATTGCAAGTGAGATTCGCCCAGAAAATCGCCGAAGTTTCCAATCAAGCATTAAAAGATGTAATGATTGACTACACGATGTTGCGAAATTTATTCAACTTGCGAGTCTCTCACGATATTTCCAATCCTCTGTGGGATAGGTTTATTGAAGGTCTTTGCACATCTGATAATCCTGAAGATTGGACATACGACTTCTACCTCCAGCGCACGAAGGTGAAGCCAGATACCTCTGACCAACGGCAATTTTTTGGGTGTTTTTCCTATGTTTACCCATGGCGCAACACGAAAAAACTCCGGATGCACTTTGAAAATCGTGAAACCTCTGAATACGGTGCCTTGAGTAAAGCCAGAATGACACGCCGAAAATCGGAGCTGACAGAAATGTTTCGATACATTCAAGCAGAGCACCCAGATGTAGAAACAGTGCGCGGTGGTTCATGGCTTTACAATATCTCAGCCTACCTTAGACTCTTTCCACCTGACTATATCAAGACAGCAAAACCCGTCGGTTACGAAACCGAATTTTGGGCATTGTGGGGACAATTTATTGGTCATAACGGATCTATCCGACAACCCGCCGCCTCACAATTCTTAGAAGGTCTTGATAAACAGAAAACAATTGAAGACTGTCTTCAATGCTTTCCATACCAAGTGCTCAGGCCCGAGTGTTCCATTGAGAAGTTTTACAATTTTTATACGAGGCGATAACAAATGGTTCAAAAGATTGAAGAACAAGATGGGTACATGCTACTCTATTTTGGTGATCCCCCCGAAGACGTAGGAAAAATCGAGTTTGTCAACTGCCTCGCGCACCAACAAAACCAGATACTCTTCTGCAAATGGCGTGATAAGGGCATCTGGGTACTGCCCAGTGGACGTGTCGAACCAGGAGAAACAGCGGAAGCAGCTGCACGCCGAGAACTCCTCGAAGAAACCGGAGCGACGCTGAAAAATCTCGAAGTTTTGTGTTACGCACACTGCTTCATGTATAATCTCGAATACTGGGGGATCGCTTACTTCGGAGAAATTAAAACGTTAGGGAACCCAACCGACCTCAACGAAGTTAGCGAAGCGAAACTGTTCTCGCACTTTCCAGAAAATCTTGGTAAACCCGGACCATTTGAGAATGAGTACAAGGCGTTATACGTCGCTATAATGCGTAAACTATCACAAGCAAAGGATTAAGACACAGCAATTGTGGCAATAGAGGTGTTTGATGAAAATTGACCGTTTATTACAATCTGATAATGTTTGGAAACTCTCGCTCTCAACCGAAAACGAAGAAGATGTGAGTCGCCTATGGCTCATTGCGTATCAAATGCGATTCGGGTCTGCACAACTCAAGATGGGTGGCATCGCCGGTGTCGGCACAAATGAGGAACATCGCAACAAAGGATATTCTCGGCGCGTCATGGAAGACGCCACAGCGTTTATGACTGAGAACGGATTCGATGTCGCGATGCTGTTTGGTATCCCGAACTTCTATCCTAAATTCGGCTACGCAACAGTGATACCCGAAACATGGATCTATCTTGAAACGGAGGAAGTGCAAGCGGCTGTCCCTACATATCAGATCCGTAAATTTGAGAAGGACGACGCACCAGAGATATTGTCGCTCTACGCAACAAACAACGCCGAACAGACAGGGACACCTTTGCGAGACGAAACCCGTTGGAAAAAATTCAAGATGGGGAGCACCTTTAGAGTTGACGCTGACCCCTACGTTGTTTCGGACGAACGGGATGAGGTAATCGGCTATTTCGTCTGTGACGATACGGAGGAAAACTGTACGCTCTGTGACATCGGATTTCAAGACAGAACGATTTTTGAGACAATTGTCCGCTTTCTTGCAGACCGCGCCAAACGCATAGGGGCGGCGCAGATTCAGTGCCATATCCCCGCAGACCATCCATTCGCTATCTTCTGTCGACGCTATGGCTGCCGAACACATACCAATACCCCGAAGAACAGCGCGGGTATGATGCGGATTATCAACCAATCAAGCACCTTAAAAGGGATTAGCAGTGAATTGGAAAAACGCCTACAACGCGCTGCCCATCTCTCAGAGTGGAGCGGGAAGATACTCATCTTAACGGATCTCGGACAGGATTGCTTAGAAATTGATAGGTGCCGCGTTGCACATACCAACAGTCGGGCAAACGCCTTCTATCTTGAGATACCACAAGATAAACTGATTCAACTGATCATGGGACGGCGAAGTATCAGAGATCTTACCGTTGAACCCGATGTCTCGGCAAGCGAGGTAGTTATTCCTGTCCTGGAAACCCTCTTTCCACTCGGTCATCCGCACGTTTGGTGGCCCGACCGATTTTAGTGGACGGATGGTTCCCCCATTTATCAGATTTTTAGAAATTCTAACATTTTCTGCAGATTTTTTTGACATCTACAGAAAGTGTCGGTATAATTAACACAATTCGTGCCGTTACCCGCAATTTTTTTGACATTCGCGAGAACTACGGGTATAATCAAAGATACTGAGATTCGTTATCAATTTTTAGAAACGCAATCTCTAACACAAAAACAATAAATTTCAGGCTAAGACGATTGAATATGATAATGAATCTCAATATCATATTAGAGATGTTGTATTTATGAGAAAACAACCCGTGTTCCTCGCCGTCTGGGGAATATTTATTCTGGTAGGAGCGATTTCTAATCGCGACCCTGCCTTTGCTGAATCAAATCCATTCTCGGTCTCTGGATACGGGATAATTAACTATTCCCATTTCGATTGGGAACTTGACCCGGATAGGCGTGCTGCTATTGATGTAGAACGTTTCGTCATCGCACCAAAATACCGTATCAACGATACCATTCGGCTTGAATCGGAATTGGAATTTGAACACGGCGGTACCGGTAGCACAATGGAATTTGATAAATTTGAAGAGTTTGGGGAATTCGAGACGGAAATCGAAAAAGGCGGTGAAGTGATTGTCGAAAAACTCGCCGCTGTCTTCTCTTTCCAACCCTCCCTCAACTTCCGTGTCGGACATATCATCGTCCCAATAGGACTTGTTGCAAAACGGCATCGACCGCAACACTACTTTACGACAACGCGCCCCGAAGCGGAAGCACACATCATTCCAACGATCTGGCACGAAACCGGTGTCGAAATTTTCGGATCGCTTGGTTCACTAAACTATCAGGCACAAATTGTTAACGGATTGGATTCAACCGGTTTCAGTTCCCGGCACTGGATCGTTCGCGGACACCAACTGCGCTTTGAAACAGCCAACGCCGAAGCACCCGCATTCGTCGGACGGCTCGATTATGCGTTTCATGAGAACGCAACCGTCGGTGTTTCTGGCTACTACGGTGACACAGCAGCGAACCGCCCAAAACCCGACGTGGATTTTGACGCATACGTAGGGATTGTGAGTCTTCACGGATTCTATGAGGTAAACGCGGTGAAGGTACGCGGGTTGTTCCTCTGGGGAGCACTCGAAAATGCGGATCAGTTGTCTAAGGTCAACCGAACCCTCTCCAACAACCTCAATGTGAAACGTACACCGATCGGAAGTTCCGCACTCGGTTGGTACATTGAGGCAGGCTACGATATTCTATCATTTTTCAGACAATCAAACAACAGCGCAGAAGATCAAGATTTAAGGGATACTTCTCCAAATCAGGTTTTAGATGTCTTCGCGCGTTACGATTTTTACGATACGATGGCGAGTGTTGAAGGTATTATCTTTGACAATCCGCGGTGGGAAAGAAGGACGTGGACTTTTGGTATTAACTACCACATCCACCCAAAAATGGTTTTCAAAAGCCATTATTCTCTCCGGCGGTTAGCAACGAAAGACAAAAATAGAGAAAATACTTTTGCGCTCGGTTTTGGTTTTCAATATTAAATTAGTTGTCAGTTATCAATCTTCAGCGAAAAAAGAGACAACTGCACATCAAATCTCTCTTTAACCGATAACCAACAACTAATAACCCCTCCATGGAGATTTCGTATGAAACTTTATAAAGTTTGGATATGCTTCTGTTGCTTGCTACTCACATCCGCCTTTGTTGTCGGGTGTGGAAGTGACGATGAAACAGATGAATCTGACGATACGCAGGGCGCGGCTTTTGATGCCAGCACGATGCTTAACGATTTCGCCAATACTGTTGTGTTAGCCACATACACCGCCCTGGATAACAAAGCCGGTGAACTGTTAACTGCTGTGAAGGCACTCGAAGCGGATACCTCGCAAGCAAATCTCGAAAAAGCACAACTGGCATGGACAGCAACCCGGACCCCGTGGGAACAGAGCGAGGCGTTTCTATTCGGTCCCGTTGACACACAAGGGCTTGATCCAGCGTTAGATAGTTGGCCCGTCGATCACGTTAACTTGCAGTCTGTTCTGGACAGTCGTGATGCGTTAACGGTGGATTTTGTTAGTGGATTAGAAGATACACAAAAAGGATTTCACACCATCGAGTTTCTACTGTTCCGCGAGGGCGATCAACGCAAAGCATCGGATATAACTGAACGCGAATTGGAATACCTCGTTTCAACGACAGAGGACCTCAAGGCGAGTACCGCTCAACTACGTTTGGCATGGGCACCAGAAGGCGAAAATTTCAGCAGTGCAGTTGCCCAAGCGGGTACGGGGAGTGTCGTTTATCCGTCACAGAACTCCGCGGTTCAAGAGATGGTGAACGGCATGATCACCATCGCCGATGAGGTTGCAAACGGTAAAATATCTGACCCTTACAACGAATCGGACACGACGCTTGTCGAATCACAGTTTAGTTTCAACTCCATCGCAGATTTCCAAGACAATATCCGAGGGATTCAGAATGTCTATATGGGGAAATTCACAAATGATGGACAAGGACTCAACGAATTCGTGAACAGTCAGAACCCTGATTTAGATGCTCGCTTTCAGCAGGAGGTCCAAGCAGCTATTGACGCTATTGGGGCTATTCCAGACCCCTTCCGTGATTCGATTACGACGAACCGCGGTGCCGTCCAAGCTGCGATCGATGCTGTCAGCACGGTGCAACAGACGCTTGAACAAGACATACTCCCGCTCGTTAACGAAAGTGAGTTTAATTAGGATTTACGGACTTCACGGGTTATGCTGTTCCCTTACCACACAGCGATAACCCATTGGAATATAAATAGGACAAATGAAACATTTTCAGAGTTTAGTGTATCTCACCCTTTTGGTATCAATTCTGCTGAGCGCATGTGACGCTGAGTCTCCCGTGACGGTAGAGCCGATACCAGTATTTTCCACAAGCGAATTTTCTGGTGGTGAGACGACTATCTTCGACGCCTCAAGCCACGCCTTTTCAATTCCGGCTCCGAATCTTTCCACGGCAGCACTTGAAAAACATCTGGACGGCGATGTTGAGTTTGAAGCCGTATTTGTGACAGCTCCGGCAGTGGTGAACCCCGGATTGGGACCTATCTATAATAACGTTTCATGTATTAACTGTCATTCCCGTGATGGTCGCGGGCGACCGCCGAGTGCTGACGAGGGTCTTGTGTCCCTACTTTTCAGACTCAGTCTTCCAAAGAAAGATGCTTCGGGAATTGGAATGTCACCAACACCGGTGCCAGGCTTCGGCAGACAACTTAACAATCGCGCCATTGTTAACGCAGCCCCGGAAGGCAAAGTCAAGATTGAATACACCGAACAGACGTTGACGACGGCTGATGGCACGCGCGTGCATCTACGCTATCCGAACTATACTTTTACCGACACTTATCAGCCGTTGCCAGAAAACATTGAAGTCTCGCCACGCGTCGCACCCGCTGTCTTTGGACTCGGTTTGCTGGAAGCGATCCCTGAAGAAGTTATCCTCGCTTATGCAGATGAAACTGATGTTGACGGGGACGGTATCTCCGGCAAGCCTAATTACGTCTGGGATGTCGTCAATCAGCGTTACAGCCTCGGACGTTTCGGGTGGAAAGCCAACCAACCGACCCTTCTCCAGCAAGTTGCGGCGGCGTATCATGACGATATGGGCATAACAACTTCCCTTTTCTCAGTTGAGAACTCGGCAGGTCAATCCCAACTCGCTGAACATAGCGCAACCCCAGAGGTTAGTGACGAAATTTTAGACGTAGTGACGTTCTACGTTCAGACCTTGGCAGTCCCGGCGCGACGTAACGTAGACGATCCACAGGTTAAACACGGTGAACAACTTTTTGCCAAAGCACAATGCGCCAGTTGTCACGTTCCAACCTTAAGAACCGGTGTTTTAGCCGGTGTACCCTCGGTGAGCAATCAGACGATCCATCCGTATACAGATATGTTGTTGCACGACATGGGACCCGAGTTAGCGGACAATCGTCCCGATTTTCACGCCAGTGGTAGCGAATGGCGGACGCCGCCCCTATGGGGTATCGGTCTGGTAAAGCGGGTTAATGGACATACCAACTTCCTTCATGACGGCAGGGCGCGGAACTTGGTGGAAGCGATTCTCTGGCACGGTGGGGAGGCGGAAAAATCTCGACAAATCGTTGAACAGATGTCAAAAACGGAACGCGACGCGCTTGTTGCGTTTTTAGAATCACTGTAGATGAGGCAAGTCGCTATCAAGTTTATCCTCGCCTTGTGTAAATTCCAAACCCATTTGAGACCTTAGTGCATAAGGTTGAAATCTATCCTAACGTATGGTATAATAGAATATGTCAGTGATAGACCCCGCCCTAAAGGACGGGGCTTCTGCAAAGTGTTTTGATGCAGAAGCACTTGTGGGTTCAAACGACATTGCTTTTGTTTTAAGAATGTTAAAAACAAAAGTCTGACTATGCCTAACCGCAAAGGTTGCTACC
>JAJEIE010000026.1 GCA_022827625.1 Candidatus Poribacteria bacterium | reverse complement strand
CAGCTCCCTGTTTGAATGAAAGGTGTTCATTCTCCAGAGCGGTGTTGTACCGCAAACTGTATGAAGATTAATTTATTAATTCGGTAATTTCTCAACGTGCGATGAATCGCACTACTACGAACCAAACCGTTTGTAGTAGGGAAACCATTCATGGTCTCCCGTCTATTACCCAATTATTTTCTGAAACTTCATTTGGCAACTTGAGTTAATGATAACCTAAGTTGCCACCTATCTATAGACATATCACCTCCACTAGGATGAAGAAAACCTCTGGCAACCTTTTTGAAACGTTCAAAACTCGTTAGGAGTCACTTGAGTTACATTAATATATACTTGCGGAATCTAAATTTTTTGACACCGCCTCCGAAATATGCTATCCTTTATATATGTCACTTTCATAAGAGGAGGCACCGTGCAATCAAATACGGATACCTACAGACGCGAAGCCCTCTCCATCGCACACTTTCCCGACAGTTCAGAAACGGAGGTAGAACCGATGGCACAATCTATGGCAGAAGTTCTCATCGAACGCGGTATGGAACGCGGTATGGAACGCGGTATTGAGCAAGGTGCGCGTCAAACGAGTATTGAAAGCACGCTTGCGATCCTCAGCGAACGCTTCCCCACCGCCGATGTCCCCGCAGTCCGCTCGGTGCTTGAGGCGATGGGTGACCTTGACCGGCTGAAGCGTCTGACCCTTCAGGCTTCCATCGCGTCCAGTTTTAGGGATTTCCAAGAACACTTAGACGCGTAACCCGCTACGCCTTGAGACATAGCACTCCAAATCATAATCAAAATCAACGGTATGAAGTGCTTATGCACTTCAATCAACGGTATTCATGCCTTATAGGCATGAACCGGGGTATCAAGCCCGTGTGGGCTTCAATCAACGGTATTCATGCTTTATAGCATGAACCGGGGTATGAATGCCTTAATGGCATCCCCGCCCTTATCAGGGGAGCTTTAAGAAGAAATGCGTAAGTCCTAATAACATTTACGCCCGAGAAAAACGCCCATTAAAAAAGCGTCGTCATCAAAATCGAAAATGACGTTGGACATCTATTTTTCCGGTTTTCCAGTTACATTAATATATACTATAGTTTGGACAATTTTTAGAGACTACATTTCGCCCCAGGGTCATTTATGGTAGACTTTAGAATTAATTAGACACTCAGCACCAGTGCGGTTAGAAACCGTGAAAAAACACCCAAGCAAAAACCCCACCGGGGTGGGGTAAAATGTCTGTTTATTTCTCTGGTTTACCATATAGTGAAGTCTAAAAATATCTGGTCACCCTTTAGCAGAACGTGCGATGAATCGCACTACTACGAACCGTTGTTTGCTAAGAAGCAGGGGGGCTACTTATCTGGTCACCCTTTAGGACAACGTGCGATGAATCGCACTACTACGAACCATTGTTTGCTAAGAAGCAGAGGTCTACTTATCTGGTCACCCTTTAGCAGAACGTGCGATGAATCGCACTACTACGAACCGTTGTTTGCTAAGAAGCAGGTGCCTACTTAGCAGTAACTTGGGAGTGTTAAGCAAGTCCCTTCAGACATTCGAGGATTTCCCTCTGCTTCACGAGATCGAATTGGTGCGAACTGATATACATATATCGAATAACCCCGGTTTTGTCAATCACAAACGTCGCTGGACGCGCAATGTTGTACGCTTCCAGACTCAGCCAGTGGTAAACACCGTAACTTTTGATAACCTCCCGTGTTTTGTCCACCAACAATGGGAACGTAATACCATTTTTATCCGCATAACCCCGGAGTTCACGGGGCCATTGCCCCGCAATCGCGAGCGCCGATGCCGTCAATTCCGAGTATGCGTCCATACGTTCCTGCACAGCCGCCAACTGGCGGCGGCTATTCGGTCACCATGTCCCGCGAAAAAAGGTCAAAACGACATGCTGCGTCCCGCGGTATGCTGCAAGGGAGACCTCCGCCCGTTGATGCGAAGGAAGCGTGAATAACGGTGCCGTATCACCGATACTGAGAATCTTATTTTTCCGTGGCATAGGGACATTTTACCAAAAACAGAGGTTGGTGTCAATTGGGTTCAGGGACAACCAAAACCCTTGACTTTTTTCGCATTACGGGTTAAAATGAAAATATACCATCAAACATCATCGAACAAATCAGGACAAACCTCATGCGAAATTGGTTAACAATTGCGATCCTCCTTTCACTCTGTGCGCCAGTATTCAGTATCGCCGACACAGCATCCAGCGACCACAGCAGATATGTCCAACATGTAGAACAAGGTTTTGTGTTCACATTTCAGGGCAACAATAGGAAAGCCATTGAGGCGTTTGAAGCCGCCCTTGCTATTGCGCCTGAACACGCCGAGATCTTGCACTATCTTGGCATGGCTTATGCGCAAGAAGAACTTTTGAACAAAGCCGTTGAGCGTTATCAACGTTCTCTCGCATTGATGCCGGATAATATTGAGGCACTCTATTCACTCGGTGTCGCCTATTTCAAACTCGATAAGTGGGCAGCGTCAATCGCGCCGCTACAACGGGTCATCGCGCTTGACCCGCAACACGCCCGCGGATATGAAGTACTCGGCAAATCACTCGTAAAACTACGCCGGTACACAGAAGCAGGACCGGTCTTGGAACGAGCCCTCGCCTTGAAACCGCACGCCGCAGGTACTTACTACGAACTCGGGAACGCCTACCTCAATCTAAAAGAATACCCTAAAGCGATAGAGAACTTTGAACTGGCAATAAAATTCGGAGTCGCCCGTTATGCCGATCCACACTTTGGACTCGGGACGGCGTACCTCCGCTTAGGCGATCGCGAGAAAAGCCGAGCGGAAATGCAAATCTTTCAGCAATACCAGAAAGAATACGCCGAATATGAACGTCTCACACGCCTCACACGCAATGAACCGGACAATCTCGAAGCGTGGACAGGTTTAGCCAGCCTGGTCATGCAACAAAAGAACTACGCACGCGCCGTTCAGGTCTTCCAGAAATGCATCGAACTCGATCCGAACAACGCTATTTTTTACCACGGGTTGAGCCGTGCTTTTATGAACCTCAACTATCCCAGACCGGCAATCGAAGCCGCGAACAAGGCGATCCGACTTATGCCGAACGAGGCTATCCTGTACAACACCCTCGGCAGCCTTTATGCGATGCAAGGCGACAGCCGAAACGCCATCGTCGCGTTCCAAAAAGCCATCGAACTCAATAGTGAAGAACCCTTCTACCATCTCAACCTTTCAAGGCTCTACCAAGGCATCGGTAACCAACGACTCGCGCAGGAGCATCATCGCATTTATGAATATCTCATGTCGAAACAAAAATAGCCGTTTCTGTATTGTATACACCTTGATATTCAGTCTCGGTCTCTGTTTCGGTGCCATCGCAGCAGAACCGGAACTCATATTGGTACCCGCTGGTACTTTTACGATGGGCAGTGAGCGTCGCGCTGCGGATGAAAGACCGATGCACAAGGTCTACCTTGATGCCTACTATATCGGCAAATACGAAGTGACGAACGCCGAATACTACGAGTTTTGGAAAATCCAAGCAGAAGGCAACGCACCAGACCAAATACCGCAACACACCCCTGAAAACTTCCTGCATCTCCCACATATCGGCGAGTGGCCCGCACGCGCCGAACGGTTTCCGAACCACCCCGTTGTCGGTGTATCGTGGCACGATGCTGCGGCTTATGCGGCGTGGAAAGGGATGCGTCTACCGAC
Organism: Candidatus Poribacteria bacterium; assembly: GCA_022827625.1. Classification (GTDB taxonomy): domain Bacteria; phylum Poribacteria; class WGA-4E; order WGA-4E; family WGA-3G; genus WGA-3G. Next base: position 100,223 of record JAJEIE010000026.1, on the reverse strand, counting down.
AGAAGCGGAATGGGAGAAGGCGGCACGCGGTTATACCAACAGGATATGGCCCTGGGGAGGTGAGATGGAAGCGCACGCAAACACTGCTGGGGTAAAGGACGGCTACGAGAATCGTATCGCACCCGTCGGGAGCTTTCCGAAAGGCAAAAGTTATTACGGCGCACTGGATATGGCGGGCAACGTCTGGGAATGGACAGCCGACTGGTATAGTGATGTCTATTACGCATACAGTTCACAAACCGCCGCAAAACGTCCAAAAAAGAATCCAACGGGACCAGAGGTCGGCAGTTGGCGCGTCCTCCGAGGCGGTTCATGGATCGATGCGCTCACCCGGTGCAGCACGACATTCCGATTTTATCTTTACCCGAACCTGAAAACCGCCTTTGTCGGTTTTCGACTCGCAAAAACTGATGAAAAAGCCACAAAGTTGGGTAATTGACGGGCAATAATGCACGTTCTGAAATTACCGAATTATAGTAAAGTCAACAAATAAGTTTACATATATTCTGTAGGAGCGATCTCCGAATCGCGACCCAACCGCTGTGAGTCGGGAATCGGAGTTCCCTCCTACAGTTCAGATGTAAAGTTAATTATAGAATCCACTATAAATACTCAAACTTCATTGAGTCTGTCTATGCCTACGCATCCGAAAACTAAATGTTTCACCGAAATACCTCCCCAACAAGCTGGGGAAACCTCCGAAAAAATTTATGGAAAAAAATTGTCTCAACACGTTCGCCCTACAGATATTTCTTCTCCTGCTAACTATCGGCAACACTATCGCAGCATCGCCTACCTTTACGGATGTCACCGAAACCGCAGGCATCCAATTCAGACATAACAACGGGAAAACTGAACACAAACACATCATTGAAACGATGGGATCCGGTGTCGTCTTCTTTGACTACGACACAGACGGAGATGCCGACCTCTATTTCGTTAACAGCGGTCCTGTCCGAGAAGAGACGCAAGACCCAGCACAATCAAAACTCGGAAATGTCCTCTATCGCAATGAAGGAGACGGGCATTTTATTGATGTTACCGAGACAGCAGGCGTAGGAGACACAGGCTACGGGATGGCGGCTTCGGCGGGTGACATCGACAACGATGGTGATGCCGACCTCTATGTCGCAAACTTCGGAAACGATAGGCTTTACCGAAATAACGGGGACGGCACCTTTACCGACATCACCGAAATCGCCGGGATTGATAACGATCTCTGGAGCATCGCAGCGGTCTACCTCGATTTTGATGCCGATGGCGATCTGGATATTTTCGTCGTTAACTACCTTGTGTATGCGTTGTCGATGCCGGTAACAACCTATAAAGGTATCGTCGGTTACGGACATCCTCGGAGCTACGAGGGAACACCTGATGTCCTTTATCGGAACAATGGTGACGGCACGTTCACCAATATCGCGGAAACGGCGGGTGTCACAAATCCGAGCGAAGGCAGAGGCATGGCAGCGATCGCTTGCGACTACGATAACGACGGATTCCCTGATATTTACGTTGCTAACGATACCAACCGCAATTTCATGTATCATAACAACGGGGACGGCACCTTCACCGACGAAAGCCTATTCATCGGAGTCGGTTATGACGAGAAGGGAGTCGCCGAAGGTTCTATGGGTGTGGACGCTGGCGATTATAACGGAGACGGATGGTTTGATTTCATCGTTGCGAATTCGGAGAAGGCGACCCTCTATAAAAATGAGGAGGGTCTCTTTTTCGTTGATGCGACCGCTGACAGCGGATTGGAACAGCCGACACTACCCTTCGTCGGTTTCAGTCCCCTCTTCTTGGATTACGATAACGACGGTCATCTCGATATGTTCTGTGCAAATGGACATCCCCAAGATGTTATCGACATCTTAACCGATCACGAGACCTACGCGCAGCGCGACCAACTGTTTCGGAACAACGGAGACGGCAGTTACACAGATGTCTCAGAAACCGCTGGGGCCTACTTCACAGTGCCACTCGTCGGTAGAGCCGCTGCGATGGCTGACTACGACAACGACGGCGATACCGATATTGTTATTATGAATTCCAATCAGCGTGCTGTTCTCCTTCGGAACGATAGTGGAAATCTGAAAAATTGGGTGGGTATTAAACTGGTCGGCAGGCGTAGCAACCGCGACGGTATTGGTGCGAAGGTCCGACTCGTAGCGGGAGGCACTACACAGATTCGGGAGGTAAAGAGCGGTTCAAGTTACGCATCAGGCAGCGATATGCGACTCCTGTTCGGCTTAGGTGAAAACCAACACGTTGAGAAGATTACCATCGTCTGGCAGCGCGGCACGACGCAAGAGTTGGAAAGCGTGTCAATCAATCAGTATTTGACCATTGTGGAATCAGAAGAGTAAGCTGACAGCCGACCGCTGATCGCTGACCGCCATTAAACAAAAAACCCGTATCCAAGCGAGGATACGGGTTCTCTGTTTATAAATAAACTTAGTTCCGTTTGAGGTCTGCCCACTGGGTTGCGAGTTTGCCTTGTGGCTCGACGGGTGTAAGCACATCTAAGAAGAGGTTATTCATCGTCGGCGCGATGAGCAGATCAGTATCCGTGGGTTCAAAATGGAGGTTGACGTAATCGGCACCACCAGATTCACCGCATTTGTAGTGTAAGAAATTCTCGCCTTTCTTGAGTTGAACCTCAGTTGGCGTTGTGACGACTTGAACACCGCCGGTCCACGCCGAATTGTCGTAGACCTGTTCGCCATTGAGCCAGATTTGGGCATAGTCATCATGTGCAGGGTGAATTGCTGTTGTCCGTTCGTCGGGTGAAATAACGACGATGATACCGTGCCAGGTGATGTCGCTTTCATCCGGAATACCGTGGCTTGTTGACATATTCGTCTGATCAGCAACGTTAATGTCAACGATCGACCAAGCGAGTGAACCCCCGTTATCTGGCAGATTGACGATAGCGTTCGCTGTTTTTCCAGCACCGTCGCGCGTAGAAACGGAAGCGTTTGAGATAAGCCCACCGCTACCTTCAGCGAGGTAGTCGATTCCGGCTGAGGTGTTAAAACCGCCGGTCTCCGTTACCAGGTCCAGTCCCCACCATTTTGCAATCCAGTTATCACCCGCTGGCTGCCAATCTTGTGCGAGTGCCATCGGTGTAATCATGACAACACAAGCAAGTGTGATAAAGATTGTGAATTTTTTCATAGCTATGAGATCTCCTTCTTCAATATTCACAAGGTTCAGAGTTTTGAGCAAGAAGCGCGCTTCCCAAAATCTCAGCACCTCATCAGATTTTACATTTGGTGATCGCAGTACTGCATGCAAATCACGATTTTTTAATGCCGACGTTCCACCAGTAAATCGATGTCGGTTTCTGTCAGCGGTGTGATTCTCTTTCGATCTTCCGCAGAGTAGTATACGTCACTCTGAGAAAATAGTAGAATCAGAATAATAAATTATAGCACTTTTCGCGTATGAATTGCAAGAAAAAAGTGCATCCGGTGAAAATTTTTCAAAAGTATAGCATTAAGCAGAAAACGTGTCAACTTTAATTTGCCCTACTCCGTTTCCTATGCTATAATAATCTGAATCCTGAAAAGCACTGATGCCCTCTCTCCACATTACTATGAAAACGGATTTTGATTTTTTAGGTTACGCTTTATGAAAACGAGACGATTGTTAACCCTTGCCATATCTATCCTGTGGGCGTTGAACACAAGCGTTTGTCTACTTTTCGCGAAAGCACCGACGACTCCAAAAATTCTGTTCGCCTCTGCGCGCGATGGAAATCGCGATGTCTACATCATGAACCCTGACGGCTCTGAACAAATCAATCTCACAAAACATCCTGCCGACGATCAACGCGCCGTTTGGTCTCCTACTGGTGAGCAGATTCTTTTTATCTCCAACCGAGAATATAAGACGTGGGGCAACTGGGATTTGTACCTGATGGACCCAGATGGCTCCAACGTCCGACGCGTTTTCAAGCAAAAAAAATCCAGAAACGATCCGACGTGGGCCCCCGACGGTAAACAGATTAGCTACACACACACAAATTGGGAGGCTGGGACATTTCATATCTACATCGCGACTTTAGGGGAACAAGAAGAGGAACGCCTCACCGAGGGCTTCTATCCGGCATGGTCACCCGACGGGACAGAAATTGCTTATACCACTTACCTCGCAAATAACCGCCGAATTACACTAATCAACCCCCGCACGGGCCAGCAAAAACGCCTGCTACCCAGGAAAGCAATCGCTTGGCAAAACTCTCCATCTTGGTCGGTTTTGGGGGACAAACTCGCCTTTTCTTGGAATAACAATCCTTTACCGCCCATTGACGCGGATAGGGATGTATGGGACGAATGGCAAACCGCAGAGACCATCTACCTCGTGAATCGGGACGGCACCGAACTCCAGCAGCTTATTGAGGAAGACGGTCCCTATGCGACAGATCCAGCGTTATCTCCGAATGGAGACGAAGTCCTTTACACACAAGAAATTAATGACCGGTTCCAAATCTTCAAACTTGACATCAATAATGGCATTCGGACGCAATTGACGCATGCTGTCGGTTTATCTCTTTTTCAAGCCAATGCTGGTGGAGACTGGTTCGATCCCGACTATGCATTGCCGGTCACACCGCAACCCAAATTGCTCACCACAACGTGGGGAACAGTGAAAATAAATAGACTGCCCAATCAGTAGTGCTGATCGGATTGAGGGATAAACAGACTTATATCGAAATGGAGAAACATCATGAACCGTTCCCGTAAACGCCAGCGCGCAGTGCGGGCATTGCTTTTTGCCGGTATTGTCCATCTGAGCTTTGCTATTATCTTTATGTTCTCCTTCTACGCGGACCGGCAAATCGGTAATGAAGACGCACTGGCAGTAGAACTCATCAATCCCAAAGACTTTCGAGAACAGCGGCGTACCCTCAAACCACCACCGCCGAAGACAATTCTCATTCCCCAGCGGACAGACGATTCCACTGACGCAAATCAACGCCATTTAGACTTACTCGCTTCTGCCAACTTAATGGATGAGACAATCCGACAATCAGAGGAAGAACTGCTTCACAGCGCGACGAAATCTGTATCGGATACTGCAACGACGCTCCCAGATGTAACGACGGATGCTGAACGGTACAATAGCCGCGCAACACCAATTGCCGAATCGGTAGACAGTCCTTTCCCTACGACACCGGGAGCGGGGATGGATAGCGTACGGCAACGTGTCCAAGGAGACGGCGGCGATGGATTCCACAGACTGGAATCTACAGGTGTCTCTGAAATCGGGACCATCGGGGAGGGAGACGGTGGAGATACTGGCGAAGGCAGCGGTAAGGGTCCCGGCAATCCGTTCGCCAAAGCACTCAAAAACATTGCTGACCATATCATCGGCACCCGAGAATTGGACAAAGTGAACGTCGTGTTCGTAGTCGACACGAGTGCAAGCATGCGGGATAACATCCAAGAAGTCGCCGCCAATCTTTACGCCATGACCGATGAATTCGATTTCATCAACCTGGAGTATCACCTCGGCATGTCCGAATTCAGTGTGCGGCGCGAAGGGCAAAGGCTCGAAATCCGCTCCCTGTTACCCGAGGTCAGCATGCTCCGCAGACGGATGCAAAAGGTATCTCTCAGTGGTAATGAACATGCGCTCGATGCGCTCACAGACACGCCGCACTACATCGACTTCCACGCCGATGCGGATAAATACATCGTTCTCGTAACAGACGAACCGGCATCAACGCACCTGAGAAAGGCAGACGCCTATACAACAATGCGGCAGAAGGTTATCGAGCTGTATCAACTCGAGGATATCCACGTCAACGTCCTCGGACATCCAGAACCGTTCCAACAAGAGTTAGCAGAGATGACCGGCGGATTGTGGCAGCGGATTCCCGGAGATGTCAACAACGCCACCACGCTGCCGAGTTCTCGTGTCGCCAACGAAGGGTTTATGAAGGTGTTTCGAGACATCGCTACGGATCTACGCCGCAATAGCGGTAAACTGCTATTCAGCATGGAATCTCAGTTTGAAGTCTTTCTTGAAGACGGTGATGTACCGATGAAGAAACTACAGCGTGAATTCCGAAAAAACGGTGCCCGCTTAGCCGGTATTGATAACCTGTTCGGGAGTGCGACGGTCTGGGAGAAACAGAAGGGTGACTTATGGGTCATTACCGACTACACAAACGGGCGGATCTATACGATTCGGAAAGAGGGGAATAAATTGAATGTCTATTCCGGTATCTATCCCGAAAGTTGGAACGCCTCTACAAATCTCACGGCTATGACGCAAAAACGGGGGAGCAGATGGCTCATGAATGACCGGAATCGGCGGCGTATGTTCACCATCCGCAGTGAAGATAATCGACTGAACATCTACGACGGCGCCGCACTCAGTGCGTCACCTGATAAGGCAGTGAAGGGATACGAACCGGCTGTGGATATCGTCGTTATGCTCGATTACAGTCGGAGTATGGGGGGTAAGTCTCAAGCAATTATGCTCGGTTTAAGCACATTGCTCGGTAGATTAGATATTCTACCGATTAACTACCGCATTGGACTTATCCGATTTGCTGAGGCGAAAGACGCAATCAAAGTTATCAACGGCGCAGTCGTCACACAGATGCCCCTCAACGAGGCGATGTTGGAAAGTTACATGGAAGACCCGTTTGGCGGTGATGAACACCTCATTGACGCAATTGTGGAGGGTGTCCCGAAAGTGAAATTCAGTCCGTATGCCAGCAGATTTTTGCTCATTTTGACAGATGAACCGACAACGGGAAAGCATCCACCTGAAGATGCGCTTAATCTATGCCTATCGTTAGGTATCCGTGCGTATGTTATCGGACATCCGGGTCCCACAGATTTTCAGAAGACCCTTGTCGAAAAGACAGGCGGACGCTTCTTTACAATGCCAAAACATTTAAATAAGGCATATCCAAACCAATAAATAAAAAGGAGCTACTATGGCAACAACTTCTACAAGCACACAACAACACAGAAAAATGGCAACTGAAGAGGGACCCGTCGCTGTCGCGATTGTCACCGTGAGCGATACGCGCACCCCGGAAACAGATAAAAACGCAGTATTTCTACGCGAACAACTTGCCGCAGAGGGGAACAGCGTCGCTGCGTATCAAATCATAAAAGACGAACCGGATCAAGTCGCTGCCGTGTTGGATAAAATGGCGGAAAGCGATGCACAGGTCATCCTCTTCAACGGCGGCACAGGTATCGCACCACGCGACACGACCTTTGATATTCTCAATCGTAAGTTGGAAAAGACGCTCCCCGGATTTGGGGAACTTTTTCGGATGTTCAGTTATGATCAGGTCGGCGCAGCGGCAATGCTATCACGAGCGACCGCTGGGGTCTACCGCGGAAAAGTGGTCATCTCCACGCCGGGGTCTACCGCTGCAGTGGCATTAGCATGGGAAAAGTTGATTGGACCGGAGTTACAGCATCTGGCATGGGAGGTTGGACGCTAATCCACTTCTCACCAACCACGGTAGGCGAGGTTTTGCAGCGTACACGCTCAAATGCGACGTGCATTCCTAACCTCGCCGGTCCTCCCTAACAAACTACCCAAATCCAACAATCCCACCACTGATAGCCGACTGCTGACAGCCGATAGCCATTCACAATACCTCACGCGTAAACGTATAAATACCCCGCAACCACGACCCATAATAAATCCCATTCGCATAGAAAAAATAGAGCAGCTTCAACGCGATAATGCCAATCAAACAGGAAAATAAAATTGTCAGTAGGCTGTAATCCCACGCCCCCATCTTTAGCGTCCGCAGTGAAGTGCGTTCCGCCGCCGTCTCCGCGGAAAACCCTCGACTTTCAACGGATTCGCTGAGATGCGACGCATGCCGGATATTCCCTGCCAAGATTGGACGAAAACTATTCAGCACCCCACGACACGTAGTGAGTAGATTGAGCCGAAGATACCGAAACCCTCTCAACCGTTGCGAGCGGAGAACGGTCGCTGCTTCATTCGCGATAACCGGAATGAAATGCAGTGCCGTTGTCACCATGAAAGCGAGTGTCGATGGCACGCGTAACTGCGTCAATGCAAGAAGCAGATCACGGGGTTGTGTCGTCCAGACGATGAAACACCCAATGACAAGTGTTGTGTTGAAACGCAGGGATTGAACAATACCGTGAAACAAGCCTTCCCGATAGACGCGGATACCGCCGGTCATCCTCCCGATGAGCGGTAGGTCGGCAGGCACAAGTGTGAATAGCACAGTCCGCGGAAACTCGTTATAGAAGATTGCCTGACTGTAGATTAAGCCCCATGTTGTGAAAAAGAGGAAGGTACAGAGCAGTCCAATCTGGTGCCACGTCGGCATAGACAACGCAATCAGCGTGAGGGCACCGAGAAAACAGATGAACAGTGCCGTCGGACTATCCAACAGGATAACGAGACACCCAGCGATGAGCATCATCAGGATTTTTGTACGGGGTTCGAGTATGGTATTGCGCATGACTTCATTTTTTCTTTAAATCTTTCAGAAAAGTATAGCAGGTTTGTGTCACATTTGCCAATCAATTGCCTCTTTTTCGTTGACCTTTGCCTATATTTGTGGTATACTTTGGTAAAAGATAACACACAGAACAAAGGAGATACTGAAATGGCTGATCAAGATTTCCGGGAAAGGGTTCTCGAAACCTTGTCACGCATCGAGACACAAGCGAGAGAAAACAATGCCCGTTTGGAAAAACGCCTTGATTCTCTGGATACGCGTGTAGGCACCTTGGAACGCGATGTAGGATGGATAAAGGGAAAATTGGAAGGTAAGCAAGAAGGCAGCGGCACAGTGTTAACTGTCCTGACCGTGTGTACTGCCGTTGGTGCAGCGATCATCGCCCTTATTGCCTTGTTCACCTAAACGTTTCACTTCTGAATCTACACCGAAAACCTGCTAAGATACTTCATGCCACAACTCAACCTCAAACCGAATCACAAAGCGATCCGCGACTACTACACCACGCTGCAGCAATATGAACAACACGCCATCAGACACGAAGGGGCAGTCAGCAAGCTGTTTGCATTCCTACTGAATATTTGCAAAAAAAAATAAAAAACGAACCTTTTTTTACAGAATCTGACTAACGTAACGAATACATCAATTAAGCGAGAAAATAGTGTAAAAAAATTAAGATTCACACGGTTCAGAAAACGAAAAAGGAGAAAAGTATCATGAGAACCCAGATTCGTAAGGAAAACGGCATCGCAATTTTGGAACCCAATGGAAAGATAGTAGGCGCCTCAGTAACAGAATTACGAGAAGTGATTTCACCACAGATAGAGACTTCCGATACACCCCGCATCCTCATCAATTTCGGGAAAGTCAACAAAATTGACGGTTCAGGACTCTTTGCCCTCATGGAGGCACGCGCGACAGCATCACGAAAGCACGGTCGTATCGGGGTCATCAATGTTGGGAAACATATCAAAGACTTAGTGGCTGTAAGTCGGATCGTGAGTCTGTTTGAACACTTCGACAATGAGGACGCTGCGATTTCGGCATTAGCGGCATAACATCCAAAGCTTAGTGAAATGTCAAAGGGGACTGGTTCAACCAGTCCCCTGTTCTTTTTAATAAACCTTTAATAACACCCTTTCGTCTATTTACGGCAAACATACAATGCGTAGTGGTTAAGCGGAAACAAGCATCGTATGAAGTTAGAAATCCGCTCTACTTTGGTTATGCACAATTTTGTAACCCAATGACACTTTTTACGTTACGATTTGAAAAAACAGGATGCGACTTGCTCGGAGGATACGAGAATGTCAAAATTGACGGGTCCGGGAGCCTTAAGACGAATACGCGTGAAAAGGACTGCCCTCTACAGTGCGATGGGACGCAGACACAGTACCATCCGCTATAGAGGCCCATCGTCGAAAAGTCCGCGGCATCATAGCGTTTTAAGGCTTCTATGGTATGCCATCAACACCGGCAAAAAATAGAAGTGGTCTTGACAGTCACCTCAATCTGTGCTAAACTTCGGCGTATGTGAACAACTATCACAAAAAACCTACAACGAAGGAGACTATCAATGGCTAAAACCAAAGTCTTAATTGCGAGTGGAATCAGCGAAGAGGTAGCAGCTATGCTGGAGGCTGCTCCGTCGGAGATGGAGATAGATTTTTTGCCCGAGGGTGCGGAACTGAGGGATCATATTTCAGATGCTGAAATTCTCTACGGTGTGGTGTCAGAGGATGCACTTCCGCATGCGAAATCGCTGCAGTGGGTGATGCAGCCATTCGTGGGGGTGGAAAGGTCAATGTATCCCGCCTTCAAAGAGAGTCCCATCACACTGATAAATAGCAAGCGTCTGTATGGACCGCAGCTTGCGGAACACGCCTTCGCACTCCTACTTTCCCTGACACGCGGGATCAACACACAACTCGAATTGATGCAAGAAAAAGAGTGGAAGTGGCTCCCGTGCGTTGAAGTGTCTGGCATGACAATGGGAATCCTCGGACTCGGTGGTATCGGGAGAGCAGTTGCTCAACGCGCCAAAGCGTTCGATTTTGAAGTGATTGCCGTAGACCCGGAACCGATGGAAAAACCCGACACCGTTGACGAATTAGGACAACTCGATCAGCTACACGAATTTCTCTCCCGTTCCGAAGTGCTGACGGTCTGTTGCCCAATCACACCGCAAACCCATAAACTCCTATCGCATGCCGAATTCGACGCGTTGCCTGAGGGATGCTATTTCATCAACGTCAGCCGCGGCAAGGTGGTTGACGAGGATGCATTGGTCGCTGCACTAAAAAGTGGAAAAGTGGCAGGCGCAGGATTGGATGTCACCTATACCGAACCGTGTCCACAAGACAATCCACTCTGGACCCTCCCGAATGTGATTCTAACGTCCCACACGGCTGGGGCATCGCAGAATATCGCCAAACGCGCAATGGAGACGTTCCTCGACAACATGCATCGCTATGTGAATGGCGAACCGCTAATCAACGTTGTGGATAAAGAAAAGGGATATTAATCTTCTATAGCCAACGCGGTTAATGCATCCGTATCAATCTCAACACCAATTCCGGGCACATCATCAAGCACGAAAGCCCCGTCCTCAATCGTCGGTTTTCGTGTGGTGATCTGCCCTTTCATCTCATAAGCACCCGGAGAATGCTCCATAATCAGGAAGTTTGGAATCGTTGCGGAAAATTGAACCGTTGCAGCAACCGACAAAATACCACCGCCACCGATATGCGGTGTCACCGGAATGTTATAGGTATCCGCGAGGCTTGCGATACGTTTGCCTTCCGTGAGTCCCGTGCGCCCAATATCAGGCATCGTGATGTCGCAGGCGCGCCGTTCAAAGACCTCCCGTAACTCATAACGCGTGCGCGTCCATTCCCCGATAGCGACCGACATATCCAACGCCGCTGCCAATGCCGCTTGCCCAGGGATGTCTTCAGGTGCCGTCGGCGATTCTAACCACATTACATCCAACGCCTCAAGCCCACGTCCGAGCATAATCGCCTCCGGGACGCTGTATTGGGTATGGAGATCAACCATCAATTTGATTTTTGGACCTACCTGCTCGCGGACGGCTGCAACGATCTCTAAAATCTCGGCGCGCCCGTGCGTTGTGTGAATCTTCAACCCGCCATAACCCTCTGAAACATGCGCCGCGGCTTGGGATACCGCTGCCTCTGGTGTGGTACCTCCGATCCCAGCATACAAAGGAATCCTATCCCGATACCGACCGCCGAGGACTTTGTGGACAGGTTTGCCAGATGATTGCCCGATGATGTCCCACAACGCAATATCACAGCCAGCGAGCGCATCAATAAAGAAGCCCGTATAGTGTCCACGCTCCCGCATGGAGGTAAACATACGTTGCCAGAGGTATTCCACATCAAACGGGTCTTTCCCAACCAGTATCGGACGACATAACTCTTCGACAATTGTTTTCGAGGTGCGAGGTGAAACGGGACTCTGTGCTTCGCCGTAGCCGACGATCCCGTCCGACGTAGTGATTCGGACAACCGTCGTCTCATGGTGGCGTGAATAGATAGAGCACCACCCTTCAGGTGCCACGGAATAATGCGGTCCCTGCTGCGTTGATGATCTTTCGGTTTGAAACCGGAGTGCGAACGCTTCAACGTGTGTAATTTGCATAATTCAATACCTCTGGGAACAGTGCGAATCCCAACCTTTCTTACGGATTCTCTTGAACTTTTACCTAAATCAACGTAAAATATGAGCAGATGGTTCATTTTTCCCCATTAACACGCCAACGATCCTTCGTGGACCTCCAGTCATCGAATAGACTCTCATTATGTCATCATCACACGCATCTACAGATACACCAAACCGTGAAAAAATTACCGTCCGTACCATCCTTATATCCCTGCTTCTTTTACCTTTCATTTACAAATGGCATATCGAATGTGAGGCACTGCGGTACACCTTCCCGACGCTGATGGCACCCTTCTACAGTGTTGTATTCACGCTCTTAGTCATCGCGGCAATCAACCTCGTTTTAAAAAAATATGTAGCCAAGCACGCTCTAACAGGCGGCGAACTCATTAGCCTCTATGTGCTGATGTCCATAACACTTCTGTTTATGTCTTACGACATGTTCCTTCCGCTCGTCTCAATTATTGTCCACGCGTTCTATTTCGGCACACCCGAAAACGAGTGGCGCGAACTGTTTTGGAGCTACCTACCAGATTGGCTGACAATCAATGATCCAAGCGTGCTTCGTGCCTTCTATCTCGGCGATGAACGGTTCTTTGAAACCCATTACTTACTGAAATGGGCAATCCCGACGTTCTGGTGGTGCATCTTCACTTTCGCCCTTATCTTCGTGATGCAGTGTATCAACGTTATTCTCCGAAAACAGTGGACAGAACAAGAACGGCTTGTGTATCCGATCGTTGAACTCCCGTACCAACTCGCCTACAATACAAATCGATTCCTTCGGAGTCGGGCAATGTGGTGGGGATTCGGTATTGCGTCAATCATCAGTCTTTTCAACGGACTCAACATGTTTTTTCCTTCGATTCCGGCGTTCCCAAATAAGCACATACCACTCAACGCGCTATTTACCGAAAAACCGTGGACGGCTCTCCTTCGCGGCGGGAATGCCATTATTGTTTATCCATTCGCTGTTGGACTCGGATTCCTCATGCCACTGGAGCTCCTTACATCTTGTCTCCTCTTTTTCTTTATCTATAAAGTGCAATATTTCATCACGATCTTAACAGGACTGGAGAACGTCCCCGGTTTTCCTTATCCGTACGAACAGAACATCGGAGCGTATATTGGTATCTGTGCGGTTGCACTTTGGGGTACACGTCGACATATCTGGCGAGCATTTCGCACGGCATTTGTACAAAGGGAGACAATCGACACCGCAGAACCGATGCGATACCGAACCGCATTTTTCGGTCTCGTTTTCGGTGGGATATTCATCATCGGATTCGCGGTGCGCGGTGGGATGGCGATGTGGATTGCGATCCTATTTTTTGCCGCACATTTCGCAACGATTGCGATCCCGCTCACGCGCATTCGGGCACAAATTGGCTTCCCGATTCACTCAACAACCTTCATTGGACCGCACCACAGCCTTGTCAGCATACTCGGCACGCGGCGCATTAAGGCACAAAATTTAACATGGTTCGCGCTCTTTTTTTGGTTCAACCGAGACAACCGGAGTCATCCAATGCCACATCAACTTGAGGCATTCAAACTCGCCGAACGCGGCAATCTCGACGTAAAAGGACTGTCCCGACTCATGCTTACCTTAACAATCATCGCAATGCCGTTGTGTATTTTTATGTTAGTAGACACGTTCTTCAACCTCGGCGTTAATACCGGTAAAGTGGGCGGACAGATTAACAGTTTCGGTGGGAGAGCATATCGCTTCCTTGAGGGGTGGCTTACTTCACCACAAGACCCAAATAGCGGTCATATCGCCGCGATAACGATCGGTTTTTCTCTAACACTCCTACTCTCAGCCATCCGGAGTCGGCTGTTTTGGTGGCCGATTCACCCGCTCGGTTACGGGGTATCCTTTCATCTCCATCTCTTTTGGGCAGCGTTTATTATTAGCGCGCTCGCCAAATGGAGCGTCCTCAAATACGGCGGACTCGGTCTCTACCGGAAAACAGTTCCACTCTTTCTCGGATTGGCGTTGGGGGATTTCGTGATGGGAAGTTTCTGGAATATTTTAAGCATCATCCTCGATAGACCGACCTATACGTTTTACTATTAAAGGGTTGTTAGTGGTCAGTTGTTGGTTGTCAGTAGAAAAACCTATAACCGACAACCAATAAAACTTGACTGCACCAAGCGTATATGCTACGCTATTCTCAGGAAACAAACATTCTATACCTCCTTGAAAGGGGCAGTTAATGGAACAGTGGATTACAGATCTTATTAATGGATTACCCAACCTCGCACTCTTTGCAATAATCGCAGTGACGCTTTATACACTCGGCAAAGGGGCAGATTGGCTTGTGGACGAAGCCGTCATTCTCTCGACCCGATGGGGTTTGGGGAAAGCCGTCATCGGTGCAACAATCGTGAGCATCGGGACAACAACACCAGAGGCGGCGGTCTCCGTGCTATCGGCGATACAGGGAAAACCCGGACTCGCACTCGGCAACGCAGTGGGTTCAATTATTTGTGATACGGGGCTTATTTTGGGATTGGCATCTTTAATCGCGCCGCTACCGCTCAACCGCCAGCTGGCTTCACGCCTCTCAAACGTACAGGTAGGTGCCGGTATCCTTCTGGTCGTCGGCTGCTTCCCATGGACATCCCCGGCGAAAGTTTTCACGCAAGGCGGTATACTCCCACAAATCGTCGGTGTTGTCTTTGTCATCCTTCTGGGGTTATACATTTGGCAGTCTATTCGATGGGCAAGCGCAGCAGGCGCGAACCCTGAGAACGGAGAAAATGTAGCGGCGGAGGAGGGGAATGCCTTTGGGACGCTTATAAAACTCATTCTATCCATCGCTATCATTGTTATCTCTGCTCAAATCCTAATCCCAACCGTGAGCATCATGGCGGAAAGGATTGGCGTGCCGAAACATATTATTTCAGCCACGCTCGTTGCGTTCGGAACATCGCTACCAGAACTTGTTACAGCAATAACAGCCGTCAGACGTGGGCACGGTGAATTAGCAGTCGGAAACATTATCGGTGCGGATATCCTCAACGTACTTTTTGTAGCGGGTGTCTCAGCGGCTGCGACACCTGGCGGTTTGCAAGCAGACGGTCAATTTTTCCAGTTCCTGTTCCCAGCGATGCTGTTCATCCTCATCGTCTTCCGATGCGGTATTTTCGTATCAGGCGACCAGTTGAAACGTCCGTTTGGCGTGGTGTTGGTTGCGACATGGCTTTTGGTAACCGTTTTGAGTTACGTCCTCTCGATTGAGATGCATTAAACGATAGTCAGCAGTTATTGGGTAAATTGAGATGTTTCTACAGGAAGCCCGGCGCAGTTAGGAAACCGCGCCTACCGAGTCGTAGGAATCAGAGTTGCAATTCTTGACAAATTTGTGATACTATGTGAAAGTATAACCTCAAGTTTCGACACAAGTTCCAGAAAGCTCAAAGGAGGCAGATAATGGACAACAATCAAGGCTCGACAACAGAGGTTTATCGTGCTTCAGCTTTTGCTGATTTTAAACCTGAGCTCTCAGCTCCCGGCGCAACACCTGAAAGATTGGCGCACCTGAGAGAACATGGTTTTGTCATTATCAACGATTTTGTCGGCAACCCGTGGATCCCAATCCTACGGGAGGCGGGTCGCCGGGTTACACAAGCGTGTGCACCAGAGAACGTTTACGATGTCATCGATTGTTCAAAGGGATATGTGCACCGCGCAGGTGAGAATGAACCTTGGGCAATCCGAGGCATCATCCACCCGGCATTTAAAGAACCGGCTTTCGCTGAATTTTATGGATCCCCAGATTTCACAGGCTTCGTCAAGGCTTGGTGTGACGTAGAACCAGAAGATCTCGTGATGACGAACATACTCCTCTGGTGCAATCCCCGCAAAAAAGAGAACAGACTCGGATGGCACCGAGACACAACATGGTGGGGCACTGGGAAAAGTTACTTCTCACAAGAAGATCGCCAAGAAGGTCCCGAAGCCTATTCCGAGGAGGTCGAGCGGATTCGCTGGAAAGAAATTCAGGAAGAAAATGAGAAGCGACTTACCGAACGCAACAGCGTCGGTATGTTCTTGGCACTCGCAGACGATGAATGCCATGAACTTGTTCCGGGTAGCCATAGCCGATGGCGCACCCCACTTGAACACGACGTATTGCTTCCAAAATCGATGAAAGACCAAGGTGTGCCATACACGCCGAGTTGGAATGGCACAGATCCACTGCCCGGACAGGTTGCGATCCGCCTTAAACCGGGAGAAGCCCTCATCCGTAATGGGGTGACAATCCACACAGGACACTGTGTACCTGAACGTGAGCGCAACACGCTGTCAATCGGTTGGTCAAAGTGGGGGGGTCCCTCCGACGAAGAACCGGCGGTCTCCGATGCACGCTTCGCATGGATGCTTGATCCTACCGTTCGGGACGCGCTTCCGCACGAATGGATGAAGACTGCATGGGACCGTTGGGCGGCAAGACATAAACTCGGCGACACGCTTGAGGATCGCTATGCCGGTTTTGATATTCAGCAAATCAAATCGGGAAAAGTTGTGGGGTGGCAGACTGAATTGGAACGCCAAGCCGCCGCTGCAGGCGATAAGTGGGAACGCCACCAGAAATTAGCTTAAATGGGTTGGTGGTGGTTGGTTATTGGTTTTTAGTGAACTTGTATCATAAACTGTTCGTTTGTAACGCTGGCGAGGTTTTGCGGCGTACTCGCCTCGGTTCATGCCATAAGGCATGAATACCGTTGATTCATGCGACGTGCATTCCTAACCTCGCCAGTCCACATTACGCCGGTGGTGCGATGAGACGGACAAACGAGCGAGAAACCTCGTCCAACGCTTCTCGAATCGCCGAATCGAGTTCCCAACCGACACCACCAAGTGTATCGTCCAGTTGCTCGATTGTGTCGCTGCCACTGATGGCGATAGTGACTTCTGGATGTGAAAGCACCCACGCCACGGCAAGTTGTGCTGGCGTTTTGCCCAATTCGGCTGCCAACCGCTTCAGTGTTGAAATCACCTGTCCAGTTGCCCCGCGCATCCGCTGCGAAAACTCATCTTGGCGTTTTGCCCATAAAGTACCAGCCGGTGGTGGTTCATCAGGAGAATAGACACCGCTCAACAAACCGACGGCTAACGGACTATAACACATGACCCCTAACCCTTCCTCGCGGACCAGCCCGAACATCTCTGTTTCCAAATCCCGATTCAGAAGGTTATACATGTTCTGGATGCACATATAAGGCGTTGCGTTGATGCTATCGGCGATCCAGAGCGCTTTACACGCCTGCCACGCCTGATGATTACAGCAACCGATATAACGCGTCTTACCCGCACGCACCAGATCGTCCAATGCTCGAATCGTCTCTTCCTGTGGCGTTGTCTCATCATAGGCATGAATGAGATAGACATCAATATGGTCGGTATTGAGTCGCTTCAAAGAACGCTCAACCTCACGCATAATATGGTAGCGCGACAGTCCAGCATCGTTCGGACCTGTTCCCATCTGACTGAAAACCTTTGACGTAATCACCACATCATCACGTTTTCCCTGAATCGCTTTACCGAGGATCTCCTCAGAGCGACCAACATTGGCACGATCATCCATCAGTCCATAGATGTTGGCACAATCAATGAGGTTGATACCCGAATCAATAGCGTGTTCAATCAGTCTTTGGGCGGCATCGGCATCGCCTTGTCCCCTGAGACCTAAACCCAACGCGAGCGGACTCACTTTAACCCCTGCTTTTCCAAAATTGACATATTCCATAGTGGACTTCCCTTTCTACAATCCCCTCAACAGTGCAAACAAGGCAATTATCGCGGAGACAATCGCGGTACCGACGGCTACGCGACTTCATAAAGTCGCACCCGCTTCTAACTTTCCCTCCATTTTCCCTCGGATCCAACCGACATTTTGTTCCAAAAGTCCAAAACGGGTTTCCAGAGATTCAAACTTCTGTTCAGATTTCTGTTCCAGACGTTCATATTGCTGCTCAAATTTCTGTTCCAGAGATTCAAACTTCTGATCAAATTTCTGTTCCAGCCGGTCAGTTTTTTGCTCTAATCGTTCTAAGGCAGATAGTACACGTTCTCGAAAATCTTGATCTGACATCAGAAACCCCTCCTTTTCTATTAGTATAGCATGTACAGTAGGAACGAAGCAAGTCCGCTTCCTATGAAGTAAAAACATATAAAACGCAAGAGCTACATCTGTTACGGCACACGGCGTGTACCTACTACTTTTAAAACTAAATAGCCCTGCTATCACAATGAATGCTGTCCTGTCGCTTTTCTCCTTAAGGCACCAATGACTCGCTGTATATCTTCTGGCATTGGAGCCGAAAAGGTCAAGTTTTCGCCTGTAGCCGGATGCAGAAATCCGAGCAGGCGTGCGTGTAAGGCTTGTCGTTTAAGCCTTGTGAGTGCCTGTCTTAGTTCAACCGTGTCGGCATCGTTTAAGGCGCGCTGCTCACCACCATAAATTGCGTCCCCTGCTACCGGATGACCGATACTTTGTAGATGGACACGAATCTGATGGAGCCGTCCGGTTTCTAATGCCAGTTGAAGAAGCGCGAACTTTGGATACACTTCTAAAACTTCGTAGTGCGTGACGGCATGTCGTCCGCCTGTTTCAACCGTTGTCATCCGCCGTCGATCCCGCCGACTCCGAGCAATTTGGGCATCTATTGTGCCAGCAGTCTCAACAGGGGCCCCACAGATGACAGCGACGTACTGACGGGTAATGCTATGCTTCTCAAATTGAACGGCGAGCCCGCGATGCACGACATCCGTTTTCGCAACAACCAGAATTCCTGAGGTATCCTTGTCTAACCTGTGAACAATCCCTGGTCTTTCCACACCACCGATACCGGACAAGTCTGCACGACAGTGAGCGAGCAGGGCATTGACAAGCGTACCGACGTTCACCCCATTTGCCGGATGAACAAGCATCCCTGCGGGTTTGTTCAAGACAATCAAGTGGCTATCCTCGTAAAGGATATCAAGCGCGACCTTCTCAGGCTGTAGAGTATCCAGAGGGCGCGGCGCAGGAAACGTCAAACAGACCCGATCGCCGTGCTGAAGTTGATAACTCGGTTGTTTGGCGATTTTGTCGTTGACGGTGGCTTCACCGGCGCGAATCAGTTTCTGGAGATAGGTGCGAGATACACCTTCGGTTTTACGGATTAGAAACCGGTCCAAACGAGTGCCGTCCTGATCTTCTTGGACGTGGTAATCCTGTCTCCGGTTTGTCAATTTCTTCTATGCCTCGCGATGTTTCGCCGAACTTCGACCTACATCAAGTACTCGCGCGCCCTGAAGATTCTAATAGCGAAGTACAGGAGCACTATCGTCAAGAAACAAATAACCAAAAGTGCTACCCATGCTGGCGGCGGTGAACTCCCTAAGAACGCATTAAGTTGGCTGCGCGGCAGTTTGTAACTCGGAAATAGAACAAAAAGGTAGTGTGATATAGACAACCGTTTGATTCCCACCGTCATCAGTGGACTTGATGCAATCCTTTCCCATCCCATCACGAATACTAATCCCCAGAGGACCGGGTTCTTAAATCTTGCTGCAAAAACCGCCGCAAGTGCTCCATAAACCAACAACGCCAAAGTCAACGATGCTGTGTAGCGCAGGCTCATCCCAAACTGAAAGAACACACTCTTGTCGAGTCTTGGGTGTGTTACCATAACGCTTGTCAGGATTAGGTGTGATACAGCAACGAGGGCAACCGTCCCGAGGAGGTAGGCTACGAACTTACTAAGGAGAATTGCCGGTTTACGGAGTGGACGCATCTGAAGATACGTCAAACCTTTGCCATCAATCTCATCGGAGATGATTGCAGTCCCATAAAAAATCGCCAATAGATTCACTAAGAGTCCGTACAAAATCAGCGTCGTTTGTGGAATGAACCGATTCACCATTCCACCGCTTCGTACGATAAATCGAAATACGAGAGCAATGACAATCGGTAGCAGACACCCGAGTAGAATTAACACGGTTCGGCGACTCCAGAACATCTGGCGGAACGTTACCTTAAAGAGCGCAAAATAGGCAGGAAAAGATTTGGAATTGATAGCCATGGACAACCTTTTAGTCGGCGAGAGTCTTGAATAATAGTAACATTAATTTACCAATTTAGCAAATTTTTTCGGAGTAGGCGGGATTTCCAAATCCCTCTCCTTAACTTATAACTTATAACTTATAACTTAATATGGTATGATACCCTATTAACATTCCAGATTCCCTATTGCACCACTTGGAGGATTACAGATGAATCAGCACGATTTCACTATCACCGATTCGGAAATTAATTTTTTCAAGACGTTCGGTTACCTCAGTTTCCCACAACTGATGGCAGACCGGATCACAGCGATTCAGGACGCTTTTGAAACCGTCTGGCAGGAAAGAGGCGGCGGTCATGACGGTAAACCGCATGAAGGCACGGCTCGCTCCTGTATCGTTCCGTTTATTGATCAACACGAAGAGTTGTGCGCCCTGCTGGACGATCCGAGAATCCTCGCTATTGCGAAGACGTTGCTCGGTGACGATTTCAACTATATGGGCAGCGACGGGAATTTCTATGTCGGCGATACAGGGTGGCACTCGGACGGTGGACATAAACTCGAAGACCCGATGCACATAAAGATCGCATTCTATCTTGATCCACTGACGCGCGATACTGGAGCACTTCGCGTTATTCCCGGCAGCCACCTATTCGGCGATAACTATGCAGATGGACTCTCAAAGCAGGTCGGAAAGAGCCAAGACCTCTGGGAAATACACGGACGAGATGTGCCAGCAGTGGCTTTTGAGACAACGCCGGGCGATTTGGTGTTGTTTAATCATAACACAAAGCACGCCGCTTTCGGTGGTGGCGTACGCCGCCGGATGTTCACGATGAATCTTTGTCAACGGTATCCTGATGACAAGTTAGACGCATTGCAAGCCTATATCGGTGGATCTGCACGGTTCTGGATTGATCGGAAGTATGGCGAGAAGATGATACGTACGGCAACCCCGGAACGGTGGATACACCTCGAACAGGTCAGGGCAAACGATGGACACCTCGCTGAACTCTCGCGGCAAGCACAGGAACGGATGAGTGAACCGTCCCGCGGATAGTGTCATTTAACTTTTCGGTTAGCTCCCACTCAAAGTCCCCCTGATAAGGGGGATTTAGGGGGTTTCCATGCAGAAATTTTAAAACCAAATGGTACTGTCACACGGACAGTGCCTGTTGCCACGCCTCTCGAACAAACACGATGGATTCTGTAAAGCCTTCTTTTCCCAAACGGCTGGCTTCCTCAATGCTGAGCCAGCCGTCATAACCTGCCTGCCTCATACGAGAGAAGACCTCTGAAATCGGTGCGGCACCCGTCCCAACCCGAACCGCCTCGAACTTTCCCACCTCGCGCATATCAAAAACATGAAGCACAACGACGCGCTCAATGACCTTGTCCAAAAGCGTGAGCACATCCTCGCCGAGAACGAGCGGGTTTGCTGTATCAAAGCAGACACCAAGCGGTGTGTCCGAGAGGGCATTCAGAATTTCCAAGAAAATCTCTGTCGGTTGTGAGAAGTCCCAATAATCCCAAGGCGCGCCTTTGGTATGATTCTCATAAGCGAGGGTAATCCCGTGGCTTTCGGCTTCATCAAGGGCGCGATGGAATCCATCTACTACCCATCGGACTCCAGTTGTGCGCTCAATACCCGGATGGTTTTGTCCCGCTGTCACACGCACAAACTTTGCACCTAACGTTTTCGCCAATGCGATGTCGGCTTTCAGATTGACTAACTCTTGCTGGCGTTGGGTTGGATCGGGATGCGTGAAGTCGGAATAACAGGCGAGCATACACGTCTGGACGCTAAACTTCTCAAGGGCAGCAATCGTGCGATCCAAAGTCGCTGTATCGCGTTCTGGGAAGAATTTGATGCTAAAATCAACAGCATCTAATCCTAATTCCGCGCCGAACTGAATCCAATCCGTAACATCGCTTTTTCCGGTGAAAAGGTCGTCGTACAGAGAAACGGGGAGGCAACTAAGTTTCATAATTCGTTTTCCTTAAGGGTGCAGGTTGTTTTATTTTAACGTGAGTTCAATTTAAATGACGCTGACTGAAAACTGAAAACTGAAAACCGAATACCCATCTAAAACATAAACCGATACATAGGACGTTCGAGAGCGATACCAATCAAGGTCCAAATCGCACCGACGACGAACTCACCAATAACCAATCCGATAAAGAACGGCATCGCACGACGGTACGTCCGCAAACCTCCTGCCTGAAAGAGAATCGCCTTTATCCCCCAAGATAAGAAGATCGAAAACCAATACCAACTCGTGTTCCAAAAACTCAGCGACAGCGCATAACCTGCAGGATGGAAGGGCCACCAGATAAAACGACGGCGTAGCATCATGAGAAGTGTCGTCAAAGCAACCGCACCACCAGAAGCAGAGACAGCACCGACATCTATAGATTGCGGGTTAATGAGCCACTGCTTCAATTGCTCATAAGTCCAACGGCACTGTCCCTGCTCGCCGTAGACTGCAGCACCGTAATGGTAGCCTTGGGCGTAGTATGCCCACGCCGATGAAATCGTCGCAACGACGGTTACTAAGATGACAGCAATAATAAATCGGTTATGCGACAACCCACGCAATTGTGCCACCTTGAAGCCCTCCAACATAATCGGCATTGGATGGCAACGATAGGAACGGTTAAAGCCGTGAAACATACTGAACGTCGTCAACCCCTCGGCACCGATGCGGCGTGTCCCGAAGAAGGAGACAAGCACTTTATCGGGTCGCCACGGCACGTCATGTGAAGGCGGTCCGACCTCCGCACGGATGCGCGTAATCGCAATCGCCAACGCAAAAAAGAGGAGAAAGTACCCGAAGATGCTGAAGATCGGGGCACCTGTGCTTTTAAAGAAGTAAAGCACAAAGATACTGCCCACTACCAAGCCGATTATTGCATATCGCGTATGGACTGCGGGTGTGCCGGTTGTATCTTCCTGCCCATTGCCACCCCAGAAGGCGTTTTTCACCTGTCGCGCGATGAATTTTCGGGTGAGCCATATAGCGGAAACGCCTAAACAGAACCAAGCACCGAACGATTGTGCATCAAGAAACGGGAACCCGGGTAAATGTCCGATGCCCGCCATTGTCCCCCAGACGCGCGTCATTTTGTGGAAGAGATAGAAAAACCATATAGAGAACGAGAGTTCTAAGGGTATGAAAAAACTCATACCAATCGCAAACGGATAGACTGCAATGGGCAGCCTCCCGATGGCGTTCAGCGGCTTCGTCTGGAAAAACTGTCCTAAGTTGTATTGGCTCCCGCCTAACCCTGGCACGATTGGAAACAAGAAGTGGAGACCGTTAAGGAGATTCATTCCGCCAGCAAGCACCGCAGCAATCAGAAACAATCGGTTGTTCAAGAGGGCGCGTCCACTATTTTCTGTGAGTTGCAGCGGGATCTGAATGACTGGATAACTCAGTTTTTCGTGGTTCACCCACTGGTGTCGGATGAGGATCGTGAGGCAGAGCATCATACAGGTTAGCACAATAATGAGGGCGGACCACCAAAGCACAGGGATCATCCAGAGTTGCAGATGTTCCGCGGTGTGAAGCGATGAATCCCCTTGATAAAAACTGGCTAACACGCTTCGTTCTTTAATAGTGAGCCAATCCGGCATGTGTCGATGGAACAACTCGCCCCATTCGTTCTCTGGACTCGCAAACCAGATGGGATAAGCAAGTAGGGGCCATAAGATTTGGAGCGTATCGTGTCCAGCAATGGAGGAAGCAATCGAAACAAGTAGATATATCACCATCAGTTCCGCATCCGTGAAACTGGAATTCTTTCGGATTGCCCGGAGTAAGGGGTTTGCCGCCATCAGAATCAGGACAACAAAGATGACATTGAAATAGACGGTCGTGACGGTGGGAAAACTCTGACCGGTGCCATAACCACTGGGTCCCCAGTTAATCATGAGCCAGTATGAGTTCGGAATGGTAATGAGGAGTGAAAGCAACACAGCACGAAGGCTGACTTTTGGCGAAGCTTGCAAGCCAAAACTTGCGCTACTAAAGTTGTTTGGCATTTTGTAAACTTACCGGTGCGGGGCGTATTCCCAATCAAAGCGCTGTCGCCCATAACGTATGCCGTCAATTTCGGTCTGATGGCAGACGAAGCACCTATGGGATTCGGTGACACCGTGTAGCTCATGCGCTAACTGAATCTCTTCTGTGTTATGCACGTGGCATTTGAGACACGTATAACTCCGATAGAAATTATCGGCGTAGATAGCAATCTTATCTTCAACTTTCCGCACATGATAGGTGCGATTCTTGTCGGTGTCTGTAACTGTCCAGGCGTTCCCCGCTTCTTTGACGGCAACGGGAGCAGTTTGGGATACTCTCTTTTCATTTTGTAAGAGCCACCAGTGTAAATCATCGGGAACAACCTCTGACGTATCCAATTGGGTATCCAATTCCGGGTGAAGCATCAAATCAACATGGAACAGCAGTGGTTCAGATACATGACATCTGGCGCACGGGACATCGTGGACATCGGTGAGTGGGAAGAATTCGTCGTGTTCGAGTTTTTTCTGACCGTGAAATACGATACCGACAAGCAGGACGGGTGCAAGGATGAGATGGCATCGGAGGAGAATCTGCCGTGTCTTACGAGCGGTTAGACTCACGGCGACCCCAGTGCCTAAATTCAAGAGGGCGAGTATGAAGGTAAGCCACGAGTGCCACGCCAGCGGTTGGAACGCAGAATGCAGCAGCACAAGACATAACCCTAAGGAGGCGAGCCGTTGATGGTACTTTAGCCATGTCTGCCGGTTGCCCCACCGGATCCAGCGACTCCGAAGGATATAGAGACTGGCGATGACGATAGCGATCGCACCGATGATGCTGAGCGTGTGTCTCGCTTCACCGAAGCTGCCCGCTTGCCAGATACAGAGGAATGAGATAACGGCGGCACCGATAACTCCGTGTCCGATTTGGATAAAGACTCGCATGGCGTTAGTTTAGCACGGATTCAAAAGGAAGGCAAGAAAAAATTAGTCAGAATGGAGGAATGAGATGTAAACTTTTTTCACGTCTCTCTCGTATAATATGTTATAATGGTCAAGATTCACAGGTAAATCCAACGGAGGAAAAGACATGAAGTTGCAACTAACTTTGGCACTCTTAGTGCTTCTGGCAATGATAGGACTTACTGGGTGTTATACGCAATTGGGCTATTATGCATCTGCGGACTTTGATCGAAGATACCATAAGGTTTTGGAGGAAGAAGAAATGGAGCATACCTCCAAAGCGGAATCGGAAGAATCCGAGTTGGAGAAACACGGGGACGATGATGAGGATTCGGAGGGCTATTACGGCAAACGGAAACGGAGTTATCGTAGAACCTATTCGCATCCGTACCGGTACGATACTTATCACTCGGCACCTTACGCGCCGTATCCCTATTACGCCTATTCGCCGGTATGGTCCCCCTTCCACCCTTGGTTTTCTGGATATTACCGTCCGTATTACAGATATTACCGAAGCTACTATCCCTATTATGGATACTATCCGTACACGAATGTCTATAGGCGGTATTACGGTGGCAGTCGGTATGCCCCACTATCGCGGCGTACTTACCCCAACAGAAGTAATTGGCGCAGTGAAAGTCGACGTTCACGAAGTTCACGGAGCGTGACCTCACCACGGAGGCAATCGGAACGACCACAACGACGCACCAGAAGTAGGAATGAGTAAATAGGGGTGAGGAATTCGGGGTTAGAAACCCCTCCTACAAATAGAACGGAGGAATCGGAACAATGAAACGAGCAGTATATTTAACATTCATTTGTCTGTTCGCTACGGTTTTCTTTACGACTATCAGCACAGCACAAATGGAAGAGATGGCAATCGGGAATACGTTCGGGGTCGGTGCGCGGACAATGGGTATGGGCGGTGCCTCACTCGGTCTCGCTGATGATTTCACGGCACTCTATTGGAATCCAGCAGGGATGGCACAGATCCAAAAGTTTGAGATGTTTAGCAGCCTCTCGCACAACAGAGCAAATGCTGACACCTACTTTTCTGGTGATGTGGCGACCGGAACAAGCCGTTCTCAGATGCGTCTGAATTCTATCGGATTTGTTTACCCGTTTCTGGCGAGACAGGGGGGTTGGGCAATCGCTTTCGGCTACAATCGTCCGCAAAACTTCGATTACCAGACGGCGATACAGGGCATTGATCCGAGTTCAGGCACGGAATTCAGCGGACTTGCCGTCAACGAAACGGATGTGAACACCGGTGGTATCGGGATTTGGAGTTTTGGCACGAGTGTATACGTTTCAAAACATATCCTCATTGGCGGTTCCTTGGATTTCTGGCACGGGAATAGTCTTAATGAATTGGATACAACCGCTACCGACATCGTAGACATAGATCGGGAGTTGGCACGCTTCAGATATGACGATGAGATTGATCGGGAGTATTCAGGCGTAGGCGGTAGGATCGGGCTTCTCGCACACCTAACCGATGAGATTAGTCTCGGTGTAACAGTCGTATCCCCCGTAGAATTGGGAGTCGATGAACTCTGGTATCAATCAACTATCGCCGATTACGATGACGGAGAGCGGACAAGTGATACGGAAAACGGTGCTTTAACGTATGATATTGAGCGTCCTTATGAAATCGGAACAGGGATCGCTGTGAAATTGTTCAACAAGCAGTTGATTCTGGCGGGGGATGTCCAGCTTACAGACTGGACACAGACGCGCTACGATCCGGCGCCGGCAGCGGACATCTCACAAGACAATTTTGAAAAGTTCTATGCGACAACACTTCAGGTTCGACTCGGAGCGGAATACAGGATACCTGGTATTGGGACACATATCCGTCTCGGCTATTTCCGAGATACAATTCCGTTTACCGATGCTGAGGTAGCGGATGCGCGTGACTTCTTGACGGCGGGTGTGGGTAAAATCTTTGAGGATTCGCTGAAATTTGATGTTGCTTATATGCTTGGAACTTGGCAGCGGAGTCAGAATGAATTAACAACGGAACGATTGACGCACCGAGTATTTGTGTCCGCTGCGTATCGGTTTTAGGTTGGCAATCAGGTCGCTTCGCTCTCAGGTCGCATTCCTTCGGAATGCTTTCAGCAGTCAGTAAAGAGGCACCTGATTTGACTAAAAACCTCTTTAACTGACTGCCGACAGCCGATAGCCATTAAACCAGTTGAATATAGCCCATCTGTGCGCCGTCTCCCTTTCGGAGTTCGCCACGGATGATACGGGTGTACCCGCCGTTCCGGTCTTGATAACGGGGTCCGATATCATCAAAGAGTTTTCGCAGCACGGCGTGTTTATCAATCGTACTGGCTTCTTCTCCGCGCCCCGGTTTGTAATGCAGACGGGTACCATAGAGCATTTTTGCGGCTTGTCGGCGTGCGGGTAGATCCCCGCGCTTCGCGAGCGTAATTAACTTTTCAGCAACGCGACGCAGTTCTTTGCACTTTGGGAGTGTCGTCCGAATTTGTTCATGCTCAAAGAGCGCAGTCGCTTGGTTCCGAAAGAGAGCCTTCCGATGGCTGCTGGTTCGTCCAAGTTTCCTCCCACTTTTTCTATGACGCATTGTGTTCCTCCTATGAGCGCCGTTGTGAAGAATTAGATAGGCGATTGCAAAGATTCTCGCGCCATATCTTCTTCATCAATGGCGGTGTCGTCCATATCGTCGAGCTGCATTCCGAGGGAAAGCCCCATGTTGGCGAGTTGTTCTTTAATTTCGTTGAGCGAGGTGCGCCCGAAATTCTTGTATTCCAACATGTCCTTTTCCTCTTTTGTAACGAGTTCTCGGATAGTCTTAATATTTGCGGTTTCAAGACAATTGCTGGCGCGCACCGAGAGCTCAAGTTCCGCGACAGGTTTGGCTAAGTATCGGTTGCGTCTCAGTTTTTCCTCATCAATCTCAGGTTCAGGCTCGACGTAGTTCTCATCGAACTCCGTAAAGAGTTCGAGTTGTTGTAGTAAAATTTCTGCAGCTCGAGTGACCGCTTCCTTCGCTGTAATAGTGGCATCCGTCCAAACTTCAAGGTTGAGCTTATCAAAATTAGTTGTGTCGCGGACCCGTGTTTCTTCTACCCAGAAGTTAACTTTCTCAACGGGCGAGAATTTTGCGTCCACAGGAATCAACCCGATCGGGTTGTCTGTGGGTCTGTGCTCTTCAGCAAGAGAATATCCGCGTCCTGTTTGTACATGAATTGCCATATCCAACCCCTCACATTCATCAAGTGTCGCAATATGCTGGTCGGGATTGATAATCTGAACGTCTGAATTCGGACGAATATCAGCGGCGGTAACTTCACCTGAGCCTTCAGCGTGCAAGGTGAGTGTCATTGGGGTATCGTTAGTAATCCTGAGGCGTACCTCTTTGAGATTAAGAATGATTTGGACGACATCTTCGAGGACCCCGGGAATTGTGTCGTATTCGTGTTTAACTTGTTCGATTTGAACAGCCGTAATCGCTGCGCCTTTGATTGAGGAAAGGAGGACTCGGCGTAGAGAATTGCCGAGGGTTGTCCCAAATCCGCGCTCAAAGGGTTCAGCGGTATATTTTGCATAATTCGGCTGTAAAGACTGAATATCAGTTTTCAGCCGCTCGGGTATCACGAGCTCGGACCTTATCATCGATTTCCTCCCATAGAATTAAAACTAATGTTAGAGCGCGTGCAAACTGAGCACCGGAGGCTGCCGGCGTATTCAACTCAGAGTTTGCATCGGTAGCGTACGATCGACATGCCCCGCGTTCCTTGTGTGTTGTCGGTTTCCGCGAGTATCTTATCGGGTGCAGATGCGTGTAAGAGTGTCCACGTTCATAACACTCCGTATTTAAATATAACACACACGGTATAGGGACACGCCTACCTGGAGTAAAGTTCAATGATGAGTTGTGTTTCAAGGTCTGCGGAGATCTGCTCTACCACCGGTGCTCCCTGAACGCGCCCTTCCGTCTTCTCAATATCAACATCAAGCCACTCAGGGGCACCGCGATACTGTGAGTACTCTAAAGCCTCCTGAATAACAGCGAGGTTCCGACTCCGCTCGCGTGGTGCGATGACATCGCCGACCTGCACTATATAGGAAGGAATATTAACGCGCTTACCATTGACAGTGAAGTGGTTATGTTTGACGAGTTGACGCGCCTGATTTCGAGATGTTGCGAATCCGAGCCGGTAAACAACGTTGTCGAGACGGCTTTCAAGGAGACCAATTAAATTCTCACCAGCAATACCGCTTTGGCGGGCAGCTTTGAAATAATAGTTCCGAAACTGCTTCTCAAAAACACCATAGGTGCGTTTTACTTTCTGTTTCGCGCGTAACTGCCGCCGGAAGTTGTTCTCGCGCCCGCGTCGTGGCGGTGTCTGCCCGTGCTGTCCTGGTGGATAACTCCGGCGCTCAAAAGAACATTTGGGACCGTTGCATCGCCGTCCCTTAAGAAAAAGCTTCTCGCCTTCCCGTCGACATAATTTACAGACCGAATCTAAATATCTGCTCATTCGTATTCCTCAAACCCGTCGTCTCTTGGGGGGACGACATCCGTTGTGTGGGATCGGAGTCACGTCTTTCATTAAGGTAATCTCAAGTCCAGCAGCAGCGAGCGCTCGTATAGACGATTCTCGCCCGGACCCGGGACCTTTGACTCTGACCTCTACGCGTTTCATACCGTGATCCATTGCTCTGCGGGCACATGCCTCCGCGGTCTGCTGTGCAGCAAATGGTGTAGACTTTCGTGAACCGGTGAAAGTCATACCAGCATTTGCCCAAGCAACGGTATTTCCGTTTAAGTCCGTGATTGTAATAATTGTGTTATTGAAGGTAGCCTGTATATGCGCTATCCCTTCTGGGACGTTCTTGCGTTCCCTTCTTCTTCCACGCATTTTTTAACGATTGCTCCTGGACGGTATCTCCGTTGTCGATACCGCTCTAAAATTGTTAAAGAACCTGCTTGAGGTTATGAAAGGTTTCTTAACGACTGAATATCTGCAAGCACAACGGATGTAGCAGTTCAGCGTTAATCGCTAAAAAACCTTACGTGGACTAACCACTCTTGCGTCCAGCTTCCTTGGCTTTCCTACCGACAGAAATCGTCCGTGCTTTGCCCTTACGGGTGCGTGCGTTGGTATTTGTACGCTGACCACGGACAGGTAACTGCCGACGGTGCCGTAAACCACGATAACTGTTGATATCCATCAGGCGTTTAACATTTTGGTCGACCTCGCGACGCAAGTCCCCTTCAATCTTATAATCGAGAATTTTATCTCGAAGTTTGCCGACTTCGTTTTCAGCGAGGTTATCAACCTTCTTCCCTGGATCAATGTCAAGATCGTTGACGATTTGGGACGCCGTGTAACGACCAATACCGTAAATTGCTGTCAGTGCAATATCGACTCGTTTGTTTCGGGGTAAATCAACTCCCGCGATCCTTGCCATGATTCTCTCCTTTTTTATAGCGATCAGCCGTCAGCAAAGTTGTAAAGTGTGCTAAAGTTTGGTAAAGTTGCGAAGTTGTGAAGTGTGCTAAAGTCTGTAAAGTTGTTAAGAGGTGTTTGGTTAACCAAAAGTCTCTCGCAACTTTGAACTTGCAAACTTTAAACTTGCAAACTTTCTTGTGCTGGCTGCTGATTGCTAAAAACGGATTATCCCTGTCGTTGCTTGTGCTTCGGGTTTGAAGGACAAATGACGTGGATAATTCCTTTTCGCTTGATAATTTTACACTGGTTACACATCTTCTTAACAGAAGGTCGGACTTTCATAATTATCTCTTTCCCTTGAAAGGACTTAACGTCGTCTGCCCCTAAGTTTTCGATCCTTTAAGAACCCTTCATAATGGCGGACGGTTAAGTAGGATTCAATTTGTGACATCGTATCCAAAACAACACCCACAACAATTAAGATAGACGCACCTTCAACCATGTTACCGACACCGAGTTGACTTGTAATAATAATCGGAATCACTGCGATAGCAGCGAGAAAGACAGCACCCGGAAGTGTGATTCTCGTGAGCGTCGTGTTGATGTAATCAGCGGTCTGTTTTCCGGCACGGATACCGGGGATAAACCCACCATATTTCTGTAAATCCTCTGCCATTTGAACAGGGTTAATTTGAACAGCCGTATAGAAATACGTGAAACCGATAATCAACAACGCATAAAAGGTAAGGTACAACGGCGTACCTGGATCAATAAGTGCTTTAGCAGATGTTACCCATGCCCAGTCGCGTGGCAGGAAGTCAAGAACAGTGGGTGGGAACTGAATAAGGGTGACAGCGAAGATAATCGGAATCATGCCTGCTGCGTTCACACGGAGTGGCAGATGTGTCGATTGTCCACCAATGACCCTACGTCCACGAATCTGTCTTCCATATTGGACCGGAATTCTCCGTACAGAGAGCGTGATGAATACCGTCCCCATAACAGCTACAATAACGAGTGCAACTAAAAGGGCAAGTTGCAGAATTCCAAACTCCGGTCTTGTCACGAGATTGTTGAAAACAGTCGTAACACCCCCGGGTAACCCGGCGATAATTCCGACAGTAATAATCAACGAAATACCTTGCCCAATACCGCGCTCGGTAATCTGCTCACCGAGCCACATGACGAAAGATGTCCCAGCTGTAAGCGTCAAAACAACGAGAAAATGCCACCAGAGGTTAGGGTCTCTAACAATCTCGCCCGTTTGTCCAGTTATGTTTTCCGGGTTCCGAAGGACGATACTAATTGTGATGCCCTGAATAATACTCAGGATGACCGTTCCATATCGGGTGTATTGGGTAATCTTCTTTCTGCCATCGGGTTCTCTGGAAAGTTTTTCCAAGGAAGGCACGATAACAGCAAGCAGCTGCATAATGATCGAGGCACTAATATAGGGTTGTATACCGAGGGCAAAAATGGTCATCTGACTAAATGCCCCACCGGAAAACAGGTCGATAAACCCAATGACGTTACCACCGCGCTCCATGAGTTGTTGAAAAAACGCTTCAAGTGCCTGGTCGTCAATCCCCGGCAGCGTAATGTGGGCACCAAGACGGTAAACAACCAAGAGTAACGCTGTAGCAATAATGCGTTTCCGCAATTCGGGAATTTTAAAAGCGTTTTGAAATGCCTTAATCACTTATTTTTCTTCCTCCTCACACGCAAACTGCTAAGCAGCGTCACCGGCGTTTGCATGCATCCCGAGAACCTCGGCTGTACCACCTTTGGATTCGATCTTTTCAATTGCGGCTTTTGAGAAACGATGGGCTTGGACTTTCAACTGCTTTTCGAGTTCACCGTCGCCGAGTATTTTTATCAGCGCATTCTTGCGTTTAACGAGCCCGGCTTCGCGAAGTGCCTGTGGACTTACAACAGTATCATCTTCAAAAAGGTTGAGCGTTTGAACGTTAATAACATCGTATTCAAATCGTTTATGTGCAATCCGTCGAGGACCGCGCTTGGGCAGCCGTCGTACAAGCGGCATCTGTCCGCCTTCAAACCATGCTGGAATTGAACCACCGGATCGGGACTTTTGCCCTTTGTGCCCGCGCCCGCAGGTGCCACCATGTCCCGAAGCGTTACCTCTACCCACCCGTTTTCTGGGGCGGGTGGCACCAGGGGCAGGCTTCAATTCATTGAGTTTCATCAGGATTTACTCCGTTCGTTATAAGTATAGTTGTCGGCTGTCGGTCATCGGTCTTCAGTTGCCGGTTAAAGAGATCTCTGTCTTTTAACCGATAACTGACAACTAATAACTGATAACCCATTAGCGTCTCTTGAGTAGTTCTTCGACCGACAGATCCCGTAACCGCGCCACTTCATTAATATCCTTGAGCTGCCTCAATCCTAACATAGTCGCTTCAGCGATATTTTTCATATTCCGAGAAGAGAGGCATTTTGTGAGCGCATCTCGGACCCCTGCGTATTCTAAGATAGCACGCGTCGCGGGTCCCGCGATGATACCGGTTCCAGGACTCGCCGGTTTTAGCAAAACTTTGGCAGATTTGAATTCGCTGACAATCTCATGCGGGAGCGTTCCGTTTACAATTGGCACCCGAACCAGATTTTTTCGGGCATCAGCGAAACTTTTCCGAAGCGCGCCAGGTACTTCGCTTGCGCTGCCAAAGCCGATACCAACGATTCCATCGCGATTCCCCACAACCGTAAGGGAATTGAAACTTGGGGTGCGTCGTCCCTTACCGACCCGCATCACACGGTTGATCGCAATCATGTGTTCTTCAAATTCAAATTCGTCGGGATTGATTTTATCTTTCAGCAAAAAAAACTCCTATCCGATGTCGGTTCTGTTCACCATAGGGCAGAGATAAAATCCGCAGCCCGTGGGGTGTCAGAATCGGGGTTGCGAGGCAGTTAGAACTTCAGTCCCTCTTCCCTCGCGGCTTCCGCGAGAGCTCTGATGCGTCCATGATAGAGATGCCCGCCCCGGTCAAAGATAGCAACCTCAATCTCCTGTTGCTTGGCTTTTTGCGCGATAAGCGCGCCAACTCGCTGTGCTGCTTCAACATTACTGCCATTTGGGACTGCTTCCTTCAATTCGGGGGACAAAGTAGACGCTTCAGCAAGCGTTACACCCAGCTCATCATCAATGAGTTGCGCATAGATATGTTTTAAGCTTCTGAAAACAGAGAGTCTCGGTCTATCGCCGGTCCCGCTTACCTTTTGGCGGACACGTTTCCGGCGCCGTAAATGGCTCATCCGTTTCTTTTTTATGAGTGTCAAGGGGTCTCCTTATCACAATAGGCGCGCTCGTATTTCATAAGACTTGAAGATAGCGTCCTATAGCGCGCAAGGTCCAACACGATTAGACAGCAGCTTTTCCTTCTTTATCTCGGACGCGCTCACCATCATAACGGATACCTTTACAAGGCTTATAGGTATCAGGCTTCCTTATTTGACGGATCGAAGCCGCGACCTGACCAACGAGTTGCTTGTCAATACCCGTGACGACGATAGGTGTATGCGCTTGTCCATCAATGTTTTCCGAGGGTTCAACACTTAATGTTATTCCCTCAGGTGGGGCGTAGGTAACGGCGTGCGAATACCCAACGTCCAGCACTAAATTGTTCTCACGATTGACTTCCGCCCGGTACCCTGTTCCCACAACACGCAGTTTCTTCTCAAAACCCTCTGAGACACCGGTAACCATGTTAGCGATAAGACTTCGTGCCAGTCCATGCAAGGCTTTGTAGTGTTTAAGTTCACTTTTTCTTTGGACAGTCAAGACGTTTTCGTCAAGAGCCACATCGATTCCTTCCGGTAGTTGCCAATCAAGGCTGCCTTTAGGTCCCTCCACTTGGACGCTGCTTGCCTCCAAAGCGACCTGTACCTTCTCCGGCAATGGAATCGGTTTAAGTCCAATACGTGACATGCTATCTCTCCCGGTTTACTGAGATGCATCGAAAATCTTACCAGACGTAGCAGAGGACTTCGCCGCCGACTTTTTCCCTTCGGCACTCAAGCGTGGTCTTTAGTCCACTGGATGTCGACAAAATAGCAACACCGAGCCCACCGTAAACACGCGGCAGACTGTCGGACTTCGCGTAAACGCGCCTGCCCGGTTTGCTGATGCGTCTGAGATTCGTGATGACTTTCTCTTTTTTCGTGTTTCCGTATTTCAAATAGATTCTTAGAATCCCCTGTTTTCCATCTTCAATCAAGCGATAGTTCCGGACGAAACCTTCTTCTGACAAGATGCGTGCAATCTCAAGTTTGACTTTTGAAGAGGGGATTTCAACGCGTTCATGTCCTGCCATATTGGCATTGCGGATACGTGTCAGCATATCTGCAATCGGATCGGTCATCGACATGAAAGATTCTCCTTATTTTATTCTCATAATAGCTGTCGGTTGTCAAGGCATTTCGCTACGCGAACCCTCATGAAAATCAACGGTATGAAGTCCGTATGGACTTCACCGGACTCTCAGTCGCCAGTAATCCCTTCGCGGAAACCGTAAAAATGTTGTTATCCGCCACACGATCTGCTGACTGCCAACTGCTATTTTCTACCAACTTGCCTTTCGGACGCCGGGAATTTTACCGGCGCGGGCGAAGAGGCGAAAGCAGATACGACACAATTCAAATTTGCGAAGATACCCGCGCGACCTGCCACAACTCTTACAACGGCTGTATTTTCGGGTTCGGAACCGCGGGGTTCTTGCCTGCTTAGCAATCCATGATTTACTTGCCAACTTTGATGCTCCTTTACTGGTTATCAGTTGTCAGTTCGGTTTGCTTCGCAAACCTTTCAGTTATCGGTTAAGAGTCCATGCTATCTGATAACCGAAAGCACGGGGAAGTCCATACGGACTTCATACCCCCAGTTCATGCCCCGGTGAAGCCCACACGGGCTTCATACCGTTGATTCAAGGCATGAATACTGTTGATTTGAAGGCTGCGAACCGAGTATTATTCTCGGAATGGCATTCCCAACAATTTTAACAACTCGCGTCCTTCTTCGTCGGTTGGTGCAGTCGTAACAACAGTTATATTCATACCGCGGATATCGTTCACTCGGTCGTAATCAATTTCCGGGAAGATTAACTGTTCCGTGAGTCCAATGGAGTAATTACCCCGCCCGTCAAAAGCATCCGGGGATACACCGCGAAAGTCTCGAATTTGGGGGAGGACGACGTTCACGAGACGATTGTAGAATTCATACATACGTTCACGTCTCAGAGTGACTTTACACCCGATTGCCATGCCTTCTCTGACCTTAAAAGCAGAAACAGACTTTTTCGCGTGCGTAATAATAGCGCGTTGTCCAGCGATGAGTGATAATTCTTCGACGGCATCTTCTAATGCATTCGGGTTCTGAATCGCCTCACCGACCCCAATATTGAGTGTGATTTTGTCCAGTTTCGGAATCTGCATCACATTTTCGTAACTAAAATGATTTAGCAATGCGGGCATGATTTCCGTTTGATAAAATTCTTTGAATGGGCTCATGAGCCTTGTATCCTATAGAAATTATATTTTCCGTGCGGGACACGTTTGAAGCGTGTCTTGTTCATCGTGCGTGAAGGGGCTGCGCCTTAGGCATCAACCTTTTTGAGATTGGAAATGTGAATCGTGCCTTCGCGTTCGACGACCCCACCTTGTCCCATCTGATTTGGTCGCAGGTGACGCGTAATAATATGAATGCCTTCAACGATTGCGCGTTGTTTCTGTGGAAACACCTCCAAAACGACCCCCTGCTTTCCGCGATCCTGCCCACTGAGAACTACGACCCTATCATCTTTCTTGATATGCAGTTTCCGACGTGCCACAATTGTCCTCCTAAATAACCTCAGGTGCGAGTGAGACGATTCGCGTGAACGCCTTTTCTCTGAGCTCGCGCGCGACGGGTCCGAAGATACGTGTACCGCGCGGTTGGTTCTGCGGATCAATAAGCACCGCTGCATTCTGGTCAAATTTGATATAGGAACCGTCTGTACGCCGATACTCTTTAGCAGTACGGACAACAACCGCGCGAACAACTTCGCCAGCTTTCACGGATGTATTAGGCACTGCTTCCTTGATGCTTGCAACAATCACATCACCTACGCGGGCATAACGACGACGAGTTCCGCCTAACACACTAATGCACATTAATTTCCTCGCGCCAGTATTGTCGGCACAGGTTAATCGAGTATATGATTGAACCATCTTTGTATCCTCCTCCAGCGTTTTCAAAACCGTGTGTTTCGGAAACGTCAGAGTCGGGATGAAACCCTTCCTTCTTAAGTACCAAGTCGCTGCTAACGCGTTATCCGCTTCAGGTACGCGGCAAAAACGACGGGCATCCGTTATATCGGTACTTAATCATCTGCGGGCTGCACCGAGCTCACTATCGCTTGGACCCGCCACCGTTTATGACGGCTTAGCGGTCGGGTTTCAACAACCTGTACCACGTCACCGACATTACAACTATTCTGTTCATCGTGAGCCAGAATTTTCTTCGTTTTCCGGACGACCTTCTTGTAAAGCGGATGTTGATATCGCCGCACAAGTGAGACTGAAACAGTTTTGTCCATACTGTTACTGGTAACAAGCCCCGTCCGAAATTTGCGATGTCTTCGCCTTTCCTCGTTCAACTTTATCCTCCAAATTAGCCAATCGCCAACAGCCATCAGCCAATCGCCATCTACTGTGAACGTCCGCGCAGGACAGTTTTCACACGAGCGATGTCTTTGCGAATTTTGCCGATACGTGTTGTGTCCTCTTGTTGTCCTAAGATACTTCGGAACCTCTGGTTAAACAAAGTCTCCTTTAGAGACTGTAATTCACCTTCCAATTCTTCAGTTGTCTTACCGCGTAGTTCATCCGCTTTCATTTTTCCGATTCTCCTTGCCTGTTGTCAAAGCTACCGCGCCGTGCGCCTCAGGGGTATTTTCTCCAACGGGAGTCGCAGACGAAATTACTCATTCCGTGCAACAAACTTAGTCTTGACTGGTAATTTGTGGGCGGCTCGTTCAAACGCCCCTTTTGCATCTTCAAGCGAAACGCCACTTAATTCATAAAGGACTCTGCCGGGCTTGACGACAGCGACCCAAAATTCAGGGGGACCTTTTTTACCACTCCCCATGCGCGTTTCAGCAGGTTTCTTACTCACTGGCTTATGCGGAAAAATTTTGATCCAAAGCTTACCGCCACGGCGTACGTAACGTGTAATAGCAATACGAGCAGACTCAATCTGATTACTTGTAATCCAGCCAGCTTCCATTGCCTGTAATCCGTATTCGCCGAAGTTAATTTTTGAACCTCGGACCGGTTTTCCACGGCGTTTTCCGCGATGCACATTGCGGTGCATCACGCGTTTGGGCATTAACACCTTAAATGCCTCCTTAAAATGTGTCAGTGGCGTTATGAACCGCTTGGGGGATTGTTACGACTCCGACGCTGCCGGCGCCGTCCTCTTCCTCTGCCCTGCTCTCCAGATTGTCCTGAGCGTCTGTCCCCTTGACGACGATCTGGACGTTGTGAACCCGTATCTTCACGACGTCCGGGTTGACGACGCGCGGACGGCTCGCCTTTTAATTTATCAGGGACACCAATAATTTCGCCCTTGAAAATCCATGTTTTGACCCCTATTTTACCGTACGTTGTATTTGCTTCGGTAAATCCGTAGTCAACATCAGCTCTGAGCGTATGAAGGGGTACCCGTCCCTCATGGCTCGACTCAGATCGGGCGATCTCCTTGCCATCAAGTCTACCACTCACCATGATTTTAACGCCCAATGCGCCAGCCTGAATTGAACTTGTGATATTCCGCCGCATCACCTGTTTAAAACTTGCGCGACGTTCGATTTGTGTCGCGACAGCTTCGGATACAAGTTGAGCATCCAATTCGGGGGTTTTAATTTCCGAGACATTAATCCGGACTGGACATCCAACGTGCTTTTCAAGCAATGCCTGTAATTTCTCAGCTTCTGCGCCACGGCGCCCGATGA
Organism: Candidatus Poribacteria bacterium; assembly: GCA_022827625.1. Classification (GTDB taxonomy): domain Bacteria; phylum Poribacteria; class WGA-4E; order WGA-4E; family WGA-3G; genus WGA-3G. The sequence continues at coordinate 61,556 of JAJEIE010000026.1, read as the reverse complement.
CGATTCCAGGGCGCGCCGTATGGATATTAATACTACAACGGTCTGCTACACGCTCGACTTCAACACGCGAAATCCCAGCGCGCGCCAGTTGCTCTTTGACGAACTCCTGAATCTGAAAATCTTCATGGAGCCACTTCGCGTAATCTCGTTCGCTGTACCATTTTGAATCCCACGTCTCAATGATTCCTAAGCGTAATCCACGCGGGTGAGTTTTCTGTCCCACACAAACCTCCTGTCAGACCTTTCCCATTCGCGACGTGGAGGCTGAGCTGTCTGGGGTGATGCTGTGTAAAGGTACACACCGTTACTCACCATTCTCAGTACTCTCCTCATCAACGACGACGGTGATATGGCTGCTGCGCTTTAGAATCCTATTCGCCATACCTCGCGCCCGGGGCCGAATCCATTTCCGCGTAATCCCCTCATCAACCCGAATTTCCTTGACGTATAACTCCGCTATATCCACACTCGGGTCTTGATACTGCGCGTTGGCAGCAGCTGATTGAATCAGCTTGTAAATTATCGGGGATGCGGCTTTATGCGTAAAGCGCAATTGACTTAATGCATCCTCAACATACTGATTACGGACGAGGTCGGCTACTAAGCGTGCTTTTCGAGGTGCAACCGACGCGTTCCGAATCCTGGATCTGGCTTCCATCAGTATCTCCTAATAAAAGCAATTTTTTAATTTCACCGCTTCCTCAACAGAATTCGCAACCCGATCTCCAAATGAAGCATCGGTACACGAACACCTGCCATCCACGATGAAGGCTATTACCAAACTATCTACCACCACCACCTGAGTGAGAACGGAAGGTCCGCGTCGGCGAGAATTCACCGAGTTTATGTCCTACCATATTCTCTGTAATATACACTGGAAAAAACTTTTTCCCATTGTAAATCGCCAAGGTATGTCCTACCAACTCAGGGGTTATCATTGACCGCCGAGACCATGTGCGAATGACCCGTTTGCTACCAGAACGCTCCATAGCGTTTATCTTCTTCACAAGTTTCGGGTCTATATAGGGTCCCTTTTTCACAGAGCGCGCCATTGTGTTTCTCCTCTACCTTGTAGACACTATGCCTATCCGGCACGAAATCCTCACCGAAGCGGACTATTTTCGCTTCCCGAAAATGTAGCGTCCTGACTTCTTCTTCGGGTTTCGCGTCTTATACCCCTTCGTGGGAAAACCCCACGGGGTGACCGGATGTCTACCACCCGAACTTTTTCCTTCACCACCACCATGCGGATGATCAATAGGATTCATCGCTACGCCTCTCACCTTCGGACGTTTTCCAAGCCATCTCGAACGTCCCGCTTTACCGATAACAATTTTGCTAACGTTCCCGACCTGTCCGAGCGTCGCCATAGCATTTACCAGCACGAGCCGAATTTCGCCAGAAGGCAACTGAATACGTGCGTACTTTCCTTCTCTGTCGACCAAAGAGGCGGCAGCACCGGCACTCCGCACCAATTGTCCACCTTTACCGGGGCGCATCTCTATATTATGGATTGAAGAACCGAGCGGAATTTTCGCAAGCGGTAAGGCGTTTCCAACTCGAATTTCCGCATCCGCGCCTGAGGTGAGTACATCACCGACCTGTATACCCACTGGCGCGAGAATATATCGTTTCTCTCCATCACGATAATGGAGAAGGGCTATGTGTGCAGAGCGGTTCGGATCATATTCAATCGAGGCGACTTTGGCAGGCACGCCAAACTTGTCCCGCTTGAAATCAATAACCCGATATCGGCGTTTGTGTCCGCCACCGCGACGCCTGACCGTTAGGCGACCGTTAGCGTTCCGCCCAGCCATCTTTTTGCTCCCTTTAACAAGAGACTTTTCCGGCTTGCGCCGAGTAATCTCTTCAAAGGTATAACCGGTCATAAACCGGCGACTTGGGGTTACAGGTGTATATGTTTTAGGCACTTTGAGTTCCTTATCTCCTTATCCTATATAGCCTCAAACGCTTGGATCGTCGCGCCTTCTCTGAGGGTAATAATCGCTTTTTTCCAATGTGGTCTACGTCCACGCTGGTAGCGCAACATTTTACCCTTCGGTTTACCACGAACGCGCATTGTGCGAATTTTGAGGATATCCCCATGAATATCAAACAATTCTTCCGCAGCTTGACGAATCTGAGGTTTCGTAGCGTTTCGATCCACAACGAAAACATACTTGTTAGCGTCGCGAAGAATTGTGCTCTTCTCTGTAATCAGTGGTTGTAATATAACCTGATATACATCCTTCATCAGTTTTATCCTTCTGCCTCAGAACCGGTATTGACGAACTTGGATTCTAATTTTTCGACAGCATTCTCGGTGATTATCAACGTGTCATGCCACATAACTTGGTAAACATTGAGCGTATTCCATGTACAGACATTCACTTTAGGGATGTTCCTCACAGACAAATGGATATTCTGATTAGGTTCATCAAGTATGAGCAACACTTTGCCTGCTGCGTTCACAGATTTCAACATGCGAACCATGTCTTTCGTACGCGGACGCTCAAGCGCGAAGTCTTCAACAAGAATACACTGCTGATTTTGGAACCTATCTGCGAGTGCGCTGTGAAGTCCAAGCCGACGGACGCGTTTGGGCGTATACTGCCGGTAGCTGCGAGGCTTCGGTCCAAATGCTACGCCGCCATGAACTCGAATCGGGGATTTAGCATGCCCGACACGGGCTCTACCGGTTCCTTTTTGGCGATAGAGTTTTCTTCCACTCCCCCTCACGTCACTCCGAGTCTTTGTTGATGCACTGCCTTGCCGCTGATTAGCAAGATAGGCAACAACACACTGGTGAATGACAGGACCGTTCACCTCAGTATCAGTGAACGCAGCAGCCAATTCCTTTTCGCGAAGGACCTCGCCAGAGCTGTTGTGTACGTCTAAAGTTGACATCTTTGTGTGTTTGCTTCCTCTCGGCAACCGTTAAACAGTCATTGCCGGCTATGCCTTGCGGGCTTTAGATGCCTTTTTAATCAGGAGAAGTCCGTTAGGTGGTCCGGGAACAGCCCCTTTTACAACCAGCAGGTTGCGTTCGGCATCGGCTTGAATCACAGGCAGATTTTGGATAGTATGCCGCTTAGCACCATGGCGTCCAGCCATACGTTTTCCTTTAAAAACGCGAGAGGGTGTCGCGCTTGCACCGATAGAACCCGGACGGCGAAGGTCTTGTTCACCGCCGTGGCTCTTCTTGCCACCAGCGAAACCCCAGCGTTTCACCACACCTGTGAAACCACGTCCTTTTGAGGTCCCTGTTACGTCAACGAACTCACCTACTGAAAAGAGGCTGGCATCAACAACATTCCCTACGGACACATCCTCAAGACTCTGTACCCGAAATTCACGAAGCACGAATGCTGGGTCTACCCCGGCTTTCGCGAAGTGTCCCCGCTTCGGACTATTCGTACGCCCCTCTTTCTGTTCACCGAAACCCAACTGAACTGCCTGATACCCATCTTTTTCTTGCGTTTTAAGTTGGACAATCGGACAGGGACCTGCTTGAATAACGGTAACAGGTATCGCCTTTCCTGATTCCTCAAAGACTTGCGTCATGCCGACTTTGCGGCCTATAATTCCATTAATCATTTTTTTAACATTTTTAACAATTGAATCTGAGCATCGTTCCACTACGTTTTGCGGCGTACACGCCCATAAGCGATCTGCTTCACGATGGTCTTTGGTTAAGTTCAAGCTGCCTCTGGGTGCTATAGGCTCCCTTTTTCATAGATAGCAGATATAAGTACCTAAGCTAATAATTAGAGAAGCGTAATTTTGACATCAACACCTGCGGGCAGGTCCAACCGCATCAAATCATCAACGGTTTTCGGTGTCGTTTCCGAGATATCCAGCAGCCGTTTATGAATCCGCATCTCAAACTGTTCGCGTGATTTCTTATCTTTAAAGGTCGAACGCTGAACGGTATAGAGATGCTTTTTCGTCGGCAGGGGAATCGGTCCAGAAACAGCCGCGCCTGTGCGTTTAGCAGTATCTGCTATCTGCTTTGACCACAGATCCAACAACCGATAGTCAAATGCCCTGAGCCGGATCCGAATTTTTTGATTGTCCATCTTTTCGTATCGCCTTCATCAAGCAGAATAGCGGTCAGCAATCAGGTCGGTTCACTTCGTAAACCTTTCAGCAATCAGTTAAGAGGTCATCGAAACACTAAAAGCCTATGAGTTTCTATTGTTCCTCTTTGCTGACAGCCGACGACTGATGACTATTTCGCTGATGCCTTAAAAGGGCGGAACTTATCGTTCCGCCCACTCTATTACTCAAGAATCTTGGAGACAACACCTGCGCCGATTGTCTGTCCACCTTCTCGAATAGCAAATCGGAGTTGTTCCTCCATTGCGATCGGTTTAGACAGTTCAACGGTAATTTGTGCGTTGTCGCCAGGCATAATCATTTCGATGCCTTCAGGCAAGTTCATCTCTCCGGTCACGTCAGTTGTCCGGAAATAGAACTGTGGGCGGTATCCGCTAAAGAACGGATTGTGGCGTCCACCTTCATCTTTTGTCAGAATGTAAGCCTCGGCTTCAAATTTGGTGTGCGGATTGACAGTCCCAGGGATTGCTAAGACTTGCCCACGCTCAACCTCATTCCGGTCAATACCGCGGACCAAGGCACCAATATTGTCGCCAGCACGTCCCTCGTCAAGGAGTTTACGGAACATTTCAACACCTGTGACAACAGTGCTTTGTGTTTCGCGCAACCCAACGATTTCAATGGTATCCCCAGTTCTAACGATACCGCGCTCGACCCGTCCTGTAACAACCGTACCCCGTCCGCTAATAGTGAAGATATCTTCAATGGGCATTAAGAACGGCTTTTCCGTGTCGCGTACGGGTTCAGGAATATAGGCATCCACTTCCTGCATGAGTTCGAGGATCGATGCGCATGCTTCGCTATTCGGATCGCCGCCGCCGTCCATTTCTTCATAGGCTTGAAGGGCAGATCCTATAACAACAGGAATATCATCCCCCGGGAATTCATAGTCACTTAGCAATTCGCGGACTTCGAGTTCAACGAGTTCGAGAAGCTCTTCGTCATCAACCATGTCTGCCTTGTTAAGGTAGACGACGAGGGACGGCACGTTCACCTGTCGAGCGAGGAGTACGTGTTCACGGGTTTGTGGCATAGGACCATCAGCAGCAGACACAACGAGGATAGCCCCATCCATCTGTGCTGCGCCTGTAATCATGTTCTTGATATAGTCGGCGTGTCCTGGGCAATCCACGTGGGCATAGTGCCGATTCTCAGTTTCATACTCCACATGGGCTGTATTAATCGTAATACCACGCTCTTTTTCTTCGGGTGCCTTATCGATCTCGTCATATTCCATGACGTAATCTTCGTCAGCAAGGTTCGAGAGTACCATGGTAATCGCCGCTGTAAGCGTTGTCTTACCGTGATCAACGTGGCCAATTGTTCCAATATTGACGTGTGGCTTAGTCCTTTCAAACGTTTCCTTAGCCATTTTTGTCCGAGCTCCAATAAAATGTGTTGTTTTGGGTATTGTAAACGCCGTTTCGAGTGCTGTCATTAGAGACGTACACTTTACATCTGAAAACCGCGCACCCCATTTTCTATAAGGTAGCCAAACGTCTGAGCGTATGGCAAACCGTTTCATTTACTCAAACACTGTGCCCGCTTATAGGAAGAACTAACACTCCTACAGTTCGGGCACATCCTAAATACTTAACGTTTCGCTGCTGAAATTAAGTCCTCCATTACACTGGTAGGAACTTCGTTATAGTGTGAAAATTCCATAGAGTAGTTCGCTCGCCCTTGCGTGAGCGACCTAAGCATTTTGACGTACCCGAACATCTCTGAGAGCGGTACATCAGATCGGATGACCTGAATACGAGATTTTCCTTGCGCTTCCGTTTCACGGATTTGCGCGCGCCGGGCGTTTAGATCGCCTATCACTTTGCCGAGATATTCGTCAGGGACGATCACCTCAACATCCATAATCGGTTCAAGAAGTGTTGGCGTAGCACGTTTCATTGCATCTTTGAATGCCATAGATCCGGCTATAGAGAACGCCATCTCCGAGGAATCGACGGCGTGATGCGATCCATCAACAAGTTTCACCGATACATCAACCACCGGATAGCCTGCCAGAACACCTGTGTTCATGGCATTCTCAATCCCTTTTTGTACCGCTGGAATGTACTCTTGCGGAATAGCACCGCCCTTGGTTTCATCTATGAACTCAAAGCCCGTACCTTTTTCAAGAGGTTCTACTTCAATGACAACGTGTCCGAATTGCCCTCTACCACCAGATTGACGCACGAAACGTCCGACAGATCTAACCGAGTTAAGAATTGTTTCCCGATAGGCAACTTCTGGATTCCCGACATTCGCTGAGACATTAAATTCACGTACGAGTCTATCAACGATGATTTCGAGGTGAAGCTCACCCATCCCGGAAAGTAAGGTCTGTCCTGTTTCGGGATCTTGATGGACTTTAAAAGTTGGATCCTCTTCGGCAAGTTTCGAGAGCGCGAGATTCAACTTATCAATATCGGATTGTGTGCGTGGCTCAACAGCGATAGCCATTACCGGAAGCGGGAACACCATCGTCTCCAACGTAATATGCACCTTCGGATCGCAGAGCGTATCGCCAGTTGAAAGGTCTTTTAATCCGATTGCTGCTGCGATGTCACCGGCATAAACGGCATCATGTTCCTCACGTTTGTTGGCATGCATCTGCATCAAGCGTCCAATCCGCTCATATTTACCCGTTGTACTGTTGTAGACGGTATCACCTTTGTGGAGAACACCAGAATAGACGCGGAGATAAGTGAGTTTGCCGACGTGCGGGTCTGTCGTGATTTTGAACACCAGCGCACAGAAAGGCTCATTCTCATTGGCTTCTCGCACTTCCTCTTCTTCAGTCTTCGGATGAAAGCCCTTTACAGGTAAGACATCCGTCGGTGCTGGCAGGTAAGAAACAATAGCGTCCAAGAGCGGCTGGACTCCCTTATTTTTCAAAGCCGTTCCGCAAAGAACTGGGACAATTTTGCCCGTGACGACCCCATTACGGAGTCCTGCTTTAATCTCTTCCGGTGAGATCTCAACACCATCCACATACTTGTGAAAGATTGCTTCATCAGAATCCGCGATAGCCTCCAACATCCGCTCGCGATATTCGAGTGCCATCTCTCTCATTTCTTCGGGAATATCCGTTTCCTGGATGAGGGTGCCATCGCGCCCAGAGGCAGCGGCTACGTTCCAGATCTGCCCCTTCATTGAGATAAGGTCAACGATACCCGTAAACTGTTCAGCCGAACCGATTGGCAGTTGCACAGGGATGGCGTTCGCACCGAGACGTTCCTCCATCATTTCGACAGTACGAAAAAAATCCGCGCCCGTTCGATCCATTTTATTCACGAAAGCGATGCGCGGTATATCGTATTTATCAGCCTGTCTCCAGACGGTTTCAGATTGGGGTTCAACGCCACCAACCGCACAGAAAACGGCAACTGCACCGTCAAGAACACGGAGAGAACGCTCAACTTCGACAGTAAAATCAATATGCCCCGGTGTATCAATAATATTAATATGGTGTTTTTTCCATTGGCAGGTTGTTGCGGCAGCAGTGATTGTAATACCGCGCTCCTGCTCTTGCACCATCCAATCCATAGTGGTGGTGCCATCGTCCACATCACCGATACGATAAACTCTACCGGTATAATACAAAATCCGCTCGGTCACGGTAGTTTTACCGGCATCAATATGCGCCATGACACCGATATTTCGCATGTGGGGCAATTCTAAGCGATGTGAGGTATTTTGTTTTTTATCCGCCACGATTGCGTGACTCCTTATTGTGTTTTTAGTAAGTTGCGGTCCTTTGGACCGCGCTTACGTTTTTACCATCGATAATGTGCAAAAGCCCGGTTCGCATCAGCCATTCGATGCTGATCCATCTTTCTACGGATTGCCCCGCCTTCGTTCCGCGAAGCCTCCATGATTTCGCCTGCAAGGCGTTCAGCCATCCGTCTTTCGCCGCGAGAACGCGCCGATTCGATGATCCAACTGAAAGCCAGTCGTTGTTTCCGTTCCGCCTTTACATCAACGGGGACTTGGTAGGTCTGGCTACCGACCCGTCTTGGTCGGATTTCTAACACAGGTTTGACGTTGTTAATCGCTTGCTTGAAAACCGTAAACCCGTCTTCCTTTGTCCGTGATTCGATGATCTGAAAACTTTCGTATAAGATGGCTTGAGCAGTACTCTTCTTTCCATCGAGCATGAGACTATTAATAAACTTTGAGACCAGCTTGCTATTGTAGGTCGCGTCGGGGTTAACGTCGCGCTTGGTAATGTTTCCACGCCTCGGCATCAGGTATTCCTCCCGTGTTTAGCCCGGTTTGCGTGCACCGTACTTTGAACGTCCTTGGCGGCGGTTGTCAACACCTGCGGTATCCAACTTGCCACGAACGATGTGATAGCGCACATTAGAAAGGTCTTTGACACGTCCACCGCGGACTAAAACGACTGAGTGTTCCTGCAAATTGTGATCGATCCCCGGAATGTAACAGGTCGCTTCATAGCCGGAAGTAAACCGCACCCGAGCGACTTTACGCAAAGCCGAATTCGGTTTGTTCGGTGTTACCGTCTTGACCTGTAAACAGATACCGCGGCGCTGAGGACACTGCTGTAGCACGGGCGACTTCGTTTTCTTGCGATACCGCTTACGCGGTTTTTTGATTAACTGATTAATTGTTGGCATTTTGCACCTCCGCCACGCCATCTCTACGGGCTTCTGAATTAAAAAAGCCCCACGCGGGGCATCACAATTTCAGTAGAACAAATTAACGTGGAATGTCAGACACAACGTTAGAATGTTTCCGAATAATTGCCCCCGTTTCTATAAAAGAGTGAATTAGGGTTCCCAAAACAAATATTATACAATGTGAATAGCGATTTGTCAAATTTTTTTCAAAAAAAAAGCAAAAAACATAAGAAATTCTGCAAATTACTAAGTTTTTAGCAATTTTCCACGTAGAATAACGTCTTGAACGCTTAAATCGGCATCAACAATAACAACATCCGCCGCTTTCCCAGCCGCGATTGAACCGACCGACGCAGCGACCCCTAAATTCTGCGCGGGTGTCACTGTTGCCATCGTCAATGCTTCTTCGATGGAACAGCCCCAGTTAATAACATTGCGGACCCCTTCCATAAGTGTAATTGTCGCACCAGCAAGGCGTTCAGTCGGTTTACCAATATCCAGCCACATTGCGTCGTTACGGATGTATTTCTCGGTGCTACCGGCTTCAAAGGCAGTATCCGTCTCAGAAATCATATCATCGCCGAGACGATACGCATCTATCTCAGGAACATACGTTGCCGACGTCTGCCAGTCTTCAGAAGGCATACCCGCAAGTGCCGTGCAATCTGTAATTAACCCGACAGCGTGAATTCCCTTCTGTTGAATCAAATGGCTGCCCCAAAAAGGATGGACATGGTGTTCGTCAACAATGAGTTCCGCATGAATATCCGGATGAGAGAGGACGGCTTCAATTGCGCCAAGGGCACGGTGGTGCATACCACTCATGCCGTTGTAGGTATGCGTGGCGCGTGTCACACCGGCATCAATCGCCGCCATTGCCTGTTCATAAGTCGCATTTGTGTGTCCCATAGCGATGATGATGTCATTATAGGCATCTGACCCGTAGGCTGCGAGGTGTTTGATAAATTGTAGATTTTCATCGTTTTCAGGTGCTACGGAGATGACTTTCAAGGTGCCATCAGAAGCTGCCCACATCGCGTGGAATTCTTCAAAGTTTGGTGGCGTAATATATTTTGCGTTCTGCGCCCCATTTTTCGCGAGGCTCCCAAACTTCCCTTCGACGTATGAACCTAAAATCCGCGAACCGTCCACCACTGGCTCGTCAGCGACGTGCGCGATAGCCGTCAAAGCATCGTTAATCTGCGCCATACTCCCCGAAGATATGCCTAACACCAACGAGGTAACACCATTTCGGGCATGCGCGCGAGCGATTCTGGCAACATCCTCAACCTCGCCAGTCATACTATCACAGCCGCCGCCGCCGTGGACCAGTCCGTCAATTAACCCGGGAATGACAAGATAACCAGAAGCATCAATCACCTCACCTGTGGGCTGAAGCGCGTCCTTTGTTAGGGTTGAAATTGTGTTCCCTTGAATAACAATACTACCCTGTCCGTAATGTGTTGGGGTATAAATGTCACCATTTACAATCGTTAGTGTTTCCATATTTTCAAAATGCTTCGATTTTTTGTTATAACCCTACCCTTGCCTTCGTTCCAAAAACAGAAAACTGTAAGGATAAGGATTTCTCTCATCAGGTTCGCCGTCAATGCGTTTGACTTCTTCCCACGCAGTGATGTCAAATTCTGGGAAATAGACATCCCCTTCAAATGTGGCATGAATCTGTGTAAGGTAGAGTCGGTTTGCGTGCGGCAAGAAGGCTTCATAGATAGGTGCCCCACCACAGATCATGAGTTCTTCGGCTTCTTTACAAAGTTCAAGAACGTCCGCTACCGAATGTGCAACGCTACAGCCTTTGGGTGCTTTGTAAGCCGTGTTGCGCGTGAGGATGATGTTGTGTCGTTTGCCCAAAGGTCGTTTGAGCGTTTCAAAAGTTTTACGTCCCATAACGACAGGCTTTCCGACTGTCATGTCGCGAAAATGTCGTCGGTCAACGGGCATCTGCCAAGGGATATGCGGTCCATTACCGATCAGTCGGTTTTTATCCATCGCTGCAATCATTGAAACTAACATTTACGGTTCCATTCCCATTTCTCGTTGTCCGGCTTCTATCCCACTGATCACATGTTCAGCAAACCGGGCAACCGTCTCTTTCGACATACGCGGGATGAGTTTTATCTGTCCTTTGCGTTTCCATTCGATATCAAATTCTCTTATCTCCACGAGTGCATCCATTCCGTTTAGAACAGTTTCTACATCGGTTTCAAGATGTTCGGCAAGTTCCTTGAGACTTAAAGGTTCCTCAATCTGAAAGGCGAGTACTTCCATCCAGAGCCACATACCAAGCCGACGCGTGAAGTCGGAGATCTCTTTATTTGTACCGGCGAGTTGACTGATTGCCGCGAAGGCGTAAGCGGCGTGATGCGGATAGTTCATAATAATCTCTTCAAATTCCTCAAAGGCAAAACGAATGAGAAATGCGGCTTCTTCTGGAGGTGTTAACTCTTCGAGGTCCAAATGGTTTCCGTTCTGTTCTGAACTGTCAATGTTAATGCGTGGTTCTTGAGCCATTTTGCTCCCGGTGGTATCGCATAGATGACGGTGCTAAACAATCATAGGGGCATGAATCGCATCGTGGTGTTGATAATTCTCTAACTGAATGTGTTGCATCTTGAAGGCATCAATCGATGAAATTTTCGGGTCCAGCACGAGTCGGGGGAGCGGATAAGGGTCTCGTTTCAATTGCGTCTTGACCGCTTCAAAGTGTTCATGATAGATGTGCGCGTCCCCTAAGGTGTGAACGAATTCGCCGGGCATTAATCCAGTTACTTGTGCTACCATGTGTAGCAGGAGCGCATACGAAGCGATATTAAACGGGACACCTAAAAACATATCACAACTGGGTTGATACATTTGTAGCGATAACTTGTCGTTTGCTACGACGAATTGGAAACACATGTGGCAGGGTGTCAATGCGACTTCATCTAATTCAGCTGGGTTCCATGCGGTGACAATATGTTTGCGACTATGTGGATTTGTCTGAATTTGTTCGATGACTCTGGCTAACTGATCAATCGTGCCATTCTCCGTTTTCCACCTACGCCATTGGACGCCGTATATGCGTCCAAGGTAACCATCACGTCCCCACGCTTCAGCGTTTGCGTTCCAAATTTGTGTGCCAAGTTTTTGAAACTGCAAGACGTGATCGTAACCGCGCAAAAAACCTAAGAGTTCCGCTTTTACGGACCGGAATGCAAGTTTTTTGGTGGTTACAGCAGGAAACCCATCTTCCATATTGTAGCGCATTTGCATGCCAAAGAGGGCACGGGTTACGCCGTTTCTACCCTCTCGGTCAACACCGGTAGCGAATACCTGCCGAAGCCCGTCTATATACTGTTCCATGTCTACTGACCTGTACTGCCAAATCCTCCACGAGAGGGTGCGTGCATCTGTTCCACTTCATTCCATTCTGCCGTATCCACACGTACAAAAATCGCTTGTGCGATTCGACTGCCTCTGTCAACCTTCACGACTTTGTCCGTAAAATTGTAGACTTGAATTTGCAGTTCGTCCTCCTCACCGCAGTAATCGTTATCAACAACACCAATACCTTGTGGCACCATTAAGCCGAATCTTCGGGGTGTACTGCTCCGCGCGCAGACCATCAACATATAACCGGGAGGCGTTTCAACGATAACGTTTGCTGGGATGAGAACGATGGTTTGCGGCGGAATTTCCGCTGATTCTCTGCAGATTAAATCAAACCCAACGGAACCGCCCGTCTCATATTTCGGCAACGGGAGGGTTTTGTCTATGCGTTTAATATTAATTTTCATCGACATTACGGCACCGCGACTCCTGCTACCTTGCATTTCACGCGATAAAGGGAGGTGCTCGCAGTGATGAAGAGGCTTGTCCAGTCATCACCGCCCCATGCCAAGTTGGCTGCGCGTTCTGGGACGAGAATAATGCCGAGGTGCGTTCCGTCGGGTGCGAAAACCCAAATCCCATCGGGACCGGTTAGGTAGACATTTCCGTGCGTATCGACTTTCATTCCGTCGGGTTTGCCGTTGTCCCCTTCTTCTTCACCGAAGACGCGACCGTTCGCAATTGTGCCGTCGGGTTGCACATCGAATGCGCGGATATGCATACGTTCAGTGTCGTTGATATACAGGATAGACTCATCGGGCGAAAAGCAGAGACCGTTGGGTCTATCAAAGTCGTCAACGAGAAGCGTCAATGTGCCTCCGTTGGGTGATAGACGATAGACCCCTTGAAAATCGAGTTCTTTCTCTGATTCGACACCGTACGATGCGCTCAACCCGTAAGGCGGATCCGTGAAATAGAGGCTACCATCCGATTTCACAACGACATCATTCGGGCTATTCAACCGTTTCCCTTCATAATGGGAGGCGATTGTGATGACCTGTCCATCCGCTGTTGTCCGCGAGACCCTCCGGTTCGCGTGTTCACAAGCAATGAGGTGTCCGCCTTTATCATACGTCAAGCCGTTTGATTTTCCGGATGGATCGCGGAAAACAGTCATCCCGGCGTCGGCATCCCATCGCCGCATCTTATTCGCGGGAATATCACTAAAAAGCAGAAACCGCTCTGTCGCGTGCCAGAGAGGTCCCTCAGTGAACTGGCATCCCGTCGCCAGTTGTTCAACAATCGCTTTGGGATCAACCAACCCTAAAAGCCGTTCGTTGCGTACGTCAAGTGCCATATTTTTCCTTTGTTGGTATTGGTAAAAAAACAGGACTTACGCAAAATTGAGTTGAGACACATATCTTCGGGCAGCAAAGACGCTTATCCCATGGGATCGGTGCAATTAAAAACTGCACCTACCAATCTTTTAGTGCGTAAGTCCTATGTAATTTCGCTTGACTTTTTCCTGACCCTATGGTATCCTAATAAGATAGGGATATCCGAAGTCTTAAACGTGCCTGGGGCGACTCGAACGCCCGACCTTTAGCTCCGGAGGCTAACGCTCTATCCAACTGAGCTACAGGCACACAATCTTAAATAAAGGGTAAAGGTTTCGTAAATGAAATCAATTTGGACCCACATATATCTTTAGAAGTATTTTAACAAATTCAGCGTCTTTTGTCAAATTTTTTCGACAAAAAAATCCAAGGAGGAAAATTAGGGTGCAACATAAATTTAAGAAACTCTCAGTCCTCGCTGTGCTGGTTGTCTTTCTGTTCAGTTTTGTGCCAGATATCGTAGAGAGCCGTCGTGGGGGTGGACGGAGCTTCAGTCGCAGTCGGAGTTTTAGCCGCAGCACCAGCCGACGGAGTTATACGCCGAGTCGCTCCTCTACCAGATCTTACAATCGTTCTTCTACACGTTCTTCCACAAGTAGAAGCTACACGAGTCCACGGACATCAACATCTCGGACAACACGCAGCACGGGGAGCAGTTACAGCAGAAGCAGCACATCAAGAAGCACGAGTACGCGGGCAAGCACTGTTGCACGTCAGCGGCAAACTGCCACCAACCGTGCCAGGGTTACACCGAACAGTACGTCAACTCGCAGTACGACAGCGACGCGGAGCGCAACACGCAGTCAACAACGGCAAGTGACCGCACAAAATCGGAAACAAGTACGGCAACTCAAGGCAGAAAACCGTAGTTTGAAACGTCAAAATCGGAGAGCGAATCGAGAAACGGCACGCGCTCGCCGGCAGCAGCGGCAAGTTATCACTGTCAATAACTTCGGTGGTTATTATCCCATGATGGGGTATTCAACCTACAGTCTGGCTGCATCCATGGCGTTTAACAACCTCCTATTCAATATCTATTTCCATGACTATTACAACCACGCCATTCGCCATAGTTACATGTGGCACTATCACCACCGAGATTATGACCGATCACATTGGAGTGCCGAAAAGCAGCGGGAATACGAATACTATAAGGAATACTACGAGAATCAAGGGATTGAACCTAACCCGAACTACGTAGACCCTGGTACGAATGCCGACGAAAACTATATTGCCAGTTATGTAGAAGAAAACCCAGATAAATTTTATGGGGAAGACGCAGAAGTTTTCACGGTTGATGAACTTCCAGATGAAGAGGCACTAAAAACGGAACTCCTTGCAGCTGCTGAAGACACACCGACAGTGACGGCATTATCCTCTACGAACACCTCAACACGCGCACCGCCAGAGACGCGTAATGTTGTCATTGAAAAGAAGACTTCAGGGGGAACGTGGTTTCTCCTCATCTTCGGAAGTATCCTTGTTGTCGGTGTGGTTATGTTAGTGATGTATAACAAAGGCTATTTTTAGGTGGTTTGATGGCACTATTTGGTAGAAAAAATGGAAGATCGCTGTTCGGCAAGCAGAAAGACGCTGACGCAAGAAAACCGGAACGGCATGAACTCGTCGACATTCCGATTGACAGCATGATTGAACTCTCCGACATCACTACTTATGAGGAGACCGGAGATACTTCGCACGCTTTTAAACTTGTTACCCGAAAAAAGTATGAAGGCGAGGCACTGCGTCGCTATATGTACCATATCCGGGATGCCGAGGAAGAGGTCGTGGTCGGTGTTGACCATGTGGCTGGAACAAAGGAAGATTACGAGATCTCCCGGTGGATCGTCGATGACGAATGTGAAATCGGCGATCCCTTGCCGGACGAGATGACTCTCTATTTTCCAGACCCGGATAATGAACATGAGGATATTGCCGTTGAATACAGTCGTCAGGACGTTGTGCCAGCAACCCTCACGGTTACTGACGCTGAAGGGGAAGGGAAATTTGAGGTTGAGATCCACGAATATATCGCGGGTGACGATGAATTTATGTCGATTGAGTTGTGCGGAGATTGGCTCACCTTTTATGTCGGTACGATGATTAGCCGCGCCGACATAGAAATCTACCCAGCGTATGAGTCAGAACCTTCGCGAAAATAAAAACAATAGCGGGATAATAGAGCGCGGCTGCTGTGTCTTGCTTTATCGCTGAAACTCAAACGCGCTTTCGATGTGTTCAAGGTGCAACAGCTCAGATTGATATGATAGGTGGATGCCGATAACATCAAAACGACAAGGGGTATCCCAAAGGTTTTTTGATTGCAGATATGTCAAGGCGATTTTGGAGATTTGTCTCTGTTTCTGCTTAGTTACGGCGGCTTGTGGTACCCCAAATTTGAGACTCCTCCGCGTTTTAACCTCCACAAAGACGATAAATTGCTCGTCCTTGACGATGAGATCGATTTCCCCGCGTCCTGCCCGGTAGTTCTGCGCAAGGATTTTACACCCACGTGCTTCGAGATGCGCAACTGCCAACGATTCACCAATTTTTCCAATACTCAACCGTGAACGAGCCATGTCCGTCCTCTGTTAGCAGTGCGCGTACGTGTCTTCCGAGATATAATTTGATATAGTAACAGCACTTTCACCAAAACATCTCAATAAATAGGACAAATACCCTACACGAAGACATGCAGCAATCATGTTTGTTCCTACAAGAGCATGCAGTTATCGTCAGGGATTTACAATATGCTGCTTCAAGGTCTCTATTTCGCGAGTGAGTTCTTCTATTTTTCTCTCAGTTTCGCGATCCTTTCTATTACGCCATGCGACGATAACTTGTGGAATACCCACAGCTACTACAATTAAAACCATTAGCCAGGATATCTGTTTATCAAGATTATCCATCTTACCACGCAGCCATGCCACATCCGTTTTTATAGGTGTATTTGCCTCATTGACAATCAAGCGGATCTTGTCGAGATCTTGGGAAGTTAGATCGGCGAGTGCTGGTAGAGCGATTGCACAGAATAGGACTGAGAAAAGTAAAACAGTTTTCATGATGATACCCTTTTTTAGTATTTAGTAAATCATATCTTTTCTCGGGTGTCAATGAAAAATGCCAGTATGTGTTAATTTTTTAGGAAAGTTTGGTATCTGATAAGACAACATAGCAGAGAACATCACGAAATCCCATCCATTAGAGTAGGAGAAACCTCGCGCTTGCAGTTGATTGAAATGTCTATTTATTTTTCTAACCCGGCTTAGTCATTCGGAAGGAGTTTAAAGGTGTGTCGATGAATATCAGACGCACCAAACGCTGCGATGGCTTGTCGGTGTTGTGCAGTTGGGTATCCTTTGTGTTTTAGGAACCCGTAGTTCGGGTAGGTGCGATCCAACGCAATCATGAGTTTATCGCGCGTGGTTTTGGCGATAATGGAGGCTGCAGCGATAGAATAACTTCGGCTATCGCCCTTTGGAATCGCCTTACCGGGGATATCTATTTGCGGGAGATATAGACCGTCAACGAGTAGATAATCGGGCTGTAGTGTGAGATTTTCAACGGCTGCCTTCATCGCCAATAGGGTGGCATTAAGGATATTTAAACGGTCAATAACCTGATTATCTATAGCACCAACCCCGACTGCTACAGCGACACGGTGGATTTCGTCAGAGAGTTGATCCCGTTGCTTTGGAGACAACTGTTTTGAATCATTTAGACCGTCAAGTGAGCAATCAATTGGTAGGATAACAGCAGCGGCAATGACGGGACCCGCCAATGCGCCTCGGCCTGCCTCGTCAACGCCTGCAATCTGTTTATACCCGCTTTGCTGACAAGCGAGTTCAAAAACGTTCATCAAAGTTTTTTGGGGGGAAACCCCCGAATTTATTCGAGGGTTATTGACTTCTATCAGGCTATTGTCTGCGTTCCCTGACGCGCGCGGCTCTACCCGTGCGATCGCGCAAGTAATACAACTTCGCGCGGCGGACGGCTCCGTAGCGAACGACCTGAATACTCTCAATATTCGGTGAGTGAAGCGGGAATGTTCTTTCACTTCCGGCACCGAAAGCAACGCGGCGCACTGTAAACGTTGCGCGTAATCCACCGTGTGCCCGACGAATAACAGTACCTTCGTACGTCTGAATGCGTTCCTTTTGCCCCTCGCGGATACGGGTGTTTACCTTGACAACATCCCCGGGACCAAACTCAGGAATCTCACTCTTCATATATTGGCTTTCAACCGATTCAATCAAATTCATCTATAATTCCTCCGTGTGTAGCGGACGTTTCGTCACGTCTTAAGATAGGCTGGCAAATGGGATAAAAAAATAAAGAACCCCTACTTCTATTTATTCTACCAACCCTTCCATTCTGAGAATAGCGATGTCCTCTTCACTCAATTCCAACTTCTGGAGCAGATCTGGACGGTGCTTCGCGGTGCGTTTGAGTGCTTCTATATACCGCCATTTTTCAATATTTTTATGGTCCCCACTCAAGAGGACTTCGGGAACACGCATTCCTCCGAACTCAGCGGGTCGCGTGTAGTGCGGATGGTCAAGCAAGTCATGGCTGAATGAATCAACATGTGCGGACTCGTAATCACCAAGCGCGCCGGGCAGTACACGACCAACGGCATCAATCAAAACCAGTGCAGCAATTTCCCCGCCACTGAGAACATAGTCCCCGATCGAGAGTTCCGTTGTAACCAGCTGATGTCGCACCCGCTCATCTACGCCTTTGTACCGTCCGCACAAAAGAATAAGATGCGATTCCAAAGAAAGCGATTCTGCGAGTGCCTGCGTCAACGGTACACCTTGTGGTGTCAGATATACGACATGTGCCGTTTCCTGCGTGTTCAACGCCGTAATCGCAGCGAAGATAGGCTCCGGCTTAAGAATCATGCCCGCGCCCCCGCCATAAGGATAGTCATCAACCGACTTGTGCTTGTCGGTCGCCCAATCGCGAAGATTATGGAGGTTGACGGTGAGTTTATCGGCGTCCTGAACGCGTCTGAGGATACCCGTTTTTAACGCTGGCGCGAGTATCTCTGGAAACAAGGCGAGAACATCAATCTTCATTTTTGATATAGGCTTGCAAGCGACACCCTACATGCTTTACTGATGCGTCTACCTCGCGTCGTAAACGAAATTTCTATTGCCCCTCTAACCTTGGGTGTTCAATCAACTCAAGAATAACCTTTTTATTCGCTTGCAATCCTGCCGTATAGAGAACACTTCTTATCGCTTTAAGGGTACGTCCATATCTACCAATGATCTTCCCTAAATCTTCCTCCATGACAGTCAACTCTACAATAACTACCGTTTCGCCAATTACTTCCTGGACCACCACCTGATCGGGGTAATCAACGAGAGATTTTACGATGTATTCAATCAAATCTTTGAACATAGTTCACTTTCGCATTTCAGTAGATGTATGTGTTGCCTGTCTCTTCGGAATTTTTTGAAAGAGGTATTACGCTTCTTCGTCGGATTCAGGGGTCGCCTCATCGGGTGCTGCTTCAGTGAGCAGACTGCCAGTTTCATCTTCAGCGGATTGTGCGGCATCGGGTTGTACGTCTTCCGTCTCAGTAGCCGCTTCGTCAACATCAGTCCCCGGCATCGGTCTCCCTAATTTTTCATATTCAAATTTCATCAAAATCCCACGTTTAGAAAGTAAACGTTTCGCTGTGTCAGTGGGTTGTGCGCCGCGCCTTAACCACTTTAAAGCCTTCTCTTCATCAATGAAAATATCTGCCGGATCCGTTAGTGGATTGTAATAGCCAAGACGTTCCAAAAATGCGCCATCCCTTTGTGCACGCGCATCAGCTGCGACGAGTCGATAAAAAGGACGTTTCTTTCTACCGTGTCGTTGTAATCTAATTCTAACTGCCAAAAAAATACCTCCTGATGGCATTCGCGCCGTGTCCATAGAAAGACAGAGATTTAAGGGCGTATCTATCGTTATCTACGGCGTCTCCGTTTTCGGGGCTTTCTCGCTTTACGTTTCTGACCGGGAAGTGCTCCCATTTTCCGCCCCATCTTTGTATTTAAACCGGCTCCCATTTGCGGCATTGCCATCGCCGCTTGCTGGTTCAGCATACGATTCATCATCTGTAACTGTGAAATCAGCATGTTCACCTGATTTACTGTTGTTCCACTCCCTTTGGAAATGCGAAGTTTCCGACTTCTGTCCAACAACCGCGGATTTCTCCGTTCCTCACCCGTCATTGACTGAATGATCGCTTTCGCCGTCTGCAAATGGCTCTCATCGGGTGTCAGATTCTTAACGGGCAACTGGTTTTTAAAGGGCATGAGATCCATGAGTTGATCCAAGGGTCCCATATTCTTAAGCTGCTCGAGTTGTGTCAGAAAATCGGTAAAGTCTAACCCTTTGTTGGCTACAAGTTTACGCTCAAGTTCTTTCGCTTGGTCTTCACTGAAGACTTCCTCGGCTTTCTCAAGCAAAGTTTGGAAATCACCTTGTCCGAGGATGCGTGAAGCCATCCGTTCAGGGTGGAATTCTTCTAACGAGGCTGCCTCAATTTTTTCACCCACCCCAATGAATTTGATCGGTTTGTGCGTAATATGACGGATAGAAAGCGCAGCACCCCCGCGGGCATCACCATCCATTTTCGTCAGGATCACGCCATCAATGTCCAAATCGTTATTGAAGTTTTCAGCAACGTTTACAGCATCCTGCCCTGTCATCGCATCAACGATAAGTAGGACTTCAGAAGGATTCGCACGTTCCTTAATCTGTCGAAGTTCACTCATTAATTCATCATTAACGTGTAAACGTCCAGCAGTATCAATAATAACGCAGTTATGCCCGTGTGCCAAAGCCTCCTTGACCGAAGCCGCTGCGATCTCAACCGGCGAAGGCTCTGTTCCCATCGAAAATACGGGGGTTTCCGTCTGTTCACCGAGGACCTGCAGCTGCTTGATAGCAGCCGGACGATACACATCCGCGGCAACGAGCAACGGTTTACGTCCGTCTTTACGAAACTTAAGGGCTAATTTCGCTGCGACCGTTGTTTTACCGGCACCTTGCAGCCCAACAAGCATCAGAACTGTAGGGCCACTCGGCGCAATGTTAATCTTCTCCGCCTTGCTGCCCATCAATGCAGTCAGTTCTTCACCAATAATTCGGGCAATCTGAAGTTCAGGCGTAAGGCTACCGAGGACCTCCTGACCGAGCGTCCGCGCCTTAATCTGCTCTATAAATTCACGTGTGACTTTATAGTTAACATCTGCTTCCAAAAAAGCACGGCGCACCTCACGCAAAGTATCGGAGATATTGCTCTCTGTGAGCTTTCCTTGTCCCCTGATTTTTTTCAGGGTGCCTTGTAATCTATTTCCTAAACTCTCAAACATTGTCGATGCCTTTTTTTGTTAGGAGAACCTGTGTGCAAGTATGTAATTCTCAGCCTGTTTTTTGGAACGACATCAAAGCGCGTTTACCCGCTGTGCGTAATCCTTGATTTCAAAGTAGCGCACGAACTTCACTTCTTAACTATAGAATTATAGCAAATTTAACCCGTGATGTCAAACTTTTTTTCCACCTTGACAGAAATCGGTATGCATGATAAAAATATATCATGAAAATAACGATCATCACACAACACTACTGGAAACTTGTAATTTACAATCTGAATTTACAAGCCGTATCCTGCAAACCCCTTATTCCCTTTATCTGTATTTTAGCCGCATTGTCCTGCGGATGCCAAGGTGAGACGTTTAATTTCGATGTAGGTAGCACCAGCTCAGAAATCATAGAAAAGTCAGGTGAGTTGACAGAAAACGAGATCTGGGATGGACGCATCTATATTACCGATACCGTTGTCGTTCCCGAAGGTGTTACACTGACGATCCGTGCGGGTACGATTGTGGGTTTTGAGCCGACAGATACTCCGAGTGAGTTGATCGTACACGGCGAACTCTACGCCGAAGGTTCCCCGGAACGCATGGTCGTTTTTGGATCTTTGGGAAAACAGCAAGAACCCCGAGAAGAGCCAGAGGCAGAAGCAACCTCACCTACTACAATGGGAACAGAACAAATGCGCGGTGGGGGCTTCGGTGGCAGAGAAAGGCGGCAACAAACTATCGCTGCCGATCCGCCGAAAGCAGGCGATTGGGCAGGCATTCAGATTGCAGCTGAAAGTCCGAACAGCCGTCTAACATACTGCCGCATTCAACACGCAACCACCGGTATTACATGCCTAACAGATGCCGTGCAAATCGAGAGATGCCTCATTAGCGAGAACAAAATAGGGGTGCTCTCTGAAAACACCAGACCCACTATTACGGGCAACGAATTTAATAGAAACGGCACAGGTTCACAATTCCGCGGGAGTGCGTCACCAGATGTAGAATACAACGAATTCACTGCTAACAATTACGGAATTATATGCGAAGACGACTCCCGACCCCGTATCCAATATAACATTCTCCGCGCGAACTACGAGAACGCTATTGTCTGTTATTCTACCGCCTCACCAGAGATAGTCTCCAACAATATTACAATGAATGTTGGTTGGGCAGTCTACGATGGTGGTAGGCTCCGAGATAACTTTATTCAGGGGAACAAACAGGTCGGACCCAACATAACAGAACTCGGTATCGGAACACAGAGCGATCAGTTTTACGGCGTAGACGAGGCATTTGATCCAAGAAACGCTCCGGTAACAGAAGCCGGTGTACCACGAGAAAATTTTTAGTAGGAAATCGACACAATGACTCGCCTCAAAGCCTACTTGGAACTCATTCGCTATCCGCTTTTTGCGATTCCGATTGTCGCCACACTTCCAGGGGCACTCATTGCGAGCGAAGGACGCTGGACCTGGCGCGTTGCAGCCACACTCTTGATTGCACTCTGTGGCTACTTCGCTGGAATGATAAAGAATGATTACTTTCACCATGAAACCGACAAGCACACAAACCCAGAGCGTCCACTGCCGTCACAGCGACTGACACCGCAACAGGCGATTGTACCGGCAAGCACTATCTACGGGCTCTGCGTCATTGGCGGTTTTTATTTGAATATCAAAGCCGGCTTGTTGGTAATGGGCTTGGTTGCAATTTCGCACCTCTACAACGCCATTTTCAAAGCGAAAGGTATTTTAGGCAGTCTTACACTGCCTTTGGGCATCGGACTACTAAGCGTTTTCGGGGCATTAGCGGTGAGTGGAACTGTGCCGCGGTTGGTATGGTACGCCTTCGCTGCTACAACACTTTACGACTTGGGGACACATATCACGACAACCTTCAAAGACATTTCACGGGACCAAGAACTCGGCATCCTAACAACACCGCTCCAGATCGGCATTCGTCCAGCACTTTTTCTCTCTGCTGTTGCCACGGTTCTGGCGTTTACTATCGCCTGCTTGCCCTACTGGCTGGAACCCGATATTCAGAAGCCTTATATTGTTTGGGTAACGTTGGGCATCATCGCGACTGTTGGGACTCGGATTTCGCTTTACCTGCAACCAAACGAGAAAAACGGTTATTTCGCGTTGAAAGGCTCAATGGTAGGCTCGATTTTCTTTTTTCCGTGTCTCATCGGTGCTCAGGTGTCTCTCATTGTCTCTGCTGTAATTATTGTGCCGTTGTTGTTAGTGACGCTATTCTTATTAAAAACAACGCGCCAAGAGGTCTAAAGCGCAATTTTATGCAAAAAGTTCCCGATGATCGCTTTTTGTAGCATAGCCTGTCAGGCTGTGCATCCTGTGTCAGAACCTAAACAGAAACCGATGATCCCCCACTGGGGCAATCATAGCGAGGTTAATAGTTAAAAAAATGAAAAACATCGTGCTACTTATTACCGATACCTTTCGGTATGACAATTTAGGCGAACGGGCGCGCCGTCCGATTCGTACACCAATGCTCGATAGATTTGAAGCAGAACGCGCAACTGCTATTGACAAGTTCTATATGAGCAGTTTCCCGACAGTGCCACACCGCACAGATATTATGACTGCAACGGTCGGATGGCCCCACTATCCGTGGCAGCCAATTGATCTGAGCGGACGGAGCATCATCGCGCAACTCCTGAGCGAGCAGGGATACGCCACGCAGCTGATATGTGACACCCCACACCTGTTCAACGTCCGTTTCCAGCACTGCTTCCATGCCGCTTTCCAGCACCGCGGACAAGAAGGTGATAAACCGCTTCTCCACCTCAACGACGAAATAAGAATCGTTATGCCGAATGAGAAGACGCGACCGCATCCTTCGTATCGCGGACATACCTTGCCGAACACGCACCGTTGGACGAACCGTTACTATCAGTACGAATCAGAGACGTTCTCGGGCAGGACCTCCGAAACTACAATTCGGTGGTTGGAGGAGAACCACCGTTCGGGTCCCTTCTTCCTCTGGGTAGACTTCTTCGATCCACACGAACCGTGGGATCCGCCCGAATATCTCGTTAAACGCTACGATCCGGACTATACGGGACCGCCGATGCTACACCCAAACTACGGTTTATCATCACTCTTTACGGATGCCGAGCTCCACAACCTCTGGGCACATTACGCCGGTGAGGCGGAACTCATCGACAGGCATATCGGACGGGTTCTGCAGAAGGTGGAGGATTTGGAATTATGGGATGATACGCTGGTCGTAGTACTGTCGGATCACGGGATGTCCATCGGTGAACATGGCAGGACGGGTAAATCTAACATCGACCCAGAAGATTCACGCTACTGGCCGACGTATCCAGAGATTAACCACGAGATGTTCTTGATTGCTGGTGGAGACGTTCCATCTGGACAACGCCTCGATCTCATTGCGCAACCGATGGATATTATGCCGACACTCTGTGAGTTAGCCGGTGTTTCCTTGGATCCACCGAAACCCTTCGAGGGACGTTCTTTCGCAGATGCCCTCCTTAAAGGCAATGAACAGCATCGAGACTATGCGGTAACGGGGTGTCACATCGCTGCCCGGGACGAGAGTGTACCCCGTCAAGCGACGACGCCGTTCCTCGTCACGGAACGCTGGGGATACGCACCCGTCGGCGAATATGGGAGACCGGAACTCTTCGACCTATCAGCAGACCCGTTAGCCGAGAACAACATCGCTGCGGATAATATGGAACTCGTCAAGGAGCTGCATGAGATGTTTATGGCGCATCTCACGGAGCATAACGCCCCTGAGAAGTTCCTTGACCTCTGGAAAGAAGAACCTTCTGGCGAGGGTCGGGGTAAATGGTCGATTGATTATCCTGATGAGTCTAAGGAATAGGAAATTTAAAGGTCGAAAGTAAAAAAGAGGCTTTAGGTTACAACAACCTAAAGCCTCTGTCTATGTACGAAAATTGGTTTATAGTAAAACCCGAAAATATGTGGACATAAGAGACTTGGAAACCTCTCTCCGCTGGCGAGGTTTCCCAACCTCGCCAACTTTAATGTGTAAAAGTAATTATGAGCTTTATTATACTTGGGTTTTAGGAGAGTTTAGCGCGGATGGCATCAAAATCAGGCCCTTTAGGCATAATAAACAAGCAATTCCCACCGCTCCGCTTCTCCCATAACTCACCTATTTCGCGCTTCTCTTTTGCATCATCAGCAGACCAAAGATGCACACCCTTATACTCAACAACGAGATAACGTTCATCGGTTAAAAGACAAACAAAATCGGGATAAAACTTATCAGTTGGAGTTTGAAGCCAAAAGGAGAACTGCGGTTGGCGTTCAAGATTCCGCACCCAATATTTGACTTCAGGAAGCGCGTCGGTAAATCGTGCACATCGAAATTCTTCACCATCTGCCTTCAGATCACCGACATGTTGATAATAATGTTTCTGGAATCGATAGGCACCTGTGTACCGAGTATTGTAAGGGTAACGGTGTGGATCAAACGAGAAACAGTGGTCCGGTGAGACAACAACAGGCGTTTCGCATTCGGGCAGAAGAAGGTTTTGATATGCTCCACGATGTACGTCTTGACGGTAGCTATCAATTTTGGCAGCAGCAGCACTTTTGAGAGCGTATTTGTTGCGGATGAGAACCTCTATTGGAATTTTGCGTACCTCAATAAGATGTTCGACTAACCTCTGAAGGAAAGGGAGCGACTCACGACGTAAGATGTCCCAATGTTCAACCGTTCTGTCAAGCCAGTCAGCAAGTCGCGTAGTATCCCAGTTTTTATCCGGTGTGAGCAAAGACATCTGCTGGTGGAGTTTACCCAAGAATCGCATTTCTAATCTTCCCTCATGGGAAAGTCCTATTTCGCCCAATTCTCCTGTCTTAAATTCTGATGGGAACTCCGCTTCAGAAAGTTCAGCATTGCATTCGGACAACCGCCACGGAGTTTCTAAAAACCGAGATGCTTCAAAGTCAAGATGTTTTTGAGATCCCTGGACCATCAACTTCGGCACCTTAAAAAATTCGCCGCGCTGGGCAGGGGCAGGTTCGCTGCCTGGTAGAGTCTGACCTTCAAAAAGCGGTAGATCCGGTTGATTCTCATCTGTAGGGCGGATAAGTTCAGCAGCTGCCTGCTTCTCAAACCCGTTCTGAACGAGTCCATCGGCTAATGCAAATGCAGCGTCATAGAAGTTTTGGGAAGCCACGAAAGCATAAGCACTATTGAGCGATTCTTGTTTCTTGCGCTGTGCTTTTGGGAGTCTCATGATCCTACCTAATATTTGTTCAACAGCAGTAGAAGATCTTATCTGAGCGACAGAGCAGAGAACATAGGCAAACGGACAATCCCACCCTTCGCGTAATGCCTGTACAGTGATAACGTAACGAATTTGACATTCTGGATCGTTGAGGTCAACATCATCAAGTTCTTTGTCCTCACCCGTAGCACGGGCGATATGTTCTTTCGGAATTTGGTGTTCTTCAAGGAGGCATTTCTCAACGACTTCAATAGTCAAAGTCTCCCGTGTTTTGCTCCTGGCCTGTGCCTGAATGAGCATGATTGGACGGATATATTCACCTGTTGCTTCTCTTTCCTTCTTTGCGTCCATTTCCAATGCGTCGCGCTGGGCAATAGCAGCGGCGAGGAGCGGTTTCCAATTTGGTGTTGTTTCCAACTGAATCGGCATCTTAATCATGTCCTCTGCTTGGAGCTCAGCAGCGGAGACGGTATAGAGGACATTGGACGGATTTGTAGTCGTATCCGGGGTAGCGGTAAATTCAATGATTGCAGATGGATTGAACCGAGCGAGTGTTTCAAAAGAGAGTTCAGTCCGAGCGTTATGCGCTTCATCTACGATAACAAGTGGACGTTTGATGCATAAGAGGTTCGCGAGCGAATAGACAGGTTTGCCGCTTTCGTCGCGCTCAACTTCGGAGAGGGTTTCATCGGAAAGATGTGTAAAATGCCCCATCAAAGCACCCGAGGGCTCATAAACCTTACGTCCATCCGTGTCTTCAACGCGGAAGGCTTGCATCGTGGAGACGATAATCGTGGTTTTTGTGTTGAGAATATGCGGTTGCAGATAGAGTGCTTCACTGATAGTACGGATTTCCAAGCTGTGTCCTGAGGATTTAAAAGCATTCCTGTAGGGGTGATTAGGATTTTTAAGAGCACTGAGCGTCTGCTCACGTATAGGGTTTGAGGGAGTCAACCAAAGGATAAGCGGGCTTTCAGTCTTTAGGAGTTCTGATGCAGTGATGTCAACAGCGTGACACGCAACCAAAGTTTTGCCACCGCCTGTAGGAAGCCGAAGGCAGACATAAGGCATACCGGACAAACCATTAACAGGAGCGTACGGTCGTTGGGTTAAATCGTAGAATGCGGTGTTGGCATTTTGTAAACGCAAGCAGTTTTGATAATATTCTGTTAATGTTTCAAGGGTCCGTTCTTGGTATTCTTTGAGCGGTAGGTGCATTTTTTTGTTTCGGTGTTAGAGACATATTAGATTTACTCATAAACAGATGAACGATGTCCAATCCGGGAAACCTCAACCGTTTGAGCACGCCTATCATAAGTATAGATAATTCGGTAGTCGCCAGAAGGTAATTTGAATTTTCCTTTGTAGTTGCCTTTCAGTGCTCTATGAGACCATTGATCGCAATTTTCTCGCAGCCATTCAAGTTTATTGCGAATTTGCCCTTGAATTTTGCCATCCAAACGCTTTAAATCTCCTTCAGCACTTGGAGTGAGTATCAATTCATACATTTAGGTTCCTAACCGTTTAGCAACCTCCTCAAGCGTAAGCATTTTTCCACCAGACTTGATGTACTCCTCCTCACGCTCTAAGGACTCAATGAATTCTGGACGCAATTCCAACCCTTCATCTGGATCATAATCATAATTCTCAAGGAACAATTCCAGTTCTAAATAACAAACAAAAAACCCGTAGAACTCAGCCCGCAGCCGCTCCGCTATCCCAATAGGATATTCTGTTTCCATTAACTTAACAAGACGTTCCCGCGCTACAAAAAGCTTCCAATTTCCGAGTGTCCCCATCAACGCTCGGAATCCATCAGGAGGTAATTCCGTCACTTTTATCTCTGGTACAGGATCACCGTGTACAGAAAGCCCCATCCGCCGTGCCTCACGTCCAAGTGGTGAACTCTTTCGCTGTGCCTCAACCGCTGAGACACGGTGCTTCAGGTAGATAAATGCCTCGTCTCCCTTTATAATTTCAAGGATAGATTCCTCGTACTCCTCCAATTCAGAGGTAAGTACGTAGTAACCATTGAAAAATTCACGGAACTCTTCTTTAAGTTCCTCGTGAGGAGCACCCTTTGCCAGCAGCGCGATGAGTCGTTCGCGTGATACAAATATATCTTCTTCCAAAATGGATGTGAGCCAATCGTTGAATTGTGCTGAATGGATAATAGTATCCTCTACTTCCGATTCCAAGTGTGTATCTATCGACTTCAATTCGTCATAATACTTTTGATGGTTTTTCCCAAAATCGCCACCACTATATCCCGATAACGGAAAAATGCTTTCATCATATTCTTGATCAGACTTCAGTATTTCAAAATCTTTGTCCGCAACGATTAAGGCATCAGCTTCGCTAACTATTCTCAAGTGATATGCTAAATCTAAAAGATCCTCCGACGACGTGTAATTTGACAAGATACAACATTCGACAACCCGGTCTTTTTTATTTTTAAACAGTTCCTCAAACCGAATTTGCAATTGCTGCTGGTACTTGGTTGGAAGAGAGGCAATCTGTTCAAATATAGCGTTTTGCAATTTGTTTTCTGAATCAACAATTAATAGACCGTCTTCCTCAATACCTTTTAAGAAATTTTCCGCATGCTTTTGATAAGTCGGATTGAAATAATCTACATTGAATGCAGAAGGATCAACGACTGTAGTGATTGGCATTTATTTGGCTCCTTTCACTATCTAAGTTCACGAAGGCGTTCCAAAAAGAATCCGTTGGGCCACTCATCAATAAAATCGCCTTCCTCATCAAGACGTAAACGTTCTGCCTTTGCCCCCTCAGGCCCACGACTGACATAGATAACCGAAACATCTTCTGGCTTAATCTCCCCTTTATAAACTAATCGCTGCAGGCGTAAGATCAGGTGCTCACTATGCGTCTCAACGATGAATTGTTTCTGGTGTCTTTTAATGGCTTCCGCCAAAAGATCGCCGAGATCGGCTTGTAACCTCGGATGAATGTGTACCTCGGGCTGTTCAATGGAGATAATCTGTTTGCCAGGAACCAAACTCTGGACAACGAATGGCAAAAGTTGACTAATACCAAAACCAACATCTGGTAATGCTACATTCACTGACTTTTTTCGACGCGTATCTATAAGTCTAACTTCAAAAAGATCTCCTGAATCGGTCTGTACTGGTTCTACCCTTAGTTTATAACCCATGTCAAGTTTTTTTAGCCATTCATTCGCTTCGCCAACTAATTCAGGACGACGGAAAAGCAAATCTGGAAGCAAATCTCCTTGATATCCCACATCCTGAGGGCTAGTACCTTGAAAAATGTACCATCTTTCGGGTGTTTTTCGAAAAGGTCCCATGGAGAAAAGAATTTTCAAGGCTTGCTCTAATCCTCGACCTGCTGCTTCCGCTAATAAAGCAGCATCAAATCTATAGGTACGAAGCACACCAGATGGCCGAAGTTCTGATATCCAAGAATTTCTTCTATCGGACATAATCCTAATTGGAAGAAAGCCTTGTAACCCTAAAATTGTATTCATCTCATCACTATGCCGCTTAGAAACGTAAGTCTCCAACTTAGGCTCTGATCTAAGTAATTCAATACCGTTTTTTAGGGAAATAAACCGCTCTTCACGTCTATCCCTGTTTCTACTAAACCGTTCATTGGAATGCTCCAGATCCTCTAGTCTTTCCTCAAGCTGCTGAAGTATCTGTTCCTTATACTTTTCATACCATTTAAACTCAGGTTCCCAATAATTTGGGTCCTTTGTTAATCGAGTACATTTCACTGCAGATAATTTTGAACGGGAAAACTCACTCGAATCACGGAAGAAACCCATCATTAAAAATTCCTCAGGTTCGATAGTTTCATCTGATAGTTGAAATTCGGCTATAAAGTTAGAAGGTTCTCCATAGTAAATTTTGATTTGATCTAAAAAAACCACTTTTTCCTCAGATGATATCTTGAAACTTAATTCAATCCCAATTTTATCCTTTCTGAATGCTAAAGGAAATTGACTGGTTTTATCGACTTTAGTTTCAACACGAATTGATAAGGTTCGTTCCAAGTCGTGATTGAAAATCATTTCCCAAAAACTACCGAGATTAACAATCCCATTTTCAGCACGAGGTAAAAGCGGAGCTCCAATTTCGCGGCTTTCGCGCGTTTGCTTGAGCAGATTGAGGGCCTGCAGGATTGTACTCTTTCCGGCACTGTTTTCGCCGAAAATGAGTGTTATCGGTGCAAAGGGGATGCGCGCACGTTTCCCGAATGCTTTGAAATTTTCTAATTCTATTCCGTGAAGCATCAGACTTCTCCTAATCGGACACCTTGGTCTTGTATAGAGGTACAAACTAATAGTTTACACTACAAAGACACTGCCTCCGTAATCAGAGGAACACATTTTAGAATAGTATACGATGTCTAATCAAATTTTGTCAAAAAGAATCTGGAGTTATTCAGTTCCCTGAAAAACTTCCATCTCTCAAATTGGTTCGGATGACGAACATCTAAAAATCCGTGAAATCGGTGTAATCCGCGATTCAGACAATTTCTCCTACACAAGATTATACGGCATCTGACGGAAGGTTATGCCGAGTTGCTTTAAGGTGGCACCCGTGAGTCGGGTCCCGCCACAATGAATAATCTTACTGCCATCATGTTTCGGTAAGCGGCTTATGAGTTCTTCAGTCAAAATATCGTCGCTATTGAGCAGATAAACCCCGACCCCACTCACACTACCTAAAAAGGCGCGCTGGCGTTTTTCGTCAGTAGTACAAGATTCATACGAGGGTCTATCCCCTTCCATAAGGGACAGCGCGGTTTCTATTGCTATTGGGGTTCCCGTCTCCTTGAAAAAGAGGTATTGCGCCATCTCATTAAAGGGAATCTCTGGTTCTTCCAAGAAGGTTTCACCGAAGTGATAATAGGCGAAAGTACCACCGATACCGGATTCACACTGTTGTTTGTCTTTATTATCAAAAGTGTATCCTTTACTGACGCGTTTAAGACGGACAGATGCAATTTCGCGAGCTATTTTCGACTCCAGTTCAACTAAAATAAATTGGCGGTTTCCGCCATCCTCATTGTTTTGGGCAAGAACAGCGTGCCCCGTTGTACCACTACCCGCAAAAGAATCCAGGACAATCGAGTCAAGCTCAGTAGACAATAAGATCAATCGCTTTATCAGATCGAGGGGTTTACTATTATCAAAAACCTTTTTTCCAAAAATTGCTTTCTGCTCATTCGCGGCATCTGTTGTTGTCGCGATATCGTAATAGATAGAACGTTCCTTAACAATTTTGGCGGTATCTTCTACTTCGTCAAAATAGATGACTTCATAAGGTATCCAACGCTCACTTCTTTTTATCCAATGAATATGGTCTTGATCCAAAGCAGTAGGACGCGTTCTCCAATTTCCTTCATTTCCATCGGGTGCTTGTGGGAAGAAAGGATTCCCATCCGGATCCTCAATTGAATAAAACATTGTTGGACGGTCCTCCCTATATGCGTTGGATCCCCATTTTTCTAGCTTCACAAACTTACATTTCCGTCCATTTTTAATCTTAGGAAATTCAGTTTGCTTTCTTTCTGAGGTCCTAAATTTCATAGTGTAGGCATCACTTTTTCGGTAACAGAGAATATACTCATGCTCCCTAGCATAGTACCCAGCATCTTGTCCACCGCCTGCTTTTTTTCTCCAAATAAGATTTGCAACAAAATTCGTTTCACCAAAAATCTCATTCATTAATAGACGCAGGTTGGGTTGTTCGTTATCATCAAGCATGATAAAAATAACACCATCTTCTCGGAGGAGTTGATGAAGGAGACAAAGACGCGGGTACATCATACAGAGCCACTTATCGTGCCGTGAGAGATCCGCTGCAAGTGCTCCAACCGTTTTTCTAAGCCATTTCTGGATGGTCGGGTGGTTGACATTATCATTGTAGACCCAATTCTCGTTGCCCGTATTATACGGCGGATCAATAACGATACACTTGACTCTACCAGCATAATAAGGTAGGAGAGCCTTAAGTGCAACGAGGTTATCACCTTCAACGAGTAAGTTCCCAGTGGCAAGTGGCTCGTTTTCAGCACCGAAGGAGCGATCACAGTCGTATGTGAGCGTGTGTATTGGCACCTCATCGTGGTGATTGATAATGGCTTCTTTACCGATCCAGTTTAGTGTTGGCATATAGATATAACGTGAGTCTGATAATCGGCGAGGTTAGGAAACCTCGCCTACCGTTTTTAATTAGGCGGTCTCTGGCACTTCAAGCACAGCACCCAATTGATCCATTACCTTATGGAACGCCTCAACATAATAGGACATCAACTCAGAGTCGTTCGGTGGGTTGACATCGAAGATATAACAGTGAGAATCGATAAATTCAACGGCTTGCGGATAGTCCTCAGTCTTATATTCTACCGTCGAATTATTGCATCGCCACGGACACCCAGTGCCGTAACCGATTTGGTTCTGAAAAATCTCTTGAGATGGCACAGGGAGGCGTTGCCACTGTCCCGTCGGTACACCCTCGGCGCGTAGTGCTGCTTGCACCTTCTCACGCATTGTGCGCGGGGAGATGTCCAATCCCAACGCCGCTGGATCAAACCCGACAACGTAGTTGTAATAAACAGGTTCACACCCTTCTGGCGTAACAGGCGTTTCGATGCCGTCAAGTTTACTTAGGTGTTTTGTGAGATACTGACAATTTTCGACGCGCAACCCGTTGTTTGCATCAAGTCGCTTGAGTTGGCTACGAATGAGTGCTTGGCTGAACATATCCCCACGATACATCCACCCGAGTCCATAAGCATTGTATTCCTGCTCTTCTCTCTCCTGACCCGGCACAACGATTTCTCCAAAATACTGCAACAACGCTGCACGCTTGTGAATTTGTTCATCATTCGTCGTGAACAAACCGCCTTGGCAACCGCTACTCAACGTCTTCGAGGCTTGTGTGCTATAACCCGCGGCATCACCAAAAGCACCACACAGTTTGCCTTTATAGCGTGCCCCATGCGCCTGTGCAACGTCCTCAATGACTTTCAGATTGTGTTTCTTTGCGATCTCCAGAATCGGGTCCATATCGGCAGGCATACCGTGAATGTGAACCGGCAGAATCGCACGCGTTCTCTCAGTAATTTTCGCTGCAATCGCGCTGGGATCAATACAGTAGGTTACCGGGTCAATATCAACAAAGACAGGGATAGCATTGTGATGGAGGACAGCGGCTGCCGTTGCCCAGAAAGTGAAGGCGGGAATGATGACCTCGTCCCCCGGTTCGATGCCGACCCCTGCGACACAGAGATGTAAGGCAGCGGTTCCGCTGTTGACGGGGATGCAATACTCGACCCCCATGTAGTCCGCCCATTCGTTGGCGAGTCCTTCGGATTGAACGCGCTGCTGCTCGGTAATCTTTTCAGAGGCGATCACTTCGGCAATCGCGTCTCTGTCGGATTGGGTAACCTGTGGCCACGGTTGAATGAATCCATCGGGAACAGTTTTCTTGCCACCAGATATAGCGAGTTTTGCTGCCATGGGTAACCTCCTTGCGGTGGATTTCCACTGGCGGATGTGATGAAGATTAAGAATTTATCGTAAAAACCCCTAAATTTCTGTGAGTTCCGGGACGTATTCATCTTCATAATTCTTAATTAGCGTACCAACGAAATGCAGTAAGGGAGCCAAGGTATGATTTTCCTCCCCTACTATATCCAGTAAATCATCTAACCGTGCTGCAAGCTCCCGATATTCGATTTCGGTTAATAAAACAGGTATATACATCTCGCTTTGGCTCAGAATATCAATTAGGTTGCATAATGCCTCAACAGATGGTTGCAATTTGCACTTGCCTCGCGGTTGAAAGGAAACAGGTGCGTCAATTGCAGATACATTCAGGGCATTTTCTGTTTTGGGAACCATAGTTTACTCCTTCCACCTTCCTTTATCATACTCTGCATGCGTTAGTATATCTCGAATGTAGACTCTATCTTCATTATACCTCATAGAAGCAATGAGGCGTACGTTGTTACCAGCAATATTGAAGATTGTGAGTTTTCCCACCCGGGAAACATGGGGAAATGTAGAACGCAATTCTGTAAACGAGCGAAAACTTCTTTCTCGCATCAAATCATACCAACGGTTAAGCGATGGCCGTGTATTTGGATGTTTCTGTGCAAATTCAACGAGATGGTCTCGCCTAATAATTTCCATCGTAGATTTTTAGAGATGGTCTATTGCCTTCGGAATCCGCTTTAAAACTTCGTCTTTACCGAGCAGGACAACAATATCAAAGAGACTCGGTCCAAACGATGCCCCAGTCAGTGCGATTCGCAACGCTTGCATTGCCGCGACGCGTTTGATGTTGTTCTCATCCGTGTACTTCCAAATAGCCGCCTCAATAGTCTCTATGTCAAATTGAGGAATCTTCTCCAAAATCTGTGAAATATGCGTCAGAATCTCAGTCGTTTTCTGCCGCTTCTCCTCAGAGTTTCCCCACCATTTCTTAACGGCTTTCGGGTCGTATTCAAATTCATCGGTAAAGAAATAACGGGTCTGTGGGACAATATCTTGCAGAGTTGTGAGACGTTCACCCACCGCTGCCACAATACCTTCCAGCCAATTGCGATCTTCTGTCGAATTGAGTAACCCTTCTTTCTGCCAGAATGGAATCACCGCATCCGTCCGTGCTGGAACACTGCGTTGATTAATATAGTGGGAGTTGAGCCACTCCAGTTTCTTAATATCAAAGACACTGCCACTCTTGCCAATTCGCGCAAGGTCGAATTTCTCTATGAGTTCATCAACAGAGAAGATCTCCTGTTTATCATCATACGACCAACCGAGTCGAACAACAAAGTTCAACATCGCTTCAGGCAGATACCCTTGCTCGCGGTAGCGGTTAACAGCGACAAGGTCGCCGTGATGCCGTTTGCTCATCTTCCTACCACTGCTATCAAGCACCAGCGGAATATGCGCAAACTGCGGCACCTTTAAACCGAGAGCATTCGCAATCGCAATCTGTTTCGGTGTGTTGTTGAGATGCTCCGTTCCCCGAATGACGTGCGTTATCCGCATTTCGGCATCGTCGATAATTGAGGTGAGATTGTAGTTCGGCATCCCGTTTGAACGGACAATCACCTCATCTTCGAGGGTAGTGGGATCAATATTCCGTGAACCGAGAACGATGTCGTCAACACGAATAGGTCTGTCAGGCATCTTTATACGCACGGTCGGCTTCCTGCCTTCAGCGACAAAACGTTGGACAGCTTCCGATGTCAGATGTTGACACCTACCATCGTAGGAACGGGGCTGCTTATCGGCACGTGCTTGCGTACGGATCGCCTCCAATTCTTCAGGTGTGCAATAACAGTGATATGCATTGCCACTCTCAAGCAAGCGTTGAACATATCCGTCATAGACACTTCTCCGCTCCGACTGAACATAGTGCTCGTTCCAATCGATGCCCAACCACTTCAACGCCTCGTAAATCTCGTGCATGGATTCATCAGTTGAACGCGCCATATCCGTATCATCAATACGGAGGATAAACGTGCCGTTGTGATGTTTGGCAAATAACCAATTGAATAGCGCCGTTCGTGCCCCGCCGATGTGTAAGTAGCCGGTGGGTGATGGTGCCATCCGAACCCGGATCTGATCGTTTACAGCGGAAGTCGTTGTCCCGCTTGGTGTGTCGTTCATTTCTGCCCTCTCTGAATCTTCGCCCAGCTATCCCTTAGCGGTACTGTGCGATTGAATACCAATTTCTCTGACGTTGTATCTGGATCCACGCAAAAATAACCCATCCGCAGAAACTGATACCGGTTTTCGGGTGGTGCGTCAACGAGACTCGGTTCAACCTTGCAGCTGGGCAGAACCTCCAAGGAGTTCGGATTGAGAAACTGTATCCAGTCAGCATCTCCTGCAGCGTTCTCAGGTTCACGCTCCGTAAAGAGTGAATCGTAGAGACGGACCTCCGCATCCACAGCATGTTCGGCAGAAACCCAATGCAATGTCCCTCGGACCCTGCGTCCATCCTCGGACCAGCCACCACGTGTTTCTGGATCATAAGTGCAGTGAATCTCAACGATTTCACCCGTGTTTTCATCTTTGACGATCCGTTCACACTGGATATAATACGCGTGTTTAAGCCGGACTTCTCGTCCCGGTGCTAACCTAAAGAACTTCCGCGGTGGATCCTCCATAAAATCTTCCCGTTCAATGTAAATCTCCCGTGAGAACGGGATTTCGCGTGTCCCCGCACGCGCATCTTCGGGATTATTCTCAGCCTCAAGCATTTCGACCTGTCCCTCCGGGTAGTTATCAATAACCACCTTAACCGGATTGAGAACAGCCATGACGCGCGGGGCGCGCTGATTCAAGTCGTTCCGAATAGAATACTCCAGCTGCGCCATCTCAATAAGGTTATCGGCTTTTGAAACGCCGATGCGGCTGCAAAAATCTCGGATAGATTCAGGCGTATACCCACGACGGCGCATCCCAGAAAGTGTCGGCAATCTCGGATCGTCCCAACCGTTGACGTGCCCTTCCTCGACGAGGACCCTGAGATTCCGCTTGCCTAACACGGTATACGTCAGGTTCAGCCGTGCGAACTCAATCTGTCGAGGCTGATAAATCTCCAAGGATTCTAAAAACCAGTCGTAGAGCGGACGATGATCCTCAAACTGAACGTCACAGAGCGAGTGCGTTATACCTTCAATCGAATCAGACTGTCCATGCGTGAAATCGTAGGTAGGATAGATACACCACTTGTCACCACGTCGGTGGTGATGTGCACGAAGGATACGATACATCACCGGATCCCGCATATTCAGGTTAGGACTCGTCATATCAATCTTTGCCCGAAGCGTGCAGAAACCGTCAGGGAACTCACCCTCCCGCATCTTACGGAACAACTCCAGGTTCTCTTCAATCGACCGGTTTCGGTAGGGACTATCTTTGCCGGGTTTGACTAAGGTACCACGATAGGCGCGCGTCTCGTCTGGTGTTAAATCGCAGACGTAAGCCTTTCCTTTCTCTATGAGTTTGACAGCATACTCACAGAGGGTCTCAAAATAGTCTGAAGCGTGATACTCTCGGTCCTTCCAATCAAATCCAAGCCAGCGTACATCCCGTTTAATCGCGTCTACGTATTCACTCTCTTCCGTGATAGGATTGCTGTCGTCAAACCGCAAATTGTAAAGTCCACCGTAATCTTCGGCGATACCGAAACTAATACAGATAGCTTTGGCATGCCCGATATGGAGGTAACCGCTCGGTTCTGGTGGGAATCGGGTATGGACTCTACCGTCGTATCTGTTTGTTTCGAGGTCCTTGTCAATCTCTTGGCGGATAAAATTTGTGTCAGAAGATTTGTGAGCGTCTTCTTTTAAATGGGAATCTGAATGTTTCATATTTTATACCATGCAACATATCCTATTTTGGGCGTATTAGAGAAACTTTCGCTCTCAAAAGCGGTAGTCTTATAGAGGGTGGAACATCCGGTTAAATATATTATACTTTCAAAAGAGAATAAAGTCAAGATTCCATTGACCATTTCCACTTCTTTGAAAAATTATGCAACCTTTTTGGCTTCTAATTGTATCTAATAGGTAGAAAGCGTTTTCTTTTTTCATCAAAGTTACGTTTAACCCACGGCAAAAAAAATAAAAAAGAACCTTATAATAAGGTTCCGAAAGATGCGCTGCCCACGTGGTTACGAAGTTAAAATTGTCCTATAAAAAAATGTAACCTTTTCCGAAAATGTTCGTTTAAACGTTACGTTTGTTGGAATCTATATCTATTTTAGATAATTTATCATTCTTTAGAAAGGGATAAAGCCATGAAATCCACTGATGTTCGCAAGAAAAATCATTTATCTTTCTACGAAACGGCACTATGTCTGGCAATAGCAAAAGCACGTCGAGACGAATTACGCTGGGAACTTTTCATTGACAATTTATCCCAGATTTGTGATACATTCGCCTCACAGATTGCTGAAGACACCACCCCTTCTAAGCAGCAACAACGCTGACTTGAAGGTTACGAATTGTCTCAGACCGCCTCCTGGAGTTTTGGGTGACTCCTAAAGATCTTAACAAGAGAGCGGACCAGTTTTTCGGGATCGTGACGGATAACGTTCATTTGAACACCACCGAGCCATGTCCCAAACTCAGTGACCACCATGTCCCGAATGAGGTCCGCTTCAATCACACAGATTCCCTCCTCCTCAAGATTCTCCTGCTCAGCATTGTAAGAAACCTGCACTTTTGAAGCATCCGCCAACTGCATTGTTTCAACCGACAGCAATGAAATATCTTTTGCTAAGTTCAGGGACTCCATCAGATGTTGGGTATCTTCATAGAGCATCGAAAGTCCTTCCTCAGCAAGCGATCGAATCCGAGTCAACTGCGACACCAATTCTTTGCGGACATATTCTTGCATGATCTCCGTTGGAGCGGGTTGGTCGTTAACCACGACATAGTCTATCGGAATTTTCGCATGGTCCCAGATAGCGTTGACATGATCCGTAACGGCGTAGCCATCGGTTTCACCCGGCTGCGTCATGACGTTACAGACGTAGATTTTAATAGCGTCTGAGCGTTGAATCGTTTCGACAACTCCTTTAATAACCAGATTCGGCATAATGCTGGTATAAAGGCTCCCGGGACCGATGAGAATCACGTCAGCGTTAATCAGTGCCTCTATAGCCCCTTCATGCGCCTGACACTCATAGATTTCATCGGGAGAATGATGCGTTTTTCCATTTTCGCGCTGTTCAAAAAAAACGCGCTTAATAGGTTCACGATTTTCTCTGATGGGTATCGTGGATTCGCCGCGGACAACCGCTCCATCTGCGAGCTCTGCACATAAAACGGTATAATCCAATGTAACAGGGATAATCTGTCCGCGAACGGAGAGGAGTCTGGATGCGGCTTGAATCGCCTTCGGAAAATTACCCTCAAATTTCTCTGTTAACGCCGTTAGCAAAAGATTCCCAACGGTATGTCCACCGAGTTCGCCATTGCTCGAAAAGCGATATTCAAAAAGTCCTGCGAGTTCATCAGCATCAGATAAGGTGAAGAGCAGTCTACGAATATCGCCCGGCGGTAGCATATCAAACTCTTCAACAAGTCGCCCTGAACTGCCGCCATCATCAGAGACAGTAACGATTGCCGCTAAACTATCCAAATCAATAATACTATCTTTACCTTTCTCAAGATCAGCATAGTGTTTAATGCCACTCAGTAGGGCGGATAAACCACTTCCACCACCGATGCAGGCAAGTTTCAAAGCCATAATCTCTCCAAAATTTTTAAACTATTATAGTAAATGATGTAAATAAGTTTACATATATTCTGTAGAAGCACTCTCCGAATCGCGACCCAACCGCTGTGAGTCGGGAATCGGAGTTCCCTCCTACAGTTCAGATGTAAAGCTAATTGTAGAATCCACTATAAATCTGGTCATCGTTCCACAATGCAGTACAATAAATAACGCAGTTAACACGACATCTGTTTCATTAACACAGTCAAGGTTTCAAGCGTTTCGTCACACAATCGCGCCGCTTCCGCCAAAGTCGGTGCCTCACTGAAAACCCGAATTACAGGTTCTGTACCAGAAGGACGAATGTTCACCCACCGATCGTCCCAGACGCGCTTGACCCCGTCCGTTAACTCGAGAAGCGGTTCTTTTCCTATAGCAGACGCCTCTTCATAAACTTTCAAGGCACGTTCGATAAGACGTGATGCAAGTTCTTGGGACGGAATCTCCAATTTTTTTCGACACATTTGATATTGCGGCATGTTTTCGACGAGCTGCGTGACGGTGCTACCAGACTCAGCAAGGTATTGAGTGATGGCAGCAATAGAGGCGATACCGTCTGTTGTCCAGTGGATATCCGGATAAACAACGCCACCCGTGCCTTCGCCACCGATAGCTGCGTTAACCTCGCGCATCTTCTCAACCACCCAACCCACGCCAACTTTCGTACGGTGAAGTCTGACACCGTGCTTTGCGGCAATATCGTCTAACATTCGACTCGTAGATACCGTAGCCACTACATCGCCTTTGGTTTTACCGAGGATGAAATCGGCGACAAGCGCAAGTGTCCACTCACCATTCAGCGGAATCCCCTGATCTGTAACAAGCACAAGCCGATCCGCATCGCCGTCATGCGCGAAGCCAATATCTGCTTTAGAAGCCCGAACTGTTTCACAAAGTTCATCCAACGCCTCAGGTGTAGGTTCAGCAGAACGACGAAAGTGCCCATCGGCGACACAATTAAGTTCAACAATCCGACAACCCAGTTTTCTTAATAAGGACGGACTGATGACGCTTCCGGCACCGTTTCCGCAATCAAGTACAACCTTTAGACCGGCTTTCCGAATCGAATCTGGTGCGAGCCACCGAGCATGCCGAACCCGCTCCAGATGATACGCTATTGCCTCATCGTAGGTCTCAAGGGTCCCTTGTTCGTTCCAAGGCGCGAGTGCAAAATCCTCTGTTTCATAAATTCGCATCAATTCATCCCGTTCCGCTTGTGTCAAGAGACTCCCGGATGCAGCGGCAAATTCAATTCCATTCCAAGCGACCGGATTGTGGCTCGCCGTGACGGTAATACTCCCCTGTGCATGCAACGCCTTTGCGATTAAGAGGATCGTCGGTGTCGGACAGAGACCGACATCTATGACGTGACATCCGGTGGCAAAAAGTCCAGCAAGGACAGCGTGTCGGACCGTTGGACTGGAGGTGCGAGAATCTCGCCCAACGACCACTGTCCTACCACCAACAAAGGTGCCAAAAGCCATCGCGAAACGCGTAATGACGCTGACATCAAGCGAGACCCCTATCTCACCTCGGACACCTGAAACACTAATAATCGGTTTTTCTGTTATAGCCATGAAATCCTCTCGGCAGGAAGCACATCACAAAATGTGCCTATACGGATTCGATATTCGCCATACCCCGAAAAAACAGCAAATACCTATCAGAAGTTGCCAGAAACCCACAAGATACCAAGGCGTATATGGGACATGATACGACCCGACGGGTGTCAGCTTATAAACGAACGGCGATCTAAAAGGATCTATCTCAAAGATATAGCAGACAGCAATAAGCGGATTGATATGAAGCACGGGTGAAATCACAGGTTGAATATTATCCACGTACCGATCCAGCGGTGCTAATAAAAACACGCCACCTATTAACACACACCATAGCAGATAGGCGCATTCCGTCCCAAAAAGTGCGTCCTTGAAAACCCGTGCCCCCCACAAGCCGACTGCACCCGCCGATAGGCTATAAACCACCAATATCGTGAACATCTGTAATATCTTCAGAAAAGGAATACTCGTCAAAAAGAAAGCAATAGCAGTCGATAAAAGAACCCAGCATAACAGAGACACCTGACTTATGAGAAGCACCCGCAGTAGCTGCCCTCCAAAAGAGATACGGCTGAGTCTGAGTAGCGATACAGTAGAACGCGTAGATAGCGATCCAAAATACCCACCCAGAAAACGACTCGCAGCAAGGTAAGGCGCAACTAAAAACACAACACATGCTTGTGCCATGAAGAAACAATCCACTGGTAACGCGAGTTTCGCCTGCACCAATAACCGATAGATCGCCCAGAGCAAAAAACTTGCCGTCACAAAGCAAACTAAGGTGTTGTACCACAAACTGTTAGTTTGTGTAACTTGCGAGGTTCTCCAATCGTGCAAACAATTTAGCGCACGCTTAATTAGTGATTTTACCATAAAAATGTTCTTAGGTGTTGTACCACAAACTGTTAGTTTGTGTAGCCTGCATTGATTTTACCTGTTTTCAAGCTGACGGTGGAGCCGTAAAACCGCTTCAGCAATAGAAATCAGATTCGGATTAATAATCAACGCCTGCTTATACGCCTCAATCGCCTCTTCAATCTTACCAAGCCGAACATAGACGTGCCCCATGCCAGCGAACGCACCGAAGTGATGCGGATTCAGGGTAATCGTCTGCTTGCAATCACGGATCGCCTGGCTCCACTCTTCAAGCATGAAATACGCGATGGCGCGTTGGTTATAGCCTTCAGCGAAACTCGGAGCCGTCTCAATTATTGTTGTGAAAAGTTCAACTGCCTGTTGATACGCTTCATTCTTGAGTAAATCTTTCCCATTAGCGAGCATCGCGTCAACAGCAGCATCACCGGAGTGTGACCAGATTTCCCAGAGCGCGTATTCGGCATTGTAGCGTGTACCACGATCATCGTTTTTAAGTGCGTCTACCAATGCCGGAATCACTTCCGACGTGCCAATGAGCCGAAGTGCAAACCCAGCAGCACGTCCAAGTAACGGGTCATCGCTATGAAGATAGGTGGTCAGATCGGCTTCCGAGTAGGTATCCGTCAGAAGCTGTCTCAGTTTTTCATCGTCTCCGGAATTCTTAAACATCAGTTTCGCTAATTCGGAAGAGCCGTTTCGCCTATACATAACCAGACCTCGCTATTGCCGGATTTAAGCCTATTATACCAGATTACCGTTAGAATAACAATCTAAATCCTAAAGGAGAAAGAAAAAGTTTTGCAATTTGAGTGGACTG
Organism: Candidatus Poribacteria bacterium; assembly: GCA_022827625.1. Taxonomy (GTDB): domain Bacteria; phylum Poribacteria; class WGA-4E; order WGA-4E; family WGA-3G; genus WGA-3G. Next base: position 18,894 of record JAJEIE010000026.1, on the reverse strand, counting down.
CTGCTACAATTTTCTTCACGGATACGCAGGTTTGAAATACCCAACACCAATAATGGAGCAACACACAAGGCGTGAAAAGACGCAAGGTTCTGATTCTCTGTATCGACGCGGGCAGCCACGACTACCTCGCTGCAAGCGACATCCCGAACATGCGAAAATTGGCGGAAGCCGGTTTCTATGAACACGTCAACGCCGTTATTCCGTCCGTTACAAATGTCAACAACGTGAGCATTGCAACCGGAACATTCCCAGAAACGCACGGCATCACGACGAATTACCACGTGGACAGAACAACCGGTGTTGGGGAATTTATTGAGGATAACCGGTTCCTGCTCGCACCCACGCTTTTTGAGACGGCAAAAGCCTCTAAATTCGCTGATAAAACTGCCTTGTTTGTGACGAAGAAGAAACTCCTACGGATGTTAGAAACCGGTGCTGACATCACCGTTGCCGCCGAAGATCCGCCACCCGAATACATCCAGACCGCTGGACCCACTGAGCCAATCTATTCGGTCGAAATTAACTGGTGGCTCCTTCGCGCCGTACGGGAGGCACTGCGTATACACGACCCAGAACTTCTTTACTGCTCAACGACGGACTGGGTCCAACACAAATATGCCCCTGATGCCGAGTTGGCCCAGCAGCATCTCGCAGAATTGGACAAGATCATCGGTAATATTATTGATGACGCACCAGAACGCGAGATTTATATCACAGCCGACCACGGAATGTTCGCGAAAACCACTGCTATTGACCCAGGACGTGTGCTAACAGAACACGGCATCCCGGCAAGTGCCATCCCGATTATTAAGGATCGCTACGTCGCGCATCACGGCAATTTGGGGGGTGCCGCTTATGTATTTCTCGAAAACCGTCTCGATACGCCAAAAGCGATTCAGACGCTTCTCAATACATCCGGTGTTGAAGAGGCTTATGGCGCGGAAGATGCTGCACGGACATTTCGACTCCACCCTGAACGCATTGGTGACATCTTTGTGTTAGCGGACGAGACAACTGTCTTCGGTGAGTTGGAATCGGCAGTAGAGCCGACTGATGTGCGTTCACACGGTTCGCGCCACGAAAGTTATGTGCCGATCATTGGGTATAATAGCCCTTGGTCAGCAACAGATTTTAAATACAATCTTGATGTCGGAAGACTGTTTTTAGAAAGCCTACATTAGGCAATCGTAGCGCAAACTGTATGAAGATTAATTTATTAATTCGGTAATTTCTGAACGTGCGATAAATCGCACTACTACGAACTAACCCGTTTGTAGTAGGGCAATTCTGCGGCGTACTCGCCTAAATGCGAAGTGCATTATTGCCCGTCTATTACCGAGTTATTTTCTGAAATTTCATTTGGTTTGTGATCTATACTTGCACAAACTCACACTTCGCGCTACAAAATGGAAAACTGAAAAGTTCTAACAAAAGGAGAAAATGATGTTAACAGAAAAAGAAAAAGCTGATGGTTGGATATCCCTTTTCGACGGCGAAACGCTCAACGGCTGGGGAGCCACTGGAAGCGCTGAAGGTTGGGTGATTGATGATGGGAGTATTCTCTGCACCGTTCAGGGCGGAAAATACCTTTACACCGAACAGCACTATGATAACTTCATATTGTCACTTGCGTACAAAACCGAGCCGAAAGTCAATAGCGGCATCTTCGTCCGATGGGCAGACCTTGAGGACGCCGTTCAGAGCGGACTCGAAATCCAAATTTTGGATACACACGGTAAAGAACCCACTGACACCCACGATTGTGGCGCGCTCTACGATGCCTTAGGACCGACTCGGAACACCTGTAAACCGGCTGGCGAGTGGAATGAGATGATCATCACATGCGATGGTAGTATTATCGCTGTGACGCTTAACGGCGAAGAGATTGTTCGGGCAGACTTAGAAGAATGGGACACACCCCACCAAAACCCGGATGGCAGTCGGAACAAATTCGGCATTGCCCTCAAAGATTTTCCGCGGAGTGGACATATCGGTATTCAGGATCACGGTGGGAAAATTTGGTGCAGAAACATCAAAGTCAAGCCACTATAGAACAGGTGGAATTCTATGGACAATTCGACAAAAGCTGTGATATACTATCTATATTATGCCAACGAATCTTGAAAACATACGGAATTTCTGCATCTTAGGGCATATTGATCACGGGAAAAGCACGCTCAGCGACCGGCTTCTTGAGCATACTAACACACTCGCTGACCGTGAGATGCGCGAACAAGTGCTTGATTTGATGGATCTGGAACGTGAACGCGGTATCACAATTAAAGCGACCGCTGTCAAACTCCACTATCCCGCCCCTGATGGAAACCCCTACGAACTCAACTTGATTGATACCCCGGGGCATGTCGATTTTACCTATGAGGTCTCACGCAGCCTCGCGGCGTGCGAAGGTGCGATCTTAATTGTCGATGCCGCACAAGGGGTCGAAGCGCAAACCCTCGCAAACGCGTATCTCGCGATTGACAACGATCTTGAGATTATTCCTGTTATCAATAAAATTGATTTGCCTATGGCACAACCCGATGAAGCCAAACGACAGATAGAAGAAGTCATCGGTATTCCAGCAGATGATGCCCTCCTCGTGAGTGCCAAGATGGGAATAGGCATTCCCGCAATATTGGAAGCAATTGTCAACCGAATCCCTGCTCCCATAGGCGAAACCGAAGCACCCTTAAAGGCACTCGTCCTCGATTCTATCTACGACAACTATCGCGGTGTCATCATGTATACGCGAATCTTCGACGGTAGCGTCAAGCCAGGAGAGAAGATTCAACTCATGGAGACCAGACGCTCCTACGAAGTTGAGGAGGTGGGTATCTTTACGCCGGAGATGCAACCGACTGCTGAACTCGACACTGGCGCCGTCGGATACCTGATCGCCGGTATTCGAGAAATTGATAAAGCGAAAATCGGGGATACTATCACGCACCACACGAAACCGACAGTAGATCCACTCCCGGGCTATCGCGAAATGAAACCGCTTGTATTCAGCGGGCTGTATCCTGCAGATACGAATCAATTTCATGCCTTGCGCGAGGCACTCGATAAATTACGTCTTAACGACTCTTCTTTCAATTTTGAGCCGGAAACCTCTGTCGCACTCGGCTTTGGGTTCCGGTGCGGCTTTCTCGGATTGCTCCACATGGAGATCATCCATGAACGCCTTGAACGGGAATTCGGTCTCGCGCTCGTCCGAACCGCACCGAGCGTTATGTACCGAGTCCATCTAAAAACCGGTGGGTACGTCTCGGTCGACAATCCAGCGCATCTCCCGGAACCAAACGATATTGAGCGGATTGAAGAACCTTATGTTAATATTGACCTCATTGTGCCGCGCGAGTACATCGGAAATGCAATGGAACTTTGTCAGAAGCGACGGGGTATATATAAACGGATGAACCAATTGGACGCAAAACGTGTCCAATTACTTTATGAACTCCCGCTCAGCGAAATGTTGATGGATTTCTATCCGAAACTTAAATCACTCACCCGTGGATATGGGTCGTTAGAATACGATATTGGAGAATACAAACCCGAAAAACTCGTGAAATTGGATATTCTACTCAACGGTAAACCCGTAGACGCGCTCTCTACTATTTTACCACGCGATACCGCAGAAACACGTGGAAAAGCGTTAGTGACCAAATTGAAAGAGTTAATTCCACGGCAGATGTTTGAAGTGCCGGTTCAAGCGGCAATTGGGAACAAGATTGTCGCTCGCGAAACAGTCCGAGCACTCCGCAAAAACGTCACTGCGAAATGCTACGGTGGCGATGTGACACGAAAACGGAAATTGCTGGAAAGACAGAAAGAAGGCAAGAAACGGCTTAAACAGATTGGCAACGTTGATGTCCCACAAGAAGCGTTCACAGCAATGCTCGCAACCGATGAATAGAACAATTGCGACCCGCTTCGGAAAACGGTAGGAGGGATTTCCAAATCCCGACTCCTAATTGACAACCGATACCCATGCTGTAGGAGGGATTTCCAAATCCCGACTCAATACCTACAATGGAGACTAAAAATGAACAAAAATACACAGAAACACACCCAAGTGTCAGAACCAAAATTATCAAAAAAGAAAAGATTTTACAAATTGGCGATCCATGGGCATATAAAACAAATTATCGTTTCACTCATTTTTGTTTTCGGTTTCATAAATCCATTTATTGTTCAAGCCTACAGAATTCCTTCCGGGTCCATGGAAGATACACTCCTTGTTGGTGATCAAATTCTGGTATGTAAGTTTATCTACGGGGTCAAGATTCCCGGCACAGACATCAAGATTCTCAATTTTCATCAACCTGCCCGCGGAGATGTTTTCGTTTTTATTCCATCACACGACGAACGCAATTTTATCAAACGCATCGTAGCCGTTGAAGGGGATACCGTTGAAACCCATGGTGATAGACTTTATGTCAACGGCGAAGCAGTTGACGACAGCACCTATACAAAGCATCTGAAGTTTAACCATTTTAGAAGAGATTTTCCACCATTTCGGCAGCCTGAACACCTCCCCGGCGGCGAAAATTATGACAATTATACCTTGACAGAAAGCCAGTTTAGGCGTAAATTCCCAGAAGGTAAACCCTTCACTGTGCCAACAGGTATGGTCTTCGCCATGGGCGATAATCGGGACCAGAGCAGTGATAGTCGCACATGGGGACCTGTCGCTGTAGATGACATTAAGGGGCAGGCTTTTATGGTGCTATTTTCGATTGACAATCGTCCGGTGAAGGTGTGGGAAGTCTGGAAGATGATAGGCAATATCCGGTTCAACCGAACCGGCAAACTTATTCCATCGCACGCCGATTCGTTCAAGGTAAACTAAATCGAGAAAAGGAGAACGCTTTTCTATTCATATTATGAATAACAACGACACGCAGCTATCTAAATGGCAAAAATTTCGGCAGACCGTCGTATGGGAATACACGCAAGTTATCGTCGTCGCGCTTATTCTTGTTTTTGGATTCATACGTCCTTTTGTTGTCGAAGCCTTCAAAATCCCTTCAGGTTCGATGGAAGACACGCTTCTGATTGGAGATCGGATTCTCGTTTGCAAGTTTATCTATGGGGTTAAAATTCCCGGCACAGATATCAAGGTTTTTGATTTCCATAAGCCTGGGCGTGGCGACGTTTTCGTTTTCATCCCGCCCCACGATCGAGAACGCAATTTTATCAAACGCATCGTAGCCGTTGAAGGGGATACCGTCGAAACTCGCAGCAATACACTTTATGTCAACGGTGAAGCAGTTGACGACACCCACTATACGAAACACATGTCGTTCAGCCGCTTTAGGAAAGGTAATTTTCCGCCGTTTCGGCAGCCCGAATATCTGCCGGATAGCGAAGCATTTTCGGATTACACGCTGACGGCAAGCCAATTTAGTCGCAAGTTCCCAGAAGGCAAACCGTTTACTGTCCCAAAAGGTACAGTCTTCGCAATGGGCGATAACCGAGACCAAAGTAGCGATAGCCGCTCTTGGGGACCGGTCGATGTAAGCGACATCAAGGGACAAGCGTTTATGGTGTATTGGTCATTTGATGCCCAGCCAGCGAAACTCTGGGAAGTGTGGAAATTGATAGGAAACGTCAGGTTCAACCGAATCGGTAAAATCATCCATGCCTACCCGTCTTTTTAATGATTGCTATAGTAAAAAAATGCATCAAGATAGTCGACACCTCATCATCGGAACAGCCGGGCACGTAGACCACGGAAAAACTGCCCTGATTGGCACACTCACTGGCATGGAAACTGACCGGCTCAAGGAGGAACGTGAACGCGGGCTTTCCATCGAATTAGGTTTCGCTTACTTCGATTTGCCCGATAACGCACGCGCCGGTATCGTTGATGTTCCCGGACACGAGAAATTCATCCGAAGCATGCTCTCCGGTGCTTATGGCATGGATATCGTCCTCTTTGTCGTAGACGCGAAGGAAGGGGTCCAAGAACAGACGCTTGAACACTTAGCAATCCTGGATCTGTTAGGTATCTCAAATGGCATCCTCGTCATGACGAAATCGGATTTGGCAACGGCGGACGAATTGGCAGAAGCCACGGAGATGACGCAGGAAATACTTGTCGGGACAACCCTCGAAGGCATCCCTACCGTTAGCGTCTCCGCAATAACCGGTGCTGGTATTGGTACCCTAAAGCAGACGATCGTTGAACAGGTAACACTCGCAACAAAAGTCGAGGAAAGTGATGGAATCCCACGACTGTATGTTGACCGGGTTTTTACGGTCCAAGGGTTTGGCATCGTTGTCACCGGCACGCTTATTGGAGGTTCCATTAACCGCGATCAACGCATGATAATTCTACCGCAAGGAGACCCCGTGCGGGTGCGCGGCATACAGGTGCACAACGAACCAGCATCCGTCGCTCAAGCAGGTCAAAGAACAGCACTCAACCTGTCAGGGCCCTCTGTCCAAAATATTCAACGCGGCGATGTGCTCTGTCCAACCGAGTTTTCTCAGGTAACTAACAACATCGATGTGTCCCTGCGAGTGCTGTCCTCGTTTCCAAGAATATTGGAACATTGGAGCCGTCTCCGTGCGTATATCGGAACCCGTGAGATATTTTGTCGATTGATTCTATTGGTTGACGAAGCAATTCTACCCGGAGATACCGTGCAAGCGCAACTCCGTTTAGAACAACCCATCTTAACGTTTAGGGGCGATCGACTCATTTTGCGAGACTTCTCCGCGCAGTATACCGTCGGCGGGGGCGAGGTGATCAATCCTTTTGCGCCTAAGCACAAACGGTTTACGCCGGAAACCACGGCGACTTTAGCACAATGGGAAGAGGCTGATAATGCTCAGATCGTTAACACCGTCCTGGAAAATAGCAAGGCGTTTTGCGTGCCGGAGTCTTTTCTCCACTACTACCTCCCACATTCACAGCAGCATGTGAAAGCCATTTTAGGTAGCTTAGCAGCCGATGAAAAAATTGTGCGTTGGGACAAATCTGGCAGGAACCCTTTAGTCTCCGATGCCTCACGCACCGCAAAAACGAAAGAAAAATTATTAAACGCATTAGCAGATTTTCATGAAGCACAACCGCTGCTCCCCGGACAAAACGCCACACAACTCCGTAGTGAGATTGGCTTGGACGAAACCGGCTTTGAAAAATTGGAGAATCAACTCGTTGCGGAACGTCAACTCGTCAAAGACGGAAACCTGCTGCGTCTTGCCTCCCATGAAATTCAGTTCACCCAAGAGGAAGAGACCGCCAAAGAGACGTTAGAGCAATTATTTTTTGAAGCAGGTATCCATACCCCCACACTCAATGAACTTAGCACGCGATTGCCCGAATATACACCCAAAGTCCTTGAATCAACCTTTTATGCCCTGCTCCGCTTGGGGCGATTCGTTAGAATAGCCGATGATTTTTTCATTCATAGCACTGCTCTCAAAGAGGTGCAGGAATTGCTAATGACTTATCTCCGCGAAAATGATATAATAACCGTCGCGGAATTCCGAGAAATCGCAGAAACATCTCGGAAATATGCCGTGCCGTTTTTAGAGTACTGCGATAGTCAGAACCTCACAATCCGAGACGGAAACGTCCGAAGACTACACCCGCGGCACAGAGCAACATAATTACATTACTTACTTTCTGCCGTGGATTAAAATAGACTCTTAATTAATTCCGTTCAGATTCCAAAAACCGTTAGAATTCACCCAAAACCACCGTGAACGTAGTGAACGGTGACCAGATTTAATAGTTAAAAAAAATGGGGGAGGATAGGGTCCGGTGGCCCTACCGGTCTTCAAAACCGGCTTGTCCATGCAAGTGGATAGGTGGGTTCGACTCCCACCCTCTCCCGCCATTTTCTTTCTGACAGCTCCCGTTAGGGCAAAATTAAAAAATGTTAAAAACGCTTCCAATCCTTGATGTAAATAGACAGCAACCCCGCCATCCAGCATGGATTAAAGCGCGGATTCCAAGTGGTGGAAACTACGCTGAACTGAAAAAATTGATGCGCGACTTGGAACTCCACACCGTCTGCGAAGAAGCACGATGTCCAAATATCGGCGAATGCTGGAACAGTCGCACCGCAACCTTCATGATATTAGGTGATGTCTGCACGCGGCGGTGTATGTTCTGCGCCGTCAAGAAAGGCGCGCCCGGCGGCACTGTTGATACCGATGAACCGAGACGCATCGGCGAGGCTGTCGCCCATTTGAAACTCAAACACGTCGTTATCACCTCCGTTAACCGCGATGACCTCCCCGATGGAGGTGCCAACGTCTTCGCCGAATGTATCACGGAAGCCCGGAAAAACCAACCTGGATGTACAGTCGAAGTCCTCATCCCTGACCTTGAAGGGAACTGGCAAGCACTTCAGGTCATTGTGCAAGCCCGTCCTGAAGTTCTCAATCACAACACCGAAACCGTGCCCCGTCTCTACCGACGGGTCCGTCCCTACGCCAACTACCAGCAGACCCTAACGCTCCTCCAAAGAGTCAAGCAGCTCGACACCCAGATGCTCACAAAGTCGGGACTCATGGTAGGCTTAGGCGAGACAGTGACAGAACTCTTAGAGACAATGCAGGACATCCGCGATACCGGATGCGACATTCTCACCATCGGGCAATACCTTTCACCCTCCACACGCCACCTACCGATCCAACGCTACTACACACCTGAAGAATTTGACGAACTCAAAGAAGCGGGTGTAGAGATGGGCTTTCGGCACGTGGAATCTGGACCCCTTGTACGAAGCTCCTACCATGCCGGAGAACAAGCACAGTTAGCCTAAAAAGGAAAGAGGTCAGCATCAATTCTGCCTGAATTTTTGGGGAGGGTTTGCCGCGGAATTATTGAGTTTCGCGGCTTTTATTGGCGGGTCGGCGCGGTTCGGAATGCACGTCGCATTTAGGCGAGTACGCCGCAAAAATGCACGACTCCAAACAGAACCGTTTGTAGTAGGGCAATTCATTGCCCGTCTATTACCGAATCATTTTCTAAAATCTCATTTATGTACGAACAGAACCGTTTGTAGTAGGGAAACCATTCATGGTTCTTCCGTCTATTACCGAATTATTTTCTCAAATCAGTGGGGTGCGTAAGTCCTATCTAATGCAATACCTTTCAAAGTGCTGTAGCACAAGCTTTTAGTTTGCGCCACCACCTTCACTTTCAGAATCCACTCAGGTTATACCAAAGGGTCGCTCTTAGCATCGGAAGACTGGTGTTTCTGAAGGGCTGCATCCTTATACGCAGCAACCAACTCATTTTCAAAGTCAATCCAGACTTGATGTTTCCGCCAGCGAGAGACCGTCGAATCCGTGACCTTGAAGTGTGCCGCAATTTCAGAATTGCTTCTACCGTTGAAAGACATTTCGCACGCCGCGAGAATCGTGCCTTTTGAGTTACTACGCATCGTATCCCTCCTTGTGAATCGCGTAGCGCGAACCGCGAACCGCGTATCGCAATACTGCGGTACGCGATCAGCGGTACGCGGTCAGCCAATTACTATTTCAAAATAACCATCTTCCGCATCGGTGATGTCTCGTCGGTCTGCAACTGGTAGAAATAGATTCCACTCGCAACCCGTTCACCCAGGGCATTTTTACCATCCCAATACGCCGCACGATTCCGAGACGTGTAGTAACCCGCAGGCTGATGACCGAGAGGCAAGACACGCACCAAGACGCCTTGCGCATCGTAGATGTTCACACGCACCTCTGTGCTTTCCGCCAAGTGATACGGGATCCACGTCTCCGGGTTGAAAGGATTCGGATAGTTCGCCAATAAGACCGTCTCATCGGGACGTGCCGATGCCAACAGGTGTTGGAGATACAACAACGCACGCTGCGCCGCAATCGACCTGTCCCCCGATGCGAGCAACACCTCAACCTGCTCCTGCACACGATCAAAGTCAAGGTCAAGTGCTTTCAAATCAATATCAATCGTCGGTGCAGCGACATCAGCGTCAAGGTTGGCAATCACGAGGATCAGGTCGGTCACATCGACTGTGCCAGAACCGTCTACATCCGTGCGTGGGTTGGTTATAGCGGCTCCGCTCTGTCCAACCGCACCTGCGACAGCACGCGTATCCGCGTTGTTCACCGAACCGTCCTGGTTGATGTCATACTTCGAGGCGACTGTCGGCTGCGCCGGTTGTGCAGGTTGTGTCGGCTGACTGACGACAGGGGGCGTTGCGACCAACTCCCCACCCAAGACCAGACTCCCAGGACTCGCTAAACCTGTCACCAAGTTGACCGTCGATCGTCCCGACAGACCCCGACGCTCGAGCTTACTCGCACGCGTCAGGTAAATCTTCGAATCCGAACCGTCAACATCAATCCAGACCCGACGGCTACCTACTAACGTCTTCAACGCTTCAACACCCGTGCCGTTGGTGTTCACACGGTTGAGTTGGGCAGCATTCCCTGAAATCTCCGTCCAGTAGACACGACCACTCTGCACCGCAAGACTCACCGGCTCACCCGAACTCGTCGTAATCGTCTCGATCGTCCTGCGGTTGTTACGCAGGTTCATCCGACGGATCTGTCCCGTCGCTTCACCCCAATACAGATACTCGTTTGACCAGACGAGACCCGTCGGAGACGATAGATTCTGCGCCAAGAGTGTCACCCTGTTCCCCTGAACCGGACGGCTCTTGATCTTGCCGAGAATATCCGCCCAGTAGAGCGTCGTCCCCGTGTTGTTCACAGCAATACTCGTCATCAGCGTCAGAGATGTCTGGAGGGTGATCACACCCTTGCCGTTAAGACCGGCGCGTTGGATCGCACTCCTGCTTTCAGCGGTTTGCCGCGTCCAATAGAGCAACTGGTTTTGTGTATCAACGGTGAGACTCAAGATATTATCAATATTGGGTGCGAGATTCTCGACCTCCGCATCAACGAGACGGTGGAGTTTCCCGTCTGCTCTGCTGATCCAGTACATCGGTGGACGTTGCGCTGCGCCGACGAGTACCTCCGCCCCTGATGTGGCTTTAAAGGTGATTCTATCGGTAAGCCCTAAGACGCGTGCGACGACGGTGTTATCACCGGTCTCTTCACCGAGTCTCAGATAGGTCTGGGCACGTCCGGTGCCATTGGTCGTCACACTCGTAACAGACAAGGAGCCGCCCCCCGCTGTCACCGCAAACGTCACCGCAGCACCCTCAACCGGATCGTCGTTTTCATCAATCACTTCAACGACAAACGGATTCGCAAGACGTGCGCCGGGGCTACCGGTCTGGTTATTCCCGGAGATGTAGACGAGCGCGTCTGGCGGTTCACCCGTCGTGATTGTGAACGTCACAGGTGAAAGAGTCCCCGAAGCTGCCTCAATTTCAATCGACCCTGCCGAACTCGGTGTGAAAGTAACAGTAGCATAGCCCCGACTATCGGTTCGGACATTGTCGGAAGGTGAAAACCTACCGCTACCTTCTACAGTCCTGAAGGTAACGAGTTGGCGAGGAATACCGGTGAGATCCTGATCGACGAGGCGAACACTCAGGTCTTGGTCAAGAGCCCTGTTGACTTCACCAATTTGGTTATTGCCGTTGTCAATCTGCAACCGAGTGATCCTGGCACGGGCGGTTGCCGTAAAGGTTACCGCCGATAGCGTTCCGACGCTCGCCTCAACGGTGTTCGTGCCAGCAGCACTTCCCAACGTCAGCGTCGCGCGGGCTTGTCCGCTTGAATCCGTTGTGGCGGTTGTGCTGGTGGAACCGCTGAAATTACCACCTCCACCGGTTACTCGGAAGGTCACGGTTTGCCCAGAAACCGGGTTATTGTTACGATCATCCACTCTCACTACGAATGCTGATGAGAGTGCAGCACTCGGCTCGCCCGTCTGTGCGGGACTATCTCCGGAAACTTTCACAATCGCAGCAGGGACAGCCTGAACGGTAACAGTTAGTCTTTGTGAGCCATGGGTACCCGTACTGGCAGTGATGAAAGTATTGCTGTTCGGTAATGTGATAGAGACAGACTGACCGGATATTACAGAAGAGGGTAAGCCGGAAATGTTGATGCCGCTGCTGAGATTTATCAGTACGTTCTGCTGCAACGCACCGCTTGCATTGCGGGCATAAACTATGAAGCTCTGCTGTTGACCAGGGCTACCTCTCAGCGTACTCGTAGAAAGAGAGAGAGAGGGTCTGCTTGTAGGGGGCGTTGGATCTCCGGTGCCTTGCCCAATATTAAACGTCTGATGCCTAATCTCGAAATCGTACTGCTGACTACCTTGCTCCGAAGCAATCTCTGCTCTAACAGTCTGACCACTGCTGATATTCTGGTTCTTACGGTAAAGGACCCAGACTTCCCCATAGGCATCTGTCTGGACAAATATCTCTTGACCCGTGTTAGCGGTCTCAGCAGGAGCAGGGACCGTATTATCATTATCTGTTAGCGTTCCATGACTGGACACGTAAATGATTGTTCCATAGGTTGTGGTGAATCTGATATTCACCGCCGGTAGCCGATCTCCATACAGATTTACCGCGCGAATCGCCAGAGTGTCAATATTATCATCGTTAGGACGCAAATCGGGGACATCAATTTTCTTGAGCTCTCCGGCGATTGTACCCCCTTGCGGTTCAACCGTAAAACTTTCAGTCTCTGATCCGACTGGAAGTGTAGCTGTAATTGTATGAACTCCGTCCGCAGTCCCCATCTGTAGATAGACTTGTGCCTCACCGTCAGAATCGGTTTCCACGAATATTGGACTCCCATTAGCAACTGTGTAGGTTTCTTCTCGACGAATCTCCACCGGGACGCTGGTAGCAGCAGGTATGAGATCAGTGGGATTAGCACCGGGGTCCACTATAAAGGAATTCTGGGATGTCAAAAATACCTTTGTCCCAGGGACAGGGACAAGGGCACTGTTGCTTACCTGCGTATGTGTGAACTTGACGATCTGCCCAGGTGCAGGGCTGCCTCCGATTGTTGCTCTAACAACGAACGGGTCGCTACGCAAGCCGCCAAGAGCCCCTCTGATACGCGGGTTATTGGAGACCGTTTCTAACCGGATACTCCCTGCGATATACTGAATAGTACGCACCGCGGCATCTTGCGAACTGCGAACGACTTCCGCCCTAACTACGGCGATTCCAGAATTTACTTTGACGAACAGAATCGGGGCACCCGAAGTTCCTATTTGACCAGAAGCATTAGTGCTTAGATTGAGTTGCGTAACATATCGCGGCCTATCCGTAGATTGCCGTAGACTATTGGCATCTAAATCCAAGAGTGAAGGATTCAAATAGAGCTGCCCACCCGTGACTGTAAAATTGACCTCAACCGGGGCAGTAATAGCAGTAGTGCCGTCCGATTCAGTCACTGTCACATAGATGTCGTTCCGATCCGGGTCGGCGTTTTCTACAGGCGTTGGGGGTGCCACGTTAATTATCAAATTACTCAATGTAGCGGAGTTTCTTTCCACTGCGAAAACTGTAAATTGCTCACTTAATTGAGCAAGAGGACTACCAGTGCCATCAGCAGTCCCAGCGACTGCAGGTGGTGTTTGTGCGACCTCAGCATTAACAGTGACCGCTGCCGCTGTAGTGGGAGCTGTAAGATAGACTTTTGCTTGACCGCTGCCGTCTGTCTTTATGGATATTGCAGTAGTACCTTCCGCTGAACCCGTTTCGTTAATGAAGGTTGAACCTGTGACAGACCGCAACTGACCACCGGATGCTGTAAATCTGACCCGTTGATTCGCAACGTTTCTGGTGCCATCCAACACACGCACAACGAGGGGCTGAGCGAGTCTATCCCCCTCTTTCGCATGTTGATAGTTACCCGACACCCTGTCTATGGTAACCACCCCACTATCGAAATAGGTAACGGTATGCGATGCATGGTCTCCGGTAACCCCGGAGATTTTTGCTGTAACTGTGGCAGTTTGGCCCCTGTTTGGGGCGACTGTCACGCCATCTATGTCCCCGCCTGTACTGGTGAACACGGAGAGAGCCGTGTAGCCGTTATTGTTAGCCTCGTTCGCATTATAGAGCCTACTACCGATCACAAACTGACCTGTCGGATAGAGTCTGCCGTTGGTAATATTCAAATCAACTTGAACCCATGTCTGCCCAGTTGTCCCATCAGTTACCTGCACTTCCATGGCAGTATTTGCTATTTGGGGCGTTTGGGTTATATCGGCGGCTGCGGCTTTATTAAGTTGATAAGATGCGGCTTTGCCCTTGCTTTGCACAACGTAAGCCGCTATATCTGGACTGAGATCATTGTTATCCACTTCTATGGAATAGGCACCTAAGGCAGCAACCGTGTAGGTTACCCTGAACGTCCAGTTTGCTGTATTAGGATCACCAGTAGTAGTATCCTGACCATCATTCCTGTTTCCTAAACCGCCAAAGGTAATGGTAGTGCCGCTGACCACATCATTTAGGGCTGGACTCGGTTCCGGATCGGTCCCATCGTCTGGATCAGATGCCGGATCCCCTGGCGCGCTTGTTGTTCTTATCTCCGTCACTGTCGCACCGGTAGCGGTAATGCCAACGGTTTCTCCGTCTGCTGCCCCTGTTACGGTAAGCGTAAAGGAACGTGTAAGCAGATTAGTTCCTGATATATCGAAAACAGGTATGGTCGTAGTCCCTGCCGTTGAACTGGTAATGGCAGAGTCGGCACTGACTCTGGTAGTTTGTGCCTCTACAACCCCTTGCACGCTAAACGCCAGCACGAGTGCCATCAACACGCCGAAGGCGAATTTGTGTGTCATTAAGTTTTTCATGAAAAAAGTCTCCATCTATTTATAATTGACATTCACTGCTTTTTGGGTTTTGAATCCCTAACCTATCAAGCAGTTTCTTATATTTTCTCTAAAATTGCCCGTATATACTTAATAGCGTGCGATGAGGTTAAGCGTCTTTATGAAAGGATTAAAAAAGGCGGTGTAAGGGATACACCGCCTTTTTTTAGGTTAGTTCAAATAGACTTATCCCTGAAGTAACCTGTTACTGTATCTACGTTGATTTTCCTAACCCCCCTTACCCGCCTTCTCAAGGGGGCAAGACCTGGGGTTTTGTAGATACAAATTATTATTGCGTTTTCAAGTCGCCCCACGTTGTCGTGACTTTACCAGCGGCGTTGACGTTGCCACGCAGATGGGTCGTCGCTAAGGTTGTGCGATTACCATCTAAGGAGACATCTTCGATCTGGTAGTAGTAGACAACGTTGGGTTTCGCAGTCGTGTCTTTCCATTCGTAGACATGTTTTTCACTCGTCGTGCCATGTCCAGGGATGATACCTTTGAGGTTAACGACCGTGAACTCACCGTTCTTGGTCTCACTCCGCAGGATATTGAAGCCAGCGTTGTTCAACTCAGACTCGGTCACCCAACGGATAACAACGTCGCCAGTGGCATCGTCGCGAACCGGACGGAAACTTGAGAGCGAGACAGGCAGCGGACCACCAAGGCGGTAGCCGGGACTCCCGACGTCAGAACGATGTCCGAAGTACGTCAAACTCGCACCCTCAAGAAGGGATTGGTTCCAAGACATCATGTCTGTGCCATCGTTGGGAGTATCTCCGTCTGGAGTGCCGTCAATTTCACGCGTCCCATATACCCTAACGATTGACTGACGCACATTAAGAGCATCAGGTTTGGGAAGATCCCACATGTGGGTCCGACGCGGACCGTCAACGTCTATGTTACCGACCTCATCCGGATCACCATCGGCGTTCGCCCAACCATCTTGTTGCGTCCGAGTCTTCGGCCGCAGCTCAAGATAGAAACCGTAGTTGCTCAGAAGCACACTACCCCGATTATCCAAGCCTAACTCACGGCGATGTCTTTCGTGTAGGTCATAAACGCGATCGCGCGGAAGATCGTTCGCACCGTTACCGGAAACGATCAGCAGCGTCTGATTCGGAAGAATATACGTGTTCGGATCGAACCGAACGACTGAATCCACGAATGAATCCACTACGCCAGGTTCCATGGGATCCTCAAGATTCCGGATCTCTAACTCCCAACCGTCAAGGTTTATCGCTTCGGTCATAGAGCTGTTATACAACTCAATCCATTGAACGAGGTTCCATGCCCGACCCGCATCATACATAACCTCACTGATGCTGACTGTCCCGCTGAACCTATAGTCATCAGCCCCAGTACTGTTGGCGCGATCATTACCTGTTACATCTGGGATAGCGTTCTGATACCCAGGCGTCCCAGGCGCAAGCGCTCTATCTATGTCACGGTCATAACCCACGCCGCCCATGTAACCGAAACCGCCATTCTGCCAATCATCACGATGGAGACGGTTTGCACGAGAATCCGGACGATACTCTATCACGCCGGCTCCATTATCCTGGAAATTTGCCTCGCGTCCATAGGACCGGCTCCTATGGCTAAAGGTGTTACCACCGGATCTCAGATCGTTATCGGTCCGATCTCCCGGCGCACCCCAACCGCGGAGCGGGTACATACCCGTGTCTTGCTCAGCGAAAGTAATGAACGCAGTGCCAGCGAAATCTACAAAGTTCTCGTGATAGTTATTGTTACCACCCGCATTATCCGATTGGGTCGCGTTATTCGCATTACTTCTCAACACCAGGAGATAGTTCCCAGAACTCGGTAAATCCAGACGCGTATCAACGAAGTACGGATGCTGCGCACCCCTATTCGTATCACGACTATCACGCCTATTGGCAACATCAAGATTCGTCTCATCATTGAGATTGACGCCACCCGCCAAAATCGTCTGTTCAGGATCACGGTTGACGATCAGCAGATATTCACCCGGCTGCATCCGGTAATCCGGAAGCACAGCAAGCAAGCGGTCACGATTACCAGCAGTATTGGCACTCGTAAGACGCAGGTGGTAGTTATTGATACTAATCGGATCCGAGCCAGCATCACTATTGTTATAGAGTTCAACCCAATCTACATTATCATCAGAGGGGTCATCACGAACTTCGTTGATAATGATACCCCCACCGCTCGCAGCCGCCGTAACTGCCGCTGGAGCAAAATCGGGTCTACCTCTACCTGCTCGTTCAAGATGGACATAACCCGGCGTGCCAATAAAACCAGTCCCCACTATGTTAAAACGGGAGTTGCCGGCTGTGTCAGACGGGAACCATTGTCCACCGTCTTGACCGTTAGCGAACCCATCATTCCTCGGATGACTCGTCGGGGGATCGTACCGGTATCCCGTTCCATCATCGTTCAGGCTACGTTTCCGATACATAGAAACGAGGGGATCTATCGCTTCGCCATTGGGCCCGAGCGCACTCCGACCCCCCTTCCCATCGGGAGCGGTCATCCAAACACTGTCAACGACTGTAAAGTCAACAGCACCCGTACCAGCAGTCTCAAAAACCGGACCAACTCCAGGAGCCGTTGATCCATCGGCGGCAGCCGACAGACTCACTGTTGTACCGAGACGGCCGTTTGGTTGTCGCACGTTCGCAGTGAACAACAGACGGAGCTGGGTACCCGCTTCTAAGGCATTCTCCGTTTCGTTATAAACTTCAATCCACTGCGCTGCATCCGTAGTGACAGCGGGACTCCCCGTTCTGTCAAGTCCCCACATAATTTCGGAGATAACAAGAGAACGCGTCCCATAGGTCATAGTGCTTGCAGCAGCAGGTGCGATAAGCAGTTCAATCGTCCCACCGAACCTGAGGAGTTGGTCTATATCAGGGAAGGTGTTAGCAGCAGTAGAAGTCACCTGAGCGGGACCACCAGCAGTAGCATCAAGCATCCCGTTGGTGGCAACAGTAGCACCAGTCTTTTCAAAAACGACGAACTCCTGCGATCCAAGTTCACTACCACTAACATTGAGCTCATCACTGAAACTCAGTGTCTGTGCAAAGGCGGGACCAGCAATCAGTGCTAACGCCAAAACAAAAACTAAGGAAAATGTCAATTTATTTGACAACATTACTTATTTTCCTCCTAACAAAATAAACATAAAACATTTATCGAAGCCTTATCATTGTCAATCCGACTTCGATTTTCAAAAAACAAACATATAAGAACGTATCCAGGGATTGTATACATTCTTTTCTTTTTTGACCTAACCTTGTGCTGCAGTGTTTGCAGCGGTAAGAGTTGTTTTTCATTTCCGCTGCCGTTTTCTGTGCAGCGGGGGTTCATTTTCAAACTTGAGTCTGTGCCAGTTGGAAATGCTTCAGACAGCAGCGTTACTTCTTATTGCGGATCTCCCCTTCTTTTTATTTTCAGTTGAGAGAGGAGTCGCACCTGCTGAGAATGCGTTTTGGGTTCCGATTGGCACGTCATAAAACCTCAAAATTCGCTGAAAAATGAACCTTCAACTCTTCATGCTATTAAGTATATAACATTTAACACAAAACGTTACCTTCGTTGGAGGATTTGAAAGGCGGCGCAATGACGGATGAATCGGTAGGATAATTTGCGGAGATGTTAGGCGGTGCCTACCTTCAGGGCATGTTATGAAAGGAAATTGGGAGATGGAAATCGGTCTACAGCGGGTGTTAAAATAGGACTTCTGGCCGAAAACGTAACCTTCAGGGAAAATAGGAGGGAATTAGGGGTTAAAAACCCCGACTGTGACCGACATCGGCGTTGGAAACCGCGTTTACAAGAATGTGTCAATATTTTGCCAAAGACGGCTTCTGCAGGTGAAAACGCCACTCGACCTTGTAGGGGAAAGGTCTCCTCGCCAGTGCCGTTCGTGTCAATCGGGCGGGGCAACCCCGCCCCTACGGACCGGATATCGGTATGAGCAATCTGGCGCGCGGAAAACGCGCCAACTTCACGTTTTTCTTAAAATTTCTTAAAATTGGTGAAAAAAACCACAATTATTGAAAAAAAAGCGAAAAAAAGCGAAAAAAAGGCGTAATTTTAGGTTTTTTCCTGTTTTTTTTGCATTTTTTTGTAACTTAAACTTGACAAAATGTGTTAAA
>JAJEIE010000037.1 GCA_022827625.1 Candidatus Poribacteria bacterium | reverse complement strand
TGATGTCTCAGGTCGTTTGGTTCGGAGTTTGGATCTGGGTTGGCAGCCGGTAGGTTCATATATGACGCCGTCGAGTGCTGCGTATTGGGATGGTCGTAATGCTGTTGGCGAACGTGTCGCGAGTGGTATCTACTTCTACACGTTGCAGACATCAGACTTTGCCGCAACCCGACGCATGGTTATCCTGAAGTAAATGGCTGTCAGTTATCGGTTGTTGGTTATCAGTCGAAGACCGACAACTCATAACAAGAAAAAAATAAAACGCCCCAATCTGCCGGTTTAGCTAACCGCGAATCAACGCCGATTAGCAGTCGGTGTTGGGGCGTTTTTTGATGTATAGGTAAAGGAGAAGTTTTTTGAGTTATCTGAAAAATATTTTACCTGTTTGGGGGTTGCCTGTCCTGCTTCTCATTGCAAGCACTGGGAATGTATTCGCTTTCTCTTTCGGTCCTCCGGAGGAGAAAACTGGTGCTCCGAATGAAGGGACTTGTGCCGACGCGAACTGTCACACAGGCAATGACCTGAACGCCTCAGGTGGTTCGTTGATGTTAACGATTCCCGAAACTTATATTCCGAATGAAGTGTACACAATTATTGTCAATTTAGAGCGTGCTGGCCAAAGCAGGTGGGGCTTTGAAATGACTGCACTTGATGGCAATGGGGTTCGTGCGGGGACTTTTGAAACAGACGCAGCGGCGAATACACAGCTCGCAGAAGCAAATAGTAAACAATACATTAAGCAGACCGCAGCGGGAGCTGCCGCAGGCACAAACGAGGCACATAGTTGGGAATTTGAATGGACGGCACCTGATACCGATGTTGGACCCATTACTTTCTACGCCGCAGGAAACGCCGCGAATGGAAATTTCATTCCTGCCGGAGATTATATCTATACAACTCAAGCAGAATCAATACCGCCGGTTCCAGTAGTCGCAGGTGTGGCTTTGGAAATTGTCGGAGATATGGCACTCTCTACGACAGATGCTGTTGCGGGTGTGAGTTATACCCTCAAAGTTACGAATACTGGGAATATGATGGACACGGTAACGCTCGAAGCTTCGGCAGAGGTTGGTATTGAAGGCAGTGTTCTGGGTGACTTGAGTGACCGTTCAATTGCGCTTGAGGCTGGGGCATCTGCGGAGGTTACACTGAAGGTTTCGGGAGACCTGTTCACAGAACCCGGTGATTATGCTATTGATATAACGGCGACCTCTGGAACGGATAGCACGATGACTGGTGAGGTCACAACAACAACCTCTATAGAAATGCCGCCACCACCGCCACCGCCGACGCCGTGGGATGTCAATAGCGATGGGACTGTGAATATTCAAGACTTAGTGCTTGTCGCTGGGCAATTCGGTCAGTCGGGTGAGTCCCTGAAAGGGGATATCAACGGTGATGGAACGGTAAATGTCCTTGATTTAGTCCTTGTTTCCTCGCATTTCGGTGAAGATACGAGTAACTAATAGTTATCAGTTGTCAGTTATCGGTTATCAGTTAAGAAGTCTGCAAGTAACAATTCACTTTGTTTTGGCGTAATCCACGTTTGAAGATATTGTTATGAAAGTGGCTCTTAACCGACAACCGACTGCTGATAGCCTACAGCCTTTAAGGAAATATAATATGGCATCTAAATATCGAGTTGGAATTATCGGATGTGGTGGTATTGCCAATGCCCATGCTCGGGGTTATCAGGGCGTTGAGCAGACAGAAATTGTTGCGCTCGCTGATCCAGTCCAAGTAGCACTTGACAGGTTTGCCGATACCTATGGCGTACCCGCTGAAAATTGCTATTCAGATGCGCGCGAGATGCTGGATAAGGAAAATCTTGATATTGTCAGCGTTGCAACGTGGCATCAACTTCACGCACCGATGACAATTGCGGCGTGTGCGCGGAGCCCGAAGGCGGTCCTCTGTGAGAAACCGATGGGTGTGAGTATCGGGGAATGTGATGAGATGTTAATCGCGGCGCGACGCAACGATGTGAAGGTTGTGATTGGGCATCAACGCCGGTTCAATTCCGCTTGGACAGATGCTCGAAATCTCATCGCTGAGGGGGCAATTGGCGAACCTCGACAGATTGTTTGTCACGGTGGTCAAGGCTTATTGAATGACTGTTCTCATCTCTTTGATATGATGCGTTATGTCATCAGCGACCCGGGTCCGCAATGGGTTATTGGTAACGTTGAACGAAAAACGGAACGTTACGAGCGTGGTATTCAAATTGAGGACCGGAGTGCAGGGATTGTCGGCTTTTCAAACGGTTGCATCGGTATGCTCCTGCAGGAAATCGGCAGACCGAACTATCAAGGCGGTATTGTTTACGGGACAGACGGCATCGCGGATGTAACGGAAGGGCGCGTCCGTCTTCTCAACAATAAGGCTACAGACTGGGAAGAACGTCCTTCTGATGGTAGGAACCAACACGTTGCGCAAGCGGCTGAACTCGTTGAGTGGATTGAGGGCGGTCCTGAGCACCGCGGTGAGGCGAAACATGGACGTGCTGCTGTTGAAATTATTATGGCGATCTATGAGTCCGCACGGATGCATGAAGTCGTCCAGTTACCGCTCCGGACGCATGCCAATCCGTTGGATTTGATGATTGAGAGTGGGGATTTACCTATCGAGCGTCCGGGACGTTACGATATTCGTGCGTTTCTCTTGCGCGGTGAGTCCATGGAACCTTCTTAACGATTGCCTCTGAGCTGCCCTCCACTTCGTTTCGGGCAGATTTTAGGTGAAGTCAGAGACCTGTCATAATCTAACGCAGGTTGTTTACTTAGAAGGTAACCACTGTAACGATTGCCTCTGAGCTGCCCTCCACTTCGTTTCGGGCAGATTTTAGGTGAAGTCAGAGACCTGTTATAACCTAACGCAGGTTGTTTACTTAGAAGGTAACCACCGTGAAACGTAGTGGAACGGTGACCAGATTCAATTGTTAAAAAAATGCAAATTACACAAGGTGTTACCGTTGGCTTAGCAGCGCTACGCCGTAACAAATTGCGCTCTGTGCTAACGACGCTCGGAATTATTATCGGTATCGCAGCTGTCGTCGCGGTTGTCTCGGTCGGCGGCGGTGCGGAACATCTGATGCTCGCTGAGTTGGAACGGATCGGTGGTGCCGGACTGATCGTCTGCTTCAGGAAAGGGGAGTTTCGTAGAGAGGACGGTTCGTACGTTGAGAATAAACATCCGGAGTATATTGAATATGAAGACCTCGGTTTTATCCTTGAAAACTGTCCTTCTCTTAAGGGAGCTACGGCACTGTCGCAGTTCAACCTTCCCGTATCGCACAAGCACGTTAACCAGTCGCTTGATATTTGGGGCGTTACGCCCTACTATGAAGCGGTGAATAACTGGTACATTCAAGCGGGTAGATTTATCACGCAGAGCGACATGGAACGGAGAGAACCTGTTTGTGTGATTGGTTCTGAAGTTCATAAAGACCTTTTTCAGAGAGAAGATCCGATTGGGCGTGAACTTAGAGTCGGCACGGAAAGGTTCACTGTCATTGGGGTCATGGAGGAAAAAGGCAATAGCATGGCGAGCGAAGGGTGGGATAATCGCGTGATTGTTCCGCTCACCACAATGGAGATTCGATTTATCGGAAAACAAAAGGGGCGGATCTTCTTATGGGCGCAAGCCGAGAGTTATGAAAAAGTCGAACAGGCTGTTGCTGAGGTCAAAGTTGCGATGCGTCAACAGCACGGAGATGAAAAGTATTTTGAATTTTTCACTGCTAAAGAGATTATAAAACAGGTGGGTAATGTCAGTCGGATTATTCAAGTCCTCCTCGGTGGTGTTGCCAGTGTTGCCTTGTTCGTTGGCGGTATCGGGATCATGAATATCATGTTAGTTTCCGTAACAGAGCGCACTCGTGAGATTGGCTTGCGCAAAGCCATTGGCGCGAGACGTCGTGATATCCTGATTCAGTTCTTAATTGAAGCGATCGTTTTAAGTGTTTGCGGCGGGCTTATCGGCATTTTCATCGGAAGTAGCCTCGCTTCCGTTTCTGGTCTTGTTATTTCAAGGCTTATGCAGGCGAGTTGGCCCGCTGTTGTCTCTGTCCAAGCGGCTTTGATCGCTTTTAGCGTCTCGGCATTAATCGGTGTATTCTTCGGACTTTATCCGGCGAACAAAGCCGCAAGTCTCACACCAATAGAAGCATTGCGTCGTGATTAGCAATCAGTTATTGGGTTAATAGTGGTTAGTACGTTCCGCTGCGCTCCACTTTCAGTTGTTAGTTATAAGTTAAAGAGGGCCACTGGTACAACTCCGCCTTCTTGGAACGTTCCAGTCGCAGTGATTGTTACCAAACAGCTCTTGACTTATAACTTATAACTTATAACTTATAACTTACTAACCACTAATTAAAGGAGCATGTACTGTGTCAGATCAGACAACGAAGGTCCGTGCCGCTGTCGTTGGACTCGGTTGGCCCGGAATTCAACATCTCAAAGGTTATATTGCTGATCCGCGTTCGGAGGTTGTTGCTGTTTGCGACTTAGATAAGGGGCACGCTCGGAGTGTCGCGAAGGAATACAAAGTCTCTCGTGTCTATACGGATCATCTGAAAATGTTAGAAAACGATGATATTGATGCTGTTAGTGTTTGTCTGCCGAACTTCCTCCACGCCCCTATTTCGATGGATGTGTTAAACGCTGGCAAACATGTGCTTTGTGAGAAGCCTCCGGCTCGGAGTGCTCAGGAAGCATTAGCGATGGCTGAAGCTGCACACCAAAATGGCAGAACTTTAATGTATGCCCTCGTGCAGCGATTTGATGGCAGCACGCAACGACTCAAACAGTTGGTACGAGCGGGCGAACTCGGCGAAATTTATTTTGGCAAAGCCGGTTATGTTCGCCGACGCGGCATTCCGGTAGGTAAGGAAGGCTGGTTTGTTGATAAAGAACGCTCAGGTGGCGGCGCACTTATAGATATTGGTGTTCACGCCTTAGATTGTGTCTGGTGGCTCATGAACTCCCCGAGACCTGTAGAGGTTATGGGGACCTCGTATGCTCACTTTAAACATCTGGTACCTGATGACATTAGATACGATGTTGACGATGCGACTTTCGCTCAGATTCGCTTTGAAAACGGTGCGACTATTATTCTTGAGACAACCTGGGCACTGAACCTACCGGGCGATAATTATATTAAAGTGGCAGGCACAAAAGCAGGCGCGACGCTCAGTCCTTTCACACTTTACACGGAAGAAGATGGCAGAGAATTGGATAAGCCGCTTGACGCGCCGTCGATTAACGGCTTTGACGAAGAGGTAAAACATTTCGTAGAATGTATAGTTGACGGTACAGAACCTATCTCCTCAGCGCAACAGGGTATCATGTTGATGCAGATGCTTGACGGTATTTACGAATCCGCACAGAAAGGGAGGTCTGTCCCTATCGCAGATTTAAGTGTCGCGACCGGATGAAATCCCTCTACTTGACATTCCATGTCTATCTGGCGTTCGCGAGGAAATCGTTTCAGAAGCAGATGCAATACCGGGTTGCGAACCTTGCGGGTTTAACGACCAATTTCTTCTTTCTGCTGGTGCAAGTTTTTGTCTATATCGCCTTCTATAAAGCCAGCACTGAACCACAACCGCTCAGCATAGATGACATTATTACCTATTTCGTTCTTTGTCAGGCCTCCCTAATGCTCATGCCGTTATGGGGCGGCCGCGAAATTGCTGACACCATTAAAAATGGCAGCGTCGCACTCCAACTGACGAAACCGGTTGATTTTCAGACATATTGGTTCGTGGATGAATGTGGGAGAGCCTACTATTACCTATTCATGCGCGGACTTCCGACCTTTCTTATCAGCAATCTCTTCTTCACGGTTACAATACCGCAGCAACCGAGCGTTTTATTGGCGTTTGCCGTTTCAATGGTGCTTGCTATTTTCATGAGTGCTGCTATCACGATAACAATTTTTAGCACAGCGTTCTGGACTCTGGATACAACAGGAATTTCTGGCATAGCTGCGTCTGTAATCACTTTCTTTTCTGGCATGCTGGTGCCAATCGCACTGTGGCCCGAGTGGTTGGCGCACATCGCGGGCTGGCTGCCGTTCGGAGGCTTGATTGATATTCCGTTTAGTATCTATTTGGGCAAGTTGGCGGGTATCGAAATCTGGATTGCTATAGGAAAGCAGACGGCGTGGTGCCTCTTTTTTATGGGGTTCGGACGTGTCCTGTTAAGCCGTGGGTTTTCACGGTTGGTTATACAAGGCGGTTAGTAGGTATTACCAAAAAATGCACCATCTTTCCCTCTACCTCCATTTCGTCAAACTCCGCATCCGATCGCAGATGGAATACCGGCTCTCGTTTATCGTTGAACTGTTTGCTCAAGCAAGTATCTCTGTCATCGATTTTTTCATGATTGCCCTCCTCTTTAATCGTTTCAAACAGTTAGCGGGTTGGAGTCTATGGGAGGTTGGATTCCTCTATGGCATGATTGGTATCTGCTTTGCTGTTGCTGAAATGATTGGGCGGGGGTTTGATGCCTTTGAGAAAAATATCGTGCGCGGCGATTTTGATACAATCCTCATCCGTCCTCTTGGCACTTTCTATCAAGTTTTTGCGAATGAATTTCTGCTCCGTCGGTTAGGGCGGATAGCACAAGCACTCGTTGTCCTACTTATTGCCAATTCACAATTAAGCGTCCAGTGGTCGCTTACCAAGGTGGGATATCTGTTGATTTCGTTGATGAGTGGAACCTGCTTTTTCATAGGTCTCTTCGTCATTGCTGCAACAAGCTGCTTCTGGACTGTCCAATCTATTGAGGTCATTAATATTTTCACGCACGGCGGCGTTTTCATGGGAAGTTATCCGTTTTCTATCTATCGATGGTGGTTTCGGCACTTCTTCACGTTTATTGTTCCTCTGGCGTGTGTTAACTACTTTCCGGCACTTTTTCTTCTCGGAAAGATTGAATCGTTAGGTGTCTCACCGATTGGTGTGCAATTAGCCCCTTTCGCGGGCTTCCTCTTTCTCGGTATCACGATGCTGTTCTGGAGATGGGGTGTGTTGCACTATCAGAGTACAGGGCATTAAAAGTTCGCAAGTTGGAAGTGTGGCTAAAGTTTGCAAGTTATGGAAGGGGTATCCATGATTGAAGTTAACGACCTGAGCAAGGACTTCAAAGTCTATCATCACCGCAAAGGGTTTTTCGGGAGTTTTGTGAATCTTTTTTCTCGCAAACACCGCATCGTCCAAGCAGTGGACAAAGTCTCCTTTACCGTAGCACGCGGTGAAATCGTTGGATATTTAGGACCTAACGGTGCTGGAAAGTCAACAACTATCAAGATGTTGACCGGTATTTTAGTGCCTTCATCGGGAAGTGTGACGGTGAACGGTTATATCCCGCATCGACAACGGAAGGAAAATGCTAAGCACATTGGGGTTGTATTTGGGCAACGCTCACATCTATGGTTCGACTTACCGGTTCAGGAATCGTTTGAGTTGCTTCAGCGTATTTATCGTATTCCAGAGGCGGAGTATCGCCAGAATGTAGAGGTGTTTGAGGAATTGCTCAACCTTGGTGATTTTTTCCGTACCCCCGTCCGTCAGTTGAGTCTCGGTCAACGAATGCGTGCAGATATCGCTGCTGCGCTGCTTCACAATCCAGATGTGCTATTCCTTGACGAGCCGACTATTGGATTGGATGTGGTTGCGAAAGCACGTATACGTCAGTTTATCCAACGGATTAACACCGAACGGCAGGTTACAGTCGTGTTAACGACACACGATTTAGACGATGTTGAGAAGTTGTGCAAGCGTGTCATTCTCATTGACAATGCGCGTCTCCGTTTTGATGGGGAACTCACTGCACTTCGACGGCTGCTTTCGACAGAACGGTTGTTGAGTGTCGATTACGCAGAAGCCTATCCGGACGTTAGTATTCCCAATGCGGATATTGTGTATCAGGAAGGTGCTCGCGTGCAGTATCGGTTTTCTCCAGAAGAGATTAGCGCGGCGGATCTCATTGGTACGATCCTCAAGAAGTTCAGAATTGTGGATGTGTCGATTCAGGAACCCGATATTGAAGACTTAATCAAAACCGTATACGAGGATAATCTCACACTTGAGCGTAAATTGGCGGAACCACTATCTCCGGACATATAAACGAATTGCCTTGACAAACCGAAAATCTGCAGGATAAAATATATTGGAGATTGGTACGAAACCTAATTTCTAAAATCAAAAGGAGAAAGACAAATGAGTCTAAGAAATATGAGCGCAATCTGCATCCTCGGAGTTCTCCTTACCATGTGCTGGTATGTTAGTACCGCGGATGCCCAAGATTTTGTAACGGACGGGCTTGTCGCTATATATACCCTCAATGAAGCGGATATAGAAGGCAAGACTGTTAAAGATATCTTTGGTGGCAAAGATGCGAAAATCGAAGGCACTCTCAAATCCGTCGAAGGTGCGACCGGTGGAACTGGAGAGGCGTTGGAGTTTGAAGGGGACAGTTACATCGAGATCCCAGCGATGGGTGAGTTTGACCATGTGAGTATTGAATGTTACGCACTGGAAGGTCAGTTCGGCGGCATTCAGGGCATCGTTTCAACGTGGATGTGGGCTGCTGGCAAAGTTCACTTCAAATTTGAGGGAAACCAAATCCAAGTCCATAAGAATGACGGTGTGAAAATCCGTTTAGATGCTGAGACGGAGAGATGGTATCACATCATCTACACCAGCAATACCAAAGATAACGAACTCAAGCTCTATGTTGATGGTGAGTTGGTTGATGAAGGGAACGCAGGTACGACTCCTGAACTAATGGATGAACGTCGTATCGGTAGCGAACACGACGGTCGATTCTTGATCGGTATGATTGATAACGTTCGCATTTATGACCGGATTCTTGAAGAAGATGAGGTTATGCAGAATTTTGAGTCGCAAAGCGATCAATTGCCTGTTGAACCTGCTGGAAAGCTCTCGACGACTTGGGGTTACCTCAAAGGGGTAAGAAACTAAATTTTCGTATGCAACCGATTCGCAAGGCAATTATTCCCATTGCTGGCTACGGGACACGCCTTTTCCCCTCGACGAAAGCCGTGCCGAAAGCACTCTTTCCAATTATCGCGCAAGACGGTTTCGCAAAGCCGGTCATTCAGCTGATTATTGAGGAGGCACTCACGGCAGGTGTGGAAGCGGTGTGTCTCGTTGCTCAGCCGCAACAGGTTGAGCCGATTGCCGACTATTTTTCTGGCACCGTTGCAGAGGCGATTCGCGAAAAGGCGGAGTTGGCAGCGCAGGCGGACCGGTTAGCAGAAATAGGCGAACGGTTGCATTTCGCAATTCAGGCGGAGCCGAAAGGGTTCGGGCATGCTATCTATTGTGCAAGGGATTTCGCCGCTGGCGAACCGGTCATAATCCTGCTTGGAGACCATCTCTATATTTCTGAATCAGACATCTCTTGCGCTAAACAACTGGTGGATGTCTACGAGGCGGTCGGTCAGTCTGTCACGAGTCTTGATCTCTGCCCTGAAAGTGAACTCTCGGTCAACGGTATCGTTCACGGGAATCCTGCTGTTAAATCTTCACGACTCTATACATTGACGCAAATTGCCGAAAAACCGACCGCTGATTTCGCGCAAGAACATCTGCGTGTGGAAGGCATTCCAGAACAGCAGTATCTCTGCAACTTCGGCATAGACCTTCTCACGCCTCTCCTTTTTGACATTCTGGATTACAACTACAATCATCAAATCCTAACGCACGGCGAGATTCAACTGCGGGATGCGATGACAGAGATGATAAGACAGGAAGGTATGTACGGTTATCGGGTCGCCGGGAAGCGTTACGATACCGGAAACCCGCAGGAGCTGCTAAAGACTGTCAATGCCTTCGGATTACAAAGTCCCTATCGGAAAGTCCTGGTCCTTTAGATAAGATCCATGCGAAAATTAGAAACAGGCAGTTTGAGTTATCTATACTCCCTCATAAGACACAAACTAACAGTTTGTGGTACAAAGAATCTCTTAATCTAATGTTTCCCCAACCGCTAACGCAATAATTTCCACATCTTGAGATGCGGTCAATTCACGGAGTTCTTCAGGTGTGCCTGTCAACACTGGAAAGGTGCCGTAGTGGATGGGCAGAATCGCTGGCACGTTGAGGAGTTGTGCGGCATAAGCGGCTTCACGCGGTCCCATCGTAAAGTGGTCGCCAATGGGAAGCAGTGCCAGATCGGGTTGGTAGATTTCACCGATGATACGCATGTCCCCGAAGACGTTGGTATCTCCAGCGTGATAAATTTTGTAGCCGTTCCCAAATTCAATCACATAGCCAGCCGGTTCACCCAGATAGACGGTTGTTCCGTCTTCTTCTGTGAAGCTGCTACTATGGTTTGCTGAAACCATTGTTGCCTTGATGTTACCAACTGTGACAGTCCCGCCCTTGTTCATTCCAACCGTGTTTTCGACGCCTTGTTTACCAAGCCATCCTGCGATTTCGACGATGGAGACGACTGTCGGGGCATAAGTTTTGGCGAGTGGCACGGCATCGCTAATATGATCGGCGTGTCCGTGTGTGATGAGAATAATGTCAAGACTGTGAAATATCTTGAGCTCATCAGGACACACTGGGTTGTGCGTCACCCACGGGTCAATGAGGAGTGTTTGTCCGTCTGCTTCGATTTTAAAGGTGGAATGTCCGAGCCATGTCAGGCGGATGCCGTTGTTGAGCTTCATTTTTTCTTTCCTAAAATTTCCTTTAGTCTATTAGCGATAATTTCTATTTCTCCGGGCATTAGGGTTTGTCCATTGATAAAGACACCGTTCGCGCCTGTCCCTGCGATGTCAATAGCCGGATCACCTGTTTGCAGCTGCTGCAGGATTTCGTCTCGTGTGATACCGAGTCGTTCGGCATCGAATTGGATTTCCGTGCGCGGCATCGGTTGCCCGGCTTCGGATGGGAAACTGCGGTGTACTGTAACGCCTTGAATGTCCTTGAAAACCGCAGTATAATAAGTAATCTGATCTTCGTAAGATTGCTGTAATTGCGCGTGATCCTGATTGAGGTACCACTCCACAGCGGCGAGCAGCCCGACCATCTCTTCTTTACCGACCTTCATGCCTCTACCGATAAACGGATTCGGTGGTCCGTTGAAAGCGATCGCTTCAATCAGCGATTTTGTTCCAACGATTAATCCACTACTCTGTGGACCGTGTAATCCTTTTCCGCCGCTAAAGAGTGCCAGATCCGCGCCCATCTGTGTGAAACGCCATAAGTTTTCTGGGGGTGGCAGCTGCGCGGCGGCATCAACGATAAGCGGAACATCGTGCTTTTTGGCAATGGCGCTGGCTTGTTCATAAGGGACCCAGAGATGTTCCCGACTCGGATTCGCAAAGTAAAAGATTGCAGCGGTTTTTTCAGTGATAGCGTTTTCGAGTTCGTTGGGGGTTGTACCGTTTTCATCACCGATTTCTACAAATCTAACGCCGACCTGTCGCACTGCAAAATCGTATCCGACGCGACCGTGGCGGTGTACAATAACCTCACTTTTCATTGAATCGTCGAGGTGCGGTAATTTTTCGCGCTTGGTAGCATCGAGTCCAGTGATACACGCAGCGGTGCTGAGCGTCAGGGCAGCAGCGGCACCACAGGAGACATACGCCGCCTCGTTGTGGGTAAGTTTCGCAATTTCTTCACCGACCCGTTTTTGGAGATCGATGATGTTTACGAAATGCTTGGCAGCGTCCGCCATCGCAGCGACAACCTCAGGTGGCATAATAGAACCACCGAGCCGCGTGAGCGTTGCGTTGCCGTTAATAACTGTGCGGATGCCGAGGCGTTTGTAGATAGTCATTTACCCCACTTCTTCACCGTCTAATTTCCCGACGCGGAGATCAATCTCATCTCGAGATTCCATCTTGTCCACTTTACCGTCCGCCATGTGGAAGATACGGTCGGAAACATCTAACATCTTGTGGTCGTGTGTCGCGGTGATGATGGTTACGCCGTTTTCCACGTTAAGTCGACGGAGCAATGCAATGATTTCTAACCCGGTTTTGGTGTCGAGGTTTCCTGTCGGTTCATCGGCGAGAACAATCGCTGGATCGTTCGCGAGGGAACGTGCGATTGCAACACGCTGTTGCTGTCCGCCGGAGAGTTCTAACGGTTTGTGTTGTACACGATCACCGAGTCCAACGAGTGAAAGCAGATCAACGCCTTTTTCCCTGCTTTCGTCGGCACTCATACCCGCAAAGATCATCGGCAGTGAAACATTTTCGAGTGCCGTCATAACGGGGATGAGATTGAAAGCCTGGAAGATATAACCAATCTTTCGACAGCGGAGCCATGCGAGTTCGTAGGCATCGAGCTGTGCGATGTCTACTTCGTCAATGTAGACTCTGCCTTCGGTCGGTTTATCGAGTCCACCAATCATATTGAAAAGCGTTGATTTTCCTGAACCAGAGGGACCCATGATGGAGATGTATTCGCCGCGTTGAATCTGGAAATTGACACCGCGGAGCGCATCAACGGTCTGTGTCCCCATCTCATAGCGTTTAATGAGGTTCCGCACGCGGACTGTATTTTCTTTTGGCAGGACGCGCTGGAACTTTTCTGGTGTTTCGGCGAGAATCGCGTTAACGTCGCCGATTTCTGTCGGTATGTTCATTTTTTTCTCCAGTAGATGCCAATTAAAAATTCGCAAGTTGGAAGTGTTCTGGAGTCCGTAAAGTTATGTTTGTATTCCAATGACTTTAGCTGCACTTTAGCACACTTTACAACTTTATTACTTACCGTTTCTGTAGGAATCCAAAAATGCCCTGTTTTTCAGGTTCGGGTTCTGGTGTTGCCGGCGCGTTTTGTCGGTTGTCAGGGATGGCGAACCCGATGAAGTTCCGTTTGCCGAGCTGCTGCATAAACGTAAAAAGCGACGTTTCAGCCTCTTTTCGGGTCAGTTGGTACTGATTTTGAACCGCTTTGACGATCTGTGAAATGGTATGCTTACCGTCACACTTCTGCCATACATAACTCCCGATGGAATCCAACACAATCACTCTCTTATTTGGAAGCATGAAGAATTTGCTGGCAAGTCGGATCCAGAGTTTATCTTTCTGGGGGACAACAAGCGACGCTTCGCCTTTGTCGTCTATCTCCCATGTAATCAACTGATTGCGCACAGGAAACGATTTCATGACCTGTGTGCGATCCACATCAGGACGTTTCTTAAGTTTGAGGGTGTATAGGAGTCTGTTTAGCATTTTTTTTCTGGTTATCGGTTAATAGTTTTAAGTTATTGGCTAAGAGGATAACGTATAACGATCTTTCTATCTTGGGGTACACCAACGTTGGGTCAATTGTTACCAGAACGCCTCTTAACTTATAACTTATAACCTCTTAACCAAAAACGATCAATGGCATTCAATACTCTCAGCTACCTTTTGGACGGTCGAGGATGCGTCGGTATGACTGATAGACTGGATAACATAGATACGGTTAGAGTCATTACATCGCCATAAATGAAAGACAAGCGTTGTCCGTTTAGAGAGTTTGTCGAGCATTAATACCGGTGTAAGTGGTATACCATCGTAGAGCCGTGTCTGTTGTCCAATAAGTGTAAGGTAATCGTCTTCGGCATCTGTGTGTGATGTTACTTCAAACCCGTAGCCGCGAATTGCTTTTGCGTATTTGGCGCGGAACCATGCCTCAAGCGGGTTCGGTGTGTCTGTGTAGTCACTTAGCATCACCTCTGCGGGTCCGTATCGCTCGATACTGAGACTTCCTCTGTCAGGCGATGGAGACGCTTTGTATTCAACTGTGCCATTATTCCGTAGGCGATCGCTTGCCGATTTAGCGAGTTTTATCACGCTTTGAAAACGTTCTTTTTTCGCGACGAAAGCGAACAGCAAATAGCCACTCAACAGTTTCTGACGTTCTAATTTGTATTCTCTGGGAACCCCTAATTTAAGCCCATAGGCACTCCAAAGCGTCTGTGGCGCGTTTCTGTGATCGGTGATTGATTGAAAGATACGGAGGACTGTCGGACGCAAGTTTTCTTTGAGTCGCCCCATCACTTGGACAATCGTGATCCGTTTTCCGGCGTGGAAGATCAATCCATTGGCACGAATACTGCCTTTCCAACTAAAACCGAGGACGGTACGTCCCTCAAAAAACTCAGGATCTTTGATGAAATTAACGTTTCGACGGAAAGAAAGTTCAGCACCTTTCTTGTAGGTTTTACGAATCAGCTTAAAATATTCGTCGAGCGTTGCGTGCATGTCCGGTTTTTTGCGTCGGGTGTGTGCCCATTTGAGTTCGAGACGCGGCATTTCAGCGTCGTCGAGTCGCAAGTAACCCGTTTTCTGGTCGCCACTGAGTCCACTGAGTTCCCAAGTTGTCGGAATTTCGAGTTGTATGCCTGCCCAGCCAAAAACGGTCCAGTCCATCTTTTTATAGTTATTGGTTATCGGTTGTCGGTTTTTTAAGTTTTTTCACTAAGGCTGTTAACATCTTTTTGACGCTGATAGTTGTCTGCCATAGTTATTGATTGTCAGATAAATGGTTATCGATTGTCAATCTCTTACTGAAAACTGACAACCGACAACCGACAACTATTTAAAACGGTTTTACGATAACAGCTTTGGAAACAAGTGCAATTGCCACGGTTCCCATACCGATGAGACCGACCCCGCAGGCGAATCCGGCTGCAAGTACCGGATTGAACATATACCAGCGCCGCATTCCGAAGCGTTTAATCATATAGAACCGCCCGATAATTGCGCCGAGGAGTCGGGCTACCATACTGCCTGGGTCTGACCCGATACCCCCGACGATACCGTAAAACCACATTGAAGGTAATTTAAAGACCCACAGCATACCGTAGAGTGCGAGACTTGAGGTAAATCCGGCGGAGACATAATCGCCGCGAATCGCCTGAAGCATTTCGCTATTTCCGTCCCGTAGTGATGTTTTCCAGAGTGCCTCGTTTGTAGCGTTAATGGGCCACATCATCTGTGCGAACGGGTACTGTGCGCTCGGAATGGGGGCAATCTTCCAGATAAAGTGGAGGACGACAATCCCACTGACGAGCAAGATCGGCATAATAAGGAGTGTACCTGCAAGGTTTGAGGTAAAGGTTGTGCCGGTCAATTCGAGCACGCGCCACCCTTGTGTACCACGTCCGTAATCTTCGTCTGGTAGTGGTGCAAACCAGATGTCTATCTCTTCGTAGCGACTCAAGATAAAGGTAATTTCATGGAGGTATGGGATTTCAAAAAGGTCTCGTCCGAGGACCCCAAAAGTCCGCGCCGTGATATAGGAATTAATCGGCGTGTACAGGAACGCGTAGCCGAGCAAGAAACTGAGCGGGAAATTCGGGACCATCCAATGAATAAGCCAAACGAAGCCAGCCATACCGACGAGCCACATTAAGCCCATCAACCATATCGGGAAATCCCCTCGATTTGGAGGCGTTGCGAAGGATCCACGTTCGCCTGCGCTTTTCTGAGCTTTCCGAAGTTTAAAGAGCATCGGAATCGAAGCTGCCATACCGACGACAGCGAGACTAAAGGATTTACCCATGCCGTAACTAAACCAGAAATCCAGATTGTTGAATAAAGTAACGCCACGGACATCCAATCCTGGGTTCCACTGGTGGAGGATCTCATACCGGTATAGGATTTGTGGGTTCAAGATAAATTGCGATGCGATTGCGGTTATGAACTCCGACATGATAATCGGGAATGGCATCACGAACCCGATGAGCATCTGCCCGAAATCGGTTCGGAGCGCGAAGACACCTGTGGGTGCGAAACCTTCAATGCTCTGCGTGAAATCTATCCACGGGATTTTCAAGATCTCAATCGGTTGGCTCATCATGACCCCGGTCAATGAAGGCACACCGATATAGAGGAATCCCCAGATTAACCCAGCCATGGATCCGATAGAGAAGACGCGCCATCGCCAAGTCTCTTCTTTACCTGTTGTTTCTGCGAGTGCGGTTGCCCCTTGTGCGGCAATGGGTGCCATCGGATATGGGAGCCGCTCCAAGTCAGCCGTGAGTCGGAACAAAATGTATTGTCCGCTAACGAAACGCAACGTGCCGAGCAGCTTACCGGCAAGATAGATAGCAATAGGCAGAAACCAGTCTGGGTGCAGCAGACTTCGCGTAAGGACACCGACAGAGTCACCGGCAGGCACAATCCACTCTGGGATTTTATCTGCGATTTCGTAAGACGCTGCTTGTGGTGTATTGATAAAATAGGCGTACCAGATAAAGTTCCGGTACTGCATTCCACTACCAACGGCGGCACCCGTTAATCCGAGGAGCATATAAAGCTCCTGCCGCCGGGCGGTTGTGAAGGAACGCCGTGCGAGTTCGGTAAATAGAATAACGGCAACCCAAGGTGCCGCTTCAGCACCAGATTGACCGGATACGTAACTGAGATAGATGGAGCCAGGCATCATCAGCAAGCCAACGAAAAGTGCGCCAACAAACACCTTGACCGTTAGCCCCGACTCAAAGGTACGGATACCGCCTTCAATGTCGTATCGCTGCGCCCAAGCTTGCCATTCATCTGCTTGTGATACTCTTTCTCTCGCCAAGTTGAAAGTTCTCCTTCTATTAGTTATCGGTTATCGGTTATCAGTTATCGGTAAGAATTTTTCTTTCAAACAACCGATAACTGACAGCTGATAACTAATCTTTACTCTTCGCCTGACTCTTCAGGGCTGTCTGTATCTCGCAATTCTTCCCAGAAATGCGCCGTGAAGATGCCAACTGTCAGCACAAGTGCTGAGAACATCTGCCACTGCCAGCGTCCTTCAAAGACGAAAATGCTGAACAGCCATAAGAAAGTGCCAATGATGATGATAAGACTCGCTAATTTTTCCATTTTTTTAGCTATAGTACGCTGAGCATCGTTCCACTACGTTTCACGATGGTTTCTGGTTAATTCTGTGCTGGGTTTGGGAGTTATTACATACTACTAATTTTCGTTTGAAGTTCACCAAAAACCTGCCCAAAACGTAGTGGAGGGCAGCCCAGATTTAATATTTTAAAAAACTTTAATCCGCTGGTGTCGGGACTGGCTCGAGTTGTCCTGTTGCCGGTTCGTCTGTTCCTTCTGTTCTACCGCGTTCATGGAATTCTGCCCGGATATCGACACTGAATGTCCGCCAAATCAGCAGTTGTTTCCGCAATAGATTGAGGAAACGTCGGTTCACACGTTTCCAAGAGGCGATCTCGCCGCTCTCACGATGTACATCGAGTGTGATCTTATAGAGGTCTTCCTCTTCTCCACCTACAGGCGATGTAACGAACT
Source organism: Candidatus Poribacteria bacterium (assembly GCA_022827625.1). Taxonomy (GTDB): domain Bacteria; phylum Poribacteria; class WGA-4E; order WGA-4E; family WGA-3G; genus WGA-3G. The sequence continues at coordinate 37,809 of JAJEIE010000037.1, read as the reverse complement.
GGATAGACTGGCTTACACCTAAATCATAAGGTGCTAACCATACCATCATACCAATTTGATAGGCATCTTCAGATTCCACCGCGCTGAAGGCGACCTGATCGGTATAAAAATCGCTGGCAGACTCGTCTGCGTGTGCCTCGAAGTAGTCCCGCATGAATACGTTCAGACCGAGTGCTTCCTCTTCAAGGACGGTAAACGGAAGGTTGAAATGCCAGACATCGCCTTCGGGTTCTGGGAGTTTCCATTTACGTTCGATATCGGGAACCGCCATACGTGAGGCTTTAATTGCTGGATATAGGGTACTCAGTAGAACAACAATCATGACGATAATCGTCGCAACGACAGTTGACATTGAGGAATAGTTGAGTGTCAACCCAGCGAGCCATCCAAAGTTTACGAGGGTTGTTGCGATTGCTTGTCCCATGAGGTACCCAAGCACGGCACCGACGATAGCGTAGACACACGCCTCTGCGAGGAAGAGGAAGGCGATATGTACCGGGGCGAGTCCGACGGAGCTGTAAATGCTAATTTCTCGGACCCGCTCATAGACTGCCCCAAGCATCGTATTAAGTACGATAAGCGCAGCGATTAGGATCGGTACGAATAGATTGCCCATCCCACTGAAACTTGTCATTCCGATGCTACTATAGAGATATGTGTCTTTATCACGACCAACGAAGAAGTCAAGAGCGATGCGGTTCATGAGCGGTGCCATGATGAGATCCAGCTTATCAATCGAACTTAACAACTGTGGATCATCCGTTTGGGGTTCCATGTTAACAGCGACACTTCGGAGGGTGCCACCTTGGTTCATGACGACTTCGTAGGGCAGGATAGCAACGCTATCCGGTGTAAGGTGGAGATATTTCTGTAACTCACCTTCGAGTGTTTCATCACCGGTTGCTCCACGGCTCCGCTGCTGTTGCATCAACTGATAGTCAACAGGTGTTAGTTCTTCACCATCGTTGTCTGTGAGGTCCTTGAAACCGATGCCAAGAACACCAACAACGGTAAAGTCTGCGCCGTACACAGAGACCGTCGCCTTCCCCATATCGCTTTCAGTGATTTTCAGCAGTTCTGCCATCCCTTTAGGTAGCACGATAGCATAGGGCCATTCCGTTGGCCACTCTCCAGCATCAACGGGATTGAACCATTTTCCATACTGGAGGTATCTGTTGATACCGCTAACATCGGGTTCTGCTTCGTTCATACCGACGAGCATATTCGCGGCAAAGGTTAGGGCTTCACCCGTAAGTGGATGGGTTGGGGGCGATGGATCCGCAGGATTCGTTGTACGTGTGAGTTGGACAAAAGACTGGTCTCCCGTACCTGAGGATTGATACCAGGCGCGTGGTGCGACGGAATTCCGAACAACGACGACAGATTCTTCGTCTACTTTTTCAATAAATCCGCCTTGCTCTAAAGTCGCTATCTCTTCCGCAATATTGACGGGTTGTTGTCCCTGTTTGACCAGAATTTCGTTTTTACGTTCCAGGAGCCGCTCGAGAGCAGTGAGTGTGATTTGGGTCTTCTGCATGTCGTTTAGCACAGAAGTAAGCACCGGTTCCTCTAACGGGCGCCAGTATTGGTCTCGGATGAGAAGCCCTGTATAGCGAGGCGTTACCTGCGGGAGACTTGTTCTATTCGGATGCATAAACGTTCGCACGGAGGTAAACGAGATGACAGTGAAAGTCAGGATTACCAATGTACAGCAGGTTAGGATTGTGCGCCCTTTGCGTTTCCGCATGTTGGAAATCCCCAAGCTAAACGCTGCGGCACTCGCGCTCAACCGTCCGACATCTGCTTTGTAAACCTTGCTGCCCTCCTGCCGAATCTTTTCAAGTTGTTCCTCGAATTTTCGGACAATGATACTGATGACAATAACTGTTAAGGCAAGCACAACGAATGCAATTAGGATAATCACAGGTGTGGTTGTAATCTGGAATGCCGGATGTACTTGGCTGAGGAAGAAGAAAACGAGTAAAAAGATCCCGAATGACCCTAAAATCTGCTTGTGGATATTCGGGAAACCGAAGATAAGCCGTTCCATGAAGTAAGCAAACGGCATCAGTAGGGCGAGATAGAACATCACACCGTTCACAACGTCGTTGCCTGTCTGTTTAACGTCTGGGTATGCGCGTGATTCGTAGCCCCAGGCGGCACGTGCGAGTTTCAGTGCTTGCTGATAGTCATTTTGTAGTAATTCCGTTTCAGCGCGTGCGAGGTACTCATTCGCGAATTGGTGGAGTTTATCGAGTCGGTCACTGGAGATACCGAACCGTTTATAGAGTTGTGATCGGTTTTCGTCAAGCCACCACATATCGCGGACAACGACATAAGGCGTGAGACGAATCCGACCGTTTTCACGAACAACGAAACCTTCGCCGGTATAGAGCGTCGGATTTTTCATACCGCTTTTTGTGGCTTTAATAAGTAAAAGCCGTTTACCAATTTGTCCGTAAGCCATTCCGACCTTAATACGCGTATTCGGTTCGCTATAAACGAGGGCAATCGGTTCAGCTGCCGAGACCCCTTCCTGCTGCCACGGTTTTGACATCCCGAACTTCTCAGGTGCGCTGTCAGTGAGTGCGTCATAGACTTCAAGTTCCCGCAGGGTTCGTAAATACCGCTGGTCCACAAGATCGTAGATGGTTGTAGATACGCACGGAAATGTGACGACCCGACACCCGCGCCTTCGGGTGTTGATCGGGATTTGATTGGGAAGCAGTTTCGCACCATAGTTCCCTAAATCTGGGGCATAGATGATGTCGCCAGAATCTGGATCAAGGATATAGGCTTCCACTTCCTGTAGGCCCCTGAGGCGGCGTGTGGCTCTACCTTCCATGGCTAATCCAGCGACCTCGAAGTTGCCTTTGTTATCGCCCATAACGAATAGGTCTCCACGGACACCCATCATGGTTTTATGCTTTCTGCGAAGCGTCAAGATTGGATAGGGAACCGGCTTATTCGGTAATGCGGATTCACGGGCATCAAATTCAACGACATCACCGAAAAGGTTACAATAGAAATTCCCGACGCGTGCAGCGGTCGGCATTTCTTCATCGCGGAGTGCCTGAATAAGTAAAGATGCGAGCGTTTGTGCTTGTTGATGAAGGTTTCCACCCTCGTGTAGATCGACCCGGTCGATTGTATCAAGTGGTGTGTCCGTTAGCACGCGAGCGTCTTCAATAGTTGCGAAGGCGATACCTGTTTTTCCGACGAGCGTTGCGACTTCGCTATCGAAAGCAATCTTACCCGGAATATAAGTTTTCCAGGTTTTTCCGCCACTCGCGGAGATAGCATTGACGAAGTTTGAATCACCACCGAGACCGACGATTGAGATGAGGGTTTTGATGTCCTCAATTTCATCATCGGAGAAGGTTTCTGGGTCCTCATGTCGCAAGCGCAGCATTGCGTCCAACTGCTCACGCGTTCGGATATTATTCTTCCGATTTTTCTTTGCCGTGCGGACATCGTTTCGGATGAAACGCTCGACCTCTTTACGGATATAGTCCATATCCTTGAGCATATCTTCGGAAGGTTCACCTTGGTTGCGCCATTGCTCGAATTGCATTTTCATTAAGCGACTGACACCGCTAAGGCCTGTGAGTTTACTGAAATGGGAGCTGAGGAGCGTTTCAAGGGTTTTTCCTTCAAGGGCGGATTTATCAGAGATTCCGCCAGCCACAGTCCATTGGCGTGCCATAACGGCTTGTCGGATCTGGTCATCTGTCCACTGCCAAAGTTTCCGTACACGGACCCCAAAATCGGCATCTTCTGCATAGGAGGCGAGTTGGTTACCAATACTCGCGAACTCACGGCGCAGGACGAATTCAGGCTGTTGGTCGTAGAACCAGCCCTTGTTGAACACACCAAATTGATCCGATTGTGAGGAGAGGTCGATGCTAATATAGAGAGAGGTGTAGTAGCGATTGAAGAGGTCTTGAAGTGCAATAGCGGCTTCAATCTGTCCAAGTTTTCGGTTATATTCTCCGGTGTCAATCCGTAGCATCTTTTCAATACGGCTCTGAATGTTGCGGAATCGGGCATTTCGGAGCGTTAGCATATTATCGCGCAGAAGGGTCTTCGTCTCTGTATCAAGGTCGGTATCTAAAGTAGACAATCTTTCTATGAGGTTTTCGAGCGCGATGATGTCTGCTTCCGAACGTCTTTTGACGATCGCCAGAAGATCTGCTTCCTTGATGTGTGATGAGATATGGGCGCGTAACTTGAGTGCCTGCTCTGTTTCAGTGTCTGAGAGATAGTTTTTCAGGATGAGTTTTTCTTCATCTAAGTATTCTCTTCCAAGCGTCTCAGCAGTTGCCATCAAGTTTTGGGTGCGGGTTCGCTCTAAGCGAGCGTTTCGGAGTCCGATTTCAAAAATGCTCTGCTTGTCTTTGAGCAGATCAGTGATCAGGACAGCGGCATCAGTGAGGTCTTCAGATTCGTTTAACCGTTGTCGGAGTTGTGTGTCAATAGTGTTCAAGCGTTCGATACCGGCGTTAGAGAGGAATTTCCCACTATAGAGTAGCATGTTGGTGTCTTCTTGCGACATAGGGGTTTCCTTGAGTTTCCGGATACTCGCTTTAATCTGGTCTTCAGAAGCCTTGCTATCAGGGATTTGGGCTAAGATTTTTTCGAGGAGTTGGGCTTCCGCTTGAATGGCAACCTCAAGGGAGTTGTCGGCTTCGCGCAAGACCTTACGTGCCAGTTTCGCGTCAGTAAGTCCGTGTAAATCGAGATGCCGGTCCATGATTTTTTCGGGGGTCCACATTAGGGCGAATTTGCGTTTATCGCTCATCTCCCAGTCTGCGAGTGTTTGGTTTAGCATCTCAATATCAGGGACCAATTCTTCGGGGAGATCACTGGGAACGGGAATGTTCCACCCTGAACCTTGTTGCACGGGGATCAGGTAGGCATCGTTTGGATGCGTGGCATATTCGTCAGCCATACCCGTTTCTATGGCGCGAATGAGTTTCGCTACAGCCCATGTGTCAAGACGAGCGATTGGTAATGCCAGCGTTTCAATTAATTCACGTTGTGCGGTGCGACTTGTGTTTAGAGCAACGGTACGAACGGCGGCTAATTCCTCAACAATGTCTCGTAGGAAATGCGTTGTTTGGAGTGCTTCTTTCTTTGAGCGGGCGAGGTTTGCCAATAATATACTCTTCTCTTCACCAGTGAATTCTTGCTTTTCGCGTTTCCGATTTTTGTCGGCTTGTTTCTTCTGGCGTTCCGAGAAGTCGCGTTGCTGGTTCGTGAGGGTTTCGATCTCAGAGCGGGTTTCTGCCAAGCCGTCTAAGGTGGTCGTCAGGGATTCGAGGTCAGATTTTACGTTATGTATACCGTGGAAAAAGTCGGAAGGGAGATCAACTAAGACGCTCCGGTCAATTGAGAGCAGAAGTCTTCTACCCAATTCTTCAAATTCAATAACATCTGTAGAGAGTCCGCGGCGTAGTCCGTGCATTGTTGGTGTGCCGGGAGAGTCCGTGTCACTACCGACAATATCCTGTCCGATGCCTTCCATAAATGCACGCATGCCAGCGAGTCCTTGGAAATGCCCGTCAACTGCGACAAACAGAATGGAATATCCTGGGCGATATTCGGGTAGGCTAAAGAGCCTTGCGAGTTCCATGAGGGTGGCAACACCGCAAGTCGGATCTGCGCCCGGTGCCATAGCAGGCACAATGGACATAGAATCATAGTAAGCGGTAAGGACGATGAGTTCATCCCGTAACGATGGGTCACCACCTTCCAAGAAACCGCGTATGTTCTGGCCGACGCGACGTTCCCATGTCATCTTTCCTCTGACGCGGGCGTTTACTTGGTTTCCTGCGTTGTGTTCTTGTTCAAGCAGATTCGTGAGGAAGTCGGCATCTGCTTTAGATATCCAGAATCGTGGTATATTGGCAGGCACTGTGCCGAATTTGTTCTCTGCTTCCCCGCGGATGGTTGTTTCAGGTTCAATGAAGATAATAGCGGTCCCGCCGAGCATTGTTGCGTTAATATAACGGGTGCTGGAGTTAAAGTCGAGGAGAACTATGGCACCCTTCGGGATGAAAATGTGTGCTTCGCTGGCAGCGACGAACTCGCCAGATTCATCAATGTGTCCATCTTGATTATTGTCAATACCGTCGGTAGCGTCGCCTGGGATTTCGTCTGTCCAACCGTCTGCATCGTTGTCGATACCATCTGTTGCCCATCCGAGAATCTCGGAGAGCAGTGGAATTTCACCGTATTCATCAATAGTACCATCTTCATCGTTATCAATGCCGTCGGACGCTTTCTGGAGATGTTCGTTGAGGACATCGTCAGTGATACTGGCTTCTGTGATGCGATAACGCCGCGCAAGCGATGTAAGGGTATCTCCATCTTGGAGTTTATGCCAAAATCCGCCGATATTAGTGCCGTTGAAGTCGGCGAGTTCGCCATCGTCACCGTAAAGGAGCGGACCGGATAAACCGCCAGTTGGAATATACACGCTGTTTCCTTCTACAACAGGAGAGGGCAAGAATTTGTTTCGTTCATTTGCGAGGATAACCTCTTCAGAGATCTGGTAACTTGCAGCGATGTCCTGAAGTGTTTCGCCTGCTAAAACGGTGTGCTTAATTCCATCTGCTAATAGGGAAGTTCGGACAAGATTTGGCCAAAGTGGCGTGAGTTTGAAACTATGTAGGACAGTCCCGTCTGGTGAGACTATCTCAACAACGCTATCGCCGTGATCGATGGGGACCGTGACTGGGAACTCTCGACTTTCTACATTTTGCAAGCCGATTTCGACGAACCGGTCAAAGATGTATTTACTGCCGCTTGCGGATTGTGGGTAACCTGTTACACGGCTCTCTAAACTTGACAGACGGGCAATGTCCTTCCGGATGTTGCCAATGGACAGATCATCTCGGATCTGGATGGCTGCGGTTTGCATACCGGTGCTGGAAACCGTTTGCGTGTATGCAGTATGGCAGAGTCCGCTGATAAGTAAAATAGAAAGACAAAGAATTAAAGCGTGGCTTACACCCATGCGTTGCGCAGTTAGGTTTGTTATCACATTGAAATGTCTCGGATCCTGCTGACTCCTATTATGAATTTTCATGTTGTAAAGTCTCCCACCTCTCTCATGTATTTTGTGTTTTTATCCTCACGGCGAGAAAAATACGCACAAAAAGCGTGGCGCGTAAAAGCACTGCCGACGCTTATCTTACAGAATGGCATGTGGCTTACGTGTTTTTTTGCAAGTTTCTTCTCAACAGAGACCTGCGAATATAGTGTTAGAAGGTACAATAATCATATTTTATACCATTACCGCAATTTTTGTCAAATTAAAATTTGCATTTAAGGCTTTTTTAGGTTAAAATATATTTCACGTTTTTTAATAGTCGTCGGTTGTCAGTGTTCAGTTATTAGTTAAAAAGCGGTTTGTAACTAACAATCTATCCCCGACTTGGGGTGCTTCCAGGGAGTGGTCAATTGTTACAGAGAGCCCTCTTAACCGACGGCTGACAACGAAAAAATAAGGAGTCAAACGTGAACAAGGGATCAAAAAAATCAGAGAAGGTTGATAAAGTCGTCTCACGCATAAAATTGCGTCGGCGTGAATTGGAAATGACACAAACCGAACTCGCCAACGTAGCGAATTTAACGCCAGCTGCGATCTCGCAATTTGAATCAGGCACCCGTAAACCTTCGTTTAATACGCTTGCGAGTCTCTCCGATGCTCTAAAGGTAACGACTGATTATTTACTTGGAAAAGAAGAAAGGCGTTACGAAGATCTCTTAGCCGATCCGAAGGTCAATGCCATGTTTAAGGGTATGATGGAATTTACTGAGAAAGACAAAGACACCCTCTACGAATTTTATGAGTTTCTCAAGACCAAAGCGGAAGCGGCGAAGACGGCAGGAAAAAAGACAGACTCAGATTCAAAGTAGCAGGTTTGGTATTCAACTGATTCGATCCCAGTATAGCGTTTAGCGTTTGACAGAAATTTATATCTCTTTATGGACGTAGACAAACTTTACCAAAATTTTGACGGTTTTCCAACAATAGATGTGCCTGACGCGCCTCGCGAAGCGGTAAGACGCTATCTATAATAGGTTGGAGTTTCCGTTGTCCGGCGAGATGGATCAGGGTCCGAAGTTCAACGACCGTGCCAAGGGCAGCACCCATCACAGTTAACTCCTTCTGATACATCTTTCGGATATTAATGGTTCCGATATTGCCCGTTGTTACCCCACACGAGACCAGCCTTCCGTTTTTAGCAAGACTTGCGATGCTCTGCTCCCATGTTGTAGCACCGACGTGTTCAAGAACAACATCGACCCCTCGTCCTTCCGTTACATCGAGTACCACCTCTGAAAAGTCTGTATCTTTGTAGTTGATTGTAACATCTGCCCCCATCTGTCGGGCGCGTTCAAGTTTCTCATCGCTGCTCGCTGTCGCGAAAACTCTGGCACCGGTTAGTTTTGCGATTTGTAGTCCCGCACTCCCGACCCCACCGCCAACCCCGAGAATTAAAATATCGTCCTCAGGACGCAGTTGGGCGCGCGTCATCAGCATGTGCCATGCTGTGAGATACGCAATCGGCATCGCAGCGGCACTAACAAACGACAATTCATCCGGCATCCGAATGGCATTTTGGACGGGTGCTTTTACGTATTCTGCGTATCCACCGTTTATTTGAAAGCCGATAAGTTCTTGTGTGTCGCACAAATTTTCCGCACCACGGTGACAATCACTACAGATGCTGCATGGAATGCATGGTGCGAGGACAATTCTATCGCCGACTGAAACGCCACGGGCTGCAGCACCCATTTCGGCGATTGTTCCAGCGATGTCGGAGCCGAGTATGTGTGGGGTGTCTCCTTGACGGAGTTTCGCTGCTATCTCCGGTCGATTTCGTCGTGCGTGAAGATCCAGATAGTTCACGGCACAGGCTTCGACTTTAACCAGGACCTCGTTAGCGTCAATTGACGGCTTCGGGACGTCTGTATATTGGAGCACCTCTGCGCTACCCTGTTCTGAAAAAGCGATTGCTTTCATATTGGTTGTTGGTTATTAGTTGTCAATAGTCGGAGCTATGGTTGGAAGACTAAAGCCTGTGTAGTTCATTTAAGCAGTCAGAGAGTCCCAATATTTGTAATTCTCTGGAGATATAATTGAGGACAGCCTTTTCCAAGGCGATCGGGTAAACGACTCCGCGCTGTTTGGCAATATCCGGTCCGTACCGTTGCATAATCGCTGTCAACCGGAGATTTGCTTTTGCAGTGTTTTCTCTGTTGAGGTTTTGCGCTGGCAACGCAGTTTCAATTTCTTCTCTCAGTGCTTGTGGGATAAAAGCATTGATGTTTTTTACACCTCTGTCTCTTTGATTTCCATTCCCAATAATGAGAACTTCAGTCAGCGACATCACGAGAAATGTACTGCCCATAAATCCTGAAATATACTCATCGCGTCCTAAAACTGTGGGAAGAATAGAAAGCACGCGCCAAAACTCGTTGAAATGCTGCTGTAATGCTATATTGACATTTTTCGGTTCCTTGTTTCCACACGTTTCCTTGAATTGGATATGTTCTTCACCAGATAATACACGAACCTTAGGACGTTCAAGGGTGATTGTATCCCCGGTGTGTACCCAGACATCAACTCGCAAACCTGCGGTTGTGATGCAAGTCATCATCTGTCCAGGAAATCTGTCTCTGAAGAGAACCAACGCCTGAATATCCGATAGCCAGGATTCTAACCTGTGTTGGAAAGCTGCCTTGTCTGCTTCAGCAACCAAGAGATGAATGTCGATATCTGAGTATCTGTCAGCGGTTCCTTTTGCAAAACTTCCTTCCAGCCATACTGCCAGAATCCGAGCATCTGAATCTGTTTTATCTATAAATGCTTTCAGGTATTCTTGATGCATTTCCAATCCCTTGGAATGAGTTTCTCCGACGCACTATTTTTTTCCGCTGTTCCACAAATTTAACCGTAGGCACCGTGATTGAGGAAGCCGAGTAATCGACGTAAGCGGGGACTCGCGTCTTCGTAGACCGACTTAGGCATATTGTAGTTCATAAATGGATAAAATTTGTGTCCAACGAGACGGCGCGCGTAAGTCACTTGCGTAATATACCGGGTGCGCTGGCTCTGGTTTGGACCCCCGCGATGCCATACCTGATTGTTGAACATAATAACGCTTCCAGCTTTTCCGAGATTATACTGGACTTTTTCTTTCCACTCCGTCCCTTCTATCGGATTCGGTGGCGATGCCCCAAAAAGATGCGAACCCGGAACGACTTCTGTGCCGCCGTGTTCAATCTCGGTGACATCGGTGAGGTAATAATTCGCTGTAAAAAGCAGGACCGGCAGCCGCACGTTCTTTGGTGGCTCGCCTTCTGTTACGATATAGTGCGGTGCGTCATCTTGATGCCAAGACGTAATACCACCACCCGGATAGGTCTGGAACGAATTGTTGTGAATAACGTGGCAGTTTTCCGCGACGAGTGCTTCAGCGAAAGAGACGATAGGCTCAAGATCGAAGAGACGGCGATTCGCTTCGCTGTGTTCAAACATCCTGTGGCTTAAATGCATGCGACCTGTTGAACTTCCGCTGTTCAAGCCATTTGGGTTGTTTTCGAGTGCCCACTCTAAATCTTGACGAAGTTGCGCGCATAGATCCGGGGGCAAGACATTTTGCAGAAATAGGCAGCCGCGTTGATGGAAAGTTTCCACCCATTCCTGAATTTGTGCTTCACTGGCAACTTGATCTGCTAAATAGGTTGTTCGTTCCATTTTTCTATCCTTCTTCAGCCAGAGATGGCAGTTTCGCCTGAAAAATAAGAAAATTTCCATTAAAATGGTGTTGGAGAACAAAAACTTCCATTTGAGAAAAGAACTTGGCAGATTCCATTTCTCCAAAAGCAATTTCCATCTTATTTTTCAGTTGATTCTGTTCGACATCGTTATGACATGGAACAGCGAAGTTCAATGTATTGTCTCGGATTTGTGGATACTGATTCGGGTTCAAAATATTCGCACCAGCTTTAACTTCTGTCATAATACGAAAACGTAATCGAACTGAGGCATCATCTACGTTCCTCGTTCTACTGAAAGTTTGCTGTTCACTGAACAGATCCAACAATTTCTGTCGCATTGATACCGACAAAGATTCTCCAAGTTCGTTTAGCCGTTCTTCTAAAGCTTGAGCAAATGACTCTGAGATCAGTGTTGAAACGGGGATTGTCTCGAAAAACTTTCCATGAGTTAAGCAAACTTTCACATTTAACTGTTTTCTACCCCGAATCAGATAAAACACTTGGCGAATAGGTAAGGAAAATATATCATCGCCTGCTTCCTGCATCTGTGTTCGGATGATGTTTTCTCGCCCTTCTGTTAACTTCTTAATATCTTTTTCACCAGTCGGAATCGTTGAATTAAAAGAGGCGACTGCATAGGTTTTACTATCTTTGAGTTCAATCAATTCCCCACCAGTGAACTGTGGATCGCCGCAATTAAGTTTAATGGCTAAATCGGGAAATTTGCCCTTGTTAATACAAGAAAGCATTTGTTCATCAAATGGAAAACCCTCAAGTTTATTTGTTGAGAGGAATTCCGCTTTTTTCTGGCATAGCTCAGCGAAGAAGTGATAAATTGAGTAAGCCATTTATTAGTTTGACTCAAGAAAAGCCATCTGTTTAACATCAGTTTCGTCGGAGGACATAAATTTCCTATCTGGATCGTGGTTTCCCCAAATGGTTTCCAAATCCGGGGTGCAGGCATAATCCTTGAAAAAGCGTGAGACATCATCTGATTTTCTCTGTTCGGCAAGTCTGTTCTGAATAAGCGTAACGTTGTGTGAATCAAGTTCGATTCCTATCGCGTGACGACCTAATTGTTCTGCAACGACGAGCGTTGTCCCCGAACCTGCGAACGGATCGAGGACAACATCACCAGGATCAGTAGAGGAAAGGATGATCCGAAGGAGCAATTGAATAGGTGCCTGTTGTTTATGCAATCGATTTCCTGCTGCATCTCGCAACGCTTCATCGCCTGCAAAGTACCCAGAGGTTAACTCACGGATATCATCCCACACGTCCGTAACAAACATACCATTTTCACGCGCGTGTTTATAGCCTGCTGGCAGTGGTGGGTCAATGCGCAGCCGATGGAAAACACACGGTGTTTTGCCCTTCGTTGCAAACGCGATGACTTGGTAATGTTTGCCGAAGCGTTTCAACCCTGGCACTGCTGAGGTTTTCTTTTTCCAGATAATCAGGTTTTGGAAAGTCCATCCGGTATCACGTAAGCACTGCAATACAAATTCTGCGTTTTTTTCTCGTTGCATGAAGTAAATTGCACCGCCATCGGAAGTCAAGGTATACACTTTTGCACAGATCTCGTGCATCCATTCCCAATATTTCGCTGGGGGCAGATTGTCGTCCCACGCATTGTATGCCTTGTCTTGATTAAAAGGGGGATCGAGAAAAGCCAGATCTATTTTGGAGGTGATGCGTTCGTCCTCCAAGGCAGTCGTGCAACTTTCATGGAGGACGATGCAACTTTTTCTAAATGAGTTACTCATAATCCTTGCGTGTTTCCGCTAACCCATCGCAGCGGCGACGATAATACCGAGTGAAATGAGGACACCCGCGACCGCAATACCCGCAGCGGTGTTATTCTCTTCGGCAATCTGACGGTTTAGATCGTACGGAGTCGCCATATCGAAAACTTTGTAGCCTACCATCAGAACTATTAAACCGACAATGCTGAAAACAACACCTTCGATGATAAAACCGCCCAAGACTTTAAAGTCTATCATTGGGGCATCTGCCGCGGCTGCGTCGGCTTGCGCACTGGCATTATGTGCGGATATAATAAAGGCAACAATTGCCACGGTAATCAAGCTGAATGTAGTGAAAACGATCTTTTTAGCCATTTTGTGTGGCCTCCTTATTAATGGTTGTCAGTTGTCGGTTAAGCGTCTGTTTGGAACAATCGCCTTGAGCTTGGAAGGCTCCAAAGCGTCCTACGTTGTTACAGAGTTCCCGCTTACCTGATGACTGACAGCCGATAGCCATTAGACAAGTTCAAACTGCACGTCTGCGGTGGCGTGCAGATACTTTACTAATATGGCATCCTTATCTTCGATATAAAGCCATCCGGATTCAACCTCTTCAAATGTTTGCGCAGCAGAAATCTCGGTTTCGGCGTATTTTTCTGCGACATTGCTGGATTCAGAGTCGTCCGAGGATGCTTTTACATCATCCGTTGCGTTATCCTCCGAGGGTGCTGTAAGCTGATAGCGTGCGCGAACGCCCTGTGGGGTGCGTCCGTAGCCGGTAATAAGTGTATAACTTGCTTCGTTTTCGGCATAGCTAAGTTGCCAGTTCAGTTGCCCTTGATCGGTTCGGGTGAGTGCATCTATTTTTGCGCCTGAACTCAGATGTATTTCACCGGCGATCAGGGTTTTAATACCGGGATCAAGCCCTCGAAGCCTGTAGATGTTCGCCATAATATCTTCGGGATTCAGATGGGGTCCCTTGCCTTCGGTACAAAAGCCGTAGAATCCATCAGGATAAGTGCCTTTGAGTTCACCATCTTCCCATTGTTGATACATTGCGCTGATCGTAATGCCTTCAGCGATTTGGGCCCACCGTTCATCTTTCGTATGTTGGTTCAGATGTTGCAAATGATAGGCGAGGACCAAGCCGTTCCATTGAACAGGCACGCCAAACCAGGGATGGGTGTGGAAACTTGTACCAAAGACGGGGATTGAAGCGAATTGCATGCCGAGCCGGTCAGGGAGATGCCAATGATACAGGAAGGGCAATGCTGTTTCTGCCCAGTAAGTTGCCCGTTTGAGGTATTCTTTTTTCCGTGTGAGTTCATGCGCCTCAATATAAGCTCCGACTGCATGCGCTGCCGCGAGAACGTCCGGTTGATACATCGGGCATTCCCACATTTGCGCCCCGCGTGGCACAGAAAATTGCTTCATAAATTCGAGTGCCTTCAGCCCAGCCTCTCGTGATGCGGTGTTACCGGTAATTCGGGCGTGTTTGAGGAGTAAAAGTGCCGATTCAGCGCAGGTTCCGATGACTGCTTCACCCGCCTTTCCGAGGGAGGCTGTTTTTGGGTTTGTCGGTTGCCACCGCCAACTTCCATCGGGTTCTTGTGTACTGATCCGCTGCTGCGTCTCCTCCTGCATGTAGGTGAGTGCAGCGTCGATATTACCGATATAAAACGGGAATTCCCATCTCAAGATATGGCAGGAACCTCGTGCCGCCAGTCCTGCTTTACCAGATTCTGTTATGGTATTCTTAGCGATCTCTAACGCCCGTTCTTTCACCTGTTCATCTTTTGTGACGAGGTAATCGTACCAGAGTAACGTTCCGAAACCCGGTTCGTTGTGCGCTGCCCAATCCACACAGTGACGAGATTTTCGCGTGTTTTCGTCCCATGTGGTGTGCATAAACCCGTGTCGTGAAAGGAGGAGTTCTTCTTCATCACTACGGGGCGGTTCAAGCGGTTCTGGGGTTCCGTAAGCATCAGTCCAGTGTGTTACAGCATCTAAAATAGAGGCGTTTCCGTTGACGATAATTTGGCTTTTGATGGAGAGTGGACGTGCCGGAGTCAGTGGATATGGTGTAGAAGCCTCTGTCTCATTTTCCTGAACCCATTCTGGTACAGTTGGCAGAAACAGTCCGAACGCGTGGTTCTTCTGGTGATGATACCAGTTGGGTGAGGCGAATATTGCCGAAAGCATTTGGTTTTCGCCGTCCCAAGTATCAAGCGGGTTCCAGATGATACCGACAACTGATTTTTGTATCTCTACTGCCATAACGGGGATTGTGATTTTATACGGATGCGGGACCAGACGGTTATCAAGGGGTGGGGCTGCATCACGCGCACTTGAGGAACGTTCCTCATTTTCCAAGAATTCAAGTCCTGGAAATAGTGCCGCCGTTTTCTTTTCTGGGTTGCGTCCACATCCGGCGTAAAGCATCGGACCCTGGAAGGCGAGGAGCGCCCTGTCTCCGTCGGTTTGCAATCGGTATTCCGTTTTAACTCGGGTCGCATCTTCGGTCAGGGTCCACCGCATCTCATACTCCCATTCCACACCGTCGGCATCTGTGTTTGTGCCGCTTAATCGAATGATAGATTCGTCTTTGTTACCAGCAAGTTGATATTTTGTCGGAACGAGTTGAAGGGTCTGGCGGTTTTCTGCTGCGTCAAGGTAGGTGACTTCAGAGAGTGCCGGACTGGTCGCAACCCGTTGGTAATTGCCGCCTTTTGCGACAAAGAGGGCGTAGTATTCAAATCCACCTTCAGCATTCTGGTCGGAAGTGGCAGGCGGAGTGCTACGGACAAAAACGACGCGGAGGTGTTTATTCCCCATTACAACGCTGCCGTCTTGCGGATGCGTGTGGAGTTCCTTTGTTACTTTGGTGGTGAGTTTGGGTGGCGGAGAAAGCACGCTAACGCTCTCTCGAGCGGTCTGACGTTCTTCACCGGCTGAGGTTTGGCATTTTAGCGAAACTGAGAAAGAGAGCGCGGTTGGATGTGAAAAACGGCGAGCGATCCAAAAGACAGAGGTCTCTTCACCGGGTTCAACCGCTTTGATCGTTTGTCTGGGTCTACCACGCCTTAACTTCAAGCCGTTGATGGCGATTCGCGCCGTATCGGCTTTGCCTAACGGGGCACTACCACTATTCCGTACGATACATTGTATCTCGAAGTCTTCACCTACTGAGACGACTGCGGCTGTTGGTCCTACGTTTACAATTTCGAGTCTTGGCTGTGCAGCGTAAAGTGCTATTTTGAGGGGACGTTCTTTTATACCGAGTGTTTCGATACAAATCTCTGTTAGTGCCGATACACCTGTTGAGGCAGGCTGGTTAAACGCCAGTATCTCTCTTTTTTTCTCGTCTAAGTATACAATGGCGATACCACACCAGAGTTCCGGTTCAGGGGCTCTTCTCGCTTTTCGGAGAGTGGTTTCTTTGAGTTTATGTAACTGTGGTTTGCCCCACAATGCCCACGCGTAGTTGCTATTGCCTGGGGCGTTACATTCCGTCAAGAATGAGAGGACAATCTCTTTACCGGCATAACCTGTGAGGTCAATGCCCTCTTCCTGCCAGCGGCATTCGGTTACGACTGATTCAAAACATCTTTTTGATGCAGCCGATTCGTCTGTATAAGAAATTTCGATAGCGAACTTTACACCACCAGGTTGCCGCGCCGTATCGTCAAACACGACGCCATCCCTTAAACCGATGGAAAAGTGAAGTAGTAGTTTGTCATTGCTATCAACATCAGGGAGCGAGAGGGTATAGTCAATTTTAGCGACTTCTGTTGGCGTTGGGTGTTCAAAAATCGCAGGTTGTGTGACACCGCCTGAAGAGTCTCTACCATTGGCAGATGCTTGTTCTGTGCCGGAGATAGTGCTATGTTCAAACATCTCCACGAAGTCGTAAATCTCCTCAACAATACCGAGGTCTACCGGTATAGGTTCACGAACTTCTTCCGTTTCAGATTCCGTGTCGCCACTTTCGTCAGTTTCTTGTGTTGCGGTTTCTGTGGCCTGCGGATTGGTCTCACTTTCTTCAGTGAATAGGACAATTTCCACAGGTGATTCTGTCTCGTCTTCAGGGACCGGGTCGGTGGGTTCTAAGGGTTGCGACGTATCGTTACCTTCAGCAGACGCGGCATCCATAATCTCATCAGCGGGTGCATCGTCTACGCTTAATTCAATCGGAACGTTGTCCTCGTTTGCTTCGGTATCTTCGTCCAGCGGGGTCGGATCGCTATCCGGATGTGTTTGGGGGTTCTCGTCTGCAGCAACAGACGAGGCATCCGCTTCGGGGTGCGTTTCCTCTGGCGCGGACACGTCGTTTTCGTCGGTCTCTGTAGACTCCGGAGCCTCTGTATCAGTCGTAGATGATATTGTCGTTTCAGCGTCATCTACGGAACTGTCGTCAGTTGTGAATTCTAATTCCGTTTGGGATTCGTCGCCATCTTGTGCATCGGTAGGTTGATCAGACTCTTCTTCTGTTTTTCCGATGCAGGTGGCTAAAAACTGTTGAAAACCGGTGAGCATTTTTTAATTATTCCTTGCGGTTCAGTAAGCTGGGTTGGGGATTTGATGTGCCTTTCCGTATATCCGCCTTCCACTTCGTTTCAGGCTAAGTGCTTTGGCTTACGACCGGCTCCATTCTTGTTTCTTACGTTTCATCTCATCGTTGAGCACAACCTCTACTGAGGGTGTCAGAGCAGTGGCTTCAATCTGCCATGCCCCGGATTCATCTTTCAACACAGGTTTGCGTTGTGCGACAGGTAGAATGCCGAAGGGTGCATGCGGCTCGATTTGATACCAATATGCGACGGAGGATGTTTCATTGCGAAGGTGATTACCGTGTCCATGCTCTATGGTAACTCGAATTTCCTTCTCGAAACGGACAGGATTTTCGAGATGATAGACATAAGAGGTCTGGTAGCCATCGGTGTTATTTTCGTAGATAGAGGATCCGTTGTGTGCGAAGGCGTTCTCTTGCATGCCCCACGCTTGGTTCAGATAGTCTTCCGAACCCGTGCCATGCAAATCGGGGGGCCACTTGTAGCCGTCTACCCAGATCATGTCATCACCTTCACCCCACCATGTACCTTGGAAATTGGTAATTGAGAGATTACAGCCGATATAGTGGCCTGTGCCTTCGGCGGATAGGATGAGATAATTGGTATCCCATGCGAGCCGTTCTGCATTGATGATATTGGCTTCGGGGGTGTTCACAGTAATTTCGTGTCCCCATCCGTCACACGGGTTTTCGCGATGGAATTGTGCATGAAAGTAAGCGACATCGTCGCCGTGTGAATCCGAGTACTGCTCATAGTCGATGTAGAAGTATTGACGGTGTGGTGTATCGCCTTCGTTGACGAGTTCGATGCGTGCGCTGCTGTTAAAGGGCATCTGCACGTAACTATTGAGTGCGCAGCCTGTATTGAACTGATTGTTTTGGTTTGTGGAAGCGGAGAACAACATGGAATCGTACGAATTGACGATTTCATTGCCGAGTCCAAAGAAGTCGCCTAATGGACAGAGGACACTCGGGTGTTCTTCGTCGTCCCAAAACATTCGGATCAGGACATTTCGATAGCCATTGGGTTGGGTCATCCAGATGTGGTTAATACATCCGGGACCTTTAAGGTCTGCGATAACGCGGGTTTCGCCGGGGGCGACATCCCATGCGTCATTATTTCTGCCTGTGGTATCCCAGGAGGAGGCGCGTAAGGAGCGTGCTTTTTTAACACGCGTCAACGATGACAATAATCCATCAACATAACTCATTCAAGTTTTTCCCTTATTAAAATCGAGGATATAAATAATCCTTATTAGTATTATACCATATACGTGTGGAGAATCAACACTTTTTGATATTTTGTGCTTTGGAGTACAATAAAGCGAGGCCGCGGCGGTTGTTCTACACCCCGATGGCGGCTTGCATCTTTTCCAACCCAATACGGGCAACTTCTGTGGGATCTTGCTCCCAATAGTTTGGGTTGAATAACTCCAGTGAGATGACACCTGTGTATCCTGCGTCCTTCACGATAGAAATCATCTGTCCGAGGTCAAGAATACCGTCCCCTGGATAGACTCTGTCTGCGTCTGATTGTTCCTCACGTGCGGGTTGTGCAGGCGCGTCGTTGAAGTGGAAGACTGCGATTTTCTCGCCGGGAATCCCCTTTATGTCCTCTATTTTACCGCCACCGCGGTAGATATGGAACGGATCAAGGACAATCGTGCTATCGGGATGATCTGCCACTTCCATCACTACCCAGGCGTGTTTGACTTGGTTAACGCCGTCGACGAAACCGAGGAATTCCATAGCGGGTTTAACACCGAATTCGCGTCCGAGTTCAAGGAGTTCACGGTAGTTCTCGCCACCTAACTGCAAGTCCGCTACCTCACGCGGAGGGCTTGAGATAATGTAAGTTGAACCGACAGCAGCGGCTTGTGCCGTCCGTCGTTTTGCCTCTTCGATGGCTTCTTGGTGTTCCGCGCCTGTGGTATTAAGCCAACCGTGTAAAGCGATGACAGTCGGCACCGAAAGCCCGTTGTCATCAAGTGCTTTTTTAACATCCGTGAGCGAACCGCCCTGTTCCTCGTAAGCCGTTAGATCGTCGTTCCATAACTCAATCGCTGAATAGCCGGTTTCGGCAGCGATCCGAATCTTATCCATTAACCCAGCAGGACGAATTGTGCTTGTGTTTAAGCCTAACTGAAATTGTGTCATTTTTTCTTAAATTATATCTCAGCGTTGCCTCCGTTGTCGGCAACGATCTAAAGTTAATGAGAAACCTCTTTTAGGTTACGAAAGGTTTGTTAACAATTGAAATACTGCAAGGACAACGGACGCAGCAGCTCAGATTAAATCGTTAAAAGACCTATTTGTCCATCAAACTGCTAATGAAACGGACATCTATACGCGCAAGATCGACAACGGTATCCACGGGTTCTCCGCTGTATTCGCTATGGAAACTCACGGGACCTGAAAATCCGATGGTTTGTAACGTGTTTACTGCTGTTTCCCAATCAACGAAGCCTTTACCCATTCGGACGACTCTACCACCACTCATACCGGGGGAACGTGCCAAGTCCTTGAACGCCATGACAGCGAGATGCGATTTGACAATATCGAGTGCCATGTTGATGGGCTCACCGACAATCGACAGGTGTCCTGTATCGGCAAAAACGCCAACGTGTTGCGGATCAAAACCCTTTACAAGGTTCATCACTGCGCATGAGTTTAGTCCCATAGAGGTCCCAGAATGGTTATGGATACAGGTCCGGGGTCCGTATTGTGCGGAGAGTTTGGCAAACCCTTCCAATTGTGTTCGGATGAAATCGACCTGTGCCCAGTAGCCGCCATCTTCTGCATGCCAGTGCCAATATCCGAGTTTGATATTTTCGACACCGGCTTCACCAGCGGCAGCATAGACGCGACGGGTCTCTTCTTGTGTTGGATCAAGAAAGTCACCGGGTGTTGTAATGAGTGGGATGGACAAGTCTGCATCAGCGAACTGCCTTGCGGCAGCCGGAAGTGCCTGAGTGGCGTTTTCTGGATTCACCGGATAGCCGGGACGGACACATAAATCGGCACCGCTTACGCCTACGGATTGCAGCGCGTCAATAATATCTGGAATTTCTAAACCTTCCAGATGTTTCGTGAACATAATAAACTTCATAATAGTTTTTAGTTTTCGGTTGTCAGTTGTCAGTTAAGAGGAGATTTGAAATGTTGCTCTCCCTCTTTAGCCGATGGGTGATGGTTTCCAATCGCCGATAGCCATTCTTTACCAATCCACAACGGAACCGTCATCGGGATGATAGGTTATTGGGTTCTGCCAATCGTGGTCAATTTTATCTTCGAGTGCGTCTTCATCAAGTTCTATACCGAGTCCGGGACCCGTTGGAAGTTCAACGAATCCGTCTTTGAAAACGAACGGATTCTTAAGATAGCCCTCACCAAGGGTCGTATGTTCCTGCATCAGAAAGTTCGGTATAGAGGCATCTAACTGGATACACGCCGCTAAGGAAATAGGACCGAGCGGGTTGTGCGGTGCGATGCCGCCGTAATAGGCTTCTGCCATACCTGCGATGATACGCACTTCATTGATGCCACCGGCGTGACAGAGATCAGGCTGAAGGATAGATGCTGCCTGTTTCTCTAAGATTTCACGGAACCCCCATTTTGTGAACACGCGCTCACCTGTCGCAATCGGAATGTGGGTACTCCGCGCGATTTCAGCGAGGGTGTCCACATTTTGGCACTGGATCGGCTCTTCAATGAACATGGGTTGGTAGGGTTCGAGTGCTTTAATTAAGACCTTTGCGGTCTGTGGGCTGACTGCACCGTGGAAGTCAATCGCGAGATCAACTTCTGTGCCTGCTGCTTCGCGCAACGCTGCAAAGTGATCCACGGCTCTGTCGATAAACGCTTTGTTTTCGATGATGCGTGCCGGTCTGCCCCCTGCGGGACCTGTTTTGAAAGCGGTAAATCCTTTGTCAATCCATTCTTTGATTCCCTCAGGATCGCCGCCGCCTTTGTATAACCTGATACGATCGCGCGTCGGTCCACCGAAGAGCTGATAGACAGGAACGCCGAGCGATTTTCCTGCGAGATCCCAGAGAGCCTGTTCCACACCGCTTAATGCACTTGTAAGAATCGGCCCCCCGCGATAGAATGCATGGCGATACATCGCTTGCCAATGGTGTACGACGCGTCTCGGATCTTGACCGATGAGATAGGGTGCGAGTTCATCAACGGCTTGTGCACATGTTTTCGCGCGCCCTTCTAAGATCGGTTCGCCGAGTCCGACCAATCCCTCGTCCGTATGGATCTTAAGAAAGAGCCAGCGCGGTTGCACCAGAAATGTCTCTAATTTTGTAATCTTCATCAAGGTCCCTCAAGTTGAATGGTCTTGAAACAAATTGTTTTGTCTATTTTGGTGCTATATTATCATTTTCCCTGAATTTTTTCAACAATTAATATAGAGGGTGTAGATGCTTATAGTTTCAGTTGAATGGTGTTTTGGGGAAATTTCAAGTACACGAAGGAGGCGTTTATAATGAAACGTTCAGATTTTATACAAAGACTTGTGGGTGGGCAATTAATAAATCCATCCATCGGCATAGTGCTTTTCCTCGCTATTGCAGTCTGTCTTTTTCCAGGCTGTAGTGATCTTCGGCAACCTGTTCTCTCGGCAGTGTCACATGGCAGGACACAAGATGGCACGGTGGCGTTTTCGGGTCGCGTCGTGGGATTAGAAGGCGAAGCAGTTGCAGGACTCTCGTTAGCAATTGAACACGTCATGTTTGGTGATTATGAGGATGAGGTAGAGCGGATACAACCGTTAGAAACAGAGACGGACGAGAATGGGGCTTTTTCTTTCAGCGGCATTACCCCTGGCCAAGTTCAATTAATATTACCATTTGATATGGATACTGAGAGGCAATTTTACGTTGAACCCGAAGATGAGATCCTCTCTATTAAAATAGGGGAGGTAACTTACCATCAGGAGGGACCGTACGCGTTTGATGGCATCACTTTTACTATCACACCCGGGGTGCACATCCAAAACGTTGCGGTTAAGGTTCGCCCGCGTATGCGGATTCAGGGACGCATCGTTTTCAACGACGGCTCTCCGCTGGCAGACACCCGCATTCGCATAGGTGTGAGGTCAGAGGATTTGGATGGCAGCGGTAGTGGGTCTTCAAGTGGCGGTACGCAGACTGATGCCGATGGAACTTTCACGGAATATGTTAGTGGAGCCGGCTTGTATACCGTTACAGTCGGATATCAAGACCTTTCTGTCACGTCGGAGCAGTTTGTACTGAATGCTGGGGAACGCCGGGAAGATCTCCTGTTGATGTTTGATAGTCCGCCGATTCCGCCCGTGGCGGAAGATGTAGAAACATCTACGCCTCCGGCATTCGATCCCCTCCTACCGAGGGGCGTGTGGGTCGTCAACCCTGAAAATGGGCACGCCTACAAAGAGGTTTATGTTGAGGGACCTGAGGAAGCAAAAGCCTTGGCAACTGCAGAAAATGCCTATCTCGTCTCTATCAACGACGAGATGGAACAGCGGTGGCTTGAGGGACTTTTCGACCCGGCACCCTTTTGGATTGGGCTGAGTGATGTTGAAACAGAGGGACAGTGGCAATGGGACAGTGGCGAACCTGTTACATACACGAACTGGAGCCTCCATCCAATCTTTCCCGATGACCTGGATGATGCCGAAAAAGATTATGTCGTCAAGACTTTTACGGGAGAATGGCAAGCTGTTGGCACCGAAAGTCCATTCTGGCGGATTACGCGTCGGGCAATTCTTGAAGCAGATGAATTGCCTGCTGAGGAGAAGTGATAGTTTTAGGGCTTACGTAAATCTATCTTTATAGACGAAAGGGGGAACGATGGACGGTCTAAACATTTTACAGAGGATAGTGATGATTTTTCTTACGATTGCAATTTGTACCTTGTTGGGTTGTGGGGATGCTGAGTATGAGTCTCCTTTCAGCGTAGCAGAAGGGGATAGAGCAATTTTTTCTGGGCGCGTTGTCGATGAAAAAGAGGCTCCAGTTGAAGGACTGCTGTTAGCTATTCTGCCAGATAGGATTGATGGTCCTGAAACACCCGCATCTTATGAGGCTTTGGTGGCTCAGACTGGTAAAAGGGGCCGCTTTTCCATAACCGATATTCCCACAGGTGCGTGGCGATTGTTTTTACGTTCTCGCCTGGGTTCGATTGATCCTGAGTCGGACTATGGAATTCTGTCTATCAGAATTGGTGAGATTGCCATCCAACCCGATAGACACCTCCATACGCTGTCTTCTTTTTCTCCAACTTCTTTTTCTCTCACACCTGGTGTGCACGTCCAAGATGTTAAAGTCACAGTCCAGCGGCGGATGCAGGTTCGTGCGAAAGTTGTTTTCAAGGACGGTACACCACTGGCAAACGGGGAAGTTAAAATTAAAATAAAAACGCGGAATTTGGATGGACAGGGCAGCGGCGGTGTCAGTGGTTCATTGCAGACAGATGCACGGGGGTACTTTAAAAAATATGTGAATAGGATAGGATTCTACACGGTTTCAGTAGAATATGGCGAAATTTCTACGATGTCAGAGGAATTTTTGCTCAAAGCTGGAGAACACCGCGAAGATCTGGTTCTGACGTTTGATAGTGCGCCTGTTCCTTAGTTTGCTGCATTCGTGAGGTGTGCAAGAGTTGGTGAGGGATGCCTTCGAGTGCCATAGTATAAAGATAGGAATAGGCTTTACTATGAGCGTCAATAGGTGATGCACAATAGGACTACGACAGTAGATTTCCGCAATACGCGCAAGCCTGTAATTCGACATCACCACTAAATGTTTCAAGTTCTGGAGCTAAGTAGGTTTCATAATTCGTGACACAGTTTGTATTTGCGCATGTATGGGCAGAAGTGCTGATGTTTCGCTTCGGCGGTTGTGTTAAAATGAGTTGTTCGAGTCCGATGAGGCTGGCGATGAGTGCCATCCGAATCGGCACGGCATTTGCGGATTGCTCGAAATAAGCGGCGCGAGGGTCGTCGTCTAATTCATAAGCGAGTTCGTTGACGCGGGGGAGTGGGTGCATAATCATCGCATCGGGTTTAGCATTTTTCATGACTTCTGCGTTCAACAGATAACTGCCGCGGACGGTGGCAGCGTCCATATTGGATGGCAGGCGTTCCTCCTGAAGCCGGTTGACGTAGATAACATCTAACTGCTCAATCACCTCTGTGACGCTTTCAACTTCAAGCGGTATCTGACCGTAGCGTTGTTCTAATGACGCAAGTATCCACGGCGGCATCTGTAGCGGTTTCGGCGCGATGTGGATGAGTGTCCCACCGAACCTTGCAACCGCAAGCGCGAACGAGTGTGCGGCTCTACCGAACTGCAAGTCTCCGCAGATGCCAACTGTGAGTCCTTCGACTTCCGATTTTCGTCGTATAATGGTATAGAGATCGGCGAGTGCTTGTGTCGGATGCGTGTGGCTGCCGTCGCCCCCATTGATGACAGGGATATGTGCATATTGTGCCATGACGCGTGCCGCGCCTGCCCAGTTGTGCCGTACCACAATGATGTCGGCGTAATTCGTTACCATCCGCGCGGTGTCAGCGAGCGTTTCACCTTTAGCGGCGGAAGTCGCGCTTGGATCCGCAAAACCGAGCGTCCCGCCGTTGAGGCGTTCCATAGCGCTTTCAAACGAGAGCCGGGTCCGTGTGCTCGGTTCGTAAAAAAGCGTTGCGAGCAGTTTGCTCCGACAGATGCCCGCCCATGTTTCCAGTTGTGACTGCATGCCTGATGCGAGTCGAAAAATCTGTTCAATCTCAAAATTCGACAGATCGTCGAGAGTTACCAGATGCCGCATTCTTCTCCTCTGGAGGCGTGTTATAAATGTGCCTTATTCATCCGTTGAAAATTGCAATAACTATAAATTAACCTTAAGACTCCCAACCAATTCTTTAACTGACTTCATATCTGCCTTCTGGAGATAGTCGCGAATACCTTTCACGACCTCTATTGAGGCGTGTGGATTGACGAAATTCGCTGTTCCTACCGCTACAGCGGACGCACCGGCAATGAAAAATTCCACAGCATCCGTGGCATTCATAATGCCCCCCATCCCGACGATTGGGATAGAGACGCTTTTATAGACCTCCCAGACCAATCGCAGTGCTACCGGTTTTATCGCAGGACCAGAGAGCCCCCCTGTGACGTTTGCGAGTTCGGGTGTGCGTGTTTCTGCGTTGATCGCCATGCCGAGGAGTGTGTTGATGGCAGAGAGAGCATTCGCACCAGCATCTTCAACGGCGCGTGCAATTACGGTAATATCCGTGACGTTCGGGGAGAGTTTCACCAGTAGCGGTAGATCGGTTATCGCTCGGACTTCTTTGATGAGTTGATGTGCCAGCGTTGCGTCAACACCGAAACTCATACCGCCACAATCTAAGTTCGGACAAGAGATGTTGAGTTCTACGCCAGCGACCCCGTCTGCTGCGTTCAGTTTTTGGATCACTATCAAGTATTCTTCGACCGTTTTGCCACAGACATTGACAATCACTGGCACATCGAAATCACGGAGATAGGGGAGTTTCTCTGAAATGAAGCCGTCTACACCGACGTTTTGAAGTCCGATGGCGTTGAGCATGCCGGAAGGGGTTTCCATGATACGCTGCATCGGATTGCCGGGCCACGGAACGCTGGTGACACCTTTAACGACAACCGCACCGAGTCGGTTCAAGTCCACGAAATCCGCATATTCACTGCCATAACCGAAGGTACCGGATGCCGTCATGACGGGGTTCCGCATCTGAATCCCGCCGATGTTCACGCTGAGTGAGGTTTCAATTTTCTCCATAAAGATAATGATACCAAGTCCGATTAGAAAAAGTCAAGTTTTTTTGGTGTCAGATGACAAAATGTATGTTTGTTTTTTAGTGGACATTACCAACTCAAGTAAACAACACGAAAATCGAAAATCAGTCCCAAAATACTAATGATAGAAGCGACAATCACATCGCCGATAACCAAGCCGATGAAAAATGGAATGGAACGCCGATATAACCGGACACCCCCTGTTGAAAGCAGTATCCGTTTAATCGTCCAACTGATTAAGAGCGGGAACCACAATCCCGTGAAGGTCCACCAACTTGAAACCACATACCCGACGGGGTGTAGGGGCCACTGAATGAACCGCCATCGTAAAAGCAGAAGGCTAACGGCGAAGGAGAATCCACCAGCGGTATAGAGCATACCGCTGATACTCGTTTC
The DNA here is from genome assembly GCA_022827625.1 of Candidatus Poribacteria bacterium. Classification (GTDB taxonomy): domain Bacteria; phylum Poribacteria; class WGA-4E; order WGA-4E; family WGA-3G; genus WGA-3G. The sequence goes on along the minus strand of JAJEIE010000037.1, from coordinate 11,482 downwards.
AGTCGGATTATAGAGCCACCCGGCGAGTCTATTGAAAGCGGCGCGGGCATACCACGAACGCGCTTGTTCTAAACCGACTTGATAGGAGAGATGTAGGTGTCCCCACGCCGCAGAAAGCGCGCCTACGAAAATCGCAATTGCTAATACCCAAAGCAGCTGGGTCGGATTGAAACGGGTTTGATGTGCGAGTTTCAACCCCTCCAGTTGATGCGGCATCGGGTGTGCGCGGTAGGAGAGATGGTTCAACCAGAAGAAGAGCGACATCACCGAGAGATTGCGATTGCCAATACGCCGTGTACCGAGTGCGTCCGTCAGGAGTAGATCAGGACCGGCGTTGTAAAGGTCGTGTGCGGGTGGACCGAGTTCGGCACGGATCCGGGTGATTGTTATGGACATAGCGAAATAGAGTACAAAGAATAACGCTGCAAACCAGAGCGACATCCCCGCCTTCAGACAGAACGCCAGAATCAAGATGAATCCGACAAGCACACCGATACCCGCTGTTCTGTAACGTATCGCTTCACCTTCGTCACTGGCGGGGTCTGCATATCTACCGAAGATGGTCTGCAGGACGACCTTAATATGTGCGCGACCCATCCATAAGGTCCAGAGAAAGAGCGCGATCCAAACACCTCGAATTTGCGCCATCTCTCTCGGAAATCCGATAGCACTTCGCCAACCGAACATATCCCCGATAATCCGTTCAAAGTGCCAAAACAGATGAAAAAACCAGCAGGAAAACCCCAAATCAAGTGGGATGAGGAAGCCGACACCGATAGCAAACGGAAAGAAACTGATACGAAAACCGGGATTATTCATTGCGCTCCACGGCTTTTCTGCAAGTCGGAATCCGTGATAGAGCGGAATTGTCGGGAAAACAGGATCGATTTGGTGTAAACTATAGACAAGGTTCAGCACAGCGGCGATGCTTAACCCGACAACCATCATCCGTCGATTAAAAAAGAGGTGGGATGTCGTTGACAGGCGACCTGTGTTTGTAGCGGCGCGTGTGATTTCATAAGGGAGTTGTGCGATCGGATAGGTGAGGCGTTCGTGTTCTTGCCACTGTTTGCGTAACAGGACATTAAGGCAGAGCATTGTTACGCCAATGACAAGGCAGAAACCTACCCAGATCAACGTCGGTAGCAGCCATGCGTCTATGTGTGTCTGGAGATAGAATGTAGATTCGCCTTCATAGAAGCCTCGTAAGATTTCTTGTTCTCCAACGACGAGCCATTCAGGAAGGTGTTGATGAAAGAGTTGTGCCCACTCGTTTTCAGTTGTTGCGTACCAAAAACCGTTACCCATCAACGGCACTAAGACTTGCAGCATATCGCGTCCGGCGAAAACGGAGGCTTGGCAGAGCATCGCGTAGATTGTTAGCAATTCACTCTGTGTGAACGCCAGACTCGGGCGCAAGCGACGTAGGATCGCGCTGAATCCGATAAGGACGAGCAACGTGAATAAGACGTTGAAGAGTAGTGCCAGACTGGTGGGTCGGTTGGAGTCCCAAATATAACTCAGATGTAGCACCCAGTAGCTGTTGAATGGGATGAGGAAAATACCAATCAGCGTTGCACGTAGCGTAACGGGACTTTGTGATTTTTTAACGATTAAATCTGGGCTGCTGCGTCCGTTGTCCTTGCAGTGTTCCAATTGTGAAGAAACCTCTCATAACCTAAAGCAGGTGAAGGAAATAACAAGAGATGATGATGGCGGTAGTCTTTGGACTCATTGTTGTAATTATAATATGTGGTGGGACGTTGCTGGCGCGTCTGGCAACGACTGCCAAATCCAAAGGTTCGTGGGTGTGGGGATGCTTCATTCTCATCGTGCTTATCTGCGTTCCACTCTTTATCTTAGGTCTCTGCGTATGGTTTATCTTCTTCAGCGGGGTATCGTCGGAACAGTTTAGTCCATTTTAAGATAGCCATCAGCAATCAGGGCGCTGTGCTTTCAGCAGTCAGTCAAGAGCGGTTTTTGTCAGTGTTAAATGCTTTCTTCCGTGGATTTTGGTGTGGTCTCCACGGTTTTGCCTGATAGGTAAAGGAACCATAAGGTAAGCGCAATCGCGATAAGGATCCACAGCACTCCCCAAATTTCAGTGGGAATGCCTGTCACCTCTGAGAGCATCCGTGCGTCTGACCGGAGGTTGGACCTATCTAAAACATCGCTTTTGATGTCAAGAATCGCGTACAGGCAGCTCGTCACGCCGATGATACGGAGTATCCAATCGTTGATGGCTTCTGAGAGATAAAACCCAATGGCGATCAGCGCGACACCGAAACCGATGCCAAACAGATAGGTAAAAGTGCTCTCACCGTAGGCGATGGAGATGGCGACCATACCGAGACCGATAAGGATGCTAATCCCTTTATCGAAATGCGTTTTCGCTGCCAGAAGCAGGATCAGACCGCCCCACAGCAGGCTGCCGAGATAGCCCGCCGTCAGCGTCCAAAACCGAGATCCGCCTTGTGTAAGCGCATGCCCTCCCTGCTGTGGGTTAATCTGGATTTCGACGATACGTCCACCCGTTGCGATTGCGGCAAGTCCGTGACTCACCTCATGCATGAACACGACGAAGATTTTGATAGGATAAATGAACAATGTGTTCCATAGGAGTCCAATACCTATAAAAATCAGCAGCAGGACAATATAACGTTTGAAAAGTGTTGACATAGTTTTTCTTACAAAGATGCTACAATTGCTTGTATTTTGATACAGAATTTGCTATAGTATATCACGAGATGTCTGAAATATACAATCCTAAATCTAAATACAGAGGTGGTGTGCTTGCAAAGCACACTTATGGAGTTAAATGAATACGTTCGGTCACCTTTTTCGGATTACGACTTGGGGTGAATCACATGGGGGTGCTGTCGGTGTTGTTGTTGATGGATGCCCACCACAGATTGACCTTGATGTGTCCGCAATACAATTTGAGATGAATCGCCGGAAACCTGGGCAGAGCCACCTCACGACCCCGCGTCAAGAGGGGGATGCCGTTGAAATACTTTCCGGTGTCTTTGAAGGCAAGACGCTCGGTACGCCTATCTCTATGCTGGTATGGAATAAGAATGCCCGTCCGTCAGACTACAAGCACCTGAAAGACCTCTACCGACCTTCACACGCCGATTTTACGTATCAAGAGAAATACGGTATCAGAAACTGGCAAGGTGGTGGTAGAGCGAGCGCACGTGAAACTATCGGACGCGTCGCAGCAGGGGCAATTGCGAAGCAGATCTTGCGTGAGAAAGCGGGAACCGAGACACTCGCTTATGTTAAACAGATCCATACACTCGCGGCTGAAGTCGATACGGACAGGGTAACGCTTGAACAGGTCGAAGCCAGTCCAGTACGCTGTCCTGACCCGATTGTGAGTCCGAAGATGGCGGAACGCATTGATCAGGCGCGGCGTGATCGAGATTCTCTTGGCGGCATCATTGAGTCGGTTGCTCGTAATGTGCCGGTTGGACTGGGTGAACCGGTCTTCGACAAGCTCAAGGCAGATCTGGCGAAGGCGATGATGTCTCTACCGGCAACGATGGGTTTCCAGATCGGTTCCGGCTTTGATGGGATCACAATGACGGGTTCTGAACACAACGATCCTTTTTATCTCGAGGAAGGGGACGAAGCGGCGCGGGTGCGGACCCGTACGAACAATTCGGGTGGCACACAAGGCGGTATTTCAAACGGCGAGAATATTGTGTTCCAAGTCGCTTTCAAACCGACAGCAACGATTGGTAAGCCGCAACAGACGGTGGATGTACAGGGGAACGAAGTGACATTGGAGGCAAGTGGACGACATGATCCGTGTGTGTTGGTGCGGGCACCTGCGATTGTGGAAGCGATGGCGGCACTTGTGCTTACAGACCACCTGCTCCGGCATCGTTCTAAATCTTGTTTTTAATTTTCCTTGCGGTTCGTTTAGGTTGTTTGTGTGAATACGTGACTTGGCGTATATCTATGAAGAAACACCCAAGCAAATAAACCCGGCGCGATGCTTGGGACTACGATCTTTTGCCAATGCTGGCAGTACGCAACACGAGAATGTGAGATGCAAAGCGAAAAAATCATATCCACGCACGATATTAAAGAACCGGGGATTAAAAGGATCTCGCCTGACGAAACATTAGAAGTCTGCGCGAGACGGATTATTGGGGATTATTTCCGAAAAATGATGTCCTATAAAGAGGGTGCCAAAGACGGGACTGATATTGAATTCGTTCACGATATGCGTGTCACTTCTCGCCGTCTACGCGCCGCAATGGACAATTTTGCCGACTGTTTTCGAGAAAAACCGTTCAAAAAACACTACAAAAAGATAAAAGCGATAACCCGGACGATGGGAGCCGTCCGAGATCTGGATGTGCTGATCGCCCGTTTTCAAAGAGAAGTGGACACCTTATCTGAGGTAGAACAGACGGATATCCACGGGCTTATTGCACATTTACGGCATGAACGAGAGGAAGCCCGAAAGCCGATGCTGACTCTCTTTACAGAATTGGAAGCGACCGATTTTGAGACCGAGTTTTTGGCGTTTTTTGTAGGAGCGGTTTGTAACTCCGATACAGAGCGTTAATATTATCTTATCTGGTGGATGAAGTGGCAAAAGCACACAAAATCATTGGCGTTGCGCCAGGGCGCAGTTATCACGAGAATGCCCGCATCATTCTCCCACAAAAGATTGAGGAAGTTTGGACGTGGGAGCCGTTTATTCGAGATGCAGCGAGGCGCGAAGAACTTCATAATATGCGGATTTCGATTAAACGACTTCGGTATACCATGGAACTTTTTCATGTTGCTTACCGTAATAGCAGTCAGCAAGAGCGCCTTGTAACAGAGAGCAATACGCAACTGCTATGCGCTGAGAGCCAACAACCAGTAACAGATAGCCGATACGTTGAGTTCCTTGCTGTCATCGTTGACTTACAAGAGATACTCGGCGATGTCCACGATTGTGACGTTGTTTTAGATGTATTAACCGCTTATGCGAATGGGGCGGGAGCAGAGGTTTTAGCACCCAGTGTTGCTACGCTTATCGCCCGAACTAAGGAAACCCGTAAAGCCGATTATGAGACATTTTTGAGAAAATGGGAGCATCTATCTACACGGGATTTCAAGCAGAAATTATTATCATTTTTAGCGAAATAGCGGTTAGCAAAAAGGCTATCAGCGGTCAGCAAAGACTTTCAAAGGACATCTTTCTTTCCATAAAGAAACATTTTTGGAGAAATACTGACTGCTGAAAGTGCGGGGAAGCCCACACGGGCTTCATACCCCGGTAAAGCCTCTATAGGCTTTATACCGTTGATTTGGAAGTGCATAAGCACTTCATACCGTTGATTCTGATTCGCGAAGCGGAACGCCCTGACGGCTGATAGCCATAAAAAAGGAGATTGTCATAAATGAGCACGAACGTTATCGGTGTGGATATGGGGGGAACCAAGATTCTATCCGCTGTTATTGATGCAGAGGGTCATATCTTGGGGACAGCCAAAGTCCCAACCAAAGCGAATAAAGGGGCATCCGAGGTGATTGATCGGATTGCCGCCAGTATCCGCAAAGCTATTGACAAATCAGGCGTTGCCGCTGAATCAATTCAGGCGATCGGTATTGGCGCGCCCGGACCGCTGGACCCTGCGACAGGCGTTGTCATTTTCGCGCCGAACCTCGGTTGGAGAGATGTTCCACTGAAGGCTGAACTTGAAGCACGCCTCGGTTTTCCGACGTTTGTTGACAATGATGTGAACGTCGGGACACTGGGTGAACACGTGTTCGGTGCGGGTAAGGGTGTTCAGAACGTCGTCGGAATTTTTGTAGGCACTGGCATTGGCGGCGGCATTATTCTGCAGGGTGAGTTGTTCCACGGTGCGAGCAAGACGGCGGGTGAGGTCGGGCATATTATCGTTAAAGCCGGTGGACCGCGGTGTGGTTGCGGGACGCGTGGATGCTTAGAGGCAATCGCCAGTCGGACAGCGATGACAAAGCAATTCCGAAAGGCTATTCTGAAAAAGGGAAAGAAGAGTGTGATTTCCAAACTCACCGGTGGCGACCTTGGGGCTATTCGGAGTGGGGTTTTAGCGAAGGCGATTCGCCTAAACGATAAGTTAACCTTAAAGGTTTTCAAAAAAGTGACAAAGTATCTTGGAATTGGTATCGGTTCGATCGTAAATTTCTTGAATCCGGAGATGATTGTGTTAGGTGGAGGGGTTGTTGAGGCACTTGACGACACATTCTTGGAGGATATTCGCGCTGCTGCGGAGAAGTATTCGCTACCGAATACACTGGACGGGGTCCAGATTGTTCGGGCAAAATTGGGTGATAATTCGGGTATTCTTGGTGCAGCAGCACTCGCACGACAGCGGTCTGAAGCGGCATAATAGTTGTCGGTTAAGGGAGGGTGCATCTATGTTAGTGGATGACAACAGAGAAGAACATCGGATGATGATTTTTGGCAACGATAGCCGCCTTGTTCAAGAGCGGTTGATCACTGACAATGACGCGAAGCGGGACGGCATTCTGGCACAGAAGGTCCACGAGGATTCCTATACCGTCACGTTGTATGTGTTATTGAAGGATTATGGTCTCACACCGGTCTTTCGGATCAAGCCGCGCATTCGGTTCCATCGCTCTAACTACGATAACCTCTCTTCAAGCGCACCGCTCCGATATAGTCTTGATGACATCATCCATTTCGCTGAGTTGAAACGTGGTGTGGACTTGACGGAAAAAATTGATGATGTCAAACTCGCTGGGATCCTCGGTGATGCGCCAGCACTCAAGAATGTAGCGGATGATGTGGCGTTGCAGCTCGTCTCGCAGCGGGATGTCTCGCTACAGAACCCGCCTTTCAAAACTAAAACGAAAGTCTTTGGAAAGAGCGAAGATGAGGGTGTGGAGGAGGGCGGTATCCCTATCGGGACGTTCCTTGATGCGCTGAATCAACCACAGCAGACTGAGAAAATTTTCAAACGTTTTGCGCGTGGAAACGAGTTTGCACGCGATTTGCGAGAGGCTTTGGCACCCTATGAAAACTTTGAATTTCAGTTCGGACTCTATTCTCGATATGAGCGGCGGGATTGCATCTTGGCGAATGGTGATGCCGAAACCAGTGGAAATTACCGGGCAACATTTGACCCTTGGACAGCGCTCGGATATATCCGGACTGCTGGCGATACACAGCAGTTCCAAATTTTAATGCATGAACGCGGCACCCGTTGGGAGCACAAAATTATGTTAGAGGAACTGGATGCCGCGACGCTGGAACGTCTTGCCACGGAGATTCCGGGGCTTCGCCGCCAGTACCTGATTGGGCGGGTCTTATCTAAAAGCCAAACCGCTTTGACACGCTTGGCGGAGCTCCGCCAAGCGCAGCTAAACCTTACAACCGATTTACACACGGGCTATACACTTCGACTCGAAGTACCTGTCTCTGAAAAACGGTTTCCCGTCATAGAACATCGGCGTAAATTACGCGAGACCTTTAACGGTAGTGGTGCTTATCGCCTACACCCGCTGAACGGTGAATTTGTGGAGAGACATCACAACATGGCAAAGGGTGCCCGGGATGACATTATTTGGACTTTGGATTCGGTTGATCTGCTTATAGGGCAACCACCTTTAGAAGAGATGGATGAGGAGTTCCTTATCATCAAAACCCCGCATCAAAACAAGTTCGTCGTCCGTTCTGCTCAGGAGCTTCGAGAACGTCTCCCTAAAAATGGATTTGAGAAGTGTTGGAACGAAGCCGTTGACGTAGGCGGTTATACCGTTCTCAACCAAAAGAGCGGTAGGGTCTATATGGTCAGTTACGGGAGGCGAAGCACAGGGAATATCCATGAAGGCACGGTTACTAAAGGGGAGACAGGGCACTATTTCTCAATTGAATACTTAGGGATAGAGCCGTCACGCATAGCGACTTGGCATTTTGAGTTGCCGTCACAAGCACAGCCGACCTTTTTTCAGTGGCTTTTTAATAAACAACCTGTGCCGCCTTTCTTTAGCGAACTGATGAAAACTGAGGGACAGATCATAGCGGAAATGAAGACGTTGGCACGGCATTGTAAAGAGAAATTGGCGATTAGCAGTTAGCAGTAATTTAAGGAATATAAGGAGATGTTTAGTGGAAAACCGTAGAAAAGTTCTTATCACCGGTGCCTCCGGCTATATCGCTGGACGGATGCTCCCCGAATTTCGCGAACGCTATGAACTCGTGCTGTTAGACGTGAAAACCACGAATCGACAGGGCGAAGCAGTTGAAGGTATTCAGATTGCTGAACTCACTAATCCCGATCGAGACGCATACAGACACCACTTTGAAGGCGTTGATTCGGTTGTCCATTGCGCTTTCAAAGGCGGCAATTTTGAGAACGAACTCGCCAACGTTCAGATGGCGTATAACCTCTATCAAACCTGTGTTGAGACAGACGTCCGACGCGTTGTTGTGTGTAGTTCCAACCATGCCGCCGACTATTATGAACGGCTGATATGGGCAGATAAATGGGATGTGGTGACACCAGACATGCGTCCGTTGTCCGATAACTTCTACGGGTGGGCGAAAGAGGCTTATGAGCACCTCGGCTTTGTCTTTGCCACTGGGCATGTTGAGGGTAAGAAGCTGCAAAACGTCCAACTCCGTATCGGTGGACCGCGCGAAACGGATATGGCGAATTCTTCGGCGGACGATTTGAAGGCGATGCACCGAGGACTTGGCGCATATTTAAGTATCCGGGATCAGGTTCAACTCTTCGTCAAGAGCATTGAGACGGAGAATATAGAGGACGAAAACGGTATTCCGTTTCAGATTTTCTACGGTATCAGTGACAATTCGCATAAATTCTGGAGTATTGCCAATGCCCGGAAGGTGATAGGCTATGCCCCAGAGGACGACAGCCAACTCCGTTTTGCCGATCGGTTAGCGGAATTGTTAAAACAGGCGGAAGGGATGTAGGGGCGAGGTAACCTCGCCCTTACGAAGAAGGTGGTTTTTGTATCACCGGGATAACGTAACTCCGAATCTTTACGCCTTCGATTGTTTCTGTCTCTACCCGTGGCTCTGGCACTTGACGATGATCAAATACAACATAGTACCCCTCTGCGGCACCTTCCAATTGGAGATACGCCGCAAGTTGTTTTTTGCCAGCCTGATAGGATCGGGGTCCCTCCCATATCTTGGTCTCAACGATGTATTTTCGGGCGTTGTGGAGGATGACGAGGTCCATCCTGCCGCGTCCCGTTTGAACTTCAAGATACATTGCCCCACGGATGAGACCCACAAACTGATCCAGATAGGCATAGAGGAGATCTTGCCCGACGTACTCTTTCGGGGTATCTGGGACTTGGAGTATCCGAAAACCCGCACGGGCAATGAAAGCGCGGAAGTTGTCAAGGAGCCGTTCCATGTTAATCTGTCCGGTGGGCGTGAGGTAGTCCAGGAAATCGGTATCTTCAGGGAAGTAGTCCTCCTCCAATCCATTTATCTCCGGTTTGAACGCCTGTAGGATGCAGTACTGATAAATCGGGTTGATAATTTGACACATACCATCAGGCCCTTTTCCGATGACCCCATAGGTGGCGAGTTGACTGATAATTTCCCTTCGTGGATTGAAGCGCACGCCTCTTTCGTATGAAACGATCTCCATTAGGATATTTTTAAAACCCGAATCTCTATGAATATTTGTTATCAGATGCGTGAGGTTCGCGTTATCTTCTTCTCGAATTTCTGCGTATGCTTCTGAAAAGTGTGTCATCGTAATTGTCTCATTTTTCGGGATATCCATCTCCTCGGTCAGTATCTGTGCAAATCGATTGACAAGGAACGGCTGTCCGGCAGTCTGCTTATGGAGTGATTTAATAACTTCTGGGGCAAAGCGTTGTCCGACTTCATCGGTATATTGTGCCAGCAGCGCATGCACTTGTTCAAGGGTGAAATTGGGCAAGTGGAACTCGTCTTGGATATTGAACGGCGAAATGGATCTGTCGTAATCCAGCTGCGTGAGGTCTTTAACCCCAATAATCCCGACACTATGCGGACATCGCGTCCTGCCGGAGAGATAGATTTCGCGAAGTACGCGAAGAAACCCTTTCACTGCACTCCGTGGAATCGCATCAAACTCGTCAATGATGAGGATAACCCGTTGATCCTTTAAAACCTTCCCGAATGCTTTGAGAAACGTGCGCAGAGAGAGATGATTCGTGAATTGTGTCGTTTCCAAGAGGCGCATTACGGCATCAGGCAGTGTCTGTCCACGTTTTTGAAAGGCATCTGTTATTTTTTCGTGAATATCGCCAGTGAGACCGCTGTAAAAATCTGTAGCAGTACAGCCCTCATACACCTCAAAATTGAGTTGAATGGGAAAGTAGGTCGGATCTGTGACGGTGAGTTCTTCAAGTGCCAGTTGGAAAAAGGTGGTTTTGCCAGTTTGCCGGGGCGCGAAGAGAACGATATACTTCCCCTCTTTGACGCGCCGAATAAAGTCAGCAATCTCTGCTGTCCGGGGAACGAGGTAGTTATCTTCAGGATAAAGGCGGCCTTGGGTTCCGAAACGTCTCATTTTTTCAGTATCTTCTGATCTTTTCTATAGTAGTGCCGCGTTGATGAATGATGGTCCCACCCCTACTCGACACATCTATAGAAATATGGGAGGTTATGAGAATATAAAAAATTATATCATTAGAGACGAAGAATATCAATACCAATTATTGGGGTCCCAGGGGTGTGTAAAGTTTTTGTCAAAGCATTGATTTTTGGCAGAAATTTACATAGCACCCCAAATCAACGGTATGAATGCCTTAATGGCATTCCCCGGGAGTGCAAGAGAACTCCAACAACCTTTCTATAGACATATTGCTCCGCTGGAGCAAAGAGGTTGTTTTTCAGATAGAGTTCTCTTCACGCCAGAGGCGTGATATGTCTATAGTCATTAGCAGTGTCTGTGAAGGCACTCCAGCGGAGTGCTATGTCTGAGCTCTGCATACAGGGAACGCTGCCAAAATATTTACACACCCGTGTCCCAGGGTCATTTATGGTAAACCAGATGCCCTGCTGTCGCTGGCGAGGTTTCTTAACCTCGCCATATTACCGAATTATTTTTTGAAACTTCACAAATTGGCACGACGATACCTTCGCGGCTCATGAGCACTTTTTACTGAAAAACGGGTCTGTGTACGCGAAATCCTATAAGTAGCAACCTGGGTTATATATTTATATATTTGGGTTATATATTTATATATTAATGTAACTACGGCGAGGCCAGCTTGAAAAAACAGTTTCGACTTTGATGACGCTCGTGTTAGCAGATTTTGCCACCGAATTCCCATAATTTGCGATAGATGAAAATGGAGAGAACCCACGGCTCACAAGGGCGCGTTTCCCGAAGGTGACGTTTAACACATTTTGTCAAGTTTAAGTTACAAAAAAATGCAAAAAAAAGAGGAAAAAACCTAAAATTACGCCTTTTTTTCGGTTTTTTTCGCTTTT
>JAJEIE010000036.1 GCA_022827625.1 Candidatus Poribacteria bacterium | reverse complement strand
GTAACCGATGATACTTCCAAAGAAGTGCTGCCTGCTACGGGTGAAAGTGTAGGCGCAGACTTCGGCATGAAAGACGCATTTTTGACATTGAGCAACGCAGAGAAAATACAATCTCCACAATTCTTGAAACAGTCCTTGACTCAACTCCGAAAACTCAATAAGTCCCTGAGTCGAAAAGTCAAAGGTTCGAGTAACTGGTGGCGTGCGGTCTATGAGTTGGCGCGACTCTACAGACATATCACCAACCAACGCAGAGATTGGCATTGGAAGTTGGCAACCGACTTGTGCGAGCGGTTTGACGTTATCGCGACCGAGACGTTGAACCTTCGCGGTATGAAACGCCTGTGGGGACGCAAAGTCTCTGACCTCGCTTTCGGAGAGTTTCTTGAGATTTTGAAGCTCAAGTGTTTCAAACATAATCGTGATTTCCGTCAAGTAGGACAGTGGACAGCTACAACGAAACCTTGTTCGGACTGTGGACATCACAACAAAAACCTAACACTTTCAGATAGGCAGTGGACATGTCCCGAATGTGGTTCACACCACGACCGAGATATCAACGCTGCGATAAACATCTTACGGGCTGCTTGCGATCCCGTTGTGGAGACGGTGTAAGTCGGTTTCTCAAAACCGCTGTCGTCTACGAAGCACAAGCCCAATCCTTCAGGTTTGGGTGCCTTGACGTTTTTTAGGTGGGCGAAAAATCTAATTCCAACGCATCGCCTATAGGGACATAACCGATCTTGGTGTAGATGCTGTTGGAAGTTGGATTTGATAAATCGGTATAGAGGCTACAAAATGAGTAGCGATCCGAGAGGAGTTTCTTTGTTAACAACAAAACACACGAAGTCGCGTATCCTTTACCGCGGTGCTCAGGTGGCGTGTACACGGGACCGATTGTTGTGCCATTTCTCATTGGACGGGACACGCCAGCAATAGACACCGGACCGTCATGATCCCAAATGTGCAATTCCTGATTCTTGATGCGTTTTTCGACGCTGCTTCTGGCATCCTCAAAATTGACAGGTTCACCTATTGTCTCCGAAAAGGCGACAATCCATTGTGCCATGAGTGAGCGATCATCCATTCGCGCGAAACGCATCTTTCCCGGCGAAAGCGGAAGATCGACAACACTTCTTGCTTCAAATACACGCATACGCCTGCTTATGTTGGCTGATACACCAGGCATATCTTCAACCCAACATTCAGCAAAGGCTTGCGCTGCTGCTGCGGGTCCAACGACCCCCGGTATTTGAACGTCAATTCTACGTAGGTGACGCACAAGAGGAACGATAGCGGTTTGGATATCCGTGTCAATCCTGCCCAAAACGATTCTCTTAGGCGGCGTCATTACTACCACCCCAACGACTCTTCCTTGTTCCAAGATACTCAACAGCAGTGGTAATTCGGAAGTATAATAATATGGGTCTTCAGCGAGTCTATACGCCAAACCGATAGGCAAATTGTTTTCACTCTCATTCTGTTCCAGGTAGGAACCTGAAAGTGAAATAAGTTCGCTGGCAAGGGTATGCGGTATTATTTCGATCATGATGTTTCGATTTCCTTTAACTCTCCAATACATCAAGACAGGATTTCAAGCGACGGTCATGATCGGCATACTGTTTTAGCCACTCAATGACCGTTTTGCCGTCCCCAAGTCTGGCTTGTAGGTTTGCACCCTGTTCTACGAGATATTGCGTCGTCTCTACATGTCCATGACCGGCTGCGCAGTATAGGGGAAAATGCCCGTGATCTGATGTTACATTGACATCTGCACCACTACTGACCAACTGTTCTACAATTTCCAAGTCACCGTTTCGAGTCGCATGGTGCAAGGCTGTATCGCCACGGGCGTAACGCTCTTGCACTAACTTTGGGTTGTCTCGGAGCATCGCATTGACTCGCGGCACATTGGCTAAAAAAACGGCGTATATAAACTGGCGCGCCGCTTCGCTTGATGGTTCAGCATGTGCATCCAAGCCGCCATACGCAATGAGCAGTGATACGACTTCCTTATTATCTGGCACTTCTCCGGCATAGTGAATCGCATAGCCATCATGCGCTGCCAAATCGGCACCACAGTCGATGAGGTATTTAACAACATCATAGTGCCGTCTTAATCCGGCATGAAATATAGGACGCCATTCGTATTGGTCGTCTTGGTTGACCAGACGCGGGTCCTGTTCAACGATTTTCTTTACGGCATCAAGGTTCCCGTTGGCTGCTGCGTCATGAATTGAACCGAGTGTCATATCTATTCTCCTATGTTAGGTTAATTACCACGCGTACAAATGAGGCTCTTCTTCCCGAATCAACGCCTTCACCTGCGTCGATTCGATTTGCAGCGTGATCTCTTGACTGCCCATGAAATTGCGCCATGCTGTATCGGGCAGTAAATCCATTTTGTAAAGGATCTCCCGAATTGATTGACATATCATGTGAATGATCTCGCCGCGCGCTTTATGATTGTTTGCAGATTCGAGTTCCTTGAGAGACGGTCCTATAATGTCCATCCATTTCGGGAGGCTTTGTACCTCCCAGTGCAGCCATTTCCAGTATACCGGAAAGCGTCTATTGAGTAGACACAGAAGTCTTAGCGTGCATTCGACAAAAGCCCCCTGTCCGATGAGCAAACCTATACCGTCACCACGTTTAGCGAGGCGATAGGACGAATTGTAGTCGCCATTGTGCCAAATTCCCCATAGATCGCTCGCGATTTTCCACTTCCAGATGTCTGGAGGGTAGTATGCCTTTTGGAAAGCGGATATCCGTTCGCTAAGCGCATTAGAAGGGTCATAGAGCACAAAACCAGACGAAGCATAGTAGAGGTCGTTATCATCAGCGGCAGCCCATTCCTCAATCGTCACCGGCGGATAGGCAGATTCGTGAAAATCACGATAGACTGCATCAATGGTGCTTATCCGTATTGTCTTAGGTCGCAATTTGGCGGTTTCAATTCCTAAAAACGCATCTGGAATAGCCGCCTCCAGAGCCTGAGAAATAGAAGTGCCATACGCTGCGATATCCTGTTCCGACAACAGGAGTTGGCACTTGCTGGGTCCCCAGTCATGATCGCGTGACAGTTCGTCATCGGCACCCAGAACGTCAGATCCTAATCCGATGACCCCAGCACTGAGACGGGAAAGGACATCCGGAAAGCGTTCTTTTAAAATGGGTAGAAAGATTTCATCAAATAAAATTTTACAGTATACGTGCCCTTTCAGCGGGAACTCATAGTTTTTAGGATTGAGTTGCGAAGCGTTTTGTTCCTTCATTAGCTACCTTAAACCAAGTGCCTTCACAACAGCGTTGCCGACTTGTGAGGTTTTAGCTTGACCGCCTAAGTCGGGTGGAAGGGTTTTGCCTTCCTTGATGACCTTTAGTACAGCTGCATCTATCGTTTCCGCTGCCGCCACCTCACCCATAAACCGCAACATCATCGCACCAGAGATAATTGCCGCCAACGGATTCGCGATGCCCGTCCCCATGATATCCGGGGCACTCCCGTGAACCGGCTCGAACATTGACGGGAATCGACGTTGCGGGTCGATATTGCCGCTCGGCGCCAGTCCCATGCTTCCAGTAATAATCGCACCAATGTCCGTGAGGATGTCTCCAAACAGGTTACTGGCGACGACCACATCAAAGTCCTCCGGTCTCCGCACGAAATCCATACACGCCGCGTCTACAAGCAACGATTCCGTCTCTATGTCGGGATACTTTTCAGCGACTCGCTCGAAGGCTGTATCCCATACAATCATGCCGTAGCCTTGGGCGTTCGACTTGGTGATCGAAGTGACTTTCTGCTTCTTATTTCGTGCCCGCGCTTGTTCAAACGCATACGTGATAATACGTTCGCAGCCGTGCCGAGTAAATATCCCAACCTGCACACCGACTTCTTCAGGGAACCCTTGGTACTGAAACCCACCGACGTTGGCATACTCCCCCTCTGTGTTCTCTCTTATCACTACGAAATCAATATCCCAAGCCTCTTTATTTTTTAGTGGTGTGTTAATGCCCGGATAGAGGACACTCGGTCGTTCACAGACGTATTGATCGAATCTACGTCGGATCGGCAGCAGAAGTCCATTGAGCGTAACGTGGTCTTGGATGTCGGGATGTCCGACTGCGCCAAGATAAATCTGGTCGAACGCTGCAAGGGTATCAAGCGCATCCGCTGGCATCATGTGCCCATGCTTGAAATAGTAGTCCGAGCCCCAAGGAAACTCCTCAAAGTCCCATTTGATGTCGAACCTGTCGGCGATAGCATTGAGGACCTTGAGACTTTCCTCCATCACTTCAACCCCAATGCCGTCTCCTCGAATTACCGCAATTTTATATTCAGCCATATTTTTTCCTTCTAAGACTCCTATTCTGCTTTTTTATTTTTTTAAGGATTCTCGGGTTCGCCTTTCTCGAAACAGTTCAACACAGCATCCCACGCAAGTTCGGAAGCGATATGACTTAAAACGAAGTGATTTATATCCGGATTGTCCACTTCATCTGTTGTCACGGCGTATAGGACATCTCCATCAACACTGGTATGAAATGGATAAATCGCGCGCGTCATCGAGCTGTGAACATGCTTAGCCAATTGGCGTAGCTCGTCCAAGTTGACTTTCTGATTGGTAACGACCAATGTCAAAGTCGTATTGCCCACTGACGGATTCGCTCCATTATCATCTGACGGAGGCACATTCACAACATCCTTAAGTGTATGCCGCTTGCCTGTTTGTGGGTTGTAATGCCCTCTAACGACCTCACCGTGGCGATTCATAATGGCTCCGAGTGAATTAACGACACTAAACACCGCAACTTTTGTGGGTCCGGTTTGCCGGAAAGCTCCGCCTTGTCCCGCACTTTCGCTTTGGAAAGGTTTCAATAACCATTTTCCACACGTCGCGGAACGTCCCGCGCCTCTGGCACCAAGTGGAAAAACACCTGGCTTCGCCGCACGCAAGGCTGCCCGACCCAGTGCTTTATCCGGATAAATCCAGTTATCCCGGAAGAAATCATAGATGATAGCCCCACGTACGCCATGGATGCTTGAATAACCGTTCTGCGCGAATATTTCAGCAGAGACCCCGGTTGCAGCTTCTAAACCGTAAAGCGAACCGCCAGCGAAACAGATAGCACTTATTCCGCCATCTGCAGCGGCAATACCTTGAATGGTTCCAGGCAACCCTCCCCGAATATCAACGACGGATTTTGCACTGTTAGGAAAATAGAAAACAGTGCACCCTGTAGGTCCTTCTTCATACTCAGCGACACCTATATGCAGAGATGGGAAGTCAAATTCGAGGACAGCTCCTTCAAATGTAGTTTTGGGGATGAGGGATGTATCATCGTTTGTTACAGGCTCCGGATTGTCTACCATCTTCGGATTCCTTTGCGATGTATTCTCGCTCTCATTTGCTAACCCAGCAGAAGCAAACGCAACAACAGTAATTAACAGCGAGAAACCATAAATTTTCATCAATTTATTTTGCATTAGCGCGTCCTTAAGCATTTTAATTCCTCACACAGTGAGCCTTCTGGACTTCTGTTAAAGTTTAAGCCTAATTGATGGGTTTGTCAAGTGCTATTATTGATTGCAGGAGTGCTATCACTTTAGGCGTTGCATGAGATAAAATATTGTGCTATGCTCTAAGACAGGGAACGAAATTGTAAAATCAGAATAACTTCCAACGATAGAGGAGAGGTAAAACTGATGTCAAATACGCAAGAAATGGGTTGGAACGCAGTTAGTAAAACGGGAGCCGTTGCAGCCGGTGGTGCAGGGGCTGTCGCAGCGGGGATCGAGATTCTGGCAGCAGATGGAAACGCGGCGGATGCAGCGGCGGGAACAATTCTCGCACTTAACGTCACAGATCACGGTGCATGTTCTATTGGCGGGGAGGTGCCACTCCTTATCTATGACGCAGAAAAAGCAGAAGTGAAATCGCTCTCTGGACAAGGACGCGCCCCCCTTTCACAAGACGCGATCGATTGGT
Organism: Candidatus Poribacteria bacterium; assembly: GCA_022827625.1. GTDB lineage: Bacteria > Poribacteria > WGA-4E > WGA-4E > WGA-3G > WGA-3G. The sequence continues at coordinate 54,879 of JAJEIE010000036.1, read as the reverse complement.
ACATGGAGAACGAGATCCCGAACGGTGACATCAAAATGGCACCTGTACCGTCGGTTGTCGACCTCTGCACGACGACACTCAAACTGTATGGCACAAAAACATTTGAGGACATCGTGGGTCCTACACTGGCACTGCTGGATGCTGGTGAAGCGGGCTGGCATGCTGATTTGGCGGTCACGCTGCGTCGGATGGTTGAATCAGAACAAAAAACATCTGGGAGTCGTGAGGAGAAAATTCAAGCAGCCAGCGATCGGTTCTACGGACGGAACGGTGCTGATACCGACATCGCTGATGCCTTGGAAGGTTTTTACATTGAAAAGGGAGGCTTCCTTCGTAAGAGCGACCTCGCTGCACACGTTACGCTCGTTGAAGACCCTGTATCGGTAGAATATCAAGGGTATACGGTGTACAAGTGCGGCACGTGGACGCAAGGTCCCTACCTCTGTCAAGCACTCCGGTTATTGGAAGGCTTCGACCTCAAAGCGATGGGACAGTTCTCGGCAGACTATGTGCATGTCGTCACGGAAGCACTCAAACTGGCGATGGCTGATCGGGATGCCTACTACGGTGACCCGGAATTCGTGGATGTCCCATTATCTGGTCTTTTGTCGGATGCCTATACCAAAATCCGTCAACCCTTAATTGATATGAACACGGCATCACACGAAGCGAGACCGGGAGATGTGGAGAACCTGCAGCCGCTAAAAGCGGACGGTCTTTTCAGACCCGGTGTAGGTGGCACAACGACGTGCGTTGTTGCTGACCGTTGGGGAAACGTCGTCTCTGCGACACCGAGTGCTAACGTCTATCATGCAGGAGGTATGGTAGGTCCCACGGGTGTCAGTTACGGCAACCGTTTGCGGAGTCTCAACACAACGCCAGGGCATCCGAACTGTATCCAGCCCGGAAAACGTCCGAGAATTACGTTGACCCCTACATTGGTTCTTAAGGATGGCGCTCCGATTTTGGCGATTAGCGTTGCGGGTGGAGACCTACAAGACCAAGCGACGATGAATCTATTGCTTGATTTTGTTGAGTTCGATATGCTACCGGAAGCTGCTGTCACAGCACCGCGTTTTGCTACTTCGCATCACGAAGATTCGTTTGACCCGAACCCGAACCGCATAGAGACATTCGGGCAAGCGGGTTCGTTGACCATTAACGACAGCGTGAGCGAAAGTGTGCGGCAAGAACTCGCCAATCGCGGGCATCAAGTCAGGGCGCACGGCGGTGCTATTGCTGCACCTTCTATGCTCTATATCAATAAAGATAATGGGACGTTTTATGCTGCTGGGGACCCGGCTGCCGGGAGGCATGCTGCTGGATTAGCATAAAATGCGTCTGGAAATAGACTGAGACTACCCATCAAAATCCCCGCGCAAGATACGCTCGGAAGGGGATAACGCATCCTCGTCGTCCAATGCTACCTCAATCTCGGATTTTTTCCATAGGGGCCCGACATGCATCATTTTAAACGGTTCAATTTCTGTGTTCCCATTAACCTTGCGACACACATATAAAGATTCGGGCGGAACAAGATCGGGCAGCAGCGATGAATGCGTTGTTACAATGAATTGAACATCCTCAAGAAGCATACGCGTTTCCAAGAACCGCGCAATGCGTTGAATCCGACGCGGATGAACGCCATTTTCTGGCTCCTCAAATCCTATCAACGTCGGAGGCTTTTCGGCACCCATGAGTGCCAAAAGTCCTAAAATTCGGAGGGTCCCCTCCGATAAGAGGCGGGCAGAAATCCGCTTTTCGCCTTCATGCAGATTCAATTCGACCTCCCCTAATGCGTTAACGCTGACCTCAATTCCTGTTATTGATGGAATCATGGCATGGAGGGATTTCTCGACGGATTCAAATTGGTGTGTGTTAAGAGCTTGCAAGGCATTAAGAAAGGCTGCGAGATCCTCACCCATTGATCCAATATTGTGAACTGCCTTGACGGGATTCGGGAGCCGCATTTGTTCTCTTGGTTCAAGGTAGAAAGTAAGCCAATTCGCCAATTCTCGCTGCATTGCAATCAAATGGGGATAGTGGGGCGGGTAGTGCGATCTTGACAGGATACTGTAGTCGAGGTAGCGTTCATAGTAGAGCGGATGTGCCTGTCCCTCCATTCGTAAATGCAACCGATTTTCCAGTCGTTCTAAGAAAGGCTTTCTGCTCTGTTTTGGTTGCCCCTCGTCGGTTAACGCTGCGAGATATTCGTCTGCTACGCGCAAAATTCCTTGCTTCGGGAGCATTTCAATTTCAATCCGATACCGCAAGTCTTTCTCGCGCACGGGCGGCAGTCGATCTGAAGCAGGTTTATTTTCGTCTTTTGTATTTTTCGCTGCTGTCTCCCTTATTTCCTGAATACGCTGATTGACACCTTCAATAACAGCAGTGGAAAGGTGAGCGTCCACCTCTATACTAAACGAGACAATCTCCTTTTCAAGGAGGCTCTTGATACCTTCGTCTCCGAAAGTGAATGATTCCAAGGGGTGTCCTCGGTACGGAGGTTCAAATGCGTCTTCCAAGGTTTGGCAGGTCGTTATCCGAGACAAAAGTTGCAAGGCATCAAGGAGATTGCTCTTACCTGAAGCGTTGGGACCTACAAGCACAGCAAGATGCCCAAGGTTTAGTTCAAGATCCGTGAGTGATTTATACCCTTGAATTCTGATTCGCTTCAGCATAGGATGCCTCCATTCAATACCCAAGGCTCCGTAGGTATTCTCGGTTAACCTGTGCGGCTTCGGCTGGCGGCCGCGGTGGATAGGGACGGTCAAGTTCGACAGAGACCCATCCGTCATAACCGACGGCTTCGAGTGCTTCGAGTGCGCCTTTGACATCAAGTCCCAAGTTTCCTGCACCGAGTTCAGCAAAACGCGCCTGCTCGCCAAAACGTTGCGCTCGATAATCCCAAGTTTCAGGATCGTCGGCATGGCAATCCTTGAGATGGACATGCCCAATCCGATGCCGCAAACTTTCATTCTCAAAAACTTGCATCGGGTCGCTCCCAGCAGCGAGCATGTGTCCTGTATCAAACAGCAACCAAAGACTCGGTGCCGCTGCCAAGAGGCGTTCGGCATCATCAACGGTTTCCAGCAAAGTGCCGAGATGTGCGTGATGGAAGCCTTTGATGTTGTGTGCATCACAGAAAGCGAGCATCTCATCTAACGTCCGGGCGGCATTCTCGAAATCAGCATCGCTCGGATCGGGTCCGCCCCATTCTGAACGTCTTAAAGAGGGCACTTCTGCTGCGTCGTTGCCCAAAGCGATGTTGAAACGGACTCTATCAAGCCCTGCGCCACCGGCGTTGACGATGTGGAGACCGAAACTACGCGCGAGTGTCGCCATCTCAACGAGTTGATCAGCACTCTCAATTCCCAATCCCTCAACGCCGTCCCAGCCCGCATCAGCGACTTCACGTAATACTTTCTCTGGATTACCCCGCTGTTCTCCACCAAACTGGATAAGATGACAGGCGAGTTTGAATTTGCTCATGAATGTCCCTCCTTATTTAGCCAACTGATAAATATAATTTCTTTCCAAGCACCTCTGCATACTTCCCCAAAGTTGATAACCTAACATCCTCCGCATGGTTTTCCATTTTTGAAATAGCAGATTTTTGGGTATTCAACTTTTGCGCCACCTCTTCTTGGGTTAAACCAGCCTCTTCACGAGCTTGCCGAAGAAGAACACCGATTTTGAATTCAAAGTAACCAGTTTCGTAATCCTTAGCAAATTCAGCGTCTCTGGCTTTACGTTTCTCGACATACTGTTTTAAGTCGCTCACCGTTTTTTCCTCCTGAAATAATCTTGTTTCCTATTTTCTGCTAACTGAATGTCTGACCTTGGAATTCTCCGTGTCTTCTTGGCAAAAGCATGACTGAGGACCACTAATTTTGGACTATCAAAAAAAGACAGAAGTCTGAATGTATTTCTACCAACGTTAACACGTATCTCCCAGATGTCATCCGTGCCAGTTAGTTTCTTGAAGTATTGTTGTGGGATGAACTCCAATTCTTCAATCAGCCTTAACGTCCAAGTGACTTTAGCACCCTGCTTTGCAGTAAGGGAATCCAAAAATTCTTCAACTGGACAATGCTCGGCTGCCGTGCGATAAAAACTAATTTCTCTCATTTTTAGCAAGTTAACAAATATCTCATCTTTAAATTTTACCAGTATTGAGTGCTGTCAAAGACAACTTCCGATCGGAGTTCTGATACAACCACATCTCCATGTTCTTCTTAATAGCAGTCCATTCACTATCTAACATCGAATACCAAGCGGTATCCCTGTTTCGACCTTTTACGATTATGTGCTGCCTGAAGATACCCTCAAACTTAAAACTGAGACGCAGTGCCGCTGCCCGGGAACGTTCATTTAGAGAATCGCATTTCCATTCAACTCGGCGATATTTTAACCTATCGAACGCCTCACAGAGCATGAGATACATGGCTTCCGTGTTCACGTTTGACCTCTGGAAATCTGGCGAATACCATATATGTCCGAGTTCCAATCGCCGCATATCCGAAACGATATTTAGGAAACTTACCATACCAATTCGTTGTTTCGATTCAAGATGATGGACGGTAAAGAAGAGCGGATCCGCAGATTCAGCACCTTCCTCAAGCCACGTTTGCATGCTGCGCTTGCTGTCAAAAGGACCGTAACTCATGTAGGTCCATATCTGCTCCTGTGTCTGTGAACCGTGAGAACATTCATAGAGTTCAGTAACATCGACTTGTGGATCGACTGGAGACAACGTAATAAACTTACCTGCGTAGTCTGTCCTGTGAGGTAAGTCAACATGCGTAATAGGTTCGACGATATTTCCTACTGGAAGCGACGATTGTGTCATAGTAATTTCTTTTATCGTTTACGAACAATTAGAGAGTTGAAGATCCTGCCTTCGTGAGGCTCTAATCGTCGGTAGTACTCCAATCTAAAGAACCGTTGTAGGACTTCAAGAAGTGCCTCTGTTTTCCAAAAAGAGAAAAACCGCTTCGGTTCATATTTGTCTTTTTCCCAGATCCCCTCAAAGTCTTGGTCTCCCCATAGTCCGAGATACATTAAGCCGTTTTCGTTGAGTCGGCCAGTGATTAGACGCAAAACCCGATCGAAATCCCGTTTCGGTATGTGTAAGAGACAATTCATGGTATAGATTGCATCAAAAGTCTCGTCAATTTCGTCGAGATCGTAGCAATCCAAGACTCGCGCACGGATACCCTTTTCCGTAGTGAGTTCCACCATTGTCGGTGTATTGTCTACTGCGAAAACTTGGAGTCCTTGAGATTGAAAAAACTGTGCATCCTGACCGTGACCACACCCAATTTCAAGGAGCGTTTTTCGTTCCTCATTCTTCAAGAATTTTAGAAATTCCGACCGCTCTTGGACCTTGAATTCATCAGGAGAGTGAGATGCCCTTTCGTGCGCGTATTTTTCGTACGTCTTAACGAGTGCGTCAGTAAATTGCATCGTCTCAGTAACTCCCTCTGGTATGCCAATCGGCACTTTGACAATCAAGCGGAGGTTAATGATGAATGGGTAAGCGAGCATTTAGGTCGATTTTATAGATTTTCCGTTTTGCAACACAAGGAATAGGCGGCACTATAGGTCGCACATTTGACAATTCCCAACAGACATAGTTAGGCATCCAGTCTACTCCTTGCGATTCCGCTTCTGCACACGTCCATTCGTGAACGCCTATAATGTCGACGACTGCGCGTGCCAATCCGTTGGGGTCTGCCTGTCCTTCTTCGGTCAAGTAGTTCTCATTCTCTACAAGCACGAGATTGAGGAATGGAATCTTTGGTGGAAACCAACGCCGAATTTCGACAATCTTCTCCCCGGCAAGGATGCGCTGTACGGATGGTGAAACTATGGACAGTGCGTCAACTACCAAAATTGCGTTACTTCCAATCGTCGTCTGGGGGATAAATCATGGAACTTCCGCTGCCTGCGCCTTTAAAGTCGTTCTCAGCAAACCAGTCTTTGACGGTATCCCGCCACTTAATGAAGTGTGGTGCTTTCAGATGCTCTTGGAACGCCGCCTCGTCTGTATAAACTTCGTAGAGCCAGATCCGGTTCGGATCGGCACCGTCCTGAATGACGTCAAATCTCAGACAACCGGGTTCATTCTCAACAGAACCTCTGGCGTCGTCGATCATCGATTCGATGAATGCTTCTCTGTGTCCTTCTTTAATCTGAATGGGAGCGATGATAACAAACATGCTTTTTTCCTCCTATAAGGAATTTTCAGGTCTGATTTCTTTTCTGTTTCGGTGTGATAGTACCGAAGGTACATTAGTCTATCATACTTGGAAATAGATGTCAATTGAATGCCTCTATTAGCAATCCATTTCAACTTGACCTCAGTTGGTAAAAATAGTATTGTTAAACTCACGTTATAGAAACAGAATAAATTAACGCGAGTTCAACTTAAGCATGTAAGGATACCTTTATGGAGTTACAGATGAAATTACAACTTACTGTCGTCTGTGTCTTGTGCCTTTTGCTTTTGTCATCTTCCGATGCAACCGTTCCTTCCCGATACGCGAAGCAATCGACCGAATGGTTCCAGGGCGAAGAGGGCCGCCGCATTGCCGACAACGTCCTCACTTGGCAGACACTGCACGGCAGTTGGCCCAAGAATCGAGACACAGCTTCTGAACCGTTTGACGGCAAAAGTGACGATCTACGCGGAACGTTTGACAACAGTGCCACTACTGGCGAACTCCGGTTCCTTGCCCGTGCGTTTCGCGCGACAGACGAGCAACGCTATAAACAGGCATTTCTCAAAGGTCTCTCCCATATCCTTGAAGCACAATACCCGACTGGCGGGTGGCCTCAGTATTATCCACTCAGCAAAGGCTATCATCGTCACATCACGTTCAATGACAATGCTATGGTGCGAATTCTTGAACTTCTTCGAGACATCTCTGAATCTGCAGACTATGGGTTCTTGGAAACAGGGTATCGCACTAAAGCGAAAGCTGCTGTAACCCAGGGCATCGACTGCATCCTACACACGCAGATCAAACAGGCTGGTAAACTTACCGCTTGGTGTGCGCAACATGACGAAAAAACGCTTGCGCCTGCGTGGGCGCGTTCCTATGAGCCGCCCTCCATCTCAGGTGCTGAAAGCGTCGGTGTCGTGCGCTTCCTGATGTCAATCGAAGAACCTACACCGGCGATCATCGCCGCTGTCGAGGGGGCAGCTGAATGGTTTAGGAGTACCGCAATCTATGGCATCCGCTTAGAGAAGTTCACTGATGCAGACGGGCAGGACGATAGGCGAGTCGTGGTGGATCCCGACGCGGGACCGCTCTGGGGGCGTTTCTACGAGATCGGCAGTAACCGTCCCATCTTTCTTGACCGCGATTCGGTGGTTCGCTACGCGTTCTCCGAGATCGGGCAGGAACGCCGCACCGGCTACGCCTACTACGGTAGCTGGGCCAACCGGTTACTCACAGATGAATACCCACGGTGGAGAGAAAAACATAAACGCCCGAAGGAATGACCGACCTAAATCCAAATTCTACGCCGATGCGACCGTCAACGCTTTCAACTTGTTGTCATCCAATTCGACACCGAGTCCGGGGTCTTCAGGTGGATAGAGATGGCTGGCTTCTGCCCGGATGCGTTCTTTTGCGGGTGATGCGGTATAAAGCACGGGTCCCATCGGATCGCACGGTAGGGTAAGGTTGGGCATTGAAACACCGACGTGGATTTGCGCCGCTGTTCCAAGTGTTGACTCCTGATCGGTGCCGATTAAACACCTGAGTCCCGCTGCCTCTGCCAATGCAAACAGGCGACGGATATGGGTGGGACCTCCTGATACACACGCGACATTGAAAACCGTGCAAGCCCCGCGTTCGGCTGCCTCATATCCTTGTTCTAAACTGCTGATGTGTCGGCTCACAGGTAAATCCATACGTTTGGTGAACTCTGCAGATACCCGTAGACTCTGCGAGGGTTGCTCAAAATGGTAGGGGGTGTGATGTCGAAGCACATCCGCATAGCGCAAGGCGGTCTCCCAATCGTTGAAGCGACCGGAGAAATCGATTTGTTTGAGTTTAATCTGCTCGCCAAACCTCGACTTCATGTCCGTCAGGAACCGATTATCCAAAGCACTATCACCGGATACGTAGTAGCGGAAGAGATGGTGTCCGAGATCTACTAACCGTTGCAGATAGCCTGCGGTTTTTTCAAAGTCTTCGAGCACTTGCCATCCAAAGATTGGATAGCAACAATAGACGCTGTCCCGTATCTTGCCCCCAAGCATTTGGTAAACAGGTACGCCCTGAACCTTACCGTTCAAGTCATAGAGAGCGAGATCAATGGCGGAAGCGAGGTGCAGATTGCTAACCGTACTATCGAAATTTTGTGTCCTTAGGAGCTCGTTGATTTCCGTGATACGGGTAGCATCCCGCCCGACGAGTAAATCGTTGTAGCGTTTGGCGACCGCACCTAAATCTTCGGCACTGCTGTCAGAGGCTTCTCCCAACCCGATGGGACCGTCGTCCACATAGACTTTGACGATAACATGTCCTGATATGTGACCGTAGTAACGTGGCGTTTCAATCTGGAATGTCTCAATCTTTGCGATTTTCACCGTTACCCCCTTTCATTTTGTTTGCCGAAGGTCGAGAACAGCCTGATAGTGTTTGGTTATCTGACCATCGTATTTTGTCTCAATGAGATTAACAATTCCGTCAAATAGAAGACCTCTATTTTTGTCAGGCAAGGCGATGTGTCCTGAATAAGTACTCAAAAGTTTGATGTACTGCTCTGATGAATACGTTTGCGTCCATGGATAGACGCGCTTAATTGGTTCCTGAAAGACTTCCACGCCGGGAAAGTTTGTGGCGTGTGTAGGGCGGTTCTCCGTCAGCGGGGAGTAGTATTTATCATAGAGGCTTTGGCTTTCCGCAAAGAATCCCTCATCCTTCCTGACATGCTGGTTGGAAAAAACAGCAAGGAACCCATCTGATTCAAGCACCTCGGATGCCTTAAGGTATCGTACTTTTGGGTCCACCCAGTGAAAAGCAGTCGCAGAGATAATCAGATTAAATTTGTTTTCTGATTCCCACGCCTCAAATGCTTCTGTCCCGAACGCAACATTTGGAAATTTCTTTAATCTTTCTCTCGCAACAGCGATTAGGTCGGCCCCGATGTCCAGACAGACCATTTCATATCCGCGCTCTGCAAAAGAACGGGTCGCTTTTCCTGTCCCACATCCAATCTCAAGGATTCTGCTATGATTTTCAATGCCAGAGAGGTCTACAACATCTGAGATTAATTCCTCAGGGTATCCGGGACGGACCTCTTCATAGAGGATTGCAGCGGTATTGAACGTAGTTTTGAGTTCAGTATTTGACATGGAATTTACCTTTGTGCAGGAAGTCATATTGGACAACGATGATTATTTTTTTCATTTCTAACTCCTATGTTTGCGCACGCGTAAAACTTTCAATTCAGCGTAATCTGTCAGATGTTCGTGGTAAAAGTATTTTTGTTTTATCTACAAATCACCCTCAAAAACAACATCATATCCATTAGGGGACTTCACTATAATTGTCCAGACATCACCAAAACCGTAGGTGTACTTCTTTAGATCCTGCACCACTTCAAAATCCTTCTCACGGCAAATATCTAAAACTGCTTGGACACTGTTTACAGCAATTTGCCACGTAAAGTATGGAGATATATGTTCAACGTTGAAATCCGCTTTGCCACCAAGACCAAACTCGATGTTCTCCGCATACTTTATTGCCTTGAAGTCCTCCCCGTTGTAAGAGAGTTCAAACCCTAACAACCGATAAAATTCTACTTCAGCATCTAAGTCTTTTACTTTCAAAATTGGCATTAGCATTGTGTAAAGTTTACTTTTCATATATCACCTGCCCAAGGTATTGCTTTAGATAATAATGTGGGAACGAGGAAGCAACCCTTTTAACCTTCCCGCTCCACAACCCCGTATAAAAAGAATAACATATTTCAAAAAAGTTGAGCAAAAAATCATTTCATTTGTTGTATATCTCTTTTACAACAGTTTCAATCGTCGGTTCTTCAATTTTTATGTTGCGCGGATGAAGACGGTCCAAGACTTTTTGAATAATATCGACTGCTGAAATTTCATTCTTGTCAAAAGAGATGGTTTCTGAAGTATGCCACTCTGATCTGTTCCAATATAAAGTGTTAGAGCCCACCGATAAGAAACTTTCGCGACGATGCCCTAATTTTCTAACCGAAGCTGTTTCGTCAAGATTCCCCGACCTCTCATTATAAGCCAAGAAGAAGTGGCTTTTCGGGCTATATTCCCAACCGATAAACCTACTCATCAGGTATCTGAGATCCATCTCTTTTTCGCCATCCTACAACGCATATTCCCATCGGTGATATTGGCCATAATCAGTGGCAGCGGTTAATAGATCAGGCGCAATTGTCTGTTTAAGGCTATCTGGGATAAACACTCCAGTACTTACGCGGTCCTCATGAAAAATAGAATTTCGAGCCGCGCGAATCACATCGTGCTGCTCTTTCTCAGATAATTGAGACTCACTAAACCCTTCAATCCACAACCCACGATAGGTTAATGTATCCACAGGTATAAAATGGACAGTCTCTGGCACGTTCGTGGTTGACTTGCAAGCCAAAGGATCCCAAACGAAGACGTTACCCACCTGAGCGTCCGTCGTAAAGCCTACCTTGGAAAATGCACGCTGACTTGCATAATTATCAACGCGGATGGATGCCTTAGCCCAACGTGCTCCCAGATGAGAACCGTACACCAACGCTTCCTCAATCAGAGAAGTCCCAATACCTTTACCTCTACTCGTAGCACAAACAACAACAAGATCTATTTCCCATCGAGGGACTGGGCTGGGTATCAAAAACGCGGAAAGGAAACCGACCACTTCCCCAGCTGCAACGGCAACAAAAACTTGATGCTCAGGCGATGAAATGTGAGCCGTGAACACATCAAAAAGAAGCGAATCTCCCCATGCTTCTTGTAATATTAAGTGAATTGCTTGCGCATCCTCTGGACACGCCAATCTGACATCTGACATTACTTTGATAAACACATCTCCATGTTCCGTCAGTAGAGGCATCCTGTGTGGGTGCCCATGTCCTGCAGGTGCTGAAAGGGACGCAGCCCCTACTGAAGACTAATAACTCACAACCCTATTGAACCTTCACAGCCGCCGCGACGAGTCTCTCTAAATCCGCCCCTTTTGCTTTATGTGTAATTAATCTACCTTCCCGATCAATGAGCCACATTTCAGGAATATCGCCGATACTGTATTGTAACGCGAGTGAATCCTCACCAGCCCCTTGATCGAAAATCTGTCGCCAAGGGATGTCGTTTTCTTTAACATAGTTTTGTAGTATCACTTCCTCATCGTCAAGATTGACACCGATAATGTCAAATCCCTCATCCTTATAGGTATCGTAAATCTGCTTGACCTCCGACATTTCCACAATACATAGAGGGGACCACAACACCCAAAAGTCGAGCAAAACAACTTTCCCACGATAGTCCTGAAGCGAAATCGGATGCCCATCAAGATCGGTCGCAGAAAAGTCAGGAACAGGCATTCCAAGCAATTCGTATCTCGGATCAAATTTGCGACCATACACTTCAGCGAGTTCAGCATTGCCTAACCTCTCGTGGATGCAGGAAAGTCTCTCAAGGATGAATCTCTCATTCGGGGACTGCTGTTCGGCTGCCATGAAAATCTCAAGTAGATCCTCATATCGTTTCATCATCACAAGTATATTCCACAAGTTCCATAAGGTAGGATAACTTGGAATTTCGAGCTTCATGGCTGACTTCAACCGCTCAATGAACACATCTGCAGATGGTTCGTCCCCAGTTTTGACGTAGAGACGGGCAAGCCCCGGATAGAGCGAGAAGAAACGCATATCATCGGGGTGTCGCTCAAGTGTTTCTTCAAAAGCGGCGATCGCTATTTCATCGCTGCCATACATATCTTCCGGTGTAAATTCCCAATTCACAGATGACTTGTAAACCATGTAAGAGAAGCTTAAATTTAAAACATGTAAATCTTCATTCGCATGATGCCGACAACGAACAAGCGGCATGGCATCACCATACATCGTGCGTTGTTCCCCTTTCTTCCCTCGATATTCGGGATAAAACTGATAGTCGTAGCTTACCGACATTTTCGGATCTCTGTTCCAAGGGCGACCTGCCTTCCCGTTGTGTTTATCCGCAGGACAGGTCAGGACGTTTGAATTTACCAGAGGTCTGGGATACAGATCTGAGAGCCACCCAGGAAAATCGTTGTGTTCTTTTTTATAAACTTCAATTGCCTGGCCAATAGCAATTAAATTTTGCGTGCAAAGTTCTATATTTGTCTCATCCATCACAGCATCTTCTCCTGTAGCAGCGGTCAAAAGCGTTTCAGAAGTCTGTGAACCCGTTTTGTCGTTTTCACTGTCGGACAGAGTTCGTCCGGTTTGATTTCGGACATCCGGCTTTGAATCCATATTAAGGACGATAGGTGCGTCAACGATTTCAATAGTCTGTTCAGATTGTGCTTCAAAGCTATATGGATGTTGAAAATGAAGAAGGTATTGGTTGCCTATACCTATCATCAGTAATATCACCGTTACAGTTGAGACCGCAATCGCCCACGGCACTAATGGCTTACCCCGGGACGGTGCAACGGGTTTGATATGCGCGATCTCGCGCACGATGTTTTCTGTTAGATTTGCAGACAGTTGGAAACTATCTAATGCCTCCCGAATTATAGGTTCCTCTTTTCTCAAGCGTTGGCGCGCTCGACTGAGCCGACTTTTAATTGTATTTGCAGATACCCCCAACAACCTGCTAATTTCTTCACACGTCATCTCTCCGAAGTAATACAAGGTCATTACAGTGCGTTCGCTCTCCTGTAACTTGGCAAGTAACTGTTTGACGACTTCTTGCTGTGCCTCAGCAGCGGTTTTTGCTTGTTCGTCCGCTACATATCGGGAGTATGCTGCTTCCCCTTTCATTGCCATGTTAATGCCCTCCACTAATCGGACATGCAATCGATGCTTACGGAACCATGCAATGCAGCGGTGGTTTGTAACCACATACAACCACCCCGGGAACCGATCCGGTTCTTTTAGGGTTGCCAGGTCTTTATAGACTTGTAGAAAGGTCTCCTGCGTAATGTCTTCTGCGATATGGAAATCACCGATTTTGTGCCAGGCAAGTGTGTGTACATGTTTACGGTATTTTTTCACGAGCGTAGTGAAAGCGGTTTCATCACCCGCGAGCGTGCAGCGAATTAATTCGGCATCATTATCTCTCATCATGCACCTCCGATCGCAGATTTTCTAAGGTAAGATTCAAGAAGTCGGCATAAAATTCAAGTTAATATATAATGGCGCGCGTTAAGGGAAAATGGTTGCATAATTCTGCAAAAAAGAGAGGATTATGGAAAAATAAAATGGTCAATATTGCTAATGTTCGGTGAGTTTTAGTTTCGGAGACTGAAGTGTATAGTTTGCCACCTCAAAGCCTGAGATAATCACAAGGCGGACAGCTGGGCAGATTCGGAGGTCTCTGATAAAAAAAGTTCGCTAAACTTTAAGGGCGAGGTGAGTGTCCTGATGGATACAGATAGCGTTTTCGGTTCCCTCACCGCTCTGCTCAAGAACTGTGAATCCATGGCGTTCGAGTTCTAACCGCAGATTTTCAGGGGATCGATAACACTGCTGATGGATGTACCAAGTGCCGTTGACACAAATCGTCCCTTCATAGTCTTCGGGTCCGACACCGGGAGGGTTTAAAGAAAGTGTGTTAGCAGTTCAGAGAGTTTGGTTATTGTCCTCACATCAAGTCTGGATCCCGCTTGCTCCAAGTTGTGTTTATTAACACTAAAGTCAAATGCATTGCCTTCGCAATTTCTTTGTATGAGGACTGGAACCATACCAGCGGCACGCGCAGCTTTCGTGTCATCGTCCGTGTCCCCGACATAAACGACTTCTTTAGGTTTCATTGCGGTCTGCTCAAATGCTGTGTCAAATATCCGCGGATCGGGTTTCTTGACCCCTACTTCAGCGGAAATAACAACCGAATCAAAATAGGGGGTGAGATCGAGCTTCCTCAGGACTGAATGAACGTGTAGTGGATGGTCGAAATTAGACACGAGGGCAAGTTTTTTGGAACGATGAAGTGTATGCAGAATATGGTGTGCTTCAGGATCGAGCGATATATGTTTTTGCCAAGCATTGGCGACTTTGTTCGCTATTATTTTTATTTCTTCAACGGCGAGATTCAATTTTAAATCGAAGCAGAGGTTTTGGATACGTTGTTCAAACACTGTGAGATTGCGTTGGCGAGGCGTTGGCTCGCTTTTACTATAAAACTGGTCGCAAGTTTTAGCAAGTGATTCAATAGAGTGAATGGATCCTCGCAAGCTGAGCTGTTCATGGAGTGTCCTTAACCAATCAGACCATGCGGCATCCATATTTCCGTATACCAAGAGTGTTCCGTATAAATCAAAAAAGATTCCGTTAATTGTCATTTTTCGTTGCAGCCCCCATAGATTCAGTTATTGCATGACTGTGTTGAACCCGGAACTATAATAGGTTTCAGAATTAATTGGACATTAGCACTGATGAGGTTAGGAATGCACTTCGCATGAATCAACGGTATTCATGCCGTGTGGCATGAACCGGGTCGAGTACGCCGCAAAACCTCGTCAGCGGCAGCAGACCGTTTTACGCCTAATTAGACTTCACCATAAATTAGACGGCTTTCGGATGTATGTGAAACACAAAAATCACGAAGTTTTTATCGGCACCCCGAGTGCCTCGTACGCCTCATCGTGGACATATCCGAGTTTCTCAGCTAAATGGATAGAAGTTGTGTTTTTATAACTGGCAGACCAGTGCGGATAAATGCCTTGCGCAAGGCAGTGTACAAGCAGTGTAGCACCGACAGCTGTCGCGAACCCCTTGTTGCGAAAGTCAGGATGCGTTTCAATCCCAATATGAATTCCTTCACGACATTGCATCAATGAGACAGCATGGCTAACAATGCACCCTTTGATTGTCGCACAGAAGCCGATGCCCCGTTCAGCAAAATCAGCGGACGAACTGAAACCTGGGAAACTGGAAAGCCCCTCACTTTTCAGTCGAGTCGCCAAGGGGATGTCGACTCGTTCAATGTGGCAATCGAGAGGGATTCGTTTTTGAAGGTTCTGCAGATGTTTGAGATTGAGTGATTCCGAAGAAAACGTAATGCCTCGTATTTGTTTGAGATGATGACCATGGACTTGAAATATCAACTCACGCCATGTCCGTGAGGTAGGAATAACCCACATTTCTGACAATTGTTGGACTAATTTTTGCGCGATGGGGTGTGTCACATCGCCGCCGAGTATCGCCCAACCAGGATGTGTTAATTGGGCAACCCGCGGATTTGTTTTTGAATCGGCAAGCGCGATACCACTATGCCCCTCAAGAACGCTGTTAACAAAGATGCGCTGCGGGAAATAATTGGCAAAAAGAGGAATAAGGACATTTCGTTTATCTGGGTCAATTGATACAATGTTCACCGACTTACCTTTCACAAAAATGTTAAACTCCGTTTGCGTTTGGTATTCAACAGACGATTCTTTTTCAAAAATTGTGATGGCATCACAAAGTAATGGCAGCAAACACATTGTGGCACGAATCTGGAAGCATCACTGATTTTTGTGAATCGCTGCTACTTGCGCAAATATATGTCCTATCTGTGGTAGATACTCAATTTTATGGCTCAGACGTGCCACCGCTTTACATCGAATTGCCAACTCATCAGCTACCTTAATCGTATTCCCACGCGCCCGGGGAACAGGACCCAGACGTAGCAACCAATATATCCAAGCTGTCAGTATTCCCTTGTAATAAATGCCATCATCCAGTGCTCCGTGAAAACCAGAGGCTAATTCTGACCGATAAACACTTTCGATTTCTCTCGTCAGAACGTCATCACACTCCCAACGCACCGGGAAAGGATAAGGACCGAGAGGGGCATCCAGTAGAAAGTGCCCGTAATCACTGTACTCAAAATCAACAATCTTTACATCGTCATTAAGCAGTAGATAATTCTGGGGTGCGATGTCCACATGCCTGAGAGCAGAGAACGGTTCAGCATCCGAAAGCGTCTCCTTTAGCTCAGATAATTCAGTCTCAACAGCAAAAGATACGGGTTGCTCAACGAATGTTGCGAGCCTACGAAAAGTTCGGAGAATTCCATCAAATGCGTCTGGGGTTGCTTGGCGGAATGTTCCGAGACTTGTACGCAAACGGAGCCATTGGTTTCTTCTGCCATAGGTGGCTCCATGCATACGTCCGATTGTCTGAGCGTAAGTCAATAGGGCATGTCTTCGCTCATGCACGTTAGCGTTGCGTAATATATCTCTGAGTGACCGTGCTTTTGAAACATACTCAAATGCGATGAGACCCTGAACAACATCGCCTGCTATGAATTTGGGACTAATTGTCTGGGTGCTATCAATTTCACCTAAGAATTGAAGTGCAGCCCATTCATTGAAAAACTTCCAAGCTGAGCTCCCAACGCAATCTGAGTTAGAATTATATGGTTCACGCTTAGTGTGTCTTGCCATCTTGACAAGAAATACCTCTGGCAAGGCACTCGGTCCATCCGCAACCCAACAGCGAAAGATACGTTTCTTCTTGAACTTTGTACATTTTGCAAGCCGAACCTCGTGCTTGAAAGAACTCGAAAGACTTTTCTCTATAAGCGATAACGGGGTGTTCATCTTTGATCGCTCCGTTCATATAGGCCAGCAATTGGTGAAAGGTTTCTCTCTTTTACGGAAAATTCAAGCACTCTGTAATAGTGCTTGTTGTATAGCGTTCTGAACAACCTTCCGCTTATCGTTGGAAACCGAACGTATCGCTTGTAGAGCATCAGAGGTGCCAATTTGCCCTAATGCCCGGATGACTGCAACACGGGGCATTTTTCGTTTATCTTTTAATCGGGAAGTGAGAAATGGCACGGCTCTTACCTCTTTCATATAGGCAAATGCCTGCGTGATCCCGTTCAGGGTTTCGAGGTAATCTGTATCGCTCAACGCGGCCAATCGGTGATAGTAGTCTGTCCCTGTAGCAGTTAGGATTCGCATTGCAAGGTCTCGGGCAATCCTTGCAGAGTGACGGGTCGGATACGTATCTCCAGCAAATCTGAGATAATGAAAGGCGATTTTTTCCGATTCCGAGGCTCGCTCAGTTACCCAGTCACCAATATGTTTCAAGTCCGCATCATCACCAAGAAAACGCCGCATAGCAGCCATTTCGATTGCTCCCCGAACAAGTTCATCGGATGTCAATCGCGGTAGAACTGTATTTACGAATTCCACCACTGCAGCGGTTTCCTCTAATTGCGTCTTGGATATGGCAGAACCTTCTACGGCTTTGAGAACTTGAGTGGGAGTCATGTATTGTACTGCTGGGATCATGGCTGCACGTGCCAAACGAGGCGTTAAGAATATCCTATGATATAGACGCAGTAATTCCTCAAGGAACCTCGGAGCCTTTTCTTTTAACAACGAAATTAACCCTGCAGCTTCAGACAAACTCAGCCCCGGAACTTCAGCAACAAGTAGATGATGAGAAACACCAGCCTCAAGATACTGATTAGGTGATAAACTCCAAAGCATTTCAGCTATACTTTTTTTTTGATGCCATGGTATCTGCACATCGCAACAGCAATCGAGCAATTCAGAAATTACATCACATTGCCACTGTTGATTCAGTGCCTCACAGAGATCTGCGGTTGTTGAAATCTGATCGAAATCGAGTTGCGCGACGATCAAATCGGAGGGTAGAGGGACTTTAAAAACAACAGTGTTGTCCATTTCGTGGACGTAATCTCTTACACGTCTATAAGAATTCAGATTGACAGAGAGAATAAATCCGACTTCACCCGGTGGAGTTTTCTGATTAAATGCTGGTGTGGCATGGTAAAACCATACAGCTTGACTAAACGTATGAAGTCCTGATTTTTTTCTTGGCTGGAATCCTTCTTTAGAGATTCTTATTGCATTTTCTGGACTCGTCCCATGCCAAAGGATTAGACAGTTAAGCAATCTTTCACATATTACGTGCATGTATCTGATTCCGTTGCCAGTTGTCTTTAGTACACGACACCCACAGTTAAGGTGGGCAGATTATGGTAGATGTCAGAATTAATTGGACACTCTGCACAGGCGAGGTTAGAAACCTCGCCTACCAGGGAGTATTACATTTTTGGGTTTGTGATTTGTTAAAATTTTTACTTATTTCTGCCATTCACCAGAAATAAAATTATCTTCTGAGTAGTTTAACACATACGCGGAAAAATTCATCAGAAAATTTACCTATCTATTCTGGGAATTCGTGCTAAAAAACACACAGAATGGATCAAATTTCGCATTTTTGATCGACAAGACTGCTTCAGGTCTCGAAATCCGACGCTTCTTCAAGAACGACGCGGTGATAACGCTTTTTACCAGCGCGAAGGAGTAATGCGTTTTCCTCAAGCAGATGAGCATCAACAATAGTATCTATCGCACGATACTGTTTCTCGTTGATGTAGGCACCGCCGTGCTGGATTAGGCGTCTCGCTTCGCTACGTGAGTTCGTCAATCCTACCTCATGGAACAACTCGATAATCGGAATGCCACGCTCAAATCGCTCGGCAGCGATAACCGAAGTGGGCAGTGTTACATCATCAAGATTGCCGTCACCAAATGCGGCGCGTGACGCTGCTTGTACTTTGTCCGCCTCCATTTTTCCATGGGCAAGTTGTGTGACTTCATAAGCGAGAATCTCTTTTGCCTCCCGAATGTCTTCGTCTTTAAGTGCCGCTAATCGGCGGATTTCCTTCATAGAGAGAAAAGTGAAACAGGCTAAGAACCGTACAACATCCCGGTCATCTGTGTTAACCCAGTATTGATAGAATTCGTAAGGCGATGTTCGATTGGCATCAATCCATACTGCGTTCCCAGCAGTTTTTCCCATTTTCACACCATTTGCTGTGGTGATCAAGGGAACAGTGAGCGCATGGACGCGTTTGCCCTCGACTCGTCGAACGAGATCTACACCTGCAAGGATATTGCCCCACTGGTCGTCTCCGCCGAGTTGGAGACGGCATTCATATTTTTGAAAAAGCCGCAAATAATCGTACGCTTGGATGAGTTGGTAGTTAAATTCAAGGAACGAGAGACCAAGTTCGCGTTCAAGGCGTTGCCGATAGCCTTCTGCTCGGATCATTTCATTGACTCGGAAATGTTTACCGATGTCGCGTAGAAATTCAATATAATTTATAGAAAGTAGCCAATCGGCGTTGTTAAGGAACTTGCCGACTTTCAGAGTGATTTCTGAGTTCTCTGCGCTCGCTGCCCCGTTATCCAGATCTAAGTAGCGTTGCAGCTGGGCAAGTATATCCTTACTGTTGGTTGCAATTTGCTCTTGTGACAACATGGAACGCATTCCAGTTTTGTCAGTCGGGTCACCAATCATGGTTGTACCGCCGCCGATAATAGCGAGCGGTGTATGCCCCGCGCGTTGCAGATGTGCCATCGCCATGATAGGGACCAAATTTCCGACATGCAGACTCGTCGCTGTCGCATCAAAGCCGACGTAGTAGGTAACCTGTTTTTCCAATAACAGGTTTGCGACCCGCGATGCATCGCTACATTGTTGAATAAGACCCCGTTCCTTCAAAATTTCAAAAACGGTTTCCATTTTTTCTCCTTAAAAAAAATACCCAACATTGAATCGTTGCCAACGTTGGGTAGTAGTAAATAAGACTGATTAAAAATATTAAAGCATCATTGTTAACAGACCTTCACCACCTACCATTGCAGTACAAATAGAGATACAATCCGAGCACACACAGGACGGACGTGTGGGAATCGTCCAAGCGTAAAGACACATGCGCGAGCCGGACTCGGTTTATCGGTACTGAAAAGAGCGTATTGTGGTGAAGTGCTAACATATTCAATTTTTTTCCGTAGCGTAAGTAAAGTTGGGCTTCCGTCTGAGAATAGATCGAGACTTTCCTAAATTTCTTCCTAAATATATTATACCAGAAAACCTTTAGGACATCAACGTTTTAAACTAAACTGTATTATGTCATAGCCCGCGGGAATACCTTCCGGACTACACACATAGAACAAAGAGTGGATTTGTGTCAAAATTCGTATGTCGCGCCGAAGGTGAAGTTAAAAGGGAATCGCACAGGACTCCTATACTCTGGCAATCCCACATCTAACGGGAATCCTTCAAATTCAGCATTCTGGAATTCTTCAACGAAATTGTCCGGAAAACTGAACTTTATCTTATTTGCGCTGTTATAGACATTCCAGACCTCAATAAATTCTGTTATAGGAATGCCCCATTGCGTTCTCTTACGACTCAATCGGAGGTCTAAGCGGTGATATGCTTGAAACGCAGCGGGTGCAATCGCACCTGCGACATCGGAGAGGAGGGGATGCATACCGAGCGTCACCGGGTCTTGAATCATTAGGAGCGTGCTGAGGGGAACCGCGGAAGTGCCGCTGACATATTGCCACTTTGCGCCGATATCGTTTTTAGGTGTTGGGCTATAGCTATAGTTTGCGCCGAGACTGGCAATGTGTGTATTGTCGAAAAGAAAGGAGTTGTAGGAGGCATCGGGTGTCTCACGCCGTTCTGCATGGGTATACGCGTAGGAGATCCATCCGACAAACTTTTCGCTCACACGGTGTCGCAGGAATACCTCTGCGCCGTTCACATAACCTGTGCCTTGATTGCGATATGGCGTTGTGACCGGTGTACCCGAGTCGTCAAAGAGTGCGTTAACATTAATAGACCGATTGACTAATTTTCGCAGGTCTTTGTAATAAAGAGCAAATTTGAGTTCCGTTTGTGGTGAGAGCTTATGTTCTAATTCCACGACATAATGCTCAGCAACGCTCGATTTCAAGTTTCTGTTTCCATCTGTCTTTAGGATCTGATACGCCAATGGACTCTGTTCGTATCTGCCGTAGGCGAATCGGAGGATAGAGGTAGTTGGGAGTGTTAAGCTGAGACTGCCGCGCGGCTGAATTGAGAGTTCTTCCGTCAAATTGAGATAATCCAATCGCACACCGAGTGCGACTGACAAAAAGGATAGCGGATCGTAGCGTGCCTGTAGGTATCCTTCTGCCTGCTGGAAGCTGTAATTAAATGTGTCGAATTCCTCTTTCCAAATGAGTTTCTCATCATCGGAACTGATGTTCTCTGGGAGAACGGTGTGTGTGGTACTTTCGGCTGGACTGAAGGCGAAAAGGAATCCTGGCTCAAGTTGAAGTTTCGGCGTAAGTTTGTAGGAAAGGTCTTCACGAAGGGTATACGTTGGGACATTGACTTGGACTGAGTAGATAGATTTTTCGCCTGGCGAGGTTTCGTCTTGGTTTGGACCGCTCCCGAAATTGACATTAAGAAAATTATAGGAATGTGTAAGCGAGAGATGCGATGTGAGTCTATCCGTGAGATGCGAACGCAGGTGGATGCCTTCCGCCTGAAACCCGTTCTTGAAATATGCGGAGGACTCCGTGTCGGAGAAGTCTAAATGATCTGTTGCACCGATTCCATTGAGGGTTAGGTGATGTTTTTCGGTGAGTTGGTAAGCAAATTTGAGTTGATAATCCGACCACGTCGGAAACGTCCAACCAAAGAAAAGTCCGAGTATGAGATTATAAGTCGTGAAACGTCCGGCGATAGATGCGTACCCCTTTTCTCCAACTTTGGTTTCAAAGAACCCGTATGGCGATATAAAGTTGACGTCCAAGACACCGCCCCACTGTTTATTCAAACGTTCGCGCGTTCGGATGTCAATAACCGATTGTGAATCTAACCCGAATTCAGCACCGTAGCCGGCTGCATACACATAGATGTCTTCGATACCATCCGAATGTGTCGTTGAGAAGAATCCGCCAAAGTGGAACGGGTAACTGAGTGGGGTTCTGTCGAGATAGATGCGTGTATCACCCGGCGCGCTCCCACGGATATGGAGTGCCCGGAGAAAATCGTTGGGGACACCGATGCCCGGCAGGGTCGTGATAGCTCTGAGCGCATCACGTCCGGCACTGGGAATCCGTATCAACTCGCTGCCTCGCATCTCTTTACGACTGATCGTTGGGGGCAGGCGTTGTCCTTCCACAATCACTGTTTTGAGTTGGACAGATGTTCCAATGTTTATTTTCACTTGTGTGGTAGCACCGGTTGTGACCTCTACTTTCGCAGTCGTCGGTGTCTTAGACGTTTTGTGCGTAATCGAGAGGGTATAGGTGCCGGGCGGAATACCGATAAACTGAAAATTCCCGGACGCGTCGGTTCTCGTAGACACATCGATTTCAATGCAGTGCACCTCTGCTGCAACTAATGGAGTGTCAGTGTCCTGTGAATAGATAGTGCCTTCGACATCACCAGTAGCAGGCAAAACAGGTTGTTGGGTGCTTTCCAGCACCCTTTCTTGAGCAGTATTGGTTTGGGCGAACACAAGAAACGGCATCATGAGCCCTATAAACAAGGCAGAATATAAGCAAAATTTCATGGATGGGTTTCGACTTCCTTTAGGATAGATTTGTGAGCGGTGTAAACAGAGTGAGATGCTTGAAATTAGGCAAGGCTGAAACCTCAGGGTTTCTCAAAAATCGTCTCGTCTAATAAGGTATCAATCTCCGTTTTTGTAATGGTGTAATTGACCGTTAAAGCCCCGTCTCCAATAAAGATTTCGTAGGAATTGGGCAACATTACACCTTCATAATCCGTGTAATCATCGTAATGAAGGACTGCGATAGCACTTTTGGCGTTCGGAGCTGTATAGGTGGTCTTTGCGCCGACGAGTAGATTGGAGGTCTTATCGATATAGAATACATCTTCCGTATCAATGATCCGAATCACGCGGCATTCCTTACCTCGAAAGAGTTCATCTCCATTTTCTTGAAATACGCTGCTACCAAGTTCCTCGTAGATTGCCTGCAATGGATCCATATAGGTTGCGCTTTTGGCACGCCCATATTCTGCTTCTGGAAGGAGTGTTGGGCTGTTTTCCATAAGGGATCTCCAACCATGTGTGTCATTCCAGATGGTGATCTCATGGAAAAGTTCACCGAAGTCGAGTTTATTATACGATTTTTTTCCAACGACTGCTGCGATTTCAACACGACCCGATTCGTTCACAGGTTGTCCATTCCATTGCGTCAGTTGTGCGTCGCCGGAACGTTGGATATTCCGAATTTCTGAGAGCCTCGCGAGGCCGCCAATGGCATTAAAGTGTGATTCAAGAGTATTGTTAAGTTTCATATCTGTACCATTCCTTTTATTCGTGCCGTCGATATTTCCAAGCTGATTTCGGACATCGGGTTTAGATAGGATGTCTACCACAATAGGTGCTTCAATGAGTTCTACCGTCATTTCGGATGTGGCATCGAAACTATAGGGTTGCTGGAAACGCGCTAAGTATTGGTTGCTAACGCCGAGCATCATCACAACGAGAATAACGGTTGAAGTCGCGATTGCCCATGGGACAACCGGCGGGTTTCCAGCGGTGGACGGTAGCGGCTTAATATGCGGAATTTCGCGCATGATGTTCTCTGTTAAGTTCGGAGACAGTTGAAAACTGCTGAGTGCTTCTCTAATCATGGGTTCGTACTGTTTTAAGCGTTCCCGCGCCCGGTGGACACGCGTCGCGACGGTATTGACAGATACGCCTAAAAATTCACTGATCTCTGCATGCGTCATTTCACCGAAGTAGTAGAGTGTGATAACGGTGCGATCACTTTCCTTCAACTTCGCCAGTAGGTTTTTGACCAGTTCGCGTTTCGTTTCCGCTGCACTTTTTGCCTGCTCTGCAGCGACATGTCTGGAATAAGAACTCCTCTCGGTCATTGCTATATCCATCTCCTCCACAGGTTGCGTTTGGACCCGTTTTTTGCGGAGCCACGCGAGGCAGCATCGGTTAGCGATGACATAAAGCCATCCGGGAAACTGACTCGGATCTTTCAATGTCGCTAATTTCCGATAGACTTGTAGGAACGTTTCCTGTGTAATATCTTCAGCGATATGGAAGTCCCCTATTTTCCGCCATGCAAGTGTGTGAACCCGCTTCTGGTACTTCTCAACCAAGCACGCAAAGGCAGTCTCATCGCCTTCAAGGATACGTTGGATCAGTTTGGCATTATCTTTGCTCATCAAACGCCTCTAAAAAAAGTATTTTATTTCGTATTATATAGTGACGCGACATGAAAATAAAAACTTACAGAATTCCGCGAAAAAGTGGAATTCTTATGCAAAAATGTTGGTTGGAGGGGTTGTCCGAAACGGAAAGGTAGTAAAAGGTAAAGTTAGGAACTTCGCTATGAAGGAAATTTAGCCAGTCCTGAGAAGTTTCTTGGCTGCCTCAGACCAGTGCTGCTTAATCTCTTGAGGCACTCGAAGCCGTTCGCTTGCATGCGGAAATACACGCGTATAGCCGATATCGAGCATCGGTCGGTGGGTGTCGGTCTTATTCGGCATACCGACATGCCACAGTCGCATATCCCTAAGGATCAAAGAACCCATTGGCATTACTGCTTGCAGCGCAGGTAAGTGCTTACTCCGTTCACCGAGATACCGCACATCTTCAGGTGGAGAATCCATAATCAGATGTGAGCCGGGCCAGATCTTAGTGGCTCCATTTTCTTCTAAAAAATCGACGAATGGAATGTTAACATAAATGCCAGAGACGGGTAAAACACAAGGGAGTTCAGGAAATAGGTGGTTTCCGTCGCGGTGGGGTGCTTTTTCCACTTGGTTTCCGTCTACGTCGGGTGGCACATCGTGAATCCCGCAGCGAAACAGTGCCACCTTTTTGCCCATAGCAGCTTCAATAATTTGGAGTGAGAACGGGTTGGTGATGAATTGGTGATGGAGAAACGGCATCTTCATGGCATGACGGGATTTACGGGTCATGCCGCGTTGGATTGTATCGAAATAGGCGGTTTGTGCCTCTTTGACAATTTCAAGTGGCACAGCATTCTCAAGGATGACAGCACCCACCTCTCGGAGTAACCGGACAGCCAAATCGAGATGAGCGTCACACATTTTTCCGTCTGCCTGTTCTGCATCAGTCAATTGGATTCGCATTGTTTTGCTCGGAAAAAATATGGTAGATTAGATAATTATTTATCCACTTTGAGGCGAGGTTAGGAATGCACGTCGCATTTGGATGAGTACACCGCAAAACCTCGCCAGCAGCGATAGTAGCCTACTGAGGAAAGTCGGGGTTAGAAACCCCTCCTACAAGAGAACTAAATAACCCTAAGGTATTGTAGTAATCCGCTCTATACTAACTTGCCGCGTAACAGCGGATTGTCTTTCATCACCTCGCCGTCGCGATTCCGTGTCCCTGATGACATGTAATGAAGGACCATCGCTCGACGGTCTCGAGATGAACGGTTTGGGTCGGTTTGGTGGAGCGTCATGCAGTGATGCACCATCCCGCATCCGGCTTTAACCGGTACTGGCACCGCACGATCAGCATCAGCATCCACCTCCAACAACGCTGGCAACTTACCTTTCTCTGACGCAGCACGTCCATGCGCCGCCAGTCCTTCTAAATAACTGCCGGGGATAACGTTCATACACCCGTTCTCTTCGTCGGCATCGTCAAGGGCTATCCAGATACTCACAAGATTCGGTGGATCGCACTGCCAGTATGCATTGTCCTGATGCCAATACACTTCACCACCGTGGTAGGCGGGTTTGTAGAGAGCTTGATCGTGAAACAACTGGATATCGGACCCGATTAAACTCTCGGCGATGTCTAACAACGGTTCGTGGTAGAGCAGTTTCCGATATTCTTCATCCAAACGCCACATCTCCATGATCTGTAACATTTCCTCGTCACGATCAGCGTCTGCATCGCTTTCCGATTCTCCGACGACTGCCAAGTTGCGCAGCCCCTCACCAATTGTGCCGCGTCTCTGTGCAAATAGTGCGTCATAATGCTGGCGTAACACGGTAAGGTGTTCGTCATCAATGAGTCGTTCTTCTATGTTGAGATAGCCTTCGCGCTTGAATTGGTCTACCTCTTGGGGCATAAGTTTCATTTTTTAAATTTCCTTACAAAGTTTCAATCTACATCAGATTCTTCAAGAATCTTTTGATATGTCTGCGATGCTACGTTATACGCTTCGCGAGCGGCATCGCGTTCGTCCTCTCGAATGCGCTCGACCTTCGCGTTCCAACAAACCTCCACGGCATCCAAACACCATTGCGCACTCCTGCGGCTTGCTCGGATCGGTTTACCGTCTACAATAACAAAAACCGGATTTGTATGAGACGACGGGAAGATACGAAGCGCAACCCAACTCGATCTGTCAATAGATGCCTCAAATTGGAGGGGAACGATCTCACCGTTAGCCACGACCTCTTGCGTCTCAACCGATTGCCCGTTGACGATGAGTTCAACAGGCACCTTCTGGCTTTCCGCAATTCGAGCGCGTTCAATGTCCCAATAGGGTTGATGCTCCAACGGACGATTCTTTATCTCAAGATTCGGTGTCTCGCCGAGTCGCGCAGCAATACGAGCAGTGATAGTTACTGGACCTGGTTTCTCCAAATCCAACTGACTAATCTCTCCAGTCGGTGACTTTTCTCCCACTGGTACGCCACCCACAGTGAAATCCAGCAGATGGCTTTTGCCATCGCCGACGTAGGAGCGACCCTCCTTCAATCCATCGACCCATGCATCGAAGTCAAGAGGACCGGGGGGCATTTTTACATAGATACGACCCAATCCGACGCGTTCACCATAAATGCAAGGGAAATCCGTCTCGCCGCTGATTCGGGTGCGGAAACCGCAGTTCAGGGTATGATACCAGATACTCAGCTCCCATACAGCCGGTGTGTCCACTGTAGAGATGAAATCAACGGCATCGTGAACGACATCCACGATGTACTCGTTCGCACCGATGCCATCAAAAGGCGGCATGTTGTAATTGGGGAGTTCATCTCCATCCACTTTCAAACCCCAACCGCTGTGGCTGAAGCCTGTCACCGCCCCTTGTTCCTTTGCCCACTGGAGGACAGGCAGATCCCAACTCGGCCACTCCTCGATGCGTTCAACACCGTTGTAGTCGTCCTCAGTGAGTCGTAGTATGGAGAGATGTCCGGCGTGCGAGGACGGGAACCCTGAGACCTCCACATCGTAGCGCATCACGTAATCATCGGTCGAGAGTTCGTGAACCTTGCCGTCGAAAAACTGCTTCTGGTAATACCAGCACGGTCCCCAAGAGAGTACACACCCTACATTCAGGTCTTCACCGAGAATATGGCGCATCATGTCTTCAGGCGTAACGCCCTCCGTAGGGCTTTCGTAGTGCGAACACCCAGCGGCATGTACGTGATGGTCGCCGGAACGCCAACCTTCTGCTGCGATATGGATCCATCTCTCCAGATGAAATGTCTCTCGATGCGTCTCAGCGTTCGGAACGGTAATGGTGTGTGTTTTTACTCGATATTCTGGTCCGCGTGTGTACTCAACGGTATAGTTACCCGGTGGTAAGAAAACAGATTCGCCGCTGTGCCGATAGATTTGGTTATGAAAGAAGAAATCCGGGGCAAGCCGCCGTCCGCGCGATGGATACACGCGGTTCAATTCGTCACGAATGATAAAAGCCGCCGTTGTCGGTTTTCCGTCGAAGTCCAACACTTCCAAGGTTACATCCACGGCTGGTACACAGTTGAATAGGATAGGCACTTCACTTCGGAAACCGATGTCCTGTGTCCCTTGACCGACGTTGAAACCGAGGGTTGCCTCTCGCTTTCCTGCATCACGACTGTAAAGTTGAACGATACGATACTCCAATTCTAACCCCGAAAGACCGGCTTTCAAAGGCGGATTGGCATAGACTTCAATATCCAAAAAACGATGCGGAATATCGCTTTTCGGCACGGTCGTTTCGGGATCAGGACTGCCGGTGGAACGTTTATAAAGCGGCGCGGCATTCGCGCTCTCTGCGGCTAAGGGTGCCGTTACGCCAGCCTCATTGTGGACTTTTACCAAAAAGGTGCGCCACCCTTGTTGCATCAGTTCCTTATCTACCGGACCTTCCTTAACCTTCACACGGCTCTCAGGATTGATATTGACACCGGTCAAACAATATGCGTCAAGAATTTTTTGAATGTCAACAATCGCTTGTGTGGGGTCATCGGAAACCAATGCTTCTTTGATTGCTGCAAGATCGCCCTCAGAGAGGGGTGACCCAAGATAATCCAGTGCCTCAATGAGTCGCTGGGTCGCTGATGCGAGCGGTTGGAATTCCACTTCAGTGACGAGATTCAGTTCATCGCTGAACCCGGCTG
Organism: Candidatus Poribacteria bacterium; assembly: GCA_022827625.1. Classification (GTDB taxonomy): domain Bacteria; phylum Poribacteria; class WGA-4E; order WGA-4E; family WGA-3G; genus WGA-3G. Next base: position 26,499 of record JAJEIE010000036.1, on the reverse strand, counting down.
AAGTGAAAGTGAGGAGCAACATCCAACTGGCGTATATCAAGTAACGTCGCCTATTGGATCCTTTTCTCAGAAGCGTATTGTATCGATTTGCCGTCCATCGCATGGTGTAGTCCTCCTAATCGCTGATCGGTTTCTATCATGAATGTTGTAGTCTACCATAAGGTCAGATAGATGTCAAGATCACAGGTGTAGGATGTCTCCACACACATCATGTTACATGATAGTCTACACCGTACTGCACCAAGCCTAATTGTTCATTTTTTGAATTCGCAATAACTTTCATACCGAAGCTGCGAGATGCCTCCCGTTTTCAGAGCATCCTGCACCACACAACCCTCCTCATAAACATGTGTGCAGGCACCTTTCACGCAACGCTCTCGGAGTGAATTGATCTCTGGAAAATACCGATCCATTAAGCGGGGCTCAATGTCCCAGAAGTGCAACTCGCGAAGCCCCGGTGTATCAGCGATAAAACCCCCGAAATTCAAGTTATAAAGTTGGGTTGCAACGGTCGTGTGCCTTCCACCCCGTTTCGGATTCACTGCGTTCGTTTTCAATTTCAAATTAGGCTGAATGGCATTCAGGAGCGAAGATTTCCCAACTCCCGATAATCCAGTGAATGCCGAAACCTTCCCTTGCATCCACGCTTTTAAATCCTCGATGCCCTCTCCAGTCGTTGCACTCGTGAGAATTGTCCGATACCCAATTTTTTGATAAACTGCAGCTATCGTATCCACCTCGGCGCGATTTTCGATCATATCAATTTTATTGAAACAGATAAGGGGTTCAATTCCTGATGCCTCGGCGATAACGAGGAATTTGTCCAGCATTCGCTGCCAGATTGGAGGCTCTTTTACAGAAGATACAATAACCAATCCATCAAGATTCGGAATGCGAATAACGCTTTTAGATTGCGTTCCTCTACGTTTATATTCACTTCTTCGTCGCATAATGGCTGCAATCGTGCCGCGCCTTTCATCAATCATCTGAATTTTGACGCGATCCCCGACATAAACCTGCTGATTCGTGCTAAACGCATCTCGTTTTCCGCGTAGTGAGCATTGATATTGATCTGTACCGCACTGCACGATGTAAATACCGTTGCTCGCACGCATTACGATACCTTCGGGAAGTCCAACCAGACTTTCGTTATCGAAAAGGTAACCTGTCCGCTTGAGGAGTTCCTCGTCCGGTATAATGCGTGCAGCTTTGATGGCACTGAGACGCCTGACTCGGTCTTTGACAAGCATCTTCTCCGACTTGAGCAGCAATGCAACAACGACCGGTTTGTCTGTGTCGTTGTCAAGGGCATTCTCTGCATCTCGAATCGCTGGATTCATACCGAGATAAACCTTACGATAGTTGACGTGCTTATGCCAGTCAAAAGCCGAGTAATCGCCTGCGATAATTTTTTGTGCTTCACTTAAAGTTGTGCCTGCGTAAACCGACATTGCCATAGGCTTCGATTACCTCTACAAACGCATAAGATATGATAAAAGATAAAAATCTTTTACTGACACATAATTTCGGATGCACTTTAAAAGGCATGGCGTAAAGAAGTAATCCGGATTGACGGGCGATGAATCGCCCTACTACAAACAGGGGTATGATTTATAGCACGTTTGGAAATTACTGAATTAAATACTTAAACTTCATACCGATTTTCCCTTGACGTGTTTTACAAAATTGACTATGCTTTTATTGCGTGAACAATTGAGCGAATGCGGTAGAAGGCCCTTTGAATCATTTCATTTAGGACAAGGAGAATACCCATGGAAACATATCGTGCCGCTGTTATTGGTTGTAGCCGGATGGGTGCATTTATTGATAACGAAGTCCCTGATTACGAAGCGATTAAGTTACCTTATTCCCATGCTGCAGGCTTTTTTGCCGAAGAACGAACCGATCTTATCGCGTGTGCGGATCTGCGTCCCGAGGTCATGGAACATTTTGGAAACCGATACAATGTTCCCAAATCGAATCAATACACCGACTATCGTGAGATGCTCGAAAAAGAACAGCCCGATATCGTCAGTGTCGCCACGCAACCAGAGCATCGCGCAGAAATCGTTATTTACGCAGCGGAACACGGTGTGAAAGCCATCTATGCAGAAAAGGCGATGGCGGCTTCTATGAATGAGGCAGCAGCAATGGTATCGGCGGTAGAAGAAAACAATGTCGCCTTTAATCTCGGCACGAATCGCCGGTGGCATACAGGTTTTGACAGGATGAAAGAGGTGATTGACAGCGGTGAAATTGGTAAGCTGCGAACCTTGATTATCTATTCAAACGGGACACTTTTCAACTCAGCCAGCCATCATCTTGACCTAATTTTACGTCTGAATAGCGATGCGCCTGCAAGTTGGATCACAGGCTATCTGCCACAAGGCGATTCGGTTTTTGATGGGGATGAACTGCGAGCCGATCCGTCCGGTGGTGGAACAATCCAATTTGAAAATGGTGTGACGGCACATGCCCTACTAACGCCACGGAGCAGTGAGTGGGAAGCCATTTGTGATGGCGGAACCGTTACATGCTGGAACAACGGTTGGCAATGGCATCTCCGTAAACAGCAAGATGTACCGGGGTGGCGGGCGTGTCAGGTCCCTGATACCTTTCCTGCTTTTGAACGGACCAGTAGCACCGCAAACTTGATTAAAGACCTTGTTCATGCCTTAGATACTGGAGAACCGACCCGAGGCGGTGTCCGGTGCGCGTATGCCAGCACTGAGCTGATTTTTGGTATCATTGAATCGCATCTACACAACGGCGCGCGTATTGAACTTCCGTTGACAGACTCAAAAGTCCGTTTACAAAGAAATCCAACTGCCAGACAACCGCGGGTCGAGTAACGACTCACTCTCTCAGTGATAGGCGAGGTTTCTAACCTCGCTTAACTTACTAATCCACAACCTTCTTACAGATTGATACAGAATATAGGAAGTTCACGATTGGGAATACTCGCAGATTTTCTTGTGCCAACTACCGAACCTCCCGCTGATCGATAGAATCGTTCGGCGTTCGGGTCTCCTTGAATCATCATTTTACTGTATCCGAGGTGCCGTGCTTCTTCCTGCGCGTGCATCATTAACCTTCGACCATAGCCTTTTCCAATAAAGGTGGGATCAACAAATAGAAAACTCAACTCTACTTCAGAAGCAGAAATGCGCTCTAACGAATAGAACCCTACGGTGTTCCCTGCATCCTCAATCACAAAAGTAGGGTTATTCTCAATATAATCCTCGTCAACCGTGAGTTCCTGACGGCATGCTTGCATAAATTGATCGGAATAGCCCCAATATGACTTGGAACGGAATGCGAGTTCGCTCAAGTACTCAACTTCACTCGGTAGAGCTTGTCGAATTTGCCATTGCTGTGTATTAGACACAGTTCACTTCTCCTTTACATAATTGGCTAAGGTGCAAGGGATGCGCACCGAATGCCCTCTAACTCTTCCGCGCTAAAAACACCGGCTCGATAGAGGTTCCGGTACTCTTCGGAGACGCTCTGACCGAATATCATCAGATCATCTGTGTTAATCGTTACCGGTACGCCGTTGTCATATAGGATACGAATGGGATGTGAGGCAAGATCGGACACGCCATCCAGCATCACATTGCTCGTTGGACAGACGTTCAATTGGATTTGATTCTCCGAAAGCCATCGCATGACTTCAATTGATTCTGCAGCGGCGATACCGTGCTGGACCTCATCCAAGTCAAGGACTTCGACTGTCCGCCGAACCTCTTCCCCACCTCCGAATTCCCCAACATGTGCCTTGAGTTTCATTCCAGCTGCGCGCGCTTTGACGTATAAGGACTGGACGGCTTCAGGAGCACACGCTTCTTCATAACTATACAAATCGATTGACCGATACACACCTAACTCTATCGCCTCGTGCGCTAACTTCATCAACCTTGTATCATCGGCACACTCCCGCGCGAAACCGAGTTCAGGCCGCAGACCAATCTGCTCCTGATACCGATCAACTAACGCTTCAATAAACGCGCGAACCTCTGTCAATCCCCCTGGATAGAACTTAACCAACCGGATGTCGAAACTCATCTCAAGTATAACAACGCCATCTTGGACTGCATCATCTATCGCCGATGCCGCGATGAACTCAAAACCTTGGCGGTGTTCTAAGTGAGGTGCTAAAACAGTATCTATGTATTCCATCATTCCGCCAAGTCCTTTCATTTTGAGAGGCGGTTTGGTTAGGGACTGTCCGAGCCAGCGTTCTGCACTTTCCCGCCGTGTGCTTAAGAAAGCATGCGCGTGAAGGTCCGTTTTGGAAGCTGCCTTTATAGCAGTCAGGTTATCTGTGGAAAGTGCTTCAATGAAATTCATATCTCTTTCTTCGCAACAATAGCAAAACTCACATTGTAAGCCATTTGATGCGTCCAACTACCGGGGGCAGCGTCAATATCTGGCTGTGTCCAAGGACGTTCTTCAACATGCTCAATCCGAAAACCGTTGTCCAAGAGTCCATTGAATATATCACCCAAATAGTGCCGAAAGTCATACGCCCCATCTGTATACCTATAAACGCGTTCAGAATACGGCACGGAGATGCGATAGTATTCACCATCCCATTCCAAGGCATGGGACGCAGGATTACCAAAATCTACACGATACCAACCGCCCGGACGGATGATTCTTGACACGCCTTCATAGATTTCATGAACCGACGGCACCCAACTCATCGAAGGACCTTGATAGACAAAATCAAACGATGCGTCCTCAATTGAGGATAGGTCTCGCATGTTGAGGCAAAGGGTCTCGACCTGATAGCCGTAATGCTTCGCAGCGGTAATATCTCCATCAAGCTGACCCTGTGTAAAGTCAATCACAGTCACGTTGGCATCAAGCAGACCAAAGACTGCCGACTGTTGTCCACCACCTGCTGCGAGACACAACACTTCCTTGTGGGCAACATCTTTGAGTAGATATGCTGGGTAGATTTGGTAGAGTTCATAAGAAATCGGGTCAAGCCGGCCTTCGGCATATTTCAGAATATCATCTCTATTCAGGTCAAGCCACGGGACGGTAAAGCCGCCTTTCTTTACGACTTCGGCTTCCCAGCGCGCCCGATTGGCAATTGTAATTTCATCATTCATAGGGTTTTCCGATATAGGTATCCAGAGGTACAATTAACTGGATTGATTCACGAATAAATAAGATGTTGCTCCATTCACAAACACATCGGCTTTTTCATGAGGGCGATGCGTTCTGACGTAGTGATCTTCTTTCGGCATCCAATCCTGTTCCCAAATGGCGCGTGCCTTCTCTCCATCTCGTGCAATACCTCGTGCAAGACGAATTGCTCTCGGACACTCCACCCATATTCTCAAATCGTACAGATCCGTTAACTCACGTCGCATTGTATAGACCCCCTCAACAAGCACCACATCCGAATCAGGAATTGTATGCCATTCAGAAAGGACATCTGCCCTCCAATCATATCGCTGGTAATGTGTTGGCCGTTCATCCCTAATAGGAATGAGCACCTGATCGCGTAGTCGTTCCCAATCAAAGCCACAATTGATTGCTTCTACTTGTTGGTTTTCACGCCAATTAGAAGGGTGGTAGAAATCATCGTGTTTGACAACCGCTACGCGCCAATCCAAAGTGTTTAGGTGTTGTTTCAACAGTTCTGCCAGCGTACTTTTTCCAGCACCGCCAAGCCCATCAATAGCCACAAGAAGAGGAACTTTTTGACGTTGGAGCATTTTCAAACAATCTATAATGTTTGCCAATGAATTGAAATTCACATCTTCCCTTTGTTTGAGATTTGGACAAGCCTGCAAGGTATAAAGAAATAATTTCGTTAAATTATCAATCCTATACCATTACACTTTCTATCCACGTCTCATCAATTTCGAGACCGAAACCGGGGGCATCTGACGGAGCGACATAGCCGTCTTTGATGACTGAGGTGCCGGGCAGCTTGACCATCTCTTCAAGAGGAACACCCGGCGGAGAGACACCCTCAGAACGTTCACCCCACGTGATCGCAGGCATCGCAAGTGCAAGATGCTGACCATAGGGATAATTCATTCCGGCGTGTGTAATTACGTTAATCCCATTCGCCTCTGCAATATGACAGATTTTTGCTGCTGATGTAATACCGCCGCACCACAAAACATCAGGTTGAAAAATGTCGACCAACCGTCGCCCTGCAGCGCCTGCAAAGACAGTAGGCAGATACCAATGTTCTCCCGTCGCAAGGGTTTGCCAAGGAAGGCGTTGACGCACGGTTTCATAGCCAACAAAATCGTCAGGTGGAATGTAATCCTCCATCCACTTTAGACCGTAAGGCTTCATGGTTTCACAGACGCGGACAGTATGCTCTATGTCAAACCCTGTCCATGAATCCAACATTAAGTCAACTTTATCGCCAATCGCTTCTCGTGTCGTTGCGACCAATTCTTCGAGCTTTCGCAAGCCTTCTAATCCGTGTATCGGACCCCACGGTGTGAAGAGTTTTGTGGCTTTGAATCCAAGTTCCATATACCATTCCTGATCGAAACCGGAGGCATAACAGAAAATCTTTTCCTTCTGGGGTCCACCAAGTAACTCATAAACCGGTCTCTTCAGGATTTTGCCTTTGAGATCCCAGAGGGCACAATCGACGGCACTAATGGCGTAACTCGTCAAGCCGGTGGCACCGAAGGCGGCACTCGATCGCACCATCAGGTCCCACATTTTCTCAGTCGCCATGCAATTTTCACCAACGAGTCGCGGGGCAAAATGGTCGTTAATGATTCGGGTTACGGGACCCCCATAAAGCGAGAGACCGAAACCCCACGTGCCGTCTTCTGCTGTTACAATGCATGCCGGTCGGCTCCACCCTGAACCGGAGACATGTTCGCCTCTTCTATCGGCTGCGGCATAACGGGTGACGGGACGGTTCATTGGAAACTGTCTCGCGCGACTCGGTGTACGAGGTGTTGTTGTCGGTTTTGGGTTTAGTTCAATTTCGACAGCGCGAATTTCTTTAATCTTCATAAAAACTCCTTTCTATATTCAATAAAATCATAAACACAAAAAATATTAGGTATTGGTCGTTAATGATTCAAGCTCACGGCAGGTTTTTAGCAAAGCCTCTTGGATGTTTAGGAACTCAAGATAGCCGGGCGGTAGCGGGTATTTTGCAGCATCAAACGGATCGAACGGATTGTCGATTTTTCGCTTGGCAAAAGCATAAAGTGCTTTCTGTTCGGATGTTGCTTCAGCTGCCCCTTCAAATGGAGCGCCACAATTATTTCGCCATAGTTCAGGTTCGACCACATCAGCCATCGCTTGAATCGGTGAACCCCTCTTTCCAAACCTCGAATTCAGAAAGCAAGCCAATCTCTCGGCTTGTGCCAACGGCTGACGCACAATATCTTCATAGCCAAGAAAGAGCTTGTGTTGTGCATCCTCTGTGTGATGAAAGATTTGCGTCATCATGTGTTGCCACCGCAACAAATTCATTGCAACAAAAGAGATAGTACCTTTCATATTGGATGGCATAATGAATTTTTGCCATGAGATTGCTGTATCAAGTGGGTTACGAACTGTGATTATGTAAATCGCATCGTCCCATATCTGTTTCCAAAATGGTAAAAAATGGCTGAGTGCCGGGTCTTTCCAAAACCAAGGATCCCCATTGTGCATTTCAGCCATCAGTTCAGTGGCTTTTTTCCTATACACCGGGTCAGTGGCTTTGTTTTCCATTCGCTGCTGGAAGTCACAATCCCACCAAATCGCGCCAGTATCAAAACCCCCTAACTCAGCGAGTAGATCCCATAATGGCAGATATTCCCAATACCCTCTGGGGGCATGTGTATCGGCTTTGTGTAACTTTTCCGAGGGACCCGCGTACGCGCCCCATCTGTGTAACATCTCAGCAACAACAGATGTCCCACTGCGCTCTACACCGAGAACAATAATAGGATGGGTTTCAGAATTGACCATTCAAAGTCCTCAAGCGTTTATAATAAATTTCACAGTTGCTGACACAGGGCAAACCAAAGACCCTGGGAAATTCCTCCTATCGTGAAAGGCGTGTTTCTCGCTGACAATTCACTGAAATGTTCAGATATTATGATAATTCCCACAAATGGCAGTCCAAGTTAGGCAGGAATCGTTTCAATCTCGGCGGGGAGTTTACTAAGAGTTAACCTCTTCATTTCCACCTTGTGACTGGCATTATCAATGTCAATGCCAACAAGTCCACCGTTAGCATCATAATCAAGTAGAATACCTTCCGAGATTTCTCGGGTCTCCACGCTCGGTTGTTCGGACAAGTTAATATATAGTGAATCAGTTTCTGGATAATAGTTGAGTTTCATAGCTTGAATCCTCGATCTGGAAAAGCATTGTGGATCGTAATCTTATCCTCAAGTGTAATGACTCTAAGGTAGCGACCATCAATTTCAGGAATTGCAGCCCAAAAACGGAACCTATTATGCTCCTGTGGTTCCGAATGAATAGCGTTCTCAATGGTATAAATACACCATTCTTTCTTCAGATAAGGCCGTTTATGTAGGACTTGCCGTTCAAAATAATCTGTGAACTTGTACTCAGCCATTTAGGACGATTCCCGCTAATACCACAGTTGCGAAAACGGATTAGTGATATGTGATACCAACGTGGGGTTGTACATTTTGTCTTGTGAGAAACCATTTTCTACTGTATCATAAAGGCTTATAAAGATGTATTCTATTTTTCCAAATTATCCTTGTTAAAGTATAGCATCTTTCACCGTTTTTCTGTAGTGATACCACCCAACGCCTAAAGGCGTGGGCTTCGGTTTCATAGCAACTGCGTTCTTCCGAAAGGGTTGAACGTCTTATTGTCGCTCCACCTGCGGGTTCTTATTCCGAATCAGATCGGTTTTATCTGGTTTAGGTCCAGGGTACCCCAACCCGCAATATATTGATAGCAGCGTTTACGTCTCGGTCGTGGTGAGAACCACATTCAGGACACGTCCACCGTCTATCTGAAAGTGTTAGCGTTTTGTTGTGATAACCACAATCCGAACAAGGTTTTGTTGTGGCAGTCCAACGCCCCGCTTTCAATAAGGTTTTTCCGTATTTGGCACACGTCCATTGGAGGATCAAAGCAAATTCACCAAAGGCAATATCAGAGATTTTACGTCCCCAAAGTTGCTTCATACCTTCAAGGTTCAAGGTCTCAATCGCAATCCTATCGTATTTACGCACAAGACGGAGTGCCAACTTGAAAAACCAGTCGCGTCTACGATTGGCTATAGCTTTATGCACACGGGCAAGGTGGCGTTTGGCACGAAACCATCCATTCGATAGATACTGCTTGCGAGAAAGTGCCTTGTTTGCTGAACGCACTGCGTTGAGACTTTGTTTATAGAACTCTGGCGACGCTATCTTTGTACCGTCTGATAATGTGAGGAATGTCTTACTTCCAAAATCTGCCCCTGCCTCATTACCGGTCAGTCGGAGTTTTTCGGAAGGTTCACAATCTTCACACGTTAGGTATAAATAGTAGTCACCGACATTATCACGTTTGATTGACACCGTTTTTATTCTGCCAGTCCAATCTCTGTGTTTCCAAAAGGTGAAGGACTTTTTAAGGCAGTTAATTGTGATACGATTGTCTTTTATCTCATACCCCGCTTGCGTGAAAGTGAGCGAGTTATATTTGTGATTAGGTTTTATCTTCGGTTTACCAACTTTACGTGGTGATACACCTTTCGCTTTCGCTTTGAGATAGTCAAAAAACTTTTCATAAGCAAGGTGAATACGTTTCGCGACTTGTTGGATAACTTGGCTCGGCAGTTGATTCCAGTGCGGTTTTGTCCGTTGTTTCAACTTCGTTATATGTGCACAGATACGACCAAAGCCAGCATATTTGTGATACATACGATAGTAACGGCGTTGTAGACGCAAGATATGCACATGCACGCTATGCAAGTCGTCAAGTAGATTGCCTATCTGCACAATATTAGATTGAGGGTATAACTCATATTTTTCGGTTTTCATGGTATTATCCGTTATCCGTCTTTATCTCAAGCAGTGAGATGGCAAGCACGTTACCAAGCGGTAACGCTGCTTATGCTTGCCAACGGATATAAGAATTATACCACATTTTACTTATGAAGTCAAGCTAATTTTGGATATAAAGTCCTTAGCGGGAAACCTATATCCCATACCTAAAGGAATGGGCTTTACGCCCAAATGCCCGTAAAAATCGCTCCTATTGGGCTTGCAAACCATCCCTGATTAAGGAAAATAACGTGAATTCAAATACCCTTCATACACTCAACTCTGGCACAGAACTGTTTATCGACGACACACTGATTGCTTCCAAACACGGCGTGAAACGCACGCTGCATCCATGCGTAAAGCACGATGTCTCTGTCCTTAAACCCGATCCTGAAAACCCGTGGGAACACGGTGGACCCGATCAATCGAGACGTGTTCACCTTTACGGGACCACGATGTACGATGAAGCTTATGGAAAATATCGCATGTGGTACATGTGTCGTATGGGACCGCATTGGCGGTTCAAAGCGAACGAAATTCCCAGGCTTTACGTCCCACGTCCCGACCGTAATCCGTCAACATATAGAGGGCAGACACACGACGCGTATGGCAGGAAATTCGTTGAGAACGACCGCGGCGATCTCACCTGCTACGCCGAGAGTGACGACGGATTGACGTGGACAAAACCCAACCTCGGACTCTTTGAATTCAACGGAAACCCAAACAACAACATCGTGTGGGACCTTCACGGTGCGTGTGTTTTCCGAGATGACGCTGAATCGGATCCGCAGAGACGGTATAAGATGATCGGTTTTTGCAGACGGTATCGCAACGTCTTCTTGCTCACATCGCCAGATGGCATTCGGTGGGACGATTCAGATTATTTGGAACCCGTTGCAGATCGGGATAACGAAGGTGCGTTCAACGTTATCTGGGATAAAAAAACAGAGATGTTCCGAGCTTACGGACTCATCCGTGGGGATGATAAGGATGCCAGACGTATGATCGCATATACCGAAAGCCCATGTCTGGAGGGACCGTGGAAACCGCTTGTGCCGATGTTCGGTGCTACTGATGTGGATGACGAGGTTGGTGTCCAGAGATACGGTGCGGATCGTGCTGAAATCCACAACATGTCAGGCTTCCTTTATCATAACATTTACATCGGTCTCGCTGGGGTGTTGTATGTGACGGGACCCGGAGCAGCGGAGCATGAGATTCCCGTTGATGGACCGATTGACGCGCAGTTGGTTTGTAGCCGAGACGGATTTAATTGGGACTATCCTGATTCCGATCGCACGCCGCTTATTCCACGCGGTGAGAGCGGCACGTTCGACTGCGGTATGATTATGGGAACCGCCATAGAACCCATCATCACCGATGACGAAATTCACTGGTACTACACGGGAACAGTTCACACGCACGGTGCACAAATGAAGGACAGGCATAAGGAGATTGGACTTGCGAAGTGGCGGTTAGACGGCTTCGTCTCTCTCGATGCTGATGCGGAGGGTGGGATCGTTGAAACTGTGCCGTTGCAGATTCCAGACGGTGGACTTGAGATTAACGCAGATGCGAGTGGCGGTCAGGTCGGCGTTGAAGTGCTAACGGCTGATGGACGGGTTCAACCCGGATTTTCGATTGATGGCTGTGTTCCGCTCACAACGGATAGTATACGACATTCGGTGCAATGGAAGTCGGCGACGTTAGCGGATGCGGAACAACCCTTGCGGCTTCGATTGGTGCTGAACCGTGCAAGGCTTTATGCTTTTCGAGTAGGTATGAACGCCTGATGGCGATGTTCACATATTGTATGACTATATCAAAGTGACTACTGTTTGAGCATAGCCGCAAGGGCAGACTTTACGGCACCCAGATTACTATAAGCCTCGGTGTCCTCCGGATTTAATTTGATAGCTTGGGTATAGTCTTCAATCGCTTTTTCATATAATTCTCTTGCTTGGTCTACATTCCCGCGTGAGAATTCAGATGCGCCAAAACGAAACCGCATCATCCCGCGATTGTTATAGGCATCAGCATTATCTGGGTCGAGTTGAATAACCTTGTTATAATCAAGTATTGCCTGTTCTGGTTTGCCAAGACTGAATTTCACGGCACCGCGAGTCTTGTAGGCCTCAAAATCTTCAGGATTTAGTTGGATAGCTTTATCATAATCGGCTATTGCTTTCTTATGTTTACCCAAAGCAGCTTTTAGATTTCCACGCAGGTAGTAGGTATGGCGAGTCTTAGGGTTTAACTTAATAGCTTTATCATAATCAGCTATCGCTCCACGGTAGTGACCGATCACACCTTTAAGATGTCCCTGAGCATGGTAAGCATACGCACGGATAGGATCACGTTTTTGCCACTCTATCAAAGGCTCCGTTGGTTTCGACCGAGCGAGTAGCGTCTTAAGCGCATTTGAGGGAATGGCGTAAGCGTAGTCCTTATACTTAGCGGCATTAATTCCTATGACTTGCCCCTTACTATTTAGCGTAGGACTGCCACTACTTCCACCAGTAATATCAATTTTCATTCGTAGCCACTTATCGGTATTCCGGATGCCGTCTATAGTTCCCTCTATGACTTTGTATCTCCTGCTCGGATATCCCACAGCAATAACACGTTCACCGCTTTGAACCATATCACTATCACCCAAGAATAGTGGTGTGCCTTCACCCGTTATTTTTAAGATGACGAGATCGTCTCCTGCATCAAACGCCGTGACACCTTCAATTGGGTAGATCACCTCTCTGTCTGTGAGTTTGGCAAAAACAACACCAGGCAAGGCAACGACATGGATGTTTGTTACAATCTTGTCTTTGTCTGCAAAGAAACCGCTACCGGTGAAGAAGTTGCCTATGGTTGCGCTCCAACCCATTATGTGCACCGTAGAAGTCCCACCATTTGTAAACCCCAAGTCCACTGCCTTCACATCTGTATCCTGTGATTTGTTCATCTGGATGAATTTTTCATATTCAGTAATGCCTTCGTGATACAACTTCTGTGCCTTCTCCGCATTACCATGCTTGGATTCAACATCACCAAGTTCACATTTCACTTTTGCACGATTTCTATAAGCATTCGCATACTCCGGGTCAATCTGGATAGCTCTATTGACATCAAGTATTGCCTCCTCAGGGTCGCCAAGAGCCGACTTTGCAGCCCCGCGAAAACTATAGGCATCTGCATATTCTGGGTCAATCTCAATGGCTTTATCACAATCAGTTATCGCCGCTTCATATAAACGCCGCGCTGCTTTAGCATTCCCGCGGATGGTTTCAAACTCACCAAGTCTAAACTTCAGTGTCCCTCGATTCCGATAAGCCTTACTATGCTTAACGTCAAGTTCAATGGCTTTATCACAATCGGCTATCGCCGCTTCATATAAAGGCTGTGCTGCCTTAGCATTTCCTTGGAAGGTCTCAGATTCACCAAGTATGAGCTTCACAACTCCTCGATTAACATAAGCACTCGCATACTGAGCGTCAAGTTCAATGGCTTTATCAAAGTCAACAATCGCATCAGTATAGTCACCAAGGTCAACCTTTACAATCCCTCGGGCATTGTAAGCATCAGCTGCATCAGGATCCATTTTAATAACTCGGGTACAGGAGGCAATCGCGCTGTCATAGTCATTAAGGTAAACCTGAGCTCTGCCGCGCTCGTAGTGTGCCCAGAGATACTCAGAGTTCAGTTCAATCGCTTTATCAAGGTTAACTATGGCTCCAGCATAATCTTTGGCATCTAATTTTTCTTTTGCTAAACCGTAGTAAGCTGCAGCGCGAACATGTTCCCGTTTCTGCCATTCCGCCAAAGATTCTATTGGCAGAGACGGGTCAAGCAATGCCTCAAGGACACTGGAAGGCATCGCATAACTGTAAGGGTCATTACCATACAACACGATAATCGCAATGACCTGTCTGTTATTGTTAAACACTGGACTACCATCAGGCTCTTTAGAAGTCGTCGTTCGTATTCTAAGCCGTTTATCACTATTTCGGATGCTTTGTAGACTGCCTCCTGTGACTTTGTATTCTTCATCGGCGTAACTCGGAATAGATATGGCCTCACCAATTTGCGCTGTCCCACTGCTCATTATAGACAGCGGTACGCCTTCACCGGCAACCTTTAAGATGGCGATACCATTTGCTATATCAAATCCAGTAACACCCTCTATTGCCCAATTTTTCGCCTTGTCAGGAGACTTTACAAAAACCGGACCCGCGTGCGCAACGACATGAATGCTCGTTGCAATCTTGTCTGGTGTAACGAAGAAACCTGTACCATATCCATTTTCACTCTCAATTAATACTATAGAATCTCTTATTTCTTCGGATATTAAGTTTTCTATCGGCGCGACAGGTTTCTCAGAAACCAGTTGATACGCTATCGGCGCGCAGGAGCAGAAGACTATCAAAGTCAATAGTCCGAATAGCCTCTTTCTATTTGCCCCATCAAGTTTCTCTAAAGCCATTTAATCCTCCTCAATCCTTATGCTGAACTTAATGTCAGCCTCGCGAGGGTTGCGTCCCTCCGCTTCGGCATGTTCTTTCCTGTCTTTCCAGAATTGCAAGCGACCTTCCAAATAGGTCACCTGTTCTTTGTAGGGGCCGCGATCCTTAGCCATCTGAAGTTCTAATTCAACGCGCTGAATCATATCCATTATAAAAGCTTTCCCCGCTGTATCCATACGAAACGTAAGTTGTGTCCACTGCTCAGAGAGCGGATGCTCCCACCATGTGAAATCGGCAGATTTTCGGAGTTCAGCGTATGCGGCATCTGAATCTTCTGCCTTGAGTTGAAGATACTTTTCCAGATGCGCAATCACTTTTTTTCCGCTCGCTTCTTCAGTCAAGTCTCGGTTTGGCTGCTCAGTGATGATAACCTCAGTCTCTGCTTCATCCGAAGCCTTAATTGAATTAGGGTTTTCAGTATCAGCTCATCCGATCGTGAGCATGATTGCGCATAAGATGAAACAACAGGTTCTGACTTTCAATGTGCAGGTGCCCTCCCATTCCGTTTCATTTTTTGTTGCAAGTTATTTCGTTTTCCTTGAAAAAATGTGAATTTTTCAAAAAATCGAAGGTTAAATACTGTTATAGAATTCTATCAGGAATTCCTAAAAAATTTGACATTCAAGGGCAAAATGTGCTATAATACTTAACGTACATAAATTTCAAAACAGGATTATCAAATGTTTTATCTCCCGCTCACCATGTTGATACATAAAAACCACCTTTGCACATCGGTTGGTATCGGTGCTATGCCGATCACCATTTCCGTGTCCCAAGCAGGGGTGGGCTTATAAGTAGCAAATAAGAGACTTTCTGAGTTACACAATATAACGCCCATCACTGAATGGCATAAAAACAAGATTTCAGTGAGGGTGTTTCTTTTTTAACATGACAACAAAAGGCACCATGTTTGCAGGCAAGAAAAACCTTAAAAGAGGAGAAAAGATGCGTTACAGAATAACTTTATTGGTATTCGTAGTGATTGCAGCAATAAATTTAAACGCCAGAGCCAGCAAAGAAATTAGACCGTTGCTAACGCAAGAAACAATCGAACTTGATGGACATCTCAATGAAGCGGCTTGGACAGAGGCACAGATCATTGACGACTTTATCCAACAATCACCCGCTGAAGGACAACCGATTAGCGAACGCACTGAGGTGCGGATGTTGTATGACACAGAGAAACTGTATATCGGATTTGAATGCTATGATTCCGAACCCGAAAAGGTTGTTGCGAACGAAATGCGGCGCGACGGGCAGCTTTGGCAAAATGATAACGTTTACGTGATGCTCGATACCTACGGCGATAAACGACAATGCTTTTTCTTTCGGACGAATGCGCTCGGTGCGCTGTCAGACACGGCTGTCACAGACGGTGGCGAAAATCTTAACGGGAGTTGGGACTGTATCTGGGAGGCTGGCGGCCGGCGACACGATAAAGGGTGGACGGTTGAAATCGCGATTCCTTTCAATCAGCTACGGTTCAAAAAGAGCGATGCGATGGTATGGGGCGTGAATTTCGGACGCAACATCGCACGGAAGAATGAAACATCGCAATGGATACAAGTACCCCGAAGTGAGAGTTGGCCCGGCACCTATCACCCCACGTATCAAGGCAAAGTGATTGGACTCCAAAGCATTGCATCACCATCTTATTTTGATGTCAAACCGTATCTCCTCGGTGGGTTGGCAAGGAATCTCGACGACACAATTTGGCAGCGGACGACCGAAGGCGACCTCGGACTTGATATGAAATACGGGATAACGTCAAACCTGACATTGGACTTGACTGTAAACACCGATTTCGCACAGGTAGAGGCGGACCAGGAAGAAGTCAACCTCACACGGTTCGATCTCTTTTTCCCAGAACGTCGTGAATTCTTTCTTGAAGGCAGTGGACTGTTCGCCTTCGGCGCGGGCATCGGAGATTTCGGTCCGCCGCCGTTGTCTGTTTTTTACAGTCGCCGGATCGGTATCGAAGACGAACAACAGGTCCGGCTGCTTGGTGGCGGTAAACTCACAGGGAAGGTTGGACCCTATAGTGTCGGCGCGCTCAATATGACAACTGCCGCTTCGACGGAATCACCGATGACGAACTTCTCTGTACTCAGAATGCAGCGAGATATACTGAGTGATTCAACCATGGGCTTTATTCTCACCAATCGGCAAAGTGATTCGGGTGGAAACTACCATCGTAACGGTGGAGTCGATCTGTTTTTTCGACCGCACGATCAGTGGCGGATGCGCGCTATGACCGTTGGCAGCTGGTCCCCGGATCCAGATGAACGCGATTTCGCGTGGTATCTCTCGAACGACTGGCGCAACGACTACTTTCGTATCAACGCTTCTTATCTCGACATCGGTCCGCAATTTACGAGTCAAATGGGGTTCATGCAGCGCAGAGATATCCGATCGTTGATGTTGAACGCTGATTATGAAGTTCAAATTAACCGTTATCGTGTCCGAGAGGTCGGAGCGATGTTCACCGGCGGTTACTTGTTGGATCACGATAATATGCTCATCGGTTGGGACATGGGACTTGGTGGAAGTATGCTTTGGGACTCTGACGATGGGTTTAACCTCGATTTCCGACGGTTTTTTGATCGCGTTGATGAAGCCTTCAGCGTCGGTGATGTTGAGATTCCCGCCGGTGATTATGAGATGAACCAAATCTCGCTCACCACTTTCACCCAAACCAGTCGTCCGTTTTCCTCATTTTGCCAAGTGGATTACGGAGACTACTTTCACGGCGATCGCGTGAGTCTGAGCCTCGATAGCCAGTGGCGGATGACCTACCAACTCGCGATCGAAGTGCGCTATCAGCGGAACTGGATTAACTTACCTGAAACTGATCTGTTCACGACAAACGTTGTCGGGACGCGTGTCAGTTATGCGTTGAACACCCGTTTCTTTACCAAACTGTACGCACAGTGGAACGACGATGCCAAACGCGCAAGTGCCAATTTTTTGATTAATTACATCTATCGCCCAGGTAGCGATTTTTACCTTGTGTATGATCAGGCATGGGATGCGTCTGAAGGTTTGCATGCGCGCGACTGGACAGTGTTAAGCAAATTTACCTATCTCTTCAGTCTATAGTGTTCATAGGCGCGGGTCTACGCTAAAGCAAATTTTGTTCGTCTTGACTTCTCTCATCCAGACCTGCTATAATTGTGAGCGTTAATATGACCCTCGATTTCAAAATTTAACACTAAAACAGGAGCGAAAGAAATGAGACACACAACACAAGTCGAACTCGAAAATCTATATGACTTGGTAGCCGTAAAACTGGGTGCTATGGATCCAGAAGACGTGCGGAAGATTACGGTCCCGGATGCCCTCGTTGATACCGGTGCGACAGGACTTTGCCTACCAACCTCGCTCATTGAGCAGCTCGGTCTCACGCCGATTGAAACGACGCGAGCTCGCACTGCCACGGGTATCACTGAGCGTATTCTTTACTCAGAAGTCCAATTTACGATTCTGGGACGGACAAGGTCAATACAAGTTACCGATCTCCCTGAAGGGTCGCCTGTCCTCATCGGACACATGGTATTGGAACATCTTGATCTCTGCGTTGATATAAAGAAAGGCTTAATCTATAATCCTGCCCACGATGGCGAATGGATTATAGAAATTCTCTAACTGGTAAGGAAAGTTTCAAAAATGACACAACCCGATAACTTTGCAGAGCACAATATTCACTTAGAAACCGAGCGTCTGATACTCCGACCCTTCAAGGATGCCGATTTTGATACGGCGGTTCCGTTTTATCAAGATCCCGATTTTTTGAATGCCATGGAGGGAGAGTCACCTGACGCACCTGTGACAAAGGAATACCTCAAAAGTGCTGGTGAATACATGCGGAAAGACGGATTTTTGTTTGCAATCGTAGAGAAGGCAAGTGACAGAACCATTGGCGAAGTCTGCTTGCAGTGGATGAACTTGGAACGGGCGAAAATTGAGGGTGAAAAAGTGATGCGCTCACCCATCGGAATATGGGACAAAACACTGTGGGGGAAAGGCTATGGAAAAGAGGTCGTGCGATGCTTGATGGCACATGCGTTTGAAAAATTAGGGATTGATCGCTTCTGCCCGGTGGATGTCCGCGCCGACAATCCGCGTTCAAAAAGATTGTGGGAGTCGCTTGGATTCACGGTTGCACGAGAAATAGATGGTGGGAAGACGTTAGACTTTGAGATTACACGCGCAAAATACAAAAAAATAAACGAAAACATCACTTAAACAGTGTTCTAAACTTAAGGAATCTGAAGATGTTCAGTAGACAACTCGCCGAGCGCGCAGCAGCAAACAATCCGATTCGTGTGGGTATCATCGGTGCCGGAAAATTTGGTGCCGGATTGGTCGCGCAGCTTTCACAGATGCAAGGTATCGTCGCGAGCGCGATTGCCGACATCGATTTGGCGCACGCGACAAACGCCTACACCGCCAGCAATATCCCACCCGACGCAATCTCGCGCGTTGCGGATACGAACACCTTGAACGACACCATCCGCAGTTGGAAACGAGCTATCACTAAGGACGGACTGCACATTATCCAATCGGATCTCATCGATGTGGTTGTCGAAGCAACCGGTATCCCAGAAATCGGCGCAGAAATGGCGTATCACACACTGATGCACAAAAAGCATCTCGTGATGGTTAACGTCGAAACAGATGTGACCGTCGGTCCTTTCCTGAGACGCTTAGCAGATAACGCTGGTGTCGTCTATACCCTTGTTGACGGTGACCAACCGGGTGTGACGATGAACATCGTTGAGTGGGCAAAAACACTCGGTTTCGAGATCGTCGCTGCGGGGAGGGGAACAGTCTTTTATGATGACGACCGCGCTGGGGTACCAGAGACCGTTCCGCAACGGTTCGGGTTTAGTGAAGAACTCATTGAGCGGCGCACGATTAACTTCAAGATGTTCAACTCGTTCCGCGACGGTTCAAAAGCACAGATTGAGATGACCTCATTAGCGAACATGGCAGGACTCGCACCAGATATTCGCGGGATGCACGAACCTTCAGTGAACATCTCCGACATCGCCCACGTCTTTAGTTTAAAGGAAGAAGGCGGCATTTTGAGCCGCCACGGTGTCGTCGAACTCGCAAACAGCATCGCACCCGATGGCAAAACGACCTTAGACGATCCACTTCGGATGGGAGTGTTCGTCGTGATTCGGACGGATCACCCGTTCACGCAGGAAGACCTTGCCAGTTACAACCTACATCCGGGTGGCGACGGTAATAACTATCTTCTCTATCGTCCGTACCATCTTGTAGCCGTTGAGGCACCAATTTCGATTGCGAAAGCTGCGCTTTACGGACAACCGACGGGCACGCCGTTGCCGACACCGGTCGCTGAGGTCATAACGGTTGCCAAACGCGACTTAAAAGCCGGAGAGGTGCTTGATGGCAGCGGCGGCTATACTGTCAACGGCTTGATTGAGAAAGCAGAGATTGCGCGTGCTGAGAATCTACTTCCCCTCGGTTTGGCTTATGGTGTCAACCTCAAAAGCGATGTCTCCCAAGGGGAAGCGATCTCTTACGATATGGTAGAACTCAACGAGGATTCCTTTGTTCTCAAACTGCGGCGTCTCCAAGACGCGACCGTCTGGTAACCTTTCCGTGCTGGCTCTTCAGCAACTATTCCCACGGGTGCAGTACAACCTTACCACATTCGCCCGTCGCTTGGAGTTCCCATGCCTGCTGCACGTCGCGCATCGGGAAGGTGTGTGTGATAAAGGTATCAATCTGATCGGATACAGACTGAATGACCTGCATTAATTTGGGATAATCCCCAAGGTTGTAGTGCCAATTTCCGCGAAGGACAAGCCCCTTCCGAATCATATCCCGACTTGCGCCGAGTGGGAAGTCCCCACCTTCACCGACGAATGTGACCTGTCCTTTTCTGCGCGCTGCATCGACCATTAACCGATGCGCAGCGGATGCCCCCGAACAGTCCACAGCCTTGTCAACACCGACACCGTCTGTGAAGTCGAGAATCTGTTCAAGGACATCCGAATCTGTTGGGTTGAAGACGGCTTCCGCGCCTAATTTCTTGGCGAGTTCGGCACGATACGGATGGCTTTCCACGCCGATGACACGCGCGCCCCGATAATGAGCATTGATAATACCGCCTAACCCGACGGGCCCTAAACCGGTAACCATAACGGTATCCAAGGCGTTGACTTGCATCTGCTCCATTGCCCCAAATGTCGGTCCAAGTCCACAGCACGCCATTCCTGCGTGTTCATAACTCACGCCATCTGGGATCGGGGACAGCAACTCGTCTACCTTGTGCAGATACTGCGCGTAAGTTGCCGAAGCCGGGTCTGTACCGAGTGTCTCTCGAATATTCCGTCCATTCTGGCAGTGGATATGTTCCCCAACAACACACAATGAACACTTGCCGCAACCGCTCTGAGGTTGCACGACGACGCGGTCACCTACCTTGACGCGACCGGGTTGCGCGACTTCAACAACTTCACCCGCGGCTTCGTGTCCAAAGCGTTCACCGGTGCCTCCGCCTATGAATCCTTTATATTCTGTACACATTGGAACGGCGTGAATTTTGACGACGACGACATCCCCTGCTGCTTGGGGGTCTGGCTTTTCAACGACCCCACCTTTACCTTCACCAAACATTGCTGCAACCTGCATAAAAACCGTTACCTACCTCTCCAGAATCCAGACCAGAACGGGTGTGGTTTTTGCGGAGGAGAGAAAGGTTGCCTCCTTTTAAAAAGTATTGGTTAGGACAGAATAACACAGACAGAGCAATCGGTCAAGATATATCTCGGAGACTTACAGATTCCCAAAGTACAGAGGCATTCAATTCCTCTGTAGGACGGTGAATGCCATACGGCATTCATACCGTTGATTATTTCCAATCCCGACTCTTTCTTGACAATGACCTCACAATCGTGATAAAATTATTCAGGTTTAACCAGCGCGAACACAGCACATCACTGAAGGAGACACGATGGCATCTGAGCAGGCAGGTTTGACACCTACACAAAAAGGGTTTTATCAAGAAAACGGGTATCTTGTCCTTAAAAACGTTCTCTCGGCGGAAGAATGTCAAAACTTTGTTGAGCACATGGAAGACCTTCACGCCGGACGCAAACATCTTGAAGGATTCTTTCAACAAGATAAATATGGGGCTCGCACTTTTAATCAGCACCTATATGACCAACGTGTATTGGATTTGATGATCGATTCGCGCTTACACAAGCCACTCACAGACTGCTTCGGCGGTGAACCGGAAGGCATCCAAACGATGCACTTTTACGAAGGGTCGGAGCATCCATTCCATCAAGACCAATACTATTTACCCGACTGCATGTCTGCATGGATTGCGATGGTTGATGTTGATGCGGATAACGGTCCTCTCGTTGTGCAGCCTGGATCCCATAAGGGACGATTAATTACCAAACAAGATGTACCAATGACATTGTTATCGGGAGAGACTTACGAGCTACAACAACACAACCGCTATTTTCCGGCAGTCAAACAAGTTTTCCAAGGAAATGGCACGGATGCGGTTCAGGTTATGGTAAACGCTGGAGATGTCATTCTATTTGACGGGAAGTTAATTCACGGGGGTGCGGAGATTTTGAAGCCAGGTACACGTAGACACGCGTTGGCGTGTCATTATATCCCTTATGCCTCCGAAAACTGGGAACGCGATTGGCCCCGGTTCTCCTTTGATGGTAGTCAGCGGATTCATTATCACTAAATTCCCTGTGTAAGAAAAATTGATACTTTCATCTACGTTAGGGTTACAACATAATATAACGTTGAAAATAGCGAGATACGCCTAAGTTAATGTGCCTACTTTGATAACAGTAAGTTTTGGAAACCTACCAATTACACCTCAAATAAGGAGAAGAGACCATGCGATACCAATTGACTTTTTGGGTCTGTTTAATGCTAATAGGAGCTTATTGCTTTTCGGTATCTGCTCAGGAAGCGACACAACCCGCAAAACCCGCAACACAGGAAACAGCAACAAAGAAAAAAGAGTTTGAGGATTTTTCAAAAGTTACCGAAGACAGCAAAAGTTACGACGGCTTTTTCAAACTATACGAGAAAAAAGGGAATCTCTATTGTGAAATACAGCCATCACAATTAGAGCAGCCGTTTCTATGTATGATTAGCGTTGCCCGGGGTTTAGGGAGTGGCTTCCTACTCTCAGGAATGACGCTGGAAGAGTGGCTGCTCGTCTGGCGGCGCGTTGGCGACAACGTGCATCTGGTGCGAAAAAATGAGCGTTTCCGTGCTACAAAAGGGACTCCGATCGCAGAAGCAGTTGACTTGGGTCATAACGATTCCGTGCTGTTTTCACTCAAGATTGAAAGTATCCATCCACAACGAAAAAGTTTGCTGGTGAATATCTCTCCCGTCTTTGTGTCTGACCTACCGCCTTTGGCACGCCGTATTGCCCCTGATGCCCGTTTTGACAAAGCGCGGAGCACTTGGGGAACAATCAAAGCGTTTCCGAAGAACGTCGAACTGAAAGTCGAAGCGGTGTACGCATCACAAAGACCTATGGATACGATTCCGGACAGCCGTGGCATCCAGTTGACGCTCCACTACAGTCTCGCGAAACTTCCAGAAAACAATTATCGTCCACGATTGGCTGATGACCGCCTTGGACATTTTATGACGGCGATCAAAGACTATTCGTCTCAAACCAGCGATGCACCGTTTATCCGCTATGTCAACCGGTGGCATTTAGAGAAAGCAGACAAAGATGCCAAACTTTCACCACCAATGGATCCGATTATCTTCTACATTGAGAAAACCGTGCCCCATCGCTATCGTCCGTATGTCCGACAAGGTATCCTGGAGTGGAACAAGGCGTTTGAAAAAATAGGCTTTGCCGATGCGATTGAAGCGCGGATTCAGCAGGATTACGAGGACTGGGACCCAGAAGATGCACGGTATAATACGATTCGCTGGGTTGTCGGTGCAGGGTTCGCAATTGGTCCATCTCGCGTGAATCCGTTGACGGGCCAGATATTGGACGCTGATATCCTGATCGGTGAGAGTTGGATTAGGTATTGGCAGCGGGAGTACATGACGTTCTTTGATGAAGTGGCATACGAACGCGACCACCCTATGGATCACTCTTCACACTTTCAGTGCCAGATGGCATCCGGCTTGGCACGGCAGATGGGCTTTATGGCAAGCGTCTTGCAAGCCCGGGGTCTGACTGATGAAAACGGTGAACTACCGGAGGAGTTTATCGGGCAGGCACTCAAGACCTTGACGATGCACGAGGTTGGACATACGTTGGGATTCCGCCACAACTTTAAAGCGAGTACAATATTCTCCCTTGATGATCTGAATAAGAAAAGTGGCGAAGCACTGATCGGTTCCGTCATGGAATACGATGCCGTGAATATCGCACCTGCGGGTCAAAAACAGGGAGATTACTATACAAAGACAATCGGCCCCTGGGACTACTGGGTAGTCGAGTATGCTTATAAGCCTATCAACGCCAGCAAACCGGAAGGTGAATTAGAGGCACTCGGCAAAATCGCTTCTCGTGTTGCGACACCAAATCTCACTTATGGTACAGATGAGGATGCTTACGGGTATCGCTTCAGGGACCTCGACCCACTGGTGAACCGCTGGGATCTCGGTGATGACCCGCTCGCGTTTGCCAAGCAACGGCGCGAGGTGGTTGTCGGACTCTGGGATAAGATTGCAGATAAAGTTACAACAGAGGGGATGGGCTATCAGCGTGTCAGGCGTGCATTCGGGAGTCTGTTGTATGAACACGGTTCCACAATGTATCTCGCAAGCCGATATATCGGTGGACAGTATCACCATCGTGACCATCGCGGCGATGAGAATGGACGTTTACCCTTCGTGCCAGTCCCTGCAGCGAAACAACGCGAGGCACTCCAATTCATCAAAGAACACGCCCTCTCAGACCAAGCCTTCGACTTCCCAGCCGACTTACTTAACAGTCTGGCGATTACGCGTTGGAGCGACTGGGGCGGAGACAGTTGGAATTCGCTCCGTTTTGATTATCCGGTGCATGATGTCATTCTCCGCAATCAAACCGTCATCTTGGAGCGGTTGCTTTATCCGGCGATTCTCTCTCGCGTCCAGGACGCTGAACTTAAGTTTCCTAAAGGTGAAGACGCTTTCACAATGCCAGAACTCTTCTCAGGCATTACGGACGCAGTTTGGGTAGAACTTGAACGGAATACAAACGAAAAGCAGTGGTCGAATACAGATGCGTTTATCTCCAGCTTCCGTCGAGGTTTGCAACGTGAACACTTGAAGCAACTCATCAAACTGATGTTGGATGCCGACAGTGGCACACCTGAAGATGCGAGATCGCTTGCACGCCTTCATCTTGCGCAAATCAACACTCGGATACAACAGGTGCTTCAAACTGCTCAAGGACGACTTGACGCTTATAGCTTGGCACACCTCCAAGAGTCGCAAGTTCGGATTACGAAGGCCTTAGATGCCGGTTTTCAAGTGGATAAACGCTAAACAATCCGATCTCAACGTGAATTTTGTATTTGTAGCACAAACTGTTAGTTTGTGGCG
The DNA here is from genome assembly GCA_022827625.1 of Candidatus Poribacteria bacterium. Taxonomy (GTDB): domain Bacteria; phylum Poribacteria; class WGA-4E; order WGA-4E; family WGA-3G; genus WGA-3G. The sequence goes on along the minus strand of JAJEIE010000036.1, from coordinate 1,388 downwards.
TGTGCTGTGCAAACTAACAGTTTTGCGGCGTACTCGCCCCGGTTCATGCCTATAAGGCATGAATACCGTTGATTCATGCGATGTGCATCGCGCTACAAGTAGAAACCCTACATTAAACTCACGTTAAATTTAATATTGAAACTTGCTAATCAGATCTCAAATAAAAAAAAATAGGAGCAATACATGGAAATACACCAATATACACCCGATATGCAAACAGTGGTGACGCAATTTTACAACCACATAACCGCCAACGTTCCGCATTGCTACCCGGTAAAAGAGGAAGAATTCGCTGTTGCAATGCACCGGGTGACCGCCGACGAAGCCGATTTAAAGGAAGATGGACTTGACTCCGAAACCGCTTTTGTTGCAACGGTGAACGGTGCTCCGCAAGCGTTTATTCACGTCGGCATCAGTCAAATTGGAGATAACAGAGAAGAGACTGTAGGTGTTATTCGATTTATGGGTTATGAACGTGGTGAACGACGCGTTGGACAAGCCGTACTTGAAAAGGCGGAAGACTACCTGAAAGCATTCAATGTTTCTCGAATTTTCGCTTTCCCACAGGACTGTCGGTATCGTTTCTATCACTTTTCACATGCCTATCTATCGGACGCGCTTGACCAAGTTCAAGGACTTCTTGGATTCAATGGGTACCGTCGTTCTGAAGGTGAGGTCTTTTTGGATTGGGAAAACTACGTTGTTACACCAGTGCCTTCAAATCTACCGGTAACGCTTTCTATTAACTGGAAGGAGGGACGTGGGAAGCATCCGAATTGTACTGTTCTCGCCCATCAAGATGGTGAACAGGTTGGCATCTGTGAGTCTGTTTGTGGCGGTGAGTTTTCAAGCCATCCGGATGCCCAAGACTGGTTTCATACGGTTTGGCTCGGTGTTGAAGACGATTTTCAGGGGCAAGGTTTGGGACGCTATCTGCTCCAATATGCCCTTCAAGAGATGAAGAAAATCGGATACCGGCATGCAGCGATTAGTACTGCCTGGGATAACCACCGCGCCTTCCTCTTTTACAGCAATTGCGGTTATCGGACTGTGGATTGGACGTATGAGTTCGTTAAAGACCTCTCTGAAACACCAACGCGTCAGTGACCTCGCCCTAAAGGGCGAGGCTTGTGCAAAGCGTAGACCCAGCGTCCACTTCACAAGTTAAACCACTGACTACAGTAAAATATCGCCGTATCTTGGCGTGGGAGCCAGCGCTATGTATCGGATGCCCCCCAAGTCTGATACCTCTGGGATACCGCGATCTGGATGGGGAAACATATACCCCGAAAGGGAGTTGATTACAATGTTTGTACCCGTAAAGAGCAAAGCAGGGGAACACCTAATGCCTACCATTCCACCTGTCGCAAGGCACTTGATTAAAAGTG
>JAJEIE010000005.1 GCA_022827625.1 Candidatus Poribacteria bacterium | reverse complement strand
TGAAGTGCCACCCTTTATTTAGACCAAAAATTAGCAAAGTTAAGAGAAGGTTTGTCGTTGAAATTCTATAGGTGTCAAATACCCTAACGCCGAATGTGGGCGTTTCTGATGATACACCTGTGTGATAAAATGCCCGATGCGTTCTCGAGCCTCGGTAATATCTTGGTAATCATTGAGGTGAACTTCTTCCTCCTTCAGGGTTCGGATCAACCTTTCGGCGTACCCGTTCTCCCAAGGACACCCTCTGCGAGCGACTGAAATCTGAATACCGTGTGCTTTGAGCTTCAAGAGATAAGCCCTTGAAAGATACTGCACGCCTTGATCGGAGTGATGAATCTCGGCAACTCTGTCGTGTAAAGCTTGCTCTAAGGGTTCCAAGGTCAGAGATTGCGTCAAGTGTTGACTCAGTTTCCACCCTCTAATCATGCGCGTGAAGACATCCATGAGCAGCGCGACATAGATGAAGCGGTGCTTGAGGCGGACGTAGGTAATATCACCCACCCAGACCTGATCGCATCGACAGACCTCAAGCGTCTTCAGGCGATTCTGCCAGGGCTGCGGACCGTCAATGGAGTGGGTCGTTTGAGGCGCACGTTTGATGGAAACCGACAAGTTCTCTTCTTTCATCAAGCGGGCGACGCGTTTATACCCAACGGTGTGTCCTTCAGACACCAACACCTTCGTGATACGTCTATATCCATACGTCGGATATGCCACCGCTAATCGCTGTATTTCGGCACGCAGGACATCTTCAGAGGCATCACTTTTGGGTTGATAATAGAAGGTGCTCTTATTGAAACCCAGGGTCTGACAAATCTGCCGCATGGAATACTCCTTGCGCAACGTCTCAACGAGACAGCGCTCTTGAGAAGGCGTCAATCCAAGAAAGTCAATGCTTTTTTTTGGATTTCGAGTGCCAGCGTCAACCGGCCAACGAGTTGCTCAAGCTGGGCAATTCGCTCCGCTGACTCATTTGACGGCTTATCGGTTTCCGACTCAAAGAAGGTTTCGGCATTTTCAAGAAGTTGGCGTTTCCATGTCGAGACTTGGTTTTCGCTGAGGTTATGACGTCGACACAGTTATGCTTGTGAAGTTTCAGCGCGGAGGGCCTCAAGCACAACTTCTGCTTTAAACTTAGGTGTGAACTTTCTGCGTTTCGCCATCGGAATGCTCCTTTGAAATATAGATTATCATTGTAGCACAATCTTATATTAGAGAGTGGTCTAAATTTCCGGTGGCAGTACACAGCATAGTGTTATCTTAAAATGATAGTTAATGATTCACTAAAACGTTTGAGTTCTTCTTCTTTAAAAGTAAAAACATCTTCATAGGCTTCAACCATCCTTTCTAAATCGGTTTTACGAACATACCAACCGATACCATCAACAAACCCCCAAAAGTGCGCCTTAGGATAATGTTCTGCAATGAGGTCTCTGACAGAAACCTCGGTCTTTGACTTATCACCTTGTCCAGAAGAGGTCGTTGCTAAATATGAGGATTCAATAATAATTCTTGGGGCTTCTTGATTAGGAATGATAAAATCCATTGTCCGCTTTTGGACCAGAGCATGCTCTTTCAATTTATCTAAGTCCCCACTTTCAAATTCAATTTCCATCTCAGTTAAAAGATGTTGAATAACAAGCTCGGGATTATTTCCCTTCTTCCCTGAATAAGAGCCCTTTTCTTTGTAGCGAATCAATGTATCAATCATCGCTTCAGCTTCAAAACTAAGTTTAGAAACGCTCAACTTTTTCAATTCAAATAGCGGAAGAGTTTTTGAAAGCACTGGGATTGTTGAACCTTCATAAAACAGATTGACAATGCCCTTTCTAAAACTTGCAGACTCTCGAATTTTCTTCTCAATTTTTGGAGACTTCCATTCCGTTATAGTAGAAGCATCTAATTCTGCTACCTCCAGCCACTGATCCCGATAGGAGAGTTTTGAAAGTTCTTTATCATTAACAACTCGGATAAAGGTGATTAACCGCATAAAATACTCGTTTGAAAACCCTGTCAATGCCAACAACGCCTTTAATCCATTCTCCTTTTCCAAAATCAGTTCTTCAATCAACTTTTTAGTAAGACCCTGAGTTTGAACTTGATTCTTCAGAACAAGCAAAGTATCTTTCAGAGCAGTAATGTGTGCTTCATATTCTTCCTCAAACATCCTATTATGAAACCAGAAAGTATTGTAGTTTAGGACAGTACTAACTTTGGCTTCAGTGCTTCTTACCATGCTCATTGTCCTCGTTGAGGCAGAATTTGTAAGCCCAGATATGGGATTACCTATCGCAAACTGAATCCCTAAATTTAAGGTTAGTTCGATGTAAGAAGTAGAGAATTCTGTGGTAACAGGAGAATACCTTGGGTATAACAAGGTAACCTGCACCTATTACCACAAAGATTTCTCATAGATGACCTTAGTTGACACCTACATTGGGAGACTGAACTCATGTCAAATCAATCCCGCTTTCTTAACCGTCTCCCGCAAGGATTCAAGATTCTCAGGTGTCATCGGTGCAAGCGGTAACCGCAGTTTCCCGTTGAGTTTGCCCATCAACTGGAGTGCGGTTTTTGCGGGAATCGGGTTCGTCTCAATAAACAGATCCACTGCCAAAGCCAGCGTCTTATAGTGGAGTTTACGGGCGAGGTCGAGATTGCCTGCATGGAAAGCGTTGCACATCTCTGCAACGTCTGCCGGTGCGACGTTCGCCACGACCGAGATAACGCCTTTACCGCCGACAGCCATGATTGGGAGCGTGTTCACATCATCACCAGACAACACAACGAAATCGTCAGGACATAAGTCGACGACTTCGCTGGCGCGCTTGAGTTCACCGGTCGCCTCCTTGAGGGCAACGATGTTCGGGTGCTCCGCGAGTCGTGCAATCGTCGGTGAAAGGATGTCAGTCCCGCAACGTCCCGGAACGTTGTAAACAACGATTGGGATATCCACCGTATCAGCGATTTTCATGTAGTGGGCATACAACCCATCTTGGGTGGGTTTGTTGTAGTAGGGCGTGACGATTAGCGCAGCATCCGCACCGGCGGCTTTGGCGTGCGCCGTTGCGCGTAAGGTCCGCGTCGTTGAGTTGGAACCCGTTCCGGCGATAACAGGCACTTGCCCATTCACCGTCTCAACCGTAATTTCTATGACCCTATCGTGTTCAGCCTCAGAAAGCGCGGGGGATTCACCCGTTGTGCCACACGGGACGATGCCGTGTGTGCCGCCGTCAAGCTGAAATTGAATCAGTTCCTTGAGTTTCGCTTCATCAAGCGATTCATCGTCCTTAAAGGGTGTGACGAGTGCCACATAAGAGCCTTGAAACATGTAAGTAAACCCTCCTTGCTGCTTATGGCACAACGGCGTGTGCCTGCTACTTTTAATAGTTCCACGCGTCCGTTGTGAGTTCACCCACGTAGATCACGCGGGCATCGCCTTCGAGATAGACGTTCCGAGCTTCTCCGTTCTCCACGTCAAAATGGATTTTCAAAACCGCACCACTCGCCGTTTTCACGTCTACTGGAGACTCCACTTTCCCTAACGTCGCAGCGACAACCGCCGACGCAATTGAGCCAGTACCACAAGCGAGTGTTTCATCCTCAACACCGCGCTCATACGTCCGAATGTCGATCAACCCTGGCGACTGGATCCGGATGAAGTTCGCATTCGTCCCAGCAGGCTTGAAGTCGTCGTGATACCGCGTCTGCTGTCCGAGATCGAAGACCTCCGTGTCTTCCAAGTCTTCCACAAAAAAGACGACGTGCGGCACGCCACTGTTCGCGAAGCCGACGGTGTGCATGCCATCGTCTAATTGCAGCGGGACATTGAGTCGGATATCCGTCGGATCGCTCATACGCACTTTAACGTTCTCGCCGACGATTTCGGATTCATAAATTCCAGCATTCGTCAGGAATCGCATCTGTTCAGACGCGATACCGTTTAAGTAGGCAAATTTGGAGATGCAGCGTGCACCGTTCCCACAGGTCTCCACTTCGCCACCATCGGCGTTGAAGTAGCGCATGCGAAAGTCGACATCGTCTGCTTTTTCTACGAGAAGCACCCCATCAGCACCGACTGACATACGGCGTTGACAGAGTTTTGTCACAAAATTTGTATCGGTGCTATCAATGATCTCAGAAAAATTATTGATAATCACGAAATCGTTACCTGCACCACTGAGTTTCATAAAAGGTATTTTATTCATTGTCCGTCCTTTATTGCCGAGATGTGTTTTCTAAGATGTATGATAAAATTATTTGGCTTTCACGTCAAGCATTTTTTGGTAGGGCATCGAGGCTTAAACTGTTTCCAATCAGAGATGGCACCGATGTTAAGGCGTGCGTACGGAGTTCCTCTACAATCGCTAAGACATCGTCATAACTATCAGATGTGACGAGGCGATTGCGAAAAGGTTTGACGTAGGGGATACCTTTGAAATAGTTGCTGTAGTGTCGGCGCATCTCAATGAGACCGAGCCTTAAGCCTTTCCATTCAATCGAGAAATCGAGATGTTTTCTAAAAACAGCGATCCGCTCATCTATTGAGGGCGGTGGAAGCAACGCACCGGTTGCGAAATAGTGTTTTATTTCGTTGAAAATCCAAGGATAACCGATAGCGGCACGCCCAATCATAATACCGTCAACACCGTATTGTTGACGCATCCCTGCTGCTTTCTGTGGACTATCAACATCACCGTTGCCAAACACCGGAATCGTCATGCGTGGATTATCCTTAATCCGACCGATGAGCGTCCAATCGGCATTGCCCTTATACATCTGCCGACGGGTCCTGCCGTGAATCGCGATGGCTTGAATCCCGACATCCTGTAGACGTTCTGCGACTTCAACGATGTACTTTGTTTTATCATCCCAACCGAGTCGGGTCTTGACGGTGACAGGGAGCTGCGTGGCTTTTACCATTTCAGCGGTCATCTTCACCATTTTGGGGATGTCTTGTAGGATACCGGCACCGGCACCTTTACACGTAACTTTCTTGACAGGGCAGCCGTAGTTGATGTCAATAATATCGGGTTGGACGCGTTCGGTAATTTCGACAGAGGCACGCATGGACTCGATGTCGTGTCCAAAAATTTGGATGCCGATCGGTCTCTCTGCTTTGAAGATGTCTAACTTGGCGACACTGGGCGCGGCATCACGGATGAGCGCCTCGGAGGAGATGAATTCGGTATACATGAGATCCGCACCGTTATCCTTGCAGACGGCGCGAAACGGCGGGTCGCTGACATCTTCCATCGGGGCGAGTAATAACGGGAAATTTGAGATGTTGAGGTTGCCGATTGTTAACATAATATACTATTCATGGACCAATTGCGTCAAAAATCCCGGTTATTGGATCCGCCTCATGTATTCATCGTGTGGACCGATCCAAAACCAGATGAAAGTTCCTTCGTCTTCAAATGCCAGAGCACGATATCCTCTGTTAATTCTCACCGACCAGTCTGTTTTTCCAACCTGTTTAAAATTCAGAGATGGATGTTTCGGATCTCGCTGCAGTAACTCAAAACACTTGTCCGCTTGTCGTTGGACCGCTTGGGGTAGATTTTGATAGTGTTCCCAAAATTCTCTGCGTGTTTTATAGATCTGTGCACCTGCCTGTCCGCAAATCCTCAAGAGCTTCCTTGCGAAGTTGATCAAGCTTTCCAGCTTTTATATCTTCTTCTATCTGCTTGTCCCAAGCTTCCCAATCCGCTTCTAAAGTTTCATAAAGCGTCTTTTCGAGGGTTTCCAGCAGAGCTTCTTGTGTTCTGTCTTCACATTTCACTTTGGGATGTTCTTGTATCCATCCCGTCCAGCCGCTCCCGTTTTTTTGGATATGGGCAGTATAGGTTGTCTCATATTCTGCATCGTAGATTTCGACGGTATGAATTTTTTCCATCTGCGTCTCCTTGCATTAAAGCCTTTCAGATTTTAAAAGTTATTATACCTTGCAAATGTCCCATTGTCAAGGCGATGAAAAATTGGAAATCGGAATAGGTATTGACACTTTTTTACTTTCGTGATAGACAATAAGCATACACTGTAACGCATTGTCCACTCACACCCATTCAATAGCGAGGTCCTTCTTATGAGATGTATTTTTGTCGGTATCGAATACGCTGGAAAATCGACGTTGGTAGACCTGTTGACGAACTACTATCGACACCGGAAATTGATGGTTCACGTTGATGATCACTTCACTATCCCCGATTCAACCCTCAGTCCAGAGTCGAGGGCGGCGTACGTGAACTTCCCAGACGACGTGAAGGAGCGGATGCAACGGATGCAACTCCAATATCACGTTGAGGTTATCAAAAACTACCCGAATACGATGATCGCGGGTTGGCATATTGAGGAACTGGTCTACTCCTCGTTCTATGGAGATGACCCAGACAGCCCGTATTACTCAAAATACCATATCAATGCACAACGTGGCTATGAAACACAGGTTATTGAAGCACGGTTGCCGGATGTGGTTATGATTCACCTCACTGCCAGTGACGCAGCGATAGAGGAACGGATGGAGACAGACCCACACGAATATCAGATTATTAAAAAAACCGATATTCCAGAACTCAAACGCCTCTTTCAAGAGGAGATTGATAGGTCCCTCTTTGCGCAAAAAGGACGTAAGATTGTGCTGGATACCACCGAGAAAACACCCACCGAATCGCTTGATGAGTTGCTACTGCTTTCCGAACCACTCATCACGTTTGGTGAACTCGCAGTCCGAGCGATGGAGGTACCGGATACTGATTATCAGGTTCGTTATGAAAATGGCGTTCGGAAAATAATACCGGCATAGGAAGGTGGCAAGAAAAAAGGCGAGTTTAGGAAACCTCGCCAGCGGTGTGGAGGTGGAGAGGCAGGGAGACCTCGCCGTTTTACGCCAATTGAGGTAGGTGCGGTTTAGAACCGCACCGGTTATCCTTGTGAAATCCCTGCGCAAGGCTTACCTACTCAGCGGGTGCTCGCGGTTTGCAATCGGGAAGGAGACGCGTCCGCCAGAGAGCTGAGACTCGTAAGCACCGAGAATCATCTCGAGTGCAGCAACCGCGTCTTCAGCGGCGGAAATCGGTTTTCGGTCATTTTCGATTGCATCAATGAGATCGCGAACAGCGAGTTCATTGCCACCGGAGAAAGGTGTGTCATCTAAGTCAATGGCTTCCCACGCTTGATCTGGACTTGCAGGGACAAGGACGGGATAGGGATAGACCATGAGTCGGTTCGCAACATCACCGCGAAGCGAGAAAATACCGTCGCTGCCGACAATCTCCATGCCGTATCTACCGGAACCCGCCTGATCTCTCCGGGACACGAAGAAACCTGAGACACCGCTTTTGAAAGCGAGGTAACTATTGATGCAATCGCCAGCAACGGGTCCAACAGGTTCCGTCGGTTCGTGGTCGTCGCCATAAGCGATCTCTTTGCCGTTATTCGTGACATGAGACTGCATCCATGCGACATCCCCAACGAAGAAACGCATCATGTTAAAAAGGTGGGTCCCGAGGACAATCATATCTTCACCGCCCCCGCGATGGTCCTGCTTACCGCTGGCATGGATGGCTTGGACGGTGCCGATTTTTCCGTCGTCGAGCAGCTTCTTAATCGCATGGGTTGCGGGGAGATAGACCGCCTGATGTGCGACTGCTACCTTCTTGCCGTGTGCTTTCGCCGTTTCAACAATTAGATCGCCATCGGCGAGTGTCGCCGTCATCGGTTTTTCAGAGTAAACGTGGCATCCTGCCTCAATACACGCAGTCACCATGTCCACATGCTCAGTTGTCCAGCGCGGACAGGTGCTTACAATGTCAAGTTCTTCTTTCTCAAGCATATCCCGATAATCGGCGTAGCTGCGGCGTGCGCCCGCCTCCGCCGCGGCTTTTTCTCTGCCCGCCGCGTCCGGATCAGCCACAGCGATAAACTCGACGTTCTCTATATCTTTATAAGGGGTATGCAGCGCATGTCCAAAGTTGCCTGCCCCGGTATGCCCGATAGCGGCGGCGCGATACGTTTTCTGGCTCATTTTTTCTCCATTTCTGTGTTGCGGTTTAGTAGCCCTTCGTCTTATCCACAACGTTTACTAACGGTTCAGCTGCGACGTAGCGATGTAGATTGTCGATAAAGAGCTGCATGGCACGTCTCCGAATGTGCTGTGAAGCACCGGCACTATGCGAGGTTAAAATCACGTTTTCCTGTTCCCATAACGGACTCTCTGGAGGACACGGCTCCGTGTAGGTCACGTCTAATCCTGCCCCTGCTAATTTTCCACGCCGAAGCGCAGCGACCAACGCTTCTTCGTCAACAACCTTGCCGCGACTCACATTCACGACGTAACTATTGTCCGGCATCTGATTGAATTGTGCGTGTGATAAGAGTTTATGTGTCTCAGGGGTGCTCGGACAACAGACCATAAGAATATTCGACTGCGCCAGAAACGGCATCAATCCGTCTAAACCGTAGAGTTCCGAAACAGTGTCGGGCTTGTCAATCGATTCAACATCCGCAGCGACAACCTCAAATTCAAATGCCCGCGCACGTGCGGCAATCGCTCTCCCGATACCACCAAGCCCAAGAATACCCATCGTCATACCGGCGAGTTCAATACATTGTGTGCGTTCCCAATGTTTTGTCTTCATAAATTCCAACTGTATTGGAATGTGTCGGGTAAGGGATAAAAGGAGCGCGAAGGCGTGTTCGGCGATCTGTGTGCCGTATAAGCCGCGACAATTCGTAAGGACAACATCGCTCGCTTTGAAACTCGGGTACATGAATCCCTCAACACCGGCATGCGGCTGATGCGCCCAACGCAATGCGTTTGCTTCAGGCATTGCGTCTTCACCGATGTGCCCAAATAAGATCTCAACATCGGCGATATGTGCCCGCAAAGGATCTCCCTGCGGGAGAAAACGCACTTCCACGTTCCCTGGAATATCTGATAACATCGCCTCAATTTCCGGTGCTTGCCGACTGCCAATTAAGACTTTTATTTTATTCATACGCCTCTCCTATCTGGACAGTACGATTCGTCAGATTTAGCTGCGCATCGCATCTGCGTGTTTTGCCCACTGGAAGTCCAACTCGCTGATGCCGCCAGCATCGTGGGTTGTCAAATCAATCGTCACACGATTATAGACATTGAACCATTCTGGGTGATGATTCATCGACTCAGCGATCAGGGCAAGTTGTGCCATAAATCCGAACGCCGTAACAAAGGTATCAAACTGGAATTCCTTATGTAATTTACCGTCTTCCACCGTCCAACCGTCGAGTTGTTCGAGGTTTTCCTGAATTTCAGCGTCTGAGAGTTTTTTCGCTGCCATTAAAGAATCTCCTTTAATTAAGATGTGTATTGGGATTGTGAAAGCCATTTTGTTCAGTATCGGCACTGACCAAACGGCATTGACCAAAATTGTAGTGGAAAATAGATATATATGCAAGTTAAAATAGAAGGAGAAACAATACCCGCGACTGTCCAATAGATACACTTTGGAACCGTGTATATAAAAACTAAAATAGGAGAAACAAATGGCAGGTGCAACAACGCTCTATTTCCCAGAAGTCGGTCCGCAGTGGCAAGATTGGGTTCAGGTTACGAATGTCGGCACGGAAGAAACCCGTGTAACCGCAATAGCGAGACACGCCCGTAACGGACAACCCACTTGGTCAGAAGAGAAAACGATAAGTCCTTTTGAATGTTGGACACCCAACGTTGAGGCGATCAAAGAGAACTCCTCAATGCAGTTTAGTGCAGACCAACCGATTGTAGCCGAACGGCACATGCACAGAGGCTCGAATGTTCTCGACTTTATCGGTGCAGCCCCAGAATACGAGACAGTCGGGCAGCGCCTCTTCTTTCCAGAATTGGTATCAGGCGCACACGATTGGTTTCGAGTCCTAAACGTCGGCGAAGCGGATGCACACGTCAACATTACCGTCCGCAATAGGAACGGCAGGGTACTACGGCAACGCCACCATGCCATCAAGCCTTTCTGCTGTTGGGATCTCAACGAAGGCGTTATGGGGAACGTCACCGGCACGGTTGAGATGCAGAGTTCACAACCGATTGTAGCAGAACGCCACCTCCACTATCAAGGTGGGAAGACATCGGTTGGGCAATTTGGGCAAGTCATCTCGGATGCACCGCGCACGCTCTTTTTTCCTGAGGTTGGTCCGGCATGGGAGGACTGGGTCGTGATTGTAAACGTTGGCAGGGAACCTGCCGAGGTAACCATGATTGCGCGTAAGGACGATAACGCACAAGCAACCTGGACAAAAAGACATAGTCCGTTAGGACCTTTTGAATGCTGGACACCCGATATGGACGACATCAAGGTGAAATCCTCCGTAGAGATTCGCAGCGATCAACCCGTCGTCGCCGAGCGGCACATGCAAAGCGGGACCGCCATTATCGACTTGCCCGGGGCATCAATGGAGGGGGGTCATATTGGTATCCGACTCTTTTTCCCTGAAGTCGCAGCGGGTGCTCGGGACTGGTTCCGATTCCTCAATGTTGGGGAAGCAGATGCCCTCGTCAACATTATCGTTCGTAATAAAAACGGCGATATCCGTCGGCAGGTGCATCGCCAAATTAAACCCCTCTGCTGTGTGGATCTAGATGAAAGGGCAATGGGAAACGTCCGCGGCACAGTCGAAGTCCAAAGCACACAACCGATTATCGGTGAACGGCATCTACACTACCAGACCGGGCATAAAGGTGCGGTTGTTGGGGAATATGGGGTCGTAATAGGAGAGTAACACATGGCATGGATTCAGACTGTAGATGAAACCGAGGCAACGGGTATTGTGAAAGAGGAATATGATGCCTCGATCGCACGGGCGGGGAAACTTTACAACATTGTCAGGCTTTTGAGTGTGAGACCGAAGAGCATGCGCGCTTTTGTCGAACTTTACAAAGCGGTGATGCACGATCCGGATTGCCCCTTGACTCGGATACAACGGGAGATGATCGCGACTGTCGTCTCAATAGTCAATGAATGCGACTACTGAATCGTTGTGCACGCCGATGAGTTGCGGGTACAACTCACAGACGAACAAGTTGCACACTTTACGAAAGATTTCCGAACCTCCGATATTGACGAAACCACAAAAGCCATCCTTGCGTTCGCGGCGAAAGTGACGAAAGCGGCATCTACCGTCACACCGGCAGATTTGGAACATCTCCGTGGTTATGGACTCACAGATGAAGCCCTTTTCGCCATTGTGGAGGTCGTCGGGTTCTTCTGTTACATTAATCGAATGGCAGATGCATTCGGCGTTGAATTAGATGAATTTTTGGAAGAGTGGAGGGAAAACTTGCCCTTGGCAAGTGAGAATTAGAAAATGAATTTAGACAATAAAATCGCTATAGTAACAGGCGCTGGACAAGGTATCGGTAAAGCGATTGCTATCAGACTCGCTAACGCTGGGGCAGATGTCGCCATCATGGATTTGAACATGGACGCTGCAGCAGCAGTGGCACAAGAGATCGAGGGCATTGGACGCAGGTCGCTACCTGTTCAAGCAGATGTCTCACAATCTGATGACGTTAACGCTGCAGTTGAAAAGGTTATTTCCACGCTCGGTCGCGTTGATATCCTCGTTAACAACGCCGGAATCGCAGGACGCACGCTCCCACTTACCGACTTAGAAGAAGCGGATTGGGACGCTGTGATAGGCGTAAATCTCACAGGCGTTTTTCTGTGTTGTAAGGCTGTGATTGGTCCGATGATTGCCCAAGACTACGGCAGGATTGTGAACATCGCATCCATCGCTGGGAAAGAGGGGAATCCGACGTTGATTCCGTATTCGGTATCCAAAGGGGGAGTCATCACCCTAACAAAGGCACTAGCGAAAGAGGTAACGGATTATAACATTCGTGTGAATGCGGTCTCTCCAGCGGTCATTCAAACACCGATTCTGGAAGGTATGGCGCAGTCAACAATTGATTATATGGTGGGTAAGATTCCGTTGGGACGTGTTGGGAAACCGGAAGAAGTTGCGGCTGTTGTGAATTTCTTGGCATCAGACGAGGCGAGTTTTGTGACGGGTCAGTGTTACGATGTGAGTGGTGGAAGAGCAACGTATTAGAATTGGCTATCAGCCATCGGCTATCGGCTAAGAGCCCTGTGTAGAAGGCGAGAATGTTCGCAACTGCCACACGCTTAACCAACAACCGATGGCTGACTGCCGACTGACAACTATTAACTACTTATTCCGAGATACAGTAGAGATACTTACCCCCGCGGAGGTATAATTCGTTCCCTACAATCGCAGGCGATGCGTTGAAACTATCGTCCAACGTGTTTTCTGCCAAGATTTTAAATTCGGGACCCTGTTGGACCACGTTCACGACCCCATTCCGTCCAGCGACGTAAAGTCGATCTCCCGCACCAACAATAGAGGCATAAACGCCAGAAACGCCTTTCAAGCGGACGGGTCCATAGTGTGACGCTCCGGTTTCCGTATTGAAAGCGGAGAGGATACCGTCATTGCTTTTCAGAAAGTAAATTACACCGTTAGCGAGAAGCGGCGACGGGACATACGGCGTATCGCGATTGAATTCCCAAACGATAGCATCTGAATCACTAATATCTCCCGTTGCCGATGCAAGAGAAATTGCCTGCAAGGCGTTACCACGAAAACCACTCATAAGGTAAACGAATTCACCTGCAGCAACAGGTGAGGGGATAGAGTTGCGAGTTAAGCCATCGCCATCCCACAGCAGCTTGCCGGTTGCGAGGTCATAACTACGGACACGATTCGTTCCAGCAGTAATCACCTGTGGTTTTCCATCGTGTTCAACAACAATAGGAGAGAACCAAGTCGTTCCTTCGTTGCGATCGGTTTTCCACAAGACTTCTCCAGTCCGCTTGTCAAGCGCAGTGATAAAAGAATTTCTCTCGTGGTCCTGAACGATAACGAGCGTGTTGTCGTAGAGAACAGGAGAGCTCCCTTCCCCGAAGGTGTTCCTTTTATACATCGTACCGACATCTTTTTCCCATTTCACGTTGCCGTCCATGTCTACACAATAAAGCCCACGTGAACCGAAATAGGCGTAGACGAATTCGCCATCAGTGACCGGTGAATTTGAAGCGTAGTTTGCATCTCGGTGTGTTCCTTCGTGGGGTACTATTTCCCGGAGTGTCTTCTGCCAAAGCACACTTCCATCACTCCGACTGATAGCAAGCAGATCAAATTTATACACCGGTCCGGCATTTTCCCCGCCGAAGAAACCGCCGAATGGATTATCACCGTCCTCATCCCCAGACGCCGCTTTTGTACCTTCAACAGCCGTCTGGACGAAGATTTTGTCTCCCCAGATGATGGGTGTGGCATGTCCTACGCCCGGAATAGCGATTTTCCAGCGTACATTTTCAGTCTCACTCCACGTGATTGGGGGATTCGCATCAACTGCGACCCCTGTCGCATACGGACCACGCCAGTGATGCCAGTTTTTCTCAAAACCGACAGGCTGCGATGCTATCGCTGCAACCGCCGCGAAAGCAACAACACAGATTGTCAAGAGTGCGATTTTTTTTACCATTTTAATTCTCATTCTCCTTATTTATGGTAGATCTTGGAATTATACGAAAATATGTGAACTTATGTACCATAAACTGTTAGTTTGTGGTCAGGTCAGAGAACCCGCAAACTAAAATTTCTGAACGTGCGATAAATCGCACTACTACGAACTAACCCGTTTGTAGTAGGGCAATTCATTGCCCGTCTATTACCGAATTATTTTCTGAAACTTCATACAGTTTGCGCTACAATAGAAGTGTCCAATATTTTCTGGTTTTACCATAGTTATCGGTCTGCCGACTGCCATTTGATTTAGGTTAAAATGTCTTCAATAACAAGCGGTTGTGCCAATTCAGCGTTTGCGGCTTCCAGTTTCTCACGACTGGAAACGGCACACACCGCTGCTTTATCTCGATTTCCCTCTAAGAGTTGCAGCAGCGCACGTTTGACCTCAGTCGGCGTCGCACGGCGGAGTTGTGCGTAGCGTGCCTCTCGCATCTCTCGCGTCTGCCCAACGAGGTGTTGGCTCAACGCGCTGCTTGCGGCTTGACTCGGACGAATCGGTTTCTCACCATCCTTCGCCGTGGCGATGATTGCCCGGTCTATATCTGTCTGTGTCCATTCCACCTGTTTAACGTAGTCAACAGTCTGTTCAAAGACGTTGATCGTGCGTGCAACATGCGGATCCCGGAACGAGGACTGGCAGAGCACGGCATCATACGGACTATAAGTGAACCTTGCGCCGTAAGCATTGCCTTTAAAACGGATTTCACTGAGTATGTAATCGAGTCGAATGAGATGCGCTCCGATAGTCAACAGCGTTGAATCCGGATGCGAATAGTGCGGCGCCGGCATCACGTGGGCGCAGTGCGCAATCTGAATAGGACCCGCCAACCCCTCTCTTGGTGGTGTCTCAAACTGCTGAAACGCAATCGTTCCCGAAGTCACCGGTTCATCCCGCATGGCGTCAAGCCACACCCCGAGTTTCGTCCGCGTGGTTTCAAAAGCGGTATCCGAACCCGTGAAACTGGCGGTCACCCGTCCACGTGTCAGCAAGAAATCGCGTATCCCCTCTATATGACCTATTAGGTCGGCATTAAGTTCGTCAAACCCGTTCAAGAACGTTTCGCTGTTGCGGAGTTGCGGCAATCCGTAGATTAACTCAGCAAGATGCGCATTCGACGAAAGCCCCCGTGAGGCGTGATGAATCGCCGTACTTGAACCGTCGTGAATCATCTCCGTGCGATATTCCGCAACCGCCTGAAGCAGCACATCCCGAAGGCGTTCGGTATCGCGGGGGTTCACAGCGAAAAGTAGGTCATGCAGCACATCTAAGGCAGCATCTATCTTGCCATCAAGTGCTTTGAGGTGAAAAGAGAGACCTTGCAAAGCCCGATCCGCCTCCCGGGCGTGTGTAGAAAACCACGATGAGCATCCAATCCCGCCAGTGACGGCTGATGTCCGCTGCGCCATCGCTTCGTAATTCATATCGGCAGCACCGAGTTTGCCAATAGCATCGGCGTATCGGGGGAGATACGTCCAAAGGTGCTGCGGCAACCCCTGCAAGTCGAAGTTCAATATGAGGTAGTTAATACCGTTGGCAAAGACATCGTTCCGCAGGAGTGCCTGTCCGCCGACCTGCTCCACCGTTGTCGGAATATGTCTCGGTTTTTTAGGCAGATCACTGACCTGTAGCTGCGGCAATCCCGCCAGTGCCTCCGGTGAATTGGGAATACCATTGAGACGCTCCAGCTCCGCAGCATCCGCAGCGATTTGCTCGACCTGTTCATCTGTCAGTTCGGCGCGTATGCCCTTCATCCGTTCCGCAAGTTCAGCATCAACTTTGCCCTGCATATCCCGATCTGGGGATAGCACACTGGTGAGGCGATGCGGGTTTTCAATGAGTTTCTCTCGGATGAGTTCGTTGAAAATTGATGGATTTTCCTGCCACTGCTGGCGAACCGCATTCAACGTTTGCCCCATCTTTAGGAACGTGTCCGAATCCTTCTCATATATCCAACCCTCAATGACCCGGTAGAGCATGCGGAGCGGGAACATTGACGCGACTTCTTGGTAGTGGTAAGTCGCTTGTTGGAACGCCGCTTCAACCTTGTCGCTATCAATCTCTGAATCCACAATCTGTGTGAGGGTATCAATGACCAATCCACTAAAGGCGTCGACGCGATCGGCTTCGCTTCCTTTGAGTGCGATGTAAAAAGTGGCTTCTGGTCCAATAGAACTGGCACCGGAGAAAACAATATCAGCACCGAGTTTGGCATCAATAATCGCCTTACGGAGCGGCGCGGCTTCGTTACCCAGCAAAATAAGGCTCATAATACGACCCAGAACCACCTCTTCTGGATCGGTCGCGTCTCCGATGAGCCAGCTGAGCATTAGATACGTTTTTTCCGCAAGCGGTTCATCGGCACCGACAGGATAGGTATCCGTTGCCGTTCGCGGGGCATCCCATTTCGGTTGGTGTGTGACCTCTGGACGTAGTGGCCGCAGCACTGTATTCGCTGCATTTTTCGGGATTCTATCTAACTTATCGGCAAGGAACGCGAGATAGTCGCTGGTTGGAATATCACCGTAGAGAACGAAATAGCCGTTGCTGGGGTGATAATAGGTTTCGTGAAATCCCTTCAGCGCGGCGTAGGTCAAATCGGGAATGGCATCTGGATCCCCGCCGGATTCATTGGCGTAAAGTGTATCTGGGAGGAGTCGTCTCATCACGGAACGGTATAAACACGCCTCTGGGTCCGAGAAGGCACCCTTCATCTCGTTATAGACGATACCTGTTATCTTTAAATCGCCTGTCGGGTTATCAGGATCGACAGGCGCGAGGTGATGCCCTTCGCGCTTGAAGGTGTTTTCAGTCAGCAATGGATGAAAGACAGCGTCAAAGTAGACCTCCGCCAAGTTGAAGAGGTCTTTTTTGACGTTGCTCGATACTGGATAGCAGGTGAAATCGGAACTCGTCATGGCATTGATGAAGGTCGCCATGCTCATTTTAATCATCTCAAAGAAAGGCTCTTTCACCGGAAATTTGTGTGATCCTGCCAAGACGGCGTGCTCAAGGATATGCGGAACCCCTGTATCGTCTGACGGCGGGGTTGGGAAATTAATGGAGAAGAGATTCTCAGTATCGTTTGTATAGAGATGTAGCAAACGTGCGCCGCTATGTTGATGCGCCAATTCAATCTTCACTGCCCGTAATTCATCAATTGGCTTGACGGCTTTGACCTCAAAGCCATGCAGTTGTTCGCCGGGTTGTAATTTGACGTCCGGCACCCGATTCATTTCCAATATTTTGCCTCCGTGGTTTTATATTATTTTTTCGTTTTTGCTAAGTCGGCACAAACCAGTTCTTCGTCGTTCCGGGCAAAGACGTGTTTATAGGCAAATGCTGGGTGTGCCCATGTAACGCCGCCTCTGCGGTTCAGTTGATCCCGCGTCGGTTCAATCAGTTTCGCACGACTGATGATATTCAGTCCTTCAGGCGTGAGGTCTGTGATGAGAAGTTCGCCGCGTTCATTGAACATCCAAATTCTGTTTTCTGATGATACAGGGTATTTGACCATGTGGATGGTGCTCCAGCGTGCTGTCGGCACGGCGGAGAGGTCTTCCCAAATCCGATCGCCGTTTCGGGCATCAATACAACGCAGTTCCCCGTAACTATCGACCCCGTAAATATAATCGCCAACCCGAATCGGGGTTGACATCGTGGTCTGAATAGCCTCTGTATTGCGCTCATCCTTGCCCGTTCGGTGCCATCCGAGTTCTACATCCAAACGCTCTGGTGCGAGTTTCAGAAGGAGCGAACCTTCATAGAAGTTTGTGAAAAACAGCTCCTGCTCGTAGAAAATCGGGGTGGCGATGCCAATCTCCCAACGTGTAGAAGGAAATGGATAAAGCCAGTGTACCGCCCCGGTTTCTGGATCCAGTGCAGCGATATTATTCCCTGTCCAACAGATTAAAACCCGTTGACCGGCGTGTGTAATGACAATCGGTGCGGAGTAAGAGGCAGTATCATCCACGGCTTTCCATTTCTCTGCGCCGGTTTTCGGGTCAAAGGCAACAATACACGCATTGGGTTGCCCGCCAATTTGAACGATTAGGTTGCCCGCCTCAACAATCGGGGCACTCGCGATCCCCCAGATAGGCATCTCAATATTATATTCAGTATTGAGATCCTTTTTCCAAGCGACTTCACCTGTGGTAGCGTCAAAACAGTGGAGATGCCCCATTGCCCCCAAGGCGTAGGCAAGTCCATCCTCCACAGTCACAGTCGCGCGGGGTCCTGCGCCGTAATCAATCTTATAGATGCTGTCATAAGTGTAGGACCAGATAGATTCGCCCGTCTCCCAATCAAAACAGTGAACGCGCTCGACCTGTTTCGGTTTGGTAACCCGATCCATCACATAGACACGTCCGTCAGCGACAGTCGGTCCGCTATAACCGCTGCCGATAGGGACACGCCACCGGATTGGAATCTCTGAACTTTCAAACGCTTCAATAATTCCGGTTTCCTTCCAAACGCCTTCGCGATTTTCGCCACGCCATTGGGACCATTCATCTGCCCCGGCGAATCCTGCTACGACAAATAGAACAATAAGTAAACATGTAAATTGCTTCATAAGTTTTTTGTATAACTCCTGAGCCAGAATGCCATCTGTTGATAAATCTCTGTTGGGTCCTTGTATTCTGCTTTTAGCTGCTTTAATTTAGCGTGAGGTCCGTCAATACGACTCTGTTTGAGTGCCTCTGAATTCCGGTGTGTATCGCCTTGATAGGTTATCTCTACCAAACCCTCAAGGTGTCTGACAGCGACACCGATATCTAACAGATACTCCCAGATGAGCCGCGTCGCACACGTGCTATTTCTGTTCTCAAACGCAGGGGGTTTGTGATCAAACCGATAGTTTTCAGGTTCATACCTGTTCCCAACATCTACCAAGCAATCGGCAGACTGCATGAATTTTTCTGGCACTTTTCGGCTCACAAACAAGACTTCTGACGCGTGTGCCTGGAAGAGAAAATCTTGGGCAATCCAAGCACTCACGATAGCGTCAAGGTCTGGGTCTGCGTGTGTGACAATCTGTTTCAATAGACAACCCTCCCACGCTTATTTATTATACAAATTCACGAGAGGATTGTCAAGGAAGTTATCGGGTTATTCGTTTTTGGCAATTGGGGTTGGTTGAAAAGTGGAAAATAGCACGGGAGCGTAGCGGGTTGGACCTGATTTGGCTTGTAATTGAGGCGTGCTACTTTCCAGAGGGTGCGTCCATCGCGCATCTAAATCCACGTAGGAGGGATCCGGGTTCTCCACCGAGTCGACTGGCACACCGGGTAAAGTCTAAATTTTCCGCCCAACCGCCCCCTTTCAGCACATGACCATCGCCGGTTTCGGGTCCTTGCGGATTGACATTCGGCGGCGAAGTCCGATAATAGTTTGGATCGTACCAATCCGACACCCATTCCCAGAGATTGCCTGCCATATCGTGTGCGCCGTAGGGACTTGCACCTTGCGGGAACTGCCCGACAGGTGCGGTCTCTTTATAGCCATCTCTGTGGCCTCTGCCGTCGTTACCACTGAGTTTCGTATCGTCAAATACGTTTCCCCAGGGCCAGAGACGTCCATCCGTGCCACGTGCGGCTTTCTCCCATTCTGCCTCGGTAGGCAACCGCTTGCCTGCCCATACAGCATACGCGACGGCATCTTCCCAGTCCAAGACAACCGCAGGCAGATCGGGCGCGTTATACGGCAAACGATCCAAATAGTGCTGCGGTTCATACCCTGTCTCGCTGAGGAATTGTTTGTACTGTCGGTTCGTCACCTCAAACTTGTCGATATAGAAAGCATCAAGATAGACGGTACGCTGTGGACGTTCATTGTCATATCGAGCAATATCACGGAGCGGAAAGATTTCCTTGTAGTGTTCAATTTCTGCGTCACTGGTCCCCATGAGAAACTCACCAGCAGGGACATACACCATGACGGCATTATCTTTCGGTGTCGTGATGGTTTCAATGGGGAGGGTGCCAACGAGCGGGGACTCTATTGGATCGTGACAGGCAGATACAAACAAGGCAAGGATCGAAAATGTAATCAGAACACTGGGTTTGTTAAATTTCATCACTAATTCTACAGATACATATTTCTATATGACTGAAATCTCAAAGTATAGGCGCGCTTATAAAGCGCGCCTACACAGAAAATATTGAGACCGAAAATCTCGCGCCTACTGGACGGCTTTCAAAGCACCCCACGTTGTGGAGAGTTTATCGGCAGGTTCAACAGGTGTCGTTGACATGAGCCAGATAATAATTTCAGCAGCAACTGCGCCTTTCGGTTCATCGCCGTTCGCTGTCTGTATGACTGGAATCAGTCGACCGAGGTTTCCATCGCGAACAATAATCGGATCGGCACGAGTGCCATCATCGTTCTGTGCAAGAGAGACTTCGACTTCCCAATTGCCCTCTAATTCATCGACGTGGAAGGGGCGGTCAGATTGGAAATCGGTGAGCGTGGGAGAGATCGCCGCGCCTTCGGAGGTGACAACCATGTCGGTGTTATCGTCCCACATGGTAATCCCGTCGATATCCATCATGTTTTTCAGTCCGCCTTCTTCGTTTCTACCAGCCAAACCCCAGAACATATAGTCAGCGTGGTTGATGAAGGTATCGCCATCAGTGGTTTCGATGAAGGTTTCACCGATCGTGCCATCGGGTTGTGCGTTGCCATCTGGATACAGGGTCGGTGGCAAATCACCGTAGAGGACACAGACATCGAGTCCATCATCACCGGTGACACTCTCCATCCAATCCGCCAAAGCATCCATATCGCCATCGCTGTCGAACCACGTATTAGAGATACCGGCATCGTTGAGCATATCAACACAGATTTGTGCCTGCTCATCGGCGGGTGCTTTCCCGATCCATTGCGTGGTTCCGGTGTAGATAGCGACTTCACCGGCAGCAAGGACGGGTGTTAGCGGCAGCGCCATTAACGCAATAAGCGTGAGTGAGAGAAAAATATTTCGCATTAAATGTTATCTCCTTCTTTTCATATCTCCCCACAAAGCGGGAAGTTTATCTTGAGGATCAACGTCAAGTGCGCCGACAGTCTCAAGGTAGTAGTTGAGAATAATTTCGGCGATAACCTCGCCTTTCGGGTCATCTTGGTTAGCGGTCTGGTAGACCTGAATGAGTCGTCCATTCGTCTTCGTATTGTGGACAATACACGGGTCACAGCGGTCACCCTTTTGATCTCCGGTATCTGAAGCGAATGCGATTTCCAGTACCCAATCGCCATCAAGCAGATCAACGTGGAACGGACGGTCTGTCGCGTAGTCGTCAAGTGACGGTGTCAGTTCCTTCCCTTCTTTGGTGACCTCCATAGCCGTATTATCATCCCACTGCACCATATTGGGGATATCCATCATATTCTTGATACCGGCTTCTTCATTTCTACCGCCTTGTCCCCAGAAGAAGTAGTCGGCACTGTTTGAGAAGGTATTCCCTGCATCAAGGAACTCCTCCGCGACGGTTTCTTTCTTTGCGTCTTTCCCGACATCGTAAATTTCGACTGGCACATCACCGAACATAACAATGAGATGATGTCCATTGTCCACGGTATGGTCTTTCGTCCAAGCTTCAACATCTTTTGCTGGTCCGTGGAGGATGAGTTCACCGATTCCGTCTTGTCCGTCAAGTAGGTCCGCCAGTATTTCAGCTTCTTCCACGGCTGCGGCTTGACCGATCCACTGTACGGTGTCGGTATAGATGAAAACATCTACTTTATTCGCAGCATCGGCTGTAAGTGCCGGAAGCATAAGCATTGCGGCGCAGAGGACGCCAGCAACAGTCATAAATAGTCTCATTTGAGTAATCTCCTATTGATTGATGTAAACAATCTGCATCGCGATATGCGATCATCTGTTATGCAAAACGATGTTAACACGCTTTTGTTGCAAAGTTGCAACGCTTTCTTATGGTAGCATTAACGCTATATTTTCATATATTTTACTTTTTTACCAGAAATTTGTCAAATGAAAAGTTGATTTTTTTTAATGATATAGGTTTCGGTTGGAATTTCTAACTAACATCCGTCGCTTGTGTTGGAAGATTGGAAGGTTGGAAGGGCAGAAGATATGTAGAATTTCACAGTTTTCACAGTAAATCATGAAATTGTGAAATCGGGTATAAACATAGATCGGGACTGGGTTTCGATGCGTTTTGGGAAGGCGTTACTATGAAGGTTACTGTGAAATTTTGCTTCTGCGAATATGTTTTTAACTTAAAGTTATATTTTTCAGCGATTTACCCTTAAAATGTTACACCGGTGTAACATTTTGTGTATAGCGTGGAACGTTAGAGAACCCAGTCCCTGTAAGGGTTTGTTGACGTTTTATTTTTGATTGCCTGTTTTGAAAAAAAATAATTTTGTGGAAAGTTTAGCATCTTTTATCGGTGTTGGCTGTCGGCGGTCAGGGTCAGCAAAAAGTCTTATGATATATTATACTCTTTTTGCTAACTGATGTCAAGTTAAAATGTGTTGTCGATATTGGTCGTTGATTGTCTGAATGCACGTCGCATGAATCAGAATCAAATCAACGGTATGAAGCCCGTATGGGCTTCACCGGGGCATGAACCGAGGTGAGTACGCCGCAAATCGTGGATTACACGGATTTTTGCGGGTGTCAGGAAAATTTTGAATTTTTTCACGAAGTATGTTAGAATTGCTTTTTATTTACCATTAGGAGATATTAGGGTACATGTACGATGTGATCAGCAGTGCAAGAATCTACAAGCAAGACTTTCTGCTTTTGACACCACAATGGGATTCTTACACGGATCCACCGATTCCGCTGAATTGGAAATGCGTCAAATTTGAACAAAATAATGCAAATCAGATCCCCACTAAGAAAGGCGTTTACGCCTTTTTCGTTGAACCAAGAATTGCTGGATTTCCATCACACGGCTACTTAATGTATATTGGACAAACCGGACATAACAGCGAGCGTAATTTACGAAAGAGATTTAGAGATTACCTTTCTGAAAAAAGAAGACCTGAAAGACCTTTAATCCATTTCATGTTGACTACGTGGGAAAACTATCTATATTTTTATTATGTTGAAGTCGATCCGTCTGAATTGAATATAAAAGAACTGGAGCAGAAGTTGTTAGACACTTTTATACCTCCCTTTTCCCAAGCAGGATATTCAGCAGAAATAGGCCCCACAGCCAAATTGTAAAGAGGATAAAAAAATATGAAAAAATTGTATCTTTCCTCGCTAAGAGGCATAATGGGTGATTGGGTGTATTATCCTACACTTATGAAACTCAAAGACATCGCTGAAAGGGTCAGGATCGCTGAAGAAATTTACCAAAGCAAAACCTTGAGCGAAATGGTACAGCAGGAAATAAAAAGAAAACGTGGTAAGGAAATAAAAGATTACCTTCTTAAACAGGAACAACGTTTTTTTAATTCGCTGATTGTAGCAATCTATGAGGGAGATCCCAACTGGCACGAGATTACTCACATAGAGAGTAATAACCAATTGAATAGTGAAGATTTCCCGGAAGATGTGGTTGCTGGGATTGGAATTCTCAGTTTGAACGGTGAAGAAGAATTGTTCACACTTGATGGGCAACACCGACTTATAGGAATTAGAGAAGCTGTAGCAGAAAACCCGCAATTGGGTGAAGATAAATTGTCAACAATCTTCATTGCTCATAGGACAGATCTGGATGGAATGGAAAGAACCCGAAGACTTTTCACAACATTGAACAAAAATGTTGTTCGGGTTTCAAAAGGAGAAATTATCGCTCTTGACGAAGATGATACAATGGCCATTACTGCCCGGCATTTGGTTATGAAAAATCAAATGTTTATGGATGATCGAATCTTAAACAGTTCAACTGATAATGTCCCGAAAAGCAACCAGACTTGTCTCACTACGATTGGAAATCTTTATGATCTATTGGAAATATTATTTACGAAAATATACATCATCTCGAATAAAAAGAGACTTATAGAGAAAAAAAATGAACTCACAAAAGTGCGTCAACCGGATCACATGCTTGATAAACATTATCAACATGCTTGCGATTATTTTAAAGGACTTACAGATAGCTTTTCGCAGCTGAAGGAATTTGCTGATGCATCCGATAGTTCGATAGTTGTCAAAAAGTACAGACACCCGAATGGAGGTAGCGTCCTTTTTCGTCCTATAGGGCTGAAAATTCTAACAGAAATCATCGCGATACTGGCGGAGAGATACCCCCTCCCAAAGTGTTTCAAGATGATTTCAAAATTACCTACAGACTTGACTCAAACGCCTTATAGGGGAGTCATTTGGCACCCCACACAAAAAAGGATGATAATAAAAGGTAAAGTGCTTGTTAAAAATTTGTTATTCTATATGCTAAATCAATTTCCGGGAGATGTAAATAAATTGCGCGAAGGTTATGCTAAGGCATTAGGAGACGAAATGAAAGCAGTTGAATTGCCCAAAAAAGTATTGTAGCCTATATTTCTAAAAAATGTCCACGAGTATTCTACAAAAATACCAGCAAAAAATGAAAAAGTTGAGGGTAGATCGGGCACACGGTATGGCACCGCACCAGCCCCTTCTCCTGTTAGCAGTTATTGAACTGATTGAGCACGGGCAGGTTCAGGAAAATAAAATTCCTCTTTCGCCAGATTTGGCAGAGACTTTTCTGAAGTATTGGACAAAAGTAGTAATAAATCGGAAACCTGATATCGCTTTGCCATTTTTCCATCTAAAAAGCCGTGGATTCTGGCACCTTCATCCAAACGCTGGGTATGAAAAAGTCTTGGACGTTGCAAGCCGAATTCGATCAACTTCCCGCCTTCGAGAAGTTGTTGCCTATGCAAGTTTGGATGACGATCTCTTTACTTTGCTTACTGTCCCGCACGATCGTGAGGTACTCCGTCAAACGCTTATCCGCACCTATCTTCCAGATTTCAAGCAGATAATTGAAGAACTCCTTGCAGAAACAGAGCAGATTGGCGCGTATCGGGCGGACCTGCTTCAACGCGTCGAACACACCTTTTCAACGCAAAATTCCTTAGAATTCGTTCAAACAAAAGAACCAATTCGGACGGCTGGTTTTCGGCAGGCAATCATGGGGATCTACAACTACACTTGTGCAGTTTGCCAATTGTATATCCTAACGATGGATGGAGAAAGCGTGACCGAAGCCGCTCACATCATTCCGTTTAGTATTTCAGGGAATGATGACGTACGGAACGGAATTTCGCTTTGTCAATTGCATCATTGGGCTTTTGATAGAGGACTAATTTCTTTTTCTAATACCTATAAGGTGATTGTTTCAGAACTTATGTCTGAACGGGGTCCAACGGAGTGGCTGCTAAGCGCGCTGAGTAATAAATCTATACTTTTGCCAGAACAGGATAAGCACTATCCAGCTCAAGATGCTTTAGCGTGGCATCGTGAGAATGTATTGAGACAATAACTTGTGAGTTAACTCGTTAGTCCCATAACACCGACTGGAACACATCGAACGGCATGTGGGTTTTCTACAGTTACAACATATCCCTGCCGTTAGCATCAATTAAAGGAATACAGAAAAAACCGATGAGTACGTTACGAGACTATGTGCAACAGATAGAAAATCTAGGCAGGTTCCGACAATCTGCACCCTACAAGCCTTGTCTCCTATTGGCAGTTATTCAACTCATTGAACACGGTGATATTCACGAGAATAAAATTCAACTTTCTCCCAACTTGATTGATGCCTTTACGAAATATACTGCAAAATTCCCAGACTGGAAAGGTAAAATTTATAACCCGTTTTACTATTTAAAAAACGATGGGTTTTGGTATCTCTACCCTAACGTTAATCGAGAAACGCAGTTAAATAGTCTTGGTCGCAGAATCCCTTCATCTATTCGTCGACTGCGGGAACTTATTGCTTACGCGTATTTGGATGAACCGTTTTTTAATCTTCTTACACAATCTCATGAACGAGAAATCATCCGCCAAGCTATTATTGAAAAGTACTTCCCAGATCGTAGGCAAGCAATTGAAAATGTTATTAGAGAAGAACAGCAAATTGGAGAACACAGACAATTACTGATTCAAGAAGTCACTGAATACCCATTCTCATATCAGGTAAGGTCAGAACCGGTTGAGGCAGAAAACCCAGTCCGTAGGACAGCCTTCCGTCGAGAAATAATGCATTGGTATAACTACACTTGTGCCGTTTGCCAGTTACGAGTTGTCACGGAGGAGGGGAAAAGTATAACTGACGCTGCACATATTATCCCGTTTCACATTTCGTACAACGACGATATTCGGAACGGCATATCGCTTTGCAAATTACACCATTGGGCTTTTGACCAAGGATTAATCTCTTTGAACGAAAACTATGAAGTGAAAGTATCAAGACTTATTTCCGAGGAGGGACCGGCGGAGTGGAGGTTCAGTAATTTGCATAACAATCTTATCTGTCTACCACAAAACGAAATACTCTATCCTGCACAAGACGCATTGGCATGGCACCGTGAG
Organism: Candidatus Poribacteria bacterium; assembly: GCA_022827625.1. Lineage (GTDB taxonomy): Bacteria > Poribacteria > WGA-4E > WGA-4E > WGA-3G > WGA-3G. The sequence continues at coordinate 113,067 of JAJEIE010000005.1, read as the reverse complement.
AAAGTATTTAGAGAATAACTTAACGTAGCATCCAAATATAAAGCGTAAAAAATGAAAGAACACTTACGAAAAACACAGTCGTTTAACTAAAAGAAAAATACAACAACCTATGTAACGACAGTAGAGGTGAAACAACTTACCGCCGCAAACCAATCCCCATCATCGCAAAATGCTGGTCGAAAGCAAAGGCTTCAGCAATGTTATTTTCTCTACACACCACAAAGCTCGTGCAATCGGTAAAGGATAACCGTGCTGAGTCATATTGACGAAAAAGTGCCTTTGCCTTCAAAAACAGATCGTTATCAATCGCTACAAGAACAACATCAGTCGCGCTTTCCAAGTGTTCAATATATCCTAAGAACAGAACTGCCATACGGTGATTTTCGTCATATCTGAGGCGAGTTACGGTTTCATCAATCACGTAGTCAGTGGTTAAAAGTTTAATTTCTCGGCGTCTCAGATCGTTGTAAATCGCTACAGCTTCATGATGGTGTTGATCCCTCGGGTTAAAGATAGCAATCCAGGCACCAGTATCAACAAAAATCATAACTTCGTTTCCAATTCATAGATGACATCATCATGATTGACCGAAGCATCGGTCCGCTCGGATTCTGCCATTCCAATCATCTCCTTAAAAATAGCATCTGCTGCTAATCTGTGATTTTGCTTGATGGTTTCATGGATTTGCCCACTACTCACCAGAGCAATAAAGTAATCAAGCATATCTGAGGCACTATTCAGGATGTTGGCAAAAACATACTGTAGACTTTGATTTTCAACGTCAAAATGTTTGGCTATCTTTGAATAGTTTTTCCTTTTCTGATCCGCACGCCTACCTGAGCGAAGGCTCTCCAGTTTCCATAGAAATTCAATGTGAACATCCACACCGTCGAGGTTGTTCAAATGCAAGGCAGCTTCAAGGAGGGCAATGCCATTTTTATCTTTAAATGACTCCTGCTTTTCATAAGGAATCAGTTTTTTGAGCGATTCTTCATTTAAGGAATCGATGAGTATCTTAGCAAGACCCAACACCAAACTATCAAAATCGCATCGTTCATTGGGTGCAGAAATATTCAACGCTTGTAAGTGATACGCGTCAGCAGGACACAACGGCAATAACCAGTGCCAACCGAGGTGCGTCTGACTCGCTTTTTGCAAATCGTGATACCGTTTTTTGATATCCATAGTGCCATTCTCCTTTCTATCACTGCATAGCATGTTTACGTTGCAGTATATCACATTTTCCCTTGCATTACAAACCCGTTTCGTCTACACTCTTATGTCAACGCAATCCTGTTCACAAGGAGAGGATAACATGACAGTCCGAGTCGGTATCATTGGTACGGGTGGCATCTCACGCGCACACCAACAGTATTACGCGAAAGTCGGCGGTTTCGAGATTGTTGCTGTCTGCGACATCATCAAAAGTAAGGCGAACCAAGCCGCTGACGAGTGGGGTGTTCCAAGAAAGCACGCCTTCTCAAGCTACAATAAAATGCTCGAAATGGAGGGGCTCGATGCAGTGAGTGTCTGCACGTATAATCAAGGACACCGCCGACCCACCGTTGCGGCACTGAACGCCGGTAAACACGTCCTCTGTGAAAAACCGATGGCAGCGACGCTCCCAGATGCGACTGCCATGGTCCGAGCCGCAAAGGCATCCGGCAAAATCCTGCAAATCGGTCTCAATCCGACGTTTAGTCCGAGACTCCAGTTCGCCAGAAAGATGATCGAAGAAGGATTACTGGGTGACATCTACTACTCCGAATCCGCCGGGTGCAGACGCCGCGGGAATCCCGGACATACGTTCATCTATAAAAAGACCGCCGGGGCAGGGGCAACCGTCGATATTGGGGTCTACAATATGCACAGATCGTTGTATGCGATGGGGTATCCGAAACCCGTGCGTGTCTCTGCTATCACCGAGGATTACATCTCACAACAAGATCCGAGATTCCGCGGCATCATGGATGTCGAAGAGTTTGGCGTGGCATGGGTGCGGTTTGAAAATGGTGGCGTGTTGGTGTTCAAAATCTCTTGGGCAGTGCATCAGGATTCACTCGGTGGCAACTTCCATCTGGGTCAAAAAGCGGGGATCTCGTTGGATGGACCGGTTGTCTACGCCGATGCATATAGCGGGGATCTCAAGAAGTTTGTTGAATCGGAAGGGTTAACAGCGGAACCGAACCCGCCGGAAGGTATGACGACGATCCAGTTCTCTGGATTCCCAGCGGAAGATAACTGGTCGGCACAGATGATCGCGTTCCGTGAAGCCGTCAAAGCAGACGCACCGTCGCCGATACCACCGGAGGGTGTCCTGCTCACAAATGTAATTATGGATGGTATCTTCCGATCGCATAAAGCACAGAAAGAGGTTGCGGTCCGAGTACCTGCGATTTAGGATAACAAGGAGAGAATAACATGACGATTCGAGTCGGTATTGTGGGTACAGGTGGCATCTCACGCGCACACCAGAGAACCTATATGAAAGTCGGTGGTTTCGAGATCGTCGCCGTCTGCGACATCATCAAAAGTAAGGCAAACGAAGCCGCTGAACAGTGGGGTGTCCCAAAGAAACACGTCTTCACCAGCTACAACAAAATGCTGGAGATGGACGAGATTGATACAGTCAGCGTTTGCACGTATAATCAAGGACATCGGCGACCGACCGTTGCGGCACTGAACGCCGGTAAACACGTCTTCTGTGAAAAACCGATGGCAGCGACGCTCCCAGATGCTACGGCGATGGCACGCGCAGCAAAAGCGTCCGGCAAAATCTTGCAAATCGGTCTCCACAGCACGTTCAATCCGAGACTCCAATTCGCAAAGAAGGTCATCGACGAAGGCTTTCTCGGCGACATCTACTACTCTGAGTCTTCAGGCGGCAGACGCCGCGGGAATCCAGGACGTACGTTCATTTACAAAAAGACAGCAGGTGCGGGTGCAATCGTTGACATCGGGGTCTATAACATGCACAACTCACTGTATGCGATGGGGTATCCGAAACCTGTGCGCGTCTCCGCTATCACCGAGGACTATATCTCTCAGCAAGATCCGAGATTCCGTGGTATTATGGATGTCGAAGAGTTCGGCGTGGCGTGGGTGCGGTTTGACGATGGTAGTGTAATGGTGTTTAAAATTTCGTGGGCAATCCATCAGGACTCACTCGGTCCGAGTTTCTGTCTCGGTAAAGAAATGGGCATCTCTTTGAATGGACCGACTATCTATGCCGATGCATATAGCGGTGACCTTAAGAAATTGGTTGAATCGGAAGGTCTGACTGCAGCACCGAACCCACCGGAGGGAATGACGACGATCCAACTCTCAGGGTTCCCAGAGGTTGATGTCTGGGAGGCACAGATGACAGCGTTCCGTGAAGCCGTCAAAGCAGACGCACCGTCGCCGATACCGCCAGAAGGGGTCCTGCTCACGAATGTGATTATGGACGGTATTTTCCGCTCACATGCAGCAGGAAAAGAGGTGGCGGTCCGCGTACCTGAGATTTAGATATTATCGGGGACGGATAACGTATATCCACGCGCGCATGCCACGTACATCGACGGTCAGGCGCTGTGAAACCTTGAGAGATCGGCGTTGTTTCAACCCAGCATCCAAGAACTTGCGTTGCGAGGTGAGTAGCACCATCCTGCCTCTCGGCTTTAGGACACGCGCATACTCTCCGAGACACTGGCGATAGAGATTTGTGAGTTGCGAGACATTCCCGATTGTTTCACCGAATGGAAGGTTACAGACAATCTTATCAACTGTGTTCGGCTGTAGGGGCAAGGTGCGCGCATCCCAGTGGAAGAATTGGCGCGGTTGATGTTGTCTACCGAAATTTGCTATAGTCGCGTCTAACGCCTCTGTAGAAGTATCGCCGCCGATGAGGTAGCGGTAGCGACCAACGAACGCACGCTCCAACAGAATAGTCCCTGCACCACACATCGGATCTAAGAAGACATCCTCTGGATGCGGTCGTGAGAGCTTCACCATGCCATAAGCGACCGTCGGTTTGAGCGATGCCGGGATATGCGCTTGTTTATAGGAGCGTTGCGCCATATCGTTCGAGGAAAGTTTGACGCTAATATAGCCATCGTCTCCATGTATCTCCGCCCATATATCCAGCGACGCGCCACTCTTCGCAAGATACCAGCCGCGATCCAATAAGGCACGCTCCACGACGCGTTGGAGATCAAGCCTCCGAAAGTTTCGCTTTCCAGACAATCGACTTGTTACCCGGAACGGGGTGCGTTTGCGGACATTGATACCGACTTGCCGACAACACTCGAACGTCTCTTTGAAATTGAAGCGTGTGAGCGGACCGCTCAACGCTGCGAGAGAACTCCGTGAGCGTGTCATTTTCGGTGCCCGCTTCAGGACGAGAAAAAGATGCTCGGCTGTCCGGAGTGATAACAGATCGCGCGGGTTGCCTTTATAGTGAAAAAGGAGTCGTTGGGGTCTGCGTTCAAGGATTTTTAGGTGTCCCGTGTCGCCAAAGCGTTCGGTTAACTCCTCGCGTGCGATGGTTTCGAGTCCCGCGCTTACAATGATAGAATAAAGCATGATTTTAATAGTTGTCGGTTGTCAGTTATCGGCTGTTGGTTAAGAGGTTGATTTGGCATTGGGTTTCACTGACACAGGAAACCAACGGTCTCCTATGCTACAGTTGGTTCGGGCCAATTCAGGTGGCGATGGAGAAAACGAAACGTGGCTTCGGCGTTAATCTGATGTCCACCGTCAAAGAACTCAATTTCCGTTCTATCGGCGATACCGAGTTGGACATACAGCCGTCGAACAACGGCGAACTCATGGGCGACCCATTCATCAGGGGCGACCCCGTCTTCGTGTCCGCGTTCCACCATGAACGGACGCGGCGCAATCAATCCCGCCATCTCGCCGTAGTTGAACGTATTTCCGAGATCGAACTCCGGCATCTCGTATTCACCCGTGAACATATAACTATAACGCGAATCAAAAGTGGCGTTTTTGACGATCCACTCGTTGAAATCAGCAGAACAGATGGAACAGGCATAACGGTCAAGGACTGCTGGCACTCGCATCGCTGTTTTTCCGCCGTAGGACAACCCGTAAAACCCGATCCGATCGGCATCAACAAAGGGCTGTTCCGCGAGCCAGTCAAGCGTCCGCTCATGCTGGCGAATGATTAGCGAAAAGAGCGACCACTTTATCGGGTTCCCCTTGCGTTGGAGGACCCGGAAGGCATCCTGACCGATATATGGGTTCTGTGGGGCATAAGTGATAAATCCTCTGTCCGCCAAACTTGCGGCGTAAGAATAATAAACAGACTCTATTCTTGGATCGGCAGTATCCTGCGGTCTTCCCTCTAAGCCGTGTTGACAGACAACGACAGGACGCTGTTCCCCAGGTTGCAGGTCGTTCGGGAGCAGCAAGATACCGTAGGCAAAAACGTCCTTCCAGACATCAAGGACGACTTCATAGCCTTTCCAGTTCGGTTCATCGTAGATGAGTCGTGTCCTCGGATTAGCAGGCACGTCGGGAGCCGGGCATCTACCGATAACTTCGTCCCAGAAATAGGCTTTCGGCTCCCCGCAGGTCGCTTTCCAACTTTCCAGTGAAGTGGTATCAGTCTTTTCCCAGAAGAACTGTTGCCGTCGCGATGCGGCTTCTCGGAGAAAGCGTTGCGACAGGTCTACCAATTGCATAAACTGTCGTTTTTGTCGGGCTTCGTCATCGAAATGGTAGTCCCTTGGCGGTAGGGCGTGAAGGAGGGTGCTATCAATAAACGGGTCTTCAGCACCGAGTTCGTTAAGCAGCGTCCGCACGGTTTCCTCCGCCCCAGGCAACCCATCTTCAGGATCGACAAAATGGAGGGCATTTTCAGAATCGAGCTGCTGATAAAAGTCGCGTGCGCGGTCAAATTCTGTCTTTACAGCATCGAGTGGCGGTGATACCAACTGTCCAGGTGCTGCGCCCCCACGTCCAGAACAAAGCGGTGGTGGACCCGCGACTTCGGGACCCCGACTCGCTTCAATGATTAACGGACGCGGCGCAATGAGACTCGCGATTTCAGCGTCCCCAAACTCGTGTAGCAGCCCCCAAACGTTTCGATAGATCGGTTCTCGCCAGACCTCCTGCCGCGATTGAAAATAGCCGCTGACAGCCGTCGCTTGAATCCGTGTATCCGCAGCGGCACTATAGAGCGCAATCAGTCCACCCTCACCGTAACCGATAACACCAATCGGCACATCGGCGTGCGACATCCAATCCACTAACGACAACACCTTCTGTACCTCACACCCGATGATATGCCGACCGAGTTGATACGCCATTCGATAGATGAATTCGCGGTGCGGTTGATTCGTCATTGCACAGAGGGTTGGGTTACCGGAATAGGTATCGTCGCGATTGATAAGGAGCGGGACAACAACGCGACAGCCCGCTTGTGCCAAACGCCGTGCGAATTGTGCGCTCGGTGGTAAATCCGCTGTCACTCCAGCGATCATCTCAGGTGTCCAGTCCGCATCCGGTAGGGCGATGACCTGTCCAGTAATCGGAACATTGTGCGTCGGTTCCAATAACAACCCCTCTCCATCAACCCCATCAAAAACCTGCCACTGGACGCGAGATACGGTGTAATCATCCCATTCCACGATTTGCGCGGGGGTGCGAGTGGTGGCTACATAGCTGAGCTCCTCAATTGGTAAGCGTTCATCGAGGCAGCCAATCTGTTTTCTAAACCGTTGCCGATTCGATGCGACGGATTTTGCATACGCCTCGTGAGAACTGTAATCTCTGCTCCACAAAATCTCGCGTTTTTCAGGAGAACGCGCGACTGCGTCGGTAACGTACCCGTCAAGCGCCTCGACCATCTGTGCGGCAAGATCTCCCTCCACCGTCAGAGGTGCCGTTCCGTGTAAAACGCGTGCTGTTTCGCTTGCCATGTGGACTCCTTTTATTTTGCAATCAGCGGTCAGCAATCAGTTCAGGACATTTCAGATAAGCGTTTAAGTTCGTAGTAGGGCGATTCATCGCCCGTTGCGAAGCACGAACGCGCAATAATGCATGTCGCATGAATCAGAATCAGAATCAACGGTATGAAGCCCGTGTGGGCTTCACCGGGTATTCATGCCTTAATGAAATTTCAGAAAATAATTCGGTAATAGACGGGCAATGAATGGTTTCCCTACTACAAACAAAATTATGCACCACGGTCAAATGATCCCATCTTGTCTTAACTTTTCGACCTCATTTGGAGGTATCCCTAACAGACCCGTCAAGACCTCAATTGTGTGTTCACCGAGACTGGGTGCGGGTGCGTTTACGCTGCCGGGGGTTTCCGATAGTTTGATGGGTACACCCGGCACTTCAACCTCACCCGTAATTTGATGTGCGACGCGTGTAATCATCTCCCGCGCTTCGACCTGTGGATGGGTGACGACTTTGTCCATCGCATTGATGGGACCGCACGGGACCCCAATGTTACCGAGCGCGTCAATCCAATCGTCCGTTGTGCGCTGCGACATAATCTCCGAAAGGATAGGAAACAGTTGATCGTGGTTTTCCGTCCGGTCTGCATTTGTTCGGAACCGTTTATCCGAGATAAGTTCTTGCCTGCCGACATGTTCACAGAACTTTGCCCAGAGGGTATCGTTTCCGAGGGCAATAATAACGTGTCCGTCAGCAGATGCGAACGCCTCAAAGGGTGTGATCGCCGGATGTCTGGCACCGAGCGGTTTCGGTGCCTCACCCGTCGCGAAATAGCGGACAACCGCATTTTCCAAAACAGCGACAAGACTATCTAACATTGCTACATCAACAAATTGTCCGTTGCCGGTTTGGTTGCGATGATGTAGTGCAGAAAGGATGCCGATTGTCGTGAAGAGCGCAGCGGTAATGTCGCTGATAGAGGTGCCGACACGCACAGGCGGTCCGTCGGGTTCACCCGTGATACTGATAATCCCGCCCATCCCTTGGATAATCATATCATACGCCCCCTGTTGCGCGTAGGGACCCGTCTGTCCAAAACCCGAACACGCCGCATAAATCAGCGAGGGATACTCAGATTTGAGCGTGCTATAATCCAGCCCCAATTTTTCCATCGTTCCCGGTCGGAAATTCTCCACCAGAATATCGGTCTGGTCCAGCAGCCGCTTGAATATTGCGCGTCCGCGTTCGGTCTTGAGGTTGAGCGTCACGCTCCGTTTCCCACGATTGACGCTCATGAAGTAGAGACTAAACCCATTTTTGAAGGGGCCGAAATTGCGAGACTCGTCCCCTGTGCCGGGTTGCTCAATCTTGATAACCTCTGCACCGAGATCGCCGAGAAGCATAGTCGCATAAGGACCGGCGAGAACTCGTGTCAGGTCCAAGACTTTTATACCGTTCAGGGGACTTGCCATTTCGGATTACTCCAGGACACAAACTAACAGTTTATGCTACAGAATACACAAACTAACAGTTTGTGGTACAAAAAAGTTACGCGCGTAAGTCCTACAATTCTTCGCCGACAATGAGCCGATACGCTTCGCGGTATTTCTCACTTGTCTTAGAGATAACCGTCTCCGGTAACTCCGGCGCAGGCGGCTCTTTGTTCCAACCGATTTCCGAGAGATAATCCCTAACGAACTGCTTATCGAAACTCTGCTGTGGTTTACCGGGTTCGTAGAGGTCGGCGGGCCAGAAACGGGAGGAGTCGGGTGTGAAGATTTCATCAATCACAATCAGTTTACCGTCGCGCTGCCCGAACTCAAACTTGGTATCACAGAGGATAATTCCCGCACTTTCGGCGTGTTGACTGGCAGCTCTGAAGAGCTCAAAACTCGCATCGATTAACCGATCCGTGAGTTCACTGCCGACCTGATCTCGCATCTCTTCAATGGTGATCGGTTCGTCGTGTTCTCCCTGTTCGGCTTTGGTTGTCGGTGTGAAGAGGAGTTCTGGAAGTCGGTCTGACTCTTGTAATCCAGGGGGCAGTTTCTGTCCACAGATTTCGCTGGTTTTCTGATACGACGACCAGCCAGACCCTGCGAGATAACCGCGCACAACGCATTCGACATCGACACGTTCTGCTTTGCGGACGAGCATGGAGCGTCCTCTTAAAAGGTCTGCGTCCGGCTGTAAGACATCGGGATAATCTTCGACTGCTGTTGTAATGAGATGATTGTCGGCGACAGACTGGGTGTAGTTGAACCAGAATGTGGATAAACCGGTCAAGACTTTCCCTTTGTCAGGAATTCCGTTGGGTAAAACGACATCGAACGCCGAGATCCGATCAGTGGATACAATCAGGAGTTCATCTCCGAGATCGTAGAGGTCTCGGACCTTGCCACTATGGGTCGGTGATAAGTTGGTTAACTGTGTAGAGGTTATAACGTCTTGCGACATATTTTTTCTCCTTCGGAAGCAATCATGCTTATCGCTATTCGCTATTCGCTATTCGCGTCTTTCGTACCACAAACTGTTAGTTTGTGTCTTGCGATTCGCGGTTCGCTATCTGCTAATCGCGAACTGCTATTCTTTGAGTAAATTTTGTAGAACAATAGCGGTCCTATGTGCCGCATCAATTTGGAGTACTTTGCCGACTTCCTGCTTTGCAGATTGAATCTCGTCGAGGTAGTAATAACACGATGCCCGCAGCGCATAAAGATCGGCTTTAGAACGGTAGTCGTGCCGAAAGAGGTATTCGGCATTGCCTTGCAGTGCGTTATCCGTCGCACGGACAGCAGCCCTGAAATCAGAGGCATCTTTATTCCGCAGATAGAGCACGTTCGCGAGTCCAACCCAAGCATCAGCATTTGAAGCATCCAGTTGGACAGCATTTTGGAACGCCTGTTGTGCAAGCGTCGGATTTAGTGATAGGCTGAGATGACTCCACCCGATACCGTTGTGGGCATCCGCAAGCGTCTCATCGAAACTCAGGGCGCGCTCAAAACTGAGGAGTGCCTGTGCATATTCACCCGATGCATAAGAACGCCACCCCAATTCCGTGTAATTGACCGCACTCGGTGTATCTGTCTCGGAATCGCTGGAGCACCCGCTTTGCATCAGGAGGGAACAGGCAATCAGCACCACATATCCTACATTAAGTGTCGTTTTCAAGGCAAACATACTGTGTTTTCGTAATTATTCAGATTTAAGGGTAGCCAAGAGTGGACTTCGGAGTGCTACGGCAACTGCAACGGCATTTGCAATTATACCAAAACCGAAGATAAAAAGCAAGGTAATTGTGAGGGACACCCACGGAAAAGCGGGAAAGTGACCGTGCGTGGCAAGGATCGCCACAAGTCCTGCGACAATCCCGATAAGCATACCGACAGCGAGTAGGAAGCAGCTTTCGAGGAATAACATCCGTGAGAGGAGTCGTCGGCTGAACCCGAACGCGCGGAGGGTTGCGAGTTCACCCCGACGTTCAATAATATTTCTAAACAACACCAGTGCCAGCCCGAAAGTGCCGAGTAACACCCCCAAACCACCGAGGCTCTGGAAAGTGGAGATATAGGTATTCTCAACCGCCCGATAACTCGCCAATCGTGCCGATGCGGATGTCAGATCAAATCCGTAGTCGCCGAGCCCTTTCTCTAAGACCTGTGCTGTCTCTTCTCGCAATTCAGGCGGCGTTTTGATAAGGAAAAATTGATAACCGCTTTGGCTTGGGAAGTACTTTGTGAAATTCGATTCTGAGATAATCAATTGGCTCTGGAAGAGACTGTTTTCAAGTGTGTGGAGGTGAAGGCTCAGTGGGTTTCCGAATTCATCTTGAACAAGAAATTCCTCGTCAGGATTATGGTGTAAAATCCAACGGAGCGAATTTTCATCAGCAATACCAATAATCATATAAGTATGGGAGCTGTTCGGTTGTAAGGTTGTCCATGGAACCTCGTTTAGGGCCCTGTCCGAGATACCTAAAATTTGGGGTTTCTGGGGTTGGTAGAGATTCAGACAACTCACGTCTTCACCCGGAAGCACGCGAAACGGAATGACGTCCGACGCGCTGAGAAGTTCAGAATCCCTCTCAGAGAAACCGAGTTCAAACCGACCATCGGGTGTATTCAGGCTATGGTGTAAAGGGAGTGATGACTCAGCCACAAAGGCGTATTCTGTCTCCGGGGGTGCGTCGTGCCGATTCGCACCGACTGCAACGATAATACAGCACGCCAAGCTAATGGTTTGAATGCAAGTTGTGCTGCGTCCCGGTTGACGCGCAGCATTTTTGATGGCAAAACGGACCCTATTCAGCCGTTTCGCGACCTTCTGTGTCTTTAACCATCTATCGAAGACAGTCCACCCCACACCAACAATACTCGAAGTTAGCACCAAAAAATCGATGATAGGGTCTTCAATCCAGATACCAAAGGTATCAGAAAACCATTTGTCAAAGAAAAGAAAAAAGACGACAATGACAGCCACAAGCACAATCCCAAGACTCTTCGCTATTGTCAATCCAGAAGAGGTTTTCTCCTTCCCGGCTTTTGGTTTGTGCGTTGTTTCAGTGAAATCGGTTTCACCCGCCAGGAGTGCAGTGGTAGCGGCGTGTCCTAAGCGTTGGACTGTCAGGCGGATAGAGATCATCACAATAGCGAGCGCGATGAGCACACCGCTCAGCAAACTCCACAGATTGAGATGAAGTTCCATAAACGGGGTGCCAATAGCAGGCAGCCACCACGTCTTTAACCCGAATATCATCAGTTGTGCATAGCCAACAGCGAGCAAGCACCCCAAAAGGCTGCCGATACCGGCGACAGTCCCTCCCTCAAAAAGGAAACGGCGGCGGATCTTGACGAGCGGGTAACCGACAGCCTGTAGGATTCCGATCTCGCGCGAGCGTTGCTCTACACCAATCCGAAAGAGCATCCCGACCAAGAGCGCAACGGCGATAATGATGAAGCCGCTGAGACTACCAAACAGCATCCCGAAGTCGGTGGCGCCCGTGGCGGCTTGTAGCCCTTCTGCTTGGAGTGCCAAGAATTGGAATCCGATCTGTTCGGGTTGAATCTTCTTGAGGAACTCGGTTTCAAAAAGCGTGCGAGTCGCCTGAACCTCTGAACCTTGTGAAGCACTCATCCGAATCGTAGTAAGGTCGCCAAACCGATTTTTCCAGAGCCGCTTGCCTGTCTCCAGCGAGATAAACGCTTTCGGGGTCGGTCCGTATTCATCCCAATAGGCTTCATCTTGGCTACGGATGAGGGTGTAGTCAATCGGAAAAGGGGACTCCCATTCGGACATATCGGCGGTGTCGTGGATACCCGGGAACTCAGGAATGATACCTCTGTCGGCGGCAATTCCCGCAATTGGCAGGATTCCTTTCAGAAGGAAAGAGGCAGTTTCCGTAATGTAGGTTTCTTTTCCCTTGACACTATGATCTCCTGACTTGACACTGTAATATGTAACCGTGATTTCGTCGCCGACTTTCACGCCGAGATCATCCGCTGCCCATGTATTCAGAACAATCTCATTTTCCGCCAGTGGAACAGAAAACTCGCGTCCGTTGGTCGGGAGTGCGACCATCGTGGAATATGGAACCGTCCTGTCGTTGGCAGCTATTGTGTTTGCGAGATAGGTAAGGGTTGGAAGCGTCGGGATACCGTTTTCGGTTGCAACCGTCAAGGCATTCTCCGATAACACAGGTTTCAGAAGATACTGCCGACTCTGGAGATCAAAATGATCGTCATGAACCTGAACCTTCAAGTCAAGCCCATCAAGCGTTAGCGTCAGCTGGTCAGATGAAATAGGGGCTGTCTCTGCTGTAAGTAGGACATTTACTTTCTCATCCTGTCCGAGTGCTTTTTGTAAAACCGGCAGCGCGATGAAAGCGTTGAAAGGGAGGTTTTGATGTGGGTGTAGATTGAACCTACCGGCGTTCTTTGTCGGAATAACATCGCTTACGATTAACCGGAGACTCTGGATCGCCGACGCAGCATCGCGGTCACCGAGCAAGAATTCGGGGTGGATATCGGCAACTTGCGCGACATTTACCAAAAGCGTATCGCCGATTTGGACACTCAACTCACTTTGGAGTGCCTCATTGATGACAATTGCGTTGAAGGACCGATTAGCGGGTTTGTTCAGGTTCGGCACCGGATCGCCTGCCCAAAAGGTGAAAAAGTCTTCTCTTACACCGATGACGTTAACCTTTGATGCACGGGTCTGCGCCTGTGGCGCGACAACCGTTCCATTCAATAAAATTGTGGGTACAGTGTTTTGCCGATCTAAGATACTTGGTTGGAAAAAGTGATCGGCAAGGAGCGCATGTTGAATTGTTCCGAGCCGTTCTGTCGTGAGGCTGCGGAGACTGCCACGCACAGAGTCCCCGACAATCAAGGCACCGGCGAGGACCCCTGTCGCTACGGCTGTGCAGAGGGCGACGGTGAGATGTATCTGCCAAAAATACTTGAAACTGGCTATCAGTCCTCGGCTGTTGGTTGTTGGATAAGAGCGATCTGTAGAACGGAAAAACATAAGCAAACACCACAAGCACTACTCGAGCTATGATTCGGTGTCCCCTTCAAGGCTGCAGGAGCCGTCCACAAGTTGCAGGCGTTGCTGAAAACGCGAGGCGAGTCCAAGGTTGTGGGTGACAACAATCAATATATTCTGCTCCAGACCGTGCAGTTCAAAAAGCAAATCGGCGATGGTCTCAGAAGTCGCTGTATCCAAATTTCCCGTCGGTTCATCGCAAAGGAGGATACTGGGTCGATTAATGAGGGCGCGTGCGATCGCGACGCGTTGCCGCTCACCCCCGGAAAGTTCTGGCGGTCGATGCGACAGGCGCTGCGTAAGCCCTACCCGTTTGAGGAGGTCATGGGCGCGTTGTGTAGCATCGGACTGCTGCTTGAAGGCGAGTGTCGGAATAAGCACGTTCTCAAGCACGGAATACTGTGGGAGCAGATGGTGATCCTGAAATACAAATCCGATGACAGCGTTCCGATAGCGGGCAAGTTCGGGTTCAGAGAGTTGAAATGGATTCGTATTGTTAATCTCAACCCGTCCACTACTGGGTGCCTCTAACGTCCCGACAATGTGTAGAAGTGTGCTTTTGCCAGAACCGGATGGACCGGTAATCGCAACCGAAGTACCGTCAGTGAGCGTAAATGAAATATTTCGCAAGACTTGAACGAGTCCGAAGTCTTTGGAGAGATTGGAAACTTTAAGCAACGAAGTGGTAGGGCGCGATTGTTCCATATTTTTTCTTTTTTCATGGACCGGAAATCTGATTGGCAATGAAATCGGGGATCGGGATCGCCCGTAGTTTCTCACCCGGATTTGTTACACAACAGACAGTCGTAACCTCCCCACGTGCGATGTCTTTTCCTTGATGTGTAAAGTGAAATTGATAGGTGAGCGATTTCGTCCCCTTTTTGGAGATCCAGAGGCGGATATCGACCTCATCTTCAAACCGGAGTGGACTGAGATACTCGCAGGCAGCCGCAAGTCGGGGCCATCCGATTTTGTCTCCATTCCATTCAGTTGCGACACTCGTCCCTAAAGTGCGTAGGAACTCGTGCTCAGCGGATTCCATGAAGACGAAAAATCGTGTAAAATGGACGATCCCCGCCATATCGGTGTCAGCGAACTCAATTTTTCGTTTGGTTCGGTACTCAGTGGGCATTTTTTTAGAGTTGTCAGTTGTCGGGGCGGTTTACTTCGTAAACCTCTCAGCCATCAGTTAAGAGGTTTTTGGTTCTTGAGAGTTGATTTGTAACAATCTTCCCCTTAATTTACAATTTATCGCCAATAACCCTTAACTTACAGTTCTGAAAGCACAGCGACTTAACCACTGACCGCTGAAAGGCACGCAGTGCCGACCTGACCGCTGACAGCCAATTACATTTTCGGAAAATCCGGGACATCCTCGTACCGGCTCCATGTCTCCGAGTAGATTCGCCAGTGTCCATCGGTTGGATCTACCATGAGGTTCAGTTTTTTAGTGCCGTAATCGGAGTAAGCCGGTCGACTGCCACTTGCGCGGGTGCCGGTAAACTTTTGCAAGAACTGGACATCCGCTACCGCCCGGTCTCCGTTAACTTGTAAGTTAGAGATAGAGACCTGAATTTCAGCATATATGCTGTTCAGCCGCTCCATCTTCTCTCGGAGCTGCCCCTTTGAGAGGTGGACGGAACTCTCTTTTCCACCGCGTACAGTGACACGCGTAATACGGGACTTCTCTGAATAGATGGACATATAGGTCCTGAGGTCTTTCTCTTCCCAAGCCTTCTGCCACTTCCCCAAAACCTGCCGCACCTTTAGCTGCGTGTCAATCGGTGCGTTCCCATCAAAGGTGTTCCCAGACGCTTCACCAGAAACGGTATCCGCACCGGACGCCGGCGCGTTTGGCGCGAGCGCGATAGCGTCAGACATCTGACCGATCTGATCGTTAATGATTTTCCATTTGCGTCTGAAAAATCCTTTTTTCTGAATAGTCAGTGTGCGGACCTGCGTCTCAATGATACTATCACCGCTCTGTAAAGTTACGCTAATGTTATCAACGACATGACGGTTCTTCTGACGCGGGACAGGCGTATAGGTCGCTTCTGCGAGATTAACAACATGGGTCTGTGACATCAGTTCCGTGGCACGCCGGAAACTCGATGCCCTGCTTTTCCGGGCGGACTTGTCCCAGAGATCGGTATACATCTTCACATCTTGGGATTCCAAAGCGCTTTTCCAACTCAGGACCACCGGTAAGACGGGACTGTTAGGCTGCGCTACCTCCGGCTGAGCGGGATGAGCGTCTGGCAGCGTCGCAACAAAGTCACTTCCAACGATCTCGTCTTGAATAATTTTCCACCGCCGTTGAACAAGCCCCTGTTTTTCGATAACAAGATTTCGCAACTGCTGCTGGGATTCTCCCGAAAGATGCGCAGTGACTGGAACCCCTTCAATTCGGTAGCGGTTGGGATATCGAGGCACTCGGAACGTTTGTGTGGCACCGCCAAGGTTAACCTCCAGCCGCGCGCCGCCTCTGAGAAGGGCAACTGTCTCCTGATAACCTGTATCGGAACGTTGACGTGCGCTCTTTATCCAGAGCGCATCATACTTTTTAACACTGCCGGATTCCAGTGCGTTCTTCCATTTAGCCAAAAAGGCGGTCGGGGTTTCACTCGAACTCATCAATAGCACTAAGAGTACAACGAAAGCGATAACAATGGCAACAATACTCCCACCCCATATTAGGCTCCGCGGTATCTTAGATTCCTTCGATTGGCCTTGCTGCTTCTGTGCGTCGTTCACAATTTACCCTCCGTGTTTAATTGGGAGACGTGCTTAGAAGTTTGGCACGTTCTCGTAGATTTGCCAGATTTCATGATGGATTTTCCAAGCGTTCCCAACCTCATGCATCCAGACTTCGCGGATCCAGATATTGTAGAGTGCGGTGGCGTTCTCATCTGCTGCGGGCGTAACCAATCGGGTCAATCGATTTATGCCGATAACGCTTTCGCCTTCAACCTGGGTGTCTATTTTGACTTTGCTCCAAGCATAGGTGTTCATCTCGCGAAGGTCGGATTGGAGTTGCTGCAAATCGATTTTGTTTCGATGTTCTTTGCTCTCATGAATCACCACTTTGTCGGCGACAATACCGGGTGTATAGTATGATAGATGCGCATTCAGGTTTTTACTATACCAGGTATTCTCCCAATTACCGAGTGCTGCCTTCCCGGCGGCAATCTGTGCTGTGGAGAGGGAAGTGCGTCCTGTTTTGGGCGGATGCAGGGCAGGTTGGCTATCAACATAGGCGTGCGCTTCTTGTGCTTTCTGTTTTAGATAGTCTTCGTGCTGTTTGTCAGTTTTCAACTGGCTTGCCGCTGCGAGTTTCTCTGTATAGATCGCAGCCTGCTCGCGGAGTTGCCTTCTCAGCGAATTTATCTCAGCGACAACCGCCCGCTTTTGATGTCCCTCCTCTTTCGCCATTCTTTCAGCGACTTCGAGTTTCCCACGAAGATCCGCGACATCTCTACCGTAGTTACGGAGTTCAGTTTCTGCCCGATTGGCGCGTTTCTGAATATCATCTAACGTTTTAGAGAGCTTAGCGACTTGTGCGCTATAGGTCGCCCGCTTATCCCTTAATTCACGATTCTTTTCCTGAAGTTCGCTCAGGGTCTGTTCCCGCTTATCTTCCTCGCGCTGCAGCTTCTGAATCTCTGTTCGGAGTTCGTCGAGCTTTTGTTCTTTGGCACTGAGTGTCTGTCGGAGTTCGTCTGTGCCTGCCGTTTTTTGAAGTAAAGCTGCATTGAGTTCAGCATTTTTGGCAACGTTAAGCGCATCTCTCTGCGCGATTCTCGCATCACTAATGGCTTGGTACGCGAGGCGGAGTGCTGCGTCGCCCTTTTTCTCGGCGAGTGCTGTTTTCGCGGCTTCAAGATTAGACTCAGCGGCTGCAAAGGCATCGGCGGCAAGCGATGACGCGTCCACCTCTCGTGCTGCAGCAATGGCTGCCGCTGCGTCCGCTATTGCTGTATCGACTGCTGCGGGTTCAATTTTTCCAAGTTTTCCACCACATCCTACTAAACCGAACGAAACGAGGAGCAAGCCGATGAGCAAATTTCTGCGCAATACCGAGTTGCGCCTCCGCGATAAAGCGATGAATTGTTTCATTTTGGGACTCCTTTTCAATGTTTTTGTTCAATGCGTTTAATTGTTAGTTTTTGTCCACATAGCATCCTTGTATAATAGAATACCATGTCCAACTCACAAGGGGCAAGTCGATCTTTTTATCATTAAACAATAGCGTTTCAAAATTTTGTTTGACACAGCGTGCAAATGGAGATATAATGTATACGAATCTCTTATTTTCCCTGAAAGCAGAACTGATGTTCTAAGCTGTGGAAACTGTTGGAGATTTTTTATAAACCCAAATAAGATTTACGCTGACGACCTCCTAAGGAGTGTCAATGAGCGTAGTAAAAAAGAGAAAAGGATTTTGTGGAAATCTCCAAATTTTCACACTCAGATTATGCGATTTAGCTTATTCAGTGCGTTTTTAGCAACAGTTATCTCCTGTAACGGCGAACAATTACCCTATGTAACGATTGAAACCGAAAAAGGCAACATTATTATTGAACTTTACCCAGAAGCTGCGCCTGCCACCGTAGCAAATTTTGCGAAACTCATCGAATCCGATTTCTATGACGGTGTAGTCTTTCACCGGTTCGTCCCAGGTTTTGTCATACAGGGCGGCGATCCGCAAGGCACAGGTAGAGGCGGTCCCGGTTGGACAATCCCAGGGGAATTCCAAAACCCAGACCTTCGCGAGAAGATGCCGATCCATGAAAAAGGGGTCGTCGCGATGGCACGGACGCAGAACCCCGACTCCGCCGGAAGTCAGTTCTATATCTGTGTTAGCTCGGACCCAACTCCCTACGCGCACCTCAACGGCAGCTACACGACATTTGGGAAGGTTATTGAAGGCATGGATGTCGTAGACGCACTCCGCGAAGGGGATGTTATGGAGCGTGTGGCAATTGAGAACTATCAAGAAGAATAGCAGTTGGTGGTTGGCGAACCAGCAATCGGTTAACGCAAATTTAGAAAGGACGGACAGACATAAAAATGGAAGAATGGAAACGTCTCGTTAGAGATACAGTTAACACTCCGGAAAAACTCGCCGCCGTATTCGATGTTGATGTAGAAGAGATGCGGCGCATTCACAAAGAATTCCCGATCCGCATTAACCCGTATTATCTCAGTCTCATAGAAGAACCGGGCGACCCTATCTGGAAACAGGTTGTCCCTGACCCAAAGGAACTGATTAGCACAGGCGTAGAGGACCCACTCCACGAAGAAGACGACAGCGAAGTTCCGAACGTCACACATCGCTACCCTGACCGGGCACTTTTTTATGTGAACTACATGTGTCCGATTTACTGCCGCTTCTGTACCCGTAAACGGAAAGTCGGCGACCCGTACTCAATCTCTGAAGATAACGTTGAAAGAGGACTGGCTTATATTCAGGCACACCCCGAAATTCGGGATGTCATCATCTCCGGGGGCGATCCGCTCATGTTGACGGATAAGAAAATTGATTATATTGTCGGTGGATTGCGGGCAATTGAACACTTGGAAATCATTCGGATCGGTTCACGCGTCCCGGTGACCTTACCTCAGCGGATTACACCGGAATTGTGTGCCATTTTGAAGCAGTATCACCCTTTTTACATTAACACGCACTTCAATCATCCGCGCGAGATTACACCTGAGACGGAAAAGGCGTGTGGTCTGTTAGCAGACGCTGGGATACCGCTCGGTAATCAGGCAGTCCTTCTCAAGGGCGTGAACGACGACCCTGCTGTGATGGTGGAACTCATGAAAGGTTTGTTGCGTATCCGAGTTAAGCCCTATTATATCTATCAAGCCGATCTTGTCGTCGGAACCGACCATTTCCGGACGGCGGTCCAAACCGGTTTAGACATTGTTTCGGCGTTGCGTGGACATATTTCAGGACTCGGCGTGCCACACTATGTCATTGATGCTCCGGGTGGCGGCGGAAAAATCGCGCTGATGCCCGATCCGGTTGTCACTTTCGATGATGACGAGATCCAACTCCAAAATTACGAAGGGAACGTCTATAGTTATCCGAGTACGCCGTTCTTCGATGAGGACTGGTAATGGAATGGGTCGCTTTTTTTACGCTTGTAGTGGTTATCGGTGGACTTTGTGTAGTTGCAGGGCAAGCCATACATCACGTCAATAAAGATTAGACATACATCAACAAATCGGTAAAACTTACAATAGACACATCCGTGTAGTAGGCGAGGTTTGCAGCGTACACGCTCCGGGGAATGCCCATAAGCACTTCATACCGTTGATTCTGATTTATGCGATGTGCATTCTAACCTCGCCACTTCCTAACAATCCAGTTGATCCCCAATCCACACTGTATCAGTAGTCTCCCTGACCATTTAACAGGTGCGATACCCCTGCCATATCATTCAGAAACGCACGCATCGCGGATGCCCTCCAAAACATGTTCACCACCGAATATTTTGAAAAAATCCATTTTTTTTCATTTTATGCACGTTTTTTGCGTTAAAATGTGTCTTTAAAGAAACATCATCCACAACTCGCAAATCTGTCTTATATCAACATAAGCAAGTTGCTCAAAAGAGGATACTATGTATAAAAGACTTTTTTCGCTAATTATTGCCCTGTTTGTAGGTATCAACGCTGTTTATGCCCAAGAGGCAAACTGGATGCCGGATCCAGAATTAAGACAGGCTGTTCGTGAACATCTTGAGTTATCACAAGAAGCACACCTAACTATCTTTCACTTACAAGAACTTACAGATCTCATTGTTCTGAGTTCTGGTATCTCAAGCCTTCAGGGCTTGGAACACGCTGTAAACCTTCGGTTTTTGCATATAACGCATAGCCTGTTTTCTGATCTCACACCGATTAAGAATTTAGTATCGCTAGAGGTGTTAAAACTCTGGGATAATGAGATTTCAGATATTAAACCTTTAGCAAATTTGGCGAATTTAGAAGAGTTGCATTTATCTGGTAACGAGATTACGGACATCTCTCCTCTCGCTGAACTTGTTAATTTGCGAAAGTTGTATTTATCAACTAACCAGATTGAGGATGTTACTTCGCTTTCGAAGCTTATCAACCTACAAATATTGGACCTTGAAGGTAATCTGATCACAGATATTACACCTCTTAAGGACTTGGTATCCTTAGAATTTTTGAACATTAATGCTAATGTTATCAATGCATCACAGTTATTGCAGTTAGACCTGCCGAATATCCGGGTTTGTGACGTGCCAAGGCTTCCTGTGAAAGACCGTATTGAAGATCGTGACTATCCATCGGCTTTCGCAGCGTGGGCAAATATCATTAATCTCCCAACTTTATCTGAATCTCAACGATATGCGCGGCATGATCTGTGGTTTGGTAGCAACGAACTTGGGCTCAATTTTGTCGTAACTGATAATGGTATCCATTTGGTTGGTAATCTCCAAGAAGCCAAAAGACGGCGGGATGCACTTCTTTCCAGTAATCCGAATATGATACTACTGGTCCAAATCCCATATTATGGAGCAGGAGAGGATTATCCAGAAGATTGGGTATCTTGGCTCCGAGATGCAGAAGGCAATCGGATTCAGGACGAAGGGTGGTGGGGATATCTCTTAGATTTCACCCTACCCGAAACCCAAAAGTGGACACTTGAACATGTTCAAGCTGTTGCCAGATGTGGGTTATTTGACGGGATCTTCCTTGATCATTGGAGTGAAGGGCGAAGACTTCGCGGGTATCGGACATCAGAGGAAGAACATGTCGCACGCGATAAAATTTTGCAAGGTATTCGTGATGCTGTAGGCGAGGATTTTTTGATAATGGTGAACACCAATCGTGATAAGATCCCGAGATGGGCGGAGTATGTCAACGGCACTTTCATGGAGACACTCCCTGGCATAACCTTTGGCTTCCTCCAAGGTGCAGGGTACACCCGTGTGGATATTCTTGAAATTGAAGAAACGCTGGTGTGGTCAGAAAAGAACTTTCGCGAACCCCGCATAAATGGATTGGAAGGATGGGGGCTATTCAAAGAACCTCCGGATTCCCTACAAAACAGACAATGGATGCGTTTATTCACAACAATGAGTTTAACGCTCTCAGATGGCTACGTGTTATATGTTATCGGCAGTGCCAGTTTCTTTCATGAACATTTTTGGTACAATTCATTTCTACCAGAGTCCCATGATACACACCCTCATGTCCACGACCACGACCATTATTGGTACGACTTCTGGGATGCGGACCTCGGCAAACCTATCGGTGAAAAAGGAGTTCTCTATCGCAATCGCGACGGTCTCTACATCCGTGAATATACCAACGGATGGGCGGTGTATAACCGCAGTGGTACCGAACAACAAATCGAGTTCTCGGAAGAGGTGTCAGGCGTTGAAAGTGGTGTCACCAGCACTGAACACACCGTTCCCGACTTAGATGGCGAAATCTATCTCAAGGCTAACACCGAGATGACCAGCCCCGCCGATGTTAACAAGGATAGGGTCGTCAATATTCTCGACTTGGTGCTTATCGCTCAACACTTAGGTGAAAACGTGCCATCCAACTCAGAAGTCGATGTTAACGGCGACGGGGTTGTTAACATCCTTGATCTCACCTTCGTCGCACAACACTTAGGCGGTGGAACGGCTGCCGCACCCGCTACGATTTCAGAGACACCCGATGCTGCAATGATACAAGCGTGGATAGAACAGGTACAGCTCGAAAACGACGGCTCTATCGCCTTCCAATACGCCATCGCGAAATTACAAGAACTTCTGAAATCACTCATACCAGAGAAAACAACACTGCTGCCGAACTATCCCAATCCCTTCAACCCGGAGACATGGATACCGTATCATTTAGCGAATCCGAGTAATGTGCAGATTATCATCTATGACACACGCGGCAGCATCGTCCGCCAACTTAATCTCGGACATCAGCGAGAAGGTTACTATACCAGTAGGAGTCGCGCTGCTTATTGGGACGGCAGAAATGAGGTCGGTGAACGCGTCGCAAGCGGTATCTATTTTTATCAACTCAAGACAGACAACGCTTCACTCCTAAGGAAGATGCTTATTTTGAAGTAGGTGATAGGCTGCGCTACATTATAATCCACATCTGACCAGTTAGTTTGTGCGGTTGGGAAACCGCACCAGCACTACGGGTCATTTATGGTAAACCTTAGAATTAATTGGACATTCAGCACCGGTGCGGTTAGAAACCGCACCTACCAGGTTGGGGTGAAATGTCTGTTTATTTATCTGGTTTACCATATAGTAGAATCTAAAAATATGTGGACACCCCCAGGTAGGATTTTTGCTGAGGTGTTTCTTCGCGGTTTCCGGTAACGTTACCTGCTGAACAGTTTCAAAAATCCGAAGACTTTTCATTTCTTTCAAATGATGCAGGTTTTCTATTCTAAAATTTCGTCTTTAATAATAAAAGGCATGAACCATAAGGTCTTAATTTAAACAAAATAGAGGATTTTCAGATGAAAATGTTAGTTTCTCTGACCATAGTGTTCTTTAGTTGCATCGGCATTGCGAATGCTAATTCAGCTAACGCGGATATACCCGTAAAACTGCTACGGACAGAGCCAGAACGTCTTTCGCAAATTAAGCCAGATACTACCATCACGCTCTATTTTCAGGGTGTGCCAATTGA
This sequence comes from Candidatus Poribacteria bacterium, assembly GCA_022827625.1. GTDB lineage: Bacteria > Poribacteria > WGA-4E > WGA-4E > WGA-3G > WGA-3G. The sequence continues at coordinate 89,919 of JAJEIE010000005.1, read as the reverse complement.
TTTTAAATCCAGTACAGGCGATGCAATTGTTAAAGGCAACAGCGTTGCGTTTACCGTCAGAAAAGGAGATTTCATCGGCGGGAAGCCTGTCCTGAGAGTCGGATGGAAAGTGAAAGGGCTGCCGCTACGTTGGCATCGCCTCGCACTTGAAGACGATCTGCAGACCCTGACGTGGACTTCAAAACGGCTACCCTCAAAGAGTACACTGTGGCTGGATGCGATCGAAACTGACGCGGTTGCGCCCAAAAAAAATATGCCAGCGAAGTTAATTCGGGTAGATCCACCACGGGATAGCCTGATTACGGATACTGACACCATCACGCTTTATTTTGATAACCGACCCAAGCATTTTAAAGTCGTGAATGCTCCCTACTATATAAGCAAGGCTATCCTTAAAGACAATACTGTTGAAATCTTCCAGACTCCTAAAACTGTCAGCAAGTACAGAAGGTTTGGCGGGACGAGCTTTTGGGTCAAATGGACAGATGGAAATCAGTGGCTGTATTACAAGCACTTTGTTCACTCTCCGGAAGATTGAAGCCAAAATTGATGCAGTCTTGGAGAAAAATAAAAACGTGGATCCTCTCAAGGAATGATTCTCCAGCAACCCTTATTGGGTTTGCCACCGTGACGCAGGATACGCCGACACCCTTAGTCTGGTATACTTGACAATAAAAAAATAGGAGACGACTCTCATGGAAAAATGTACCCAGCTGACTCTTTTGAGCCTTTCCATCTGGCTTATACTGAGTGGTCCGGCGGTGAACGCTGCCCCGCTAACCCCCGAAGTCTCTGATGTTAAACATCATTATTACGCCGATCCACATGATCCCGACGGTCAAATATATCACCGGTTTCTACCTGTCCCCGAACCCGAAGAACTCTTCTACGATACCCGAATGAAAGCCACTGCAAATATTGATGATACCCCTGAAAAAGAGACGGTTGTGCTAATGGTGGTGGATACAAGAAAGCACATTTTCACCGGTAACTGGGTCCAAGCGTATCTCCTTATTGCTAACACCAAGACAGGGAAGCCAGAGAAAAAAGACTTATTCAAACTCTATGATACAGGAACACATCCGTTGGAGGTCCCATCGAAATCCATTGAATTTCATAACGCTCCATTTGTCTTCACTGAACAGCCGAAAGGTTATCAGTTTCACCACCTCTCCTTTAGACTCGTGGATTTGACAGGGGATGGCACTTTAGATATCTGGGTGGAACTGAGCCACGCTGTTGCTGTGATTTCGTTTCAGAACGGTGAGTTCAAGGACATCTTCAGCCGCTACACGCATGAAGCGCGCAGCAGTACAATGGTTGAGACATTTATGAAACCCGAGTATGTTGACATGGATAACGATGGCAGCTACGAACTCAAAATTCCCAGCAGAATTGCTGCCAGGGCGCTGGGCTGGATGAGCCTCTATGAGTGGAACGGAAACACCTACGTCTTAAATAACCGAAAATTTTATGCTGAGAATGACAACCTTCTCCGTGAGTGGCTGCGAACCAACAGATTCGGAGACGCTGTCGAGCCGAGCAGTTTCTATATAGGGTTGATATACTATTACCGGGACAACGTCCCGCTGGCGCGAAAGCACCTACAGTCGATTGTTTCGGAAGGAGAAACAAAAGATTACATTCAAACCGCGGAAGACCTCTTGAAAAAGTTGCCACTCCAATGAAGATGAAAAGAGAATTATAGGAGACAACCGCCATGAAAAAACACGCCCAGATCGTCTTTTTGAGCCTTTCTATTTTGCTGATACCCACTGCTTTTGCAGTGAATGCGGATACCGCCAAAACTACCACATCTAAGGCCCACTATAGCTATTACTATCACCGAGATAGTTCCGATTACCTTAAAAAGTTTCAAGGTTTTTTGCCTGACCCCGCTCCCGAAGAACGCTACTACCACACATGGATGACAGCCTACGCAAATGTTGATGACACACCCGAAAAAGAGGACGTTGTTCTAATCGTTGTGGATACAAAACCTCTTACATTCACCAGCAGTCGCGTAAACTTCGGCAAATGGCACCAAGCGTTTCTCCTCATTACTCACACCAAGAAAAAAGAGTTATTCAAACTTTATGATACGGGGGTGCATCCGTTGAATGTCCCCGCAGCGAAAACAATTGAACTTCATAACTCCCCTTTCGCCTTCCGCCAACCGACCGATGTCGCTTTTAAACTCGCCGATGTGACGGGCGATGGCATTTTAGATGTGTGGGTGGAATCTACCTACGGTGTTGCCTTGATTTCTTTTCAGAACGGTGAATTCAAGGAAGTTTACAGCCGCTACACCGTGTCCAGAGAAAAACTTGCAGAAACGCCGGATGTCGAGTATCATTCGTCTGAGTTCTCGCTTGAGTTTCACGGACGAATGTATCACCGGTTTCTGCCGTCCCCCCTACCGAAAAGATATCGTTACGAGACTCTAAGGCGAGCCATCGCAAATGTTGATGATACCCCCGAAAAAGAAACGATTGTTCTAATAGCGACTTATAGAATGGGGATCGGCATGTATGAAGAGTGGTCCCAAGCGCATCTCTTGATTACGACGACCGGGGCAGACGGGATTCCGAGGAAGAAAGACTTATTTGACCTTGAAGTTCAGAACCCGCCCTTCGTCTTTCGGGAAAGGAACAGTTATTCGTCTTGGGGGACTCGCACTGTCTCCTTTAAACTCGTAGATTTGACAGGAGACGGCATTTTAGACGTATGGATGGAATCTCACCACGGTGCTGCTGTGATTTCGTTTCAGAACGGAGAGTTCAAGGAAGTCCTCAGCTGCTTTTCTTCTATCAGAAGGGAGGACCCGATGGAATACGTTGACCTGGATAATGATGGCATCTACGAAATAAAGATTCCCGATCTCATATCTATCGACGGTATCCCTACAGCGGCACGTCCTGAATGGATGAGCCTCTACAAGTGGGATGGCACCACTTATGTCCTGAATAACGAAGCGTTCTATGCCGAGAACGATAAGTTCCTCATTTACTTATTGGAGCAGTATAATTCTTGGCCGCGTTTTACCAGAAACGAGGAATACCATTTCTACACAGGGTTGGTATACTACTATCGGGGCAACGCAGTAATGGCGCGCGGGTATCTACAATGGGTCGTCAAACATGCCAAAAAACAAGATTACAGGCAAGCCGCTGAATCTATTTTGAAAAAATTACCATCCGAGTGAAAAGATGCTGTTATCAATAAGGTTGCATCCAAAATCAAGGAGGCATTACCTCAGGAATGAAAACCCGGATTCTCGCAAGGCACCATACGTCGATAAGCATCATCGGACTTCTCCTGATCGCGACAACAACATCAATCGGGTGCGCGATTTTCTCTAATGTCAATCGCGTTATAGAACCCGATCCCGTCCACCTCACACGGGATGATCTTCACAGGATGGGACTCATGGAGAGGGACCGCATCGGTATGGGACTCACACAAGGGGCCAGCATCGATGGACTCATAAAGGAATCATCCTTTATCGTAGCATTCGAGCAGCGTGGCTATCAACGAGATGTTCAATATTGGTTATTTGACTCCTCGTCTACTGCCAAAAAAGCGGCGGCAGGGGCGTGGATATGGTTCTTTGCCGCCGTGCCGAACTTTCACCCCGAGCTCAATCCCGAAGATGTCATCGGGGATGCCACATGGCGCCGCATCCCCAAGAGTTGGAAGGACTGGAAAAAGGGTCCGACTGACATCTATTTTGTGAAAAACAATCTCCTCGTCAGCGTCAGGACAAATGGGCACCCGCCAGAGCGACTGGAGCGCGCCCGGGACGCTGCCCGAAAGATTGCAGCCAAAATTGAGGCAGTATTGGAAAAGAAATGAAAGCACAGGTGAAAAGGAGCCGCACATGTCTGTGAGACGCTTTCCGACATTTTTGACGTTAATTCTGGTTCTAATGTGTGCTATCTCAAACGCATCTACACGAGATTACACCAAATGGGGTTTACCCGCCGGTGCGAAACTGCGTCTCGGAAAAGGTGCTATAAAGAAACTTCAGTTTTCACCAGATAGCACCCGGCTTCTCGTAATAACTTCTATCGGTATTTGGTTCTATGATGCCCAGACGGGCAAAGAAATTGACTTATTTGTGGGGCATACAGGTCATATTACGAATGTAAATTTTTCGCTCAACGGCAAGACGCTCGCGAGTGTGAGTGATGACGCAACGATTGGTTTATGGAATGTTGAGACGGGCAGCCGCTTGAAAACCCTCAAAGGACATACGGGTCGTATTGCGAGTGTAAGTTTCTCACCCGATGGCAAACTGATCGTCAGCGGGGGTACGGACGATTCGGTTCGGCTATGGGATGTTAAGACGGGGAATCTCTTGAAAACCCTCAAAGGACATACAAATGAGGTTGTGCGTGTGAGTTTCTCACCCGATGGTAAGCTGATCGTCAGTAAAACTGTAAGCCGTGCGAGTATGAGCAGTTCGGTGTGGTTATGGGATGTCGAGACGGGCACCCTCTTGAAAACCCCCACAGGACGTAGCGGTAGTATTGAGAGTGGGAGCTTTTCCCCGGATGGCAAAGCGATCGTCATTGGCAGTCCAGATGGCAAACTGATCGTCAGTCACAGTGTAGACAAGAGAGTTCTGTTCCCGGATGTCAAGACGGGCACCCGCTTAGAGACCTTCAATACTGCGGATGGAGTTAGGCATGTCGGTTTTTCGCCCGACGGCAAGCTGCTCGCCAGTGGGAGTGATGGCACGACAGTCAGTTTACGGGATGTTAAGACGGACAGCCTCTTGAAAACCCTTACAGGGCATACGCGTGAGGTTATGAGTGTAAGTTTTTCACCTGACGGCAAGCTGCTCGCCAGTGGGGGTTACAAGAGGGTTGGTTTATGGGATGTTGAGACAGGCAGTCTCTTGAAAACCCTCACAGGGCATACGAATCGGGTTGCGAGTGTGAGTTTTTCGCCCGACGGTAAGGTGCTTGTCAGTGGGAGTTGGGACAAGACTATACGCTTATGGGATGTTGAGACAGGCAGTCTCTTGAAAACCCTTACAAGGCATACGGATCGGATTGTGCGTGTGAGTTTTTCGCCCGACGGTAAGGTGCTTGTCAGCGGGAGTTGGGACAAGACCATACGCTTATGGGATGCCGAGACGGGCAGTCTCCTGAAAACGCTCACAGGACATAAGGTGCAGGTGGATAGTCTGAGTCTTTCACCGGATGGCGAGACGCTCGTCAGTAGTGGGGATTGGGACAACACCATACGATTATGGGATGCGACTGCCGGAAGGCATCGCTTATGGGATGCCATTAAGAGCAACCAGTTGAGAACCCTCACGGGGCATACAGGGTGGGTTATGAGCGTCAGTTTCTCTCCGGATGGTAGGATGCTTGCCAGTGGGGGGACAGACGCGACGGTTCGGCTCTGGGGTCCCGATACCGGCAGCCTCTTGAAAACCCTCATCGGGCATACAGGAAGTGTTGCGAGTGTGAGTTTTTCACCCGATGGCAAAGTGCTTGCCAGTGGCAGTGTGATCGGTTCGATTCGGTTATGGGATGTTGAGACAGGCAGCCTCTTGAAAATCCTCATCGGGCATACAGGTGAGGTTATGCGTGTGAGTTTCTCACCTGACGGCAAGACCCTCGTTAGCGGCAGTCTGGACGGCACAATTCTCGTATGGCATACACCCTTGGTTCAAGAAGAGAAGGGAAAGGAAGTTGCTCGGTGAATCAACTACCCTTGACGCGTACCGTTGCCCGAAAGATTGAAACTAAAATAGAAGCAGTCTTACGGAAAAAATAAACAGAGGAGTTACCAATGTCGAAAAAAACAAAAATCGTGGCAAAACACATCCAGAGCATCCTTCTTGGGCTTGCTATCTCACTGATATTTACTTCTTTTTCAGCGAATGCAGATACCTCTAAAACGACCACGCCTGAGGTGAAATATAAACGATGGTACTATGCCCGTGAGGGACGAATATATCACCGTTTTTTGCCGGCATCGCCTCCGAAGGAACTCTATTACTATACGCGGATGTCAGCCACCGCAAATATTGATGACACATCCGAAAAAGAGACCGCTGCTTTAGTCCTTGTTGATGTTAATATAGAAAAGCACGTATACGCCGGTAACTGGGTCCAAGCGTTTCTTCTCATTGCGAATACCCAGTCAGGGGCACTCCAAGAAAAGAAAATTTTCAAACTGTATGATACGGGGACGCATACGTTGAAGGTACCAGCAGCGACAGCCATTGAACTTCAAAGCCCACCTTACGTCTTCACCGAACCGTCCAAAGATGCGCTTAAGTCTCACCATGCCTCCGTTACACTCGTTGATTTGACCGGGGACGGTATTTTAGACCTATGGGTTGAATTTGGTTATGCTGTTGCTGTCATCTCCTTTCAGAACGGTGAATTTAAGGAAATCTTTAGCAGCTACACGGTTCCCGGATTTCTGTCCGAGGCGGCGTACGTTGACCTGGATAATGATGACATCTATGAAATCAAGATCCCCTACAGCATATACATCGAGGCGGTCCCCGGCGCACCACATCTGGAATGGATGAGTTTCTACGAGTGGGATGGAAAGGCTTACACCTTGAATAACGAAAGGTTCTATGCCAAGAATAACGAGCCCCTCATCCAGTTATTGGGGGCATATAATTATCAGGTGCTTCGACACGGGAGCGTTATCCAGCAGTGTGAGACATACCGTTTCTACTTAGGGTTGGTATCCCACTATTGGCGCGGTAGGTCGAGGCCAGCCTCGGATTTAGAGTGGATTATCAAATACGCGGAGAACGAAAATTACATTCAAGCTGCTGAAGATATTTTGTTGCAATTAGGGTTAGAACACTACCATCGCGGCGAGTTGCTGCGGGCACAAGTGCCTCTACAGTATATCGCGACAGAAGCCAAGAATCCAGATTATCGTAAAGACGCAGACGCTATATTGACGGAAATCTGGAATAAGACAGATGACCGCGAAACCTTTGAGACGGCATACAGAAGACACCTTATCAGACATTACGGCGATTTTCCTGAAGTTCGGACCTTCATCGCCGGAAAGAAACAATTGATGTCCGGTAGTTTTAAATTTCCGGGTGATGAAGATTGGTTCCTCAGGTTTTATGAAGCAAAATATGATCTTTGGCCGAATGAAACCGTTCGCCGCGAACTTGAAAAAGTCCGAAAAGCGAAAGCAGAAGGCATTCCCTTCCACCTTATAGATTGGGATAACGATGTGAAATAAGACCGTTATTTCAAACGAGTTGAACCCTCATGTTAAAAGGAGTTACAGATGTCTATGAGACGATTTCTGATTTTTTCGACGCTGATTCTGGTTTTAATAATCGCTATCCCAAGTGCATTCGCTCAAAACTACACCCAATGGGGGTTACCTGAAGGTGCTATAATGCGTCTCGGAAAGGGCAGTATAAAGGAACTCCAATTTTCACCAGATGGCAATCGGCTTGCTGTAACAACATCTATGGGCATTTGGCTCTATGATGTCCAGACAGGCAAAGAAATTGCTGTCCTCGCAGCACATACAGGTAGCATTGAAAATGTCAGTTTTTCACCTGACGGCAAGATGCTCGTCAGTACGAGTGATGACCATACGGTTCGGTTATGGGATATTGAAACGGGCACCCTCTTGAAATCCCTCAAAGGGCATACGGATGAGGTTTTGAGTGCGAGTTTTTCACCCGATGGCAAGCTGCTTGTCAGTGGCAGTGCGAATTGGGGCGGTTCGGTTTGGTTATGGGATGTTGAGACGGGACGGCACTTGAAAACCCTCGAAGGGCATAGGTATGATCATATGGGCGCTTGGCCTTACGATCTTATGCATACCCGCTTTTCTCCTGATGGCAAACTGATCGTCGGTGTGGCTTCGGATAAGACGATTCGGCTCTGGGATATCAACACCGGCACCCTCTTGAAATCCCTCAAAGGGCATACGGGATGGGTTTTGCGCGCAAGTTTTTCACCCGATGGCAAGACGCTCATTAGTGTAGATAGGGACAATACCATTCGGCACTGGGATGTCAGCACTGGCACCCTATTGAAGTCCGTTACGGTGAAGAGCCGTGATATTTTGGGTGTCAATTTTCATCCTGGATACGGCGACCGACTCATGAAGACGGCTGCGGATTTTTCACCTGACGGCAAGACCCTCGTCAGTGCGAGTCCCGACCATAGGGTTCAACTTTGGAATGTTGAGACAGGCAGCCGCTTGAAATCCTTCAAAGGACATACGAGATGGGTTTTGTGTGCGAGTTTCTCCCCTGATGGCAAGATACTCGCCAGTGGGAGTATGGACGGTTCGGTTCGGTTATGGGAGACTGAGACGGGCACCCTCTTGAAATTCCTCAAAGGACATACAGGGCGGGTTCTGCAGGCGAGTTTTTCACCCGATAACAAAACGCTTGTCAGTACGAACGATGACCCTACGGTTCGGTTATGGGATACCGAGACAGGTACCCTTTTGAAATCCCTCAAAGGGCATAAAGATAATGTTGAAAATGTAAGTTTCTCCTCTGACGGCAAGACGCTCGTCAGTGCGAGTAATGACGGTTCGATTTGGTTATGGGATACCGAAACAGGAAACCGCCTGAGAACCCTCAAGAAGTATAGGAGCGGGATTACGAATCTGAATTTTTTAACCGATGGCAAGACGCTTGTCAGTAGTGGAGGCTACGAGGTTTGGTTATGGGATACCGAGACAGGCAAGGACCTAAAAATCTTCGAGGGACATACGGGTGACGTTACGAGTGTAAGTCTCTCCGCTGACAGCAAGATACTCGCCAGTGCGAGTAATGACGGTTCGGTTCGGCTATGGGATACCGAAACAGGCAACCGCTTGAAATCCTTCACAGGACATATAAGTACTGTTGAGAGTGTGAGTCTTTCCCCGGATGGCAAGACCATCGCCAGTGGCAGTGTGGCTGGCTCGGTTCGGTTATGGGATGCCGAGACAGGCAAGTTCCTGAAATCTATCATAGAGCACACGGGTGAGGTGAAGAGCGTCAGTTTTTCGCCGGATGGCAAGATACTCGCCAGCGGAGGGACGGACGGTTTGATGCGATTATGGGATGCCGAGACAAGCAACCGCTTGAAACCCCTCACGGGGCATACGGGGGAGGTTCTGTATGTGAGTTTCTCACCTGACGGCAAGGTGCTGGTCAGTGGCGGTCTGGACGGAACAATTCTCCTATGGAACACGGACTCGTTTAAATGATAGCACCTCACACCGACTTTTGGTCAATCACCTGCCATTGACAAGAACCGTCGCCTGCAACATTGCAGCCAAAATTGAGGCAGTATTGGAGAAAAAATGAAAACACAGATTCTTTCAAGAAAACATGTCCCGGTAAGCGTCATTGGTCTTCTTCTGCTCCTGATGACAACTCTCCTTGGGTGTAATATTATCAATCGCGCCCTTGACATCGATCCCGTTCTCCTCACACTGGATGATCTCCGCACGATGGGAGTACAAACGGATAAACGCATCGGTGTACCTATAGAGTACTTAAAGGAATCACATGTTATCGGTGCCTACGAGCAGCGTGGCATTCAACTGACTGTTCAATATTGGTTATTTACCTCCTCGTCCGCTGCAAAAAAAGCGGCGGGGGGTCAGGCAATATGGTTCTTTGCCGCCCCGGCGAACTTTCACCCTCAGCTCAATCCCGAAGATGTCATTGGGGATGCGACATGGCACCGTATTCACACGAGTCGAAAGAAATGGGAAAAAGGTCCGACTGACATCTGGTTCGTGAAATACAACTTACTTGTCAGCGTCAGGGCAAACGGGCACCCCTCAAATCGACTACAGTTCGCCCAAGACGCTGCCCGAAAGATTGAAGCGCAAATTAACGCAGTCGTAGAAAAAAAATGAAATACAGATTCACTGTAAGGTCACGCCTCGTGCGAGTTTCCTTTTAAGACAACCCAAGGACGCTCCCTCACTTCTCCTCCGGCTTCAGCTTCTCAAGAAACGGACTGAGTAGGTCTATCGGGATCGGGAAGACAACGGTTGAATTCTTCTCCGCGCTGACCTCTACCAGCGCTTGAAGGAATCGGAGTTGCACGGCTGTCGGGGTCTTACTGAGGATTTCTGCAGCGTTGGTGAGGACCTCTGCAGACTCAAATTCACCGGTGGCGTGTGTGACTTTCGCACGCCGTTCCCGCTCGGCTTCCGCCTGTTTCGCCATCGCACGCTGCATCTCAACGGGGAGGTCGACGTGTTTGATTTCCATTGCCAGCACCTCAACGCCCCACGGTTCACAATGCTTTTTGATAATATCCTCCAAATCCTGATTTAACTTTTCACGTTCCGAGAGGAGATCATCGAGCTCCGCACGTCCAAGCACGCTCCGCAGCGTCGTCTGTGCCGTTTGACCGATGGCGAAACCGAAATCTTCTACTTCAATCACCGCTCTATCGGGTTCCGTCACCCTGAAAGTCAGCACGGCATTGACACTCACAGAGACGTTATCTTTCGTAATCACATCTTGTGGGGTAACATCGTTGACGATAACCCGCAGACTAATCTTTTGCATCCGCTCAATCCAGAACGGTATCATAAGCACGAGTCCAGGACCACGGGTCCCAGTTAAGCGTCCGAGGCGGAAGATGACAGCGCGTTCGTATTCTTTGAGAATCCGGATGCTCGTCCCAAGCATAATGACGACAGCAACGACAATAGCAAAATAGGTTGGATCAATTTGTGGCATATTTTTAATTTTCCTTGCGGTTCGTTTAGGTAGGTTTAAATTCGGCTTCTGATGTTATCCAGAAGAGCCGCCAGTAATATCGCGAGCCTTCTGAAAAAAGGCACGTTTCCGCGGCGTGTTGAGCTGCCATTGCACCGGCACGGATTGGTAACCGTCATGATAGTTGTTTTCACCCGGATCGAAGTAGCCCCATGAAGCGTATTGACTCACAGCAGCGACAAAATTATTCAGCGGTTTATCGAAATCAAAATGGTCGTCTTCATTAAACAAAATCGGCATTGGACGGTAACCCGGCACCTGGCGCGTTTCCTGAACCATAGAGATAATACGGTTTGGATCTTTCACACCGTTCCCATGAACAAGCAAGAAATCGGAAGAACGGACAACATTCTCAAGTGGCACTCGACCACCGCCATAGCTCGTCCCCGTGAGGAATCTATTGCCATTGCGTGTCGTTGCTTTCACCCGTTCAATCAATTCATGCACACGATGCGGCTGTAAAATTTCGTGTGAATATCTGACGTTACATTCGTTGTTAACCTCAATGATCACATTGGTATATCCCTTGTCAAAGAGCCATCCCGTTGCATTATCTACAGCCCGTATGACGGCGTTTTCGTCAGTGAGTCGGTGGTCCTGACCAAAATAGAAATAACCGAGAATGACAACCATACCGAGGTCATCAGCAAAGTCGATAATGCGTTCAAGCCGCGAGAGATAATCATCCCTAAGACTCCCATCGGCTTCTATGCCGGAGTTGTGCCACGGTTGTGCTTTAGAATAACCTTCAGGACTCCCCCCTTGGAGATTGATAGTGAACGCCAGTACCCCGTGAGCGCGCCATCTCGGCATCGCCGCTAAGAATTCGCGCGTATTGCGCTCAGCGTCCCATTCGCCTGTATCTGGATATTCCCACAGATGAACGGTTTCCGGGTTCCTATCATCAAAGATGCCTTGCACCATGCGGGTGTTGATAAGCAATCCTTCGATTTTATTATCTTGGTAGAAACGTCCCGGATAGGTAATTTCACCATTAATGTAGAACGCATCTTCAACGATGCTAACAGCTGTTTTCATTTCTCTTTTCCTTTCTTTTTTTTCAATGTCCATACGGGTTTCATGGTGGTCCGCATTCAGTCGCGCGGATTCGTTAGCGAGAAACAGTCCTGTCAATACGCGACTCCCTTTAATTAAAAAATTTCTACGGTTCATGAATTTCCCTTTTTAGTAGAACCTAATCTTGCAGGAAATGGACGTAACGCGCAATGAATTGCGCTACTACGAACCATACCTCTTCTAACAGAAGAACGGCTTTTCAAAATAAGGTAGCTGGTAGTGCGGCGATTCATCGCCTCTGTGCGTAAGCCCTATTTTCGATAAAGGCAATTACTGCGTTTTCTGTGAGAGTGCCTTAAAGTATTGTCTCAATTGTTCACGATACTGAAACGGAATATCCTCAAATTCCTTGGCATTCGGCACAGCTTCTAACTTCCGAACGATTTCGAGTAATTCGGGATGCAAAGGCGGAACTTCCTGTGCAGGGGTAGCAGCAGTTCTTGCGACTTCCGCCTTCCGCTGCTTGCCGACATCCCGTTTCTGGAGCGATTTTAAACTATCAAGCATCCGCGTCAAAATCCGCGCTTGTCTATCAAGCACTTCATCATCAAGGCTCCCTTGCTGGAGCGATTTCTCAACCGCATTCATCTCCTGAGCCACCTCTTCAAGGCTGCCAAGCATTTGCGCCATTTGTTCAGCACGCTCGGCGAGACGTTGTGTTGCCTCTCGGATCAGCTGCTGTTGGGCAGCGAGTTGTTGCATCATCTGTTGTAGCCCAGGGGTTTGCCCCTGCTCACGCATCTGTTGACTGAGACGCTCAGCCATCTGGTTTAACTGCTCCTGCCCCTCGGCGAGTTGTTCGAGCTGCTGCATCATATCCTCAAATCCACCAGCACCCATCTGCTGGTTCATCTGTGCCATCGCCTCAAGGAGCTCAAAGATTGCTTGATTGAGATCGGCAAGTGCGGCTTTCTGAATCGGGAGCGCGAGGCTCGGTTGCCTATCCTCTAAAGCGCGTGCAGCACGAGAGAGCGCATCATTTGAAGCGTTGAGATGTAAGACGACTTCAGGCGGCACCTGTATCTGTCGTCCCCCTAACTCCCAGAGTTTACTTGAAAGTTGTGTAATCCCTTCCGCCGTGGTAATTTCATCCGCTGCGAGTTCTTGCAATTTCAAGATTTCACTTTGGATATAGGCATTTGATTGCGCAGCAACGAGAATGTCGTTTGTCTGGTTAATAACCTTTTCATGGAGATGCGAGAGGTGAAGCCCGCTTTCAACGGCTTCACGCATCACAGTTAGAGACTCGTTTGCGTTCGCACCTTCCATAAACGCCAAAGCGTTATCCAAGCCTTGTGCGAGCTCCGTCAAGGTCTGTTGTGCGCCACGTCCCGATTCGAGTGCCTCGCTGTTCTGTCCACTGCGGAGGTTGGCACTGGTAGCATCGAGCATTTCGGGGAGCTGATATTCATGCGCAAACCGATTGAGACGGAGGATTTCATCTCCGAGCCGTTCTATCTGCGGAGGCGCGTTTTCGTTGTCTTCCGCGAGTGCCTTCATATCGGTGCCGAGTTTCTCTAATTTCTCACTGAGCCGTCCGAACTCCTCACCCACGCGATCCTCTTTTTGCGCGAGATCATTCAACGGTGCGGATTCAGCCGTCGCCGCCAGTGTATCCATCAATGCTTTCTGTTGTTCAGCGAGTGCAGCTGCCTGTTTCGCAGCGGCTTCTAATTCCTGCTCAAGCAGGATCTGTTCATAAAGCGATTTCGCGCGTTCCAATTGCTGTAAAAACTGTTCCTGACTGAGATTCGCTTCCCGCATTGCCCCTTGTCGTTCAGTCAGCTGCGGGTTTGCCAATGCCTCAGATAATTTCTGCAAAATCTCTTTATGCTCTTCAGAGAGGGCTTTCTCCATCAGGTCTTGGAGTTCCTGATATTTCTGGATCGTCTCAGTGTCAAAGAGTTGATTCTGCTCCATCTCCTCCGCCGTCTGCTTCATATCTTCGATTAATTGCTGCGCTGTCTCCTCAATCTGTTTCTGGTTTTCAAGCACCTGCTGCATGAGATTTTCATCGTTGCGCGTAAGTTCTTGATTGCTCCTGCCCATCCGTTTCATCGTATCAAGGAGGCTATCGACCAACCCTGTAGCATCTGCCTGTTCGTCGAAGAGTTCATCGAGTCCACGCTGTTCGGCTTCCTGTTCGGCAGCAACCGAATCGTACATTTCTGAGAGCGATGGGAAACGAAGCGTGTAGGTAGGCGACTTACCAATATTGGGTCCAGAGACAGCATCGTTGTCCAAGGCTTGAACGTAATAGGCGAGCACTTCACCCGGAAAGATACCAATCCGATCCACATCCCAAGTATAACTCAGAAAGACGGCTCTGCGGACATCTGCCCCCTCAACCCCCCAACGTTTTAATGGGACATTCACTGCTTCAGCACCCTCAACCTCAACACGATAGACGAGTTGGAGCTCCTGTATCCCGTAGTCATCTGTTGCTTCCACTTTCAGTTCCACCAACATGCTATTATCTAAGACAGTATCCCGCGCCGGGGCGACGATAGCGACATCGGGGACGGCATCTTCAAAAACGGTGAGTGTATAGTTAATTGGGTCCCGATTCATGAAACCTTCAACGTCAGTGATACGGATCTGGTATCTCTGGCTCTGTTGCGCGATAAAAGCACCTTGGATGCCACGAGACATTTGCGTCGTTTCTGGGACCTGCTCTTCTTCCACCGATTCCCCGCTGGACTGACCCGTAGCTGCCGCTTTAACCGCTAACGGCGCATCGTCAGATACCTCAAACACAAGGGACGCATTCTCAAGCGGTTTGTTGCTCTCCCCTGTGAAGACGACCTCTGTGCCGAAAAGCACCTGAATATCACCCGTGTTTGTCGGTAGCGTCTGCGGTTGGAGCTGCGTATAAGGTGGATAGTTGAGTCGATACTGAAATTGTGTGACAACCGGTTCATCGCTGATTGTCAGTTGATATTGCTCCGACACTGCCGCTTCGACAGAAATGTAGTACTGGAGCGGACGACTCACCTTCTCAAGCGTCACACGGTATGACAAGGAAAGGGCAGAAACCTGCTCGTTACGATCTATAGGGTCGGTGGTTCTCTGCATCAGCACAGATTCCCATTTTGTCGTTGACGCGGCTGCATCGGCTTCTCCGACGCGGTAATAGAGCTCAACAGGTGCCCCGAAGTGTCCGTTTACTTGGGCAGTGATGTGAACGTCGCTGCCTCGTTCGACTTGTGCGTTACCCGGCTGAATTTCTGTAATCTGAATGAGATTCTTTAGACCTTCAGTGTCCGCCTGGAGTGTTGTGGGTAATGCTCGAAACGAGTGTGCGAAGTCCACGAAAGCAGTAGGCAAGAAAAAAGATGTAATCAGAAGAAGTCCTATACCTCCAACAGCGACACCCGCATTCCGCCTGATTTTCCGAAACTCAGACTGAAACACCTGTTTGGACTGTACTTGTTCCATATCTCTGCTGGTTTGAAGAATCAGGTGCTCAATGAATTCCGGGGCATATCCGAGTCGGTTATCTGCTAACGCACTCCAGAGTTGGACGGCACTCAAAATCCGATTTTCGGATGCAAACTCGCTTTCTGCTTGCGTCGATTCAAGGCGCGCTGCGACCGCTGCATCCGTCAATCTCCGACGGAGCGGCAGAACAAGTGCGCGGACAACCGCATAGACAGCAACGCCTATTGACAGTAACAGCAGACCCATACGCATCCAGTGCGAGAATGGGAGTTGCCACATTCGTAAACTCAACGCAAAAACGATGAGGACACCCGTCCCGACAAGTGCCAGAATGCCGATACACTTCAGCAAGCCTTCT
The DNA here is from genome assembly GCA_022827625.1 of Candidatus Poribacteria bacterium. Taxonomy (GTDB): domain Bacteria; phylum Poribacteria; class WGA-4E; order WGA-4E; family WGA-3G; genus WGA-3G. Next base: position 74,275 of record JAJEIE010000005.1, on the reverse strand, counting down.
GAGAAAATGAGCCATCGCCACTGCCGCCGAATCGCACGCAGCTGGATAATCAGGTTTTCATAAGCCCGATTTACATTTTGTGTATTCATAGTATATAGTTAGTGCGTTAAGGCATAAACAGCAATATTCACCGCCATTTTCGCTGCGAGTTCGCGAACCTGCGGTGTATCCTCTGGATGTACATCGGCATCCTCAAGCCCATCACCGATGTCAGCACTATAAACGTAGTAAACGACCATTCTTCCATCGTGAAAGAGTCCAAATCCTTGTGCGGGTTCGCCGTCGTGCTCATGAATCTTGGGCAATCCTTCCAGTTCATAGAAGCATCGGTAAATCAGATGTGTGTTCGGTATAGGCTGTAATTCCTGATTGGGAAACACACGACGCATTTCACGGCGGAAACTTTCGTCAAGCCCGTAATCATCGTTGGCAAACAGAAACCCACCGTTCATGAGATAGTCCCTCAAAATCTCAACTTCGCTTCCAGTTAGCCGGATATTGCCGTGTCCTACAAGGTAGAGCATCGGATATTGGTAAAGAATGTGATCTGTCAACTTGAGAATGACTCTCTCTTCGGCTGTTTCAATATCCGTTCGGGTGCGAAGGAGATGGAGCCAATTCTTAATTGTCGTCGCGTCTCCATACCAATCGCCACCACCGCCATAGTGGACCTGGGCGATAGTGAACTTCTCACCGGCTTCTGGCGTGCCAACTGTTATGTAAAATAGGAAACACCCCACAAAAAAGGAGCGTCGCCAGTGCATCAATCGTATCATAAAACGTCCGCTTTTCCGTCCCCGAACACCTCAAACCAATCCAATCCGCTTACGCAAGAACCATTCAGCACCTAACAACCCGACCACAGCGAGGAGAATTAACGGATGTGCCCAGAGCTCACGTTCAGCATCAACGAACACAGGATTTTGGACATTCGGAATGTTATCCGGAAGCGATGCCGCGTCCGCTATTGTGAAATAAGCACCACCCGTCTGTTCAGCGAGTTCTTTCAGCAAAACCTCATTGAGTTGAGGGGCTTCCAATTCCGCAAGCTGCGGATGGGCATAAATATCAATTTGATCTTCACCGAGCGTTAAGTCCCGGCTGCTGCCGACGGCTCGAATCCGGTAAGTTCCCTTCTGTAGGAGCTCGAATTTGGCAGTATAAAGGTTCCCGATGTCGGACGTTATGCGTTGCTGCGATCCCGATCCGTCCGTGTTCCCAGCCGCGCTGCGAATTCGGAGTTGGAACGGCGTTCCTTCAGGTGGCGTCACCTCAATCTGAACCGTTGCGTCTGTTTGTTGCTGATAGGTCTCAGAATACAGATACGCCGTAACTTTAACCACATCCCCTATCGTATAGGTTGTGGCATCCGTAGTGAGATAGAGTTTCTTGTCCTCAGTATTCGTCGCCATCCATCGGATCACCTGTGCCCAGAAACGCGGATAGATTGTTCGATAGCGATTGTCTTTAAAAGTCTTAACAGCGAAATCCCAATTCCAGAGTCCTTCCGCCGCGATCAGCAGACTTTTGCCCAACCCCGCTCTCTGAAGCACCAAAACGGGGGTCCCGCCGCCGTTCTCCATAAGGACAGTCGCGCCGCCTCTGAGCTGAAATCCAGTAAAAAACCGCGATAAGGAAACAGGAACGTTTCGCCATAGCGTAGCGTTATTTCCCAGTGTGTTTCCGCTGTCCCCCATTTGGAGCATCGGATGAAACAGCCCAGATTGCGTCGGCTGCACGGTGAACGCTGCGTCGTGTACACGGCACCCATTTGCCGGGATATCAATCGGTAATAAGTGCGCTAATGCCGTGTTTCTCAGTCCGTTCACGCCGAGCATATTCCGAGATGGCAGAAAAATAATAGGTTTGCCTTGGACTTCAACAAAATTAACGATTGCGAGTTGCTGCGCCTCAGTAAGATGTGCGTCCTCTAAATCTCCTAAAATCAGCACATCGTATTTAGAGAGCGCTGCGGAGGTCTCAGGAAATCTCGGTGCTTCGGATGCCGGTGTAGATTGCGGATAATAGCCATCTAAACGTTCGATCGCTGCATCAGTAGCCACCCGCCTTGACCTGCCACGCGACAAGATCGCACACGTCGCTTCGACATCTGGATCGCGCATCAACGCCCGTTTCAAGAAGGTGTAATCCCATCGGGGTCTCCCTTCGAGATAGAAAACGTTGAGTTTCGCCTTCACCACCTTCACCGAAAACGTCTTTTGATTGTTCGCCTCTGTCAGTTCACCGTCCAGTGCCGGAAGTGTGACGGTATACTGGAAGTTGCCTTCGGTCTGTGGTGTCAACTTCAGCTCAACCACCTGTTGTGTAGCGGCACTTGCTCGAACGGCTTCCACTACGGGTTTAGCCGAAATCTGCGAGTCAGGTCCAAAGGTCAACGTCTCAGCATCTACGAGGGTATTTCCGTTCGTTTCACGCAGCGTTAGTCGGGTTGTTTTACCAGTATAGCCGACTTGCGTTACATTCACACGGATAGTGCTTTCATGACCGGTGTAGGCAATCGGTGCATAATCAACGTGTTGAATCTGAACGTCCTTTGGGGGTTCAACTGCCCCGACCCCTACCGCATAGATTGGCATCTCTAATCCAGCAATAGTTGCGAAAGGCAATTGCCCAGAATTGTGTCCACCATCCGTTATGAGCACAATACCCGCAGCCTGCTGCCCTTTCCATGTCGCCGCTGCTGCTTGTATCGCACCACTAATATCAGTAAGTGCCCCTTCAGGTTCAAACTGAGGCATTTCAGCATCAAGACTTTGGGCAAGCGGCACACTTTGATGGAGTCCGGTGTCGAAAGGGTAGAGATGGACCTCAAATCGAGTCTGCAACGCCTGAAGGAAACCTCCCGGCACATTAAACAAGAGTTGATTCACCTGACTCAGTCTCGACGCGTGTATTTCATCAGTGGGTTCATCCACGAGTTCCATACTTCGCGAGGTATCTACCAGAATGGAGAGGTGTGTCGGTGGTGTAATATCCTTTTTCTCAATAACGACCGGAGCTAAGAGACAAGCAAGCAAGATTGATGCTGCAAAGATTCGCAGCGCAACGAGCAAAACCCTATATCTCGGACGCATCGGACGTGCTACCCGGAAGTAGACGAACACGGTTATGCAGATGGCAATGCCAATGCCGAGTGCAATTGCCCACCCGGGCCAAAAATAGGTGAATCGCATACCTCTTCTAATTCCTTTCTCCACATATTATAGTCTAATTGGAAGTCAGATGTCAAGTGGTTGTTAGTTATTAGTTGTTAGTTGTTAGTTATTAGTTAAGATAAGAGGGTTCTGGTACCACTTCAAACGACTTGAAAACCCCTGACTGGAACTGAATAGTCCTAAGCCAACCAAAAACTATGTTGACAATCCGAAATATGCATGATAAAATACGTTCAACTCAAATTCCCTTGTAGACATGGAGCACACTATGGCAGCGGAAAATAATAACGATAGCACGGTTGAAACCCAAGACTCGATACAAGCAAAAAGTGGTGTTATCATCAACGCCGCACAGATGCAGTCGCTTGATATTAACGAAGGGTTTACGCGGACGAAAACAGCGACGGGTTGGCAAATCAAATTAGAAGCGACAGCCCGTGTCACTATCAGTTTCATGACAAGTATGCGAAAAATTGAAACAACACTGGTGGCAAACGATGTGATTGAGCGAGACGGAGACGACCTAATTCTGCTTCGCAATCAACCGTCAGATGCCTACCGCTCGCAGCGGAGTGTATCAGCCCTTGCACGCAGCAATAGCCAGGGGCTTGCTTCCGAATCAACCGAAGGTAAGACAGTCTAATTCCTTTTCGTAGAAAGGTATAGCGGATGGCACCCATTTTAGAACGCATTTATCGGCTTCTTTCCAGCTTAAAGGGTGGAACAATGGTCCCGACAGAGATCGTGCTGAGTGCGGGAAGTTATTCGCAAATTGTCACGGAACTTTCGGAAAAACTCGGCACACAGGGGCTATCTCACTTGCAGGTAGCACATCACTTCGCCTTGCCGCTCTCTATTGAACAAAACAATACGGATTTGGTTATCCTTAAGGAATTAATCCCGAATCCGTGTCCAATTTGCCACCATCGTTTGACGTTCCTTCGAGAGACAATTGAACGCTTTGAAAATGACGCCTCACATTCGATACGCTGTCCTATGGGGCACCGTTACCACGGCGAATTGAAGGTGTACTATCTGAGTATCTTTCAAGGAGAGGGGATCGAAATCGAGAAGCCTATAAAGGTGTGTCCAGAATGCGGGAACGAGAACATCCAGTATCTGGGACCCAAAGTGATGTTCTGCTTGGATTGTGATTGGGACAGCGGGATGGAACCCCGCTATCACATACAAAGGGGATAGGTGCGCTGGGGCAGCACACCTACCGATAAATCTCCTAATGGAAGTGCCCAGCATGCGGATCGGCTGCGGCAGAAGCAGCACTGGGTGGTTCCTCAATCTCTGTAACGAGTGTTTCTGTCGTTAAGAGCAAGCCAGCAATGCTGGAGGCGTTTTGAAGTGCTGAACGGACAACTTTTGTTGGATCGACGATCCCTGCTTCGAGCATATCGCCGTATTCATCCGTCGCTGCGTTGAAACCGTAATTGCCTTCACCCTCCTGTACTTTCGCAAGCACAACTGAACCTTCCAATCCAGCATTCTCTGCGATCGCACGCACCGGTGAGAGTAAACTGCGCCGAACAATATCAAGCCCCGTATTTTGGTCGCCATCCAATTCCAGTTGGCTGAGAGAGGCTGAGGCGCGTAAGAGTGCGGTCCCACCCCCCGGAACGATGCCTTCCTCAACAGCGGCGCGCGTTGCGGCGAGCGCATCTTCAAACCGAGCCTTCTTCTCTTTCATCTCGACTTCCGTAGCAGCACCGACGTTAACAACAGCGACACCACCCGCAAGTTTAGCGAGCCGTTCCTCTAACTTCTCGCGGTCGTATTCAGAAGTCGTCTCCTCTATTTGCGTCCGAATCTGTGCAACGCGTCCTTCAACTGCCTCTTTCGCACCACTACCGCCAACAATCGTTGTGTTATCTTTATCAACGACGACGCGGCGCGCTGTGCCGAGCATACCAACGACGATATTCTCTAATCGGATACCCGTCTCTTCTGAGATCACCTGCCCATCCGTGAGGATTGCGATGTCTTCTAACATCTCTTTCCGCCGATCCCCAAAACCGGGTGCTTTCACTGCGGCAACCTGAAGCGTCCCACGGAGTTTATTGACGACCAAGGCAGAGAGTGCTTCACCCTCAACATCCTCGGCAATAATGAAGAGCGGTCTCCCGAGCTGCATCGCCTTTTCCATAATCGGCACAAGGGTTGCAACCGAACTAATTTTCTCGGTGTTGATGAGAATATACGGGTTCTCAAATTCGACAACCTGCTCTTGGAGATCCGTCACGAAGTTCGGCGATAGGAAACCGCGATCAAACTGCATGCCCTCAACAATATCAACCCTCGTTTCTGAGGTTCTCCCTTCCTCAATCGTGATTGCTCCGTCTTCTCCAACCTTTTCAATCGCTTCAGCGACGATGGTCCCGATATTGCTATCGTTTGCGGGGTCGTTTGCAGCGATTGAGGCGACCTGTAGAATTTCCGCATGCGTGCTAACCGCACGGCTCTGTGCGGTGATCGCATCAACTGCGGCGGTTACGGCTTTGTCTATACCGATCTTTAGCTGCATCGGGTCGGCACCGGCAGTGACGTTCTTGAGACCTTCATGAAGAATTTCCTGTCCCAACAGTGTAGCGGTCGTCGTGCCATCGCCAGCGACATCGTTGGTTTTCGTCGCGATGGACTCAAGCAGTTGGGCACCCATATTTTCGTACGGGTCCGGGAGTTCAATTTCTTTTGCGACGGTGACACCATCGCAGGTTACCAGCGGTGCCCCGAAAGATTTTTGAATTACGACATTCCGTCCACGGGGACCAAGGGTGACCTTCACGGCATCGGCGAGCGTATCCGCCCCACGTTTGAGTGCCACCCTTGCTTCTTCGTCGAAGATAATTTGTTTTGCTGGCATTGAATTCCTCCTGTATCTGTTTTAGTATTCTAATGTTAAATATAAAAGTGTTGCGTTTAAAAATCGCTGCTATAATTATAGCATACACGCTGTGTAAAGTCAATTTTTTATGGACACTACCCGAAAACAGAAAAAATAGGCGAGGCTTCTAACCTCGCCTACTTTACCCAAATGTTGTCTATCCTGATTCAGACGATAAACGAACAACTAACAACTAATAGCCAACCCCTATTAAAATCCACGTGAATTTTTTAAACTGCCCCAAGTTATCGACAACTTCCCAGCAGGTTCGACGTCAAGCGTCGCCTCACCTAACGTAATGGCTGGAATCACAGGCACCGACCCCAATTCCAGAGAAACGACATCTATGGTATCGATCCAGATATCCGGACGTGGGTTCTCCCATTTTGTAGTAATCAACCCTGCGTGTCCACAAGGACCGCCTGCCTTCTTGACCCATCCCCAGACGGAGTTCTTGTCTTCAAGTGCGGCATCGTCGTGGCACCAATCATCGGAGTTAAAACCTGAAATCATCTCAAGTTCCTCTTTCTTTCCGTCTCGGTAGTTCATGACGAATACGTAACTTGGAACACCGTTCTGTTCCCATCCGGTTGCGTGAAGGAAGTAGATGAATTTCGCTTTACCTTCAACAACAATGCCTTCGACCTCCTTGGGCCATTGTACTGCATTGGTGCCGAAAACGACGATTGCCCCGTCAATAATCTGGAATTTAACTTTCCCATCGGGTCCCTCAAAGGTCCCCACTTTATCAATAGGCAGCAGAGAGAGCGTGCTGTCCCCAGGGGTCTTGGTCCACCACTGGTGCCCGACAAGGAATGTGTTTGACTTCTCTTCTAAGTCAACAAACACGAATTCATCTAACGCTGCAGCGGTTCCTACGAAAAAAAGACTAATCGCACAAAATAGGGCAATCAGTATTGACAATTTAACCAGCTTCATAAAGGATGCCTCCTATGGTAATCTGTTGGGATAGTATAACAGGGATTATAGATTGGTGTCTATAAATTTTGATGGGGCAGAGGCATCCAGTGGGACAAGAACGATATTACTTTCCCTCATAATCCGGATTTACCCATTTTAGCATATCTGTTGTGTACGCCGGTTCGTCATCTTCGTATGCGCGGGCAAGGGTCTGCATAGAGAGACCATACCAAGTTTCACGTTCCATCGATTCTTGTTCTAACTCATATTTTTCAATCAATGCCTCAACGATCTCCCTTAATGAAACCAAAGGATGATTCTCGTTTTCACCAATAAGACTTATTAAATCGTCTCGCAAATCAGAGAGCCGCTGACAATCGCTTTCTGTGCGCGGGACGAATATAATAGGTGCAAGTTGCGGCCATATATCCTGAGCAGTCTGTATTTCAGTCAGCATGCTAACTCCTTTTTGACGACGTAGATTCTAAATCAAGACTTTTACACTTTCGATTTCGGCACAGCAGGCTCCACATACAACGTCTTCTCACGCGTGTAATGCACATACCCTGCAACGTTCCCCTTCCGCTTAACGACATACCGCGCCCACGTATAGTCAACAGGGACATGACTCGCATGGTGTGCTTTGCTGTAATAAGCGGCGAGTTGGGCGGCTTGTAATAACGTCGGCATCGGAATATCTTGTCGGTTCTCCGGGTTACGAACAATAACATGCGACCCGTGAATCTGTTTGGCATGGAGCCACATATCCCGCGGTTTGGCAATCTGACGCAAAAGCAGATCGTTGGATAGGCTATTCCGACCGACGTATATCTGAAACCCATTCGTAGAGGTATATCTTCGGAAAGGACCTTCACCGACATCCTGTTTCTGTTTTCCGTGCTGGGATGCCTTAATATAGCCGTTTTTAACAAACTCGGCGCGGAGGCGTTGCAACGCCTCTAACGTGTCAGCAGTCTCTAATTTGGAAGCATAAAGCCGGAGCGTCTCCTGTTCCGCTTCCAGGTCCGAAATCAACTGTAGGATACGCGAGCGTCCGCGTTTCGCTTTCGTGTATTTCTTAAAATAGGCTTGCGCATTGTCGGAAGGTGTCTGTTCGGGGTTGAGTGGGATTGATAGCATCTCCAGTTCAGGACTGTAGTAGTTTTGCAATTCGACCTGTTCTTGCCCACGAGTGATGGTATGTAAATTGGCAAGAAGCAATTCACCTTGAATGCGATAATCGTCAGCCTGTTCAGCACGTTCTAAGTCGTTGCAAAGCCCATCTGCCTTTCGTTGGAGTAGATTCCCTTGCCTCTTCAACGCCTGTGTGAGGGCGCGCCGTTCTGAATCCGTCTGCGCCTTCAGCGTAATTGCACCGTAGTAAGCACTGAGTGCCTCGCTCATTGTGTCAAAGGGTTCACAAGCGGCTTGCGGGAATTGACGCAACGGCAGCGGTGCTGCTGCAACCGGATCACCGTTATCCATAAACAGTTGTGGTGCGGCACGCGCCGAATCGAAATAAGCAACAACCTGCTGATAGGCAGCCCAGAGTCCCACCTCTGTTGCCCGTGCGACGACCTCTTTTGCGAGCGTTGGACTGAAACCGTCAATCTTATTAAAAAGCTGCCGCCAACTCACCTGTTCCCGTCCACCCACAAGTTCGATAAACGCCGTTTCGTCTAACGTTAGCGGATCTGCCTTCTCCTGTTGCGGCGGTAAGGTGTAAGTCTCACCCGGCAGAATCTCGCGATGCCGACTCATTGTCTCATCAATACGCTTGAAACTTTCCAAAATCCGATCATCCGCTGTGTCAATGAGGATAATGTTGCTATATTTGCCCATGAACTCGGCTATCAGGGCTTTTGGAGAGGGTTGGATAGGGTCGTCGGAGACAGGTTGGACGGTTATTTTAAGTATCCGATCCCAACCGAGTTGTTCGATCGCCGTAATTGTGCCGCGCCTGAGATGCGTCGTGAGGAAATCTGCGAGGTAAGACTGTTTCTGTCCCGGTGGCGGCTTCTCAATGAGATGTGCCCGGGCGTGTAGTGAATGCGCTGATAAAGTCAGCCAGTGTGTTTGCGGACCGCGACCGACCTTGAATGAAAAGGTGTCGGCATTCGCCTGTTCAATATGGCGAATCGTCGCGCCCACAAGGGCATCGCGAAATTCATGCGCAACCAGTCGGAGGGCTAAACTATCAAAAGACATGTTCCTCGATCCTAATGATAAGGCTTCAATTGGGGCATCACTTTGTGGAGTTGTTCCTGAATTTTCGATGGGACGCGCGGATTAAACGGACCACCGGCTCCCGCTTCAATATCGTCAAAACCGCTGAGGAGCATCGCTTCAACGACAGCGGAATAATTGTAGACGCGTTCGTTCATGAAACGGATTTCTTCAAGCGGTGCGATATCGGCTTCAACGCCCGCCGAGGTTTCATAATCCCCACGCCGTTGGGCATTATTAATCTCATCCGAGGCACGGGCGAAAGCGACCGCAATACCAGAGGTATGTCCTTTCGTTCCCAACTGTGCCGGACGCGTACATCTGTCTCCGATCCCCCACATCACAATCCCACTATCGCCAACACCTTTCACGAGGGGTTCCACATCTTCTTCACCCGTTCCAATCTTCACCCCGACGAAATGTGGAGAATCGTTGAGTAGGCGGATAACGGCGGACAGATCGCGTTTCTGACGAAAATAATAGAGGAAACGCGCACCACAAGCAGTGCCATACGTCTCACCGAATTTCATGTACGCCTCGTAAATCCCTTCTGGGTTCGAGACACCCGTTAGCGGCATGAGTAAGTACACATCCGGAGGTCTTTGGAGTTCGCTCTGCGCTTCAATGAGTTGACCGGCTTGGCGGATAGGGTTTGGGACAATGCCAGACATGAGGATACCGTCGTCCCCTATTTGCTGTCCAGTTTTGTCGATCAATCGAAGCTGCTCGGTTTCACTAATGTGATGGATGAGGCTTGTTCCAGCAATAGCGATGACGCGCTTTCGTCCTTGGTCGAGATAGTTATTGCGCATCAAATAGTCAACATTTTTGGCATGCCCCATATAATCAATTTTGTCGTCTTTGAAAGGGATAATAGGAATCGCAGTAACTGAATTGAGTTCGTCTAAAAGTTGTGGTGTCTCTAATGACATAGATGCTCCCTCTAAAATCTTTTTCGCAGGACCAGCAGCCCCGCAAGTGTACCTGTTGACACGTCAGGCTTTACATCTATTTCAAACGCCCCTGTTTGCATTGGCGTGTTTTGCAGGCGCGTATTGAAACGTTTGGTTGTAATGCGTGCCTCCACAGCACTGACGACATGGTTCAAGATTGCCATGCCTAATACCGTCCGAGCGAGTTGAAAGGTATCGTTCGCTTGCTGCCGTAAGTCGAAAGCCGCCAAGCGATGTGGTGAATCAAATTCGATGTCTACATCGACTTCATCTTTAAAGGATCTCGCATCGTCCCAGTACCATTTGCCAGTGCGCTTCCGAGTCGCCTCTGAATCGTAAACGTGGTTCCAATTCTCATATTGCGTAGCGTGCTCAAAATCTTCAATCGGGTCCCAATCCTCAAAGGAGCCAGGACCGTCAAAGATTACATGCTGTCTAACGAGATCGCGGTAGTCCTCGCGCGTGTTCGAGGCACTGTTTCGCAGCACAAAATAGGTTGTAAGCAGTCCCACCTCCGCAGCCATATAAACGTATCCACGTTTGGCACCGGTATAGAGTTGCCCCATACCGGGAACGATGAGTGAGTAGAGGAACGCTTCGCTCGGAGACTTCCGCGGTTGTAGCCCTTGTGTCGCCTCCATTGTAACAGTGGATTGGTCGGCGAGTGAGCGAGTTCCGAGCGCGGAATCCAGATAGAAAGCCGTGAACAACTGGGCGTGCGGAGTTTCGGACGCTAAACAGACACCAGAGCCTGAACAGCATATCAGCAGGAGTATTAAAATGTAGGTGTTAAATTTCACTTTTCCTTGTTTTCCTTCTAAAAGATGAACATCGCAGTGGTTTCATAGAGTCGCGCCCGGCTTGGACCAAAACTCGGCCCGATTGTAAAGTCGATATTGAATAGATAGACCTGGGCACCGATACCGGCAGTAATGTAATCTGTCCATTCAGGCAAGTGAATACCGGGTTCAGACTTGTAACCGATCCGTAATGCGAGAATCCCACCGAGCCAGTACTCCAGACCGAGATTTTTTTGCAGATGTCGCCACTCAAATGCCCGGATACCGACGCCGCGATCGGAAAGCAACTGCTCCTGCGTGAGTTTCTCCTCCCTTTCAGCGTTAAGCCGGTCCAAGTCTACAGCTAATTCATGTTCATCTTCCGTCAACTTATCAATATATGCTGTAATACCACTGACAAGGCGAATATGATTATACCTATCTTGGTAGAGACTCATCGCAGTACCGATCCGTAAAAATCGAGGTAATGGATCCGCTTGGTTCTCGTCAATAAAAGAGATACCCGGTCCGACGTTCTGGATTGCCGCCCCTATCGTTGTCGGTATAAGATCGAAAGGAAGGAGGTATTGCATACCGAGATCAACGGCATAAGAAGTTCCGCTTTCGCGGCCAAGTACCATCCGAATCATCTTGCCGTTGATACCTGCCGATAAGGATTCCGTAACCCGATCGGCATAAGAGAATGTTAAAGCAAAGTTCGTACCGAGACTCTCCTCACGCAGCACATCCGGGGAATCCGTTGTCACCGCGATCGTCCCTTGCCCTTGCATCTGAAGGGTTGCACCGACAGTTCCAATATCTCCGAGGGGCATCGCACCAGAGATGAAAGTGTAGTATAGTCCTTCGCCTGCCTCTCCGAAAGGTGCGCTGTAATCGGTATAAAACATAGATGCTTGCCCGGCTTCCTTACCGGAGCGGAGTTTGCTCTCAGGCATATCGGCAAGCCCACTCGGATTCCAGAGCGATGTCGTCACATCACCAGACATCGCAGAAAAAGCATCTCCAAGCGCCCTTGCCCTTGCCCCGCCGCCGAGGTTCAAGATCTGCGCACCCGTCCGTCCAGGTCCAGCGAGTGCGGTGACTGGCAGAAAAATGGCGGTCGACAAAAGTAGTATGAAGATTTTGCGTATAAAACAGCCCACTGAATTGTAGCTCCTCTTTACCTAATTTCATTAATTTGATGCGTTTGACACTTAATATGATAACGCAATTGGCTATAGAAACGCAAATCCATTTCATTCGGTTTACACCAACACTTCAGAAGATTTGTGCCAGTTGTCGGAAAGTTCTTTTCACTCGGACTGTTTCTGCTGACTCGGAACAGTTTTCACACAACGAAAACCACCGAAGACGCTGGCATACATCGGGATTCCAGCGTCTCGATTTTCCACGCGAATGAACAGACCGTTGTCACTCCAGCACCCACCCCGAAACACGCGATCGGTATCAATATCAACACTCAGGAAATTATTGATTATATCTGTCGGCGTCCCACCTGAAAACGGGTTTGCGCGTGGAGATTTTACATAGAAATCCGAATCATATTCATCCAAGCACCACTCCCAGACATTTCCCGCCATATCGTATAGACCATATCCGTTTGGCGCATACCGCCCAACGGCGGCAATATCGTTGATATATCTGGCATGGTTTGCGTCTGTAGCCTCAATCCTCCCCACGGATATCCCTTACCAACTAAACCGCCCCGTGCCGCCTTTTCCCACTCCGCCTCTGTCGGCAAACGCTTCCCTGCCCATTTCGCGTAAGCCATTGCTGCGTACCAACTCACATAATTCACTGGATAGTCGCCTCGGCCGGGCGGATAGTCGTTTCCACTCCAAGGTCTGAGATAGGTCCCATCATGGAGCCTTCGCGCAATGCGATCTTTTTGCCATTGTGGATTCGCATCAATAAACTTCTTATATTCTGCGTTCGTCACTTCGTGTATGTCCATGTAGAAAGCATCTACGTAGACAGTATGGACTGGCTTCTCGTCAGAAATACCATCCGCACGTCCCATTTCAAATTCACCCGCCGGAATCAGCACCATGCCCGGAACCACTTCATCGGCCCAAGAGGCACCCAGCGCGCCGTAGTGCCAGAAGCGTGTGAAAACTAAGAAAAAAATAATGCCTTTTTGAATCATTATATGAGATCCCCTTTCCACCTGTTGCCAAACCCGCGCGCCTGCTTTAGCGCCTCATATTTACAAGATAAATCCCAGCTGCCACCAACCCAGTCCCTACCAACACACTCAAGGTCAATTCATCGCTTAAAAACAGGTAGCTAAACAACACGCCGGACACAGGCATCAAAAATGAAAAGACGACCAGTTTGCTCGCCCTGTATGTTCTGAGGACCGATGTCAACCCCAAAAAGCAGAAACCCGTGACAACCCATCCCTGATAAAGCAAGCCTGCCCCGCTTGTGAATGTCCATTCTATCGGCTTTCCACGCTCAAATAGGTAACTTAAAACCCAAAAACACGGAATGTTTAAACCTAACAACCAGACGAGGAGTCGGTGCGGGTAAATCTCTTGAACGAATACCTTTGTTAGCGTTATGCGGAGCGCCAAAGAACACGCAGCCAGTATTACAATCAAATCGCCAATGAAGTATGCTGTGGCACCAGTCCCTTATAGATTCGGTGCCAGTGCTACAAAAACACCACCGAAAGCGGCGAGAACTCCTAATATCTTTTTAACAGAGAGCCGATCGTCTGGCAGCCAAAAATGTCCGAATATCACAGTAAAAATTGGGTAAAGCGTAAAAAAGATGGTTGAACGAGAGGCTGTGGTAAGTTGGGTGCCGACGTTCAACGTAATCGTATGCAATGTGTAAAGTGCGGCAATCAGGAGTAACCGGCGCAACTCCTCAAAGCGCATCCGCATCGACATGCCATAGTAAAATCCTATGCCACCAACAGCAATAACCCCTAAAATACAACGAAGAAGCGCCATCTTCAACGGCGGGAAGCCTTGCAAACCGATTTTAACAGCGAGTGGTCCCCCACCTATAAGGGAAACGATAAGCACCACAAAGATAAGAATCTTACCCGATGGTTCTTCATTCCTAAACTCTTTTTCTAACATGAACCAAGCCCCCAATTTAGCAAACAAGAAAAATAAAATTGCCAAAAATTGTTTTGGGACAAAAAATCTGAATATGGTATTTTATCATAGTTCAAAGAAGGAAGTCAAGCAGGTGTAAATAAACGCTCACTTTTTCACCTTGACATAAAAACGCATCGCTGCTAAAATCGCAAAATAGATTGATAACAAAAGGAGGTCTGAATACATAAAACAATGCGAACAATTAGGGCGCGACTTGTAAGCCCATATTTACTAACATTAGCAATCTACCTCATCCTCTGCCTGCGGAGCCTCAGCGTATCGCCTGCAGACGCAAATGATGAGGTTCCCGAAATCCCAACGCACCGAACGATTAAAGCCGTCCGTATTGAAACGCCGCCAAACATCGATGGAAAATTGGATGACCCATGTTGGCAAAAGAGTGCCAAAACCGGTGAACTACTGCAATTTGAACCGCAGCGTGGGGAACCGGCAACGCAGCCAACGACGATTTACGTCGGCTATGACGCTAACAATCTTTATGTCGCATTTGAATGTTTCAAAACCGACATGGATCAACTCGCTGCAAATCTGACACGACGCGATTCCTTTTTCTTCTCCGATGACCATGTCGAGGTCCTCATTGACACCTTCCTTGATGGCAGGAATTGCTATGCCTTTGCCCTGAACCCGCTCGGCACCCAAACCGACCGAAGACTCATCAACGAAGGTTCAAACAGGCGTACCGGGCAGTCCAGGATCGGCACTGCGATTTCATGGGATTGTGATTGGCAAGGTCAAGCCAGCGAAGAGGCGGACAAATGGACGGCAGAATTCGCTATTCCGTTTGCCGAACTCCGATTTCCAAAAGCGATGGACATGGCGACGTGGGGCATCAACTTCTGGCGCAATGATGAGGTCCCGGCAGAAGAACAGACGTGGGCAGACTTGGGAGAACGCCAGTATGCCGTGTCAAAATTCGGGCAGCTAACAGATTTACCTATCGCAGATCTTGTTACAAAGCGACCGGTGAAGTTCAAACCTTATGCCACGCTAAGACCCCAAGTGCTGCAACCCGCAGAAGGTGAGACAACCACTGCACTACAACCAGACGCTGGGTTAGACCTTCGGTACCCGATCGCTGATTTCACAATCGACTTGACCTTAAATCCAGATTTCGCACAAATTGAGGCGGATCCGGATCTCGTGAACCTTACTGACATTCCGCTCCGTTTCCCTGAAAAACGTCCGTTTTTCCTCGAAGGCAACGAGCTCTTCCAGATGCCGCTCGACCTGTTCTATAGCAGGCGTGTCGAAGCCTTACTCGGTGGCGGCAAGGTTATCGGGAAATACAATAAATATAACCTCGCCTTCGTCGGCGCAGTTGCGGGACCAGAAGACCCAGATAAAGAGATAGAAGCAGGCGAACTGCCACTCGCGAACTACAACTATTCTGTGCTCCGGTTGCAACGCGAAGTCGGCAAAACATCATCTGTCGGATTTTTAGGCGTGAACAAACAACGCGGCGGCACGTATGACCGAGCGGGAGGGCTTGATGCACGCATTCAACTGCCGGCTGCGACGAGTCTTAACTTGGAATACGCAAGAGAGTGGAAAGCCGGTGGACTCGACATGCCAGAAAGCACCGCTGATGACCTGATTTTTGTGCAACTTGCACGACGCACGAACGTGTTCTCAATAGATGCCATCTATGCAGACATCGGAGAATATTTCAATCCCGAAACCGGTTTCGTCCCGCGTATAGATAGACGTGGCGTGGTTATTAGAAGCCGCTATAATAAGCAGTACAAAGGCGCAATCGAAAGGCTGCGCGGTGAAGTCGAATACGAACGCCTCGTTAATCACGCAGGCGAACTCACGAACCACAGGGCGGGTTTTAGTGGACTCTTCGGGGTTTACAATTTCTTTTTCCTTATCGGACCCGAATGGTACAACCATATCGACGACGATGACAATCAATTCTATGAGGACAGAACGGCGCGTTTCTTCGTCGGGTGGTTTCCACCGAAATACGTGCAAATCCGAAACACCGGGAACTTCGGTTTGCGTAATGACAAAAACATCTTCTTTATCCGACCGGAAATCACAATCCGTCCGACTGCTAAACTGAGCTTTGAATTCATCTTGCAACGACTCCATGAAAAGGATCCAGACGCAATAGGATGGCAGCTTGCGGAATGGACACGGCGTTTTGTTGTGAATTACCAGTTCGCACAGCGCATGTACGCAAGAGCAAGCGCAGAATTTACCATCGAAAGCGAACGCAGAGTTTTCGCACTCTTCGCTTATGAGTATCGTCCTGAAAGCAACTTCTTTATCGTCTACAATGATAACCGTGATGTCGAAGGAGACACGGAACGCATCGTATTTATCAAAGTCTCTCATCTGCTGAAAACGGATCTTTTTTAATGACAGAAAACCTTCTAAAACGCCACCAACATTGGATGCTGGCGGTCCTCTCAGCAATCCTGCTATTTCTCAGTTTCCCCAACGCCAACCTTTTCCCGCTGGCGTGGGTTGCGCTTGTCCCATTTTTCATCGCCCTCAGACATACAGCGAATGGAAAACCCACTTTCTGGATCGGTTACCTCACAGGTTTTCTACTCTTCGGTGGGTTGCTTACCGCTATCGCGCTTCTCTATCCGTATGCGAATATCTTCGCGACGCTGGTCGGTTACTTGCTACTTGTGGGTTATACCGCCCTCTATTTTGGTGTTTTTTCGATTCTAATGCAAAGGGTGCCGTGGCGTTCGGGTCTCCTATTTCCCGTCGCAGCCGCCGTTATCTGGACAGCCCTCGAATGGGTGCGGAGTTGGCTGTTCACAGGATTTCCGTGGGGGAGTATCGGTTACTCGCAATGGAACAACCCGCTTGGCATACAAATCGCGTCGCTTGTGGGTGTACACGGCATTAGTTTCGTCATTGTCCTTTTCAACGCCGGTATTGCCACGATGCTTTGCAATCGCCACCGGTGGCGACAGGAGATACCCGCCTGCGTTCTACCCGTAATTTTGGCGATCCTCTGCTTGGGTTACGGCGCCTTCCAACTCCGAGATGCTCCATCTATAAACAGAGATTCGGATATCATTGCTTCCGAAGCCTCTCAAACTTTAAACATTGCACTCATCCCCGGCAATATCTCACAACTCGAGAAATGGAATGTCCGTCAATTTCCACAGATATTGCAACGCTATATCAACCTAACACATACAGCAGGTCAGGAAAACCCGGATATCATTGTATGGCCCGAAACAGCCATAAGAAGTGAAGCACTCACAGGCGAGTGGCCGACCTACTATAGAAGATTCCTCCTCATGCTGCGCGATATAGCACTCCCAATACTCATTGGGACGGCCATTGAAGGGGACGAAATAGATGAGACGATCGGTAAATTCTACAGACGCGCACCAGAGAAAGACCCAGATGAAGAGAAGAATGCCAACATCTACAACCGGGTTTTGTCAATATCCCCAGACGGCAAGATAACCGGTGGATATGCAAAGAAGCACCTCGTTCCGTTTGGTGAATATGTACCACTCGCAAACCTGCTTCCCGACTTCATTCCGAACTTTATCCAATTTAAACCCTTCGCCTTTGGAAAATCAGTAAACCTTTTACCGGTGTCTAACGTTAAAAACAATAAAGAAGATCAGAAAATAGAAATTGGTGCGTCGATCTGTTTTGAGTCGGTATTTCCGGACGAATTTCGTAGACCCGTCCAAAAAGGCGCGCAAGTGATGGGAATCTTCACAAACGACGCTTGGTTCAAAGGAACCGCTTTCCCTGAATTGCACTTGTCAATGGCACCCTTTCGTGCCGTTGAGAACCGAATCACAGTTTTTCGTTGCGCTAATGGTGGATTTACATGCGTCGTAGACCCGTTCGGTAGGATAGCAACGCCGTTGATAACACCAGACACGACGCAACAGGTGCTTATGGCATCCGTCCCAATTTTTTCATCTTCGGACCGCAAACAGACACTTTATACACACTATGGCGATTGGTTCCCAATGCTCTGTGCGATCATCTGTATTGGATGGTTCGGCAGTCAAATCGTTCTTCGATTTCGCCGTAGAGATGCCTAACGACTCATGAGGACTAATATGCTTGTAGATTTAAAAACCCAGGTCGAAGAGATGCACACCCGTCTCTTAGAAATCGGAGGTTATCTTTGACCTGGCGGAAAAACAAAAAGAACTCACTGAACTCGAAGAAGCGACGACCGCACCAGACTTTTGGGGTAACTCCCAACGGGTACAAGAAGTTAATCAGCGTATCTCTGTACTTCGAGATAAAATCGGCACTTACCAAGCACTCACTCTCAAAATTGAAGATGTCCAGACTTTACTCGAACTCGCCAGCGAAGAAAACGACGCCAGTCTACAGACCGAAATTGCAGACGGGTTAGAGCGTATCGCAAGCCACCTTGAGCAGATGGAACTCCAATTAATGCTGACGGGTGAGTTTGATAAAAATAACGCGATTCTCAACATACATTCTGGCGCTGGCGGCATCGACGCACAAGATTGGGCAGGGATGCTGATGCGGATGTACCTCCGTTGGTGCGACCAGCGCAGCTATCAGACCGAAATTGTCGATCTCACCGCCGGAGATGAAGCCGGTATCAAAAGCGCGACCATCCTCGTTAAAGGTGCCTCAGCCTACGGCTATCTACAGGCTGAATCTGGCGTGCATAGGCTTGTCCGATTATCACCCTACGATTTCAACAAACGCCGACACACCTCCTTCGCCGCTATTGACGTTATGCCTGAAATCGACGATTCCGTCGAGGTCGATATTCAATCAGAAGACCTCCGGATAGACTTCTATCGAGCCAGTGGGGCGGGCGGGCAGCACGTCAACGTCACGGACTCAGCCGTTCGGATTACACACAAGCCTACTGGAATTATTGTCCAGTGCCAGAACGAGCGTTCTCAGCACAAGAACCGGGAGATCGCAATGAAACTCCTCCGTTCGCGCCTTCATGAGAAATACAGAGCAGAACGTGAAGCAGAAATTTCAAAACAACGCAGTGAACGTCTCGACATCGACTTTGGCAGTCAAATCCGGTCTTACGTGCTACACCCGTATCAACGCGTCAAGGATTTACGCACAAACGTCGAAACCGGGAACGTTAACGCTGTATTAGATGGGGCGTTAGACCCATTCATCGAAGCCTATCTGAAAATGAAGGCACATGTTAGCAATTAGTTGTTGGTTGTTAGTTGTTGGTTGTTAGTTAAGGCGTGTGGCTGTTACACGCGTGGGTAATACCCACAACGGACTCTGGACTAAAAACTATTAACTATTAACCAAAAGCGATCTGCGGTTCGCTATTCGCTATTTTAGGTTGCTTTATGCGCAAAAGTGGAGTATAATTGTTAAAAGCAAATATCTGAGCAACCCCTCTAACAGACGCTAAAAGAACAGGTAAATCATGGAAGAAACAAAAGACTTAATGCAGCAACGTCGCCAGAAACTGAAAGAGATTCGAGAGTTGGGTGTAGAGCCGTATCCGCATAAGTACGAACCGACACATTCGACAGTCGACATTCATAAAGATTTTGGCGATGTCCAAGAGACACCCGATGAAACGCAGATGGTCCGAATCGCAGGTAGGATTATGACGAAGCGGGACCACGGGAAAAGCAGTTTTGCTCACCTTCAAGACGGTGAAGGTAGGATCCAAATTTACGTCCGACGCGATAAAGTCGGCGCGGAACCCTACATCATTTATCGACGCTTCGATAACGGAGACATTATCGGTGTCGAAGGGACAGTTTTCCGAACGCGGACGGGAGAACTTACCGTGCTTGCGGATTCTATACAACTCCTCTCGAAATCCATCCGACCGCTCCCAGAAAAATGGCACGGCTTACAAGATAAACAGACACGCTATAGACAACGCTACGCCGACCTCATCATGAATCCTGAAGTCAAGGACGTTTTTCTGAAGCGGACACAAATCGTCCAGGCGATTCGCGACAGACTCAATGCGCAAAATTTTATTGAAGTCGAAACACCTGTTCTTCAACCGATTTATGGCGGCGCAAACGCACGTCCGTTCACAACGTATCACAATACCTTGGAACAATCCCTCTACTTACGAATCGCAAATGAGTTATACCTCAAGCGTCTGATCGTTGGAGGGTTTGAACGGGTTTATGAATTCTCGCGCGACTTCCGAAACGAAGGGATGGATAGGGATCATAACCCTGAATTTACGATGCTCGAACTCTACCAAGCCTATGCCGACTATCATCAGATAATGGAATTAACTGAAACTTTAATCGCTGAGACGGCAAAAGCAATTCATGGAACAACCAAGGTTCAGTATCAGGAGCATGAACTCGACTTCACACCACCGTGGCGGAGACTGAGCATGGTGGATGCAGTTCGAGAACACAGCGGCATTGATCCGGTCCCGTTATCAGCAGACGCATTATACAAAGCAGCAGCCAACGCCGGTGTCGATTTAGCAGGGGATGAAACGAAAGGGGAAATTATTGCTGAACTCTTTGACACATTCGCGGAATCAAAACTGATTCAACCGACATTTATACTGGATTATCCGATTGAGGTCTCACCCTTTGCGAAAAAGAAACCCGAAAATCCAGAGTTCGTCGAACGTTTTGAATCCTTTATCTGTGGGATGGAGGTCACAAACGCTTTTAGTGAACTCAACGATCCTATTGATCAACGGCAACGCTTTCTTGAGCAGGCAAGCAATTTAGAGGCTGGCGACGACGAAGCCTTCATGGTAGACGAAGACTATCTACGCGCTTTGGAGTACGGGATGCCCCCGACAGGTGGACTCGGTATCGGAATCGACCGGCTGACGATGCTACTGACGAACCAATACTCCATCCGGGATGTCATCCTATTTCCACAGATGCGTCCAGAGAATTAATGATGGAAACGGCACCAACCCTTGATACAGAAAGATTGCGACTTCGTTCGCTTATCCTTGAAGATGCCGCTGATATACAACGCCTTGCCGGCGATCGCGATATAGCATCACAGATGCTTCACGTTCCACATCCTTATGAAGATGGGATGGCGGAAGAATGGATCCGGGACTGTTGGCAGACTAATGAAAAAGGTAAAACTCTGATCCTCGCCATTACACGTAGAACAGATGGGAACTTCATTGGGATCATAGGGTGCGGACTCTACCGAGAACATGAGAAAGCTGATCTCTTTTATTGGATAGGTAAGCCTTACTGGAATTTGGGTTATGCCACTGAGGCAGCAAAGGTTGTTATCGCATACTGCTTTGAGGTGTTGAAGTTGAACCGAATTCAAGCGGGTCGCTTCACTGGGAACCCCGCCTCCGGACAGGTGCTGGAAAAAGTCGGGATGCGCTACGAAGGGTGTCACCGACAAAGTATCAAAAAATGGGGAAACTTTGAGGATTTAATGGTATACGGGATCCTAAAAACAGATTTCAATTTAGCAGCACCGAATAAATGAAAAAGTGAAAACCGCTCCAGAAAGATATTTTTTGAAGATACAATCCAGTACAGAATACTAAAATGTGAGTTTATGGAAAAATGAGAACCGCACCGCCCCTGCTTACAGAAAGATTGGTGCTTCGCTCGCTTACGCTTGAAGATGCCACTGATGTACAACACCTCGTTGGCGATCGCGATATCGCACTAATGACCGTCGCCATCCCACATCCTTACGAAGACGGTATGGCGGAGGAATGGATTCGCGCCTCTTCCGAAAGGTTTGAAAAAGACGAGGCACTAAACTTCGCAATTACACTGAGTGCAGATAAGAATTTAATCGGTGTAATAGGGCTTGAACTCGAGCAGGAGCACCAGAGGGGTGAACTCGGCTATTGGATAGGCAAACCTTATTGGAATCTGGGTTACGCGACAGAAGCAGCAAAGGCTGTTGTCGCATACAGTTTTCAAGTGTTGAAGTTGAACCGAATTTACGCCTTCCACTTCACACGGAACCCTGCCTCTGGTCGGGTGTTGGAGAAAATCGGGATGCGCTACGAAGGGTGCCGCCGACAACATACAAAAAAATGGGGAACCTTTGAAGACTCAATCGGATACGGTATCTTAAAAGTGGACTTCGACCCCAAAGTTGCTAAAAAACCGCTGTGAGGTTATCAAAGGTTCCTTATCAATTGAAATACTGCAAGGACAACGGACGCAGCAGCTCAGGAGCAATAGTTTAAAAAATGGGATTTGAATGGTTTGTAGCTTCTCGTTATCTGCGTTCTCGACGAAAACAGTCCTTTATCTCGATTATCAGTTTCATTTCTATTGGAGGTGTCGCCCTCGGCGTTGCAACAGTGATTCTCGTCATCGCCGTGTTAGACGGCGTCGAATATGGACTCAGAGACCGATTTCTCGCAAACGAGGCACACGTCGTTTTCCGCTTACATGATCACAGTTTTTTTCGTGATTATCAAAAACGCATAACACAGATTCAGGCGATCGATGAAGTCGTCGCTGCATCACCCGTCATTTTGTCACAGACTGCAGTTTTTCCGGAACATAGCGAGGCCATTCAAGATGTCATCTATATTAAAGGCATCGATCCCGTTGCGGAAGATAGAGTCACAGGTTTCTCAAAATTAGTGTCCGGGTCAACCGACTTCCAAGACTCAGAATATATTAAAAACGCCCGTCTCATCAGAAATGAAACAATCACAGGCGGTATTGTTCTCGGAGGACGACTGGCAGCCCGTCTCGGTGTTATCAAGGGTGATCTTTTACGATTCGTCGTTACACTTGCGAAGCATCCGGTGAATGAATCAATGCTCATACCCGACTTAGCAAACTTCGTTGTGATTGGGTTCTATGAGTCCGAGATGGCAGTTTACGACAACAACTTTGGATTTATCCATATAAATGATGCCCAAAAGTTGTATAATAAAGCGAACCGAATCAATACGATTTTTGTCCGATTACGTGATGCCGAACTGGCACCACAGATCGCCAGAAAGATCGAGGACACTGTTCAATTTACGGTTTTGGAGGGGATACCCGACGCAAGAACATGGATGGAGCTGCAGGCACCCCTTTTCTCAGCACTCCGATTGGAAAAAATAGCAACTGTTATCATTGAGACCCTTATCATCTTGGTTGCCTCCTTCAATATCGCAAGCACATTGATTATGACGGTCATGGAAAAGACGAAGGACGTCGGCACACTGAGAACACTGGGGTCCTCTCGCGGCAATATTATGAGAATCTTCATGATTCAAGGGAGTGTGATTGGGACGCTTGGGACGATGCTGGGAACCACCTTGGGACTGGCATTCTGTTGGCTGCTGAGTTCCAATGCCGAGCGTCCGGCTTACTGGTACATCATTGTCCTCGCTGTGCCGATCGCTTTACAGGTACTTATCGCATTGTGGCGGGCACTGCCAAACAGAGACGGGTGGAAGTTTGCAGCCGCGGCTTTATGGATTATCGGCATCGGCTTCGCACTCTACTGCGCTGTTAGACCGATTTCGTTCGCAGAACTCGGACTCAGTCATATCTATCAGATGAATCAAATGCCGATAAAAGTGAACTGGTTTTTTGTTATCTTTATCAATGTCCTTTCACTCTTAATCTGTTGGCTTGCGACGCTTTACCCGGCATGGCAAGCAGCAAACCTGAAGCCTGTTGAAGCATTGCAACATGAATAACCCCTGGTAGGGGTATAATACAAAAAGAGATCTTTGTGAAAAATTCGACAGAAGTGCTTATCCGTGTTGTAGATTTACACAAGTCCTATTATGACGGTGAGACGGAACTTCAAGTCCTTCAAGGCATAAATTTCGACATATACACATCAGAGTTACTCGCAGTCGTAGGCGCATCGGGGGTCGGAAAAAGCACGCTCCTCCATATTATTGGGACACTCGATCGACCGACAGCCGGCAGTGTTTTATACAGCGAAGACGATGTCTTCACTTTGCCCGATAAGGAACTCGCAGGATTTCGGAACAAAGAAATCGGTTTTGTGTTTCAATTTCATCATCTATTACCGGAATTCACCGCGCTTGAAAACGTCGCAATGGCTGCATTAATCACAACACCGAATCATAAAACGGTTTACAAAGAGGCTGAGGCACTGCTCGATTACGTCGGACTTGCCGAAAGATGCACACATTATCCGAGCCAGTTGTCCGGTGGCGAACGGCAACGCGTCGCAATCGCACGCGCCCTGATTAATCAACCAAGAGTTGTGCTCGCTGACGAACCGACAGGGAATCTTGATCGCCGCAGCAGTGAAATGGTGCTCGAACTCTTATGGGATTTGAACGCGAAATCTGGGCAGGCGTTTGTTATCGTAACGCACAATCAGAAACTTGCCCAGCAAGTGGACAGGGTTGTCCGACTCGTTGATGGAAAGATTTTTTAACTATGGGCACCGCTCCAAATGTAAAACTGAAGACAAATCATGCCATTTAAGGCATAATTTCATTTCGCGGGGTTTCCAATAAATTTCAATTATATTAAGGAACTGAACGGTTTTTTCTTTCTTATTAACAGCACAACTCTAAAATATCCGCCCAGGGTGACCAGAAATCTGCCCGAAATGAAATTCTGAGTGATTAGCGAGGAATTTGTCTTTGCTTTACACTTGGAGGGCAGCTCAGGAGGCCATAATTAAAAAATGTTGATTTATATTGACGGAGAATTTTTACCCAAAGCAGAGGCGAAAGTCTCGGTGTTTGACCACGGTTTGCTCTATGGTGATGGCGTTTTTGAGGGCATCCGCTCCTATAACGGTAGAGTTTTTAAACTTGACGAGCATCTTGAACGCCTCTACGATTCTGCGAAATCAATTATGCTACAGATTCCTATTCCTATCGAAACAATGAAGGAAAAGGTCCTGGAAACACTCCGTCTTAACCATCTCACGGAAGCCTATATTCGACTGATCGTCACCCGCGGGGTTGGGGATCTTGGGCTGGACCCAGATAAATGCCCAAAACCGACTATCATTATTATCGCTGATAAGATTACCCTCTATCCACCGAAATTCTATGAAGAAGGACTTGAGATTGTAACCGTCTCGATTCGACGGAATTATGCCGAAGCCATCAACCCACGGATTAAGTCCTTGAACTATCTAAATAACATCTTAGCGAAAATCGAGGGAAAACAAGCCGGGGCAGAAGAGGTACTGATGCTGAATGCTGAAGGCTATGTTGTTGAATGTAGTGGCGATAATATTTTCTGGATAAAAAACGAAGTGTTGGTCACACCGCCAGTCCACATGGGGATCCTGGAGGGTGTTACGCGAAACAGCGTCATCGATCTCGCCCGTGAGGCGGGGATGCGAGTCGAAGAGCGCGTCTTTACACGGCACGATCTCTATATCGCCGACGAATGCTTCTTGACCGGCACTGCCGCCGAGGTCATCCCCGTCGTGAAAATCGACCAACGCTCCATTGGAGATGGGCAACCCGGGAAGATTACACAGAAACTTATCGATGCATTCAGGCAGTACGCAAATAGTTACGGAACGCTAATCTATCCCGCTGAGGCATAAGACCTTCAGGCGTCAAGTCAGTAAAGTGTTCTAAAATCTCTAAGGTTGTAAAGTTGCTTGCGAGTGCCTTCAACTTTCTCATACTTGCAAACTATAGCACACTTCTCAACTTTATTTTCTTGCGATACAGGAGGACATTTAAATATGGATGCGCTAAAAAACATTCTTGCTCTTATAATCATTGGACTGACGGCAATCTCTGCCCACGCACAAGAACAGACAGACACAGTATTGGGGCCGCAACCTGCGAACATCACCGAACAGTCTGAAGAGACTGCGACAAACCCAGATCCTTCAACAAGCGTAACCACACCATCTGTCGATGCTATGTTCATCGTGAAGAAAATCTCGTTTGAAGGTGTGAAAACCGCTTCCGAAGATATGCTCCGCACGCTCATTCAGACACAGATCGGTTCTGAAGTCTCTGAAGAACTTCTCACGGACGACCTAAAGAGTCTTTACAAAGACACCGGTTTCTTTTCTGAACTTGAGATTGACGTGAGGCCCTTTGAAGACGGTGGGCTTGAAATCGTTTATAAAGTTGTCGAAAGTCCAAAAATCTCCGGTATCAATATCATCGGAAACGAAAATATCGGCGTCGGGAAACTCAAGGACGAACTTATACTCCGACCCTCTGAGATTTATAGCGATCGGCGGAGATGGGAAAGCGAACGCGCACTTAAGCAGATTTACCACGAAAAGGGATACTATCTCGTCGGTCTCCAAACGCATCTCGAAGAGACAAACACGGATGAGGAAAACGCCGTTCAGGTTACGTTTGAGATCAATGAAGGTCCCAGGGTGCGGATCGAAGAAATCAACTTTGTCGGAAACGATCAAGTCGACGGTAATAAGCTGCGAAAGAAGCTGAAAACCCGTATTGGTAAACCGTTCGACCAGATGTTGTTTGAAGAAGAAGACCTATCATTGAACCTCCGCAATTACTATCAAGATCTCGGTTTTGCACAGGTGAAAATTCTCGGCTATGAGAAACAATTTACGGAAGACAAAACAGGGTTGATGCTTGATATTACGGTCGATGAAGGTCCTGAATTCATCATCGGCACTTATACACTGGAATTGGAAGCCGGGGCAAAAACGCTCTTCTCGGAAAAGAAAATACGCAATATGCTTGATCCGGCAGAAGGTGAGATTTTTAACCGCGCCACGTTTGATGAATCCATCGGAAAATTACAGCAGGCTTATCTCGATAAAGGCTATCTGCTCTCAGCGGTCTTACCGACCCCTGTTTTTGATGAAGAGAACGGCGTGGTCAACATTACCTTGCAAATCAACGAAGGTGATGTCACAATCATCGATAACGTAACCATTACGGGGTTAGAAAAAACGAAGGAGTACGTTGTCAGACGCGAATTGGATTGGTTGGGCATTAAATCCGATGAATTATTGGATGTAAAATCCCTACGTAAAGCGCGGCAACGGTTATTCCAGATGGGTTCCTTCATTCGTGCTGTCGATTTTGTACCAAGCCCGACTGAAGAGGAAAATCGGCAGGAATTAAAGGTAAATATCGCTGAGACCCCTCGGACAGGTATGCTAAGCCTTGGCGGCGGCTACGGGAGTGAAGGCGGTATCTTCGGTGTTGCGGAAGTAGGACAAAACAATTTCCGGGGGCGCGCCTATCGCCTCCATTTAAAAGGGGAATTAGGAACTCGGGATCACCATACGGCTGAACTCAGTTTTGGAACGCCATGGATTTTGGGGACACCCACCCGGTTGAATGCACGCCTTTACAACAATCGTCGCTTCCGTCGATACTACGGAACGGTAGGCTCGGCGCTTCGCAGCCGGAGTGCCTACGGCTTTTACAATACCGATCGTTATATGTGGAGTCGGCGGGGCGCGTCCTTGACACTCGGACACCCTATCGGACAAGATATTGACGCTTCAGTGAGCTTCCGTAACGAACACGTTGAAACGAGTAGTCAGACGCTCAATAACGAAGAATCTTCGTTGTACAACCGTTCCACACGCAGCATCCGGTTCACCTTGGGACGGGATACGCGAGACTACCGGACTTCGCTCTTCGATCCAGCAGGCGGTTCATTCAATACACTCTCTTACGAGTACTCAGGCGGTATTTTAGGCGCGGACAACCAATTCCAGAAATACTACGCCGATACGAGCTGGTTCTACAACCCTTGGTGGAATCACGTCGTCGCGCTCCACGGACGTGCCGGTCTCATGCGTAGCAAAAGCACCGATTCCTATTTTCTATTTTACGAACGCTTTTTCCTCGGTGGTGTAGACTCTATTCGCGGTTATGAGGACTGGGAAATTTATCCCGATCCAGATGAATCGGGTGTTATCAATCCTTACGGTGGCGATAAAGTCTTCTTCGCGAACTTGGAGTATCGCGTCCCTATCTCCCAGCAGCTCACAGCCGCGCTGTTCTTCGATATAGGGCAAGTATGGGATGAAAACACAAGGAACGTCTTTAGCCAAATCAACATGAAACGCGGACTCGGTGTCGAGGCACGCCTCACTATGCTCGGTATGTTAGTTAGACTCGGTTGGGGTTACGGCTTAGATCGAATTACCGGAGAACCCGCCGGTAAGTTCCACTTCACCGTTGGACCGGGTTTCTAATAGTTAAGAGAAAGGAATTTAAACTATGAAATTATTTCAGTTGGGTGCTTGCAAAGCACGCCTAACTATATTATTACTCGTTTTTCTCGCCGCTTTCTGTTTCAATCCCGGAAGTATCGGGCAGGAATCTTTCAAAATCGGAGTCGTGAACACACAACAGGTTTTGGAAGGTTCTCAACAAGCAACGGATGCTACCGAGATACTCAAAGCAGCAAGTGAACGCTTGAGGGCGAAGTTGGACAAACTTGGTGAAGACATACGGACATTACAAGAGAAGAAGGCAAAAACCGAACTCTTCGTCGAGCAGGCACAGACAGCGGATTTGGATAACGAAATTCGCCTTAAACAACAGGAATACCAACGTGAGGTCGAAATCGGGCAACAAGCACTGCTTGAAAAAGAGCAAGAGCTCATGGAACCGCTTTACAACAACCTTCAAGAACTCATCATCAAAGTCGGTGAATCCGAAAATTTTGATATTATCCTCGAAAAACGACTCATTACGCTTTATGTGAAAGAAGAATTCGATTTGACACAGCGGTTAATCGGCTTGATGAACGAAGCAAAAGGCGAAACCTCTGAATAACGCAGCACTGCCTAAACTCCGTGTAGGAGGGGCTTATAACCCTGCTATAGTTCTACGGAGAAAGGATTATGGCTTAAATGGTATGAAACTTAAGGAAATTTGTGAACGCCTCAATGGTGATCTCTCAGGGGATGGGGACATTGAAATTACAGGCGTTTCTGGAATCAATGAGGCACTTCCGACTCACATTACCTTTGTTGCCAACCCGAAATACCTCGCCGCTATTGCAACGACGCAAGCCGGCGCGATTATCATCGGTCAAGGTGTCAATGGTAACGGAAAGCCGACGATTCGTGTTGAAAACCCATACTGGGCTTTTGTAAAAGTCTTGGAAATGTTCTCATGGGACAAAAACCCCGGCGCGCTGCCAGGGGTCGATGAAACAGCAATTATAGGAAAAAACGTCAAACTCGGTGAACGCGTCTCAATCCAAGCGTTTACCTATATCGCAGACAACGTCGAAATCGGAGATGACACCGTCATCCAACCTTTTGTTTTTATCGGCGAAGGCTCTAAAATCGGTGCGAACGGACTCATCTACCCACATGTCAGTATCCGTGAAGAGGTAACTATCGGTGAACGTGTAATTATCCACTGCGGTGCTGTTATCGGTAGTGACGGTTTCGGGTTCGCGCCCGTTAGCAACCGGCACCATAAAATCCCTCAGATTGGTACTGTCGTCATTGAGGACGATGTTGAAATCGGCGCGAATACCACCATTGACAGAGCAACGCTTTCTGAAACACTTATTAAACGCGGCACCAAACTGGATAACCTCGTTCAAATCGCACACAACGTCGTCATTGGAGAAGATTGTTGTCTCGCAGCGCAAGTCGGTATTGCTGGGAGCACGATCCTCGGTGATCGGGTAAACATCGCAGGACACGGGGGCGCTGCAGGGCACCTAACACTTGGCGAGGACAGCGTCGTTTACGCGAAGTCGGCTGTCACAAAGGACATGCCGCCCGGAAGTCATCTTTCTGGATTCCCAGCGCGTCCGCATAAACAGGAATTGCGAATTCACGCCGCAACCCGTAAATTGCCTGAATTGCTCCCCGAATTCTCTAAACTCCAAAAGCGGGTTGCCGAACTTGAAGCAAAAATTCAAGCGTTGGAGGAGGCACCGTAGGGACCCTGATGAAAAAGGTGTTAGCCTATGTTGAACTGGCACGTCCTCTGAACGGAATTATCGCTTTTATCTCCGCATGGCTTGGCGGGCTATTCGCCAGTCGAGGCACTACAGAAAATCTGTTAGATACACGGCTGCTGTTAGTTTCTACCGCTGCGTTACTGCTGCTATCTGCTGGGAACGCCATAAACGATTACTGTGATTACAACATAGACCGGATTAACCGTCCCCAAAGACCCCTCCCCTCTGGACGTATTCAGAGACGACACGCCCTAATTTTCGCAACAGTTCTTATCGTTATCGGCATCTATCTCGGAACCCTTATTAATAGAAATGCGACAGGCATCGCGATCCTCGTATCCGCTGCGCTTGTCAGTTATGCCTTCTGGTTAAAACGCACCGTCTTTGTCGGAAATTTGGTCGTCAGCGGATTAACCGGTGTAACCTTCATGAGCGGCGGCGTAGCGATAGACTCGGTACAAGGCACACTTGTGCCAGCGATCTTCGCGTTCCTTTTCACAGCAGCGAGAGAAATCATCAAAGACCTTGAAGATACAGAAGGCGATATGAAAAACAGCGTTAGGACGCTCGCGATTCTCAACCGTCGGTTCGCAGTCGCAATAGCACTCAGTTTCATGGCACTCGTTGTCCTATTTAGTCCTATCCCGTATCTGTTCGGATGGTACTCATGGTATTACCTGTTTGCCGTCGTCATCGGTGTCGATGTAGTCCTCATTGGGTTAGCAATTCGGCTCTTACGGGACACTTCCAAAGAAAGTTGTGCCTCCATCCAGCACTGGATGAAGTGGGATATATTCGTGGGACTCGGTGCAATCTATCTCGGGACATTTTCATGATAAACTACGATGAAGTCATCGCTTTCCTGGAAAGAGAAAACCCCGATGTCGAGGCGGTCTCACACTTTAAACAGGCATATCAGACCTTTTTGGAGACTGGAGAATGGCATCCGACCTATCAGGTCCACACCACAGGTTGGCAAACACTCGACGGGGTCCTATTGATGATCCCAGAAGAAAATCTATCCGATGTTGACTATCGGGTTTATCTCTCCGCTGCAACTGAACGCAGCTTGAGAGAACTCCTTCTCGCTTTTCCGAGACGCTGCGTTGGAATGTTCCACCTAACAGAGAAATGGATGTACAATGGACTTCATGACATCTTAGAAGGTGAGGTTATCCATACAGACGCTGGCAGATTTTATCGCGGCGTTAAACGCGGCAGCGGCGCAGTCGCAGCGCAGCGAACCGTCTCCAAACGCAAAGACGCAATTGCCGCACACATGCGCAAACTGGCGACCTTGAAGGGCAAACTTGAGCATTCACAATTTGTTGTCGAAGGCGATCTGATGATAGAACGCGCCCTTAGTGACGGACTGCCCACTGCGGCACTCTTTTATACCCCCGCGCTACTTGCAACACCAGACGGGAAGCATCTACTCAAACGGGCGTTCGCAGATAATATCTCCTGTTATCAGGTCAGCGATGGTGTGATGGGTTCAGTCACCACAACCCGTCCGGTGCCATCGGCTATCGCATCGGTACATTTCCAGTTCAAACACTTTTTGTCAGATGCCGGTGAACCTAATTTTCACTTTAGTTCCGAATGTACAATGCTCATCGCCGAAAACGTCGCGAACCCAGACAATTTAGGCATGATACTACGGACAGCAGATGCTGCGGGAGTGTCTGCTGTCTTACTCAGCAGTGTAGGCGCAAGTCCATTCCACAAAAACTGCATCCGAGCGTCACGCGGGGCAGTTGGACGTTTGCCGTTGTATGCTGCAACAGATATTGTCCGAGTCGTTACGCGACTCCGGGCATCGGGTTGGCAGGTCTTAGGGGGTACATCCAGCGCAGAAAAAGAGCTACAGACCACAAGTTTCTCACGCCCAACGGCAATCGTTGTCGGTAACGAAAATACAGGGCTCTCCCCAGAAGTACGCGACTGCTGCACAGAACTCGTCCGAATTCCGATGGCATCCGGACAATCTTCACTCAACGTAGCAGTCGCAGCGGGTGTCCTGCTCTATGAACTGACACGACAGCACAGAATTTGACAAATCACCGTAAATATGGTAAAATTTCTGTTTAAAGGGTAGATGGCGCGCAAGATTGTCAAAAAAGGACAGTTTGCAAACCGAGATCTAAGACGGCTAAAAAAGGACACATCGCATTTGAGATCACATTGGGTTCTGAATCACTTTAACGAGGTACTAAAAAAATATAACGCTGGCTATTTCGTCCTAATTGATCCGGAGCAGTGTGAACTTGGGAGGTGCGCCAAACTTGCAGGTGAGGTCGAGAAGGCTGGTGCAGATGCGATTTTACTGGGCGGCAGCTTCTTAACGAGCGATTTGCATCCGATCGCAACAGCACTGAAGCAGGAGACAAACCTCCCAATTGTCCTCTTCCCGGGCGATTCGATGCATCTGACGCCTCACGCCGACGCTATTCTCTATATCAGTCTTATCAGTGGACGTAACCCAAACTATCTCATCGGCGAACAAGTGAAAGCTGCACCGTGGATACAACGCTACAGGCTTGAAGCCATCCCAACGGGCTACATGCTCATCGAGGGTGGCAGCAGCACTGCCGTTGAATTTATGAGCGGAACCATACCTATCCCGCGCGATAAACCCGATATTGCGGGACCCCACGCATTAGCCGCCGAATATCTCGGCATGCAGATGGTGTATTTAGAAGCCGGCAGCGGCGCAGCACATCCCGTTCCAAACAAAATGATCTCTACAGTGAAAGCGCAAATCAACATCCCGCTCATCGTCGGCGGCGGTATCCGCACGCCGGAAATCGCTGCGAAAAAGGTAACAGCGGGCGCGGATTTCGTCGTAACAGGCAATGTTCTTGAGAAAAATGGTTCTTTTGAACTGATGAAAGCGTTCGCGGACGCCGTTCACGGTCAAAATAGCTAACATTGGAACTGAATTTGTAGAAAAAAGGATTTTATTATGTCTGACGTTAAAGAAATATACTTAGAAACGGAAATAGAACCGAACCCAGAAAACGATCCTGACGATCCCGAAGAAAAAACATTTGTCGCCCGTATGCGGGAGATCGCAGAAACAGCACTTGACACCATTAAATCAGAAGTCAAAAAAGAGATAGAAGCGCACATCGCACCCGTCGAAGAAACAGCTGCGAATCTTAGTTCAAAAATCAAAGAAGAGGTTGCAGCAACTGTCCAACGCGTGCATGACCAATATGAAACGGAACGTGAAGAACTGTTTCGGACTGAACTCGAAAAAGAGGTGGAAGCCGCGGTAGAACACGTTCACGCCGAATATAAAACCGAACGCGACCTCCTACTACGGACAGCCGCCGAGGCGGAGAATACCAAGAAACGTATGGAAACCGACTACCAACGCAAGCTCAAGTACGCCAACGAAGAAATTTTGGAAGGCATGGTACCGGTGCTTGATAGCCTTGAAGCCGCCATCAAGAGTGCAACCGAGAAAGTCGAAACCGACGACACTTCACCCGAGCTGGTTACCTTCAGTGAAGGGGTAGAACTTGTTCATAAACAGTTGCTCACTGCGCTCAGTAACCATGGGCTTACACCCATTGAAGCCGTCGGTAAAACGTTCGATCCGTACCGACATGAGGCGTTGATGGCTGTCGCGTCAGACGAAGTCCCAGAAGGTGAAGTGATGGAAGAATTTCGACGCGGGTACATGCTGCATACTCGTGTTCTACGCGCATCACAAGTAGTCGTTTCGCAAGGCTCTACAGAAGCAGAAGTGAACGAAGATTCAAACGATACCGATACGACTGACGAAGCCGAATAGCACAAGAGGAAGGTAAATTCATGACGCAAAAACGCGATTATTATGACATTCTGAATGTGGATCGTGATGCCGATGACGATGAGATAAAAAAGGCTTACCGCAAACTTGCTATCAAATTCCATCCAGATAAAAACCCTGGGGATAAAGAAGCAGAGAACAAATTCAAAGAAGCGACAGAGGCTTATGAGGTGCTGCGTACGCCTGAAAAACGACAAGTTTATGATCGGTTCGGACACGCCGGATTAGAGGGGAGCGGGCAGGACTTCGGCGGGTTCGGCGTGAATCTTGACGACATCTTCGGAGATGTCTTTGGCGATCTATTGGGAGGCTTCGGTGCAACCCAACGCACACCTAAACGCGGGCGGAGTTTACAATACAGCCTCGATGTCACACTTGAAGATGTCATCTATGGCAGAGAGGTCAGGATTCAAGTGCCACGCGTGGAATCCTGTGCGACGTGTGATGGCAGCGGCGCAAAGCAGGGGACGCGGGTTGTAACATGTCCGCAATGCCATGGCAGAGGTCAAGTCAGCCAAACGCAGGGCTTTTTTACAATGTCCCGAACCTGCCCGAACTGCCGTGGTGAAGGTGAGATTATTCAAGAACCGTGTCCACCTTGTGCCGGAAAGGGTTTCGTCCGAAATATGACTGACCTCAAATTGAAGGTTGAGAAAGGTGTTTACACGGGGTTCAAGTATCACTTACGTGGCGAAGGTGAAGCAGGCACGAATGGCGCGCCTCCGGGCGACCTGTTTGTTGTTATCAATGTTGCCCCACATAATCGCTTCCAACGCGATCAAAACGATCTGATTACGTCAGCCAAGATTTCGTTCGCGCAAGCCGCACTCGGCGCAAAAATCAAAGTCAATAGCATCAATGGAATTGAAGAGTTGCAAATTCCACCCGGTACACAATACGGCACGCAGTTACGTATCTCGAACAAAGGGGTCCCACATTACAGACGCTCCTATTCAGGCGATCTGATTGTCACCATAGAGATCGAAACACCGAAAAACCTCACTACAGCGGAACGCGAGAAGTTAGCAGAATTCGCAAAATTGCGAAGCGAGTCGTATCAGAACGAAAATGGCGGATTTTGGGATAAACTCCTCGGTCGCCATGAGGATGACGAAGCTCCTTGATAGATAAGCCCTTCAATTTTCAGGCAGCGTGAATTCCCCTTGATAAGGGGGGTTAGGGGGGTTAGATGTAATGCAATGGGCGAAAATCACGGTAACCACCTCCCCAGAGGCTTCTGAGGCAGTCGCAAATTTTCTCCTTGAATTGAGCGCAACAGGCGTTGAACTCAAGGATAGGGACGTGTCTACGGTCAACCTGATTGCCTATTATCCCTTAGATGACCGTGTCGGTGGACGTATGCAGCGGCTCCGTAATTTCCTTTCAGAACTATCGACCTGGGGAATTTCGGCGCACCCCGCCAGCATCGACCTACAACCCGTCAAATCTGAGGAGTGGGAAGAAGCCTGGAAAGCCGCTTTTCCACCGCAGCGCATCGGAAAACAGATTCTCATCACACCCACGTGGCGCAACGCACCTCACAACGAAACAGACGTTGTCATCCGACTTGATCCGGGTATGGCATTCGGGACAGGGCAACATCCTACCACGCGACTCTCCCTCGAATTATTGGAAGACTCGGTTGAACCACACAACCACGTCGCCGACATCGGCACTGGGTCGGGTATCTTAACCATCGCCGCTGTGAAGTTAGGGGCACAACGGGTTGACGCAATTGAATTAGATCCGACAGCCATTCCGGTTGCCGCAGCGAATTTTGAAGCAAATAGCGTCGCAGGACAAGTCCGCTTGTCCGAAGGCGATGGACTCAAGCACGTAGCAGGCAAATACCACCTCATCATCGGGAATATCCTAACGAAAGTGGTTTTACCTATTATCCCATATTGCGCGCCACGGCTTCACGAAGCGGGAACCGTCATCTTTTCAGGGATACTTGATACAGAATTGGGGCAGGTTAAATCGGTTTTAGCAGCGAATCAGTTTCGATGCTTACAGGTTGTACGTGAAACAGAAGACGATCTGACGTGGGTCGGCATCAAAGCGGTTTCTGAATCCGCAGCGGCACTATAACATCTATTCGGGTTCCTCTTTCGAGAGTCCATGACAGAGGACACACCTACCGAGATTCAAGTGTGGCATTGTCGGTGATGTTTCGTCCCCTATGAGATGGCACTTTAGACATTCAACGTTTTCCTCTGAAGCGCGATGCACTTCAATGTTAGAGCGGGCTGGCGCAGCGTTGAAAAAGAGAATGACCATAACAATCGCAAAAATAAGACCGATCACGCTCACAATAACCATAAGCGTTTTGGCACTGGCTTGTTCCGTTGGCATGTGGCTAAAATGAGACTCCTTATTCAAAAAACGGAAAGAGGGTCGGGATATTTTCTGCTGTCAGTGATGAACCGTACTCACATCCTTCAAACGCCTCAGCATATTGGATCTGGGTACCTGACGCTTCACCGTAGAGCGCTATCAGCAAATCACGGTATTTGTCGGCTGTGTCGCGAAAACGACCTAAACGGCCTTTGGCGAGCCATGCGCGGCGTTCCGAGGCATCCGTAGGCACACTCTCCAATGTGCCGCCATTGTAAGGCAGCCATTCGTAGAACTGTGATACATGACAGTGGAGCATATCGAGCTTCTGTTCGATCACAGCGTCAATACCGACAACAACATCGGGTGTAAACGGGTACGGCTTCATGAAACCGTCGCTCAGATAGGCGATAACCGGGTTCGTCTCTAAATGCGGTGTCAGCGCACAGATATTAGGGACGGTCACCATATACGCCGCATCCTGCACCAAAGTTGAGGTATACCGATGATCGGGATGGTAATCGTTCGGACGATGCGTCATAATCAGGTCTGGACGGAATTCACGAATTGTACGAATAATCTTGTAACGGTTTTCCAAGGTCGGCATCAGTTCGCCATCGTGATTATCCAGCAGTTCATATTCAATACCGATAACTTCAGCGGCGGCTTGTGCTTCAGCATATCGGCGTTGTGCCAAGGGACCGCCACCCATCTCGTGGTGTCCAGCATCGCCGTTTGTAACAGAGACGAATTTAACGCGATGTCCCTGTTGTACATACAGCGCAGCGACACCGCCAGCTTTAATATCACAATCGTCGGGATGCGCCCCGAAAACTAAAACATTTATCTGTTTTTTTGACATTTCACGTTTCCTACAAAAGTGTTTCGCCTGCTTCTTCAAGCACCGCGTCGATCAGTCTACCGCGTATTAAGCATTCAACCGTCTTCAATTCCTGTTGGATTTCTTCATCATCATATTCAGCAATCGGAATGTTCTGCTGACTCAAAATCTTAATAAAATCCCATAAGTGTAGTTCTGTCAATTTTGCAGCTTGTCCTAAAGAGAGAATATTACGCTCGAAGAGCGAAATCGCAAGTAACCGTTCTGCCTCCTCAGTCAGTTTCTCTCTATTATAACCGGAGATAGAAAGTGGGGTTGAAAGTTCGCTTGGGACATCTAACGTGATAGAAAGCATGATTCTTACCTCTGTATCGGATTAAGGGCATCACCAAAATACAGTTCATTTTTTGTTACAAAACACTGCCTGCACATAAGTTAACATTATAGTGTTTTTTACAGGGAAACACAATTTTAATTTGACTTTATCGAGATTTTTCATACAATTGAGAAAAAGTCCTAAAAAGACAGAGGAATTTCTATCTACAGAAATAGCAATTATAAAACCATGAAAAACTGGAAAGTTGAAGTCTCCTATAAACCTGAAGTCCCCGATACCGTAGGACAAGGTATTCTTGAAGATATAACCGACCTCGGCATCAGCGGTGTCGATTCCGTCCGCACAGCCACAGTTTACTGGATTGAAGGCACACTCGATGATCAGGCGATTGACCGAATCGGTGCCGAACTTCTCGCCGATCCAATCACACAAGTTTACACCTTCAGACCCGAAACCGATGCTGTGAAGCGTTGGACGCTTGAAGTGCAATTCAAGCCTGGTGTCACCGATGCCGTCGGCGATAGCACCGTCAAAGGCATCAAAGACTTAGGCATTGCAGGCATCACCGGTGTCCGCACAGGACATAAGTATTGGTTCACAGGTAACCTGAACGCCGAACGACTTGAAACGATTGCGCGACGCCTCCTTATGAACGACGTTATCCAAACATTCTCTTATTCGCAGTAAGTTAAGAGATTTCCGGGAACAATCAACTTAACTTATAACTTATAACTTATAACCATTATCTAACTCGCATAGACCCGAATGACTGTGCCTAAATGGAGTCGAACTAAAGCGGAAGTCGCAGCTCGGCGGAGCCTGAAACGCAAGTTAGCAGTCGGACTCACGCGCCTCGGCTTGCCCAATGTAATGTCGCGAAAACCGTGTTTCTGAAGCAGCTGCGGCAAGGAGCGCGCAGAGAAATAGTAGAGATGGTCGCGCGGATGGACGTAGGGCCAATCTGCTTTCTGAAGATGACTTTGCAGACTCTCACCGTTCGGCACCTCTATCACAAGCGTCCCCGTCTGTGGCTTCAGTATCCGCCGCAACTCACTGAGAAATGGATTTAAGTCGGGGATATGCTCTAACACGTGGTAGAGCGTGATTGCGTCGAAATGCGCATCCGGGAAATTCGCATCAAAGACCTCTCCACACTTCACATCCAATTGATGTATCTCTTGCGCGAAAGTGATGCCACTCTTGGACGGGTCAACACCGTTAGGTTGCCAACCGCGTTCGCGGGCAAGATGGAGAAATGTGCCAATGCCGCATCCAACATCCAACAACTTCCCTTTATCTTCACAGTGTTTCTCCAGTTCCGTGAGACGCTCCGTCATCTGCAACCATTCCATGCTATCCGTATGGATACGTTCCACTTTGTCCGGCGGATAATAAGTTTCAACGTAGCCTTCCTCAAGCGTCTGTTGGCTGACACGCGGATTCACATATCGCAGCCGACACCGCTTGCACGTAACCACCGACAAGGAATCCTTATCAAAAAGCAGTTGCGTCTCATCTTGTTCACATATAGGGCAATTGATATGTTCGAGATTCTCTGTGTTCATCTTCTGTAGGAGGGATTTCCAAATCCCGACTCTTACTGATTCTGTAGGACGGATTTCCAAATCCCGACTCTTACTGACCGCTAAGAGTGGAGCGCAGCGGAACGCCCCAATTGCGGATAGCCATTTTGTAATCCCGACTAAAAATACGGAACCCCCTGCGCTTCCACATAAACCGAGTAGAGCGACTGGCTACCCATCATAAACAGTCGATTCCGTTTCACACCGCCGAAGCAGAGATTCCCGCAAATTTCAGGGAGATGGATTTGTCCAATGCGTGTCCCATCGGGTGCGTAGACGTGTACACCGTCGTAGCCGTCGCCAGCCCATCCCGCACTTGCCCAGAGGTTTCCATCAACATCACACCGAATCCCATCCGCAATACCGGGCGCCGTATCACAAAAGACCTCTTGTTTGCCCAATCGTTCACCATCTACGACATCGTAGACGAAGAGATGCCGTGGCGTTCCCTCATTATGCGTAACCCCAGTATCAACGAGATAGAGTTTCTCATAATCAGGCGAAAAACAGATACCGTTCGGTTTTTCGAGTGCGTCGGTCACGACGGTTGCTTCCCCTGTCTCTGGGTTAAGGCGATAGACGCAGGTCGGCAGTTCAAATTCCGCGACATGCCCTTCATAGTTGAGCATAATGCCGTATCCCGGATCCGTAAACCAGACATGCCCATCAGGGTGTACCGCCACATCGTTCGGGGCATTGAGCGGTTTACCGTCGAAGCTATCCATTAGTACGGTAATCGTTCCGTCATATTCCGTGCGTGTAACCCGTCGCGCCCCGTGTTCACAACTGACAAGTCGTCCCTGCCGGTCGCGAGTATGTCCGTTGCTATAGTTCGACGGTTTGCGATAGGTGCTTACGTCGCCCGTGGATTCCTCCCATTTCAGAATCCGATTGTTCGGAATATCACTCCAGAGCAGATAGCCGCCATCGCCGAACCAGGCGGGTCCCTCTGCCCAGCGTGACCCTGTCCACAACCGCTCGACAACGGAATTACCGATTGTATATTTATTAAAACGGGGATCTAATACCTCAATTGCCGGATCAGGATACCGGACAATCGACCCGTCCCACTTTCTTTCTGAGGGTGTACGCATATAGCCTCCTCCAAATTACGCTGCAAACAGCAGAATGCTTTCAGTTTCTGTAGATAGTATAGCACAAATTGAGCAGTTCCGTGCAGTAAAATCTTTGTGGCAATCGAAACCGTTTGTAGTAGTGCGATTCATCGCACGTTGTGCGTTCCAGGATTTCGGTTTCGCGCGCTTTACTATCCGATCAACCTCCCGTTCACAACCTTCCTATTCATACAACGTGCCAAAAATCACAAAATCGAATAATCCTAAGAATGCCCTGCCCGCCTTGACATCCTTTCAGAATTACGCTATAATGCAAATTATTCAGTAAACTCTCGGAGGACAATCATGGCAACCCCTGCAGCACAAACACGCCTCACACCCGAGGAATACATTACTTTTGAACGCAAAGCAATTCCTGACGCTGAAACAGTCAGGAGTGAATACGTCAATGGTAAAATAATCCCAAGGTCCAGTCCTAACCGGGCACATAATCTTATTACAGGCAATATCGCTGGTGAACTCCACACGCGCTTGAAAGGCACTACAAATTCTGTTTTCGCTAACGAAATGCGTGTTAGTATTCCCGCAGCAAAATCTTATTTTTATCCAGATGTCGTCATCGTTTGTGAAGAACCTCGTTTTGAAGACGATGTCTTTGACATACTCCTTAACCCCATTATTCTCGTAGAAGTCCTCTCACCCTCAACCGAGGCTTATGATCGCGGTGAAAAATTCGGACATTACCGACAACTCGCGTCGTTGCAGGAATATGTCCTCGTCGCCCAAGACAAAGTCCTTGTTGAACACTACCGCCGCCAAGAAAAACAGGAAAGTGTCCCCGTTACTGGAAAGGGCTGGATTTTCACCGACTGCCGAGAGCTTGAGGAAATTTTATCACTCCCCTCCATCCAATGCGAACTGCCTTTACGGGAAATCTACGAACGCGTCACATTTTCTGATTAGCATTATAGACAACACCATAAACAGAAGCATCTATGTCAAACAAAAACGCATCCATAAAATCTGGTATTAGAGATAACCTGCTCCGTGAAACAGTCCACGACTTCTTAGAACAGGAAATTAAGAACGGTTCCGCACTCTCCATCGTATCCGCCTACTTCACCATCTATGCCTATGAAAAGATGCAACACTCCCTCAACAAAATAGAGGAACTCCGTTTTCTCTTTGGTGACCCTGATTTTGTCAAACGTATGGATCCGAATAATACAGATACAAAAGCGTTTGATATAACAGATACAGGCTTACAACTCAACCAGCAACTCCGACAGAAACCGATTGCCAAAGCGTGCGCCAAATGGATAGAAGAGAAGGTAGAAATCCGCACAACCCGCGAATCAAATCTGATACACGGGAAAATGTACCATATCACCAACAACGGCGTTGACAAAGCAATTCTCGGCAGCTCCAACTTTACGATGCGCGGACTCGGACTCAGTTCAAATAACAGCAACATTGAACTTAATCTTGAGGTGCGTGACGATCGCGACCGAACCGACCTCAAGGCGTGGTTTGACGAACTCTGGCATAACGATAAACTCGTTGAAGATGTCAAGGAGCAAGTCCTTGCCAAGTTAGAACAGATAGGAAGAGACCACGCACCTGAGCGCATCTACTACAAAACCCTCTACGAACTCTTCCGTGATGAGATTGAAACCCGAAAAACCAACGAACAGACCCTTGAGGATACACATCTGTACGACAGGGAAATTTGGAAAACGTTGTACGATTTCCAGAAAGAGGGTGCCAAAAGCGTAATCGCCCGTCTGTTGCGTCACAACGGCTGTATATTGGCAGATAGCGTAGGATTGGGAAAAACCTACACAGCACTCGCCGTTATTAAATTCTTTGAGTTACGAAATGAGCGCGTGCTGGTGTTATGCCCCAAGAAACTGCAAGACAATTGGGCACGCTATCCCGCATACAATTCGCAAGACACCAACCCGTTCCTTGATGACAAGTTCGGTTACACACTCCTTGCACACACCGACCTTTCGCGCTACACCGGTGACGCTGGTGGGGTCAATTTAGAAAATTTCAATTGGCGGAATTTCGATCTGATCGTGATTGACGAATCCCACAACTTCCGAAACGACAGCAAACCTCGTGAGGACAAAGATGGCAACCGCCGCCATACCCGTTATTCTCGTCTCTTAGAAGAGGTTATCAAGGAAGGCACAAAAACAAAGGTCCTAATGCTATCGGCGACCCCTGTCAACACTTCACTCATAGACCTCCGCAATCAAATCTATCTGATGACCGAAAAGCGAGAGGACGTCTTCAGGGATAGTCTGGGCATCGGTAATATCGGTTCACTGCTCCGACAAGCACAAAAGGCGTTTAAAACATGGGAAGAAGACAGCAACGGAAATGC
Source organism: Candidatus Poribacteria bacterium (assembly GCA_022827625.1). Lineage (GTDB taxonomy): Bacteria > Poribacteria > WGA-4E > WGA-4E > WGA-3G > WGA-3G. The sequence continues at coordinate 31,968 of JAJEIE010000005.1, read as the reverse complement.
CAAAAGAGACAAAGCGAAGTTGTTGGAGGCACTCGGTGCCGATTTCTTTCAACTCCTCGGCGGTGTCTCTATTGCCCGTTCCCGACGGCACATTAAGAAATTCTATGCCGACGAAATTGAACGGATTGGTGACTTTCCGACACCAGAAAAACCGGAGAATTGCCATCCACCCACCGATTTGACAGGTGAACTCTCCTATAAAGCGTTGGCGGATCAGATTGGTGAATTCGCACTTTCTATCTATAGACCGTCCAGCTACGTTACCAGTGAGAAAGCGAAACAGCGATTGGCGGTTGAGAAACAGAAATTCCGTTTCAACCAAGAAGACCGTGAACGGTTCCTCATCGGGATGATGCAAACCAACTTCCTCAAGCGTTTGGAGAGTTCCGCACACGCCCTCTCGGAGACGCTTGAACGCACTGTCGGCAAAATTGACGATATGCTGGAAAAGATCGAGAAGTACCAACAGCACCCGCGTATACAGGACGCACAAGCCGACATCTTACCCGATGAAGACGATGACGATGAAGAATTTCTAATCAATCGCGCCCGCAATCCCTATCATCTCCGTGAGTTGGATTGTACCGGCTGGAAGCAAGATCTCCTCAAGGACAAACAGACGTTAACCGCTGCGTGGGATAAAGTCAGAGCCATCACGCCTGAACGAGACGGTAAACTCGATTCAATCAAGGCACATATTCGCACAAAAGCACAAAATGCCAACCGTAAGATGCTGGTTTTTACGACCTTTAAGGATACCGCTGTCTATCTTTACAAAGAACTGTTGGGTCTCGCGACGGAATTAAATCTGAATACGGCGATGGTCTCTGGAGACAGTACACAAACCACCTGCGGACAAAACAACTTTAACGCTATCTTGAACAACTTCGCCCCACGGGCGCGAATCGGTGCTGACAATACCGCTGATGGAATAGACCTTCTCATCGCCACGGACTGTATCTCAGAAGGACAAAACCTTCAGGATTGTGATACCGTCCTCAACTACGACATCCACTGGAACCCTGTCCGTATTATCCAACGCTTTGGTCGTATAGATCGCATTGGGAGTCGTAACACTTCTATAAAGATGATTAACTACTGGCCCACCGAAGACATGGAGGTGTATCTCCGTTTACAGACCCGTGTAGAATCTCGCATGGCACTCGCAGACGCAGCCGCCAGTGGCGATGACGATCCGTTGAACGACTTCACCTACGAACAAGCACAGATGGAACTCAATTTTCGTGACGCGCAATTGAAGCAGCTCCGTGAAGATGTCTTAGACCTTGACGACCTCTCTGATGGTGTCGTTATGAGCGATTTTACGTTCGACTACTTCTTCGCGCAGCTCCTAAAGTATCTCGAAAGGAACAGGGCTGAATTAGAAGCCACACCAAAGGGTGCGTACGCCGTCACCACCAACGAAAACAATCCAACAGAAACCGGGATTATCTTCTTCCTTCAGCAGCTTAACACCACAACGGATAAAGAGAAAAAGACACCCAGTCCAATCTATCCCTATTACACAGTCTACATCCGCAAAAACGGCGACATCCGTTACGGTTGCACAAACGCCAAACAGGTGTTAGACCTATTTGAAGCGTCCGCTGTCGGAAAAAGCCATACGTTGTCAGAATTGTGTCTCCAATTCGACCAAGAGACCCAACACGGCAAGAACATGGGAGTCTACAACAAACTGCTGAACGCCGTCATTGCGCACATCACACGCTCCCATCAAAAAACCCAAACCAAAAGCATAGGACGAGATGGCACCCGCGGTTTCAGATTGCCAGTCGCCTCCGAAACTCCCAGAGACGCCAGCGATTTTGAATTAGTAACATGGCTAATCATCACAAACCAACAATCTTGACTTTTCATTCTCACGTATGGTATCATATTCCAAAGTTTTGTACAGGTCTTGATTCTACCATTTCTGATTGTATACCTCTCTTATGTAGCACAAACTGTTAGTTTGTGTTCTGTTGAACTCTATATTGAACGCGCAAAAAACTATTGGAAGGAATACAAGGAGAGGGACAAACGATGAAAGTTTACGGAACATGGCATGCTTTTCTCATTGAACAACTCACCGAAAAAGAAGATGTGATCGGTTTTCTCGACGCAGTCATGGAAGAGTATCAGATTCACGGGAATCTCACCACAATTCAGTTGGCTCTCCAGTATGTCGCTGAAGCGCAGGGCGGAATTTCCGAACTCGCCAAAAAAATAAACATTGAACCATGCCTCCTATCGAAAGTGTTGGATAGAACGGAAATACCAAAGATTGACACGCTTATGACCATTCTTAATGCGCTTGGATGTCAACTATCGGCACTACTGTCAACTACAAATCTACATCTTGAAGATACTAAAGAGAGTTCCGCAATTGCCTCATAGGTGTCAATATAAGCACAGTCAACGTGTTTTTTTACGAATGAAGACTATGCGTATTGTCTGAATCGCGGATTGACGCGGATGACCCAGATTTCGCGGATTTTATCCTCGTTTATTACAGTAAAACTTAGAATTATGTAGACACTTATCCGTTAACAAACATCCGTTCGTAGTAGGGCAATTCATTGCCCGTCGTACCAAGAAGTGCTCAGATTTCACTGTAAATCGGTTTGACTGCAGACAACAAAACGCCATTACACAAAAACCCTATAATCCGCGAAATCTGACAAATCCGTGCTAATCCGAGATTCAGAAAAAATTGAGGAGAACATGAACAAAGAGACAATCAAATACGTTCTCGCGACAATGCCCACCGGCGACCTCTTAGAAAAATCAAAAAATCTCTTAGCGACACTCGGTTACCAAAGCGAACGCACCCTCAAACTCTCCGGCTCCGTAGACGATTTCATTCAACAATTTCCGGCACCCACCCCTAACACCAAAACAGAACAAGCATTCCGAAACAACGTCGAATCCGTAAAGCTCGTCTTCCAGTTTACAAGCGACGAAATCACAGATGACGCACGGCAAACGCTTTTCGAGTCAGACGCTTTCGATAAAGGCTGGACAGACAGTTTTCTTTTCTGCACAGTCGAACTCAAAGATAACACCTACTCGCGAACCCAATACGCCGAGTTCACACGAGAGATCAACAAACGACTCTTAGCACCCACTGTCGTTTTATTCCGTGTTGCAAATCACCTGACGATAGGCTTTACCGATCGCCGTCCAAACCAAAACGACCTGAATCTTGATGTCCTCGGACAAGTCACCCTCATCAAGGACATCCGCCTTAACAATCCGCATCGCGCACATCTCGACATCCTCTCCGAACTCTCACTGGAAGTATGCGCAGCGTGGATGGATGCCAACAACAAACCGAAAAACTTCGACGGTCTGCTTGCAGCATGGCTCGCCAAACTCGACACCGAAGAACTCAACAAGCAGTTCTATCGAAAACTGTTTGCGTGGTTTGAATGGGCAGTCGCGGAAGCCAAGTTCCCAACAGACGAAAACCGCGTCATAAAACCGGAGGAGCATATCATCCGCCTCATCACGCGTCTGCTCTTTATCTGGTTTATTAAAGAAAAAGGATTGGTAGCAGATGCCTTGTTCAACAAATCACAAATCCAAGACCTACTGACAGAAAACGACTTTGATGACGGCGATGCCTACTACCGCGCCGTCCTACAAAACCTCTTTTTCGCTACACTCAACACCGAAATCGACAAACGTAGTTTTAGCAGGGAAAACTACGCCACAAATCGCGATTTCTCACGCTACCGCTACAAAACACAGATGCGCGATCCTGATACACTGCTGGCACTCTTTGCCAAAACGCCGTTCATCAACGGCGGCTTATTCGATTGTCTGGACAGTTGGGAAGCGACAGGTGACGAGAGTTACCGAATCGACTGTTTTTCGGATAATCAGTACAAGAAGTTATCCATCCCCAACCGTCTCTTTTTTGATACACAGCAAGGCTTGATTCCCCTACTGGAACACTACAAATTCACCGTTGAGGAGAACACACCGATAGAGCAGGAGGTGGCATTAGACCCCGAACTGCTCGGTAGGGTGTTTGAAAACCTACTCGCCGCCTACAACCCCGAAACCGGCGCAACCGTCCGCAAACAGACGGGTTCCTACTACACCCCACGCGCCATCGTCGACTATATGGTAGAGGAAGCGTTAGTCGCTACGCTCTCCCAAAAGTGTAACCCAACTGATAGTGATGCAAAACTCTGGGATGAACGGTTACACTACCTCCTCGACTATGCCCAAGCCTTTGATGATGCCAGTGAATGGTTTGACGATGTTGAGACGGACGCAATTGTTCGCGCCATTTCCGAACTCAAGATACTGGATCCCGCAGTCGGTTCCGGTGCGTTTCCTATGGGGATGCTCCACAAACTCACGCTCGCACTACGGCGACTTGACCCGGATAACACCCGATGGGAACGACTTCAGAAGGAACGCGCACTTCAGCGAACCGAAGTCGCGTATGATACGCAAGACGACCAAACCCGGCGTGAGGAACTCCTTGAAATTGACGAGACCTTCAAACGCTACCGGGATTCTGACTTCGGACGGAAGTTGTACCTGATTCAGAACAGCATCTTCGGTGTAGACATCCAATCCGTGGCGTGCCAAATCGCCAAACTCCGCTTTTTCATCTCCCTTGCCATTGAGCAGGAACCTGACAGAAACGCAGAGAACTTCGGTATAAAACCGTTGCCGAATTTGGAGACGCGCTTTATTGCTGCAAACACACTGATAGGGCTTAAAGGGGAACGGACACTGACGAGCCAAAAAGCACAGAATTTGGAACGTGAATTGAGCGACAACCGCGAACGACATTTCCACGCCACCACTCGCCAGCAGAAACGCACATGCAAGCAGAAGGATACGGAACTCCGTAGCGAATTGGCAATCGAATTAAAGAGTATCGGCATGCCCGCCGATGATGCCCAGAAGATTGCTAAGTGGGATCCCTACGACCAGAACGCTACTGCTGGTTGGTTTGACGCTGAATGGATGTTTGGAGTCTCGGAAGGTTTTGATGTAGTGATTGGCAATCCGCCATATATACAATTGCAAAAGGAAGGTGGTAGACTTGGAAATCTTTACCAAGATAAAGGTTTTGATACCTTCGCCCGTACAGGTGATATTTACTGTCTGTTCTATGAAAAAGCGAATCAACTTTTGAAAAACAACGGATATGTCTGTTTTATCACTTCCAATAAATGGATGCGCGCCGGGTATGGCAAAAAGTTGAGAGACTATTTTATCGCACACACCCAACCCGTTCAATTACTGGATATGGGACCAGATGTGTTTGATGCCACTGTAGACACGAACATCTTGCTATTCCAAAACGCCGTTTCTGATGTCCCTGATACCTTTAGCGGTGTATCTATCAGAGCAGACTTTGACAAACAGACTGATGACATTTCGCAGTATCTGACCGATAATGGCGCGACGATGGAGATGCCCGCTAAGGGTGAACCGTGGGCGATACTCTCATCTGCTGAACTTAACTTGAAACGCAAAATAGAGGATATAGGTATACTCCTTAAGGACTGGGATATAAACATCTATCGTGGGATTGTGACAGGTTGTAATGAGGCATTCATCATAGACGAGACAAAACGTAAAGAGCTCATAACACAAGACCCAAAGTCTGCTGAAATCATCAAACCACTCCTACGCGGACGTGATATTGAACGCTACCATACTAAGCAAGCAGGATTATACTTACTTGCAACGGGTTACGATCTGGATATTCCAAGAGATTATCCTGCTATCTTCAACCACCTTGAAACCTTAGCAAAACAGATGAACTCGGGAATTATAAAAACGAAAGGTAAAGGGCTCTTGAACAGAGATGATCAAGGTGAAAATTGGTGGAATCTCAGAGCTTGTGCTTACTACTCCGAATTTGAAAAGGAAAAGATTGTGTGGCAAGAAATGGCAAAGGAAGGGAGTTTTATTATTGATAAAAACAAATTCTATTCACTTGATACAACTCGGATGTTGACAGGCAAAAATCTGCCTTACTTGCTCGGTATATTAAACTCACAGTTCTTTCTTTTCGCATTCAAGAATTACTATGCGGGTGGTTATTTAGGTGCAAAAGGAGTCAGGTTTAAAAGTGAGTTTATGAAAAACTTTCCTGTTCCACCTATCACGGAAGCAAATCAACGCTTTGTTACAGAAATGGAAACGCTGGTTGAAAAAATTATTACTGCTAAACACACCGACCCCGATTCGGACACCTCCGACCTTGAAAATGAGATTGATACTCTGGTGTATGAATTGTATAATTTAACGGAAAAGGAAATTGCGATTGTGGAGGCACGCGAATGAATCGCGGATTAGGCGGATGACACGGATTAACGCGGATTTTAAGAGCAGCGCATCCGCACAACCTACGGGCGCGTCAACATGCTATATTAACCCAAGTTGCTACTAACAGCTTTCGCACGTCCCAACACAGTTTTTCAGACACTTCCCCACCCCAGAGGGGTGAAATGTCTATAGAAAACGGCGTATTTAACCTCTTGCACTCCCGGGGAATGCCATTAAGGCATTCATACCGTTGATTTGGAGTGCTATGTGTGAAACAGGTAACAACTTGCGTTATATTAGCAAACATGAAAATACAACTTGATGATACCAAAGTCAATAATCCGAGAAATCTGCGTCATCCGCGATAATCCGCGATTCAGAAGATTGCAAGGTTCCAACCGCAAAGAAGTTACCATTATGGAGGTGAACGAAAATGTCAAATCAATCCAGCACACCAAATGATAAACCACAGACAGTTGAAGACATCATCCACGAGATAGAGGCAAAATCGAAAGGGGGCGGTTATATCTATCGCGGTGAAAATAAATACTATAAGAAAGTGTCCTCAACGCTCTACCGGAAATGTCAAGAGGTAGCGGACGTAGGCATGGATAGCATCCAAAAACAAATGTTGTATGCAGCTCAAGATTACGACATCAATAGATTAGGACAAAGTCGGAGCCAGCAATTTTACTGGATGTGGGGTGGTGGTTACAATCCTCTTGAGTATACAGAAAGGCAATTTGAAATCCTTGCTGAGCTCCAACATTGGGGCGGAGAAACCAATCTGATAGATTTTACAACAGATTATCGCGTGGCTTTATTTTTTGCTTGTGATGGTTCTTACAACAGAGACGGTAGGGTTATTGTACAAGACCAAAAAGCGATGAACTCCATAATTTGGAATCCTACTGAACCTACTCATCGCATTGAAGCCCAGAAAAGCGTTTTTGTTAGACCTCTTGAGGGCTTTATTCAACCAAACTCAGAGGATATTATCCGTATTCCGAAAAATCTCAAAGTGCCCCTTCTAAAGCACTTGGTGCGGCAAGATCCACCTATAACTCACAAAACCATCTACAACGATCTCCATGGGTTTATCCGATTACAGAGCCGATATCGAGATGCTTTTGTGAAATTTTACATAGCACACGACTATGAAAAACATGGAGATACAACCGGAACTCCACAAGCAAGACAGGAAAACTATAAAAAATCTATTAAGTTCTATAAAGACACCATAGCACTGATGCCAAATCTTATTATGGCACATATTCGCTGCGGTATCGTTTATGACAAGTCGGAAGATTTTGACGCTGCCATTGCTTGCTTTAATCAAGCGTTGGACTGGGAACCGGATAACGGAACGGCTTATTGCAGTCGTGGTACCGCTTACGGTAGAACAGGCAAAACTGACAAGGCTATTGAGGATCTTAATAAGGCGACAGAATTAGATCCAGAATCTGCTGGAGCCTATCTTAATCGTGGCAATGTTTATTTACTCAAAGGTGATGTTAATAGTGCTATTGAAGACTATACCAAAGCGACGGAATTGGAACCAGAACTTGCTGAAACATATATTGGTCACGGCAATGTTTATTTACTCAAAGGTGATGTTAATAGTGCTATTGAAGACTATACCAAAGCAATAGAATTGAATCCGAATCTTGCCGAAGCATATATTGGTCGTGGCATGGCTTACATACAAAAAGGTGATTTTGACCAGGCCATCCGAGACTGTACCCAAGCGTTACAGATTAAACAGAATTATGTTGAAGCCTATAACTATCTTGGACTTGCTTACGAGAGCAAAGGCAATTTTGACCAGGCCATCCAGAATTACACCCAAGCAATAGAATTGAAACCTGATTATGCGGAAGGATATAAAAATCGTGGCATTGCTTATGATAAAAAAGGCGAACTTGATAACGCTATCAACGACTACAATGCCGCTATAAAACTTCATCAACCCGATGATGCTGAAACCTATTACAATCGGGGTAATGCTTACGCCGACAAAGGTGAACTTGATAGCACTATCACGGACTATAATAAGGCGATACAACTTAATCCCAATTATGCTGAAGCCTATTACAATCGGGGTATTGCTTACGCTGATAAAGGCGAACTTGATAACGCCATCAGAGACTATACCACAGCAATACAACTGCAACCCCATCTTGCCGATGCTTATAATGGTCGTGGCAGTGCTTACGCTGACAAAGGTGAACTTGATAATGCCATCAGAGACTATACCACAGCAATACAGCAGCGACCCAATTTTGCCAATGCCTATAACAATCGTGGTAATGCTTACGCTGCCAAAAGCGAACTTGATAATGCCATCAGAGACTATACTAAGGCGATAGAATTGAAGCCAGATATTCTTGCTATGGTCTATCGCCATCGAGGTGGTGTCTACCAAGTAAAAGGAGATTTTGATAGTGCTATCAATGACTACAACACCGCTATAAAACTTCAACCTGATGATGCCGCAGCCCGTAACAATCGTGGGAACACTTACCAGAAAAAAGGTGATCTTGACCGCGCCATCCAAGATTATATCCAAGCCATACGATTGAAACCGGATCTTCCAGAAGCCTATGACAATCGTGGGAACGCCTATCAGGAAAAAGGCGATTTTGACCAGGCTATCACGGATCATACCCAAGCAATACAACTTAATCCTGATTATGCCAAGGCATATAACAATCGTGGGGTTGCTTACATGAAAAAAGGCGATTTTGACCAAGCTATCCGAGATTATACCCAAGCAATACAACTCAAGCCAGACTATGCTAATGCTTATAGAAATCGTGGTGAAGTATGGTTCTGCCTGCAAGAATGGGAAAAAGCGAAAGCAGATCTGACTACAGCAAGAGACATGGGAATGGATATCATTGCTACGTTTCAAAGCGCATTTGGAAGCATTGCGAACTTTGAACGGATAAGCGGCATTCAATTACCAAAAGACATCGCCGCACTGCTAACACCTCCACAGACATAGCAGTGAAACGGAAAATATCTGAATCGCAGATTATCACGGATTACGCAGATTAACGCGGATTATTGGTTCTCGCGTCATCAAACTGTATCGTTTAAGGTTGCTGGGATGGCATGTAGGCTTGTGCATTGGTTGCCTCAATATGAGATGCTTAAAATTCGCGAAATCCGTGTCATCCACGTAAATCCGAGATTCTAACCATAGAGAAATCCATTATCTCACAAAAACTCCAAATCCCCTAAAACAATTGCGAATTGATTCAAATTGTGGTATACTTTTTTCAATTATTTGTAGGGAAAGGTAGATACTATGAAAACACTTTCGTTAGAGACTGATCATAAAATCAAATTGCCCCTCGACCGGGTGAAAGCATTAGGGTTAAAATCAGGGGTCGTGCTTGAAAAGACAAACGACGGCATCCTCATCCGGCCCTACACTGCCCAAACGTGGGACGAGGTTTACGCCGAGAAACTCAAAATGGGGACCCCGTCGGCATTAGACTTGTCCGAGGTGAGCGGTGATGACCTTATCTTCTGATCAATTCGCCGAACGCGGATTAGACGCAATGCTTATTGTCTACTCCTTATACGATTTAACATCAGAGGAAATTCACATCGTGGAGCGCAAAGTTTGAACACACGGACAACCGAACTAAACAGGATTTTAGAGATAATCGGCAGGATAGCCGAGACAACTGCCGATGGTGACTTCATCTATCGTGGCGAATCTGAACACTATGAGCAAGTATCCTCAAGTCTCTGGCGTGAATGTCGGAAAGAGATGGGGACAGAGGAATTCGATATAGAAGCCATCCAAGCGCGGATGCTGGAATTAGCTAAAGGCTATACCCACGAAGAAGACAATTTTGAAATCTTGACGGAACTTCAACACTACGGCGGTCATACCAATCTAATAGACTTTACAACCGACAACCACATAGCCCTTTTCTTTGCATGTGCTGGTTCACTTGGAAAACCCGGCAGGATTATCTTGTTGGAAAGAAATGAAGAAATAAACAAAAAATATCAGATCAAAGAACCTCGAAATCCTCAAAATCGTATCATAGCGCAAAAAAGTGTCTTCGTTCGACCGCCTAACGGTTATCTTGAATCAAAACAGTACAACGTAATTGATATTCCCGGATTGCTTAAAGAACCGATATTAGATCACCTGCAAAAACAGCACGGTATCTCAACACGAAACGTCTACAACGATCTCCATGGGTTTATTAGAGACCAGAGCAGCCATCAGAAAACCGCTATAGAAATTTATCAAGCCGAAATGGAGTTGATCGAAGATACTTCAAAGACTTGACACACGCAACACCAAACATAACGGAGGCATAAACATGAAGACCGAAGTTGTACAGGATCCTAACGAAAACGCCATCCAACGTTTTACCAAACTCATTATGGAAAAACCCAGTTTTGCCAGGCCCTATAACTATCGTGGCGTTGCTTATGGCAATATAGGTGAAATTGATCGCGCCATTGAAGACTTCAACACAGCAATTAGACGCCAAGAAAACTATGCCGAAGCTTACAGCAATCGTGGCAGTGCATACCGTATCAAAGGTGATTACGATCGCGCCATCACAGATTGTAACACAGCCATAAGATTAGATCCTGATTTGCCAGTGGCATATAACAACCGTGGGATAGTTTATAAACTCAAAGGTGAGACAGATCGCGCCATTGAAGACTATAACACAGCCATAAAACTTGATCCGAACTTTGCTTACGGCTATTACAACCGCGGTATTGTCTACCACGAAAGAGACGAGTTTGATCGTGCCATCAAAGACTACACCAAGGCAATAGAACTGAGACCTAACCTTGTCCATCCCCATAACAATCGGGGTAACGCCTATTCGCAAAAAGGCGAGTATCAACGAGCAATTGAAGACTATAACGCGGCAATACAACTTAAACCCGATTTGGTTGAAGCATATTACAATCGCGGTATGGCATTTTTACACTTGCGAGAATGGGAAAAAGCCAAAGAAGACCTTACGACTGCCAAAGACAATCAAACAAATATTATCATTGAACAGTTTCGCAAAGAATACAAAAACGTTGCCGACTTTGAGCAGAAACATGGTGTTAAACTACCAGAAGACATCGCCGCCCTGCTAACATCCCCAACCTAATCCCGCTGACCGCTAAAAAACCAAATATACTAACAAATCGGAAGATCGTTACGAAGCCCCTCTTAACTTATAACTTAACGTGAGCTCGATAAAAAGCTGACTTGTACCGCAAACTGTTAGTTTGCGAAACACACCACAAACTAACAATTTTGTGGCGTACTCGCCCCGGTTCATGCCCCGGTGAAGCCCACACGGGCTTCATACCGTTTATTCTGATTCTGATTCATGCGATGTGCATCGTGCTACAATTTACGGCGTTGACAGGGAAAATAGAACCTTTAGCGTTGACGAAGTGTTTAAGTCGAACTGACGTTAACTTATAACCGACAACCCATTTAACTATGAAATTTTAGCAACGGCAATTAACAACGCATTCTGAATGCCCCGACAAAAAACCTTGAAAAAAACAATAGAATATGAGATAATCTATAGTGGAATCAAAATATCATAGATGGCTATCGGTTACGCGTTGTGGCAGACAAAACGTCGTCGCCTGCTGCACAATTCCCTTACCGACTGCTGAGAAGCGTTAGCAGAACAAACGTCCCGACAGCCAATAACAAAGGAGAACACACGCAAAATGCCACTTGGTAGAAAAGTCCGTTACGGCATGGTAGGCGGTGGACCCGATGCGTTCATCGGTGCCGTCCATCGTAAAGCCGCCGCACTTGACGGAGAAATAGACCTCGTCGCCGGTGCTTTTTCATCATCCCCCGAAAAATCTCGCCAGCAAGGTGCCGAACTCTTCCTGGATCCAAATCGGGTCTACGGCTCTTATAAAGAGATGGCAGAAAAGGAGAGCCAACTTCCTGAAGGCGAACGTATCGACTTCGTCTCAATCGTAACACCGAACCATGTCCATTTCGATGTCGCCAAAACCTTTATCGAAGCCGGTTTCCACGTTGTCTGCGATAAACCGATGACGACAACAGTGGCGGATGCAGAGGCACTCTGCCAACTCGTGAAAGATCACGATGTCGTCTTCGCGCTTACACACAATTACACAGGCTACCCGATGGTGAAGCAGGCACGCCAACTCGTGAAAGACGGAAAACTCGGCACGCTTCGCAAAATCGTTGTTGAATACCCACAAGGCTGGCTCGCCACATTCTTGGAAGACGAAGGCGCAAAACAAGCCGTCTGGCGCACAGATCCGAAGCAAGCCGGGGCATCTTCATGTATCGGCGACATCGGTTCTCACGCCGAGAACTTGGCACACTACATCACAGGACTTGACATCGAAGAGATCTGTGCCGATATGACCACCTTTGTAGAAGGACGGCTGTTAGAAGACGACGGAAATCTATTGGTGCATTATGAAAACGGTGTCCGCGGTGTGCTGTATGCTTCACAAGTCTCGGTAGGTGAGGAGAACAATTTACGCATCCGTGTTTACGGCACCGACGCTTCGCTGGAATGGCATCAGGAGAACCCAAACTACCTCTACGTCCGCTTCCCCGATGGTCCTGAACAGGTTTACAAACGGGGTAACGACTACCTGGCAGAGGTCGTTCAACACAACTCACGGATACCCTTCGGACATCCCGAAGCGTTCATTGAAGCGTTCGCAAATATTTATCTCAACGCTGCACGCACAATATCAGCGAAACTCGCCGGTGAGGCACCAGGCGAATTTGATACAGACTTCCCAACCGTCCAAGACGGTGCACGCGGGGTGCATTTTATCAACGCTGCCGTAGAGAGCGGCAAACAGCGCGCCTGGATCGACGCGAGTTATACACCGCCGGCGTAATTTTATATTGACCATCAACTATTGGCTATCGGCTATCAGTGAATACTTGTGAAAATCGAATATATAATGTTTAACCGCCACAACTACCTCTTATCTGACCGCCGATGGCTGACCGCTGACCGCTAAGAAAAAGGAGACCAACTATGGCAAGACCTGTAACACTCTTTACAGGCCAATGGGCAGATTTAACGTTAGAAGCATTAGCAGAAAAAGCGAGTGGATGGGGCTATGACGGCTTAGAACTCGCCTGCTGGGGCGACCATTTTGAAGTCGATAAAGCACTCTCGGACGATAGCTACTGTCAGGGCAGACACGATCTCCTCGCGAAGTACGGACTGAAGGTCTGGTCGATTAGCAACCACCTCGTCGGACAAGCCGTCTGCGATAATATCGACAGTCGCCATCAGGGCATTTTGTCAGAAGCAATTTGGGGGGATGGAGACCCCGCAGGTGTCCAAGAACGTGCCGCCGAAGAGATGAAGAACACAGCGCGCGCCGCCGCAAAACTCGGCGTGAGCGTTGTCAACGGCTTTACCGGGAGCTCTATATGGCATCTCCTCTACTCTTTTCCACCAAACGATCCTGCGCAGATTGATGCCGGTTTTGAAGATTTCGCCAACCGTTGGAACCCGATTTTCGATATTTTTGATGAAGTCGGCGTCAAGTTCGGACTCGAAGTCCACCCGACTGAAATCGCCTTTGACATCGTCACTGCGGAACGCGCGATCAAGGCAGTCAACGGCAGGGAAGCCTTCGGATTCAACTACGATCCGAGCCACCTCGGCTATCAAGGTGTTGATTACGTCGCTTTTCTCGAACGGTTGAGTCATCGGATTTACCACGTCCACATGAAGGATGTCTGGTGGTCAGACACACCAAGATTAGCCGGTGTATTCGGTGGACACTTAAACTTTGGTGATGCCCAAAGATATTGGGATTTTCGATCTATTGGCCGCGGGAGTATCAATTTTGAAGAGATTATCCGTGCCTTAAACCACATGGAATATGACGGACCGCTCTCCATCGAATGGGAAGACAGTGGTATGGACCGGGAACACGGTGCCCGTGAGTCCTGCAGTGCTGTTAAAGGCTACGATTTTGAACCCTCTGCTGTGGCTTTTGATGCCGCATTTGAGGAATAGTAGTCAGTCATCGGTTATCAGTCGTCGGTTAAGAGGTCTTCATGTAACAATTTACTACGCCAAGTTGGAGATGATTGTTTTGTTACAAATAGGCTCTTAACTGACAACCGATAACTGAAAGGGTTGCGTAGCAACCCGTACTGACAACTGGGAACACAACCATGGCAAAAGGCAGCGTTTACCCCTCTGAATCTCGGAGCTTTTACGACCGATGTACAGGGACGCACATCCGGCAAGTAACGACTGCGTCTGCACTCCACCACCATCCGTTCTTTATCATACCCGCCTATGATAATGCGATGCAACGGATGATTTTTATTTCATATCGAACCGGAACCGCACAGATATTTGCAGAAGAACGCGCCACAGGTGAACTCCGCCAATTAACAGACAGACCCGACATCAGCGAATGGTCAGTGCATCCGGGACGAAACGGAACGGCAGTCTTTTTCACAGCAGGCACAAGCGGTTGGCGGCTCGATCTGGAGACGCTCGAAGAGCGAGAGTTGGTTAATTTCGCCACAACAACGATGCAAGAGGAGGGTATGGTCTACGCCGCCATGGGGACAACCTCCGTGAGCCATGACGATCGGTGGTGGGCTGTTCGGTTCAACATCGGTAAGGAATCCGCACTCGCTATCGTAGACACGGACACCGGCAAACATAATATCATCTTACACAGAGACAACATCGGGCATCTCCAATTCTGTCCCGATGATGCCAACCTGCTCTACTATGCCGGTCCGCTCACCGATCGAGTGTGGGTTATTCATCGAGATGGGAGTGGAAATCGCCGACTTTACAGACAAAACGTTAAAAAGAAAGAATGGATTACGCACGAAACATGGATTCCAGGGAGGCGTGAACTCGCCTTTGTTGATTGGCCCCACGGGGTACGATGCGTCAATGTTGATACAGGCATAGAACGACAGGTAACAACAGTCAATGCTTGGCACGCCATTAGCAATCACACCGGTACACGCATGGTCGCAGATACGAATTTCCCGGATATCGGCATCCAAATTTTTGACGCTTGTGACGGTATCGGTAAACCGGAGACGTTATGCTATCCGTCCGCTTCATCTATCGGTGAGCATTGGAATGGACCTTTTCCTTACGCAGCGGGTCCGGTTCCGGTTTACGCCCCTCAACATACACACCCGCACCCGTCTTTCAGTCCAGACGGGAAATATGTGGTATTTACATCAGACCGAAGTGGATACGCCCAAATCTACGAGGCGACTGTTACTCCGGCATAGAGGGAGATAGATATAAAGGACTGTTTCTACGTTTCCAGATTAAAAAGAAAAACACACGCGAAACTTGTAAATGACCCTTGCGAAATATAAACAAAATCACTGACTACTGAAAGCGCAGCACCCTGACTGCTAACTGCTATAAACAAGGAGCAAAAAATGCCAATTGTCATACCGCGCCTGGTTGTCGAAGTGTTCCAGCATACAAACTTCCGGGGCAGAATGGGGTATGTTGTAGAACCCGTTCCCTTTACGCGAGATATTGGATTTCAAGACAATATATCTTCTGTCCGCGTTTATAAGGGACCCAACTTCTCGTCGAACCCGAACTATAAGGTTATCCTTCACCAGCATCGTCACTTCCGCGGTCAGAAGTTAGCACTCGGTCCAGGATTTTATCCGAACCTGCACGATGTGGCTTACAACTTCGCCGACAGAATCTCATCAATCAACTTCGGCTCCAGTTTAGAAGTCGTCGGACCGGAGTGGGGGACGATTCCATTGATTGTAGACTGCTATGAACACGTTAATTTCCGAGGCAGGAAAATCACAATCCTACGCGACATCGCTAACCTACGGGATGCACAAGGTCGCTCTTGGTTTGAAGACCGTATCTCTTCGATTCGCATTTTTAAAGGGCCCGATTTCCCACCAGACGGCGCAGATGTCGTCTTTTACGAACACCCTGAATTTGAAGGGCAAAGCCTAATGATTCGTATGGAGCCGATGGACTTTAAGAAGGAACTACCCAACCTCCACCTACTCCCTCAGAGTTTCGGGGATTCTATCTCTGCTATTAAGGTTGAAGGCTGGGCATCCTCTGGTGAGTTCACGGAGATGGTGTTTGAAGATGAGTTCATTGGGAACCGTATGCGTCCAGAATGGCGATGGGAGGACCCAAAAGGCGGCGGCGCCTGGGCAGAACGCCAAGGTTACCTCGAAATGCGAACGGATCCCGGGCAAGACCTCTGGCACGGTGCGGATGGCAACAGCGGTGATATGAGCGCGCCACGCCTCCTTACGGAAATACCGGGAGACTTCGCCGTCGAAACCCGCATGCGAATCACGCCACAACTCAGAGAACACGGCGGTATACTGATATGGAAGAACCCGAACAGGTTCCTGCGTTTGGAAAAAACCTCAGGTCCGCACGCTTTCAGAGGCGATGTCCGATTTGAACGGCACGTTAACCGCGTTCTCCATCTCCGCGGACGGAGCCGTGGACTCAGAGATGTCCGAGAACTCTTCCTACGTATGGAACGAAGAGGTAACCAATTTTCCGCTTTCGCCAGTGAGGATGGCATTCAGTGGAAAAGTTGCGGTCAAACGAACGTCGGCATGGGTAGGTCGGTGCATGTCGGACTACACGCGCTCTGTCCGGGGAATATCCCGCGGACCCTCACCCGCTTCGACTTTTTCCGAGTATTCAAACGGAGACACGAGGTCGCCGAATATCGACCCATTGTCTCTGAGCAGCACGGTCAAATCTCTGACGAGGAACGTGAACGTCGAAGAGCCGACCGGCGGGAACGCGCCATGCGCGACCTGTCTTAATAGTTAACAGTTCTCAGTGCGGTTTGCTACGCAAACCTTTCAGTTGTCAGTCAAGTCTTCTGGCAGTCGCGTTTTGCTTTTATGCCACAGACATCTCTTTCTTTTACCGATAACTGATAACTGAAAGTGAGCAAAGCGAACGTTCTGACAACTATCAAAGGAGGACATCATGTTAAGAAAAGATAGCACCCGTTGCCAACAGAGATGTTTTGTAAACAGCTTGCGATTTTTCACAATAACCTGCCTCCTGCTAACCTGTTTCGTGTGGAATGTGCAACCTGTTAACGCGATTATCGGCGCAGTCGAGGACGGTTTAGTCGCCTACTGGACTTTCGATAAGGACACCGTAAAGATAAAAACCGAAGCAGTAGACCTCTTATCAGGATTAGCTGCTGCCGTCCACGGGGACCCTGAACTCGCACCCGCAGGCGATTGCAAAGTCGGCGAGTGTATCCTTTTCGACGGGAGTGTTGACCGCTTCCTCGTTGAAGACTCAGATCCACCAACAATTGATCGCGATTGGGAGGAGATTAGCCTTGAGTGCTGGGTCTATATCAACGCTTTAGACGATAGTTGGAATCGCATTATCTCACTCGACGATATGCCTGCCAATACCGCAGTGGCAAGCCTCTATTATGATGACGACGACAACCAGCACGGCTTTTTCGTTCGAGCGGGAGGTCAGTCAACACAAGCCGCACAGGACAACGTGTTGGAGGATATTCCGCTTGAGGAGTGGTTACACCTCACCGGGACCTACGACGGCTCAACGGTCCACTACTATGTAAATGGGAAATTAGAGAAAAAGTACGCCATGAAGGGTGGGAAGCTTCCGAAAGGTGGACTGCTTCTCGGTATCGGCGACCGCTCGGATGGATGCGACTGTGATACGATTCAGGGATACATCGACGAATTCCGTATCTACGACCGAGTCCTGACTTCAGCAGAAGTCCAGAATAACATGAAAGCGACTGGGCTTGATGTGAGTCCTTCTGCTGACCATCTCAGCGTTACATGGGGACACATCAAGGCGAGACGGAGATAGATAAGCAATTCTACAGTTACATTTCGGTAACGATAGGACTTACGGACTAAAAAACTGATAGGTGCGGTTTGATGAAGTTTAAGTATTTAATTCGGTAATCTCTCAACGTGCGATGAATCGCACTACTACGAACCAGACTGTTTGTAGTAGGGAAACCATTCATTGCCCGTTAATTACTTAATTTATTTTTTTAATCTTCATGTAACTCCCAACGATTCCATAATGCTCAGCAGCTTTGCTGTCCGCAGATATGTGCCTTAGATCAATTTTGCGTAAGTTCTGTATGGAGAAAAAATTATGGACACAATTGGAGTTGGCGTTATCGGATGCGGTGGTATGGGCAGGAGTCTTGCCACCAGTGCACACGCCGTTGAGGGGATAGAGGTTATCTCCGTGAGTGATGTCCAAGAAGCATTGGCATCGAAACTTGCGACAGACCTTGAGACATCCTATACACTGGATTACCATGAACTCCTCGCCAATGATGAGATTCGTGCGGTGTTGATAGCGTCGCCGCCGTTTCTGCACTCGCAGATGGCAGTTGATGCGGCGAACGCTGGCAAACACGTCTTTTCTGAGAAACCGATGTCACCGACGTTGGAAGATTGCGACGCGATGATTGCCGCCGCGGAAGGGAACGGTGTCAAACTCACGATCGGCTTGGTCTGTCGCTACCATGCAACGCATTCCAAAGTACGTGAGATTGTACAAAGCGGTGAACTCGGCGCGCCCGCCTGCATGATGGTGCATCGCATCGGCGGCCCGTGGCGTAGCGGCGGCAGCTATGTTCCGTGGCGATTAGAACGCGCAAAATCCGGTGGAAGTCTCATGGAAATCAACGCCCACGAAATTGACTTCATGCGCTGGACCTGTGGGGATGTTACCTCCGTCTACGCCGCCGGTGGGCAGTACGTTCAGAAAGAGAGTGATTATCCCGATGTCGTGCTGGCTTCCTTGAGTTTTGCAAACGGCGCAGTAGGGCTGCTCCATTCCAGTCACATTTCCGCTGTCGGTGGATACGGCGGACGGGTCGATTGTGAAGGCGGTTCCATATATTTCCCGCAAACTTGGGGTGGCGATGCAACGATCCAGATTAAACCCTTTGAAGGTGAAGGACGGCAGATCAAAATTTCAGACATTGAAGTTCCACCACCAGTTCAAGAGGAAATTCGCGTCTTTGTGGATGCAATCCGCAACGATACATCGCCACCGATCACAGGGTTAGACGGTCGTGCTGCAGTCGAAATCGCATTGGCGGCATACCAATCCGTTGAGAGCCGCCAACCCGTTCCGCTCCCTTTTTAATTTATTGAGTATGGGTGTTGTTCCGCTTCGTTCCACAACGGTCTCCGTCTAAGTTGAGAACCCGCTTTAGGTTATGAGCGGTTGCTGACTTTACCGGAAACCATTGCGAAATGAAATTGTGAGTGATTAGCGAGCAATTTGTCTTAGCTTTACATTTGGAGCAATGCCCAGAGGAGATCGTTAAAAAAATGAAAATTTCAGTTTGGGATGGTGGGCTTTCAGAGAGCTACCTCAAACAGGTTACACAACTCGGTGCAGATTGCATCGACTTCGGAAGCGGTAACGCTTTCCCTGGGGTCGACGAACAAGGTTACCCCGACTTGGACGAAGTTCTAAAAATAAAGAAACAGATCCGTTCATGGGGACTCGACATCAACCGCGTAACGCTCCCGAACATCACAGAAAAGTTCATGACCGGACAACCCGACGGCGAAAAGGAACTGGAAAACACGTGTAACGCGCTTCGGGTCTTCGCCGAAGCCGGTGTGCCTATCGCACGCCAGCGGTTCTGGGGAGATACGTTCGACTATCTCATGACGCGTTATTCCTCGGTTCATAGGGGTGGGTATACCTCACGGGGCGAAAGCCGTGCCGCCACTAAGAATCCGCCGGACACTCCCACAATGGAGGCACTCGACGAATGGTGGAAACGATTCAGTGAAATCTACGGCGCGCTCGTTCCTATCGCCGATGAACACGACATCAAACTCGCTATCCATCCATCAGACGTACCGAACCCAGACACGCCGTTAGGAGGTCTCGGTTTTCATCGTGTCATCGACGCCTTCCCAAGCAGAAATGTTGGCTATCTCTACTGCTGTGGCACCCGTGCCGAAGCCGGCGGCAGTGCTATCGTCCTCGACGAACTCAATAACTACGGACGCAAAGGACGCATCTTCATGGTTCACCTACGGAACGTCCGTGGCAGCCTCGCAACAGCCGGGGCGTTTGAGGAAGTCCTCCTTGATGACGGCGATATGAACGTCTTCAAAATTATCCAAGAACTCCAAAAGGTTGGGTTCGACGGATGTATTAACGCCGATCACATCCCGAAATTAGAAGGTGATGTCGGATTAGCCTATTCCATCGGCTATATCAAGGCACTCTTCGCGGCGTTAGTAGCGTAATCTCGATGTGCTTGTGTACACGGTAGAACCCCTCACCCATCGGAATCAGGACGAGTGGGAGGCTATGATCCAGCAGTGTCCAAATACGACTGCCTTCCAAAGCCTTGCGTGGCGCGATGCATTAGCCAGTGCCTTCAAACAACTCACGCCGGACTATCTGCTCATCAAAGAAGAAGATTCCGTGATAGGCGGAATACCAGCGTTTGTATTTCAACCGATACCGGGTATCCGTCTCTGGCAATCAATGCCGTGGAACCTCTTCGGCGGCATCCATCTGATGAATTCAGTAGATGTGGGCCCTGAGACCTTGGTAACGTCGATTGAGACAGCAGCAATGAAGAACGGATGGTGTGAGATTCGCTGGACGCTAACGCCAGAACAGACCGCAACTTATGGCGGTTATTTCACCAAAATAGGCTACGATCACACAGATCATTTCACACACCTCTTGAAAACGGATGAGGATGTTGATACCCTTTGGCACGCCTACAACAAGCGAGTACGTGGTGCAGTCCGAAAGGCAGAAAAATCAGGCGTGGAGATTACCGATAGCAACAGTGATGCAGCATTATCTACATTCTACGACATGTATCTCATGACCGTCCGACGGTTAGGTGGCACGCCGAAGCCACGCTCGCTTATGCAGACACTCCTCCAGCAAAAAGTCGCTAAACTCGCTATTGCGACGTATCGTGGAACGATTATCGCCGGGCTGCTCTACTTGTGTTTCAATAAGACCGTAACGTTGTGGTGTGAGGCATCCGTGCCAGAATTCTTAAAATACCGCCCGAATAACGCAATTTTTCACTATATCATCACACAGGCGTGTCATAAAAAATACGAATGGGTGGATTTCGGCGCATCACCGCCAGAGAACACAGGACTAATTGCACACAAGGAGCAGTACCGCGCCGTTCGCACAGATTTCGCCAGTTATACAAAGGTAACCTCACCGTTGAAAAGAGAACTGTGGACTCGAAGCGAAGGCGCACTTCGCCAAATTTACACATGGATGCAGAGGAGCGGTTAATTGGTTATCAGTTGTTAGTCGTCGGTAACAAGAGGTTTCTGGTAACAATCCACCCCTCTCTGGAATACTCCGAGTTTGCGAAAATTGTTACAAAGTGTCTTTTTAACCAATAACTGATAACTGACAACTATAAAAATATGGAAACTACTCGCAAACCCAATTTAATCTTCGTTTTCGGCGACCAGCACCGCCAATGCGATGTCGGATGCGCAGGAAACCCGCAAGTCCAAACGCCTGCGATGGATCAACTCGCACAAGATGGGGTGTTCTTTCCCAACACTTTCACCAACGTCCCGATCTGTGTGCCTGCGCGTGGATGCCTGATGACAGGCAAATACCCGTTGAACCACAAAGCCGTCTCCAACGATCTACCGCTGCCGCTAACAGAAACCGGTATCGCCGAGGTCTTCAGAGACGCAGGCTATGCAACCGGTTATATCGGGAAATGGCATCTTGGTGGCATGCCGAGAGACAAGTTCATTACGCCTGAGATGCGGTTCGGATTCGACCATTGGATCGGCTGGAATTGCCACCACAACTATTTTAACGCTCCGTACCACGATTCCGACGGAAACGAGTTCCAGATTGACGGTTACGAACCCGAATTTCAGACCGACAAAGCAATTGAATACTGCCAAAACCACGTCGATGAACCCTTCTGCCTCTATATGAGCTGGGGACCACCACACAACCCTTACGAGCATGTACCAGAACGCTATAAAGCGATGTATCCGCCAGAAGATATCCAACTACGACCGAACGCCGTAGACACACCCGCCACACGGGAGGATATTTCTGGTTATTACGCACATATCACCGCACTCGATGAAAACCTTGGACGTTTGATGACTGCCCTCGACGAAATGGGTATTGCTGAGGACACAATCCTCGTCTACACGTCCGACCATGGCGATATGCTCGGTAGCCACGGACACGTCAGAAAAGAACGTCCATGGGAGGAATCCGCCCGTATACCCTTTATGATGCGTTGGCCCCGTAGAATCCCAGCAGGTGTTACCCGCGACACTTTGCTCAGCCTCGTGGATTTCATGCCGTCAATGCTGTCCTTGTGCGATTTGTCGATTCCAGAAGGTGTCGAAGGTATTGATCTTTCGGAGGCGATGCTCGGAAACCAGACAATTGACGAGCCGCAGTCTGTGTTCCTTGGCGTCCCACTACACGGCAGCGAGGGTTTTAACTTCGGTATCCGCGAGTGGCGTGGTGTCCGAACGCACCGTCACACCTACGCACGTCATTACGACGGCACAGGATGGCTCCTTTACGATAACGACAACGACCCGTATCAGTTGAACAACCTCATTGACAACGCAGATTCACAAGACCTCCGTGCAGAACTTGAAGTAGAACTTCAAGAGTGGATCACCCGGGTAAACGATCCATTCTTGCCGGGAGTGGAACACATCCGACAACTCGGTCTATCCGAACTCTGGAACATCAGTGAGCAACGGTTCGGCGGAAGAAACCCGCGCTGGGCATAACAATAGCGATCAGCAGTCGGGACCTTCGCTACGCGCTTTCAGCAACCACCTAAGCCCGGTAGGCGGAGTTTCCTAATTTCTCTAACCAACCCCTTATCCCCAAAAGTATTTTCAAGCAAAATTAGCCATTTTTATGGCTATCCTTTGCTTTTCCCTGAAAATATCCTATAATTTATAGTCACATATAGACTTTTCAATTTTTTATTTAAAAAAAATAAAAACTGACCTATAATAACTAAGTAAGTGGACCAATTGCCCTGCGATGCGTCGCGAGGACCCGTGCGAAGCGGATATAAAACATTCGCTTCACCGGTTAACAGTTGACTACGCTTGATTTTCAAACTCACGTTACAGGAGGATTTTCCAATGCGATTTTTAGCATTGCTGGTAGTATTTGCTGCCACCTGCTCTGTTGCGAATGCGAATGGGCAGCAAGAAGAAATATTTTTCGGACAATCTCCGCTTTCCGTACTGCTGAATGCAGCCGGAGGTTTTAAAGGAAAGCTGTTCTTGCATGACAGTCCGAATGGCGATCACGGAAAGAACATGCTGTCTATGCTGACCAAATCAGTTCCAAGGGAGAGTATTCTAACACATGAAGATGTGTATTTCTTCCGTCAAGCGCCGCTTCAGGCAGGGAAACCGGATCCGAACTTTTCTCCCGGTTTTTACGACAAGGAAGAAAGAAAAAAGCTTGAAGATGGAGGTTCTGTGCGGGTGATTCATATGCCAACTGTGAATTACCACATGGCCGGTTCACCCGGGACTTCTTCCAGAGAAGGCATAGCGCAAATATTGAAAAACCATGACATCCTCATTGTATGTGGGGCAGGAAATTTTAGTTCAGGTCCTCATCTTGATATATACCAGCCGGGTGATCCCTACTGGGGCAGTAAAGTTGACTTTGGCAGGATAACGGCAAAAGTAGCGGAATACCATGAGATAAAACAATTCTTTCAGAGTGGCCACGCCATTATGGCGGCACATGTCGTAAAGAAGCCGGAGACACTGAGCGAGTTTGCTCATCTTGCCTACGGCAAAAGAAGCGAAGAAGATCTCAAACGTGTGTACCAAAATTCCGGTGAATATATCCGTCACCCCTTGAATGTTCGTTTTGGTGACTTAAAGGAGTACGGCTTCACAGTCCTTTTTGGCGATTGGAATCCGGGAACTTCCGTCGCTTCTGCGCATGTGGCGGCATTCGCGTTCTACCTGTACCAGCTTTGGGACACCACGGCGGAAGTTCTTGAGGTGATGCAAAAAACCGCTATTGACATCGGCGAGTCTGGTGTTGATGAAGAATTCGGATGGGGTCTTATCAACGCCAACCACCCCATAATCTGGAACAGGGCGGCGAAGAGATTGGAAGAGTCCTTGCAGTTCTGCTTACTGGAAGATGTCGCTTTTGAGCAGACAGTAACTGCCGCGAAAGAAAATCTTGATGTATTTCACCATATCGACAGTGGGAAAAAAGAAATCGGTCTTACGTTCAGGGCAAATGAAACGACAATGGCATTCGCCACAGGGGCTGCTGTGAGTCCATTTGGTTTGAGCTCACAATTCTTGCAACAGCAAAGCACGATCACACAAGTCGGTGTTCGGCATCGCCTCACAGAGAGCATCTCTGTTGTCGGAATATATGGACGTAGCAAGCATGAAGATTTCAGTGTCAATAAGGGAAGCATCGGTGCTGCTTACCAAAAACACTTTTCTGATAGCAGCGGCAATCTGTCCTTGTATGTTGGTCATAGATCCGTCTGGGGATCCATTGGTTTTCTCGGTTATAGAGCACTTGCTATCGCGCAAACACCGTTTACGATGCGAATGGTTGAGGCGCGGGCATCGTTGAGTTGGCTTTTCTAATTCATCATTTTCATTTATAGTGAAGTCTAAAAATATCTGGGCACCCTTTAGCAGAACGTGCGATGAATCGCACTACTACAAACCGTTGTTTGCTAAGAAGCAGGTGTCTCCTTAATTGTAAGCTTTACCATAGTTTGCGGGCACGGAATTCGCTATAATAGAAAGTTTTGCTATTTGGAGGGATTTTTTTAATGAAGTTTTGGGTGTTATTGATTCTCGCTGTTGTTTGTTTCTCTTTGACTGAAGATATTAGTGCTCAAGAAGAGGTTTTTCCCGGACAAAAAGGTCTTTCCATTTTGTTGAAACGCAGCGGCGGTTTTCATGGAAAGATTTTTTTGCACGATTCTCCTGATGCCTCAACGCATGAGGAAAGAATGTTGTTTACGTTAAAGCAATCAGTTCCAAGGAACAACATCATAGCATTTGAAGGTGTGCGAGAAGCAAAAAAAGTTGCAGGGATTAAAATAAAAAAACAGGGGTGGGCATCTGGCTATTACGAAAAAGAGATGGAAAAGAATAGTGTGCGTGTTATCCACGCACCGAGCTATTGGCATCATACCGCTATATCTGCTGAGAGGGAAGGTAAGATACAAGCGTTGAAAAGTTTAGACATGCTTGTTGTCTACGCAGCAGGAAACCTTGGGGTCCTGCCCCATGTTGATATATATCGTTCAGACGATCCCTATTGGGGTAGCAGACCGAACGAAAAATGGGCAAGAAGAAGAACGTATCAAGAGGTTGAACAACTATTTCAGAGTGGTCATGCAATTATGGCGACTTATGCCATAAAGAGACCTTCAACTTTTGAAGATTTCGCGGAATGGGCAGGGAACCAGAGGAATAAGAAGGACTTAAGAACAGTGTATGAAAACGCCACTGCTGAATATATACACCATCCTTTGGTTGCGAGTTTCGGTGATTTGAAGGAATACGGCTTCACGGTGCTTGCGCAAAACAGATCTATGCGTTGGGGTAAAAAAACATACGCATTCGGGACTGCCGAGGCTTCCGCGCATGTGGCGGCGTTTGCTTTTTACTTGCGTCAGCTGTGGAACACTACTGAAGCGGTACTTGAGATAATGCAGGAAACCGCAATTGACATCGGAGAGCCCGGTGTCGATGAGGAGTTCGGATGGGGGCTCATCAATGTCCATCATCCTATTATCTGGGGTAGGGCAGTGAAGCGGTTGGAACAGTCTTTGGCGTTCTGCTTGCCAGAAGATGTTGCGCTTGAAAAAGCAGTGACCACCGCTAAGAAAGAAGGATTTGATCTCTTTCACAGTATCGAAAGCGACAAAAGAGAGATTGGGCTTGTCTTCAGCAAGCATAAAACCAAAATTGCGTTTACCACCGGCGCTGCCACAAATCCATTCGGCTTAAGCTCAAGGTTCTTGCAGCAGCGAGCCACGGTTGCCCAACTCGGAATTCAACACGCCATCACCCAAACCCTATCCATTACCGGAATCTATGGACATAGCAGACATGAAGATGCTACTATTAATAAGGGAAGCATTGGTATTGGTTATCAGAAACATTTTTTGGATCATAAAGGGAATGTTGCTCTCTATGTTGGTCATCGCTCCATTTGGGGAACACTTGGCATTCCGGGCTACAAGGCTCTCGACATCGCGCAAACGCCGTTTACACTACAGATGGTTGAAGCGCGGGCATCATTTGCTTGGACATTCTAATTATACGTAGGACTTACGCAGCCTGCTTTGCAAACAGGTTATCGCAAAGCCTAAAAATATGAAAAAACGTGTCCTTATTATCGGTTGGGATTGTGCTGCACCCGAACTCGTCTTCGACGCATTCAAAGACGATATGCCCAATACGCGTCGTTTGATGGCAGAAGGCATCTATGGTGAATTGGAAAGCACGATCCCCCCTATCACTGTGCCTGCGTGGATGTGTATGATGACGAGCAGGGACCCCGGCGAACTCGGTGTCTACGGATTCCGCAACCGCAAGGATTATTCCTACGATTCTCTGGCTATCGCCAACGCACACGCCATAAAAGTCCCAACCCTCTGGGACCTATTAGGACAGGCGAAAAAGAAATCTGTCGTTTTGGGAGTACCGCTCACTTATCCCGCCAGACCGTTTCAAGGATGGATGGTCACGAGCTTCCTGACACCCAACCGCAATACCCACTGGACCTTTCCGAGACGACTGACGCGGGAAATCAATCAGGTCGCCAGCGATTATATGATTGACATCCCCAATTTCCGAACGGATCGGCGCGCCGAATTGGAACAACAACTCCTCAAAATGACCACTGAACGCTTCAAACTTGCACGTCATCTGCTGGAGACAAAGGATTGGGATTTCTTCACCATGGTTGAAATGGGGTCTGATCGGCTCCACCACGCTTTCTGGCGGTTTTGGGATAAAACACACCGAGAATATGAACCTAACTCGCCCTTTTCGGAGACGATGCGGAACTACTATCGCACTCTTGATACCGAACTCGGAGAGACGTTAGCCTGTGTAGACGAAAACACCACGATCATGGTTGTCTCCGACCACGGCGCGAAACGGATGGACGGTGGTATTTGCGTCAACGAATGGCTCAAACAGCACGGCTACCTGACGCTTAAAACCGAACCGCAAGGGATTACACGGTGGTCTTCAGATTTAGTAGACTGGAAAAATACAAAGGCATGGGGAGAAGGTGGGTACTATGCACGAATCTTCATAAACGTTGAAGGTAGGGAACCGCACGGGATCGTCACCGCACGGGATTATGAGAGCATCCGTCATGAACTGAAGGCGCAACTCGAAGCGATCGTAGACGAAGAAGGACGCAACATCGGCACACGCGTTTTCAAGCCCGAAGCAGTTTATCGGGAATGTCGAAACATTCCACCGGATCTTATTGTTTATTTCGGTGATCTCTTCTGGCGTTCAGTGGGAAGCGTCGGATACAACAGCATCTATACCTACGAGAATGACACCGGTCCTGACGACTGCAATCACGCAGAGATGGGGCTCTTCATACTTAAGTCCGCATCAGGTTCTTCTGTAGGAGCGACTTCCGAGTCGCGACACATCGGAAACGTTCCCACTAAAAGTATATATGACATCGCACCCACCGTCCTACAGGAATTTGGTATAGACATCCCTGAAGCAATGCAAGGACAACCGATTTAGGCAGTCACGGCGTTAACAATTGCCTCCGCCACAACTTCTGCAGCTAAAATGCCGACAGTATTCATGCTGCTGCCAGTATGCGCTCCCGTAGCGAGAGCAAAGAGGGTATCGCCATCGAACATCGTATGTGCCGGACGAATCGCACGCGCCATCCCGTCATGCGCCACCTCAGCAACCCGATTCACTTCGGCGGGGGTGAGCGTTGCATTCGTTGCCACAACACCGATAGTCGTATTTGTTCCGCGAACTATATTATTCGCATCTAACAGCCGTTCAGTGATGTCCACGAGGTTGCCATTTTCCGTACCACCTGCGAGGATTTCCCCTGTTGTCGGATCTACAACATTCCCAAGTGCGTTGACAACCGTAATCGCAGCGACAATCAACCCAGAATCGAGACAGACACACGCCGAACCAACACCCCCCGGAGCAGGCGTGACACCCGGACCCTTCCCAACAGTGGCACCCGTCCCTGCCCCGATAGCCCCCATTTCGACAGGTGCATCGGTAGCGTTCTGACACGCCTGATACCCCATTTCCCGATCCGGACGTACCTTCGCATCGCCAACACGCAAATCAAAAATAACAGCTGCTGGAACAATCGGCACCCGAACGGGTCCTGCTGGAAAACCCACGTTCCTTTCCTCAAGATATTGGACAACTCCACCTGCAGCATCCAATCCAAAGGCACTACCCCCTGTGAGTAACACGGCGTGTGCTTTCTGGACTAAACGTCCCGAACGGAGTGCATCTGTTTCACGTGTGCCGGGTGCCGCACCCCGTACATCAACGCCAGCAGTTGCACCCGCAGGGCAGAGGATAACCGTACAACCCGTTCGGGCAGCTGTATTCATGGCATGACCGACCGTAATGCCTTCAATCGCAGTGAGGGTTTGGTTTGTTGATCGCATAGTCATATCTGTATATAACGTCAGTCACCAACCTCCGTTATCAACTTCCTGATTCACCATAAAGTCTCTATTCTTTAATTTGAGAAATCGTTGAAGATATGCTATAATTTAACGCAATAAGTAGTTTTGGGCTTGAAAAAAGTTCTTGAAAAAGTGCCATAAACCCTTGATTTTATTGACTTTTTGCTTGATTTAAGACACTATAATTTGATATAATATAAGTGAGTTAATAGGGAGGCGGCAACCTCCCTATACGATACAGAAAAATTGAGTTGCTATTTTCCTGTAGTAGGTATTTTGTATTATATCAAAATTAAGCAGAAAAAAGCAACTCCTTTTGAAACACAAAGGAGTTTTTTATGAATCTCATAGAGGTTATGGAGCGTTTTCCCGACCAAGAGGCATGTATTGCCCATCTGGAACGCATACGTTGGGGAAATAAGCCCGTTTGTCCGCATTGTGGTAGTATAGAGGTAGCACATAAGAATGAAACGCAAGAGAAAGACAAAACAGGACGCA
Organism: Candidatus Poribacteria bacterium; assembly: GCA_022827625.1. Lineage (GTDB taxonomy): Bacteria > Poribacteria > WGA-4E > WGA-4E > WGA-3G > WGA-3G. The sequence goes on along the minus strand of JAJEIE010000005.1, from coordinate 2,352 downwards.
CCGGACGCTATAATTGTCATGCTTGCCAAGCAAGTTTCAAAGTAACCTGTGGCACAGTCTTTCACGGCACGAAAATACCGCTTCAAAAATGGTTTGTCGCAATTGCTCTTATCTTGAATGCTAAAAAGTCCTTATCCAGCTACCAACTTTCCCGTGATTTGCAGTTGAATCAAAAGACAGCTTGGTATATACTAACGCGTATCCGTGCTGAAATGGCGAATAAAACGAACCCTATCGTCTTACAAGGCATTATAGAAGCCGACGAAACCTATATTGGCGGTAAACCTCGTAAGCCGAATAAGCGTGAAGATTTTGAGCCTTCTAAACGCGGACGTGGCACGGATAAAACAGCCGTTATCGGAGCAGTAGAGCGTGGCGGTCAAGTCGTTGCCGAAGTTGCTAAGGGACTTACCGGACGTGCTATCCTTGAGTTTATCCGTAGAGTCGTGAATGTTAGAGAATCCGAACTTATGACGGACGAATACCACGCCTATAATGCACTTAGCAGTCAAATGAAGCACGAAGTTATCAATCACCAAGTCCAGTTTGTTGACGGTGATACCCATACAAACACCATTGAAGGCTTTTGGTCACTACTGAAGCGTGCTTGGTATGGACAGCACCACCATTATTCTGTGGAATATACACCGCTTTACGTTGCTGAAAGGTGTTATGTCTATAACAACCGACACCGTGAAACTATCTTTTGGAAATTTATTAGACAGAGCATGATACTACCGAAGGAGAACAATTATAGTGAATAAAAAAGTCACGCTAAATATCAGGGAAGTTATTGCAGAAGTCATAAGAGATAGCAACTATAGCTGTGCTTTATTCAGTGACGATGAACTTCAAAATTTCGGCAAAGACGTTTTTATACAAGAAGGTGATGATATAGAGAAAACGAATCAAATTGCAATGTTCACCGAGTCTGAAACTGAATATGAAATTCAGCAAGAAGGCAAGAGAAAGTATTTAGTTTACTGTCCTATTCAGGAGAGACGAATCAATTTAAAACCAGAGGAACTTATCCGTCAACTTTATTTAAGACAACTCATGAATGAGGATAAATACCGCTATTCTAAAAAACGGCTGAAGGTTGAACATACAATTTCTATAGGTCGGCAAAAGAAGCGTGCTGATATTGTCATATTAAATGATAAGAAATCTGATGCTATAGATATTGTCATTGAAGTAAAAAAGCCTAATCTCAAAGATGGCAAGGATCAGTTACGTTCCTATTGTAACGCAACAGGTGCACCTATGGGAGTCTGGACAAATGGTGAACAAATTTCTTACTACCACCGCAAACCTCCTAATTATTTTGAGGATATTCCTAATATCCCTGATGCAGACCATAAATTGGAAGATATACTCAAGGAACGATTTACAATTAAAGAACTTATCCTCAAGGATAAATTGACTCAAGAACGCAAGACCTTGAAAGAAGTTATCTTGGAACTTGAAGACGAAGTGCTTGCCAATGCCGGAGTAGATGTTTTTGAAGAAGTTTTTAAGCTTATCTTTACAAAACTCTATGATGAATACGAAAGCCGTAGGGATAAAGAGTATATTGAACGCCGCCAAGGCGAGAATGTTGATATAGTTGATATTCCCAATGATACTTTTAGAGTAATGAAGTTCAGAAATACAGGACAAAGCGAGTCTGAACTTAAAGAGAAGATTCAGGAACTTCTTGAAAAAGCAATGGATTTATGGCAAGGTGTTTTTTCCAATGGAGCAAAGTTTGAACTTACAGATAGCCATTTAGCGATATGTGTTTCCAGTTTACAAGATGTCAAGTTATTCAACTCAAATCTCATTATTTTAGACGAGGCATTTGAATATCTTGTTAATAAATCAGCAAAAGGTGAAAAAGGGCAATACTTTACGCCACGTCACGTTATTGATATGGCTGTGCTAATGCTAAATCCAAAGCGCGGGGAATATATGATTGACACGGCTGCGGGGAGTTGTGGATTTCCTGTGCATACTATTTTCAAACTTACCGGTAATCTTTTTACAAACACAGAAATACCAGATGAATATAAAGAGGATATTCTAAGAGTGTTTGGCATTGATTTTGATGAAAAAACAGTCAGAGTTGCCCGAACACTGAACTTAATCGCTGGTGACGGGAAATCAAACGTGCTGGAACTCAATACACTGGATTATGAGCGTTGGAATGAACGGACAGGAGACAGTAATTGGCTGTACTGCCACCGGAAATTTAGACCACTCTCTAATATAAGATTGTGCTACAATGATAATCTATATTTCAAAGGAGCATTCCGATGGCGAAACGCAGAAAGTTCACACCTAAGTTTAAAGCAGAAGTTGTGCTTGAGGCCC
>JAJEIE010000004.1 GCA_022827625.1 Candidatus Poribacteria bacterium | reverse complement strand
AGATGTTTCACTTCTCCTGGTTGTCCCTCGTGTAAACACGAGTAGCAGGGATTAACCTGCTCGGTTGCCCGATTCGGGAATCTCCGGATCAAAGCCTATTAAGCGGCTCCCCGAAGCTTATCGCAGCCTGTCACGCCCTTCATCGTCTCCTGGCACCAAGGCATCCACCGTAAGCTCTTAGTAGCTTGATAAGGTGATATTATTCTACCGATTTACCCTCGATATGCAATTGTCAAAGAACGACGCCTATTTTGATTAGGCGATGGAGATGAGCGGAGTTGAACCGCTGACCTACTGCGTGCAAAGCAGTTGCTCTCCCAGCTGAGCTACACCCCCACGTGGCATGTTTTTAAGTATACCACAATCAGAACATCAATGTCAAATTTATTTTCAAAAAATTGATCAACCGAGGATTTGCACCTCGCCTTCGGTTTTTATCTGACCGATACCCCTATTTTTGGGTTGCTGATCCACACGAGCATATTAAGTATACTCTAAAAATCTGTGAATGTCAAATTTATTTTGCATAAATTTTCCAAAAGGTTGATTTTGCTGAATTGCCATTCACACGATAGGTTTTAAGTATACCACAAAGATGCAGGCAATGTCAAATTTATTTTTAAAGAATTTGTTTAATTCCCTCCCAACGGTGGATCTGGATCCGGCTCGTTGGGGTTTCCGAGCCAGAGTTTAATGCCGGGACTACTGGCGACACGCCGTTGGCCAACCGCTGCGTTGATGACGACGGTATAGGGAAGTGCTTGCTGTGTACCGGCGAAAGGATTGCGGCGTAACTGATTGCCACCGGTGCCAGTGGTGATAATATTCGGTACAAGCGTCAAGGTCGCCTCGGTTTGATTCCTTCGGAGAACGGTTGTCCGTCGCTGGAGTCGCACGCCAAGGGGTAGACCGACAGCAGTGAGGTTCAGGTTCTGCCGATTTCCGCGCCGTCGGGTAACTTTTACGGTGATGTCAATCGACCCATCGGGTGTAACGATAACTTCTAATGGAAACCCTGTAGAGACCTCGGCATTTCCATCTTTACCTAACGCTGTGGAGAGGATAATCGGTGCTGTTTCTGTGATACTGACGACGACGTTCTTCCGCTGCACCGTCTGATCGTTGTTCTGGATGCGATAAACCTCAACGGGCATTGCGGCACGTTGGTATTCGTTACCGGCAGTTGTTGTAACGGAACCGACGACTTGGACGACGCGGTGTGTCAACTCGGCATCGGGTGCGGCAGTGAGCGTTATGTATCCTTCCGTGACCCCTGTGCTGGAGAGAATCGCACCCTCACTTGCCATGATGCCCGGGGGCAAGTTTTCAACAGAGAGTCGTATTGGCTCCGTAAATCCGACGCGCCGCTGGAGTGTAACTTCCAATAGGACGGTTCCGCCGCGTCCGACATTCGGGTTATCGGGTGTCACAGAGATCGCGAAATCCGGGGTTGTTGGACGGACATCTAAATGATAGACGTATCCGGCACCGCCGTTGCCAGCGATGTCTTCAACACGGACAGCATATACACCCGGTTGGTTGAAGCTGTAGTCAATGATGGCGTTGCGTCTGCCGCCGATACCTGCGTTATTTGCTAAGACCTGCCCCTCTGCATCAAGGAGTGTGAGGGACGGACTGAGCGGTGAATTCAGCAGTTCCGCGGACGCCGTGAGTGAATAGCCGCCGATATCTGCAAAGAACCCCCAGGGTCCGTATCCGTTGGTAACTTTTACGAGAATCTTATTTCTGCCCTTGGAGACTGGCAGTTGGATAACATCATCGGCACGGCGGAGTGGACGGTGGACGTATTTGCTAAAGACAAGTGCGTCGTTCACCCATATCTTGATTGTGTCGTCAGAACCGAGGGATAAGAGATAGTTCTGGTCCCGGTCAGATTCGAGATAGGTTAAGGCATAGCCTGTGACATCGTCTTCAGGAACGTTTGAGAAGACGTTCTCACCTCTGCGATTTGTTTTATACCAGCCAATTTTTCGTCCGTCTTTGCCGATGTATTCTTTATCGAAATCAATTTCGGTTTCAGGTGGATAAACGGTATCAAATCCGGTTTCGTTGATGTTATCAAACGGAAAAATTACCCACCAAGGTCCGAGGCTTGTGCCTTCGGAAATGGTGAAGCGATAGTAATCTATTTCACCCGGCTCTGAGATCCGTCCACTAACGGCTCCAGGCGTTGTGATGGACTGTGCGTGTTCAAGTTGACGGGCGATGAGTTCACCTAAGCGTTGTGCTTCTTGGGCGACGAAAGTGATGATTCGGTCGCGTTCTGTCGGCGTAATATCGGCGTTTTCTTTGTTCGCCATGCGTGTAATTGTCCGTTCCCACTCCTCAGTAGAGAGTGCGCGGTTGCTGGGTGAACGGAGTTCGTGGCACGCGCTGCATTTTGCCTCAAAAAGAATTTCGGATTCCGTGGATTGCGTTGTGCCTGCTTGTACGACGGACGCATCAACCGTCGCCTCGGACTGGATAGGTTCTTCAATAGTTTCCGAGTGTGCGTTAACGATGAATGGAAAAATGCCGTAGGGGGTGCGGATTTGCTTGAGTCCGGGTTGTTCATCTGCGGTTAATTCGACCTGCCAGTCGGTTTCAGAGAGATTTTCACCACCAATGACACACTGAATAACGTTGGGTTCGGGAGGCGTCGGGGGTCCATGAAACGTTCCAACATTTTCTTCGGGTCGCTGTTCAGCGTTAGGCACCGTGCCGCCCGCTGGGAAAAGGTAGGTATTGTAAGAGAGAACGCCACCTGTTAGACGGTAAACGGCATCCGGATTGCCGCGATATAAGAGGTCTCGGATGCGAAGTAGATACGGACCGTCGGCAGGAAGCGTCACGTCAAGCAGTGGATCGAGACTGTAGAACCCGTTACTGCGGGCTATTTCGATACCTTTTGCATCGAAAATAGCGATTGTGGGATTGAAGAATTGTTGGCTGATATTGTTGAGGCGATACGCTTTGACGCTAAATATGCACCGTTGTCCCTGCGTTCCTTCAAAGACGTAATAATCTTCATCCCCGCTGGGATTAACGACCCCGTTAACGAGACTGGGTAGTTCTATAGTGGTAGCGGCTTCAGGGGTGTTATTGGATTCAGTCTCAACGACATCCGGGATCTGGCTGACTTCAAAGGGCCAGGCGGTAGAAGTGCCGTGCTTGCCGACGATCCGAACCTCGCGAGGTCCAATGGGTGCATCGGGGGCAATCGTTAACTCGGCGGTTAACCCGGCATTGGCTCTTGCTGCGGATGTGAGGTAGGCGACAATCTGTGTCTGTGCCTTAGCGCTAATCTCTGCACCTTTTTCTGTAACCATCCGCTGAACAGTGGCTTGCCACTGCGTCGGTGTCATCGACCGATTATTCGGGGATCGGAGTTCGTGGCACTGCCCACAATTTGCCTCAAAGACGGGTTTATGGGTGTTATCGACTTCGCCACCGCCTGTGTGAAGTTGGGCGGTAATTCCGGGATCTCCTTCAATGATGAGGGTATGGGCATCCTCTAAATCGGAACCCTGGATGGCGATTTCAACGGTCGTTCCGAGTTGTCCACCGGCTGGAAACAGTGAATTGAGCCGCGGGGTGCCTTGGGCGAACGCAGATATACTGATTGAAGTGAGAAAGATCACAACAACCAGTAGGCAACAAAAACATGTATTGTTGTCCTTTCGGAACGCGGTATGGAAGAAGATTGTAAGATTATATTGTTGCATGGAACCAGAATTATCCAGAAGATTTAGGGATAGGATCAAATTGCGTTTGAATGTTAATCCACGAATCCCATTTGTAACTTTTTGCAAAATTCATAGCAAGATTTCTGGCGTTATCTTCAAACATTTTTAGGTTTTCTGGATCTAAATTATCCTTGTGCCTAATAATTAGTAAAATCGTCTTTCCATCGTCTTCGGGAATATATATGGACTGAACAGATTGATCAGCGGTATTGGCGTACTGAACCAGGGAATTTAACATTACTGTTAGCCATTCTAAACGGGAAGGAATGTATTCTTCAAATCCCGGTGCTCTTTCTGACATCGTTAATCTCCTTTGCTACTTTTGGACAAGTAGGGTAACAATGATGCCTATGAGTGCGATAAGACTGGTAATGCCGAGCCCCATTAAAGCCATCACTTGGGTTTTTACGCCTTTGAGGTCGTCCTTAATGCCCTTGAGGTCATCCTTAAGATCTGCCTTGACTTCTCTAAGGTCTTCCTTGAGATCCGTTTTAACTTCTCGAATGTCTTTTTCAAGGTCTGTTTTGACTTCTTTAACCCGGTCCTCCAAGTGTGATCTTACCTCAGATAATTCTCTACTATGCTGTTGTTCTTTTTCAGCCAAATAGCTTTCATATCCCTTAGTTATATTCTCATCTGTTCTCCTGTTTGTCATGCGTTTCTTCTATGATGTATTGTTTTAAGTCATGCCAAAGTTGGACATTTACGAGTATATCACAACCAGAGAAAAACAGCAAGTCAACTTTAGAATTCGTGGGTTAAGGTGCGTCTTCGGAGGTTCCAGAGTCGTAGTTTGCCGTCGCGTCCGCCTGCGGCAACGAATTCACCGTTCGGGCTCAGCTGCACGGCATAAACGGCATCGGTCGGTTCGTCAAACGTTCTATAGCGGTTGCCGGAACGGAGATTCCATATAATCACAGAAGTGTCTGCGCTCCCGGATGCGATCACAGCCATCGGATTATTTGCCCGCCTGGCGACCATTCCACAATCGACACTATAGACAGCACCCTGATGTCCATTATATTCTCGGACAAGTGCCCCGGTCATCTGTAGGGACGAGGTAACCTCGCCGCTACGCTCGCTATCCGCACTGGGAGCAACACGCCAAGTCCGGACGGTGTTATCAGCGGCGCCAGAAACTATTACATCCTCATTGGCGGAATACGCGAGGCTATAGACGGCATCATCGTTAGCATCGAAGTTCACCAAGACGTTGAAGGTGTCAGGATGCCATACCTTTATGGTTTTATCCTCACTACCGGTGACAAAATAAGCACCTTCAGGATGATAGAGCGTGCAGAGGACCCTGCCAACGTGTTGGGTGAGCCATTTCGCGCCTTCGTCTATGGGAGTCGTGGTATCCGTGAGGAGTGTTAAATCAATAACAGCACTGAATTCATCCATACTTGCAGTCAAGAGTGTTGTGCTGCTTGGACTGAGGGCTATAGATTCAATGGTATCCCCGTGAATCTCGAAACTGCTGATGAGCGCCTCAGAATCGACATCCCAAACTCGTATTTCGCCGCTTTGCGCCGGAATCCCACTGCTGGTATAGAGCCTTAAGGGTGTTGCTTGCTGGTTTTCGGTATCGGCGGCATTTTGTGATGAGAACTTGAGACCTCGGACCTCACCGGCGTGTGGTTCATAAGTATGAATGAGGCTTTGTGTCTCCAAGTCCCAGAGTTCAACCCATTGATATTTCCCGACAGCGATTGTCTTGCCGTCGGGACTGAATTCAATGGACCAAATCGGGGAGAGCGGCGCAGCGGAAACCCAGATGAGAGGCGTTGCGAAGATAATGTAGGACGCTGCTAACAACAGTCCTACGTAGGGAAGTCGTTTACGCATGGCTAACCCTCGTTAATGGCTGTTGGCGGGTAAAAGTTTGCAAGTTCAAAGTTTGCAAGTTCAAAGTTGTAAGAGGAAACCTTGGGTTCACCATACACCTCTTCACAACTTCGCAACTTTAGGCACTTTAGCACACTTCGCAACTTTACTGCCCTGATTACGCGAGGAGTCCTCGAATTGGCTTACCGCCGCGTGAGAGGACGATGCGAACGCCATCGGGTGACTCAAGGTGTTCATTGTAATTGATACCGAGTGCCTGATAGAGCGTCGCCGACAAATCTTCCGGACGGACTGGAGTTTCAGCGGGTTCCATGGCGAGTGGATCCGAAGCACCGATGACCTGTCCCCCTTGGACACCGCCTCCGGCTAACATAATCGAAAAGACACGGGAGTGGTGGTCGCGTCCGCCATTTCGATTGATGACAGGGGTCCTGCCGAATTCACCCATAGCGAGGACGAGTGTTGTTTCCAAGAGTCCGCGCGCACTGAGGTCAGCGATTAAGGTAGCCATCGTCTGATCAAAACCGTTGAGTTTCCCCGGCAGCGATGAGAAGATGTTGTTGTGATTGTCCCACCCGCCGTTACTGACGGTAACGAAGTTAACGCCTGCTTCAACAAGTCGCCTTGCGAGGAGGCAGCTCTGCCCGAAGGTATTGCGTTGATAAGCGTCCCGTGTCTTGTTGGTCTCGTTGCTGAGATCAAAAGCGGCGCGGGCATCAGTGGAACTCATGAGGTTATAAGCGGAGGTGTAAAATTCATCGACCGCTTCGGCAGCGGGGTTACCAGCCTCATATTTCTTGAAAGCAGCATCAACGGCTTGCCTCAAAGAACGCCGTCTTTCGACGCGTTCAAAAGAGACCTCTTTGGGTGGTTGTAGGTCCCGGACTTTAAAGTTCTTGCTGGCTGGATTTCCGCCGGGTGAGAAAGGGGCGAGTGACGCGCCCAAGAACCCACCGCCGCCGTAAGCAACGGGTGCAGGCACAGCAATATAAGGTGGTAAGGCACTGCGTTGTTCTTTGAGTTTAGAGACAACGGCACCGTATCCCGGCACAGCAAATCCGGGTAGCGGTTGATAGCCTGTCATCATGTAGTGCGTGCCGCGTTCATGGGCGGCTTCTGGAGAGGTCATCGATCGGATGATACAGAGCTTATCGGTCTGTTGTGCGAGTTTCGGGAGGTGTTCGCTAATCTGTATGCCGTTGACATTTGTGGGTATCGGCTTGAAAAGCCCACGAATCTCTTCGGGTGCTTCGGGTTTGAGGTCCCACATATCGAGATGGCTGGGACCGCCCCCTAACCACACAAGGATAACAGATGTAGCGGCTTCTTTCACGCGACGGGGTGCTGCGGCGTGTGCTTTAAGGCGGAAGAGGTCTGTAAGACTTAGCCCGAAAAGGCCGAGTGCTCCCGCTTTGAGAAAGTCGCGCCGGTAAAATCCTTCGCAATCGGTGTGTATGCGTCTGTTTTCTGCCACGGTTTTTCTCCTTTATAGTAGTCAGGGCGGGTTGCTACGCAACCCTTTCAGCAGTTGGCAGTCAGTAAAGAGATAACTGTTTTAATTCCAACCTCTGGTTTCCTACTGACAGGTGAAAAAGCAAAGCCTCGTCCTAACTGCTGCCCCCTGAATAACAAACTCTTAATTTCGCGTGGGTCGTCTTTGAACTCTTTTGATCCATCTCTGTGCTTTTGCGACGTTGGTGTCAAAAGGTTCTTTCATTTCAAAATATTCCGTATGTCCGGCGTAGATTTGATGCCAATCAACGATACAAGGCATTCGATTTTGCGTGAGGGTGCGCATCAGGAACGCGCGGACTTTTGCGCGTGTATTTTGTGGGGCGTTGTCGATAGCGTGTTCAATGTGTTGATCGGTGATAACGCGCTCTACCTGTCCATGTTCTTCAAGTGCGTAATAGAGTCCATTTTCGACATCAATGTTATGGTATTCAAGGTCTTGACTTTTAATCCAAGGGTCATCCCAATCCAGTTTTTCCTCCTCAATGAAAGTTTCAAGGAGCCATTTTTTCGCGGCCCAATCAACGCGGGGGATGACGTTCTGCCAATCGCCCTCAAGATCGTCAAGGATGGATTCCCATGCTGAAAGCACCCAATCCGTTTCTTCGTCCCGCTCGGTGACAAAGGACTGGACGAAATAGAGGTATTCTCGCTGTAAATCAACGGCGGAAATCGTTCTTCCAGATTTTAACTCGATTCGCCACGTGAAAGTATTATCGCGTGAAATATGCCGAATTGCGTACACTGGATCGGCGAGTTCAAAGGCAGGGAGCGGTAATTTCTCGCCGTGCCTTTCATAAAACGTTTCAATCGCAGAGAGGAGGAGGGCTGTGGTGCCGACCTTGAGCGCAGTTGCGTACTCTGACATATTGGAATCACCGACGAGTAGATGCAGCCGTCGGTATTTCGTGTAATCACTGAGCGGTTCGTCTCTGGTATTGATGATGGCTCGGCTGAACTGGATCCACTCATAAATTTCAGTAACGATATGGTCTGCGCGTTGTGAGATTTGATAATACTGCTGCTCGCCGAATTCGTCCTGAAAGTCTGCGAACTCAATCATCTCATCGTAAGCCCCGACTCTACCGGCACCGGCATAAATCTGCCGAGTCACGAAAAAAGGCATCAACGTTGGAATGACGACGCGATAAAATGGGACTTCACGAGCGATTTGGAAGTTTTCATGACACCCAAAGGTTGCGCCCGTAAAATGATCGATATTGTTTTTGAAGAAGGCAGTCGGCAACCCCGTGTCGGCAAGGATGCTATTGATAACGCGCTCGATGGCTTTATCATAGGCGACGAGGTCAAACAGGCTTGCACACTCGGGTGTTGCGTATTCCAGATGCCCCATATCAATATAGAGGCGGCCGCCATTAAAGAGGAATCCACCGTTCCCGGGGGGTTCGCCCCAGTCGCGGTAGTGGATGTCTCGGAGCCCGAGTTCTAATGCGTCAAAGACGTAGTCGCGAACTCGCGCGGCGACCCCTTCAGAGGTACCGCGTATCTGCTCAGCGCGCGTCATGCACCCAAATTCAGTTTCGATTCCAAAAATTCTTTTGTTCACAATTTTTGTCCATTACAAGGAGATTAACATTAGCATCAAGCGGACGACTCAACGACTCAACAGAAATTTTACGCGCCATTCTTTTCTTTTTCAAGCTGCTCAAGAAGTGCTAAGGCATCGGCAAGTTGCGTTTCAAGATTTTGGCGTTCCTGTGCTTCTTGGATAGCGCGTGATTCGGCAGTTTCCAGGCGTGACTCGGCAGTTTCCAAGCGTGACTCGGCAGTTTCCAGGCGTGATTCGGCTTCGGCAGCCCGTTCTTTAGGGGGCGCAAGCCATATCGAACGCCTGTTATCGTACAGACTTAGAACCCCGTTGTGTTCGCCTAACTCCAGACCTAACACAATAGACGGTAAACGCTCGTCTACAAACTCTATGGGTTCATACACATCCTCTACGAGACGATACCCTTGAAAATGCGGCTGGACCTCGGCGTAGGGGTCATAGATATAGTATTCGCGAACCCCAAGAACAGAGGCATAGAGTTCTTTCTTGTCGGTTATGTCTTTACGATATGTACTTGGACTGGCGGCTTCTAACACAAAGTCTGGTGTGCGTCCTTCCTCCCAGGTTCGATAGGTCCGCCGATCTTTCTTACTGACTCCAAAGACGACAAACACATCAGGTGCCACGGATTTGTAAATGTTCCCCTCTTCATAATATATCAGCAAATCACCGGAGACATACACATCGTTGCTGTCCTTGAAATGGTCCTCGAGCATGAGGATAAAATTCATGATGAGTCTACGATGTTTGTCGGTTTCAGCCATAGGTTTACCATCGGATTCGGGATAGACGACTGTGGGAGCGGCTTTTATGTTTTTTGGCATAATGGTTCCCTCTGTATTAGATAAGGTCTATCTTCTCAAGTTCGAGACTTATGGAAGCGCGGTTTCAATTTCCTGCGTCTCCAGCAATCGGAATTTACTGGTTCCGGATTGCGTGGTTTCCAAGACCCCCGCCTCAATCTCACCATCTTCTTTTGCGAGGTTAATGATTTCGTGCATCTGTTCGGTATCTATCCCAGTATCCTCGGATTCCATGTCCTCCGGCTCTCTCGAACTTAATTCTTTGCCGATTGCCCACGCTTCCAACCCCAACTGAAGTGCATCAGCGAGATCCCTATCTGCATTTTCAGATGCGGCGGTGAGATAGTTTTGCATCCGGGTTTCGATTGTTTCGGTTCCCCCAATAACAGAGAAGGCTGCATCCGTTCGGACATTCCCATCGTAGTTGATACCGGTAAACCGGTTCTGTTCTGAAGTCCTACCGAGTTCGGCGAGCAACATTTTAATGATGTAGGCTTCACCGACAATGGATTCAAAAGCCTGCTTGAAGGTATGTGCTAAAACAAAGTTGGTTAGCCGGTGTAAATTGACATCTTCGGTGGCGTTTTGAAAACCTTGGACGCTGGCGGTATCGGTGACAAGCATCCGGAGCCGCTCAATATCGGCGGGATGTCCGATTGCGGAGAGCGCGATCCGGTCATGCACCTCAAAAATTTTGCGTTGTCCTCTGCCGATGGTGAGTAGTACCATTCCTTCGTTATAGGTAAGACCTACAACGGGACTACCGACTCGGAGTTGATCTTCAATGTAATCTCGCCTGTCCTGAATTGCTTCTATCCACCGATAGGGTTCATCTCTCATTGGAAATGGTTATCAGTTATTGGTTGTCAGTTAAGCGTGTAACGGTTACAGACGCTTTCTGTGCCATAAACGAGTGACTAACAATTGAAAACTGATGGCTCCTCTCAGTTTGGAAATGGTTGTTGGTTGTTGAACGGGCAATGAATTGCCCTACTACGAACTTAAGAACTCATAACGGGTGATGAATCGCACTACTACGAAATGGTTATTGGTTGTTGGTTGCTGGTTTTCAAACGGGCGATGAATCGCCCTACTACGAACTTAAGAACTCATAACAGGAGGACATTAGTCGTTACAAATATCCTCTGACTAACAACTAATTACTAACAACTAATTACTAATTACCATCTGCCTCTGGTTGTGCTTCGGCGTAAGATTCGGTTAAGTTCTCGTCGGAGAGGGTTTCGACCCCGGTGCGCGTTACAGTCTTGATGGTTGGGAAGATTTGTGCCCGTGCGTTGTAACCACTGGTTGCGGCATCATACTCGCTCGCGGTATCTAAGAGTCGCAAGATCGTGATGGTTGCCTGCCGTTCATCCATCTCCTGTAAGGGTGTCTCCCCAAAACGAGAAAGATAGCGTAGCACACCGCGAATCCAGATGGAGCCAGAACCGGTTGTGGCGAAGTTGACGTTCTCAAAGTGGGCGCCGAGCGCATCATAGAAAAAAATCTTACCGCCGTTCTCCGCCTCAGGTGCCTCCAAATCATAGAGGGCAAAAATCGGAATAACACCGCCAATGCCTTGGAGTGCCATTGCCAAGTTGTCGCGAATGAGTCGTGACAGCATCCGGAGCTTGCCTTCGAGGCTCAACTCTTGGAGTTGACTGCGACGAAAGTATTGAAACGAATGCTCAAGTATCCGCGCGATCTCATAAGCGATCGCCGGTGACCCAGAAATAGCAAGCACAGAATGCCTATCAATCTGTAAGACTTTCTCAGCACGGTCATAGATGACGGCAGTGCCGGCAGTGGCACGCCGGTCACCAGCAATCATAACCCCATCTCGATAGCGGACAGCAACAACAGTGGTGCTGTGTGCGATCTCGATATCTGCGTGGTGCTGCGTTTCAGATGGTAAACCGATCTGTAGGGGATAGTTCGCATGCTGCAAGAGACTGAGAAAGTCTCCTTTGTGGTTTATTGTGTTTTTAATTGACATTTTCGTATTTTAGAATGGTTATTGGCTGTTAGTACGCTGCGCTTTTGGTTATTGGTTGTTAGGCTGAAAGCGCAGCGACCTGATGGCTTCTTTGTTGATAGCCGATCCTATTCACCGGTTCTCTGTCGGTAACGACGGGACTGATCTTTGTCAACCCTACGCATCCGTTTGAGGAGTTCTTGGGTATCGGGTTTGCTGACTTTCTGGCGTTTCGGTCCGTCGCTATTATCATCGCCATCACCGGGTCCGATCGGCTTTGTGTCTCGCTGCTTGCGTTCAAGCTGCGCAATAAGTTTGGTCGCCATTTTATGCCTCCTTTTTGGTGGTTGTTAGTTGTTAGTTATTGGTTAACTGACAACCCTTAAGATAAACGCAATTTTTTAATAAGTGTTCCAACATCAGGCGATTCATCGAGCGTCTGGTTATACCGACGTGCGATCTCTGCATCGGCGAGTGCGTTGAGATTGACCTCATGCGTGCGTCCCTTGATGGTGAAGGTAATGCTATCCCACTGGATCGCTTTTATAGCGGCACTGAACCGATCGACAGCACGACCTCGGAAATAAGCCCGCGTGCCAGACGGCGGATTATGAAGGGCTGCCTCGATCTGTTCGTCAGTGACGAGGCGGCGCATCGGGAACCCATAGTATAGTCCTTCGTCTGGATTGATGTTGTGGTACTCTAAATCCAAGCTCTGGAGCCATGCGTCGTTCCAAGGAATGTCTTCTTCCTCCGCGAAAGTTTGTAGTAGCCATTTCTTCGCCACCCAATCCAGCCGGTCAACGAGTGTCATGGGATCCCTTTCAAGTGCGTTGAGGGTATCTTCCCATTCAGTGAGCACCCAGTCAGTTTCAGGTAGGGACGCGGTAACCTCGCTCCCGCTGAGATGCTTCTGTGCGAGTGCCAGGTACTGGCGCTGATGGTCAATAGCCGACATCGTCTTCCCGTCTGCCGTCATCACGATCCAGCGATACGTCTGATCATGCGATACAGTTTTGATTGTATCAATCGGATTTGCGAGTATGAGACTCTCAGGAATCTTGTCCTGTTCAATCAATGTAATGACGAGCGCGGTTGTTCCGACTTTGAGTGCGGTTGCGTACTCAGACATATTTGCGTCGCCAGCAATCCCGTGGAGTCTGCGATATTTCGCCGGATCGGCATGCGGTTCGTCCCGGGTGTTAACAATAGGACGGTTGTGCATGGTATCGACGCTTGCCTCAACGTGAAAGAAATCCGAACGCTGAGAGAGTTGATAGTGTCCTGCCGTTGCGAGTCCGGCTTCCGTTTCGATGCCGAGTTTCCCTGCCCCGGCGAAGATTTGACGCGTGATAAAGAAAGGCATGATGCCCTGTTTGAGTTTCTCAAACGGGACAGCCCGCGCCATGAGATAGTTATCGTGGCACCCGTAACTATGCCCGTGCAAATCGGTATTATTTTTGTAAAGCAGCACGCGTTTTCCGAGGTGCTCACTGCGGGTTTCAGCGCAGCGCTGTAGGATACGTTCGCCGGCTTTATCGTGCGCGACGAGTTCAAACAGACTTTTACATTCGGGCGTGGAATACTCCGGATGTGCATGGTCATTGTAAAGGCGTGCGCCGTTCGCGAGTATGTGATCGCTCTTAATCTCAGCGAAAGAGAGCCGATTTTTCTTGTTGCGTTCGCGGTCGCGTGCCGCTTCCTCCTTCTCATCGGGATGGTTGGAGAGCGCGTCTGCCCGAAAACCGCGTTCATCTCGAAACGGGTCTTCCCCACGGTAGTCCCACACCGGTCGAAAATCTTCTTGCCGATAACTCTTTATCAACTCAATTGACTGCTTAACGGCATCAAGGTTCGACTCATTTTCAAGTGTAATCCCGTATTCCGTTTCAATTCCAAAAAGTCTTTCCATATTTTTAATTATTGAATCTGAGCTGCTGCGTCCGTTGTTCTTGCAGATCTCCAATCGTTAAGAAACCTTTGATGATCTAAAAAACAGGTGCTTTATAGTAAAACCCACAAGCACCTTAGTTAAAACATCTAAATCACGCGGGATCCTGAAGTCTTGCGTCGCTCCTGTTTTTCAGATTTGATAGGCGTAACCTTGACGACATTTGCGGGATCGTAGTCAAGGAGTTTGAGCCAATCTTCGGTTGCTTCCGTGGGTGGGAAGATTTCGCTTTCGCGATACTCGGCGGCAAGTGCGTCTAAGAGGTCTGCGCGTGAGATACCGCTCTCCTTCTCAGGATTCTGAATTGCGCGTTTGAGTGCGGATTCCTTCGCTCGCTGTACGATTGACTCAATAATTGCGCCGCTACAGAGATGTCCGCGATAGAGGATATCGCGTCGCCCGCTTCGGAGCGCGACTTCAAGGAACCGGTTTTCCTCGTTCTCACGGAACATTTCATCAACGATTTGTGCAATGAGGTCTTCGACAGCCTTCTCAGCAGGAATCAGATCTGGTACTGCGTCTGTTGAACTCTCGTCGTCTGCAGTATTAAGGAGTTCTTCTGCCGCAATCGGGAGTTCTGGTGTGAGATAGATACGGAAAATGTCCTTGGCGGCTTCTGCATCTGGACGGGTTACTTTAATTTTTCTATCAATCCGTCCGGGGCGTAGAATGGCGGGATCAATTAGATCGGGTCGGTTTGTGGCGAGGATAATAACGACATCCTGTAAAGACTCAATGCCGTCCATCTCTGCACAGAACATCGGTACGAGCGTATTAGAGATACTATGGGATCTCAGGGCGCGTCGCGTGCCTAAGATGGATTCCGCCTCATCTATAAAGACAAACGCCAATTTGCCTTCATCCTTTTTCTCACGGGCGATCTGAAAAATCTCTCGTACCTTCCGTTCAGATTCACCGAGCCACATATTGAGGATCTCGGGACCCTTAATATGAAGGAAACAGCCTTCAATATCCTCGCCGCTCTCTTTTCGGAGGCGCTGCGTCAAGTTATAGGCAGTCGCTTTCCCGATGAGCGTTTTTCCGCACCCTGGAGGTCCATGGAGTAGAAAACCCTTCGGTGCGCTATATTGGAATCGCTCAAAGAGTTCAGGATGCAGGATTGGGAGTTCAATGGTGTCCTTAATTCTTTGGATGGTCTCGTCAAGTCCGCCGACCTTCGACCAAGGGATGTCGGGGACAGCCTCAAGTGCATAAGCATCCGTTTCTTGCGCAGCGAGATATTCGAGGGCAACGCGGGAGTTGGAGTCAATCCGTACTTCATCACCGGGTTTCAGTTTTGTATCAGCGAGGTCGGTGGAGCGTTCAAGGATAATTGATTGGGCGTTGGGTTCTTGACCGATACGGAGCCGTCCATCTGGCATGACATCGGCTATTTTTGCGATGGGCCCGGCGTCGTTGTATCCGAGTTCCCCGACGACGACGTACGCCTCGTTGAGTAGGACGCTAAACCCCTTTTTGAGGGTTTTCGGATCCAGTTGTGTATCGAGGTTGGCGTAGTATTCGGAACCGCCGACGATCACACGGGCGATGTCTTCTTTGGGCAATCCGAGTAATGTACCGATACGATTCGCAGGTGAGGTAAGTTTCTCGATTTGTGCCTCCATCTCGGCGTGGATACGGAGTGCTTCCTGCTGAATGGCGTGGATTCTTTCACGAAATTCACCTTCATCGCTGAGGATCGAACGCCGAAGTTCCAGGAGCCACCGACGGCGGCGGTCGTCCACAGGGGTCTCGGCAATAATGTGGTGAATCAGTTGCAATGTGTAACCGGAACTCGCTTCCTCTTCTTCAGGCGTGAGTTCTTCTTCGAGTTCCTCGTCATGGTCAGCAAACATGTCACGCGTGTCGGGGTTTGCGTCAACAATTTTACGTTTCTTCTTATCGTACATTTTGAACGTCTCCTCAGACAGGAACGGATGACTTTACGACAAAGTTTACCACACTTTCCACAATTTTGCGAATAATTTATTTTTTCGCGAGGGCGGGTCGCGCCAGCGATTCTACATTTCTGTCTGTTGTAGATGTTGCCCACACTCGAGTTTTTGTGGTAATTTGCTATAGTTTAGCATAAGTTGTGACACAAATGCAAGGAAAAACGCGACTTTATGGGGAGGGGTTCGATTTTGAGGTGGAAACGGGCAATGAATTTTTAAGGTGGAAACGGGCAATAATGCACTTCGCATGAATCAACGGTATTCATGCCTTATGGGCATGAACCGGGGCGAGTACGCCGCAGAATTGCCCTACTACTAACGGGGAGGCTTGAAAGAACGGGCAATGAATTGCCCTACTACAAACAGGAATTGACCTATTACAAACGGTGGGCTCGTAGTAGTGCGATTTATCGCACGTTTTGAAATTACCGAAGTATGGTAAACCCCGAAAATATGGAAACACTTGTAGCACAAAATGGGAGTTTGTGTAGAGGGACCGGAGAACACGCAAACTAACAGTTTGCGGTACGATAGGAGGGCGATTTAGCGCATGTCAAGGATGGGTTGTTGGTTGTTGGTTAAGAGGGAAATGTGAGGCATGCGGTTCCCTCTTAACTGATAACTGATAACTGAAAGATTTTTTCGTATGACGTGCGATGAATCGCACTACTACGAACCGAAGCTATTTGTTATTACACGGCTTCGCATTAACCAGACGTGCGATGAATCGCACTACTACGAACCGAAGCTAACTGAAAACTATTTCCGTATCAATAGCTTGCGGGTGGCAGTGAAATTGCCGGCTTTGAGGGTGTAGAAATAGACACCCGTTGCGACTTTCTCACCGAAGGCGTTTCTGCCGTCCCAATGGATCGCACGGCTCCGATTGTGATAGAAACCGGCGGGTTGATGCCCTAACTTCAGCTCCCGCACGACAACGCCTCGGATATCGTAGATGGTTAGCGTAACTTCTGCGGGTTTGGCGAGTTGATACGGTATCCACGTCTCCGGGTTGAAGGGGTTCGGGAAGTTGGTCAAGAGTCCGGTCTGATTCGGAATGAGAGTCGATGTTTCCAGCGATGGTGCGGCACCGGCTACATCCCTGACATAGATTGTAACGGTGATACGATCCATGCCACCATTGCCATCAGAGACCTCGACGATCACCGTGTAAGATGTCTGTTCTTCATAATCCAGTTCGTCATAGTTGTATAGCTGCCCAGAAGTGGGGTCAATACCAAAGATTTCTGCATCGCTGGTGCCGAAAGGCTCGGGTGCGAAACGATAGGTCAAGGTATCATAGGGATCCGTATCTGTAGCAGAGATAGGCTCGCCGATATCTGTGTAGAATCCCGCGTCTTCTGCAATAGCTCGTGTCGTGTTAGTTCCCTGTGTGAACTGGGGTGGGTTGTTCTCAATATTGATGCTTATATATATGTTCGGATTCGCTTTCTTGAGTCTGCGGAGGGGTGCGTAATCTGAAATCGGATTGCTCTCCAGATAGAGGTTTGTCAGTTTCGTCAACCGTTCAAGTGCGGATACATTGCTGATAGCATTGCGCTCGAGATAGAGCGTTGTAAGTTTCGTCAACCCGCTAAGCACGGATATATTGCTGATGGAATTGTCAGACAGATTGAGCTCCGTGAGTTTCGTTAACCCGCTAAGCACGGATATATTGCTGATGGAATTGCCAGACAGATCGAGGTTTGCCAAGTTGGACAAACCGCTGAAATCACTGGATTTCAGGGATGTGATGCCTTTACTCCGAAGGCTAAGGTCGATAATTGCCGCGAGATGTGCGGGTGTCACATCGTCAGCATTATCCACGCCTGACACCTTACCCACAATGGCATCCTGTACCTCTTGTGTGCGTTGATTGACAGGCGTTATGAGTGCTTCGTTGACATTCGTGACGTAGATTGTAACGGCAATAGTATCCGTGCCACCCTCGTAGCCATCGTCGACAGAAACCGTGACCGAATAAGACCTCTTCGTTTGATAGTGTAGTGATGCGCTGGTTTGGAGTTGCCCAGTGGAGCCATGAATACTGAACGAATCGGCATCCGTCCCCTCCAGACTATAGCTCAAATACTCACCGTCCGCATCCGTTGCGGAGACTGGATCCCCGATGTCTTGACTCGGTGGGGTGTACTCTGCTACGGAACGTGTGGTGCTGGTGCCTTCGGTGAACACAGGCGGAATATTAATATCAAGCGTTAGCCCTGGATGACCTTCAATTCCGGCAATTGCTGTCAAGAGTCTACGGAGCGGGTCATAATTTGAAATCGAATTGCCAGACAGATTGAGCGTTGTCAGTGTGGTCAACCGTTCAAGCGCCGATACACTGGTGATGGAATTCCAAGACAGATCGAGGTATGTGAGTTTCGTCAAACCCCTAAGCACGGATATATTGGTGATGGAATTCGCAGACAGATAGAGCTTTGTGAGTTTCGTCAAACCGCTAAGGGGCGATATATTGCTGATGGAATTGCCATCCAGATTGAGCTCTGTCAAGCTGGGCAAACCGCTGAAATCACCGGATTTCAGGGATGTAATGCTAAAATATGACAAATCAAGTTCGGTAATTGCCGCGAGATGTGCCACAGTCACCTCGTCCGCACTATCGGCGTCTGGCACCTCTGCGACAATGGCATCCTGTACCTCTTGTGTGCGTCGATTGACAGGCGTAATGCTTGCTTCGTTGACATCCGTGACGTATATTGTAACGGCAATAGTATCCGTGCCACTGTAGCCATCATCGACAGAAACCGTGACCGAATAAGACCTTTTCGTTTGATAGCGTAGTGCTGCATTGGTTTGGAGTTGCCCTGTTGCGCTATCAATATTGAACGCATCGGCATCCGTCCCCTCCAGGCTATAGGTCAAAGAATCCTTGTTCGCATCCGTTGCGGAGACGGGATCCCCGATGTCTTGACCCGATGGGGTGTACTCTGCGACGTAACGCCTTGTGCTGGTGCCGTCGGTGAACACGGGCGGAATATTAATATCAAGCGTAAAACCGGGATGATCTTCAATTCCGTCGATTGCTGCCAAGAGTCTACGGAGGGGGTTATAATCTGAAATCGAATTGTTCGACAGTTTGAGGTCTGTCAGTGCGGTCAACCGTTCAAGTGCCGATACATTGCTGATGGTATTGTTAGACAGCTCGAGCCTTGTCAGTTTTGTCATACCGCTAAGTGCAGATATATTGCTGATGGAATTGCTCCACAGATAGAGCTCTGTGAGTTTCGTCATACCGCTAAGTGCGGATATATTGCTGATGGAATTGTCACCCAGATGGAGGTATGTCAGTGTGGTCAACCCGCTAAGTGCGGATATATTGCTGATGGAATTGCCACTCAGACTAAGGTCTGTCAAGCCGGTCAAACCGCTGAAATCACCGGATTTCAGGGATGTGATATTTTGATAGCTAAGGTCAAGGTAGGTAATTGCCGCAAGATGTGCGGGTGTTACCTCGTCAGCATTATACACGTCTGGCACCGCTGCAACAATGGCATCCTGCACCTGTTGGGTGCGTTGGCTGACAGTGCTAACAGTGACATTCGTGACGTTAATTGTAACGGCAATAGTATCCGTCCCACCGTTGCCATCAGAAACAGAGACGGTGACGGAATAAGAGGACTTCGTTTCATAGTCTAACGCTCCACTGGTTTGGAGTTGTCCAGTGGCGGTATCCATACTGAACGAATCTGCATCCGTGCCGCCCAGGCTATAGGTGAGTGTATCGTTATCGGCATCTGTCGCAGCCACGGCGGTGCCGATGTCTTGACCCGATGGTGTATTTTCTGCGACAGAACGTGTGGTGCTGGTGCCTTCGGTGAAGGAAGGTGGGCTGCCATCATTTATATCTGTGATATTGATTGTAACGGCAATAGTATCCGTGCCACCGTTGCCATCAGAAACAGAAACCGTCACCGAATAAGAGGACTTCGTTTCATAGTCTAACGCTGCCTTGGTTTGGAGTTGCCCAGTGGCGGTATCCATACTGAAGGAGTCCGCATCCGCGCCCTCCAGGCTATAGGTGAGTGTATCGTCCTCCGCATCTGTTGCAGCCACGGCGGTGCCGATGTCTTGACCGGATGCTGTATTTTCTGCGACAGAACGTGTTGTGCCGGTGCCTTCGGTGAACACAGGCGGAATATTAATATCAAACGTTAGACCGGGATGACCTTCAATTCCCGCAATTGCTGCCAAGAGTCTATAGAGCGGCCCATAATCTGAAATCGAATTGTCAGACAGAGAGAGGTATGTCAATTTTGTCAACCCTTCAAGCGCAGATATATCGCTGATGGAATTGAAAGATAGATAGAGCTCTGTCAGTTTCGTCAAACCCGCAAGCGCAGATATATTGCTGATGGAATTGTTAGACAGAGAGAGGTATGTCAGTTTCGTCAAACCCGCAAGCGCAGATATATTGCTGATGGAATTGAAATCCAGATAGAGCGTTGTCAGTTTCGTCAAACCCGCAAGCGCAGATATATTGCTGATGGAATTACCAGATAGATCGAGGTCTGTCAGTGCCGTCAAACCCGCAAGCGCAGATATATCGCTGATGGAATTGTGATCCAGATAGAGCGTTGTCAGTGCGGGTAACTCATTAAAATCACCGGATTTCAGTGAGGTGATGCTTTCAGCGGAAAGGTTAAGTTCGGTAATTGCCGCAAGGTGTGCCACAGTCACGTAGTCGGCATGATTCACGCCTGGCACCTTTGCGACAATCGCATCTTGGACCTGTTGCGTGCGGTGAATGATGGGTTCGTAGACATCGGTGACATTGATCGTGACATCGATGGTATCGCTGCCACCGCTGCCATCAGCAACAGAAATTTTCACCGAATAAGAGGTCTTGGTTTCATAGTTTAGTGCTGCACTGGTTTGGAGTTGCCCGGAGGTAGAAACGATGCTAAATGTGGCAGCATCCGTGCCACCCAGCGTATAGGTGAGGGTGGTATTCGCATCCACATCTGTCGCAGTGACAGCCGTGCCGATGTTTGTGCCGGAAGCCGTGTTTTCTGCTATGGTGCGCGTCGCGGTGCTACCCGCTGTGAAGCTGGGTGCCTCATTGACGTTTGTTACATTGATTGTGACATCAATGGTATCTGTGAGTTCGGTATCAGAGACGGTGATCCTCACCGAATAAGATGTCTTGGTTTCATAATCTAACGCTGTGCTTGTGCGGAGTTGCCCGGAGGTAGAAACAATACTAAACGATGCGGCATCCGTGCCACCGAGCGTATAGGTGAGGGTGTCACCCGTATCGGGATCTGTCGCAGCGACAGCACTCCCGATATTTGTGCCTGCTGCGGTGTTCTCCGCTACGGAACGGATGGCGGTGTCGGTTGCGAAATTAGGTGCGTCATTGACATCTGTGACACTGATCGTGACGGTGATCGTATCCGACAGGTTACCACCATCCGTGGCAGTCACTGTCACGGCATAAGAGGCTTTTGTTTCATGGTCTAAGGCAGTATTGGTTTGGAGTTGACCGGACGTGCTGACGATGCTAAACGATGCGGCATCGGCACCACCGAGACTATAGGTAAGGGTGGTATTCGCATCCACATCTGTCGCAGTGATAGCAGCACCGATGTTTGTGTCCGCTGCGGTGTTCTCCGCTATCGAACGGGTTGCGGTGGTGGTTGCGAAACTCGGTGCCTCGTTGACGTTCGTCACACTGATTGTAACATCGATGGTGTCTGTGAGTTCACTATCAGAGGCGGTGATTGTCACGGCGTAAGAGGTCTTGGTTTCATAATCTAAGGCGCCACTGGTGCGGAGCTGCCCAGAGGTGCTGTTGATCGTAAACGATGCGGCATCGGCGCCACCCAGCGTATAGGTAAGGGTGTCACCCGTATCGGGATCTGTCGCAGCGACTGCCGTGCCGATATTTGTATCTGCTG
Source organism: Candidatus Poribacteria bacterium (assembly GCA_022827625.1). GTDB lineage: Bacteria > Poribacteria > WGA-4E > WGA-4E > WGA-3G > WGA-3G. The sequence continues at coordinate 166,417 of JAJEIE010000004.1, read as the reverse complement.
CGGTGTTCTCCGCTACGGAACGCGTTGCACTGCTACCCTCTGTAAAACTGGGTGCTTCATCGACGTTTGTCACAGTGATTGTGACGGTGATCGTATCCGACAAGGTGTCGCCATCCGTGGCAGTCACTGTCACCGAATAGGACGATTTTGTTTCATAGTCCAACGCAGCATTGGTTTGCAGTTGACCGGAGGTGCTGACAATACTGAACGAGGCGGCATCGGCGCCTCCTAAAGTATAGGCGAGCGTGGTATTCGCATCCACATCTGTCGCAGTGATAGCAGCACCGATGTTTGTATTGGCTGCCGTGTTCTCCGCTATCGAACGCGTCGCCGTGGTGGTTGCGAAACTCGGTGCTTCGTTGACGTCCGTCACACTGATTGTAACATCGATGGTATCTGTGAGTTCACTATCAGAGACGGTGATTGTCACGGCGTAAGAGGTCTTGGTTTCATAATCCAACGCGCCACTGGTTTGGAGCTGACCGGTGGTGCTGTCAATACTGAACGCTGCGGCATCGGCACCACTGAGACTATAAGTGAGTGTATCATCTGCATCCGGGTCAGTCGCGGAGACGGCACTGCCGATATTTGTATCTGCTTCGGTATTTTCTGCCACAGACCGCGTCGTGCTTGCTCCGTCGGCGAAGGCAGGGGCGCGGTTTTCGTCTACATTTGTGACGTTGACCGTGACATTAATGGTGTCCGTGAGTTTGGTATCAGAAACGGTAATCGTCACGGTGTAAGAGGTTTTTGTTTCATAGTCTAACGCCGCACTGGTTTGGAGCTGACCGGTGGTGCTGTCAATACTGAACATGGCAGCATCCGTGCCACCGACGGTATAAGTCAAGGTGTCATCGTCGGGGTCGGTTGCAGAAACGGCACTGCCGATATTTGTATCTGCTGCGGTATTTTCTGCCACAGACCGCGTCGTGCTTGTTCCTTCGGTGAAACTTGGGGCGCGATTTTCGTCTACATCTGTGACGTTGATCGTGACATCAATCGTGTCTGTGAGTTCACTATCAGAGACGGTAATCCTCACAGAATAGGTGGTCTTGGTTTCATAATCCAACGCCGCACTGGTTTGGAGCTGACCGGTGGTGCTGTCAATACTGAACGCTGCGGCATCTGTGCCACCGAGGGTATAGGTGAGCGTGGTATTCGCATCAACATCTGTCGCAGTGATAGCAGCACCGATGTTTGTGTCCGCTGCGGTGTTCTCTGCTATCGAACGGGCCGCGGTGTCAGTTGCGAAACTTGGTGCCTCGTTGACATCTGTGATACTGATTGTGACGGTGGTCGTATCCGACAGGTTATCACCATCCGTGGCAGTCACTGTCACGGAATAGGAGGCTTTTGTTTCATAGTCTAAGGCAGCATTTGTCTGCAGTTGACCAGAGGTGGAAACGATGCTAAATGAATCTGCGTCTGTGCCACCGAGGGTATAGGTGAGCGTGGTATTCGCATCCACATCTGTCGCAGTGATAGCAGCACCGATGTTTGTGTCCGCTGCCGTGTTCTCCGCTACGGAACGCGTCGCTGTGCTATTTGCGAAACTCGGTGCTTCGTTGACATCCGTCACACTGATTGTGACAGGAATGCTATCACTCCCGCCGTTGCCATCAGAGACAGAAACCGTCACCGAGTAGGACGACTTGCTTTCATAGTCCAAGGCAGCGTTGGTTTGGAGCTGCCCGGACGTGGAAACAATGCTAAACGATGCGGCATCGGCACCACCGACGGTATAAGTCAATGTGTCATCGTCGGGGTCGGTTGCGGAGACAGCACTCCCGATATTTGTATCTGCTGCGGTGTTCTCTGCGATAGACCGTGTGGTGCTTGTTCCTTCGGCGAAGGATGGGGCGCGATTCTCATCAACATCTGTGACGTTGATTGTGACATCAATCGTGTCTGTCAGTTCACTATCAGAGACGGTAATCCTCACAGAATAGGAGGTCTTGGTTTCATAATCTAAGGCTGCGCTGGTTTGGAGCTGACCGGACGTGCTGACAATACTGAACGAGGCGGCATCTGTGCCACCCAGCGTATAAGTGAGGGTGGTATTCGCGTCTACATCTGTCGCAGTGATAGCAGCACCGATGTTTGTGTCTGCTGCGGTGTTCTCCGCTATGGAACGCGTCGCCGTGGTGGTTGCGAAATTAGGTGCCTCGTTGACGTTCGTCACACTGATTGTGACGGTGGTCGTATCTGACAAGGTGTCGTCATCCGTGGCAGTCACTGTCACCGAATAGGACGATTTTGTTTCATAATCTAAGGCAACGTTGGTTTGGAGTTGTCCGGACGTGCTGACGATGCTAAATGCGGCGGCATCCGCACCCCCTAAAGTATACGTGAGTGTGTCGCCGGCATCTGGGTCTGTCGCACCCACGGCACTCCCGATGTCTTGCCCGGAGCCGGTGTTCTCAGCGATAGAACGCGTCGCCGTGCTACTTGCGAAACTCGGTGCTTCGTTGACATCTGTGACACTGATTGTGACCGGGATGCTATCGCTGCCGCCGTTGCCATCAGAGACATCCACCTTCACCGAGTAGGACGACTTACTTTCATAGTTCAATGCTGCCTTGGTTTGGAGTTGCCCGGACGTGGAAACAATGCCAAACATGGCGGCATCCGTGCCACCGAGGGTATAGGTGAGTGTGTTGCTGGTATCCGCATCGGTTGCAGCGACCGGACTGCCGATATTGACACCGGAATTTGTATTTTCAGCGATAGACCGCGTCGTGCTACTGCCAGCGGTGAATGTGGGGGCGCGGTTCTCATTGACATCCGTGACGTTGATCGTAACGGCTATACTATCGCTGCCGCCATTACCATCAGAGACAGAAACAGACACGGAATAAGACGATTTCGTTTCATAATCCAAGGATGCCTTGGTTTGCAGCTGTCCAGACGTGGAAACGATGCTAAATGCGGCGGCATCCGTGCCACCGAGTGTGTAGGTCAAGGTGTCATCGTCAGGATCGGTTGCGGAGACGACACTGCCGATATCTGTATCTGCTGCGGCATTCTCGGCGACAGAACGCGTTGTGCTTGTTCCTTCGGCGAAGGACGGGGCGCGGTTTTCGTCTACATCTGTGACGTTAATTGTGACATCGATGCTGTCTGTGAGTTCACTATCAGAGGCGGTGATCCTCACAGAATAGGAGGTCTTGGTTTCATAGTCCAACGCTGCATTGGTTTGGAGCTGCCCAGAGGTGGAAACAATGCTAAATGAGGAAGCATCCGTACCACTCAGACTATAGGTGAGTGTGTCGCCGGTATCTGGGTCTGTCGCAGTCACGGCACTCCCGATGTCTTCACCGGAGGCGGTGTTCTCTGCTATGGAACGTATCGCCGTGCTACTTGCGAAAATCGGTGACTCGTTGACGTTGGTGACACTGATTGTGACAGGAATGCTATCATTCCCGCCGTTGCCATCAGAGACATCCACCGTCACCGAATAGGACGATTTACTTTCATAATTGAGAGCAGCGTTCGTTTGGAGTTGTCCTGATGTGGAAACAATGCTAAACGAGGCGGCATCTGTGCCACCGAGGGTGTAAGTCAATGTGTCATCGTCGGGGTCGGTTGCGGAGATGGCACTTCCGATGTTTGTATCCGCTGCGGTGTTCTCTGCCACAGAACGCGTCGTGCTGGCACCAGCGGTGAATGCGGGCGCGCGGTTCTCGTCTACATCTGTGACGTTGATCGTGACATCAATTGTGTCTGTGAGTTTGGCATCAGAGACGGTGATTCTCACCGAATAAGAGGACTTCGCTTCATAGTCCAACGCTGCATTGGTTTGGAGCTGCCCGGACGTGGAAACAATGCTAAACATGGCAGCATCCGTGCCACCGAGGATGTAGGTCAATGTGTCATCGTCGGGGTCGGTTGCAGCGACAGCACTTCCGATGTCTTGTCCAGGACCGGTATTTTCAGCGATAGAACGCGTCGTGCTGGTGCCATCGGCGAAGGATGGGGCGCGATTTTCGTCTACATCTGTGACGTTGATCGTGACATCGATGCTGTCTGTGAGTTTGCTATCAGAGACGGTGATTGTCACAGAATAAGACGACTTCGCTTCATAGTCCAACGCTGCGCGGGTGCGAAGTTGACCGGTGGTGCTGTTAATACGGAACGAGGACGCATCCGTGCCACCGAGGGTATAAGTCAATGTGTCATCGTCGGGGTCGGTCGCCGAGACGGCACTCCCGATGTCTTCACCGGAGCCGGTGTTCTCTGCTATCGAACGCGTCGCCGTGCTACTTGCGAAATTCGGTGCCTCATTGACATCTGTGACGTTGATCGTGACATCAATACTATCACTTTCCCCATTGCCATCGGAAACAGAAACTCTTACGGAATAAGAGGCATCGCTTTCATAATTGAGAGCAGCGTTGGTTCGCAGTTGTCCTGATGTGGAAACAATACTAAACGCTGCCGCATCCGTGCCACCCAGCGTGTAGGTCAAGGTGTCATCGTCAGGGTCGGTTGCAGCGACAGCACTCCCGATATTTGTATTTGCGGCGGTATTCTCGGCGATAGAACGTGTAGTGGTACTGCCATCCGTGAAGGACGGGGCGCGGTTTTCATCTACATCTGTGACGTTGACCGTGACATCAATGGTATCTGTGAGTTCACTATCAGAGACGGTAATCCTCACGCTGTAAGAGGTCTTGGTTTCATAATCTAACGCTGCACGGGTTTTCAATTGCCCGTTGGTGCTGTTAATACGGAACATAGCAGCATCTGTGCCACCAAGGGTATAGGTCAATGTGTCATCGTCGGGGTCAGTCGCAGCGACAGCACTCCCGATATTTGTATTTGCGGCGGTATTCTCGGCGACAGACCGCGTCGTGCTTGCTCCATCGGCGAACGAAGGGGCGCGATTCTCATCTACATCTGTGACGTTGACCGTGACATCAATGGTATCTGTGAGTTCACTATCAGAGACGGTAATCCTCACGCTGTAAGAGGTCTTGGTTTCATAATCTAACGCTGCGCGGGTTTTCAATCGCCCGTTGGTGCTATTGATACGAAAGGCTGCTGCGTCGGCACCACCCAGCGTGTAGGTCAAGGTATCACCCGTATCGGGGTCTGTCGCAGATATAGCCGTGCCTATGTTTGTGTTGGCTGCGGTGTTTTCTGCTATGGAACGCGTCGCCGTGCTATTTGCGAAACTCGGTGCTTCGTTGACGTTCGTCACATTAATCGTGACATCAATACTATCACTCCCACCGTTGCCATCAGAGACAGAAACCGACACCGAGTAGGACGACTTGCTTTCATAGTTCAATGCGGCACTGGTTTGGAGTTGACCAGACGTGGAAACAATACTAAACGAGGACGCATCCGTGCCACCGAGCGTATAGGTGAGTGTGTCGTCGGTATCTGGGTCGGTCGCACCCACGGCACTGCCGATGTCTTGACCAGAACCGGTATTTTCTGCCACAGAACGTGTTGCCCTGTTGCCTTCGGTGAAACTTGGGGCGCGATTTTCGTCTACGTCTGTGACGTTGATCGTGACATCAATCGTGTCTGTAAGCTTGCTATCAGAAACCGTGATTCTCACTGAATAGGAGGACTTGGTTTCATAGTCCAACGCTGCGCGGGTGCGGAGTTGACCGGTGGTGCTGTTGATGCTAAACGAGGAGGCATCTGTGCCACCCAGCGTGTAGGTCAATGTGTCATCGTCGGGGTCGGTTGCAGCGACAGCACTCCCGATGTCTTGCCCAGAGCCGGTATTCTCAGCCACAGAACGTGTTGCCCTGTTGCCTTCGGTGAAACTCGGGGCGCGGTTCTCGTCTACATCCGTGACGTTAATCGTGACATCAATACTGTCTGTGAGCTTGCTATCAGAGACGGTAATCCTCACTGAATAAGACGACTTCGCTTCATAGTCCAACGCTGCATTGGTTTGCAGCTGCCCGGAGGTGGAAACAATGCTAAACATGGCAGCATCCGTGCCACCCAGCGTGTAGGTCAAGGTGTCATCGTCGGGGTCGGTTGCAGCGACAGCACTCCCGATGTCTTGCCCAGAGCCGGTATTCTCAGCCACAGAACGTGTTGCCCTGTTGCCTTCGGTGAAACTTGGGGCGCGGTTTTCGTCTACGTCTGTGACGTTGATAGTGACATCAATCGTGTCTGTGAGTTTGCTATCAGAGACGGTGATTCTCACAGAATAAGAGGATTTTGCTTCATAGTCTAACGCTGCGCGGGTTTGGAGCTGACCGGTGGTGTTGTTGATACTAAAGGCTGCGGCATCCGCGCCACCGAGGGTGTAGGTCAATGTGTCGTCGTCGGGGTCAGTCGCAGCGACAGCACTCCCAATATTTGTGTCTGCTGCGGTATTCTCGGCGATAGACCGCGTCGTGCTTGTTCCTTCGGCGAAGGACGGGGCGCGGTTTTCGTCTACATCTGAGACGTTGATCGTGACATCAATCGTGTCTGTGAGTTTGCTATCAGAGACGGTGATTCTCACAGAATAGGAGGACTTCGCTTCATAATCCAAGGCTGCTTTGGTTTGCAGCTGCCCGGACGTGGAAACAATACTAAATGAGGAGGCATCTGTACCCTCCAGCGTATAGGTTAAGGTATCGTTATCCGCATCCGTCGCAGCAATCGCAGTGCCGATGTTTGTGCCGGAAGCCGTGTTCTCCGCAATAGACCGCGTGGCACTGGTACCATCCGTGAAGACCGGTGCACTGTTTGCAGGCGTTTCATCGACATCTGTGACATTGATCGTGACGCTGGTGACGGTTTTACCGCCATTACCATCGTCAGCGAAAATGGCAAACGAGTAGAGTTTTTGCGTTTCATAGTCCAAGGCTGCTTTGGTTTGGATTTGACCAGTAGCGCTGTCGACTGTAAATGCCATGCCATCCAGCCACCCCTTACTATAGGTGAGTGTGTCCCCATCCGCATCCGTCGCAGCGACAGGTGCGCCTATGTTTACACCGGCTGGCGTGTTCTCGGCAATCGAGCGGATCGCGCGGGCACCGTCTATAAACACCGGGTCACTGTTCTCATTCGCATAACCGGATATATATGTGCAAAAAACCATTAAAATCGTCAGGAAAATTGATAGAGTATATGCTTTATTTTCAGATATCATAAGGCTCCTTTATGGGTCTCCAATGGAGAGTGGTAGGGATAAGACGCACTGGGAAAAGCCGAAGGCAACAAAGACAGCCCGCGACGCAACGGTGGGCGCGGGCAATCGCGCAGTGGTTAACACTGCTAATATGATTTTGTGAAGTAAAATACCGAAAATACTTAATGTAAGTAAAGCGGGGGGGGGGCTTAGTGATGTGAGTTGAAGAAACAGGTAGTGCTAAGCAGCACAGCGTATCCATCATTGAACATGGCACGCTTTGTATCCTTCTCTTTCGTATTGCAGTCTGAATAGATCGGTTCGTCACTTTATAATTTCTTTCTTGGTTCTATGAAATAGAATAGTTTGGACGGTTTATTTAGTTATAATATGACATTTTTTATTATTAATTCAAATTAAAAAAATTAATGTCTATATGTAACTTAAATTATACAATATGTCAAAAAAAAAAGCAAATTATATTTTTAGTAGTATTTTGAATCAGATAAACATGCTGAAGACGGGCAAGGAATTGCCCTACTACTAACAAAATGAAAGACGGGCAAGGAAGGGTTGCCCTACTACTAACGGACGAGCTCGTAGTCGTGCGATTCATCGAACGTCAAGGACGGAGGCTCGAAAGAACGGGCAATGAATTGCCCTACTACTAACAGGAATTGACCTACTATGAATGGGGCTGTTTGTAGTCGTGCGATTCATCGCACGTTCCAGAACCAAACACGGGCAAGGAATTGCCCTACTACTAACAAAATGAAAGACGGGCAAGGAAGGGTTGCCCTACTACTAACGGACGAGCTTGTAGTCGTGCGATTCATCGAACGTCAAGGACGGAAGCTTCGCAAGAACGGGCAATGAATTGCCCTACTACTAACAAAATGAAAGACAGGCAATGAATTGCCCTACTACTAACAGGAATTGACCTACTATGAATGGGGCTGTTTGTAGTCGTGCGATTCATCGCACGTTCCAGAACCAAACACGGGCAAGGAATTGCCCTACTACGAACGGGGGGCTGACATTAATGATTAACTTGACTTGTATCGTTGTGTATGTTAATATTTTTCACAAACAACGGCAGGAGGGGCGATTATATGACACTGATATCCATGTTTGAAGAAGCAATTCAGCACTACGGTGATAAACCTGCACTCGCACATAAACCGAAAGGTGACACCTATCAAGACATCTCTTACACCGAACTCGGCGCATCGGTGGATGCTTTTAGTAGAGGACTCCACGCATTAGGGGTAGAAAAAGATGACCGGGTTGCACTCCTCTCTGAGAACCGTCCGGAATGGGCAATCACGGACTTTGGGAGTCTCAAAGTGGGCGGGGTAACTGTCCCGATGTTCTCAACACTGACCGCAGCACAGGTCAGTTACATCCTCAAAGATTCTGGGTCAAAAGTTATCTGTGTCTCTACAGAATCACAATTGAAGAAAGTGCTTTCTATCCGAGATGATGTGCCGAGCCTTGAACATATAATTGTTTTTGATCCGATCGAAGGTGAAATCCCGGAAGGCGTTACCGAATTTGAGGCGATCTGCAAATCCACAGGTGAAACCCCTGACAATACGACAAGTGAAGATGACATCGCGACGATCATCTATACGTCCGGTACAACAGGGAATCCGAAAGGTGTTATGCTGACGCATGCGAATTTCATTTTCAACCTACAAGCGTGTAAATCGCTGATTGAGGTCCGTGAAACGGATGTGTTGTTATCTTTCCTCCCGTTATCGCATGTCTTTGAACGGCTCGGTGGACACTACGTCCCACTCTTCTCGGGGTCAAAGATTGCTTATGCGGAGAGTACCTTCACGGTTGCGCGGAATATGCAGGAAGTTTCCCCGACGGTGATGCTGAGTGTGCCGCGTCTGTATGAAACGATGCACGATCGGGTGCTCAGTGCCGTGCAGGCGGGTTCGCCGTTGAAACAGAAGATTTTCCACTGGGGTGTCTCTGTCGGTTCAGCGGTGAGTGCATCAATTCAGCAAGGCAAAAATCCGTCTCCGCTTTTAAAACTGAAACAGGGCATTGCGGATAAACTTGTCTTCGCGAAGTTGAAGGCAGCGACGGGGGGTAGACTCCGATTTTTCGTCTCCGGGGGTGCGGCGTTACCACAAGCGATTGCTGAATTTTTCCACGCAGCGGGTATCTTGATTCTGGAGGGCTACGGCTTAACGGAGACCTCGCCTGTTATCAGTCTGAACCATCCGGCGAAATGGAGGTTCGGCACTGTCGGTGAACCTGTTCCGGGCATCGAGGTGTGGATCGCTGAAGACGGCGAGATTCTGACCCGGGGTCCACACGTTATGAAAGGCTATTTTAACAATGCAGCTGAGACATCAGAAGTCATTGATGCGGACGGATGGTTCTACACCGGTGATATTGGCATTATTGACGCGGACGGTTTTGTTAAAATTACGGACAGAAAGAAAAATATCATTGTGCTTTCAAACGGTAAAAACGTGGCACCGCAACCGATAGAGAGTGAATTGGTGCAAAGCCCTTTTATCAGTCAGATTCTGCTGATTGGCAATGAACGTAAGAACCTCGCAGCACTCATTGTTCCGAATTTTGATGCGCTTAAGGTGTGGGCAGCTGAAAACGACGTTGAGACGACGGAACTTTCAGAGATGCTCCAAGCACGCCAGGTCCAACAACTCATCCAACGGGAGATTCGGAGTCGTTTGACGGATTTTGCGGACTTTGAGCAAGTGCGCCGGTTCGTGCTTCTTGAAAAGGAATTTTCGCAAGATGCCGATGAGATGACACCGACGCTGAAATTGAAGCGGAATGTCATCATTGAGAAGTACGCGGATGTGATAGAAGGGATGTACCCGGAGGACGCCTTAAACAACTGAAAACCCCCTAAAGAATCAACGGTATGAATGCCTTAATGGCATTCCCCGCCCCTTATCAGGGGGACTTACAACTTGACAAACTATTGAGCGGTATGCGGATGTGATAGAAGGAATGTACCCGGAGGACGCTTAATGGGTTTTTATTGGAAATGATCGAAGAGACCTCCGAAATCCTTCTTTCGTTCTCAAGCCTTAATCTGCTGCTTCAACGTTAGCAGATTTTGGAGGCTCTGGTTCTTCCTTGGGAGGTTCAGCGAACTTATATTTTCCTGACTTGCGTAATTCTTTTTCTATTTTTTGATAATGCGCGTACAATCGGCTTCGGTCATGTCCAAATTCTGCTGAGAGTCTATTGCGCATCTCGCGAACTTCCTTAACAACCTCATTCACTTCTTCATTATTGATAAGATGGACATTTTCCATTTTAGATGGTATCTCCTAAGTAATTTAAGGGCGTTGTTAATTCTGGTGTGGGTAAACCCAATTCCCGATTAACGGGGAGACATCACGACGAGTCCATGTTTGATTGTTTCAATTGTTACGGGTGTCTCGGACATCGGTTCGCCGTCGGCGTAAAGCAGTAGCGGGGTCTCTGTCTTGATGGTTATCGCACGGGTCCGGTGTATGGAAACGGCTGGATGTGAAACGTGTCCCCCCCAGAAGAGCGTCACCATAAGCCGAAGCACTGTCAACTCAGAAACCGGACGGATGATACAGACATCGAAAAGCCCATCGTCGATACGTGCATCCGGTACAATTTTGAATCCGCCGCCGTAACGGTTCGTAATGCCGGTAGCGGCAAGAAGGATCTCTCCATCGTAAGTGCCGAAATCCCCTTCAAGGTGCACAACAGGCGGATCGTAGTAAAAGAGGGTTTCTACGGCGGCGTAGGCGTAGGAGGCGGTGCCTGCGAATACGGGTGTCCCTTTGGCAGCGCGGCGGCTGACTTCGGCATCGTAACCGCAGGTGGCGATGGTGGTAAAATAGTGATCAGCCGTCGGCTCTTGGCTTTCGGCTTTCAGTAAAGAGGTTTCCGGTGAAGTTCCACCCTCTTGCTGATTACTGACTACTGATTGCTGACGGCTATTATAGCAACGTCCTAAGTCTACGTGGATAGGGGTGCCTGATAAAAGCGTCGCGATTGCCGTCTCCGGCTTCAGGGGTACGCCGATCGCGGCGGCGAAATCGTTACCGCGCCCACACGGCAGGACTCCTAAAATCACGTCTGGAAGGGTTGCTATGCCGTTTACGACCTCGTGCAGCGTTCCATCACCCCCGCAAGCAATCACGAATCGCACGCCATTGGCAGCGGCTTCGTGTGCGAAACGTTTTGCGTCGCCAGCTGCTGCGGTGAATACCAGTTGTCCTTGCTGTCCGGCTTCGGTGAGCGCGGCGTGTGCCTGTTCAGCGGTGCTTTTGGCTTTGCCTTTGCCGGAGACTGGGTTTGCAATAAGAATAAAATCGTTCATTTGTGCTTTCTTCTGTTTGTAGTAGGGCAATTCATTGACCGTCTTCCCATTCTGTTTGTGGTAGGGCAATTCATTGCCCGTCAATTACTGAAATACTTTCTGAAAATTCAGGCAACAGAAACGGGAACGTGCGATAAATCGCACTACTACGAACCCATCCATTGGTAGAAGAGAAAACTCACTGATCCTCAACCCCCGTTTGTAGTAGGGCAATTCATTGACCGTCAATTACCTACCAAGAACGTGCGATGAATCGCACTACTACGAGCCATTCGTTGGTAGAAGGGAAAACTCACTGATCCTCAACCCCCGTTTGTAGTAGGGAAACCATTCATTGCACGTTCTTGACGCGCGATAAATCGCACTACTACGAACCCATCTGTTCTTGACGTGCTATGAATCGCACTACTACGAACCCATCTGTTCTTGACGTGCTATGAATCGCACTACTACGAGCCATTCGTTGGTAGAAGGGAAAACTCACTGATCCTCAACCCCCGTTTGTAGTAGGGCAATTCATTGCACGTTCTTGACGCGCGATGAATCGCACTACTACGAACCCATCTGTTTTTGACGTGCGATGAATCGCACTACTACGAGCCATTCGTTGGTAGAAGGGAAAACTTTACAGCGTTCCCTGAAGCACGTGACTAACTTAACCAATCCCAACCCTTTCCATAATCATGAACAGGATAAGCCCGCCAGAGATCTCGCAGCCATTCAATACCAAAGTGCTTTTCATACCAATGAAAACTTGAACAAACCCAATCTGCCGGTTTTTTTACGTACCCATGCTTTGTCGGATTATAATGGATATAATTTAGTGTAGTATAATAATGGCGTTCATTGCGAATCTGTCGATCACTGAAAAGATGCCAAATTTTTCGACCTGTCAGTCCGTCGCGCCGATTCAACTCACGTGCTGTACGGGCATGGACTTTACGCAAAGGCGCACTAATCACCGAAAGCGGTTGACACTGAACCAATAGATGATAATGATTTGGTAACACAACCCAACTACTAATAGGGATCTTAGCGATTTGAAGTTCTTTTTTTAATTCGCTAAGAAGCCACGCTTGATCTTCTTTAGTATGAAAATATCTTTTATGCTCATAAGTAGCCGCGGTAATCAGGAACCAACCTTTGGCGCAACGGAAGTGCGGTGGTTCATGGAGCGGTAAACGGCGCGTTTGCCGCTGATGCAGAGTTTGGGCTTTTTGTTTAGGTGTTTGTTTACGATAATTGTACATATCCCAAGCGTTTTGGAACGGGCAATGAATTGCCCTACTACTAACTGAATGAAAGACGGGCAATGAATTGCCCTACTACTAACTAAGATAAAACTATACCAATAACGAGCAATTAAGAGACCTACTACTAACTGAATGAAAGACGGGCAATGAATTGCCCTACTACTAACTAAGATAAAACTATACCAATAACGAGCAATGAATTGCCCTACCACTAACTGAATGAAAGACGGGCAATGAATTGCCCTACTACTAACTGAATGAAAGACGGGCAATGAATTGCCCTACTACTAACTAAGATAAAACTAAATGAATCGGACTCACTTAATCACCGCGATTTTTCCTATCTTTTTTAGGGTATCGAATTCTAAGACGTAGATGTAGATACCGCTTGAGACATCAGCGGTGCTGTTGCTTGTGAGCCACCACTCTTTGCGGTTGTGATCCTGTTCGGTTACGTTTAGGGTTTCCAGCAATGCACCCCTGGCATCAAAGAGTTGAATGCGCGTCCCGTTCGGGAGCCTGTCAAAAGTAATCACACCCTTATCAGCCCTATTCGGTCGCACCGGATTTGGATAGACCCGTACCTGCGTCAAATCCGACACGGCTGCCCCGACAACACTGGGTGGAATTTCAAGGGGACGTGTGGAAGCGCGGATCGGGTTCTCGTCAATATCAGTTACGTTAGAAACGGTAATCTCATATTGGTCGGTTTCAGCCGTCAAGGGTTGCCCGAAGTGTGAAAGGAGGTTATCCTTGTCAAACACTAATAGGGCGCGTGTGCCCATCCGATCACGGATAGCAGATATAGGTGTTACGCCATCGATGCGTTTTGTTATTCGCAGGATATACCGGTTTTCGTCCCCAACATTGAGGTCCATCCGCCGGTCAAACGTCACAATCACCCAGACGTTCCCCTGTAGAGATTCATCGGGCAGGTCAATTGGTGCGTCAACTTGTAAAGCGGGCATCTCCCTTTCGGGACGGTGATAAACGGCACGCACTAATTGCGGTGGTTCTCGCGGGGTCGCAGCGACAGCATCGATGCGGCGAGTTTCGGACGCGTCAACCTGCGTCGTGACGGTGTACCAATAGGTGTTGTCTTTCGTCACACGGCGGTCAATGTATCTCGTGACCGTGAGGTCTTCAGCGACCTTCTGAAAGTCGCTATCAGGCGGTGCTTTCTCCTTTCCGCCCTGTGCGCGGTAGACAGTAAAAAGGAGGTCCTGCCCAAGCGGCTCCGCCTCTGTTGCGTCGTCCGACTGAGCGTCCCACGTAACTTGCACCGCCTTTTCAGTCAACGGTCTCGCTTCAACGTTCCACGGTTTGAACGCGTCAATGGAATTTGGATCCGTTGCGAAGATGGATTCAAAACGATAAATTCCGTCTTCAAGATTGACATAAAATTCGTTAAAGTCGTTCTGATCGAGTTCCGCTGTTAAAAGCGACGGGGTCTCTTCCATTTTCCGATGCCAGAAGGGTAGCAACGTTGTGCCGTTCCATCTCATCACATAGAGATTCGGATACGTAGCGACAATGAGTTCATTGGCACCGTCTCGATCCAGATCCGCGATGGCGAGACTGTTCCCATTCAGTCGGTGTGGAGCGATAGCGACAGCGGCTTCACGGGTTCCATTCGATAGCACGGCATAACCGTTTGGTGTGTGTGTAAAAACAAAGAATTTCCAGATAAGCGGACCCGACGACGAAAGATTCGGTAACGAGAGGAGTCCACCGACCACAAATTCAGGTTTGCCGTCTCCAGTGAGATCGCCGGAAACGAATTGGGTGATGTCCTTGAGTGGCAGCTGCGCCTGCCATTCCAAGCGGAAGGTATTGCTGATCGTGGTGGATTCATAAAGAAAAAGTTCACCTTCGCTATCGCCCGCCACCCATTCTGTTCTGCCATCTTCATCGAAATCTGCAATAGCAAATGTCTGAGCGAAGACATTAGAACCCGGGGACTCGTTGACCAATACGGCTTTTTCGACATGAGCGTTTACGGCAGGGTCATATTCAAAAACAAGGAGTCGATCGTTGTTGTTATCCGCGCCGATAATCTCTTTTTGTCCATCACGATCTAAATCAGCGATAGTGCCGCCGGAAAGAAAAGGGGATTCCCATATAATTCGGTTTGGGTATCCGCGGGGTACCGTGCTCTCAACGAGGAAGGTCCGTTCATCGTCGGTAGCAAGGACTTCAAGAAGGGCGTCACCATCCGTGTCCCCTACCGCCCATGGGATGAACTTTTCGAGATTAGAGAGTCCATCTACGCTTTCAATAGTGTGTGCTAACGCATATCTACCGGTCGGCAGCCGTTCATAGATTGCGAGGATAGCGGTCTGTAGGTCGGTGTCGGTTCCATTCCCTAAGTCGAGTGGACTCCCGACGATTTCCAGTAACCCGTCGGCATCGAAGTCGGATGTGACGCTTGCGATGTGGAGCGGTGGGATGTCGAGAGGTTTTTCAATGAATCCACTTGGTGAAACATATCCCCCGACGACATCAATAAGATAAAAAGCACCGGCGTTGTCTTCCCGTGCCTTGAGGTTCGTCGTATTCTCCGCTTCAACAAAGAACTGGTAAATCCCGGTCTCCAAGCCTAAAGAGAGGAGGTGTTCTACACCGAGGTCAGTCGTCGTAATAGGTGCAAACGGGGCGAGGCTGCCTTTTCGGCGGTAATAGAGGGTATTCTGCGTGATGTCGTCTGTTGCCCATGTGAAAACCGTAAGCCCGCGCTCCCCGTAAAGCGTTTCTGTTGCAGTCAGGGAAAGAATATGCGGAGGTGTGCGATCGACGCTCAACACAACCTGGTCGTGTGTCTCTTGTCCATCTGTAGCCGTTGTTGTTAAGCGAACGGTGTAGATGCCTTCAGGGACGGTTGCGGTATCCCAGACAGCAAGCGTCTCACCGATTTTTTGTGCGACAGAAGGTTGCGTAAAAGGCGTAAACTCCGTCGGGACAGTAGATGCCCCATAACTGAGTTGCCACGAGCGGAACTTATAGCCACCAGCGGTGCCGACGACGGTAATAGCATCTGCGCCGCCGCTATTGGTCTCGGGTGCAAGAATGCGCGCTTGCAATATGCCGCTGGCGAGGAGTGCGCGTTCGGCGTTGATAGTGCCTGCGCCAACGAATCTCTCGTCCAATTCATCACTATCTTCGCGATGGACTGGATCGGTCGTATTGATGAGTATATGTCGGACTTCTTCATGTGTCAGTCCAGGTCGCTTGGCGAGCATCAGCGCCGCAACGCCAGCGACATGTGGGGAAGCCATCGAGGTTCCTGTAAGTAGCCGATATTGGTTATTAATCTGTGTACTCAGGATTACATTGCCAGGGGCACCGATGTCTATAGCAGCACCGAAATTAGATTGATAGAACCGCTGCTGATTCTGCTCGGTAGACGCGACAGCGATGACTTTGCGGTAGGCAGCGGGGAAAATTGCCTCCGGTTTTTGGGAGTTGCCCGCAGCGGCGACCAATACCACGCCGCGTGCATAGGCATAATTGATGGCGTCTTGAATAACGAAGGAGCGGTGTTCACTGCCCCAACTCATGTTAATGACGCTTGCGCCGTTGTCGGCGGCGTAAACGATCGCGGCGGCGGAGTCGTCATCCTGCATTCGTGAGCTGCCCCCGAGTGAAAGTCCGGCACGTATCGCCATCAGTGGGCATTCCCAAGCGACCCCGGCGATACCGATGCCGTTATCAGGCATCGCGCCAGCAATACCAGCGACGTGTGTGCCGTGTCCGCTTTCATCAATTGGTTCGTTATCGCCTTCAATGTAATCACCCTCGGCTTGTAAGTTGGGTGCGTCGGTAAAATCCCAACCGTAGATATCATCAACGTAACCGTTGCCATCGTCGTCGAGCCCATTATCTGGAACCTCGTCGGGGTTTATCCACGCTTTAGATGCCAAGTCATCGTGTCTGTAATCAATCCCAGAGTCGATGATCGCAATCACGACCTCCCGATTCCCTTTTTCAATTGCCCAGGCTTGCGGGAGTTTCATGAGTGGCAGACTCCACTGCTCAGGGTATTTGGGATCGTTTGGAAAAACAGCGTCTGCCAGCGTCGGACGGAGGTAATTATACTCGACAGCCTCAACAAAAGGGCTCTGTTCATAAGCGGCTTTCAACGTTTCAAGCGGGGCATCAAGAGCGAAACGCAACAGATAGATCCGCTTCAGATTTGGATTGCGTGAAGGGTGTGCGAGGTAAGGGAACAGTGGATGTAGTGATTCCACTTCATGTTGTAGGTGCATCGCAGCGATTGGCGCCTTGGCGTGTAACCGCTCAACATCTGCCGCTGCCGCGGGTGTCAAACGGATCAAGAGTTCACCGGGTGTAACATGAGCCGGGGTTACAAACCTATCGACTAAAGATGGGTTCTCTGGAGCGGCTTCGCTGCGGGCTGCACTTAGCAGCAGGACCGCTATGAATAAGACGCTAAAGTATCTCATAATGGCTGTTGGCAGTCAGCAGGCAGACCTTCAAATTGCACGGACGCACAGTCTATTAGTCTGTCACATCTAAACAGATGGATTGTTCGTAGTAGGGCAATTCATTGCCCGTTTTTGACGTGCGATAAATCGCACTACTACAAGCTGGATTTACCTCTCATTTCAATGTTGACAGACTACTATGTTACGGTGTGGGTTTTAGTAGATAAACGAAGAGCCTGTCATCAGCACGTGGCTGACGACAAGGCTCTGGTTGCAGCTATCCACTGATGCGGTTACTCAAAAGTCTGAAGTTCACCGTCTTTAGCGATGAGCACAATCGGATCATATATCGCTTCGCCGTCGGGGTCGAAAGAGAAATTGCCCAATATTGTCGGGAGGTCCATCGTCTGTGCGAGTGCGTCCCGAATCGCGGCTGAATCCGCCGATTGTGCGGTTGCAATCGCGTTAGCAAGAATGTGAAGCGTTGCGTACGACTGTGCTGCCCACGGTTCAGGTTCAATACCGTATTTCGCCCGATAGTTCTGGACGAAGGTTTGGTTTCCGGGTGTGTTCGCCAGACTGGACCACGCTGTAAAGGTTATCACACCTTCGGCGGCATTGCCTACTTTTTGCACTTCGGCTCTGGACATTTCAAGCGCAATGATGTCAACAGCGTCGGAAATACCAATCTCGCGCGCTTGCACGATAATTTGGACCATCTCTGGTGCGAGTGTGGAGATAAAAAGGGCATCAGGTGCCATGTCCATGATATTGGTTAGCTGCTGAGAAAAATCGGTATCGCCGGTTTGGAAGGTTTCCATTGTTAGGATCTCGACACCGTTCGCCTCAAGCGCTTTTTGTATCTCCTGGTTTCCACTTGTTGAATAGGCATCAGTGTGATCATATATCGTTGCGACTTTTTGATAGCCGAGTTTCGCCTGAGTTGCCATGATACCCGTGGGGATCACTCTATTTGTGGCGAGACCGGCACGGAAGATATAATCCCCAAGACTGCTCAAACCCGCAGCAGAGGAGATTGGGCTGAAGGCGACTACGCCTGCTGTATTTGCAATGGGAAAAGCCTCTTTGAGATGCGTTGAGATACCAATCCCGACGATGGCGGGGACCCCTTGGTCTACTAATTGCTGGACGGCTGCAATCCCACCTTCCAAAGTGCTCTGAGGGTCCACAGAGACAAATGTGAGGCTCGGGCCGCCGAGCATATTAATCCCTTCTTGTGCTAACTCAAGACCCCGTTTCATTGGAAGCCCGTACGGTTCAGCAAAGGGTCCTGTTAGTGCTAAAGCGACACCGATAGGAATCTCTTGACTCGTACTCGCCATTTCATCCGTCATCTGCGGCATTGCTGCTTCAAAGAGCTGCAGTCCGCCGTCTTTGACGGTCAGTACAACAGCGTCATACATCGCCTCTCCGTTGGGGTCAAAAGAGAAGTCGCCTAAAATCGTGGGAAAATCCATCGTCTGCGCGAGTGCGTCCCGAATCGCCGCTGAATCTGCCGATTGTGCTTTCGCAATCGCATCAGCGAGAATATAGAGCGTCGCATACGACTGCGCTGCCCACGGTTCAGCCTCGATACCGTATTTCGCTTGGTAGCTCTGGATAAAAGTTTGGTTTCCGGGTATGTTAGACAACGCCGTCCATCCAGCAAAAGCGATCGCGCCATTCGCGGCATCACCTGCGTCTTGGATTTCTTTTGCAGTTAAATCCGGGACAATCAGGCGCGCAGCGTCGGGAATCCCCATAGCTCCGGCTTGAATGATAACCTGCGTCATCTCCACCGATAGCGCAGAGATAAAGAGTGCGTCAGGTTCCACGTCCATGATATTGGTTAACTGCATAGAAAAGTCGGTGTCCCCGGTTTGGAAGGTTTCCTCAGCCAGAATCTCGACCCCGCTCGCCCCAAGCGCTTTCTTTATCTCTTCGTTGCTACTTGTGGAGTAGGTATCCTCGGCATCATATATCAGTGCCACTTTCTCATAACCGAGCTCCTCGTGAGTAATCATCACACCACTCGGAATCATTATATTTGTGGCAAGACCTGTGCGGAAGACATAATCGCCAATGCTACTCAAACCTGCAGCGGAAGAAACCGAACTAAAAGCGACTACGCCATTCTCCTGCGCAATCGGAAAAGCATCTTCGAGGTAATCCGAGATAGCAATCCCGAGGATGACGGGTACGCCTTGATCCACCAATTGCTGGACGGCTGCAATTGCCCCCTCTTCACTGCTTTGATCGTCTGCAGTGATAAACGTGAGGTTTGCATCGCTGAGCATATTAATCTCTTCTCTCGCCAGCTCAAAGCCGCGTTGCATCGGAAGTCCATACGGTTCGGCATCTTTCCCCGTCATTGACACGACAACGCCGATGGGAATTCCTACATCCGTCGTCGGCGTCATTTCGGTATCAGGCACCATCGGTGCCATTCTGTCACAACTGGAAAGCCCAACTGCTAAAGCAACAGTTGCCACTATAAAAGTGAATGTTACGATCTTTCTTATATTCATGTTAATACCCCTTATTTTTTAATGAAAAACTTAACCTGTGCCTATTGTTTCATGATTGGAAGTTATTGTCAACCGAAAACTGACAATCAGCAGCGCGATTTAGTTTTCTAACAACACATTGGATTACTCAAAGAACTGAAGTTTTCCGTCCTTGACGACCATTAGAATCTGGTCGTATAATGCGTCTCCATTCGGATCGAAAGAGAAATCACCCAACCTGCCTAAAATTGTGGGGTAATCCGTTGTTTGTGCAAGTGCATCGCGAATAGCGGTCGAATCTGTCGATTGCGCCATCTTAATTGCATTGGCGAGAACATGAAGCGTTGCATACGACTGTGCAGACCAAGGTTTAGGTTCAATACCATATTTCGCCCGATAATTCCGAACGAAGGCTCGGTTTCCGGGTGCATCAGATATATTAGACCATCCAATAAAAGCTATTGCGCCTTCGGCGGCATCGCCTGCTTTTTGGACTTCATGCGTGTTTAGATCCGGAGCAATAACGTGAATAGAATCGGGAAAACCGACATCGGATGTTTCTGCGATAATCCCGGCTATTTCTTGTGAGAGTGCGGAGATAAAGAGTGCGTCAGGTGCCATGTCCATGATATTGGTTAATTGCGCAGAAAAATCGGTATCGCCGGTTTGGAAGGTTTCTTCAGTCAAAATCTCAATCTCGTTTACCTGAAGTGCTGCTCTGAGCACTTCGTTGCTATTTGTGGAATAGACATCAATCTCATCATATATCAGTGCCACTTTTTCATAGCCGAGTTTCTCCTGAAGCACCATCAAACCACTCGGAATACTTATATTTGTGGCGAGACTGGTGCGGAAGATGAAATCCCCAATCCCGCTCAAACCGGCAGCAGAGGAGACCGAACTGAAAGCTATGACCTTATTTGCTTGTGCGATTGGAGCCGCCTCTTTAAGATGCGTGGAGATAGCGAGTCCGACTATAGCCGGTACGCCTTGGTCTACCAGGTCCTGTACGGCTGCCTTCGCCCCGTCTGGCGTGCTCTGATCGTCCACAGTGATAAACGAGAGATTTACACCGCCAAGGTTGTTAATCTCTTCCTGTGCCAATTCAAAGCCGCGTAGCATTGGGAATCCATAAGGTTCGGCGTGTCGCCCCGTGAGTGCTACAACAACACCGATAGAAATCTCCTCATCAATCGCCAGCTGAGGCATTTCATTATTAGGCATCATCGGGTCCACCCTTTGACAACCGGAAAACACAACAACCAAAGCAGCAATTGTCAATACAAACGGGGCGGTTATAATTCTCTTTATATTCACAATAAAAATTTCCTCTGTTTTCTATCGAACTTCCGTTAGGTTAAAATACGTTCAAGACTTTGGCAGCCTCTTCGTCAATAATTGCGGTCACGATATTTCCTCGACTGTGATTAGAGAAATTGACTATCCACGCGAATCCTTGAAAAGTGGGATAGGCGTGAACGGCGCGTTGACCTGCTAAAGCGGTTTTGATACGTGGATCCGAGTTTGCGACCTGAAGGACTGCCGCCGCTTTCTGCCGAGAAGGAACAATCTGCGTTACAAGTGAATCCAATATCTGTCTGCCCTTGTCTATTTCTAACGGTAATGCCTTGGGGTCTTGCTGTGCGAGGCTTCGGAGATATGAAGCGTATTGACGATATGCGTCTCGGTGTTTTTCGTAGCTGCTAAGTCCATAAGCAATTGGAATCTTTTCGTATTGTGTCGCACACATCTCCGCTGCATCGGCTTCAAGATGCAACACTTTCACATAATCGCCTCTCTGCTCCGCCATCTCCCGTTGTTTTCTGAAAAAAGTCGGATAGATGCCAAACTCGTAGAACCGATTGGGATAGCGAGGTAGCCATGTCGCGATGAATTTTTTGATATTCTCGGATTCGGTATCCAGCACCGAAAGGGAGTCGGGATTAGAAATCCCTCCTACAGACTGCTGCTGAGCGATTTCGGCGCGCGTGCGGTGAAACTGATACTGTTCCTGAATTTCCTGCGCCTCCTTCTTTGCTCGCGCTGCCCATTTCTTGTATCCGTTTCGTCTATAGTATTCGTGCGCAATCTCGTTCATTGGGATAGAGATGCGTTTAAGGCATTCTGCGGCGGCTTCGTGCCAGAGGGCGAGTCTTCCAAAGTCATCGGACTGCGTATAGCGTCTGATAAAGACCTCAGCGGTGGCTGTTCCTTGACGGACTGCTAAACACGGCTCCGTAAACGCGAGCAAAATTGGTAAAAACAGTAGGACGGTAATTCTCATCACTGTAGCAGAAAGCGAACGGTTCCAGAGAAGGTTTCATCTGGGGCAAGCACAATTACACCTGCGGGGATACCTCTTGCCTCTAAATTGATGGCATCTGTTGGGCACGTATAAGGTTCAAAACAGATAGCATCCCTACCGGGTGGTGTGTAGACGACGAGTTCTCTGAATATCGCATCCGACTCCATCACCAGGGTATGTCCGGTGTCTTTATTTTCAATGCGGCATCGACTTACACCTTCAACGAGTTGTACATCCGTAAAGACATGATCCAGTTTCAGTGTGCCGAAGGGCTGTCCACTGCGGAGATCAAGCGTCCCTGTGACATCGTTCTGCTTACCGGTTGGGACGAGGACATCGTCCAATTCCCAATACTTCGCAGCAGGAACGGTAATCAGTGCTTGTGACGCATCGGCTGTTCCGGTCAAGTTCGTACTAAAATAGGGATGGATACCGAATCCCATCGGCATATTCCGGTCGCCTGTGTTTTTGATGGAAATCCCCATCGTTAGTACCGCGTCTTTGAGGGTATAGGTAATTTCAATTGTGAAAGGGAACGGAAACTGGCGGATGACATCTGGAAAATCTTGAGAATTGAGTGAGCATATCAACGTCGCGCCGTTTTCATCAGCGGCGTGCTTGTCCACCTGATAGGGTAGGTTCAAGAGTAAGCCGTGGATTGTCGTTGGCGATTCGGGTGCCTTGTCAAATTGATAGGTTTCTCCCTCGAATTGCCACCTGCCGTTCCGTATCCGATTCGGAAATGGGAACAGTATCGGATTCCCGTAAGCGGTTGGATGTTCTTCCAATGTAGCGAGATCGGGTGGTGGATCTATGAGGTTAATCCATGTCTCTCCGTCTGCCACTTTAAAAACATAACAGTTATTTCCGAGTGCGGGTACAATCTCGGCGAAGGCTTTTCCTTCTTGGTGTAGGGTGTAAACGTCGTATTTTGACCCAAGGACATCAACCTTTTTTCCATTGACTGCGTATCGTGTTTGCGCCATCGCTTTCCCCCTATCTGTATTTGTGAATATTGTCGAAAGTAAGAGAAGCAGACCTGTTATTCCGATATGGAACATCGGTCCCCAAGTCCATCTGGACTGATGAAGCCCTTTTTTTAAACATATTTTGGGATGAGTTTCCACACTTTGGTCCTCCATTATGCCTTCGCACACCACTGAATACCACGGCGGAGCACTTCCCGGAAGTTCGGATTAGAGAAGGTAACATCGTCATGTCCACTTTGGAAACAGAAGATGTGGGAATTCCCGTATTCACGCGCCCAGCCGAGAACCTTCATACT
Source organism: Candidatus Poribacteria bacterium (assembly GCA_022827625.1). Taxonomy (GTDB): domain Bacteria; phylum Poribacteria; class WGA-4E; order WGA-4E; family WGA-3G; genus WGA-3G. The sequence continues at coordinate 143,175 of JAJEIE010000004.1, read as the reverse complement.
GTTGGGATGATCAACTGTTAGCAGGATTGAACTATCATCACCAGCAGATGCCATGGTATAGGTCTCGTCACCCATTTCCCAATCGGTAAGTCCTTCGGTAATTGGGTGATTTGCATCAGCGATCTGTACTTGGAGTGTCTGCCGCGGATACCATCCGAAATCCCGGTCGTGAATCCCACACATTTCGGAATAGGCATCCCATTCTGGAAAAGCGAGGATGGCGTGATGCAAGATGACCATTCCTTGCCCGCGTTCGGTTATGCCGAGGATGGCACGTGCTTGTGCCTCCGTTGGATAGGGACGGTGGAAGTTGTAAAAGACAACGGTGTCGTAGTCCTTCTGGTTTGGGTCTTCTACGAAGTCGTCGAGGTCTTCTCGGACGAACTGAAGCCCTTCCATACTTTCAAAAACTGCGTCAAACTGTTTTTCCTGAAATCCGTGTTCTCCGGTTACAACTGCAATTTTCATTTTTTTAACTTTCCTTGCGGTTCGGTGAGGCAGATCAGGTCTAATCTGTAATTGCCTGATAAGTTAGCACGCGGAATTGGGCGTGGAATGGAGAATCGCCAATCAATTGGGTCATGAGAACCCCGATCAATTCTTCGACAGGATCGATCCAGAAGGTTGTGCTTGCGAGACCGCCCCAACTGTAAGTCCCTAAAGAACCGAGACTGTGCGTGTCAGCGACATCCGTGACGACAGCGAATCCGAGTCCGAAACCACAACCTGTTCTTTCAAGGGGTTGCCAATCGTCGGAGATGTGATTCACCCTGATGAGTTCAACGGTTTTTCGTCCGAGGAGCCGTACGCCATCAAGTTCACCATCATTGAGCAACATCTGACAGAATCGGAGATAATCCGCAGCGGTTGACTGCAGCCCAGCACCACCGGAGTGGAAAAAGCTCAGGGGTCCGCTTGAAACCGGCGCACTCTCAATCACCTGAATGCCACCGTCTTCTGTAGGTTCATATAAGGTCATGTACCTATCGGCTTTCTCGTCTGGTACTGAGAAAGCGGTGTCGTTCATCCCCAAGGGATTAAAAATACGGGTTTTCAAAAATTCCTCAAACGGCATACCGGATACGACCTCTACGAGGTAACCGAGGACATCGGTAGACATCCCGTAATTCCACGCGGCACCCGGATCGTGGTAGAGTGGAATCTTCCCAAGTTCGTTTGCCATGTATGCGAGGTCGCCGCGGTAGTAATTCGCATCTCTGTATCGCTGATTAATGGGATGATCCCCGTCTCCGCCATAGATAAGCCCGGAGGTGTGTGTGAGCAGATGCTTTATTGTCATCTCGGTTTCTGCGTCAACAATATCCGCACCCCCTTCCGTATAAATCTGCATGTCTTTGAAAGCGGGAATCAATTCAGAGACGGGTGTACCGAGTTGAAAATGCCCTTCCTCATAGAGCATCATGACAGCGATGCTGGTGATCGGCTTTGTCATCGAGTAGATGCGGAAGATGGTGTCAAATTCTATCGGTTTGGCGGTAGCGACATCTTGGGTGCCAAACTTTTCAAAATGGACGAGCCTGCCTTCACGGGCTATCATTGTGAGTGCGCCGGGGATTTTTCCATCGTCCACCCAGCGTTGCATGACGGGTGCGATGCGTTCGAGTCGCGATGTTGACATGCCTACATCTTCAGGCACGGCGCGTGGTAATCCTTCGTATACTGTCATTAAAAACTCCTATATTAGCGGTCAGCAGTCAGCAGTCAGCAAAGAGACCTTGTGACAGACACGTGACACGTGCATGCCATATACCGAAAACCGACAGCTGATAACCATTATTCCGTGAGTGCTTGATAGGTCAAAGTTCGGAATTGGGCATGGAATGGACAATCAACATTAACCACTTGCGTCATCAGAATGGCGATTAACTCTTCCATAGGATCGATCCAAAATGTGGTGCTTGCCATGCCACCCCAACTGCAAGTGCCTACCGAACCGAGACTACTTGTGTCAGCGACATCTGTGAGAATAGAAAATCCGAGTCCAAAACCGGTACCGGTTCTTTCCGGTGCTAACCAAGCGGGCGGCACGTGGCTCATCCTGATAAGTTCGGCGGTCTTTCGTCCGAGGAGTCGGACCCCCTCGAGTTCCCCATCGTTGAGCACCATTTGACAGAAACGGAGATAATCCGCAGCGGTTGACTGTAATCCCCCACCTCCGGAATGGAAAAAACTCAGGGGTCCAGTTGCAGCATGAACCTTCTCGATTTGCTTAAGACCACTGCCTTTCACGTAGTCATATACCTTTGAATATCGGTGTGCATCTTCAACCCGGACTGAGAAAGCGGTGTCGTTCATGCCCAACGGATCAAAAATACGGGTTTTCAAAAACGTCGCAAATGGCATACCCGATACGATTTGTACAAGATAGCCGAGGACATCGGTAGACATACCGTACTTCCATGCGCTGCCTGGCTGGTGAATGAGCGGAATACGTCCGAGTTTCTCTATCATGTTCGTAAGGTCGCCGCCATAGAGATCAGCATCTTCATATTCCTGATCAATCGGATGCTCATCCTTATTGCTATCATAGATGAGTCCAGTGGTATGTGTCAGTAAATGTTTTATTGTCACCCCGTGTTCTGCGTCAACAATATCCGTGCCATCTTCTGTGTAAACCTTCATGTCTTTGAAAAAGGGAACAAATTCGGAAACAGGTGTCGTGAGTTGAAAGTGTCCCTCCTCGTAGAGCATCATGACAGCGATACTGGTAATCGGTTTCGTCATCGAGTAGAGGCGGAAGATGGTATCAAATGCTACGGGTTTGGCGGCGGCGATATCCTGCATGCCAAATTTTTCAAAATGGACGAGCCTACCCCCTCGCGCGATCATTGTCAATGCGCAGGGGATTTTGCCGTTGTCAACATAGCCTTGCATGACCGGAGTCACTCGTGCTAACCGCGAGGTTGACATACCCATATCTTCGGGGACTGCTCGCGACAGTCCATCGTATATTGCCATTAAAAACTCCTGTGAGATGGTTGTTGGTTATAAGTTATAAGTTATAAGTTAAAAAGTTTCTCCGTAACAATCTTCCCACTCCTGAAGCCCCTAAACAAAGTGGAATTGTTATCAGATCCCTCTTAACCGAGAACCAACCACCAATAACTAACAACTCTTATTCCGTCAATGCCTGATAGGTTAGGACTTTAAATTGTTGCTGGAAAGGATAGCGATTATTGAGCAGTTGCGTCATGAGTACGGCAACTAATTCTTCTTTAGGGTCAATCCAGAAGGTAGTCGCAGCGGCACCGCCCCAACTAAAATTTCCGACGGATTCGAGAATGTTCGGGGGTTCCTTATCTGTAACGACAGCAAAACCGAGTCCGAACCAATCATCGTGATGCGGATAGCGCATCAGTTCAACCGTCTTCTTGCCCAATATACGGACCCCGTCGAGTTCGCCCCCGTTGAGTAGCATCTGTGAGAAACGGACGTAATCCGCAGCCGTTGAGGCGAGACCGCCGCCGCCTGACGGGAAAAAATTGATCTCACCGTTCTCAAGTCGGGTTCCTCTATCTTCAATACGTTCCATCCCATCTTCTTTGTTAGGTCTATACAAAGCTGCAAACCTATCCTGTTTCTCTGGTGGCACCGAGAACGCGGTGTCTACCATACCGAGGGGTCCAAAGAGATGGGTTTGCAGGAATTCTTCAAACGGCATACCGGATACGACCTCTACGAGGTAACCGAGTACGTCGGTAGAGACACCATAGGTCCACTTCTCACCCGGTTCGTGAACGAGAGGAATAGTGCTGAGTTTATCTACCATGTTGGCGAGTTTTTCACTCGGTGTCAAATCCATGACAGTGTCAAAAATTTTCAGTTCCTTATAGCGTTCATCAACCGGTTTCTTGCCCCAACCGTAAGTGAATCCGGCGGTATGCATCAGGAGGTGTTTGACTGTTATCTTCTTCTTGGCATCTGAGATTTCCGTCTGGTCTTCGTTGTAGACCTTCATGTTTTCAAATTCAGGGATAAACTTAGAGACCGGCGTACCGAGTTGAAAATGTCCCTCCTCGTAGAGCATCATCACTGCGACACTGGTAATCGGTTTTGACATGGAATAGATGCGAAAGATGGTATCCGATTCAACGGGTTTGTTGTTCTCGACATCTTGCATGCCGATGGTTTCAAAATGGACGATTTTTCCGCGTCTCGCCACGACAGTCAGAAATCCGGGGAGATTTCCCTTATCGACGTAACCCTGCAGGACAGGGCGGATGCGTTCGAGGCGTTCGGCAGAGATACCCACCTCTTCGGGTACTGCCGTGGGAAGTCCCTGCCCGAACGCCACCGTGGTGAGGCAGAAAAGTAGTAAACATGTATACGTTAATTTATGCAATCCTTGCTCCTTAATTATGGTACACGCTTGAGATATGCCCAGCGTGTTGAGAGTTTGCCACCGGGTTCAACACTGAGGATAGTCGCCAGCCCGAGATCCATCGCTTCTTGGATTTCGTCTTCGGTGCGTGCGACGTTGGAGATGCGTATCTCTTCAATGATACCTTTCAATCCGTTCGCGTTATTGAGATTCGGTACGCCGATCGTAATTGGGTCTCCGCTCTGGAACGTCTGCTCGTTGGGTGATTCGGTCTCCAATTCGCCGTCAACGTAAAGTCTTCCCATCTTGCCATCATAGGTAAAGGCGAGATGATGCCACTTATCGTCGGTAATGTCGCTTGTGCCATCTATACTGAATGCACATGCGCCATTCGCGCCGATCTGTGCATGGAAAACGCTTTTGTCCACATGGACCCAGATACCGTAGTTTCGGTTAGTGCACCCCGCCTGCTGCTTGCAGACCATACCTTGCCATTTGCCTGTGGACTCCTCAACCTTTACCCATAGTTCAATACTGAGCTCTTCCAACTCCAATTTCTTTGTAGAATCCACGACGACGTAGCCACCGGCATCGCCAGGAAATTCCAATCCTGTCCCGAATTTCCCTTTGACCCACTTAGGGCTTCCCTCAAATTCACCATCATGACCGTTGCCGGAAGCGTCTTTTACGACATCGCCTGCCCCTTCTTCAAAAAGCCAGACGGCGACGGTGTTTTCATCGACCGCAGCATCTGCTTGGATAGCACCCATGAAGGTCGAAATTGAGAATACAACCAATAGACACAGAACATTAGAGAAAAGTTTCGTACCAGTGATATATATAGCCATTTTTCTTCCTCCTTTGTTTTCGTATTCTATCAGAAAACGGATTTTAAAGTCAATAGTGGTATTCAGTTGGAGGCAAACAAAAATATTGACAGCGTACGATGTATCGCATATAATTTCACGTGTCCTATGGTAGGCGCATGGTGGACGTGCGCGAATTGTGAGTAGGACATACAAGGAGGCTGATATGGCGGAACGGATTAAAATGGGGTTAGTCGGTTGTGGCGGGATGTCCGGTGCACACATGAGAGCTTACGAGGAACTCTGGTCTAAGGGTATCCGGGACTTTGACATCGTAGCAGCGTGCGACATCGTATCGGAACATGCCGAAGAACGCGCAAATCAGGCACACGAATTTCAAGGCGGCACGAAACCGGCAGTCTATACAGAACTTGATGAGATGCTGGCGAAACACCCGGATTTGGCGTGTGTTGACATTTGCGCGCTTCACAGTGTACATCACACGCTTGCAGTGCCTGCGCTTGACGCTGGAAAGCATGTTATCATTGAAAAACCGTTCGGCATCACAATGCGGGCATGTAAATTGATGATGGAGGCAGCGGATCGGAACGATAAGATTATCTCCGTCGCTGAAAACTATCGTCTGGCACGCATTCAGCGTACACGGAGTTGGGCGGTTGCCCAAGGACGTATTGGTGAGCCGCGGATGTTCTTCTGGATAGAGGCTGGTGAAAACTTAGGGAAATGGGGGTGGCGCAACTTTAAAATGGACGCGGGTGGCGGCTGGGCATTGGACGGCGGTGTGCACTTCACCGATCTGATGCGTTATATCCTCGGTATGGAAGCCGAAGAGGTTTACGCCATCAACAAGGCTTACGAGCCTTACCGCTACGACAATCCGGCAGAAAGAGAGGGGGGTTATGCTGTCGATGTCGAGGACGCGATGATTGCCACGATCAAGTTTGAGCAAGGCGTTACTGCACAATGGACATGGGTCGGCTCGGCACCGGGACACCACTTCCGTCAGCACACGGTTTATGGCAGTGAGGGTGCGCTGGATTGGAACCTCGGATTAGTGCCACGTGGCGGCGAACCGATTTCTAACGACGACCTAATGAAAGAATTCACAGATAGCCTTAGCGATTCGGAACGGGAATACTACTTCCCGGGCGGCGTTGAAGATACAGTCGCGATTGAGTTGAAATACTTCGCCGATGCGATTCGGAGTGGTGGTAAACCCGAAGTGGATGCTGTTGAAGGCATGCGTTCGGAAGCCATCTGTATGGCGGTGTATGAATCGGGATGGTTTGGCCGTCCTGTGACAATCGCAGAGATTGAGAACTGTGAACTCGAAGGCTATCAGAAAGAGATTAACGATAAATTGGGAATTATGGATTAAAACTATGGATCGATTGAACGGGAAGGTCGCGATTGTTACGGGTGCTGGCAAAAAAGGTGAAGTTGACGGGACCGGCTATGCGACATCAATGCTCTTCGCGAGAGAAGGGGCAAAGGTATTGTTAGCTGACCTTTCACCTGAGAATGCTAACGCTACCCTTGCAGAAATTGAAGCAGCGGGTGGTGAAGCTGCGGTGTTTATCGGAGATGTGTCCACAGAGGAAGCGTGTGCTGGCATGGTAGACGCTGCTGTTGAACATTTCGGCAAAGTGAACGTGCTGTTCAACAACGTTGGACTCGGCGGTTCTGGAATGGTCACACAGGTTGACGCAGAGAAGTGGGACCGGGTGATGGACGTTAATCTCAAAAGCATGATTATGGCGTGTAAACATGCGATCCCTCGGATGGCTGAAGCAGGGGGTGGTTCAATCATCAACGTCTCGTCAATTGATGCATTGCGCGCCGGTTCATCTCGAAATGTGCCTTATGCGGCTGCGAAAGGGGGGATGATCTCGGCAACAAAGGTGATGGCTGTTCACCACGGACGGGACAATGTTCGTGTGAATTGCATCGCGCCTGGTCATCTCTATGCTTCGTTTCCTGCACCGTATCTGAGTGAAGCGGAACGGGAGCGGCGGCGGCGCATTGGACCCCTTGGAACAGAAGGGACTGCATGGGATGTGGCGTGGGCGACTGTTTTCCTCGCCAGTGACGAATCGAAATGGATTTCTGGTGTTATTATTCCGATCGATGCTGGTCTGCTCGCGGCGACACCGCTCGCCGTTGTTCATCAACTGGATGAGTAGGGTAGGCAGGAAACCTACCCGTATCTACTAATTTTGAGATTTCAGTCCTGCCCACCGAGTGGTGAGTTTGCCGTTGGCGGAGATTGTTCCTTTCAAGCGACTGGTGGCTAATGTCTGACGTTCTCCAGCAAAAGATACGTCTTCAATTTGGTAGTAATAGACGACATTCGGCTTCGCTGTGGTGTCTGTCCATGTATAGATATTCCGTTCAGCGGTCGTGCCTGCGCCTGGAATCAACTGTGCGTTAATAACCTTGAACACATCTTTCCTTGTTTCGGCGCGTAGGATATTGAATCCGGCGTTGTCCACCTCGGATTCGGTGGTCCACTTGATGAGGACTGTCCCAGCCTCCGTGCGTTCGGGTCGGAAGTGCGCGAGTTGGACAGGAAGTGCCCCGCCGGCGTGGATACCGGGCGTGCCGTAGTCGGAACTGATCCCATACCAAGTTTCAACCCCTTCCTCTCTGACATAGGTAAAATTGGTTTTTTCTGCAAGGATCCATCCCGCCCGCTTGGTGCCGTCATGTACTGTGCCTTTGTTCGTGTAGCGTCGGTTATCGGGGTTGTAATCACGGTAGCGGCGGATAATTGAGGTCCTGTATCTGTTTTCAACCCAACCGTTAGGCAATTGCCATGCAGGTTTATCGGAAGTCCAGTTCTTCCATCAAGGTTCCCGATTGCATCTACGGTTTCACTTCTGCCATCAACGAGTTCGATGTGGAATCCTTGTGTTGGGTGCAGGAAGGGGTCTGCTCGGCGGCTCATTCCAAATTCACTTGCGAGCTCTGCGTAGACATCGAAGACGCGGGTAGAGACAAAGTGCGTTCTATCTGAGTTCCTGGTGCTGCTGGCTGTGGAGACGATTAGCACTGTCTGCCTCGGTGGAATAGTTTTAACGTCCCCGTCATCCTTAAAATTAATGCTTCCGAGTCGTGCCACCTTCGATCCTGGATCGTCGTAGTTTTCAATGATCAAACGCCATCCCCTGTCAGCATCTAAGGCAACAGCTTCGTTCTGAGAGCTATTGAAAATTTCAATCCACTGGACTTCATTCGTGTTTCCGTTCGTCGCGAACATGATTTCGCTGATAGCTACTTTTCCTGCAAGAGCTCTGGCACTGCCCTGCCGCGTTATCTGCGGACCGACGGTAAACGTGCCTTTTGGGAAAATAAAGGCACCGTTAGTTGCGGGTCTAACGATTACCTCCTCCACATCTATGACGGGGCGGATTGTCACTGTCCAGACTTTTCTCGTGGTGTCAGATGAGAGTCCATTCGTTGGAATGTCTCCACCGGTAACATGAATATCTGCATGCGTCAGTGTAATTGCTTTTGTGGAAGTTAAGGTCACAGTAAAGGGGGCTTGGCCGCTAATAGAGGTATCCGCTGATATGGTTAGCGGGGGTGCCGCACTTCGGACTATATTGACCACTAGATTTGCAGGGGTCCCAGCAGCAGTGTCTCTCCCTGGTGTGACCTGATCATTCTGCCCGATTGTAGGAAGGGTTTGGGCGGCGGCAGCTGGCACTTGCACAATCACTTTACTGATATTTCCCTTGACAGTAATTGTGGTTGTGTACACACTACTATTAGCGTTGGGACTGACAGGAACAGCTGTGGCACCACCCGGAATAATATTGTTACTGCTATCTGCTGGATACAATACAATATCGTTGACATCAAAACCAGTCACCTGAGTATTGGCATTACTGTTGGCGGTATCCTGAAATGTAACAGTCAACTGAAAAGAAACGTCTTCAGCCCGGATTCCGTATACCTGTATACCAGGTGTTACATCATCCGCATCTGTCACCGAAAGGGCGGGAGTCACAGCTGCGGTTGCGGGTATTGCGACGAAAGTGAGTCCGGCGACGAGTAGCATGACAAAAACGAAAGAAAGCAGTGATTTATTAAAGAACACAGTAATTTTCCTCCTCCAAACAAGATCGACTCAAGAACGTATTTTGGACTTTGATTCGGCTATCTTTTTTTGTTAAGTACTATTTCAAGCAGGTACGAATTGGCAGAATCTTTTCCTTAAGCAATAACGCTATTTTCCTTAAAGGTGTTACAAAAAAGACGCCAATGGGTGTGTTAATATTCTATGAGAAATTAGCGTGGAGGTAAGTTAGGAAAATTGATACTATGGTGCGGTGGGGGAACCGCACCTACCTTGTTGGAGGGGTTGGTATCAGAACTGTGTGGGAAAGTTACCACGGGCGGCATCCATAACGGTGCCAGTGATTTCATCGTGTCCGTTTTCTTTGGCAAAACTTTCGATGCCCATCTTTGCCATGGGCCGGACGAAACTGGGGATCCGCTCTAAGCGTTCCAGCGCTTCTGGCGTCCAAACGGGCCCCGTCGGTTCGGTAGGTTCAGGTGCTTCTTGGAATGCATCCGAGATAACAGAGGTAAAAGGACATTTGCCGCCTTCAGCGGTTTCGCTGGCACTTGTTTCTGGGGAAACCTCGTTCGGCATTGCATCACTTTTTGCGGTCTCTAACTGTGATCGGACCATTTGCATCGGCTGCGCTGCTTCGTTGTTGCCACCGAGTTTGAGATCCAAGGATTTCAGCATTTGGGTCTCCCACGGATTAAGGAACATGGCGATCTCTGTAAAGCAGTCTGGACATTCAAAGAGTGCCGTCACGGAGCCTTGTTCGGGACGGGTCACGTCCTTAAACTTCATCGCCGTATCGCAGTCTGTACATAAAAATTTCATATCTTCTCTCCTTCAGGATTTGCGCAAAATGACTGAATTCTGCCTGTTTTCACAAGATTCGGTGCGGTTAGGAAACCGCACCTACCGGCGGAGCGTGTAAGTCCTCTCCTTCAAAAAATGCTTGAATTTTTTCAGCGACTTGCATGAGTGCTTTGCTTGCGGGAGCATCTGGGTATTCGTCAAGATAAGGAGTTCCGTTGTCATTGGCGCGTGCGAGCCGTGGATCAAAGGGAATACCACCGAGGATCGCCTGTTGGAGTGTGCTGTCAAGGGCACCCTCAGTGGAAAAGAGAGGCTCCTCTTCACCACAGTGTTGACAAACATAGAAAGCCATGTTTTCGACAACACCGATAATCGGCACCTTAAGAATATCCCTCGCCATCGTCACTGACTTTTTGACGATCAGTTGTGAGACTTCAGAAGGGATTGTTACGACGACGACACCGCCAAGGTTGGGAATAAGCTCTGCCACATTCGGCAACCGATCGGTCCCCGGTGGTAGATCGAGCAGGAGGTAATCCAACTGTCCCCATTCGGTGTCGGCGATGAATTCCCGGAGTGCGCCGACCTCCATTGTGCTGCGCCATGTAAAGGCATCTTTCTGGGTATGGGCATTCCAAAGCACAGGTGCATCATCTTCCGCTAAGAGCAGATCCATGGAAATCAGCTTGGTGCCGAGTGGGGTGATCGCAGGTTTGACACCTACCTGTGAATATACAAGTGTTGCCTTGCGGACCCCCATCATTTTAGCGAGTGTCGGTCCGTTGATGTCTGCGTCAACGACTCCGACAGCGTTGCCTTTGCGTGTGAGCGCCGTAGCGAGGTTTGCGGTGAGTGAACTTTTACCGACGCCACCTTTTCCACTCATAATTGCGACTGTGTGCTTAATGGAGGCAAGCCGCTTCTGGAGTCGATTCGCCTGTGCTGTCACCTGCCCGATAATATTGGAACCGGCATCATTCGGCAGTTCTTTGTAGGTCTTCATTCGCCGCCACCGATGGCATAGAGTGCCTGATAACTACGCAGATAGAGTGTCTGGTCAATGATGACAGGAGATGCAGCAATAACTTCGTCCATAGCATTGCTGGCGACGATTTCAAATTCACGTCCGGCTTTCACAACAGTGATAACACCGTCTCGAGACGTAAGATAGATATATCCGTTCGCATAGACAGGCGAGGCGCGATGCCGATGTCGATGCGTTCGTTCGCGATAGAGTTGTTCACCGGTCTCAGCATCAAGGCATATCAAATCTCCATTCTCCCGACAGAGATAGACTAAACCGTCGTGGATAACGGGCGACGGGACATCAGGTGTGCCTTGTCGGAGTTTCCAGCGTTGCCATTTACTGTTCGTGACATCCCCTTGTGCAGCCGGATCAATGCCGACAACGGGTCCATTTTTCGCCGATGGGACGACGATTAACCCTTGTGTTGCGACAGGAGAAGCGACGAACCGGAGCGAGTAATTATAGCTTGCCTTTGGGTTTAAGTCGCCACACCGCCAGATTTCGCTGCCGTCTTCGAGGCTGTGTGCGGTAACATAATCTGCACCATGTACGACGAGGTATTCACGTTCCGCGTCTCGGTAGAGAATAGGGGAAGTGTAGGCGTGTTCGCACTCCTCAGTTGCATCGCTATCGCGCTGATGTTTCCATATTTCCGCGCCGGTCATTTTGTCGAGCGCAAGTACAAGCCAAGCGTTGCTGTGGATGAGGTGCATGTAAAGTCGGTCTTTGTCGAGGAGTGGTGTGCTTGCCATGACAAAATAGAGGTTAAACTTGCCGTAACGCTCGGCAATATTGGTGTGCCACACCTCATTGCCTTGAAAATCATAACAGACGAGATCCCCCGTCCCGAAGAATGCCCAGACATGCTCGCCATCCGTTGTCGGAGAAGGTGCGGCAGAATTACCTTCACCGCGACGAACGACTTGGTTGCCGCGCGCTATCGTCCGCTTCCAGAGTTCCTTGCCTTTGGTGCTGATACACATCAAAACAAGGGTGTTGCCATCAGCAGAAGTAAGAAAAATCTTATCTTCCCAGACGACAGGGGTAGAGGCGGCTTCACCGGGGAGTGGTAGTCGCCATTGGACATTTTCGGTTTGACTCCAGTGGATAGGTGCTTCAGTGGCTTGGCTGATCCCATCGTTGTTTGGTCCGCGCCACCGGTGCCAGTTCCCCGCAAAGCTATTGTCTACAAGGACAAAAACCGCGAGTAGGCATATTAGCATATTTCTTAAAGTCTGATACATGGTGAACCTCCATTTTTTAAGGGTGAGGTAATCTCACCCCTACGAGCGTTTCTCATCTGTCCATAAGCCCCGATCAGGTCCATTCCACTGGTATGGGACTATTTTTGATAAAGTTCCTACGTTGTACTTCAGAAATTTATAGCCTGCCTCTATCACATAGCCTTCATTTGTGAAAATAGGAAATTCCAGCGATGCAAGTGAATCAAAAGGTTCTATTTCCAGCGATATGTCGAGTTCACCTTCCACTGTTTTGTAGATTAAATCTGCGGAATGGCTTTCGTGTTTGAGGATCATGATGGTGCCGGACTGTCTAATCTCTCCGTTGGATGCGCGAACTGTCAAACCGACAACGAGATCTTCCGGTGGTGGGGGATCGGATTTTACCTTAAACCACAAACTTTGGGTTGAACGCTCCGCTGCCCCCTCATTTGGACCGAGGATTTGGAATGTGACTGTTGGAATTTCGCTCATCATTTACTCCTAATCCGGTTGCTGATAATACTGCCCAAGGACTTCATTTGCCAGACTTCTGCCGTCTTCAATGACGCGAGCGGCGAAATCGAGTGTAACTTCGGTGACATTGTGCTCTTGTGCTCGCTGTTCAATCCGCGTTTGTGTGATATTCCGCATGAACCCGGCAGGTACTAAGTTCAAACGTTCAATCGCTTCTTGCGTCCACTGCACTGGACTTTCAAAACTTTGCCCGACTTCGGCAGCGTTCTGGGAGTCTGTCGTTTGTGCTTGTACAGCTCTGAGTTCAGGAGCATCCTCTCGGACAGCGGCAGCTTCCCCCATACTATCATTAATGATCTCGGTTGCGAAGGCGTTGGTAATCGTTCCAATCTTTTGGGAACGTGCGGATTTCTCAATTCGCGCTTTGACGTTCCGCCGCATATAGCCGCGTGGGACACGACGAAGTGCTTTTTTCGCCTGTTCTGACCACTGGAGTCGCACGCCGTCAAAAGTCTCTTCTTCCGCAGCCCCGCCTTCACCCACAGCGATATGTTCCAAGGAACCTTTATCGACCATCTGGAACCGTTCCGGTGCAGCACTACAGACTGGACATTGAACGGGCTGTTGGTTATGGGCAGCGTAGCCACATTCGCCACAAATATAGGTTTGCACGGCATCGGATTCCAGGACTTTCTGTTCGGCGATCTCTTTCGCGACGCGCGTTAACCTCTCAGAGGCGCGCTGTGGCATAATCGCCTCCATCGCCTTGTCAATGACACTTTCTGTAATAACCGAATGCCCGCGTTCTATGGCAAACCGATGGACGGCTGTTTTCGCTATACCACGCACCAGCGGTGGTGCTTTTTCCATCCTATCTAACGCTTCCTGCGTCCAAACGAGTGTTTCCTCTGCTTTTACATCAATCTGTGGGAAATAGCGTTGACTGACTAAAAGCACATTACAAGGCGCAAGACGTAAGAGGTTCTCAGCAGTGCTACCGATGTCGGCATCCTCTTCACAGTGGACTCCGATTCTGCCTAAAACCAGAAGCCAAGGATTTGTTTTTCGGGTGTATTGTAAAATCTTTTCGTAGCCTTTCCCATCAAGCAGCGTAATTTTTAGGTTGTAGTTGTGTTCTTCTTTTGCGATAGCGCGTGCGACTTCGAGATGCGACTGATAGATTTTCGCCAATCCCGTATCAATGACCTCTTCGTGAAGTTGTTCTTGTTCTTTAAATCTGAAAGTCCGTGCGGCACGTTCTGTCAGTACATTGACAACGGAATTGAAAACGATATAGTGAAGATACGGATCGTAGACCCCAACGGCTTCGACCTGTTTATCGAATTTCTGTCCGAGTTGGATAGCGGTTTTCAAACCTGAGAAAGACTCAGGACTCCCATCAATCCCGACGAGGATATTTCCATCGTGTTCTTCAAGGGTTTCGAGGTCTCGGACGACGAGTGTGTCGGTATTAATACGACGAACAACGCGTTCACAGACCCCGCCGATGAGGCTATCTTTGACGGCACCCATACCGAGCGCGCCCATAATCACGAGGTCGTAGTCGCTGGCTTTAATGTCCTCAACGAGTTTTATGTAGTGCTTGCCTTCTGGCATTTTCGCTTCAAACGGGATGTCCAATTCGGTGCACTTCTGCTTCATGACCTCCAGATAGGAATCGGAGATGAGTTGTAGCCCCATGGTGATGAGTGTATCGTGAATGCGGCGTTGTTTTTCGAGTTCAACTTCGTCTTGGTACTCCTCTGGCAGGGTGTATTCCATCTGTTTAAAGCGGACATCGTGCATTTTTGCGGCGTAGACGTGCGAACCGACCAATTGCGATCCGAACTTCTTCGCGAACGCTACCGCCAAAGCGATACTTGCATCCGAGTAGTCCGAATTGTCAACGGGTACGTAAATTTTCTTGATCATGTTTTTCCTCATTTGTTAATAGTTATCAGTTACCAGTTGTCAGTTATCAGTTAAGACTTTGTGGCGATTACAGTAAACTTTACTACCACAGCGAATCCCTTTAACTGAAAACCGAAGGCTGAAAGGGTTTCTGTAGAAAATTTATCCTGACAACTATTCAGTCTGTCTCGCTATGCCTATCTGGTTTGTAGCGGGTCCCCAGAAAACCACCAAGTATATGAGCAATCAGTGTTGCGGGCCATAAGTAGACCATCGCCGTTTGCCACTCCCAATCGAGAATAAAGTGTCGGACAACGATGTTAATTACGATAGGAATGTAAAGGCACCGACTCCACGGACGGCTCAATTTTTTGAAGCGGACGCGAAAAAAACCGAACGGAAAATGAACCAGAAAAGCGGCAACGGAGATTAGGAGGTTCACATCCATCACTTCTGTAGGAGCGTCTTAATGTCGCGCCGGAGGCGTAACATCGCCGGTTGGCTACGACTATCATAGTGCCCATAGATCTGCCCGTCCGATGCTACAAGAACAAACCGTGTGCTGTGAAGGATTTCGCTTCCCTTGTGTCCAGCGGCTAAACTAAAGCCGTCTTTCGCTAATTCGTAAATACCTTCCTTCTCGCCAGTGAGAAAGTGCCAACGTCTGTCATCGGCACCGTATTCCTTCGCATAGCGAGAGAGAACTTCTGAGGTATCGCGCGCTGGATCCACGGAGAAAGAGACAAAATAGACCGGCTCTGCGACGAATTCCGATTGGAGACGTGCCATCTCCGCGGTCATCGCGGGGCAAATCGTTGGGCAGTTGGTGAAGATAAAGTCTGCCACCCAAATTTTACCCATCATATCCGATAACGCTAACGGCTTCCCCTGCTGATTCGTCAGGCTAAAGTCAGGCACCCTGACAGAGGTCTCTTTCGTTGCTGTTACTTCGGGTTTAGTATCATAAGCCGACCACAAAGTGGCACCTGCGATACCGAGAATGATAACACCCAATGCTACCCATATCCAGGTGCTTCTGTCAAGTTTTTTAACTATCAAATAAGAAACCTCTTATAACTTAGGGTTGTGCAGTTTTCAGATAATCCAGAGACGGTTGGTATTAACCAAAAATCACCGCGAAACGAAGTGGAGCGGTGCCCAGAGTTAATAGTTAAAAAAATTAGTGGGCTGACGTATCGACGACTTCGGCGGGTCTCTCTATTCCGTCGAGCCTATCATCTGACGTGAGGTCAGGCATCAAAGCAAAAACGAGAAGCACACAGATCAGGAAAGGTGTTACCACAATAACTGCCAGTGTCTTCCTCTCAAATTTCAGATGCATAAAATAGTTAGCGACTAAGATCGCCTTAGAACATGCGAGTCCGATGAGCAATATAGCCTTGAGGACAGTAGCATACTCAGGGATTGCGACAGCCACCTCAATAATAGTAAGTGCCAGGAGCCACCAGAAAATATTCATGTATTTTGGATGCTCTTTGTGTCCGTTCTCTGCCATTTTCAGTCCTCCTACAGTAGATAGATGAAGGTGAAGACCATAATCCAAATAAGGTCAACGAAGTGCCAATAAAGCCCGACGATTTCCACCTCATGGTTAAATTCAGCCGTATACCTGCCGCGCAAGCCGTGTATCAAGATGACAATGAGATAAATGACACCGCCTGTTACGTGCAATCCGTGGAAACCTGTGATGGCGTAGAAAGTCGGTCCAAAAAGCACTGACCCGCTAATCGCTGCACCTGATAACCCGTGGTGAGGGATTTCAGTGAGTGTCAATCCGTGCTTAATCAGGGCATTCCATTCATAAGCCTGTAGTCCGAGGAATATCACACCACCTGCGATTGTTAAGCCGAGGAAGGTACACATACGCGAAACATTACCGTTCTGGATAGATTCCAGCGCTTTCACCATCGTGACACTACTGCATATCAATAAGAATGTCATAAACGCTGTTAGGTTAATGCCGAGGATCTCAACGGGCGGGACCCACCCGATGACACCGGCACCTGCACGGACCGCCGCATAAGCCGCCAGCAAGGCACCAAACGACATGGTATCCCCGACGAGGAAGATCCACATGCCGAGTTTCCCAAGACTGTCCGGCGTAAGCGAAGGTTCGTATACGTCTTCAGTGTGATCTAAAGTGGTAGCGTGTTCCACTATATTTAACTCCTTTATTAATTAGTTGTCAGTTGTCGGTTGTTAGTTGTTAGTTAAGGAGATTTCTGATGCGTAGCATATTTTTCTTTAACCGACTACCGATGACCGATAACCGATAACCATTCCAATGTAAATAGACTGTGCCACCGACGAGTCCGAAAACCGTAAACGGCATCGCCATCATGAAAAGAATGCTCCAATTAAAACCTTTATTAATAGGATCGTCAAGATTTTTACAGCCCGGACACGCCTCAAGATATGTCGGGACTATGAGCATGACGAGTATCCAAATGGAAGTCCATACGGCTTTTGTATAGTATGATTTGTTCACTTTAACACTTCCTTTTTATAGTTGTCAGTCGTCAGTTTTCAGTTAAAGAGGATTCTGGTTCAACAGATCCGCCTCTTAACCGATCACCGATAACCAACAACCCTTACAAAAGATATACCAATACATACAGAATCGGCCAGAGCGCGACAACAAAAACCCAATAGATCGTACAGGTATCAACACCGACGTAATGTTCGGCAGAGAAACGCCCTGCGACCGCCAGACCGTAAACGACCAACAGCCATATAACCGCAGTCAACACATGAAGTGCATGGCATCCGATGAGGACATAAAAAATACCGCCGTATACACCCGATTGGAGCGTGAGTCCCTTCTGAATGAGTTGTACCCATTCACTGCCCTGTACACCGAGAAAGAGTAATCCCAAAACACCTGTGATGAGAAGCCAACGCCGCAGCTGCTTCGCCCGATCCGCCTGAATTGCACGATGCGCTTGGAACATTGTGTAACCGCTCAGTAGCAGCAGTGCAGTATTGATGCCGGTTACGAGGCGTGGGAGTTCAATCCCGATATGTGATGGTGGGGGCCAAGTAACGTTTCCGACCCGAAACACGAGAAACGCCCCGATGAGTCCTGAGAACAACATCGTCTCCGCACCGAGTAGGACTAAAACGGCTAATCGTGCGTTGCTTAAAGGGGGACGCTCGTGCACGCCAGTGTTATTCTGGGTTTCCATCTTTACGTATCCGATTTTTTAGAATCCGAAGGACAATCTCAATGACCGCCACGAGCACCAGGAAAAAACCAATGATTCCCAGAACCGGTGTTTTAATGCTCTCCATCGCGCCTTCAACAGTAGGCGGTATTTTGCTACCCGTAATCATTACCCGCGTTGCGATGATAAATAGCCCAACAAATAACAGGGATAAGATAATACCGAGGCGAAGATTTCGCTTGCGATGCTCTGGCTCGTTCATTTTATGCCCAATTCCTAAATTTTATCCAACGCCATCGTGATAAATACCACCGGCAGATAGAGCAACGAGGCGTACAACACATGACGTGCGGCTTTCATTGTGCGCGTGCGTGCCAAATAGATACCAACTCCCAAAAACGCCAGCCCAGATACCAGTGCTGTGAAGAAATAGATGCTACCGGCGACACCGTACAACGTCGGTAATAAACCGATGCCGAGGAGTGCGACGCAATTAAACGCGATTTGACGGCACGTGCTTGCCCCATCGGGATGAATGACCGGCAACAGACGGAATCCGGCTTTTGCGTAATCTTCACGATAGATATAGGCAATCGCGAGTGAGTGCGGTAGCTGCCACAAAAAGAGTATCGTAAATAGTACCCACGCTTCGCCTGTCAACGAACCGCGCGCTGCGACCCAACCGACGACAGGGGGCAGCGCGCCCGGCACTGCACCAACGAGTGTACATAGCGAGGTCTTCCGTTTAAGCGGCGTATAGAGAAACAGGTAACTTACGACTATCAGCGAGATAACAAAGCCGCTCAGGACGTTGACAATCAACGTCAGATAAAGCATCCCGCTACCCGTGAAGGCAGCGCCAATAATCAGTGCCGTCAACGGACCCATCCTACCATCAGGGATTGGTCTTCCTTGGGTCCGCTCCATCAGTGCGTCTGCATCGCGTTCGAGGTATTGGTTAAGCCCTAAGACCCCGGCTGCTGTTAACCCTGCGCCGATAAGTGTATGCAAGCAGCGAAGCCACTCGAAAGTGCGTGCACCGAGGTAGAAACCGGCGGCGGTGGTGATGAGTATCATCACGACCAGTCGCGGTTTGCTGAGTTCAATCACATCGGCGACGCGCTGCACAAAAGTCGTATGCTTCGACGATGGGTTTGCTGTATCTGTCTTGTCTGGAAACGTTACCGTTGTTGAACGCATGTTTTTAACTATTAAATCTGGTCACTGTTCCATTGGTTCGTAGTAGGGTAATTTATTGCCCGTTGTATGCCCTTCAGAACGTGCGATGAATCGCACTACTACGAACAGACTCACTCCGTAAGCAAACCACTTCATTCGTTCGTAGTAGGGAAACCATTTATTGCCCGTTGTATGCCCTTCAGAACGTGCGATGAATCGCACTACTACGAACAGACTCACTCCGTAAGCAAACCACTTTATTGGTTCGTAGTACGGTAATTTATTGCCCGTTGTATGCCCTTCAGAACGTGCGATGAATCGCACTACTACGAACAGACTCACTCCGTAGGCAAACCACTTTATTGGTTCGTAGTACGGTAATTTATTGCCCGTTGTATGCCCTTCAGAACGTGCGATGAATCGCACTACTACGAACAGACTCACTCCGTAAGCAAACCACTTTATTGGTTCGTAGTAGGGCAATTTATTGCCCGTTGTATGCCCCTTCAGAACGTGCGATGAATCGCACTACTACAAACAGACTCACTCCGTAAGCAAACCACTTTATTGGTTCGTAGTAGGGCAATTTATTGCCCGTTGTATGCCCCTTCAGAGCGTGCGATGAATCGCACTACTACGAACAGACTCACTCCGTAGCAAGAGTTCCACTTGCTGGCGTATTAACTGGGACCGAGGCATCGGTAAATCTGTAAATCTTCAGGGTCAAGACAAAACTACTCACTAACATAAGCGCGCCGACTGCGACGTGCGCGGTCGTGATTGTCACCGTGAGTCCGGTTGCGAAGGTTTCACCGAAAGCAGTGAGTCTGGCGAAAAACGCCCCCGTACCGAGCATCAACTGGACAGCAAGCAATCCGAGCAGTCCAAACACCATTGATGAAGCACTCCGCTGTGTTTCATCGTTCGTCCCGAGGACCCGTCTTGCCAACAAGAAGATATGCAGTGTGACCAAGAAGGCAAAAAGCAGATGCATATCAAGTCTGCTTCCAGTATGCCGCAAAACCGCTCCAAAGATGAGTTGTACATAGATGAGGCATGTCGTAATCAGGCTTAAACGCTTCAATTTCTGTGCCGCAGCGATCGGTGCTGCAGGTTTCTCTTGCCACCAGCCACGAGAGGTGAACCACGCAATCCCACAGAGAAGTGCGAAAAACGCTTGTGCGAGACAGGCATGTACGATTGCGAAGTTGCGATTAATCTGCGTGACCCGGAGTCCACCGAGAACGCCTTGTACAACGACGGCAATGAGCGCAATGAGTCCGAGCCATTTTAGCCACTTACGGGAATCTTTTGCCCATAAGAAAACCAGAAGACCGACAGTTAAGATCCCAACGAGGGAGCCCATGAGTCGATGGCTATGTTCATATAGGATGCCCCCCACCATCTCCGATAACGGATAGAGGAACATATTGTACCCGAAGGTTGTTGGCCAATCGGGTACAGCTAACCCGGAGTCGGTGCTTGTGACGATCCCACCGATGACGATCAGTAAGAACGTCGCGCCTGCGGTGAGATATGCTAATCTATGTAGCCACGGACTATAACGCGCGTGTTGTTTCATCTACGTTTTTATGATGCGTTTAGATGAAGATTAAAAAATTAATTCGGTAATGTGGCGAGGTTAGGAATGCACGTCGCATTTAGGCGAGTACGCCGCAAAACCTCGCCAGCAGCGGGTTACACCCGTCTCGTCGGGGGAGGTAATTACCGATTTAAAAACTTAAACTTCATGAAACCACACCTATTGCCCTTTAATCACCACCTGTTGCGGGAGCATGTTCAGGTCGTGTCTGTGGAATCCAATCATCTTCTTCATCCGGGACGCTATATTCATAGGGACCGCGGTAGACAGTCGGAATTTGACCGAAGTTACCGTGTGGTACGGGTGTCGGTGCTTCCCACTCCAGTGTATTGACGTGCCACGGGTTCTGCTCAGCCACTTTTCCACGAGACATACTCCAGAAGAAGTTGAAGACGAGTATCAACTGTGCGAAACCGAGCGTGAACGCACTCATCGTGATAAAGATGTTCATGCCTTCAAACTGTTGCAAGAACTCGTACTGCAGCGGGTTGGAAATGCGTCGCATGTGCCCGCCAACACCGAGGATATGCATCGGGAAGAATGTGCAGTTGAACGCGACAAAAGTCAACCAGAAGTGAATTTTGGACAGCGTATCGTTCATATAGCGTCCGTACATTTTCGGGAACCAGAAGATGATACCGCCGAAAATAGCAAACAGACTACCGCCGAACACAACGTAGTGAATATGCGCCACAATGTAGTAGGTATCGTGGATGAAGATGTCAACCGGTGTGTTTGCCATGTAGATACCGCTTAACCCACCAATTACAAACATTGAGACGAAAGCGATGCCGTGGAGCATCGGCGTTGTGAATCGGATGGAGCCTTTGAACATCGTACCGAGCCAGTTAAATGTTTTGATAGCCGATGGCACAGCGATGAGCATCGTCGTTGTCATAAATATAGAACCGAGTCCGGGTCGCATGCCGCTCTGGAACATGTGGTGTCCCCAGACGATCCATCCCAAAAAGGCGATGGCAATCATAGCGTAGACCATCGAACGGTATCCGAAGATCGGTTTCCGTGAAAACACAGCAATCAACTCAGAAGCGATGCCCATGCCCGGCAAGATGAGGATATAGACCTCAGGGTGTCCGAAGAACCAGAAGAGGTGCTGCCACAAAAGCGGGTCCCCCCCGCCCTCCGCTGTCGTTGTAAAGAACGTTGTCCCTGCAAGCCTATCAAAGACGAGCAGCACAATTGCGGACGACAGGACCGGGAACGCGAGTAGCAAGAGGATCGCAACGATGAAAAGCGACCAGATAACCAAGGGCAACCGGAAGAACGTCATTCCCGGTGCGCGCATATTGATAATCGTCGTGATATAGTTAATAGAACCGACAAGCGAAGAAAGCCCCTGGACAAACAGACTCAATCCCCAGAGAATTTGTCCCCATTCCACCCCCGTCCACTGTGCGTCTGAAGAGAGGGGTGCGTAGCCTGTCCATCCGGCTGCGGCGTGTCCACCGGGTACAAAGAATCCAATTGTCATGATGACCGCGGCGAGGACTGCAAACCAAAAAGAGAGCATGTTGAGGATCGGAAACGCCATATCGCGCGTCCCAATCATTAGGGGGATCAGGAAATTACCAAAGGCACCGACCAAGATGGGAACAACGACGAAGAACACCATAACAGTGGCGTGCATCGTAAAGAGCATGTTGTAAAACGCCGGATCGACGACCCCATTGGGCATATTGACTTCAAGCCATTCCTCTTTCTCGGATTCGTAGATACGCTCCCACATCCTGTCAGCACCCGTGACGACTTCACCTTCGTCCATATATTGTTGCGAGGCACCGATGATGGGTAAAGGTCTGTCGGGATAGGCGAGCTGCCATCTAAAGAGCAGGGCAAGTCCACCGCCGAGGAAGAACATGAGCAGCCCATAGATAAGGAACTGCTTGCCAATCATTTTGTGGTCAAGCGAAAAGATGTATTTGCGAATAAAACTTTCTTCGTGATGATGTGAAGTATGTTCATTATCGTGCATATTTATTGTTCTCCTTGCGCCTACTGGGGCCATCTTTCTTGCAGCCAAGCATCGTAGTCCGTTTGCGCATGCACATTGAGGTATCCAAGCATTCCAGAGTGTCCGAATCCACAGAGTTCAGCACACGGAATTTCATAGCGTCCTGCCTTTGTCGCCTCAAACCACATATCAATAAACCTACTGGGCAATGCGTCCTGTTTGAGCCTTAATTGTGGCACAAAAAAACTGTGAATGACATCCACGGCGGTTAATCGGATATGCACAACGGCGTTGACGGGGACATGCAGTTCATTTTCCAATATCAGGTCATCATCCGTGCCAAATTCATTATCAGGTCCAGGATACGTCATATCCCAGTTGAACTGTTTTCCGCTAACTTGGACGACAACATCTGGATTCTCAGGAAAACTGGTCGGTGATTTAATTTTATTCCACTGCGGATAACTAAACATAGCCAGCACAAAGACAATCACAGTCGTAGCGGCTGTCCAGACGATTTCCAACGTTGTGCTGCCTTCGATGTACGTCGCCCTCTTGCCTTCCTGATAGCGATATTTAATCAGGAACGTGATAAGGGTTGCCATCACAAGGATTAGCGCAATAAGCGTAATATAATAAATTGCGTAAAAGAGGTTATCAACGCCTTGCCCGAACGTTGATACGTTATCAGGGAGCCATTGAAGCATTCAGTCCTCCTTTTAAGGGTTGTCAGTTGTCGGTTGTCGGTTAAGAGATTTTGATGTAACAATTCACGACTTCTTGGCGGCCTCCAAACTGGGGACGCTCGTTATAAACCGCTCTTAACTGCAAACCGATAACTCTTTAATTCGCTTGTGCAGACGCTGTGAAAGTTGCTCCTACATACGTCAAAACACAAAATAGACTGGTAATCAGCATAGAGAGTGTCCAAGACGGTCCGTCTCCAAATGCTTTTACGGTAGTATCAAGGTAGAGGCTGTGCCGAAAGGCTGCGAGCCCATACGTTAGTGGATTGAACTTCATTGTCCATGCTAACCAACCGGGTACACCTGTACTCGGAAAAAACGCGCCGGAAAGGAGCCATATCGGAATTAGCAGCAGGTTCATAATTGCATGAAACCCTTGCGTCGAGTCCATCCGCCACGCGATAAGCAGCCCCAAGTTTGTCAAGCCAAACGCTAAAAGTCCCATCACGCCGAGGGTAATAAAGAGCGATGCTACACCGAATCGAATGCCTGTTATGGGTGCGAGTATTAGGAGCAGCACGCCTTGTCCGAGGGCTAACGTCGTCCCCCCTAACGCTTGTGCAAGGACAATCCGCCACCTTGGAACAGGAGCGACGAGTACACCTTGCAAGAAACCTTCACGTCGATCATTCACGACAGAAATTGTAGCGAAAATGGATGTAAAAAGCAAGACTAAAACGACAATACCCGGATAAAAGTATTCGATATAACCGGGTCCACTCACGACCCCAGAAGGTTGAAAAGAGGCACTCAAGCCGCTGCCGATGAGAATCCAAAATACCAAAGGCTGTGCGATAGCACTGAGGAGCCGACTCCGTTGTCGATAAAACCTAATAATTTCGCGCCACCATATTGTTGTAATCGGTAGCAGCATTTTTCGCACAAGATTTTTCCTTTAGCGGTTTTCAGTTTTTAGTTTTCAGTTATCGGTTAAGAGGATTCACGTAACAGTTCACCACGTCTTGGAGGCCTCCAACGTTGGAGATAATAGTTACAAAAAGGCTCTTAACTGAAAACTATTGAACGAATGGATTCCCTGTTA
The DNA here is from genome assembly GCA_022827625.1 of Candidatus Poribacteria bacterium. GTDB lineage: Bacteria > Poribacteria > WGA-4E > WGA-4E > WGA-3G > WGA-3G. The sequence continues at coordinate 118,759 of JAJEIE010000004.1, read as the reverse complement.
ATTTTATAAATACATCCTCCAGTGTTGGTCGTCCGAATCGCACTGTCTGAATCTCATTTGGAAATGTAGCGACCAGGTCTCTAACGAACTCATGTCCTCGTTCACATTCCACCCGGAGATGACCACCCGTTAACACCGGTGAAACGCTGAATTTCTCGGCGATTGCTGTGGAGAGTCTTTCGCTAACTTCACCTTCTATGCGTACAACATCACCACCGACTTGCGCTTTGAGTTCATCAGGTGCTCCGATAGCGACCAAGCTGCCGTTATTCAAGATACCGACTCGGTTGCAAGCCTCCGCATCGTCCAACAGATGCGTTGTGAGGAGAACGAGGATATTTTCTGTATCTGCAAGCACGCGAAGATCGTCGTTGAGCTGCCTCCGGGCGGTTACATCCAACCCACTGGTCGGCTCGTCAAGGAGCAGCACACGTGGAGAATGGAGCATGGCTTTCGCGAGTTCGACGCGCCTTTGCAAACCGCCAGATAGGACTTCGACGCGGTCTGTTGCCCTGTCTGAGATACCAACCTGCTCAAGGAGTTCTGCAATCCGGTGGTGTAGCGTTTTACCTGAAAGCCCATAGAGATGCCCGTGATGCCGTAAATTTTCAACGACAGTGAGTTTGACATCCAGTCCCGGATGCTGAAAAACAACGCCTAAGCGGTGGCGAATTGCCTTTACTTCGGTGCTCAAATCATACCCGAGGATACGAACAGTGCCGGAGGTTACCGGTATGAGTGTGGAAAGAATCCTAAAAAGGGTTGTCTTCCCACTTCCGTTCGGTCCGAGGAACCCAAAAATCTCGCCACACGACACATCAAAACTGACGTTCTCCAGGGCGCGTCGTGTCTGATAACTATGCGAAAGATTTTCGACCTCAATTAGGCAGTCGGCAGTTGTCTGAACCGGGATTCTTATGATTTTAAGATTTTCCATGATTACAAGCACACCCAATCTTGGTAAATCTGATAATCTTATAAATCACAGTTCAGACTTCCACTGACGGCTACTTGAGTTTGAGCGCGAAATCTTGCGTGACCGTGCCACCCGCTTCTACAGTAACAGAGACAGGGGCCTCGCTATTGCTACCACACGCCTCATGCCAGTAACCGAGTTTATAGGTGCCTGCAGGCACATCTTCAAGTGTGAACTCACCCTTTTCGTTCGTCACGGCGAAATACGGATGCGGGACATAGGCAATCCAAGCGGACATCCAACCGTGAATGTCACATTTTACGGACACAGGACCTTCCGCTTTCTTTACTGCAGCGAGCGGCATCTTTCTACGATTTTTCGTCTGCTGTTTGTTAACCGGTTTGTTGACGCTACTGAAGATATGGACGTTGTGATTAACTTTATCGCTGTTAAGCATCGTTAACCGTACACCGACGGGAACAATCTGGACATGCGGCGTGAATTGACAACCCTGTTGGTCCATCTCCAGTTTGGTAGCTTTGTCAAAATCTTTGCCTTGCGAAATATCAATCAAGTAAACAATCGTATTTTTTAAAGCGTTGCCTTCACCGACAACAACGGCTTCATCGTATTTCTCGGTGGCACCACAGACCGCCTGGTCTTTGGTGATTTCAAGCATTTTCATTTCAGGCACGTCTCCCTCAAACTTCACGACGCCGTTAATTGTGCCGCCATTGCTGACGCTCGAAGCGGTATAGGAATCCGGAAATACTAACGCTTCGACTTCCGCATCGCTATCAGCCGCAAAAGTAGGACCGACAGCACAGCATACGAGAAGTATCGCGAGACTTGCTAACAGATAGGTTTTCATTTTTTCTCCTTATTTTTAACTATTAAATCTGGTCACCGTTCCACTTCGTTTCACGGTGGTTTTTGGCTAATTCCATCTGCCTCTGGATTATCAAAGGTCAGAAACTTTAAGTAGACAATTTTTCGAGATTCTTCCGCTGCACAGCCGCCCGTAAACCAATGAGCAAGCCGAAAGAAAGTAAGGCAATCAAAGGCGGATAAACAAATCGCCTTGAAGAGGGTACGGGTTCAAGGACGAAAGTATACCAACTCGTTATCGTCCGCTTTGTGTCAATGTCCCCGTTTGAACCATCCCAAGCAGAGAAGGCGATAGGCACAAAAACACCGGATTCAAGCTGCAAGTCTTTCTTGTCCTCCGTCTTCAAAGCACGTTTCACCCACAATTGATATTGTCCGTCCGTATAAGTACTTTTCACCTGTAGGTCGGCTTGGACTTCCTGGACCTCAGCAGCGTTGATCCCCTTAGCCGTGAGTTCCGTTACCTGCTCAGGGGCAGAGGCTTTCCAGTGCCAGAGATAGACCGGGAGTCTACCGCCCCCTAAGAAATAGGGTTTCGGTGCGGTCGGTCCTTGTGGCACCTTAACGGGAAACTGGACTGCTAATGCATCCTCAAGCGGTTTCCCCGTTGTTTCGTCCGTTTCATCGCCAGTCGTGTAGGTTCGGTCATCCCATGTAAAGAGGAAGACGACCTCTGTATCGTTATAAAACGATTTGACGCTGATGGCATCAATCGTTGGGTTAAACTGCCGAGGTTCAACGATGATCTGTCCAACGAGTGGAAAATATCTCGCTTCGGACGTTTCCCAAGCGGCATCGTCGATTGTAGGCAACCCCCCTTGAACGTATTGTGAGCGGAGTACGTTATTGCCGATAGCCGGTTCAGGACGTTCTTCAGGCATAAGCGACTTCACATAGTTCGCCAGATGCCAACTCTTTTCATAAACGATCTTCATTGCGTCATCATACATCCGCTGCTCAGCGGCGGTTAGCTCCGTTCCTTCGGCTCGGGTGAGGGCAACATTAACAGCCTCATCCATCTTTTCATAAAACTGGTTGGATGCCTCTTCATCCGCCTCCGTCATTTCGTCCATGTTCTCTAATTCGGTGAGGCGTTTGGATTCCTCAGATGTCAACCCGAAATGTAGGAAACTATCGCCTTCAAAGGCAGGCATCGGTGAACCGGCGATTCCGCCGATGAATCGTTTGAAGATGTCTTCGGTATCAGCCCCCCCTCGATACGTCCAACCTTGTGTGAGATTTGCGGGCCAGGTCTGGAAATTCCAGGCATCCGTCAGCGTAGGCGCAGATGTGCCATCACCGCGTCCAACGTTACCGTGGCACTCGATACAACCGAGTTCTGTGTAAAGCCCTTTTCCAATCTCAACACTCTCCTCAGAAAACGGTATTTTCCCTTCCAAGCTAATTTCCCGTGGCGGCGCCTCACGTTCTTTAAATCCACTGTGAAATGTTTTAATATAGGCGACCACTTCCCAACGCTCGTTAGCACTTAGGGCAGTTTCCCATCCCGGCATTGACGAACCCGGCATCCCTTCGGTAATAATATCGAAAAGGTCTTGGTCAGTCGGAAGTTCTCCACTCTCTGTAGATCGGATTTTATACAAACCACGTGTGAAATCTCTGGGTTGCGGAAGCAAGTTTTCAGCAGCAGCACCGTCGCCTCTACCTTCCGTGCCGTGGCAATGTGCGCAGCTTTGCTCATAGACCTCTTTTCCTTTTTCAGAAGCCTCGGGTGCGTTCTGTGCGTCCGCCACCGTAAGCATGGAGAACACTCCTAAAATCAGGAACAACACAACCGCAGCAAACCGACAACGGAGGTTTGCGGATCTGAAATAAAGAACGTTGTCTAACCAACCGTGTAATTTAACGCTTTGCGTCAGACAAAAGATCATTTTTAGTGTGCCTCCCCAAAGGTGCGGAATTGATAACCGGTGTAGTCAGACAGGAAGAGGATCACGTCCCAAATTTCCTCTTTTGTCAAGTGATCTTCCCAAACAGGCATTGCGGAATCCCAAGGCGTTCCCGCTGCGGGTAACCCCGGTCCTCCTTTGGCAATTCGCCAAAAAAAGAAAGATTCTTGGAAGTTTGGAATAATCCCCGGGTCTTGGAAATTAGCCGGTAGCGGCTGGAGATAAGGCGCAAAATGTCCTTGCCCGTCAAGATGATCTCCGTGGCAGGGGAAACAATTTTGATGATAGACGCGTCTTCCGTTCTCAACGTGTGCCTTGAACGCCTCTGGGTCGTCCTTTTCATAGTGCCGGAAGGGGTTCACGACATCTTGCATCGTGCCAATGACTTCGTCTTTGTACGTCAATTCAAGCGGTGGCGATGGATGTGCGTCCCGCGGGCTTCCAGGCGGATTGGCACGTTGGGCGATAATCGAGTAGGTATATCCGAGTAGAAATATCGGGATTAAGACAGCGATAACGCGTCGGCGGAGCCGCCGTCTGTCATCTACAAGCGTTTCATGGATCGGCCGCAAGAACTCTTGAAAGAGCGAGTCTTCAACGGAAATATGCACCAAGATTGCGATGATAACCAACCCCATATACATCGCAACTACACTACCTGGTATCGGTACGGATATGAGACCGCCAACGACAAATTCCAGAAAGACCCAAGAACCGACCAGAATTATGAGACATGTTGTAAAGAGCGACAATCTTTTCATATTTTTAACTTAAGTTTCTGCGCTGCCTTCCACTTCGTTTCAGGCAGGTTTTGGGTTAATTCGAGACGGGATTCGGACTTGTTTATCCCAGTATGCTTCGTTGTTTGTTATTCGGCGGAAGCGTCATCTGTCTCTGCTGGTGCTGCTTCCGCTGTGGCACCAGTGAGTGTGCTTAAGAAGGAGAGCAAATTGGTCATATCCGATACAGATAGGAGGAGCGGGAAGTTTTCAGGCATCGGTGAAGTAACGAGTAACTTCTTGCCGAAGGCGCGAGTAAAGGTAGCCTCTTCAAGATCAAACGTATCAAATATTTCTTCACTTCCATCGACGATTAGGACGATTTCGTCATCGTCCATCGTGCCAGAAATGTGCACGCCAACGATTTCGTCGCCATCAAAAGTAAGAACAGTCATCTGACTTTTGACATCCGTTTTAGAGAACGCCTTATCTTCGCCGTTGATTTTAAGGGTCACCGTCTCGTCAGTTTCAGAAACGATGTCCCCCGTTACCGGTGCGTCCGCATCAGCGGGTGTTAGCGTCAAGGTCAAGTACCCTTTCGCCTGTAGATTGCTGAGTTCTTCAATCGGCTCCTCATCAAGATCACTCAGCAAAATCGTGTGTTCCTCTTCCACGCCATCCGCAGTTTTGGTCCGGACGACAATCTGTTCCGTATCTTGCGAGACCAACGTGCCTTGATAGGTTACCCCATTGGCGCGGACAGTGACCGCACCGTAACCACTCACAATTTGTGCAGCCGGCAGTAAGACGGATTCCTCAAGATACCGCATGTCGTTAAAGGCAGCGATTTCGGAGAGGTCGGGTGCAGTGACGACTTCAAAGTCGGTTGTTGTTTCACCTGCAGCTGGACTTTCTATACCTGTCACAGCATGGCACGAAATACAGGCTGCACTCACAAAGACCTTTTTGCCGAGTTCGGGGTCACCGGTAAGCAATGGCGGCAGTGCTGCTGCAGCTACTGCGGTGTCTGCCCTATCTATAGGCTCATCAAACGGGGTCGGATCAATTTCGCCACCTTGACTCTGGAGATAAGCAATCACCGCCTCAATCTCTAATTTAGAGAGCGCGATCGGTGCTTTCCAGACCTCAGGCATAATCTTTCCGTATCCGGGGATAAGATGCTTAGCAGGTTCATAAAGCGACTCAATGAGATAGTCTTTTGCCCCCATGCCGGGGATGCGGTTTGCGGCGTTAATGCCGATGTCTGTGAGATCCGGACACCTTCCCGGCGGTGCCGATGGATCAACGGTATGACATGCGGCACACTGCCCTTTGCCGTTAAAGACTAAGGCACCCTGTTCAGCAACGGCATCCGGGTCGCTCCAATCCAGCTCAGTCAAACTGACCGCTGTAGAACTCTCTGGGACAAGGCTTGCGACGAAAGCGTAAAACCATATCACCGCGAGTGAGAACGTCAACAATTTCATGACATTGGACCACAAGACGATGTTCAGGATCACCGAGATGAGGAACCATGCTGACCACGGCAGTAGGTTCTCCGAGGCAATCGGAAACGCAGATGCCCCAGCGATATAGGCGATGAAACTCACCACCATTAAGATGAGACTCGCAATTTTTATGATTGTATTTTTTGACATCTTTTTAACTATGGGCCTCTGGGCACCGTTCCACAATGTAAAGCTAAGACAAATTGTTCGCTAATCACTCACAATTTCGTTTCACGGTGGTTTTTGGTTAATTCCAACCCTTTTTGGGTTATGAAAGGTTTGCTAACTACTCTAAATTTTTTAAGCCATTGCCTCTGGGCACCGTTCCACTTCGTTGCTTGACGCTAATCATCACCTTCAGCAGCGATAGCAGCCTCTGCGGCAGCCGTTGCGTCTTGTTTCTTCTTTTCACCCCACAAACCGAGCCAGAAGATAAATCCGACGAGTGCGAAGAAGGCGACCATGATAATCGCCACCATATTCACTGCCTCGCTCAACATCGGTGTAAACGCATCAACAGATGTATCTTGCATGACCCCGAAGATGTGCCACGCTTCTCGAAGCCCGGATCGTGCGTAACCCATCAATCCCATCAGGGATGTAAATGTAATTGCGAGGAGGATCAAGACGTATTGTGAGCGGTCTGTCATCTCTCCCCACTGAATCGTGCCAGACGTGGTTGCTTTGCGATACATAAGGATGTCAACAACGGTGACGACTGCCATGACCGCAAGTGCAATCAGAACCTGATAAGGGGTAAGGATATTGACCCGTAAATCTGTCGGCACGCTGAATCCGACGATACCGATAACCACGATTGAGACGGTTGCGAGGAAGAAGATGGAAGAGATAGCGATGTTCCCAACTTTTCCCCAACTCGCTGTCGGCACTTTCCCGGAACGGCGATAAAACAGGAAACTCAAGAAAGTCGTAAGAATAATAATGTTAACGGCTGTATTTTTGGCGGTCATCAAGCCAAAGAGTCCAAGGTGCGGATGGTTTGCACCGCCCATTGCACTCAGTTCACTGGCAGTTGAGATTTTAGAGAGCGTACGGGGTGTCATCCAGATCGCGACACAGATTACAATAATGGTAATCATATAGGGACGATACCGTGCATAGATCTCGGCACCGTCAATTCTTCCCATACCTGCCCAGAGGTAGTAATTCGCGCCAATGAAAAGCACACCAATCATCACTGCCTGAAGAATAAACAGCCACGAAAACAGGCTCCCCATCATGTTAATGCCCATCGTGTTATTGAACATGTAGATTTCCCGACCCAGCCAATAGCCGAGGAAAGGCAGCGGTATGAGTCCACAAAGTGCGATAAAGTTGCCGGTATACCCCATCCAGTCGTAATGCGCTTTGTCCTCTTTAGTCTTCGCGACGAGGAATCGGAACGCCGCATAAGCAGCGACGATAGAACCGCCGAAGGCAATATTCCCGACGAGTCGGTGGATGTTGATGGGCATCCACGTAAAGTTGTTGACGGCATCCCAAACGGTTCCCATGAATTCGCCGGTTGTCTCGTTGTGGAGCGGGACCATTGTATGGCTTGTAACACCCTCCATAGCACCTTCAGGTGTTAACGAGGGATCTGCCGCTAACTTCTCTTCTATCCAAGACTTCCGTCGTCCCTCAGAGAGTACGCCGTATTGGGTTGCGGGACTGGTTTGGTAACTCAGCCATGCGTTAGAGACAAACATAATCGCGGTGCCGAAAACATTGAGAAGTACACCGAGGAAAAGATGCCACCCTTTATGTCGTCCCTGCATCCGATCCCATCCGTAGGAGTAGAGGTAAAGCGTAAAAGTTTCGCCGAAGAACAGCACGACATAAAAGATCATCGTGGGTCCAAATATGCCACTAAGTTTCGACATCACTTTCGGATAACACCATATCAGTATGAAGACGAGTACACCACCGAGTAAGGCAGTTGTCGAAAACGCGCCCATACAGAGTTTAATAAACTCTTGTGCCATCCGGTCGTATCGCATGTCCTTCGTCTTCCAGCCGATAAATTCGATGATAACGGCAAACATCGGGACACCGAGAATAAAGGATCCGAATAAGAGGTGGAGCTGCGCAGCGATCCATGCTGCACTCCGGCTGCCAATCTTCGGGAAGGGACGATATTCTGCCTCGGTTACGTCTTGGGCAAACACGGGTGCAACCGCTAACAAAACATAAGCAAACAATACGCAGCCAAGTATGAGATAGAGTCTCTTTTTAGACATTTTTAACTATGTGCTTCTGAGCGATGCCTCCGTTGTCGGCATCGACCTAAAATTGTTAGGAAACCTGCTTCAGATGATAAAAGGTTTGCTAATGATTGGAAGACTGCAAGGACAACGGACGCAGCAGCCCAGATTTAATCATTTAAAAAATTATTTGGCGCGTTTCTTAAAATCAGCACTTGTAAAGTTTACAGCAATATCACCACTCGCTGGCACTTCAATAATCTTGTTTGCTGAACCGAGTTCTTCATGCCATGCAACGACGCGGACCCGACCGGCTGGAACATCAGCGATCGAATAATTACCGGTATCTGCGGATTTTTCATAGGCATCCGAACTCATCCAAGCACCATCAGCATTTTTGTAACCCGTGACCGTGAAGAAGTTGCTGGGGACAGCAACAATGTACCCCGTCATCCAAGCATGAATATCGCAAGTGAATTTAATCTCCTCAGCTTTCTCGATTTTGTGCGGGATGATTTTGCCGGGCTGCGGAATCTGATAGTTTATAGCCTCATTCTTTGTCGCATGGGAATGGACGTTGTGTGCGATCGGATCGCTGGATGTCAGGTCAACAGTAGAACCTGCAACAACCGCGAGAACGTGTGGGTAATAAGCACATCCCTTTTGGTCCATCACAGGATTTTTCTCGGGGATGGTAACTTTCGCGCCACGGACGCGTGCGTAAAGGACGACGTTCTTGATGCCTTTGCCTTTTGAGACAACGAGTGCCTCGGATTTCGTGCCTGTTACAGCGTCAATGCAATGCTGGTCCTTGGTCGCCGTTAGGGCGGGACGCGCCGGTGCGTCGCCATCATACATCACAGTTCCGGTGATGGTGCCTGCGAACGCAGTGCTTGCGAGCATTGCGCACACAACCAGGCTAACTAAAACTTTCATAATTTGGCTTCTCCTTATATATTCATAGTAAATTTTAGAATTAGCGATATGCTGTGAACCAGCGAGGTTGGAAACCTCGCCTACCGCGGAATGTTTCCGCTTTCCTTACATGGTTTAAATTTATTCTGCAATATATTAACACGACAGAATTTCAGAATGCAAATTAAAAGACTTTAAATTTGAACACAGGTCCGATAGAAAAATTGCGTCCGTACTATTAGGGACGAAATGTCTCTTTAATATAGTCGAGAATCTCCCGTTGTTCTTCGTCACTGAGGTAGTAGTAGAACGCCGGCATATCGTCCTTGCCTGCGTTGATACTCTCCAGCAGTTGCTCATCGTCGTGCATTTCCCAGAGACTGTTATCAGTTAGGTCTGCCGGGTCTAACTTCTTGAAGCGACCAATACGTCCGCTGCCTTGTCCATCATTCCCGTGGCAACCTGCACAGTATCGGGCGTATTTGTATTCGACCGTCGATTGATACTTCGTGCTCGGATCGATCTGATTGCCCAACCAAATTAACCCGTTGAGCCAGACAACAATCATGACGATAACAACGGCAAGGTGTCTCATTTTTTAATGGTTATCAGTCATCGGTTATTAGTTGTCAGTTAAGAGGTGCTTTCGTAACAATCTACGTAAATTTGGCGTACGCCAAGAAGTAGTGAATTTTACAAGTACACCTCTTAACTGATCACCGACGACTGATCGCTATTTTCGCTAACGCCCCAACGATATGAGATATTCACGCACGAGTCGAATCTGTTCTTCAGCGTCATTACCAGCATAGCCATCAAGTGGCATATACTGTCCACCGACGAGGGGCCATGCCTGCGGCATTGCCGTTCCAGGTTGAAACGATTGTGGATCCTTCATCCAGTCAATCAGCCAATCCGCTTTGAGTCGTTCCTTCGCCAAGGCGAGATCCGGTCGCCCTGCCTTATCACTCCCTTCAGGAATGACTTCACCTTGTGAAGGATGACAGGAGATACACTGGAGTTCATCAAAAATTTGTTTACCGACCCGCAATTCAGCAGTTGTTGGTGTCGGCACTTCAAGCGTCTCGTAAGGGAACGGTTCATCATCAAGCGCGGAGAAATACTTGACGAGCGTCGTCGCTTCGTCATCCGAGAGCTCGAAGGTCGGCATTCTGACTTTGAGCCCATAACGGATCTCCGATGGCACTTTGAGGAACGCAAACAACCAATCTGGATAGGTTCTGGCACCTTGCGCCTTCAAGGGTGGCGGTGCGAACTGCTTGGCGTTTGTCTCATTCAATCCCTCGTGTGCGACGATAACATCAACATAATCGCCCCCTCCGCCTTCAATCACATGGCACCCCGTACAGTTATATTTTTTGACGAGCCGTCTACCGGCATCAATCCGATTTAGCTTCTCAGTTCTGTTATGGATATAACTGAGCGGGTACTGCTCGGGTTGGAAACTCTTCAAAAGTACGGCAAGTGCTTTTGCGTCTTCATCGTTAACCTGAAAAACAGGCATACGAGAGGCAATGCGTCGGGTTTGATACCGCCGCGGGTCGGTCACTTTCCCAAGCGTCCATCCCGTCCAACTGTGTTCGATGTCAACCGTGTCGCCGAAATCGAGTTCATCAACCATCTTTGCCCCGAATTCTCCGAGGTCAGCCCCGACTTTCGACTCATTTTCAAAACCTGGGATTTCATGGCAACCGAAACATCCGTAGGTTCTGACGAGTGCCTCACCCTCTGCCACGTCAACTTCACCGATGGATTCGGTAGCTGCGTTCGGAGTCGCCTGTTGTAAACTCATCAGATACGCCACAACGTTATCAACTTCGGTATTGCTTAACCGCAAACTCGGCATACTCGTGTCTGGATCATAGGCTTTCGGATCGTGAATCCACTGGCGTAGGTAGTTTGGCGTAACCTTTGTGCCGACACTGTCAAGCGCAGGACCAAAATCGCTGCCTAAACCATCCACCGCATGACACGTCAGGCAGCCAACGGTCTTAATGGTCTCCTCGCCTGCTTCAATGGCGCGTTGAGATTCGGCATAGGTTGTACTGGATGCATCGAGATCCGCATCGCTCATCTGTGCGAGGTAAGCCGCGATAGACTTCACCTCATCAACAATGCGAAGGACATAAGTATCGGGATACGGGTATTCCGTGCCGTCATCGGTTTTAATAATGATACCGTTTGCGGTTTTGGTAACAACCCCTGTACGTTTTCCACCATTCTTAAGATAGACGACCTGCGTCATACCCTCAACGGGGAAGAAGTTAGGCATCGTTGCGTTTGGCAGATATGCTTCAGGTTTCTTGATCCAACTTTCAAGCCATGCAACATCTTCGACTTTACTGCCGATTTTTGCAAGCGATGGACCGACGTTAACGGCATTTTCAAGGGCACTATAGCCTTCTACGGCGTGGCAACCGTGGCAGCCGAGGTCTTCAAAGAGTGCCAATCCTTTTGTGAGATTCGGCGCATAGTCTTGTGGCTCGTCGGTTTCAGGATCCACGCCATAATCTAACATCATTACGCCATCATGACAGCGGCGGCAGTTAGATTCCATATATCCTTTTGTCTCTTCAGAGGTTCTACCGGTATGCTCATCCATGCCGAGTACAGGGGTGAGCCAATACTCTGCATGGGTCAAGGCGTGGGCAGCTTTCGCTGTGAGTGCCTGCCCTTGTCCACCGTGGCACGGTGTACATCCGAATCTATCAACAGGGTGCTTCGCGAGCAGAACATCTCGATGGGGGTGTGTTTGGAGTACCGAACGGTAGCCGGTCTCGTAAGAGATCTCTACTTCGCCGAAGACATCGACATCGCTGAAAGTGAGGGTTCCGTTTTCTTCCAATGTATACTCATCGGGTTCGGCATCAAACCCATCAATTATAATTGACTCACTACCGAGTTTAACGCTTGCGTGTTTGAGATAATGGACAACAGGATTTTCGCCATCCCCTTCCACCTCAAACATTTCTTGTGCAGATTGCTCGTAGCCGCTTCTATCAGCAGAGAAGTGGCAGGTCGCACATCTGTCTGCGGTATAATCAAAATCTTCAAGATAGTGTTGGACGATAGTCCGTGTTTCACGGAAGGGATTCTCTAAGAGACTCCCGAGAAAGGTGCGTTTGATACCACCGACTGAATGTAGTTTTTCCTCAAGGCGTGCGACTTGATCGTACTTTGCTTTGTCGGTTTGTAAAGATTGAAGGGCAGCTTGCGCCGTGGCGATCCCTTCAACGATTTCTGTATCCGTTGCGTTATATTTCTGTGCAATGAGGTAAGTGCTGAGTGCGCGCTGTGGATCGCTATTGTTTTGATAGAACTGCGCTAACGTTTTGTTCGCCGCTGCGAAAGCAGCCTCCGCTCCCAAGACGGCTTCAGTCAGTTCACCTTCAATCCGGGATTCATAATCTGCCAATTTTTCTTGCCACTTTTTGACAGTTTCAGTGTATCTACCCTTCGATTCGTGGAGGCTATGCTGATACTTATAGTTAATTGCATCCGATTCGCTCTGTCGGAACTTGCGTTCTTGCAGTGCCTCGTCAAGTGCGACCTGTGCGTTCTCCACCTCTTTTGTCAATCTTTGTACCTCTCTCGGATCAGGCTCTTGAGGTGTGGGGAGTTCGGGCAAATCCGACAGTGCGTTTGCCAATTCTGCCTTTGTTTTGTCATATTCGTATTGATAAAATTGCTGCTGGATCTGCTTCCACGGACGGCGGGTAATCATCTCACTCCAGAATCCCCAAATCGTTACGAGTCCTAACAGTGCGGACAAAATAAAGAACAAAGCAGAATACGATTTATTCTCAGCAGGAATTTCTTTTTTGTTCCTCACGAAACTTTCTACCTCCATTTATTAGCAATTAGGGTGTTCACTTCGTTCACTGTTAGCGGTTAGTGGTTAGTCCCTAACATCTAAGTGCTAACTGCAAATTGCTAAAGGCTATCTGCTAACTAAATATTGAACCACGGGGATACCCAGATATATTTCACATTGAAGAATATGCGCAAGATCATCTTTATCGGCAAAGCCATCATGGTTAAAAACAGGAATGAAACGACGATATATCGCACCAGTCCGAGCTCTTGTAAGAAACGGCTACTATTGCGCTTCCATAAATAGAAAATCGGACCGACCGAGAAATAGCCAGCAACGACAACAAAGCCGAAGAAATTCGCAGTTGTTTCACTCCGAATACCGAAAAGATAGGACAGATTCACGTTCGTTAGTGGTACGACAAGGTGGGGATCCCAATATTCCCAGGGTGCGAAGAAGTTCCACCCTGGACCCCTGAGGAAGGTTCCGACGATCATCAGGACGATCCATAGGACGATGAATCCGAAACTGAACACCGCGAGCGCGAAGGGACGTTCCTTGATCGTATAATAGCCTTTGCCTTTCGGATTAATGTCAATATAGGGAATAGCAATCAACCCAGCAATAATCAATCCGGGCAGCACCACACCTGCGATCCAAGGATCGAAGTAGACGAGCATCTCCTGTAGTGCGAGGAAGTACCAAGGCGCTTTAGAAGGGTTCGGCGTTTTCGTGGGATCGCTCGGTTCTTCAAGGGGGGCATCAATCATAATTGACCAGACACCCAACACCAGCATAACGATAATCGCGCAGATAAACTCATTTCGGCACAGATAGGGCCAGACATAAACTTTATCGTTAAGTTCTGCATCCGAGGGGACCCCTGTTATGTCCGTCTGACGTGCCTGCCGGTATGAAAGCCACATGAAATAAGGTATTAAGAAGAGAATAGCAAGAATCGGGACATTGTCCGGCTTCGTCACGAGTGCTAAAAAATGCTCCATACTCTGCTCCTTTGAAGATTGGATTCCTTGCCCGTGCTAACAGAAACTGCTTCCGTTCACACAAAAGATTCGTTCCGACAATCTCTGTTTACAGCGGCCCGGAAATGCCGCCATCTTTACGCACCCGCCAGAAATGCAAAGCCATCAAGACACTCGCCAACAGCGGCACCGCAACGCAGTGCAAAATATAGAACCTTAACAGCGTTGAGGGACCTACGATTGTTCCTGCCAGCAGTGCAAATCGGACATCATTTGATTGTGTGATGTCCTGTGGCGCGAATGGACCTTCATGTCCCAAAACCGGTGTTGCGCGTGCCATGTTCGTCCCGACAGTCACAGCCCAAAACGCCAACTGATCCCAGGGTAGCAGATAGCCCGTGAAACTCAGGAAGAACGTCACGAGTAATAAAATGACCCCGACTGCCCAGTTGAATTCTCGAGGTTTCTTATAGGAACCTGTTAAGAAGACGCGGAACATGTGTAGCATTACCGAAATAACCATTCCGTGCGCTGCCCAACGGTGCATGTTGCGGAGCAGCATTCCGAAGGGGATGTCAAATTCGAGGTACTGTACATCGCGGAAGGCATATTCAGCTGTCGGACGATAGTAGAACATGAGGAGTACGCCTGTGACGGCGGTCACAAGAAACATCAGGAACGTGATGCCGCCCATACACCATGTAAAGCGGAAATTCAGCGCGTGCCGAGAAACCCGAGGAGGATGGAGATGCAACCAGACGTTTTGGAGGATTTGTAAGGTGTAACGACGCCCCGTATCTTCATATCCATGGCGGAATATAGAGCGCCAAATATCGGAATTGGTAATCTTCTCTTTCAGCCCTTTGCGTTCTTCGTTCATATTTTTTATCGCAAGCCTCGACGGCCAGACGCGCCGAAACGCTTTTCTTGCCTAACCGAAGCCAGGCGCGAATGCTCTCCTTTCTTCAGACCTTCAAAAAGGAGCCTGGGTCGGTCCACTGCCCCTTCTCACCCAAAAACTTCACGGACTTATCAATCTCAATCTGACCATCTTCTGCCAACGTAATCTTCACGCGCTCAAGGGGCCGTGGCGCGGGACCTTCGTAGTTAATACCTTCTCGGTCAAAACCGCTACCGTGGCAGGGACACTTAAATTTGTCTTCAGACGAGAGCCACCGCGGCGTGCATCCGAGGTGCGTACAAATCGTTAATAGCGCATAGAATTCGCCATCCTGTTTGCGAACGATCCAAACACCAAACGGCTCTTTTTTGAACTTTTCGCTAACGCTACCCGGTGGATATTCCGCAGGGAATCCTGCCGTAAAAATAGAGGACGGTTCAAACAGCACGCGTGGATAGAGGTATCGGACCAACCCGGGTCCGAACGTCAACCCCAATGCTGCAACGAAATTCCCCCAACCGAGAAATTTGAAAAATTTACGTCGAGATACCACTTATACCCCCGATTTTGTAGGCGAACGCTTAAGCGTCGGCACTATGAACTAAAGGTTAATTGTCTACATTATAACCCAATCGCAAACAAATGTCATCAAAATCTTTTCGTACCTGAAAGTCCGCCAATTATAGGCAAGACATACTTATTAATTTCAGATGAATCCAATAAAAAAAGCGGAAAGTCTACTTCAAGTTATTTTGCATTCCGAGCGTTAATAATTATAACATGTCTTCAGAAGTTTGTCAACCATTTTTTAATTTTTTCCGCAGCCGTTAAAGCAATTTGACACCAGTTTATAAACTTGATAAAATACACAAACATTACATTCAATCCGAGAGATACTTTTTGCTCTCTTTGAACAACCATTTTAACGTATTCACTTTTATCGCAGTTGTCGGAGGCATAGCATGTCTGGGCAATCACCTAAGTGTTCTCATCTGCGGTGTGTCTCTGATTATCACTTGCCATCAAGTAGAGACCTTATGTTTCGTGTAACTGCTTTTTTAATAACAATCTTACTGCTTCTTAACACGAGGTCTGTTAGTATCTCCCAAGGAAATGCCGTGCAAGCACAAGCCACAGCAGATGCAACAAGTGATGCGGAAAACTATAACGCAATTTTTTGGACAACCTATGGTGTTCTTTCTGTACCTGGATCTGTGTTTTCAGTTAGGACTGTGCTTTCTGGCATCGATGTTATTTCGCTGCCATGTCTCGGTGTATGTCTCGGTGTGCTACCTGCAGCAGTCGTGCTATCATCTAACCTCGTAAAGGTATCGCCACCGGCAAAACGCCTGATGGGTAAATCACCAGAATATGTCTCTGTTTATGTGAAAACGTACACGATGCGTGTAAAGCGTAAGAGACAAAAGCATGTCATAGGAGGAGCTACAGTAGGATGTCTTGTAACCGGAGGTTTTGTTGTATGGCTCGTTGGCGGTCTTTAAAGATTTTGTTCAACTTCCAGGAAATTTGTGCTAAAATCTATTACGAAATGTCTTTAGTTTCGAGAAATTAATGCTGATGAACAAAGGAGAATGAGAATGGCTCGCTTTATAATCAGTTTACTTACTATCACTCTCATGTTCGCGCCCCTCGGTAACGCTGAAATCGATCCAGAGACTATTGTCGGTGCGTGGCTGTTTGATGAAACCGGTGGGAAAGTTGCTAAAGATTCATCTGACAATGGGAATGACGGCGACCTCGTCGGTGGTGCGAAATGGGCAAAGGGTAAATTTGGCAACGCTATCGAACTCAACGGTAAAGACGCTTGGGTGACGGTTCCAGAGATTGGACCGCTTGATGATTTTACACTCATGAAATGGTTTAATGCGACGGGACGTGTCGGACAGTGGAGATGCTTCTTTAACCGAGATGGTTGGACAGCTGGATACGTCCATTACCAATTCCGTCCAGACAACAAGATGGAGATGGCAATCCACTCTAACAACCCCGTGCGCCATCCGGGTTGGGATAGCTCGGATTTCACGGCGGACGATGATATATTGGATAAATGGATCCATCTCGCAATTGCCTACAGCAGCAATGACGAATCGGTGCGCGTCTACTTCGATGGCGAACTTGATGTGGAGGATAAATGGGGTCCCCTACCGGGAGAATTTGGACCCGGACGTATCGGATCATGGGACGGCGGCGGAAGAGAGTGGGAGGGTCTGTTCGATGAGATGCTACTCTTTGATGTCGCACTGGAGGAAGATGATATTCTGTCCCTCATGGAAAACGGATTAGAAGCTACACTTGCTGTTGAAGCGGCGGGTAAACTTGGAACGATTTGGGGAGAACTTAAGTTAGGACAGACGAAATAGGTGGGTACAACAGTGGATAAGTTTTTTAGTTTCTTCTAAAAAGATAGGTTTTAACAAAGATACGGACGGATGCTTACATCCGTCCGTATCTTTGCTTATAAGAGATGATATAGCAAGACCGAAGGCACGGATACGATCAGTGGATAATTTTTACCTTAAGAACTGGGCTGTCCTGTATAAAGGCTTTGTCGTTAATCGTTGCAGAACCCCGGAACTTGAATTCGTAGGTATCCGCCTTCAAAGAGCTAAGTGCCTGTAGGGGAACTTTGATCTCGGTTTCGTCCGCAGGAATGACAGCTACTTCCGTCGTGAAGCCTTCCGGCACATCGATCGGGGTCAGCGTGAGTTCGTCTGTAAAACCGCCCTGCCGGACTATCGTTAGCGTCAATATCGCTTCCTTTGTAACGGGATCTTCGTTTTCGGTTATCTCAGTGTCTGCTGTCGGGTTCGACGCGATTGTCACGGTTTCACCATCTGGGACCGCGGCTGTCGCACCTTTCGTTGTTGAAGGGAAGACAATGCTGAAACGCAGGGGCTCAACAGTTACAATAAAGGGTGCCTCAACAATCGTCAAAGGAATAGCAGGTGTTGATTGTTTCACCGTCTCGCCGTCAACAGTCGCTGTTCCGGTAACCGAAATATAATTCGTGCCGGGCATCGGTAAGACAGAAAATTCTTCTCGTCGTTCAAAAGTCCCCGCTTTCACCGTAAGCGTTGCTTCTGTTTCCCCTTCAGTAAGCGTAACAGGTTTTTTAGAAACGGGATCGGGCAGTACAGAAACACGATTCGGAAGTCCTGATACCGATAGTGTAATGGGACCGACGAAGGCGTCGCGTCGGTTCGCTGTCACGTGGAGTTCAACCGTTTTGTTGTGGATGGCACTTAAACCGATCTCTGCAAGTGTCAGCGTAAACTCTGGAGCATCCATCACCGTGAGTAAAATCGGAGATGGGGCAGCAACACGTTCTATCTGACGATTGCCAACGGCATAAACCCCAACGATGGAGATCGGCATCAGGCCGAGAGAGGCATCCCACGGAGCCGTTATTGTAAGCATTGCTCTGTTTTGACCTGCTCCAATAATAGTCGGACTCACATCATAAGCTTTCGGCAGATCTGGACAGAGTAGACGGATTGGACCCTTGAATTGGTCAAGGCGAACAACGTCAACCTGCATTGTGACACTACTTCCGCTATTGACGCGCGGATTATCCATAGGAGAAGGAATGTTCCGATTGTCAAGCACAATTACTTTGAGTTCGCAGTCGGGTTCCAATGGACGAATGTTTAACCGATATGGATAGGTTCCGCCACCTTGATTATTCAGGTCTCGAATGGCAACAGAATATTCTCCCGGTTTTTCAAAATTCCAGTCGATACGGGCATCGGCACCAGTAGTGGCATCATCGTTTACCATCAAGACCTGTTCTTTATCGTCACTCCACGCCATATCTACCGAGGTTCCCATCGGTTTTCCGGGACCGTAGAGTGTAAGCAGCGCGTCAAGCTTTGATGAGAGTTTCAGTGCCTCTACCTCGAAAACGAGAAGCTGCGGTTTTTCAATCTCAAATGAAAACCAATCAACATCGCCGGATTTGTCGATTTTCCCGTTGAGCGTTATCGGGGTTGTAACAGCAGTCGCATTTCCGAGTGAATTATTCGGTTCAACCTCTACCATTTCCGTCCAATTTCCGATAGAAAAGGGTCGGGCATTAGTCGCCAATCCAGAGGGAGTCTGTACCCGCAAAGATTGTTCGCCTGCGGGTGTTTCGGCACCTATTGAAACTTGTATAGACTCAACGGTTTCCAGGTTCGCACCCGTGACAGCGATCGTATTCTCCGTGCCACGGCGTCCCCCAAGCGGGAAAATTGTCTCCAAATAGGGTAACTCGCCGATGCTCAGGCGGTAACCATACCCATCTCCACCTTTGTAACGAATATCTCGAATGTGGAGCGTATACTTCCCAGTTTCAAGTACAGTATAATCCAGAACAGCATCTAAGCCGTCGCCAAGTCCACTGTCGGCGACCTTAGTCCCATTAGCATCTCGAAGGACGAGATATGAATCTAAGAGTGAACCTATCCGCTGCGCTGTGACTTCACAGATAAGTCGCGCATCTTTTTTGAGTTGAAAAGTGAAACTATCTTCATCGTCAATCGATATGATTGTGCCATTTATAGTGAGCGGAAGCGCAAGCCAGTCGGTTTCCAACGACGATTCCTCTGTTTCCACTTCGACGATTTCCCGTAGGTTTCCAACAACGAAGCTGCCTGCATTAGAGACCCCATAAGGCGTAACAACGCGTATCTGTTGTATACCTAAAGGGGCATCAGCAGCAATCGTCAGCGATGCTACCAATTGCGCGTCAGTGGGGACACGTCCAGAAACACCAGCACCATTGAAAAGGACAGCAGCCTGTCCCGTCTTTTCCTTAATCTCGGCGGTGATACCGCTCCCACTGAACCACACTGCTGTTGCTTTGCCGAGATTTGTGCCTGTGATTGTGACTTCTACACTCCGTCCCTGCTGACCGCCCTGCGGAAAGACCCCCGTTAAAGTCGGTTGTACTTGCGCAGCAGCGATGCCAATCGTTAGGAAGAAAACCGATAGGACAAGAAAGGACTGTTTTGTTAGGAGAGGAGAAAGCGGCGATTTAACCCGTCTCTTCTGCCGAAATAACATGTTAGACATTGTCAATCACCTTGTCAAGGGTTGTTAGTTGTCGGTAGTCAGTAGTCAGTTACCTTAACAATAAGAGTTGTCGGTTAAAGAGGATGCTGGTTTAACAGACTCCCCTCTTAACCGACAACCGACAACCAATAACCATTTAGAATATCCCTGCAATCGGTTCGCCTTTCACCAATTCGCGTGGCTGATCCAAATGGTTGTACACGATGGTGTGCGGGTCAATACCGAGTGTATGGTAGACTGTAGCAAGGATGTCGCGTGGGTGTACGGGGTTCTCAAGCGGTGTCGAACCTGTCGCATCCGATTTCCCGTAAACCTGTCCACCTTGGACCCCTGCTCCGGCGATTAAGCCCGTGTAGCAATAGGGCCAGTGGTCGCGTCCATCAGGTGCGTTACTATTACCGGAGGTGCTAATCCCCATCCGTGGCGAGCGTCCGAATTCACCGATCGCTAAGACGAGCGTGTCGTCCAACATACCGCGCTGATGTAAGTCCTCCAACAGTGAAGATACTGCGCTATCTAACTTTGGACAATGAAGGTTCTTCAATGGACCGAAGTTAGTTGCGTGCGTATCCCACGCTGTGGTATTCGGATCACCGTTCGCAACAGAGGGCCAGTTCACCTGTACGAAACGGGTGCCTGCTTCCACCAAACGGCGAGCGAGGAGCGCGCTCTGTCCAAACGTGTGTCTACCGTACTTATCTCGCATCTCATCCGGTTCTTGAGACAAGTCGAAAGCATTGCGTGCCCGCTGCGACAAGATGAGGTTGTACGCCTTTTCATAATACTCATTCAAGGCGTAGGAATCAGCGACTTTATCAATTTCGGGCATCCCTGCGTTAATCGTCTCAAGGAGGTCTTTCCGGCGTTTCAGACGCACGGGTGGCACCTCTGGACGCAGACTCAAATCGTCGAGATTAATCTCCTCATTCGGGTCTTGGAAGAGGAAATACGGGTCATACGCCCTACCGAGGAATCCGGCGTTTCCACCTTTGCCGATGATATTACTCTCCTGCATCGGGCGCGGAAGTTGGACTGCCGCGAGCATCGGTTCATCAGGCGGACGGTAATTTGCGATATGCGATGCGGCATTCGGATGGTCAGCTGGCGACGGCGGATCAAGCTGCCCTGAAGGCGCGACCTTATCCGGCGTTTCACCGGTTACCATCTGATACATCGCAGCGGTGTGGTTGAAAAGTCCCGCGGGTGTGTAACTCACGGAACGGATAAGACAAGCCTTATCCATCTGTTGTGCCAAACGCGGCATTGTTTCTGACAACTGAATCCCCGGCACGTTGGTCGGGATCGGACTGAATTCACCGCGAATGTTTGAGGGTGCTTCGGGTTTCGGATCCCAGATGTCAAGGTGGCTAGGCCCGCCTTGCAAAAAGAGAAGAATCACCGAGTTCGCTTTCCCCCACCCGTTGAGCGGTTTAGCGGGATCAACTGTTGTGTTCGCTTTCGCTTGGAGTGACAATACCTGTGGCAAACTAATGCCGAGCATCGCCGCACCACCGACCCGCAAAAATTCACGCCGTGAAAACCCGTCACATAAGCGTCCGGGTAGTTGTGGTAACGATAACATCTATTGTTTCCTCCGTTATTTTAAACTATTGAATATGGTCGTTGTTCCACTTCGTTCCACAACGGTTTCCGTTTAAGTAGAAAACCTGTGTTAGGTTACGAGAAGTTGCCAACTCTCCCAGAAACCACTGCGGAATGTAGTGGAGCAGTGCCCAGATTTAATCGTTTAAAAATTTAGCGATTGAATAAGAAAGCGGGACTGTTAATCAACGCCCACAACAAATCTTGCGCGCCTTCCTCTTTCGATTCGGCGTTCGCGAGATGTTCAATCGCTACTGCATATTCGTTCTTCTCTGGTAACCGAGAAAGCGTTGCAAGATAGAGTTCTTCAACGAGCGCCCGGTCGTTTTGATTCGTTTCGATAAGTTGTGCGATACGTCCTTCTGGATCAATGAGTGCTTCTGCAACCGTCGGTCCATTAATGAGATTCATTGCGTGTGCGAGGCTAACCTCAGTGGTCCGTTCACATTCACAGGAAGTTTCGCGCTCAGGTCTACCAAACAATTTCAAAAATCCATCATCTTTGACTTTGCTGTCTGGTAATTGCACAGCTCGGAAGTTTTTCGGGACCTCTTCAAACCGCGGTCGGCTTCCTGTTGCGACCCCGATAGCATCGAGTAGCTGCTCTGCCGTCAAACGTCTGGCAACGGCGTGTGAAAAGTTAATTGTGTCAGCCTTGTTCCACTCGTTCGTTTTGATGCTCTGCTGATAGGTTCGAGAACGTGTGATTGTTTTCATGATGTGCTTCATGTCAAATCCGCTGTCCACGAAATCCTTCGTCAACGCCTCAAGCAATTCAGGGTTAGTGGGTGGATTACTGGTGCGAATATCGTCAACAGGTTCAATAATTCCACGTCCCATGAAGTAACTCCAGATGCGATTCACACCAGCACGAGCAAACATCGGATTGTCTTCGGCGGTGAGCCAGGCTGCGAGCATCTGCCGTTTATCATCCGTTGTCGCTGCAACCGCTCCGAACGGAACTGACGGTTCAACGACCGCTAAGGTTCGGGGGTGCTTCACAGGTTCTGTGGTGTAATTGGCATAGACAACTTCATCGCCGGGAAGCTGCCCGGGTTTGACCCTGACATCCGCGAAGAATGCGCCGAATTCGTAGTATTGATTTTGCGTCCATTTTTCAAACGGATGGTCGTGACATTTGTTACACGAGAAGCGGACACCTAAGAAAAGCTGCGTTGTATTTTCCACTGCAGCTGTATATTCACGAGAGACACGGAAATAGTTCGCTGCTGGATTCGTGTAGGTGCTACCCGTTGCGGTAATCAGATCACGCACAAACTCGTCGTACGGACGATTCTCGGCGATGGCTTGATGGATCCACTGTTGGAAGAGCCAAACCCCACGTTCACCGAGGAATTTACGGTTAGACTGCAACAGATCGCCCCACTTATGGGTCCAGTGATCAACAAACTCCGAGGTCTCAACAAGGGCATCAATGAGCTGCTCCCGTTTTGCTTGCGATGGCGTTTTGTCGGTCAGGAAACGCCGCACCTGCTGTGGGGTGGGTGGAATACCTGTTAAATCGAAGTAGATACGCCGGACAAATTCCTCATCTGTACAAAGTTCAGAAGGCAGCACCTTCATCCGCTTGAGTTTATTGTGGACGTGCGTATCAATGTAATTATATTCTGGAGTTTCAACCCATCTGTAGCCGCTCCTGTCGCCCATCACGATGATATTGTTTGTGCTGTAGGCACCCTCATATCGAGTCAGGATCGCAGTTTCACCGCGGCGTTCTGCGGTTACGACACCCTTGTCCGTGACGTTTGCCACTTCACCGACGCTACTCGTGAATTTCGCCTCACGGGTAACATCCCGCGTTGCTCCATCTGGGTAGTGCGCGATGACGATAAGTTGTTGCTTCATACCCGGCATCTCGAGTTCAGCGGAATCCGGTATGACCTCTAATCTTTCAACACGCTGCGTCGTTTCAACGTCAGGGATAGCTCCCTCGGCTATCCATTGATGAATGAGATTATAATCCCGATTCCCTGGGACGATTACTTGCCCACCTTTATGTGGCACCTCAGAAGTCGGTTTCAACAGCATCAGGCTCTGTTCTGGGAACGCCCGGTTGAAGCGTCTGCCAGATATATCTTCAATCAGCAGTTCATAATCAAAATCTGGATCGTAACCGCGAAGTGAGAGTTTGAACCCGTTTTTCCCTTTTGCTGCACCGTGACAGGTGCCGTTATTACACCCAGCATGGCTCAAAACAGGCATGACATCCCGCACGAAACTGACGGGTTGTGCCTCCATACTCTTGACATTCACAGGTAATTCAGCAGTTACACCCTTGACACTAATCGTAACTTTCGTCGTACCAACTGTCACCGGGAAGATATAACCATCTTCATGCACCTTCACACCCGCGCTGGCAGGTGTCAGCACAGCCCACGGTGTCACATCTACCCATTTGCCATCTTTTGTCTTACCTGACACAAGCACGTTTCTACCATCACGAGCATGCTCTAATGTCAATGACTCCGGATGAACCCTCAACTCCGTTAAAGCGACGTTTGCAAGCCAATCCTGCTCCGTCGAAGCCTCTGCTCTTGTTGATCTCTCTATCGGATTCCATCCGGTTAATTGGAACGCGAAACAGACAAGGCATGCAACAAAAAGCACTGTTACAAAGTTCAACCTGGGTTTCATCAAAAATTCGGCGTGGAAACGCCGTCCTCCTTAGATTGCTTTTTTAGCGATTGGGTTTTCGCTGAGCGTTTCTCCATTGTCGAAAACTGGTTTCTGTCTAAGTTTATTGGCAAAGTTAGAGAGCCTTACTGATATATAAAAAGCCTTGATCGCCGTTAGTGTTCTGCAACTTATCCTACGATCTGCGTTGATTCTGTATTAATTGCGTCTACGTGAGATCCCAGAGCAGCACAGTGTGATCATCGCCTCCACTGGCGAGGATACCACCGGCAGGCGAATATTTAACGCTCCTGACACTGCCTGTATGCCCTGTGAGTGTCCGCTTAGATTCCCCGGTCTCGACATCCCACAAACGGATAGTGTTATCGTTTCCACCGCTCGCGATAGCCTTACCGTCAGGCGAAAAAGCGACGCTCCAGACATAACCCGAATGCCCTGTGAGTGTCGTTATCAAGTTTCTTGGGTCTATGCTCCATAGGCGAACCGTACCATCAATGCTGCCGCTGACCAGGGTTTCCCCATCAGGCGAATAGGCGATCGAATCGACGATATGGGTATGTCCCTTGAGTGTTGCTCTGTGCTTTCTGGTGTCGGCATCCCACAATATTACAGTGTCGTCTCCAGTTCCCGCTGCGAGGGTTCTCCCGTTAGGAGCATACGCGACACATCTGATAGAGCCTGCGCGTCCTTCGATCGTGTCTTTCGCCGCTCCAGTGCTGGCGTTCCATAACCGTACTGTACCGTCAGGACTTCCACTTGCGACGGTGGCACCATCTGCAGAATACGCAACACTTCTAACAGCATCCGTATGTCCCACAAGCGTCGCTGTCGGAGATCCACTGGTAGCATCCCAGAGCACTACTGTATTGTCAATACCGCCGCTGGCAATCGCACTGCCATCAGGCGAAAAGGCGACACATCTGACGTACTCCTTGTGCTCAACGAGCAGGTTAAGTCCGAGTCCACTCTCCACATCGTAGACCCAAATGCCGATGTCACATGCAACAGCGAGTTGTGTGCCGTCTGGTGAAAATGCTATATCTCCAGTTAAGTTGCCTTGATCGAGGCGTGCTTTGACCCCCTCAGGTAGATCTGATTGTGCGTTTAAATTTTCCAATGATATAGTATCCTTTTTCAATTCAAGCTAAAATCTGCTGTACTAATGTTATTTAGGTTCTCATACTTGTATGACGTTTAAAATATCAAAGTGGCGTACAAATTCCCAGTGATTACGTAGGAATGTAACGTTCTTTCAACTTCTATCATCAATCAGGAGAATACCTCGCGCTATTTTTGACTTTTCAACTGTCCCCACACTATCGGTAGTTTTCCGATAGCGGCGACATCTGCAAATTCCGATTCGCTCGCCAGCCAATTGATGACGTTCTCGGTCAGTTTCTCCAACTGCTCAATATCTTCATTATTCTTGTGATAGTTGGGGAGCCGCCAATTCATGTTGAAGACTTTACCATCTCCAGCCTCCCAATAGCCGAACGCCGCAATACGATCCGTCCAATCGTTAGCCGGAGGTCCCCACGCATTGGCGAGTGTAATAAATTCCGTCCAAATCTTGTCGTAGTAGTCGCCGCTTTTCGGGTAGCCTGTGGAATTAACTTGAATTCTGTCGTCTACCTGTGGGGTCTTTCCGTCGATATTTTCGAGCCCTTCTGTCAATCCTAATTTAATTGTCTCCTCCAACACAGTAATACCGACATTAATACCATCTTCTGGCATAGGACCGAACTGACGTGCGACCGCTTTTTCAAGTCCGAAGTTCGTTGCGTGCCGGATTGCCCAGCCCGTTAAGAGGACAGCACCGCCGCTTTCGGCGTAGTCGATAAAGGCATCAATCTCCGCAGGCGATAACTCACCCGGGTCCGTATCGCCCTCATGCCACCAAATAACCCCGAACTGCTTGAACGTGTTGCTCTTCAAGTCTGCTTTGGCGAGTAGTTTCGTTTTGAATGTCTTTTCGGCAAATTCTAACGCAGGTGCGGTGAAGGGTCCCTCATCGCCAAGATAGACGAATCCGACTTCTACTGCAGCTGTACCTATACTTATACCAAAAAAGAGAAGAAATGTCAAACAAAATACAATTTGGCGAAACTTGCAAGCCAAATTTTGCCATTTAAAAGTCCGTTCCATGTCCGTCCTCCACTTGTTTATGCAGCGGTGTGTAAATGCTTGCATACTGAATTTGGTTAAGTATCATTCTGATGACGGCAAATTCGGGGCATCGTGGCATTTACGAAGCCGTTCATTCGCCGCTTTCACAAAACTCGGTTCAACCTCGAATCCGATGAAATCCCGCTGATGTCGTTTACACACCACTGGACAAGTCCCGACCCCTGCAAAGGGATCTAAAACCAGATGCCCGGGTGATGAACTGGCTAAGACAATTCGCTCGATTAACTTTTCGGGTTTCTGGATTGTGTTAAGTGCCTTTCTATTTACCAACTCCTTCGACTTATAGGTTAATTGTTTTATATCTCCCCAAACGTCGCCCGGGTTCTTCCCTTTTGGATTGTATTTCGTCTTGCTAAATCTACCGTTGGTGACGGACGGTACATTTTCACACCGATTCCGATGTTCTAATTCAACAAGTTGTGCGATCCTGATGGCATCAAGGTTGTAGCACTGCGGTCTTTTGCCTTTGACAAAATAACAGATGATGTCGTAATTATTGGTATAACTGATGCGTCCTTGTGCCAGCCGACTCGGCTGATACCATACGATTTTTGAACGAAGATTTAAAAACTGCCGATAGTCTATAAAGTCGATGCAATCCGGTTTACCAAATAAGTAAAGCGCGCCACCCTCCTTGAGTTTGGGTGTAAAACTTTCGATGAGCCCAAGATTAAATTCTTGAATTGAAGAAATCCTGTCCCACGGTTCATCTGTTATGCCGTACGGTCCATCGCAGACAATCAGATCTACAGAGGCATCTTCTACCTCTTTCAATAGACGAAACGTGTCGCCGCAATGGATGGTGTTGTGTTTGAGCATAATATATCAAACCGTCCTTACAATTTACATCGGTCCCACCCGCCGCGGTCCTATATCCATAGCAAACATAGACGCATCAAAATTCCGTTTTAGCAATTCCATTTTGACATCCTGCTTCGTCGGTGTCCGCCAGAGATTGTCAAACTCATCGGGGTCATCAATTAGGTCATAAAGTTCACCTTCTTCGTGTCCGTGATAAACTACTAATTTATAACGTTCATCTCGATACATCGTTGCGAGAGAGTGATCAGGCAGATCAACAGCGTCGTAGTATTCGCATCGGACAAAATCGCGGTGACGGTCTGGGTCCGCCTTACCTTGTAGTATCGGCAGTAACGATCGTCCGTGCATCCCTTCAGGCACAGTTAAACCTGCCAACTCCAAGAGGGTCGGTGCCTTATCAACCAGTTCAACAAGTGCATCGCTTCTGAGACCGTTTGCAAATTGCCCCTGCCATGCGAAAATCAGCGGCACCCTAACTAAACCTTCATAGAACCGACACCCTTTTTGTATAAGCCCATGGTCGCCGAGTGTCTCGCCATGGTCGCTCGTGAAAATGATAACCGTGTTCTCGCGCTGCCCGGTCTCTTCCAACGTTTCAAGAATCCTGCCCAACTGTTCATCGATCAGTTGAATCATGGCATAATAGGCGGCTTTGAGGGTTTTGGCATCCCTTGCACCGACCGCATTCGTTTCTCGACGCGGGGACGTTTTAGGCGTGTGGGGCAAAATTGGACTACGGATGTCTAATTCGTCTGGTGTACGTACTTTGGACTGAAAATCGACCGCTTGCAACCGAGTCTGTTGTTCAAGATCGCTGTCTCGGAAGAGCGGTTCTGGCATCTCCGCTGGATTAAACCGTTCGCGATGCGTCTGTGGCGGATTGAACGGTGGATGCGGGTCGTAGATGTTAACGCTCGCGAGCCACGGACACTCCCGTTCCTCACGAATGAATTCAATCGTTTTCTCGGCACACCACGTCGTCTGATGTAATTCTGCGGGTACACCTTCAGGATTCCGATTCAACTCACCGAGTATGTATCCTTTTGATCGCACCCAATCGGCGTAGTCGTGCCCCTGTTCCCAGTCGTCACGGGGTGCGTGGCTGTATTGCCAATAGCGATAGCCATCGTTCGTGCGCGGTTCTATGCGGCGATAGGCACTTGCGAGATGAAGTTTGCCGATGAGACCGCAATCGTAACCGATGTTCGCGAGCGTGCGCGTCACAAGCGGATATGGACCTGGATAGAAGTCGTTTCCGTTGCGATTGGCGTGCGTTGCGCTTGGGTACATCCCCGTGAGGAAACTCGCTCGACTCGGTGTACAGATTGGACTCTGACAGTAAGCATGCGTGAAGGCGACTCCATCTTCTACGAGGCTATCAATGTTCGGGGTTGACACGAACGGATTGCCCAACGCGCCGATTGTGTCGTATCGTTGCTGATCTGTGCAAACCCAGAGAATATTCGGGGTATGAGTAGCCATATATCAGCCTTTGCGTTTCTGCGAATTAGAGAAAGAAACTCTTGATGAATGCAGCAAGGGCGATGAGCGTTGGGGTGAGCCACGCCGCATGCTTCCAAAAGCGCGCTGTAGACGCACGCTCCCCGTGTTGGATCGCGACAAGTTCTAACACTCTATCAAGTTTCGCTTCTATGCGATCCATGCGCGCTTCAAGGCGGTCCTGGCGGTTTTCTAATGCCTCAAACCGTTGATCTAACGCCTCAAACCGCTGATCTATTGCCTCAAACCGCTGATCTAACGCCTTAAACCGCTGATCTATCATTTTATCTTGTGCATCGAACCGCTGAGACATTATCTCTTTCAGTTCTTCTACTGTCATGAGAAACTCCTAATGTGCGTCGCATGCTATTTGGCAGTCGCGCTAAACCCAGTCCCTTTGACGATGTTCGCGAGGTCAGCGGCAGTGACAGTATTTTTACGGACTTTAATGATTGCCTGATCAGGGAGAGAAACTTCAACACTGATAACGTTTTGGTGATGTGAAAGTGCATCCTGCACTTTTGCGACGCAAGTCCCTCACGTCATACCCGTCACAACCAAAGCGACATCTTCGCTGCCCGCTGGTTCAATCGGTACGGACATAAAGGCGTTCAGCAATTTTCCAGAAGCCGGGTCAAACACACGAATCTTTCCGTCGAAACCGCCTGTAGCGAGTTGCTTGCCATCGGGATGGAAGGAGACCGCAAAGACTGCAACGGCATCACCTTGCATTGTCGCCAGCCGCTTCCCGTCAACTACGTTATAGATACGCGTCTCACCACTGGCGCATCCGGTAGCAAACCGACTGCCGTCTGCTGAAAATGCATAATCTTCAATTGAACCCGATTGTGCTTCATAGGCTTGAATGAGGTTAAAATCGGTATTGCCGACATCTCTTTGGATCTCTCGGAAAATTTTGTAGAGGCGTGGGATTCGATCTTCACCACCACTGAGGACTTGGTCTTTCGTTGGGTGTCGTGCGATGGTATTAATTTCGCCGTAACCTTTGTTACTGGAGTTGATGTCGTCAACAAAAGAACCCGTGTCTACCTCGACCAACTTGAGAGCGGTATCCCGACCGGCACTCACGAAATGGGAACCATCGGTGGAGAAAATTGTCCCAAAGACCCAGTCACCGTGGTTGTCGAATTTAACGAGTTCTTTTTCATCGGCAATAGATAACACACGCACGGTTTTATCGGAGCACCCAAAGGCGACACGGCTGGCATCCGGTGAGAAAGAGAGTCCGTAGATGGTATCATAGCTCGAACGGATCGCTTTGATGAGTGTATGCGTTGTGGTATCCCAGAGTTGCACTTCGCCAAACTGCCCCGGGGAGCCGCCCGCGACTCCCAATATCTCTCCATCAACTGTATACGTCAGCGATTGTATGCGATGTGCTTTGCCGACCAAGCGGGCTTTGAGTTCAAAGTTCGTTGTGTCATACAATAAAACTTCACGGAATCCTGATACTGCAAGTGTGCTACCATCGGGTGAATACGCGATAGCAGAAACTACGGGAGGTACTGTGTAAGTTGGATAGTTCCCGTCTCCAAGGGCATCAACTTCGGCGGGTGTATCGTCTTGCGCGCCTTCAAGGATCCACCGACGGAACAGTTCAACCTCCTCAGTGGAGAGCGGTTCTTGGTTCTGTGGCATCGCCGGTTCATCACCAGAGATAAGTTTAATGAGGAGACTCTCATCGGGTTTCCCAGGGAGGATCGCCTCGCCTGCCATTCCACCGTGCGTGAGATCGGCGTAGGTCGTCACAATTAAATCGCCGTTCGGATCGCCGGGGTGATGACAGCCTTGGCAACTCCGCTTGAGAATCGGCACAATCTGTGCGTAATAACTGACTGCTGAGCCGCTCGCATGATTATCCGCCGCTGCCAAAGGGATCCACACGACAAAACAGAGTAGATAAACCGCTAAATGAATAATAAACGCTGATCTCAATTTCTTCATATTTCTTGAAACCCTCCGAGTCATTACGCGTTAGGATACCGTTCTATAGCGAGTTGTGGTAAAAATGTCGCAATTAACACATTTTTCAACAATTATACTACAATTTCACAATAAAATTCAAGAAAAATCCAGCACCAAATATTTTCCGTTGACATCTCCTGTAAAGTACGATATACTTCTTTTGCCTAATATTAAGGTAATATACGTCTACGAAACTTAACTTTTAAACAAATCAAGGAGATTTTTTCAATGAAAACAGACTTAGGACGCACCCGACAGATTTCCTATATTGGAGGTCTCGTTTTAGCGTTACTCATCATCGGTTTTACGGGCAGCACACAACTCGCAGATGCCGCGGATACTTATGAAATAGACACGGCGCACTCAATGATACTTTTCCGTGCAAAACACAACAGTATCGCTTATAACTATGGCAGATTCAATGAGTTTACCGGCAAAATCACAATGGATGCAACCGATATATCCAAAAGCATGGTAGAATTTGAAGTAAAAACAGCGAGTGTTGATACTGCCAACGAAAAACGCGACCAACACCTCAGAAGCCCCGACTTTTTCAGCGCGAAACAGTTCCCCGTTATCACCTTCAAAAGCACAAAAGTGAATATGAAGGAAGGAGCAGAAGACGTGTTGGAGGTGACAGGCGATCTTGAATTACTCGGTGTCAAGAAGTCTATCACGGTGGATGTTGAAATTACAGGAAAAGGCAAAGGGAGACAGGGTGAATCTCTGATCGGGTTTGAAAGCACCTTTACGATTAATCGGAGCGAATTCGGCATGACCTACGGCGTTGGGGGACCCGTCAGCGACGACATTGGTCTCATTGTTAGTATCGAAGCCAAACAAGGATAGGAACCTATACGGCCCGATTTACCGCCAGCGCGCTTAATTTTTATAAAAGCGTGCCATTCCCACGCAGCAAACGGAAGGAGATCTGTGATGTTATTAATTAAACAACTTTTTTTCGGTATACTTCTACCGGCTATCGTCGGTGGTGGGATTTTCGTCATCGCAAGATCTCTTTCCCCTAAAGCATACGCAACTGCTCGATACGAAAAAGAACAAGATGGATTTGCGAGTTGGCTCATCGCTGCCGCACTGGGTGTTGGCTACATAGTCGGCTATCTCGGTTTGGAGGGATTGCCAGCATTTCTGCCCAAGTTAGGAACGCATTGGCTCTTCTATCTTGCTATTATCGGATTGATCGTTGCGCGTTTTTGGCATCGTGCCGTGTGGGGTCCAATAGCGCAGATAGCAATCTCTATTATTCTACCGCGTCTCCTTCTGACTTCAACATTTAAACACACATGGGGACCTATTGAAGGGATTATCTGGTGGGTGTGCCTCGCCGTTGTTATCTTTATTATCTGGCATCTTGTGGAACAGAGTTTTAGTGCTTTACCCTCTGGTGCGTCTGGTCCATTCGTCTATTTTGGGCTCTCTGGCGGAACTGCCTTGATTCTTGCGCTCTCAGGAAGTTTACGGTTAGCACAACACTGTGGTATTTTAGTGGCACTTTTCGCAGCGAGTTGGATACTTACGCTCGGTCTACAGCGGGACAGGAAGCGGTTCGTTTTTCCACAAAGTGCCTCGCCGGTTGCGACGCTTCTACTTATTGGCATCTGGATGAACGGTTACTTTTTCGCAGAAGTGCCAGCAGTGAGTGCTATTTTGTTGATGATTTCACCGCTTTTGGCACAAGTTGGGCGGACAAAGGCAGTTCAGGGACTTGGTGGGTGGCGTTCTACGCTTGCCCAAATAGTAGCTGTTGCCCTCCCAGTCGTTATAGCGGTATGCATTGCTGTTATCCGTTCTGGCTTATTCGGCGACAACAACGGCTATTAATACACGAACAAACAATCGGAGAAGTTTGTCTAAAGATCTAAGGGTAATTTTGTAAGTAACAGGACCTTCGGAGAGAAGCAGTTCATTTTGTACTATAAATAAAGATTCAATCGTCCTCTCGGTTGGGATAAAAGCACAAATATTTGGAGGCAAAAATGGGTTTGGTACGTAATCTGAACTTTCCTATCATAGCATTTCTGCTGGGTATTTTAATCCTTTTTAATGGTTGTGTGAAGATGGAAGCGACCCGAAAAGCGGATTGGGAGACACACTTCACAGACTTGCACTTCGTCAACCACAAACTCGGATGGGTTGTCGGGGAACAGGGGCTAATTATCCATACCGCAGATGGCGGTAAAACGTGGAAGCAACAGGAAGTAGATACAACAGGCGTTGGATATCGCATGCCCGATGCTTCCTTAGATTTCAAGGCGGTCTATTTTACGAACGCGGACTACGGTTGGGCTGTTGGCGATGAAGGGTTAGTTGCTACGACCGACGATGGCGGCAAACATTGGACCTTACAACGGAGCGGCACTTCAGCGATGCTCCTTGATGTCTATTTTGCTAATTCAAAAGAAGGTTGGATTGTTGGAGAAGATTCGGACGTTCTTTATACCAAAAACGGCGGAAAAGAGTGGAAACGTTACGAGTACGTCAGCGAGTTTATGCTCAACGGTGTCTGGTTCGTTAACAATTCGACAGGTTGGGTCGTCGGCACCCACGATAGGATTTTCCATACCCAAACAGGCGGCGAGTCATGGCGAGAACAGAGCAACCGCTTTGAAGGTGAACGCGATCGGATGATTAATGACAACAAACAGGTGTTCTTCGTTAGCGATAATGAAGGTTGGATTGTCGGCAGCGATGGCTCTATCTTTCATACAGCCACAGGTGGTATAAACTGGGAACGTCAAGACAGTCGTATTCCCCTTATTAACGGACACGTCCGAGATACCATCAATAGCATCCATTTCACAGATGAAAACTACGGGGTCGCCGTAGCAGACGTTGGGTTTATCACCCGTACTGAAGACGGCGGGGATAACTGGCAACTGATGGAAAGCGGGACTGAAAACAATTTGACGGGTATCCAGTTTACGACACCGACAGAAGCATGGGCTGTTGGATGGTACGGCACGATTTTGCACACAACGGATGCGGGTGCGACATGGGAGATGACCAGTGGCACGACTGCCAACGATTTGCAGAATGTCCAGTTTACGAATGCAAATCGCGCCATCGCAGTCGGTAGGCGCGGGACTATGGCAATGAGTGAGGATGGAGGTCAGACCTGGAGCGAAATTGAGACGGATATTTGGGATGGTATCTGGAATATCTATTTCGCGACCGACAAACATGGCTGGGCAGTCGGTGAACGCGGACTTGTTGTCCACACCAGCGATGGGGGTCTAAACTGGGAACGTCAACGTAGCAATTCAGCGTTCACGCTTCGCTCCGTCCATTTTATTAGTCCGAAAGTCGGTTGGACTGTCGGAGATATGGGAAGCATTTTACATACAATTGACGGTGGACAAACGTGGCTTCCGCAGACCGCCGTTGGTGACTTTCTCTCCCTCATGCTAAAGGGTGTATTTTTCCTTGATGACAAGAAGGGGTGGGCTATCGGCTGGCCGGGTGTTTGTCTTGCGACGGAAGATGGGGGTCTGAGCTGGACACAGCAGGATACCGGTACCTTCAATGAACTCTACGCTGTCTATTTTGCCGATGAAAACACTGGATGGATTGTTGGACAGTTCGGGGAGATTTTGCACACGAAGAACGGGGGCAAAAAGTGGAGTTTCCAACGGAGCCGCACACAAGAGAACCTAAACAAACTCTATTTTGCCGATGCACAGCACGGATTAATCGTCGGTGATAACGGTGTGATGCTCACGACCGTCAACGGGGGGACACAATGGGAACTTCAAGAGAGCGGCACCGATAACGACCTCTACGGGTTAGCTTTATCGCCGGATGGCGTTGTAGCAGTCGGTAAGGGCGGAATCGCGATGCGTTACTCTGTTGAGGAAGCAGAATTGCCAGCGAAATTGCCACCGGTCGCTGAAGAGACAGAAGTTATTGTATCCGCCGAAGAAGACACTTCTGTTGAACCTATTGTTTACCACTGGGACATTCTCCGACAGGCAACTTGGAGAACTGACTTTGCGGACGTTCACTTTATAGATACACAAAACGGATGGGCGGTCGGCTCGGACGGTGCAATTGCCCATACCACAGACGGCGGAAAAACGTGGCTCCCGCAACATAGCGGTGTCAGTGAAAATCTACGAGAAGTTGAATTCAGTGATGAGAAACATGGACGTGTGCTTGGTGCTGGACTTTTACTTCAGACCGAAGATGGTGGCGAAACATGGCAGCCGATTCTCCAAGCAACTAAGCAGAACCTCCCACGCGTTAGCATGATGCATTTCCTAAATGCTGAAGAGGGCTGGCTCGGTGCCACTATCGGGCAAATCTTGCATACAACCGACGGCGGAAAAACGTGGAAAATCCAAAAAACTGGAACCACTATGGCAAATATCACCGATATTCATTTCATCAATAGTCAAGTCGGATGGGCTGTCACACCCCAACGTCGAGATGGCGGGTTTATTCTCCACACTGTTAACGGCGGTGATTATTGGAAGATTCAGGCGAAGACGAACCAACCCGGTGTTGCTGTCTACTTTGCTGACGAAAACAGCGGTTGGGTGATCCTCGGCAACGGCAACTCTTTATTGACTGAAGACGGCGGCGAAACCTGGAGACTGCAAACCACGACCCAAAGCACAAGCGGCTTGCGCCGTATCACTTTCCGTTCCAACACAGAAGCATGGGCACTCGGTGGCAGGGGTGCTTATGTTACCGAGGATCAAGGATTGACCTGGAAAGCGGTTCCTGTTGACACGGGAGATGATGGCGGCGATAATAGGGTCGCTATGGGAGAGTTCAACCCGTTTTTACCCGAAGGCGTTGAATTAGAATCCGAGGCACCAGAAGAGACGGAAGCAGAGGTTGAGGAAGGACCGACGCTCACGTACGACGAGACACCCGAGGAAATCCAAAATCGGCTGCGGGCGCAATGGCAACGTCCGGGACGGCTTGCCCCTGAGGGTGAACTCCCGCCTAACGCTGAACGCGCGACACCATCGCCGCAATCCGCAGAGCAGCAACCGCCGCCACCCCCGGAACCCGAAGGACGCAGAAGAGGGAGAGGCGGCAGCCGAATCGCCAGTGTGCATTTTCTTGACGCAGAACTCGCTTATGCAGTCGGTAGCGGTGGTAGCATTTACCACACGACAGACGGCGGACAGACTTGGGAACGCCAACTCGGTGAAGCGGAACGCAACGACTTCCGAGAAGTCCTTTTCTACGACGACAAAAACGGTTGGATCGCTGGCGACGGCGGCGTTTTACTGGAAACCCAAGATGGTGGACAGACTTGGGATTCACTCCCAAGCCGAACGCGTCAACGCCTTATCGGTATACACTTTGCAAGTCTCGAACCGAAATGGGGTTGGACGATGCAACGCGACGGAACTGTCCTCTACACGACAGACGGTGCGACTTGGACAGCAGGCGACACCCCCGAACAACCGCCATTTATGGAAGGCGATTTGCCCGGAACATTTTCACTCAACGATGTCGATTTTGGCAAGTTTTCTGAAGGGTGGGCGGTCGGTAGACTCGGGCAAATTATCCATAACAAAGATGGGGGTCCGACGTGGGCACCCCAGCGTACCACTGCAAACGACGCACTTATGGATGTGGATATGAAATTCGCGCCGCTCGGGTGGGCGGTCGGACAGGCAGGGGTAACCCAACGCACGATCAACGGCGGCGAGTATTGGCGGATGCATGAAACAAAGGTTAATTACGATCTCAACGCTGTTTCATTTATCGCTAAGCGGACAGGCTGGGCGGCTGGTGAGGCTGGTATCATCCTCAAGACAACTGATGGCGGTTTTAATTGGGAGCCTAAAACGACTGGCATTAACAAAACGCTCCACGGTATCCTCGCACTCTCTGAAAAGGAAATTTACGCAGTCGGCGAAGAGGGTATAATTATCCATTCGACCGATGGCGGTGAAACGTGGGAACAGGAACACACCGATATTGACAACAACCTTTATGTTATTACGCGTTCCAAGGACGGTAAAGCGTTATGGGTTGTTGGGCAGTGGGGTGTCGTCCTCCGCCGGACATTAGAGACGCAGGAACGGATGTCAATGCGGTAGGTTGTGCCGCTTGAACAATCTGAGTAGAATAGCGTATCAAGAATAGAAACTGCTAATCAAGAAAACTTGGCGTATCCAAGTTAGATATGCTATACTCTATGCATAATGAGTAAATTTAACTTCATCGACCTCTTTGCTGGAATAGGTGGGATTCGCATCCCTTATGAAAAGTTAGGTGGAACATGCGTGTTTAGCTCCGAATGGGACAAATACGCTCAGCAGACTTATGCACATAATTTCGGTGAAACACCTGCTGGTGATATTACCAAAATTGACGAGATTGATATTCCAGATCATGATGTTTTACTTGCGGGTTTCCCGTGTCAACCTTTCAGCATTATCGGGGATAAACGGGGTTTTGAAGACACACGCGGCACGTTGTTTTTTGACATCGCTCGAATTTTGAAAGAGAAACAGCCGAGCGCGTTCCTACTTGAAAATGTTAAGCAGCTACTGACCCACAATAAGGGACAAACCTTCACCGTTATACAAGAACAATTGTCAGAATTGGGCTATACCATATACCATAAAGTATTGAATGCGCTTGATTTCGGACTACCACAGAAACGGGAGCGAATTTTCATCATCGGGTTTCGCGAACCGATAGCATTCGAGTTTCCGAAACCTATCGGCGCGTATAAACCGCTCTCAGAAATACTTGAGCTGGACGAAGACCTTGAACCAAACCTATTTGCATCGGCGCGCATCCAAAAATCGCGACGAGAGAAGTGTAAAGGCACGCCCTTTTTCCCATCTATATGGCATGAAAACAAAGGGGGCAACATTTCCGTATTACCCTTTTCGTGCGCGCTAAGAGCCGGTGCCTCTTACAACTATCTTTTAGTAAACGGTGTCAGGCGACCTTCTGGTAGGGAATTGCTCCGTTTACAAGGGTTTCCTGAAGACTTCAAGATTGTCGGAAATATGATGCAAATTAGAAAACAGATTGGAAATAGTGTCGCTATTCCGGTCGTTCACGCTATTGCTGAAAAAATGTTGCGGGCATTGCAACAGCGCAAACCAATGATACAACCTGAAGAACAATTGCTTCTTTTTGAAAATAGAATCAACGCTTATGCCTGATGGATAATAAAATAGCCAAAGACCATCTTGACACTGTTATCAGAAAAGCCAGAGTCCATTTTTACAAACCTATACAAATTGCAGAGATACTTCACAGGGATAGGATTGAGAAAGATATCGATCTTGGCGATTTGGAAACTTATCGAACGCCTTCCAGAAAATGGCGAGATGCAATTTCTCTTAGGTTTATTGGGCGGATTTCTACATCAAGTGCAAGGTATCAAGACGATCTTTTTAACTCCAATGCTATACCGCCAACAGTTTTAGTGGAGTTAGGAAAGATAAATAGAAACAACAACGGTGCGGTTGAAGCTTATATCTATACCGCTTTAGAAGATCGGCTTTCCCAAATGTCATCTGGTTTGTCACTCGTTTTACAAGCAGATACGAACTCTTTTACCTTAAGGAATTTTATAGAGAGTTTTACACGGAGTCCTGGACTCTCACGGAGCATTGACAAGATATTTGAGATTGTAGTTTATGCTTTGTTTTCAACGCTGTTGGAAACACTTGAAGTTAAAATCGGAGTACGAATCGACAACATCAACAATACAGTCCTCAATGAGTTTTCTGATTTCACAGAAAAGGTCCTTGGATTGTCTGAAGAAATACCAGAGAGGTATCAAGCAGCAAAAGTTTATCGGGTAGGTGTCACCAACGCGGCAGACAGAGGACTTGATATGTGGGCGAATTTCGGAGTAGCTATCCAGATAAAGCACATATCCCTAACACCGACAACTGTGGAGGATATAAGTAATTCGATTTCTGCGGATCGGATAATTATCGTCTGTAAGGAATCTGAGAAAGATGTTCTCGTATCTGTCCTAAAACAATTTGGCAGTGCCAGTCGAATTCAGAGCGTGATAACCGAAGATGAACTTGACGTATGGTATGAAAAAGCCTTGCGTGGACAGTCATCCGAGTTGATCGGCGATAAGATACTACAAAAACTCGCAAATGAGATAAGAGTTGAGTTTCCTTCAACTGTCCCAGGATTCGCTGACTTTTTCAAGGCACGTGGATACCAGCGTTCAGCTTCGGCTGATTTTTGGCAACTTTAGATTCCGTAAAAAGGTAAACAGAAGTGTAGCCTGAAACGTAGTGGAAGGCGGATCTACGGATAGAATTGTTATTCATTTAATTCGCCTGACCGAACCGCAAGGAAAAATTAAAAGAATGAAGTCAAAATCCAGTAAAGCCTTACTTATTTCAGTCTTGTTGCACCTCGGTGTCGGGGTCCTCGGATTCTTTTATTGGTTCAGTACAAACCCGCAGCGAAACACCGACAGTATCAATGCGCTGCTTATCGCGGAAGAAAAGCCGAAAGTTAGGCGTGTGCAACGGCGGAAACGCCTACAAATGACGCAGAAAAGGACCCGTGATACCAACCAACCGCGACTGAAAATTCTCACAAGCAATCAGCCTGCTACGACTCGCGGTGTCGTCTCCGCTGCAGAACCAGCACCTTTCCAACCCTTCGATATGGATAATTTAGATGAACCCGTTGGACCCACAACAACGACGGTTGAATTTGACGATACGCCACGTGTGCAAAGGGTCGTTGAACGTCCTTCCAGGAAACGACCAAAGACCCAAGAACGTCCCAAAAGTAGATTAGTGAGGTTCATTGAGGCACAAGAGGGACCACAACGTATTGTCTACTGCATCGATCTCTCTACGAGTATGCAAAACCTTCCACCGCATAAACTCAAGCGAGTCATAGACCTCATGCGAGATTCACTCACCTTCCTTGAATTGCACGACAGTTTCAATATCGTGGCATTTAGTGCAGAGTTAGTCGTCTACCAAGAAGGTTTCATCCCTGTAGATGAGCAGACAGTCGCTGCGTCGTCAAACTATCTCGCTAATATCCAATCCCAAATCTATACAGACGGCACCGATCACGACATGCTAACGGCGTTGACAGAGATTGCAAAGGCTGCGCCCACGATTGTTGTCCTTTTTAGCGACGGCATTCCTACTACAATTGAGGGACCGAATCTCGCCGTTGTCGGTCAACACGCTACAGGCAACGGACGCATCTTCGCTATGGGGACCGGAATGGCACCTAATTTCCCGGGTGCAGTAATGTTGAAGCAGCTCGCTACCGTCAGCGAAGGCGACCTCTGGTTGGTCGATAGAAGCAGAATTAGATAAGAGGAAATTAGCATGCAGCAAGCCGTGCTGACACGTGCGGAAGAGATCGCCAAAGGTCTCTATCCACATCAAATAGAAGGTATTGCCTTCCTGCTGGGTCGCCAGCGTGCACTCCTTGCCGATGATATGGGACTCGGTAAAACTCGACAATCCGTCATCGCAATGGTTGAAGCGGAAGCGGCAGGTCCCTACCTCGTGATTTGTCCCGCCTCTGTCAAACGGAACTGGTCCCGTGAAATCCAACTCGTGCTCCCGAAAGCCGAACCCACCATCGTCGGACCGGGTCCCCTTCCCTCAACCGCCAATATTGCTGAAGGACGAGACTGGGTTATCATCAATTATGAAATTCTCGGCAAACATTTTGAAGGACTGCTCGCCTTTGAATGGAAAGGGGTTGTATTTGACGAAGCGCATTACTTGAAAAATCACCAGAGCAAACGCAGCCGGAACGCCGCCAAACTGGTGAAGTCCATTCAGCATGAACCGATCGTCCACGCACTAACCGGCACTCCGATGACCAACCGTCCGCGCGATCTTTTCCCGCTCTTACAACTGATGAACCACCCGTTGGGTAAAAGCTTCCTCAGTTTCGCGAAACGCTATTGTGATGCCTATCAGGGAGAATACGGACTGGTGGCAGACGGGGCAAGCAATATTGAAGAATTAACAGTCCAACTCCACGGGGTGATGCTGCGTCGGACAAAAAACGAGGTGTTAGACCTCCCACCCAAAGTACGAACATGGCTGGATGTCGAACTCCATCCCTACGCGATTCAGCACTTCAATAACGCTGTCCGAGAATTCTTGACGAAATTTGACGCACCTGAACCTACTGACACCCTTGAAGATATAACAGAAAACTCGGAACGACGACAAGCGGTCGGTAGACTGACCACGGCGCGCCGAAAACTCGCCTTCGCGAAGTGTAGACAGACCATTAAATTCGTCGAAAACGCCCTGGAACAGGGCGAAAAGGTTATTCTGTTTACCGCTTTCCTCAATACGTTGGAGCGTTTTCACAAACATTTCGGGGACCAAGCCGTCTTCGTCTCTGGTGAGGTACCAGCAGAGGAACGGCAAAACCGTGTTGACCGGTTTCAAAACGATGAAAACATTAGACTCTTCATTGCCAATATGCACGTTGCGGGTGTAGGAATCAATCTAACTGCTGGGCGGCAGGTGGTCTTCAACGATTTAGACTGGGTGCCAGCGAATCACTGGCAGGCAGAGGATCGCGCCTATCGTATCGGACAGACGGGGACTGTTAACGTCACCTATATGATCGCACGCGGCACAGTAGATGAATTCGTCAAGACTGTGTTAGAGACGAAAGCGGCACTGATGGATGCTCTCGTTGAAGGTACATTGTTGGTCCCTGGCGAAGATGGTGCGCTTCAACCCGATATCCTCAGCGAACTCAAGCGGATGATGAACGCACTCTCGGTGCATACCGAGGCGGTCGAGGAATCGCAGCTCCTCAATGTGCTTCAGAAAGCGAGTGATGCTTATCTTGAAGAGAACGCTGCACACCTCCATGAAGCAACCCGTAAGCAACTGCGCCCGTATTCTGAAGAAGCCATCCGAACCCTTGCGCAAGTCCTCGCTGGTCCAGAGCGGAGTCTCTATCACGCCAAGAGTTCCTCCCAACAAGGCAAATTTTATACGCTTGAGGTTGTCGGTGTCGATGTAACGTGCGATTGTCCCGGTTTTACGCATCGCGGCAGTTGCCGTCACGTCCGTCCATTGAAATCTGCCCTTGTTTTGGGGAAACCGCTGCCGAAAGGCTATAAGAAAGTTTCCAACGATTAGGCAGTGCCTTCCATACCTACAAATCACGAACATCAGTCCAATTTGACACCTGTCACAAAATATGGTATAGTTTACTATCGGGACTCGATATGTATCAACGTGCGCCACGCGATTCGCTCAGCATTAGGGCTTTCCGTAGCGTTAGAACCTCAATCCGAACCCTCTGTTGACATTCATCTGAAAACCCGCTAAAATGAGAAGAGCTAAACCTGAACAGAAAGGAATATTGCAAACACCGTTCCTTCTAAGCACCTTCTTCGACTTGCCATAATCTATAGGAAAAATAAAAATATGCCACAAACTGATACAAATCAACCCAACGTTATCGTCTTTTTCACCGACCAACAGCGATGGGATACCTCCGGCTTGCACGGCAACCCACTCGACTTAACTCCTAACTTCGATCGGATGGCACAACGCGGCACACACGTCCATCGCTCCTTTACATGCCAACCCGTCTGCGGTCCGGCGCGATCGTGCCTCCAAACGGGATTATACGCAACCCGCACAGGATGTTTCCGAAACGGTATCCCGTTGTCCCCGAATCTCAAGACCCTCGCACACCACTTCGGGGAGGCAGGCTACGCCACGGGATATATCGGTAAGTGGCACCTCTATAGCGGCGGCACAGGACCGGGACCCGTACCAGAGGAGCATCGCGGCGGATACGACTACTGGTTGGCATCCAACGTCCTTGAGTTTACCTCTGACGCGTATCAGACAACGCTTTACGATAACGACAATAAACCCGTTGACCTCCCCGGCTATCGCGTAGATGCGCTCACCGATGCGGTGATTCGCTACGTTGACCGACACCAAAACGAGCCTTTTTATCTCTTTACATCATACATCGAACCGCACCACCAAAACCATCTGGACGATTATCCGCCGCCGGACGGGTACCGAGAGCGGTATACAGGAAAATGGATACCGCCGGATCTTGCGGCACTCGGTGGTTCAACACATCAGCACTTAGGTGGTTACTACGGTATGGTGAAAAGATTGGACGAAGCACTCGGTAGACTTCTGGATGCCCTGAAAAGCCTCCATCTGCTTGACAATACAATCATCCTCTTCACCTCCGATCACGGGTGCCATTTCAAGACACGTAACGGCGAATACAAACGCTCATGCCATGAGAGTTCGATTCGTGTGCCGACTGCGTTCCACGGTCCCGGTTTCATCGGCGGCGGTCAGCTTCAAGAGCTTGTGAGTCTCGTGGATCTTCCGCCGACACTCCTCGATGCAGCAGGCTTAGCGGTGCCGGGTGAAATGCAAGGTCGTTCGATTCTACCGCTCGTTCGCGGCGAGACAGACGACTGGCAAGAAGAGGTATTCGTCCAAATCAGCGAGGCACAAGTCGGCCGTGCCGTCCGTACGCAACGCTGGAAATACGGTGTAGATGCGCCACATCAAAATGGCGGCAGAGATGCCGGATCCGACCGGTATGCCGAACAATACCTCTATGACCTCGAAGCAGATCCGTATGAGTTACGGAATCTCATCGGACTGCAATCACATGAACCCGTTACAGAAGTGATGCGGGAACGACTCATTCGGCGGATGCTTGAGGCAGGCGAAGAAGGCCCAACAATCGAACCGGCACCCACACAAAGAAGTGGGCAACGCAGCGTATCTGAAGCAGAAGCGAGAAGTTAAAGGTAGAAGGACTATAGTAAAAATATGAAAATTATAGATGTTAAAACCCTTGTTATGGGAACGAGTTGGCGGAATTTAACGTTCGTCAAAGTCGAAACAGATGAAGGCTTGACAGGTGTCAGTGAAGTAC
The DNA here is from genome assembly GCA_022827625.1 of Candidatus Poribacteria bacterium. Classification (GTDB taxonomy): domain Bacteria; phylum Poribacteria; class WGA-4E; order WGA-4E; family WGA-3G; genus WGA-3G. The sequence goes on along the minus strand of JAJEIE010000004.1, from coordinate 75,234 downwards.
GGATGAATAACCGTACAGACGCGCTCGTCGCCTATATTGACGGTGCAAAAAAACGGCACGTCATCGGAAGTGATCCATTCAACACAGAAGACCTCTATCAACGGCTATTCCGCGACGATTACGGTCGCGCCGGTGAAATTGTCGCAACCGGCATTAGCGTTATTGAGATTGCATGTTGGGATATTATCGGCAAAGCACTCAATCAACCCGTCTATCGCCTGCTGGGCGGTGCCTGTCGTGATAAGATTAAAGCGTATGCCAACGGTTGGTATCGTGTTGAACGTTCACCCGAAGAATTTCACGCTGCCGCCAAAAGAGTCCTGGAAAAAGGGTATCGGGCACTCAAGTTCGATCCATTCGGTGCGGGTTATTACGAACTCTCTTATGAAGAGAAACTGAAATCCGTTGAACTCGTTGAGGCGGTTCGTGATGCCGTTGGACCTGAGGTCGAAATTCTCGTTGAGATGCACGGTAGGTTCAGTCCGTATATGGCGATTGAGATTGCCGCAGAATTAGAGAAATACCAACCGAGTTGGGTTGAGGAACCCGTGCCACCTGATAACATCGCAGCACTCGCAAAAGCCGCTGAGAAGATTAACTTACCTGTCGCGACCGGCGAACGGCTCCACAATAAATATGAGTATCGTGAGCTGATTAACCTACAAGCGGCAGACATACTGCAACCGGATATTACTCAGACAGGCGGTTTTCTGGAGACGAAAAAAATCGCAGCGATGGGGGACATGTGCTATATGACCGTTGCACCGCATAATGTTGGGGGTCCCGTCTCTACCGCAACCGCCTTGCATTTCGCTGCCTGCACGACCAACTTTAAGATTCAGGAACATTTCAACGATTTCTCCGAGGCATGGGTTAAAGAAGCGGCAACCGGATGCCCCGAAGTTATTGATGGCTACTTTAGTCTGCCCAATGGACCTGGACTCGGCATGGAACTCAACGAGGACCTTATCGCTGAACATCCGTATCGCGAAGGTTCGTTTAACCTCTTTGAAGACGACTGGCACAAACGCGAATATTAGTCTGAACTGTGATTTTTGGGATTACATGTAAATCTGATAATCACATAAATCCCGGTTCAGACCTATAAAGAGAAAGGTAATTTATGACAGATGAGTTTTCACTATCAAGACGGTCACCTCTACTGCGAAAAACTGAGCGTTAAAGATATTCAGGAACAGGTGCCTTATAGTCCATTCTATCTCTACAGCCTCGCGCAGTTGGAGGCGAATTACGCTGCATATCAGAAAGCACTTGACGGCATCGATTCGATTATAGGTTATGCAGTTAAAGCCAACAATAACCTCCATCTTCTCAAACGTCTCAGTGCGCTCGGCAGCGGTGCAGTCCTTGTCAGCGGAAACGAATTGCAGATGTCGCTCGCGGCGGGATTCGACCTGAAACGCACGATTCTCAACGGCAATGGCAAAACGCTTGCGGAACTCAGTCTTGCCGTTGAACACGGCGTACTCATTAACATCGATAGCGAATTCGATTTAGCACATATTCAGCAGACAGCAAAAAACCTCAACAAACCGGCAGATGTGCTGATCCGTATCAATCCAGACGTGGATCCCGGAGTGCATCCTTATGTCTCCACGGGCATGAAAAATTCCAAGTTCGGCATCCGCAATGAACGGCTTAACTGGTTTCTGAACGAAATTCGCAAGGACAGTCTGCTGAATTTAGTCGGTGTCCACTGTCACCTGGGTTCAACAATTAAAGAGATCCGAATCTTCCGAGATGCCACCGAGATTATGCTCGCGTTTATGCATGCGATTCAAGAAGAAGGTTTCTCGGCGCGTTATCTCAACATCGGCGGCGGTTTAGGCATTGATTATGAACGCACGGGCGAGGAAATCCCGACCCCTTCCGATCTCATTGATTCTATCCGAGATCTGCTCCCTAAGGATATTACGCTTATTATTGAACCCGGTCGTTCTCTTATCGGCAATACCTCTGTCTTTGTCAATCGCGTTATCGGCGTGAAAACCAACGGTAACAAGCACTTCATTGTCACCGACGGCAGCATGTCAGAGCTTATCCGTCCGAGTCTCTACGATGCCTATCAACACATCCAGCTTATCGAACCCGTTGATGGAAAGGTCGAAACGTACGATATCGTCGGTCCTGTCTGCGAATCGTCAGATTTTCTGGGCAAAGGGCGTGCGCTCCCTACCCCCCATGAAGGTGCTGGACTGGTTGTCTGCGACGCGGGTGCATATTGTCACGCTATGAGTTCCAACTACAACCTGAAGATGCGTCCGCCGGAGTATCTTGTTGAGGGTGACAAACTTACCTGTATCCGTCGTGTTGAGACGTTAGACGATTACTTGCGTGTCTTTGATGTATAGCCTGTTTGGGCAGGTGCTTGCGCCTGCCCGTTGTCCCTACAAGCGTTCTTCTAAAAACGCGATTCCCCGCTCCAAATCAATCTCATGTTCGCCCTGAAAATGATCCAGCACCAACCGATCGCGGTGACCGGATGCTGCATAGATTTTTTCCAGCTGTTCAAACGCCTCCAATGCATCCGCCTCAATGAAACACAGATCGTCAGAACCGATTTGTGCCATACACGCCCGCGGTGCTATTAACCCTGCCACGTCAGCAATATCTCCGGCTTTCCGAAGCCCGAACATAAACTGAGAACCACACGTATTCCCACGACCACGATCGTTCAACGCGTCTGTCAATGTACTCAGATAACAGACAATCACCGCCGCCTTAACCCGCCGATCCAAGGCGGAAATGTAAGTGGTCATTGTGCCACCAAATGAACATCCCATGCATCCCAACCGCCGACCATCGACTTCAGGACGCGACTGGAGATAGTCCAAGCACCGTTGCCCATCTGCGATATTCAGCTGCAGGAGTTGATAGCCGAAATATCCAAACGCGAGATAGGCGACATTGCACCCGTCGCGACTCGGACGACGCACCCATTCATCTCTATCTTTGCGTTCACCGAAGCATCGCCAATCTGGCGCGAGTGTCACAAAACCGCGCCTCGCCAATTCTACAGCGTACTGTTTCTGATAGTCTTCCACAATCCCAACTGCGCCATCTTTACCGATCCCGTGTCCGTGTGCACACAGCACTGCCGGTGCTGGATTCTCTACGCTTGCCCCATCTGGAATTAAGACGTACGCTGGAATCGAAGAAAATGGATCTGGATTGAAGATAATTTTCTCTCGTGTATAGCCATCATGCCGTGTCTGCTCTAAAGTTTCAACTTCCAACGGTATCGCCTCTGGTGAAGGTCCCAAGTCCTTAACGAGGTTACGTCGAAATCTCCGCCGCCATGCTTGCCACTCCGTTTGAGTCGTGCCACTGAAATGGAGCGGTGGTGTCGCTTTCAAAAGTTCTTCAACGCCCTGTTCCGCTGTCAAAAAACGTCCTATTGCCATAATCTGTCTCCTCTTAACCTATAATGAATTTCCGCCGTGAAAAATCGCTTACCTTTCCCCTCTATCTATACTCTGAATCGGAGAAAAAATCAATCTTTATTTTTTACGCGTGAATTTACCCAAGACGATTTAGATTTTGGTTTCCGTTTATAGATGTTAACGTTCTTTTGCAATATCGCGAGCACAGCTCGCTCCTACAGAAGAAAATATACGCTGATATAAAGGGAATCTTTAAAATCAAATTCCCCTGGAATTTATCTTGACTTTCCCGAGTTTCCATGTTACATTAACACTATGAACGACACATTGCTCAGCGTCCAGGATCTCAAAACCTATTTCCGCACCCCGGAAGGGATTGCACGTGCCGTTGATGGCATCTCTTTCGACATCAAGCCGAACGAGATTTTTGCACTCGTCGGTGAGTCGGGGTGTGGTAAAAGCGTTACCGCTCTTTCTATTATCCAACTCGTTGCGAAACCCGCTGGGTTTATCGCAGGCGGTGCCATTTACTACAAAGGGCAAGACATCACGCGACTCTCAGAAGTTGAGAAGCGGAAAATTCAGGGCAACGACATCGCCATGATTTTCCAGGAGCCAATGACCAGTCTGAATCCGGTTTTCACAATCGGTAACCAGATTTCAGAGGCGATCCGACAGCATCAAAATCTGCGCGGGACGGCTGCACGGAATGCAGCGATCGAGATGCTCGACCTCGTCGGTATCCCAGAACCTGCTACGCGTTACGATGAATATCCACACCAAATGTCCGGCGGCATGAAACAGCGCGTCATGATTGCCATGGCACTCTCCTGCCACCCCGGGCTGCTGATTGCGGATGAACCGACAACAGCACTCGATGTCACCATCCAAGCACAGATTCTCGAACTCATCCAACGTCTCCAACAGGAGTTGCAGATGGCAGTGCTGTTAATTACACACGATTTAGGTGTCGTTGCGAACATCGCCGACCGCGTCGCTGTTATGTATGCAGGGAAAATTGCCGAGACAGGCACATGGGAACAACTCTACAAAACCCCGCAACACCCGTATACCGTGAAACTTCTTGAATCAACACCCGCACGCGACAAACGCGGTACGCAGCTCCGCACAATTACAGGCAGAGTCCCAAAAGCGACTGAATATAACGAGGGTTGTAGATTCGCTGAGCGGTGTCCGACAGTTATGAATGGATGTGAAACCGTCGTCCCGATACTACAGACCGTCAATGAAGAAGAGGAGCGAGGTTGGAAACCTCGCCGGCATGTCGCTTGTCATCTCTATAACCCTGAGCCGCCATTTTCGGTGCAGCTTGCAAACCGAAAACTTGCTATACAAAAGCACGCGATAGGAACCGGTTCTACAAAACTGGAACTTGAGACAGATACAAATAAGATAGAAGAGGCACCGACACAACCCGCAGACACACAACCGCAACTACAAGTAAAAGACCTCTGTGTCCATTATCCGATTCAGAAAGGAATTTTGAAACGCACAGTCGGTTACGTTTATGCCGTTGACGATGTCACGCTTGATATTCCACGCGGTAAAACGCTCGCACTTGTCGGTGAATCGGGGTCCGGCAAGACCTCACTCGGAAAAGCCATCCTTCGATTAGGTGTGCCTGTTAAAGGCGATCTCGTCTATGATGGTGTCAACATCGCTACTGTGAAGCGGGAGCAGTTGCACCCGTATCGGAAACGGATGCAAATCATTTTTCAGGACCCCTATGCCTCCCTTAACCCACGGATGACCGTCGGTGCTATTATCCAAGAGGGCATGCAGGCACACAACATTGGTGGTTCGACTGAGGAACGCCACGTCAGGATCGCAGAACTGATGCACCGCGTCGGCTTATCGCCGGATATGGTAACCCGCTATCCGCATGAATTTTCTGGGGGTCAAAGGCAGCGCATCGGTATTGCAAGGTGCCTCGCTATTGATCCAGAATTTATCGTTTGCGATGAAGCTACCAGTGCACTGGATGTGTCCGTGCAAGCACAGATACTCAACCTACTAAAATCGCTACAGACGGATTTTAATCTCACTTACCTCTTTATTACACACAACCTGTCTGTGGTTGAGTATTTTGCGGATGAGGTAGCGGTGATGTATCTCGGTAAAATCGTTGAGCGTGGCGCAACAGAGGAGATTTTCGATTCACCCCAACACCCGTATACACGCGCCCTTCTTTCTGCTGTCCCGAAGATGGACGCACAGACCGGTGTTGAAAAAATTCGATTAGAAGGTGATGTGCCTTCACCCATCAATCGGCCATCGGGATGCCACTTTCACCCACGCTGCCCAGAAGTAATGCCTGTGTGTAAAGACACATATCCAGAGGAATCGCATTTCACACAGACGCATTCCTGCCATTGTCATCTGTACCAAGAGGACTCCTGAAGGTCCAATCTCTATTCACCGCGGAAGGTGTGAAAAAAATTCCTAAGAGCAGTTCCAAAACCGTAAGAGAACGCAGATTAACCGGAAACCTGCAAGAACGAAGGACGCAGCAGCCCAGGAGCGATAATTAAAAAAATGTCGAAAATCAAAATACTCTCTGCAGATGTCGCCAACAAAATCGCCGCAGGCGAAGTCGTTGAACGTCCTGCCTCAGTCGTCAAAGAACTCATTGAAAACGCTGTAGATGCCGAAAGCACTTCGATTCGCGTCGAAGTCCGTGCTGGTGGGAAACGACTCATTCACGTCTCCGATAACGGAAGCGGCATGGAACGTGAGGACGCGCTCCTCGCCTTAGAACGCCACGCAACGAGTAAAGTCAACCGTATCGAGGACCTTGAGCAGATTCAAACCTTTGGCTTTCGCGGTGAAGCCTTAGCCAGTATTGCCTCGGTGTCCCAATTTGAACTTCTCACCCGTACGCCTGACGCACTCATCGGAACGAAGGTAAACGTTGATGGCGGTGTTTTCCGATCTGTGGCAGAAAGTGGATGTTCTCCCGGCACCCACATGTCGGTTAACAATCTCTTTTACAATGTTCCAGCACGTCTGAAGTTCCTGAAAACCGATACCACAGAGATGAACCACGTCACACGGCAGGTCACATGGACAGCCCTCGCGCATCCGAACATCCAATTTTCGTTGACACACAACAGCAGATCCATCCTTGATGTTCGCGCGTGTGATTCACACATGGAGCGGGTCCGCCTCGTATACGGCAAAGAATTCGCTGACAATCTTATCGAATTTACAGAAGAATTGCCCGACTTGAAGATGTACGGCTTACTCGGAAAACCGGAATTTACAAAACCGAACCGTGAGTATCAACTCTTTTTTCTTAACCAGCGACCGATCCGCAGTCCTATCATCAGCGCAGCACTCACAGAGGCACTCAGTTCGATGATTGCCAAAGACCGGCAGCCCGTCGCGCTGCTTTTCCTAACGCTTGACCCCGAAGCCGTTGATGTCAACGTCCACCCCGCCAAAATAGAGGTGCGTTTTCGGAACGAACGTACAATTTACAGCGGTATCGTTCGGATGCTCCGCAACGCCATCCACAAAGCGAAATACATCCCGAAAATCGAAACAGCCGTTGAACCGTTGCAATCTGAAGAAAGTGCTAAGCACCGCGATATCGGTTTATCACAAAGGGTCTCCAGATCTCACCATACATCGCCACAAACCACAACTTCGATAGCACGAACACAGCGAACGCAAACACCACTGCCACGTCAGACAGCAAGCGACAGGGAAGGCACCGAAATTACCGACGCGTCGGAAGCGAGAACTCCAACCACACCGCCTGAAATTGTTGTGCAACCGCCACAGCAGATTCCTGAAGACACCGATCTCAGCCTGCTCGATTTTGAGCATATCCAACTGAAGACCAACCTCTTTAAAACCTATATCGTCGTTGAGGCGAGAGATAAACTCTTCTTCATCGATCAGCATGTCGCTGCGGAGCGCGTTCTTTACGAACGTTTCGTCAACCAGATGAAAACCGACGGTATTCCTGTACAAGGGTTGTTACTGCCCGTCACTCTGGAAGCCACGGTGCAGCAGCTCGGCACCCTCAAAATTCACAACGACATCTTTAAGAAACTCGGTTTTGATTTGGAGGAATTCGGTGGGAACACTATCCTGATTAGGGCGATTCCGGCATCCTTGCCGACACGGGTCGCCGCACAGACCGTCACGGATCTACTCGACAAACTCCCGACCCAACCACATACCGAAGTGGAAATCCCGGAAGCGATTGATAACGCCTTGATTACCCTCGCCTGCAAATCAGCTGTTAAAGCAGGAGATACGCTGGATACCAAAGAGATGATAAACCTTCTCAAAGAGTTATCCGAGGCAAAATTGCCGTTCAATTGTCCGCACTCACGACCTATCATTGTTGAGATGGGACGCGATGAACTCGAACGCCGATTTCACCGGTAAAAACACAGAATGTTCCTACAGTTGTCGTGGATAAAACGCTACATTGCAAAAAAAAATGGGTGGATTTTAACATCCACCCAATAAACAGAAAAGAGGATCTACAAAATCCACACCGACATCTGACTCGTGCCGCGGTTACACCATGCATAATACGGAATCGCTGTAACTTCCAGTTGCTTCATTTTTGGCTCTGCGTTCAGATAGAGATTGTTTTCCCACTCAGCAGCCTCCAACACCGTCCCCATACCACGAATCAGTGTCACGCCGCCCAGCAGTTCCGCATTAAACGTCGTTTCCAACGCAACATCACCGGAGAGTGCCAACGTCTGAAAAACACCACCCGGATTGTCAATATCCTCAAAACAGTAGACAATCGGACCGCGGCGTAAAGCAAAGCGTCCAACATTTTCCCGCACGAGCGGATGCGCATAAACACGGGCAATAGGCATATCGAACTGAAGTTCAACGCTGTCATCAGCGTGCCACTCCCGCGTAATTGAGAGATACCCCTCGGTGTTTGCTTCAGGTTTGTAGCGTCTACCGTTGACGCGTGCTTCAAATTGCGTACACCAACTCGGGACCCGCAAATTTAACGCAAAGGAGACAGGTGCTTCCGGATCGATTGTCAGCGTTATATCCCCTGCCCACGGATAATCAGTCTCTTGGGTCAATTGCACCGAGACACCGCCAGCGACAGTCGCCGCAGCCGTGCCGCCGACGTAGAGGTTCACCCATACACCTTCATCCGATTCAGCGTAGATGTATTGTCCGATAGATGCCAGGAGTCGCGCAATATTTGGAGGGCAACACGCGCAGCCAAACCACGCATGCCGGGATCGGTCGCCGTAACTCGCCAACGGATTCTGATAAAAGAAGCCCGTCCCATTCAACGAAATCCCAGAGAGTGCCCCGTTATAGAGTGCTGTCTCCAAGACATCTACAAAGTGCGACTCGCCGCGCAATAAGAACATCCGATGTGCCCAAAATATCAGTCCGATCGAAGCACAAGTTTCAGCATACGCCGAGAAGTTCGGCAATTCATAATCGTTTGTGAAGCCTTCATTATGCCCAGAAGGTCCTACACCCCCCGTAACATATAGACGCTTCTCCGTTACATTCCGCCAAAGTGCCTCCAAGGCATTAATGATTGCGGTATCACCGGTCTCATAAGCGATGTCAGCAGCGGCACTGTAGAGATACATCGCACGTACGGCGTGTCCGACACACTCCGTCTGCTGCTGTATCGGGAGATGTGCCTGGGCATAGTGTCCCTCAAATTTCCCGTCCCGCGTGAAGTGGTGTCGATACGCGTCAAGCCCACCGGGAATGTCAGGATTCTCTAATTCCTTCTCAAAAATCGATGGGGAATGTCCACGTCGAGTGACAAAATATTCGGCGAGTGCAGCGTAGCGCGTCTCACCTGTGACGTTCGCCAATTTTACAAGAGCGAGCTCAATTCCCTCGTGTCCGGGCAACCCATCCCGTTTGCCGGGTCCAAAGATACTGTCAATCAGATCAGCAAACCGGCAGGCAACGTCCAATAACGTCCGCTTTCCGGTCGCTTGGTAATGCACAACTGCTGCCTCAAAGAGATGTCCGGCGCAATACAATTCGTGCATGATGCCGAGATTCTGCCATCGCTTCGTCGGCTCAACCAATGTGAAATAGGTATTCAGATAGCCATCAGGTTGTTGGCTCGCAGCGATCTTCGCGATGACTTCATCCAACTCCGCTTCCCACGCTGGATTCGGATGCGTCGCAAGGGTGTACGATGCCGCTTCTACCCACTTATAGACATCGGAATCGTTGAAAAAAATACCCTCAAACGCTCCAGACATCAAGCCAGCCGCCTTCGCGAAGTTATCAATTCTACCCGTTTGTCGACACTGCGCCAATTCGTGAGGAATCGTCGCTTCGGCATTCGTCTTCTGTCGGGGTGCCCAAAACCGGTCGCTGATCTTAACAGCCGTGAATGGAAGTGCTTTCACAATTCAGTCTCTCGTTCTGTTAACGGGGTGAAGTGCAGCATTAGCGTCTTCTGATACTAACCTCTTGGAACGCTTTAGCAGGTAAATATTTTCCGAGTACATTCTGAACAGTTACTTCGTTGAGTGCCTGTGGTGTGATTAAAACACACTTGTTCCGTGAGTTCTTGCTCCAAGCCTTCTCAAACTCTTGGTAACTCAGGCGGCGCTTGGCGAAATTGGTAGGATTCTGGAGGTATACTTCACTCAGTTGGTCGTTATAGTCGGACACGGGCAAGATTTCTGGAGTCCGTCCTTGAAACTGAATCATTACAATCGGAGCCCAACCCTTGGCAATAAATGCCTTGAGGACATCAAATGATCCTCCGGAGATAATAGCGACGTGCTGCACCTTTCCTCGTGTTCTTGCATAAAAATCGTCAAGCCCGGTTCTACTGGTAGGTGTAGGTTGGCTGAAAGCGTTTTTGAACGCATTTCTCAGGTAAGGTTGTTCCTGCAAACGGACCATAGCACTCTCAGGCAAACTGACCCCTTCGCTCTGCTTTGCTCGCTCCGGCACATTCCGTTCCGCAGCTGCGATTGCCGATTCAGGAACATGGTATTGCCCTTGAGGGGGCGGACCGCAACTCACCGCCAGAAGCACAAAAATAAGAGACGCAACACAAGCACGCACAGTTGAATACGAAGAATCCGCAGGTAATGACCGAAGAATCCCCCTCAAAACAGACAAACGGTATTTCATAATCTCTCTCCTCCTTGCATATAGAAACGGCTTGTGTGCAAAATAGTTTACCGTCCTATGAATCAATCTTAACCGCTACCTCACGTTTTTCCTTCCATGATTCCACAATCGCTTCGGTAATTCGTAGGGCTTGTAAGCCGTCTTTACCGGTTGGTGCCGGTGGCTGGTCAGCAAGTAAATCGTCAACGAGTGCCGCCATTCTCAGGGCAAATGTCCCATTAAAGGCAAGCTGCTCATCTCTAAAAATGGAAGGACGATATTCTTCAACCACCTGATTATTGCGTCTCATCAAGGTCGCACGTGTGAGGACATTATCAACAACGATTTCGCCATCGGAGCCGCAGATTTCAAGATGTTCAATCGGGTGGATGAAGTCGCTATCCCAACTTGCCATCAATGTCGCAACGACTTCTGTTTCATAACGAAAAGAGATAGCCATGCTCGTATAGCATGCATCCTCACCTTCGCGTGCCTCATGCTGCCGAGGTTTTGCCATTTGTGCACAGACAGCCACAATCTCCCCGCCAAACCATCGCAGTAGGTCAATTGCATGCGTCTGCAATTCATAGAGTAGATAATATTCACCCTTCCACGTTGAAGCCGGACCCCCCTGAGATAATTTCATGTCTAAGTAGTAAGTCTGTCCAATCTCCCCAGCGTCAAACCATTTCCGCGCTTGGACGTATCCGGGTGCGAACCGTCGGTTGTAATCAATAGCGAGGTAGACTCCCCTCTCCTCCGCTTTTGCCACCATCTGTTCCGCCTCGTTGATGTAAAGCGATAGCGGTTTCTCAGAGATAACATGTTTGCCCGCTTCAAGACACTCCATCACCGGCTCAAAGTGCAGATAGTCAGCCGTTACAACATCTACCAAATCGCACTCCTCATGCGCGAGCATCTCTTTGATGGAGGGGTACCACTTAGCAACACCGAGTTCTTCGGCACGGGCTTGGGCTTTAGCGACATCTATATCACAGACTGCCACCAATTCTGCACCTGGATGCTGCAGATAACCGAGTTGATGCAGACGCCCGATGCCCCCACACCCAACTGCTGCAACTTTTAGTTTCCCTGCCATAATCGTGTACTCCTTTATGCGCTGGACGCGCCGCAAGCACAGTATGCTTCCTATTCAAGTCCTGATCGAGCCTGACAACCTGTCTTTTTAAAATTCCGTTTTTCGCTTGTAATATGAATGTATGAATTCTACACAAAAGATATAATATACAATGCCAGAAAAAATAACAAGGAAAATTTTACGGAATCCCCTTAAAAACACAAAGTACAAACTCAATCCTGTGAAAACGAATGGAACATATTGCATAGCAGGAATTTTTATGCTATACTTTTTCCTACCATATTTTATCATAAGGAGAAACACACCGCGATGAACTGCCCACGCTGTAAACGGGAAAACGCTGTCAAAAATGGAAAAGCCAGAGGAAGCCAACGCTATAAATGTAAAGACTGCGGTTTTCAATTTACCCGTCTGACGACCCGCGGGAGACCCCCGTGGCAGAGAGCCTTGGCGGTTTTCCTATACTGCCGTGGGGTCTCTATCAGCACGATCGCTCGGATGTTTTCGGTCGCACCGAGTACTATTTTCAAATGGATCCGAAAGTTCGGATCCCAACGCACACCGCTGCCCGAATCCATTACCGACGGGGCAGTCCTTCTTGATGAAAACGAAATAACAGCGTATCTGGAAAAACAGAGCGACGGTTCCGAATCTGGAAAGATTTTCGTCGTCATACCCGAAGACGTATCGTCTGAGAACGTCGTCGTCGGGATCAAGCGAGATTAACCCTCGCGCAGAATTTGATTCATCTTGACAACCCTAACAATTTGTTTTAAAATTGAACGTAGGAGGTATAGAGAGACTTATGCAAACTCGACTATTAATGCTAAACTTTAGAGAAATTATCAAGTATAGTGCCAGTGTATGCGTGCTCATGCTCCTTTTCGGAGGCACCGCAGTTGCACAAGATTCGTTCGGCGACCCGTTTGAGAAGGGCGAACTGCAGAATCCGAACTGGGAATGGCAAAACGAACCCCCGAAATGGGATGTCGGCGAAACCCGTGAGGACTTCCTTTATATCGACAGCGAACCCAATCGAAATCTCTGGGCAAATGATATGTCGCATTTCCTCTATCAGGAGACCGACACAGATATATTCGATGTCGAGACCCACTTCTTCGCCAGATGGGACACCTCTTCCGGCGTTAACGGACTCGTCGTGAAAAGCCCAGCGGACGATAACTGGGTAACCATCAAATTCTGGTCCCGAGATGCAGCAGCGAAAGGGCAGATCCAGTATCAGACGAAACAGAATGAAGGTGGCGGTGGTCTCACTGGAAACGCCGGATTCACGCCTGAATTCGGAGAAACCGAACTCTTCCTCCGTCTCGCCAGAGATGGTGATGAATACAGTGCTTGGTATAAAACCAAGGAAAACGAGGATTGGATTGAGATTGGTGTGACCGAATTTGACCTCACACCGCCTGTATGGCTCGGCGTCTACGCCGGTGTTGCTGCAGGTGCTGGAAGCTTAGAAGTTGAATACGAATATTTCAGAGACAACCTGAACCCTTTCCCTGTTGAACCCGGCGGCAAAGCCACAACAACCTGGGCAGCAGTAAAAACCCAGTATTAGAAATGGACAACAGCTATGCAGTATCGTTTAATTGTTTTTTTGACACTCTTCAGTGTCTCTACTTTAGCAGCATCTACCTTCACAGATGTCAGTCTCACTGCAAACGTCCATCAACGTGACATTCCTATTGACGCAGCATCCGGGGCTTGGCTGGGTCCCGGTACTGCCGCCACTGACTACGACAACGACGGCTGCCATCTCGATATTTTTGTTGTCGGTGATGGCGGTCTACCGAACGCGCTTTATCATAATAACAGCGACGGCACTTTCACAGATGTCGCAACAAAAGCAGGGGTCGCTGATACACCGAGGGGACGTGGATGCGTCTGGTTTGACTACAACAACGACGGTTGGAGCGATCTCTACGTAACCTGCGCCGGTCCAAATTACCTCTTTGAGAACAACGGCGATGGCACCTTCACAAACGTGACACAGGCAGCTGGCGTTGCTGACGAAAAACACGGCACCAATCCCGCCATCGCTGACTATGACCACGACGGTTGGCTCGACATCTACATCGCGAATTGGGGGCGAGCCCCGTCCCTCCTAAACCCAAATCCCGCGCCAAAAACCAACGTCCTCTATCGCAACCGAGGCGATGGCACCTTTGAAGAAACCACTGGTATAGCCGGTGTTGGTGATGATGGCATCGCTTGGGGATCAATCTTTTTTGACTATGATGGCGATACTTGGGCAGACCTCTTCGTTGCGAACGATCACGGACCCGATAAACTCTACCGCAACCGAGGCGATGGCACTTTTGAAGATGTCTCAGAGCAATCCGGTATCGTGACGGAAGTTAACGGAAAACCGACAGGCGCAATGGGGCTCTGTGTCGGGGACTACGATAACGACACAGACCTGGATTTCTTTATCACGAATTATGATGCCGATCTCCTCTGGCGCAATAACGGTGACGGTACTTTCACCAATGTCGCTGAAGCCGTCGGTGTCGCAAACGAAGGCGTCGGATGGTACGCCAGCTTCATTGACTATGACAACGATGGTTGGCGTGATCTTTACGTCGTCAACGGTGATGTTGATAATTCCCAGAAAACCAATCGTAACCGTCTCTATCACAACCAGAACGGAAACTTCGTTGACCGTGCCGATGCACTTAACGTTACTGTCGATGCCGTTGGGCGCGGCGCGACTACTGGCGATTTTGATAACGATGGCGACATCGATGTCTACATCGTCAACAACACCAGCAACACCCTCCTCCAGAACGATGTCAACGCTGGCAACCGAAGCATCAAAATTCGGCTCCGCGGCACAGAAAGCAATCGCGATGGCGTCGGTACACGCGTGACAGTGGCAACAGGCAACCATATTCAGACGCAAGAGTTAATCTGCGGCACGGGATTTTTGGGTAGTGACAGCCCTGAACTCGAATTTGGTCTGCCCCGTGACCATCAGAGCGGCTCTATTACTTTGACATGGCCCTCTGGAATCGTCGAGACTTACGACCTCTATTTTGATGGCAATGTCTATACTTTTATTGAGGCGGAAAATGTAATAGTTGCCGTTGAACCACATGGAAAACGATCCATCACATGGGGAAAAATCAAAGCTGCCGAGGTCTTTCAGAACTATCCGAATCCGTTTAACCCAGAAACATGGATACCCTATCGACTTTCCGAGTCGGCTGATGTCTCGATCTCGATCTACGCACAAAACGGGGTCCTAATCCGGGCATTTAACCTCGGACATCAATCTCATGGCGAAAGAGTGCTTTATTGGGACGGGAAAAACCGAGACGGAGAAACCATCGCCAGCGGTATCTATTTCTACGAGTTCCGAGCGGGCGATACCCACACTGTTCGGAAAATGTGGTTACTGAAATAACCACGATTCTGCCATCAGAGCGTTGACGCAAACTGAAAATAGGAGAAAAAAATGGTTTTAATAATAGAGGACGGTAAGGTAAACAATGGGCACATTGTGTTATCTAAACCTCTCTCCTTACCCGAGGGGACTGAAGTTCGCGTACAAATAGAATTTATAGATCTGACCTCCGTTAATGGAGGTGACAATCAACACACAGATTCCGACGAATCCGAAGATTTTGCTAACTTACCCTGCTTCGGGATGTGGGCAGATAGGGGAGATATGCGTGATAGTGTCGCGTGGCTACGCAAGGAGAGAAAGAAGTGGCAGCAACGCCTCACGCGGACGGAGTGATCAATTCCAACATCCTTATTGATGCTATGAATGGCATCGTGGGTGCTGTTGCGTTTCTGGAAGAACAACAAAAAACAGAAATACAGATTAGCATTGTTTCGGCTATGGAATTAATTGCCGGTTGTCGCAACAAAACTGAAATGAGGAAACTACAGAGATTCTTTCAAAGATGCAAACTCTTACCAGTTACAGCCAGTGTTTCACAAGTTGCCTTTCAACTGATGGAATCGTTTTACCTCAGTCACGGTCTCATTTTGCCAGATGCCCTTATTGCCGCAACGGCTATGGAACATAATCTGACACTCTATACAAGAAACACACGACACTTCCGCATGATTCCAGAATTAAAAGTTAATCAACCGTATTGAGTCCTTAAAACAGAAAGGCTTCTCGTCATGGACAACGTATTTTTGAGATGGTGGGGATGTGGGGCGTTTGATGTCCGCTTCGGAGATATCAATATTGCGTTTGACCCATATCTATTCAACGAAAACTTAACTAACGCTGAACCGATATACGACTATATCTTTATCTCCCACGAACACTTCGACCACTGTCATCCCGAAACTTTACGGCAGTTGTGTTGCGGTAAGCACTTCAAAAAATTATTCGTCAATTCCGGTTGCATCACGCCCGCAGCACCGATCGCTGAAAAATACGGAGATGCTGCATTTGCGCGAGACCTACCGATTACCAAGCATATTCCCGCCGATAGGGTCGCGGTCCTCTACCCGAAACATCTCAACGAAAAACAGGGAAGATCGCGCGCATTTCAAGGTTCAGACACATTCAATCTTGGAAATATTCAGGTCGAAACAATCGAAAGCGGTGAAAACCAAACCCCAGACATCCCGACAAACGGCTATCTCATAACACACACAGCAAAAAATGTCTCCATCCTACACACTGGGGACTTGCACGAACCCTACCCTGCACTGGCGAATCTTCGAGGTAAGGTAGATTTCTTAATTCACATGAAACTCGGTATCGGTGAGGGACTCGCGCCTCGACTTATAGAACTCCTTGAACTAACCCAACCCCGTTTTATGATACCGACGCATTACCGAACCGATCGGAAATCCGATCCGATACCCGCTGGACATTGGCCCCCAAACGTCACCGATGAAATGGCGTTCATTGAAGCAATCCGTGAAATAGTTGGAGATAGAACACATCTGCTCCCCTTCACCGCAGGTGTAGAATACGAAGTAGAAATGCCAGAGAAACGGGTCATCTGGAAATGGGAGTGGTTCAACACGTGGACCGTTCCACCGTGGCGAGAGACTTAAAAATTACGACTACGCATTTGGAGAATATTTACCGTGCCAACAGCACCGCGCGTTCGCGTCGCCTTCTACGGATGTGGTAACTTCGCGAACCGTACCCGAATCCCAAACCTATTGCAAACGAATGCCGTGGATATTGTCGCTGCATGCGATAGCAACCCGCAAACGGCACAGGAAACAGCAACGCAGTTCAAGATTCCCAGTGTCTACCAAGATGCCCACGAAATGCTTGACACTGAAGCGATTGACGTGCTATACTCTATCGTACCGGCGTACGTGCGAACCGATGTTGAAGTAACTGCTGCAGAAAAAGGCATCCATATTTTTAGTGAAAAGCCACAAGCCATCACGATGGCGGTTGCTCACCGAATTAACGATGCCATTCAGCAAGCAGGAGTCCTCAGCACCGTCGGATTCCGCGAACGGTATCGTCCGATCTTTCAAGAAGCCCGCCGATACTTGACTGACAAGCAGATTGTACACGTCCGATTTCAGAGTTTTGGGGGTTTACCACCTTCAACAGAGGGCGGACCGAAAACATGGTGGGAAGAGATGGATAAATCCGGTGGACGCGCTTTGGATTGGGGGGTTCACGCAACCGACTATACCCGTTTTATGACTGGATTGAACGTCGTCAAATCCCAAGCATTTTATTATACCCATCCAGATTACGCCAACGCACTGTCCAGCAGTTTTAACTACTGCCTTGAGAACGGTGCTACGATGACCTTGAGTTTTGTCTCAGCGGGTCCGGGTCCGAGAGATGAACCGCGATTCACTATTTTCTATGAAGGCGGATGTCTCGAAATTCACGGATACGACAGGATCCTCGTAAATCGGGAAGTACATTATGAAGCCGATGCATTCGACCCGTGGCTGGAACAGGACAAAACCTTTATCCGCGCCATCCAGTCTGGAGATGCAAGTCTCCTACTGAGTGATTACCACGATGGGCTTTTCTCTTTAGCCCCGATTTTAGCCGGTTGGGAATCTTCCCGTCGCAACGGAGAATGTATTGATATCGCGTCGTTCATGGACGATGTATAATTTAAATGGCTGTCAGCCGTCAGTTGTCGGCTGTCAGTAAGAGGTTTCCGATCAACCAGAGTTCTCTTTACTGATGGCTGAAAGCCGACAGCCGAGAACTAATACAAAAAGGAAAAATATGGACGCAAAATTGAAAAAGATTCAGATTACACCCATGAAATTCGATAAAGAAGGTGAAATCCAAAAAGAAGAATTCGCCACACTCACCATCGAAGTACCGATGGACAGCACATCGCAGCGCGCTGCAGTCATAAATCTTTGTGAACTTCTCGACCAAGAATGGGTCGTGGTTAACGTTGAAGGTAAAACAGTTGTCGCTGTCAATACTGCTTAACCTGTTTTTTCATCATGTATGTCAGGATCGACACCGATCTAAAATTGATGAAAATCCATCTTTAGGTTATGAAAAGTTTTTTAACAATTGGAAAACTGCAAGGACAACGGACGCAGCAGCTCAGATTTAATCGTTAAAAATATGAAAAAAGATTTACTTTTTACACCGGGTCCCACGCCAATTCCCCCCGAAGCACTCTTAGCGATGGCACAACCGATTGACTATCACCGCAGCAGTGCCACCGTCGCTTTAATCAAAGACGTACTCGAAAAACTCAAACACGTCTTCCAGACCGAAAACGATGTCTTATTCTTAACATCATCCGGCACAGGTGCCATGGAAGGCGCAGTCGCCAATCTTTTGTCCCGTAACGATAAGGCAATCGTAATTCGGAGCGGTAAATTCGGGGAACGGTGGGGTGAAATCTGTAACGCTTATGGCATTGAAGTTATTCCCATTGATGTCAGCTGGGGAAATTCTGTTGATCCACAGACAGTAGAAGGACTCTTAACAGAACACGCCGATGTAAGAACCGTTTTTGCAACGCTCTGCGAGACATCAACGGGTGCTTTGCACGACATTGAAGCACTCGCAAATCTAACCCGAATTCGTCCAACCCTTTTAGTTGTTGATGCTGTCAGCGCACTCGGTGCAGACGACCTACAGATGGACACCTGGGGTGTGGATGTCGTTGTCTCCTGCTCACAGAAAGGCTTGATGACACCACCGGGTCTCGCATTTGCTGCACTCAATCAACGCGCATGGGATGCTGTTGAACGTTCTAATCTCCCGAAGTATTACTTAGACTACCGCAAGGCGTACGAGAGCGGGTTGGAAGGTTCTGTCCCCTATACACCGGCAGTGACACTGCTGACTGCACTTCAATGTGCCTTGAATCGTATCCGTAAAGAAGGTATCCGCAATACCATCGCCCGTCACAAGCGTCTGGCACTTGCGACGCGAAGCGCGATGAAGGCATTAGGGCTACCGCTGTTCGCAGCATCTCCGGCGAATACCTTAACCTCCATCCGATTGCCGGAAGAAATTGACGGAAAGGCGTTCATCAATCTGATGCGAGACACATACGGTATTACTTACGCTGGCGGTCAGAGTCAACTCAGCGGGAAAATCGTCCGGATCGCACACCTCGGTTGGGTGAACGAAAACGATGTGATCGTCGCCATCTCTGCATTCGAGCGAGGCTTAGTAGAGATCGGATACGACATTCCACTGGGGGCAGGCATCGCTGCTGCACAAGAAGTTTTTAACGGTAACCTGTAGCCTGCAACAATACGCAGAAATCCGCAGAAACGCCCAAGCAAAAACCCCAAGCAAAAACACGCAGGCGGATCTACGGGAAGGCACGTCACATGCAAAACCTACCTGAACGGACCGCAAGGAAAATTAAAAAAACTGAAACGACGCTTTTTGATGCCTCGTATGAAGAACGAAAGAAGCCCCTGCTGACTGAAACCTTGGAACGGCTTCGTCCTATCTATAGCAGAGCCGAACTGAGCGTCCTTCGTATCGATCGCACAAGCCGTGAAGGCTTGGCACAACGTTCTGGACGCGGATTCGTCAATCGGGATACCCTCGAAACCGTGCTTGGCAACCTCTTAGAATGCGTCGCACCAGGGTCACACAACGCCCCGCACCTTCACCATCAGAACCAAAACCTTTCAGACGCGATTGAAGAGGTCGCGGACCAGTTGTATGCTATGGTCGCACAGTCTTTTTTAGCCGTTACGGACGAAACACACCTCGGTGCCGCCCTGGAAACCGCCTTCTCACTCCTCTGGGAATTACCACGCTTTAAAAGTCGGGCACTCTGGAACCGTTTCGCTTCCCTCAAAGATCCCGCCGTTTGGGACGCGTATCTCCTCCACACCGGCATCTCTCGCGAAAAAATCGCCGCCTTAGATTTCCGCTCCCAAATTGACGAGGCAATTCAGGAACGGACTTTTGAACCGTATCAGGATTTCCTCGGTACTGTGAACCTCGCCTCCGTTTTAGACTACCAACTCCAATTGGTCGGGAGCACCTACCCCGGTTGGCGAATACTTTTCTACCACGATGTCGCGCACGCACTGACGCAAAGCGCGCCGCTTGACGAAAGTCCAGAAATCCAGAGAGTCCCCGTTCCTCTACTGCCGCGCGCCATTTCGGAACTCGCCGGACGCTACTATCAAGCCGACCTGCATCCAGAAACACAGATAGGCGACGCCAACTTCTTAGAACACCCGCATCGCGGTGTAACCACTGGACAAACAGGCATCATAGGCTCCGGATGCGTTATCTACCCTTGTACGCTCGGCGGCTTGAGCGTTAAAGTTAAACAACGCCACCCCGTCATCGGGGATTTTGTTGAAATCGGTACGGACACGAGTCTACTCGGTCCTGTGCAGATCGCTGATTACTCCACTGTTGGTACGAATACCGAAATCTATGGGTTTGTTGAAATTGAGAAACGGTGTCGGATCGGTTCGTCAGTCGTTATCGGGACTATCCGCGGGGCATCAGAACACCCAGGGAAAATCCATATCGCCGACGAAGTTCGGATTGGAGACGGTACCGTCATTGAGAACACCTCAGAATCGGACCTGTTTATACCGAACCGTTCGCAAATCCCAGCGCGAAGCCACGTCGCCAATGACGGGTTTGGATTCCCCCGATATGTTACTTAGGGCTGCTGGTTAAAAGGCAGCTTGGTAAGTCAAACCTCTTTAACTGATAACCGAAAGCTGAAAGCGAAAATGAAAAAAATAGAACGCGCGCTTATTAGCGTCTACGACAAAACCGACCTCTTGGAAATAGCAACCGCCCTCGTCGAGCGTGGCGTAGAAATCCTCTCTACCGGTGGCACGGCTCAGCACCTCCGAGATGCCGGAATCGACATCCTTGATGTCTCTGACTACACCGGCTTCCCTGAAATGCTCGACGGACGGGTTAAAACCTTGCACCCCAAAATTCACGGTGGTCTCCTCGCCGAATGGGAGAATACGGAGCACAGTGCCCAAACGGAAGCACACGGCATAAATCCCATTGACATGGTGATCTGTAATCTTTATCCATTTGAAACAACCGTCGCTAAACCGGACGTAACGCTTCCCGAAGCGATTGAGAATATCGACATCGGCGGTCCAACAATGATTCGCGCTGCAGCGAAAAATTACCGATACACCGCTGTCGTTACGGCTGTGAACCAATACACACAAATTATTGATGACTTAGATGCCAACGACGGTTACCTTTCGGAAGAGCGACGATTTGAATTGGCAAAAGCAGCGTTCACGCATACCGCCCAATATGATGCCGCAATTTCCACCTATCTCGCTAACGTAGATTCGGAACCAGACGAATTCGCTCCTGACTTGACGCTCCGTTTTAAGAAAGAACGAACACTCCGTTACGGTGAAAATCCACACCAACGCGCCGCTTTCTACAAAACTGAAACCGATCCAGGGGCGTGCGCTGCGTGGGCAAACCAACTCAGTGGACAACCGCTCTCCTTTAACAACATCCTCGATTTGGAAGCTGCTTTGGAAATCGTCAAGGACTTCGCGCAACCCACATGTGCCATCATTAAACACAATAATCCGTGCGGACTCGCGACGGCTGATAACCTGCAAAATGCCTTCACGCAAGCTTTAGAATGCGACCGAACCTCTGCTTTCGGTTCGATTGTTGGGTTAAACCGCAAAGTGACAATTCAGACCGCGAACACGATCCGAGAAGCCGCGAATGCTGGCGTGAAAATCGACGCAATCATCGCACCGAGCTATACGGATAAGGCATTGCGCGCCTTGTCTCGTGTCAAACGCCGTCCGATTCTGGAAACAGGACCGCTTTCCGCCTCGGAACCCGTCTTACAAATTCGCAATGTCACAGGGGGTATATTGGTCCAAGACCCGGACGTTCACGAGTTGAGTCCCGACGCCTTAAAGGTCGTCACGCAGCGCGCACCAACGGACGCAGAGATAAAATCTCTACTTTTCGCGTGGAAGGCGTGTAAACACGTCAAGTCCAACTGCATCCTACTTGCGCAGGACACACAAAGCGTCGGTATCGGTGCTGGGCAGATGAGTCGTGTGGATTCCACCATTATCGCTGCCCGAAAAGCCGGTGAAAAGGCGAAGGGAGCGGTGTTAGCCTCGGATGCCTACTTCCCATTCCCAGACGGCGTTGAGATTGCAGGCGAAGCAGGGATCAGTGCCATTATCCAACCCGGTGGCTCGGTCAACGATGAACCTGTGATTGAAACTGCCGACGCTTACGGCATAGCGATGGTGTTGACAAGCGTGCGCCATTTCCGGCACTAAGACCCGATTCTTGTTGAGATAAGGCATGGTAAATTTAGAAGCAATTTGGTCCCGAGTACTAAACGACACCTCAGTTGAATATTACTCTATACACGGTCCTGACCATTGGGTACGCGTTGAGAGGAATGGTCTCTATGTTGCAGAGAAAACAGGGGCTAACAAAACAATCGTGCAGCTGTTCGCAGTGTTCCATGACTGCATGCGCTGGAATGATAGCATCGACCCCGGGCATGGACGTAGAGGTGCTGAGTATGCTGCGCAAATCAGGAGCGAACTCATCAATATTTCTCCGAACGATTTTGACAAATTCTACTATGCCTGTGAATGGCATACGGATAAACGGACGACGGACGATATTACGATCGCAGCCTGCTGGGATGCCGACCGGTTAGATATAGGTCGAGTGGGATATATATTAGACGATTACTTCATGAACTCCAAACCCGCCCAAGAAATCGCTAAACGTAATGATCTGAGTCCATTAGATTGTCTTGCAGTCAGAGATTGGGCAAAATTGACTGGCAGATTAGACGCGCCTTGATTTGCGCTCATATAATCCTTTCAAAAACTGGACATCCGATCATCTTTATGATACGCTATGCCAAGAAAAATACGACAACTCATCGCGGATCTAAGAAAAGCCGGTTTCATCAACATAGGTGGGAAAGGTAGCCATCGGAATTTCAAACATCCGAAAGGATCAAGGGTTACGATTTCTGGAAAACTTGGCGATGATGCTAAGCCCTTTCAAGAAAAGTTAATCAAAAAAGGAATTGAGGAGTCTCAAAAATGAATGAAAGTATAAAGTACATTAAGATTGTTGAGTGGTCGGACGAGGACGAATGCTTTATAGGATATTGCCCCGGAATCATTGGTCCCTGCTGCCACGGGACTGATGAAGTTGAAGTGTATCAACAATTATGCGAGATTGTTGACGAGTGGATAGAAATCTTCCATCGCGATAATGAGGCACTTCCGTCGCCAACCATTGGTAAGAACATTGAAGAATTCTTGAACGGCACGGGTAATCACTAAGGAGGAACAGATGAAAACGTATACATTTGAAGTTATCATAGAAGAGGACGAGTGGCTTGACGAGCGAATTAAGGACCCTGTGTGGCGGGCTTATATTCCCGCGTTGGTGTCCCAAGGGGGTTCAAGTTGGGGATATACACAAAAAGAGGCTTTAAAGAATTTGCAAGATGCTGTCGATCTGCTTGTTGAGTCGCTCTTGGAACACGGAGAAGAATTTCCTCCCGGACTCTCTTCACAGACTCAGATTAGTGATCTGCCTTTAATCCACTCTACAGACAACTGAACAGTACATCTTCATAGGAAACCAAAAATTGCCTACAACACTAACACTCCCACCCACAATAATCACAGGTGCGGGCGCGTCTGAGAACGTTGGTGAACAAGCGAAACGCCTCGGTGCAACAAATGCACTCATCGTGACCGATCCGGGTATCGCCAAAATCGGATACGCTGACACGATCGCCCAGAATCTGCGCGACGCGGGGATAGCGTCCTCATGTTTCTCTGATGTCACACCCGATCCAACCCTACAGAATGTGCAGGAGGGACTAAAGCAATACATTGACGAAAACTGTGATGTAATCGTGAGTATCGGTGGTGGAAGTGCCATCGACTGCGGAAAAGGCATCGCTATGAAACTCACAAACGATGGCGATTTCGCCGATTACATGGGTGTGGACAAGATTCCGAATCCGGGAGCACCGCTCATCGCGATACCGACGACAGGTGGGACGGGAAGTGAAGTCTCTAAAGTCACCGTCATTACCGACACCGAACGGAACGTTAAGATGATGCTCAGCAGTCCATGCCTCCTCGCGTCCGTTGCCCTCGTGGATCCGTTGCTATCCCTGACAACCCCACCCCATCTGACCGCCGCAGTCGGTGTTGATGCCCTGACGCACGCAATAGAGGCTTACATCTCCAAACGCGCCCAACCGATAACCGATGCCCTGTCCCTGAAAGCAGTTGAGATGATTTCAGGTTCGCTTCGACAAGCGTGGGCAGATGGTGAAAATGTCCCTGCGCGTACGGATATGATGATCGGTGCGTCTATCGCAGGCATGGCGTTCAGCAATTCATCTGTAGCTTTAGTCCACGGGATGTCCCGTCCGATCGGCGCGTATTTCCACATCCATCATGGACTCTCAAATTCCGTGTTATTGCGCGACGTGATGGCGTTCAGCGTCGTCGGTGCTCCCGCCCGTTTTGCCGATATTGCGCGCGCCATGGGTGAACCGATTGATGGATTATCGCCGATGCACCAAGCAGACGCAGCAATCTCCGCTGTTGAACGGCTCGTCACCGACATCCAGATGCCGCGACTCGGTGAAATCGGTATCGAAAAAGAAAAATTTGAGGCTGTCGTCGAACAGATGGCAGTCGACGCCATCGCAAGTGGGAGTCCGGCTAACAACCCGCGACAGGCTACCGCTGAAGAGATTGTTTCGCTGTACTGGGAATGTTTTTAACTACAAAGGAACAAATTGTGAACAGACTCAGAATCGTTGTCCCCGGTGATTCACCCCCGCAAATCCAAGGCTCACCGCACCTGGAACGCTTGAAGCCTTATGGCGATGTCGTTCTCTACACCGATCGCCCCGAAACCCACGAAGAACAACTCCGCCGCGCCGAGGATGCCGACATCCTCATCAATTCGCGCGGACTCGTCAAGTGGCCCGATGAACTGTTGCAGCAACTTCCGACACTTAAACTCATTTCGCTCTGTTCGATTGGAACGGATATGATTGGGCTTGATGCAGCGAAGAAACTCGGAATTACGGTTTGCAATCAACCCGGACGGACGGCTCCCGTTGTCGCAGAACACGGGTTCGGACTGATGTTTGGGCTTGCCAAACGGGCAGCATTCCTGACAGCCTCCATGAAAACCGGCGGATGGCCCCGTATGGATAACGTCTACCTTCAAGGGAAAACCTTAGGGATTATTGGCACTGGACACATCGGTGCTGAGATGGCGCGTCTCGGACGAGCCATCGGGATGAACGTTATCGCGTGGACGTACCACCCCTCAGCAGCACGCGCAGCAGAATTAGGCGTCCAGTTTGTCTCTCTGGACGAATTGCTCCAGACCGCCGATGTCGTTAGCCTGCACGTCAGGCTAACAGAAGAGAGTCGGCATCTTATCGGCAAAAGCGAACTCGCCGCAATGAAACAAGGAGCACTGCTCATCAATGTCGCACGTGGCGGCGTGGTTGATACAGATGCGCTCATCTCTGCTTTGAATAGCGGACATCTCGGCGGTGCTGCTATCGACGTTTACGATCAAGAACCGCTCCCTGCAGACCATCCGCTCTTAACCTGTGAGCAGGTAATCTTAACACCGCACTGTGCCGATATGACTCCAGAAGGCGTTGAACTCCTCAACGAAGGCGCGGTAGACAACATCATCGCTTTCCTGGAAGACAGCCCTCAAAATGTAGTCGTTTGAACCGAGAACCTCTGAGTTTATTTAACCTGAACTCGATCCAAGGGTAAAAGCGGGTGTTGGAGAAACACAACGAGGAAAATCATTGCAAACACAACGAAAAAAAATCGGTGTTGATACTGGCGGGACCTTCACCGACATCGTGATGCACACTAACGATTCGCTGTTCACACACAAAGTCCTGTCCACGCCGCAAAATCCTGCGCATGCCGTGATACAAGGCGTAGGTGAAATCCTACATAAGCACGACACCAACCCTGAAGAGGTGGAGATTGTTCACGGGTCCACGGTTGCAACGAATGCACTCCTTGAACGCAGAGGTGCACGTATTGCGCTCGTTACAACGAAAGGCTTTGAAGACGTTTTAGAGATTGGGAGACAGTCGCGCCCAAACCTTTATGACTTCTTCGTAGAACGTCCAGCACCACTCGTCCCTGCCGAACGACGTTTCGGTATTTCAGAACGGACACTGCACACAGGCGAAATCCAAATTGAGATTGAAACGGATGCGTTGGACGCACTCGCGACCCAACTCGCCGCATTAGAACTTGATGCCATTGCGATCTGTTTCCTTTTCGCCTACGTCAACCCAAAAAACGAGCAGATTGTTGCGGAATACCTCTCATCACGGAAACCTGAGATACCCGTTTCCTGCTCACACGAAGTCCTACCGGAATATCGAGAATATGCCCGCTTCAGCACCACCGTTGCGAACGCTTACATCCGTCCCACCTTGGAACGACACCTCTCCACACTCATAGCATCAAAACAGTTTCCGAAGTCGTTCCGTTTGATGCTCTCCAACGGTGGGAGTGTTTCTGGAAGGATTTTTCAGCGCAGCTCGCAAGCTGAAAACTTGCTAACGAGAAGTCAGCGCAGCTCGCAAGCTGAAAACTTGCCATACAGAAGTGAATCGGCAGGCATCCGCACTGTGCTCTCCGGTCCCGCTGGCGGTGTTCTGGGTGCGTTTGAAATCGCTAAAACCGCTGGATATAATCAGATTATCACATTTGACATGGGTGGTACGTCAACGGATGTGAGTCTTTGTAATAACGGTATCTCCCTCACGACGGAAAGCACTATTAGTGGATTGCCAATTAAGGTCCCGCTCATCGATATCCATACCGTCGGTGCCGGTGGCGGCTCAATTGCAAGCGTCGATACAGGCGGTGCGCTCCGTGTTGGACCGGAGAGTGCGGGGGCAAATCCGGGTCCAATCTGTTACGGAAACAACGGCGAAGCCATTACAGTAACCGACGCGAATCTCTTCTTAGGACGGATCGCGGCGACACAATTTTTGGGGGGCGCGATGTCCCTTGACACCCATAAACCCGGCGCATACATTGAAAAATTTGCGTCGCATCTCGGTATCCCACCTTTACAAGCCGCCGACGGCATTCTCAAGGTCGCCAATGCCGCCATGGAACGCGCCATCAAAGTTATTTCTGTGGAACGTGGGTATGATACGCGCGACTTCACACTCGTCTCCTTTGGCGGTGCCGGTGGTCTACACGCCGCATTTATGGCTGAGAACCTCGGCATTGGAACAGTCCTCATCCCACCAAACGGCGGTCTCCTCTCTGCCTACGGGATGCTCTTTGCGGATGTCATCAAAGACTACTCACAGACAGTGCTGTGGCAGCTCGAAAAGAGCAGCAATGAAGAATTTGCTAAAGCATTAGACGCAGGATTTGACGCGCTCCTCATTCGCGCCGAAACCGAGATGAAAACGGAAGGATTCACCCCTGATCAACTCAAAGTCAATTGCTCACTTGATATGCGGTATGCAGGGCAATCTTACGAACTCAATATTCCCTATCATAGCATCGGAAAAGAGGTACAGACGCTTGTTGACAGATTCCACGCTGCACATGCCCAACGGTTCGGTTATGCCCGCACCGATGCCCCAGCCGAGGTGGTGAACCTCCGCCTTACAGCCATCGGCGAAACCGACAAACCTCCCATTCAACCGACCCCCCTGGTTTCCGATACGGACACCTCTGAAGCGCGTATCTCCCAAACTCCCGTCATCTTTGAGAACGCATCGCTCTCCACTGACTTCTATCGTCGCGAAATGTTGCGTCCTGGCAATCGTATTGTCGGTCCCGCAATTGTAACAGAATTTAGCGCGACGACTGTAATACCTGCGAATTTCTTCGCCGTTGTTGATGCCTACCAAAATCTCATCTTGACAAAAAAATAACAGACTCCAAATTCTTTTGACACGTCGCGCCTGATTTGCTATACTCCCGTAGTGGTTGTTATATCATTTCAGGAAATAAGTATTGCATTGCTGAGTTTCTAAAACGATCCACGATAGCACAAACTAACAGTTTATGCTACAGGACTCCTATTGAAAAATATTCAATTAGACTTAGTATTAGTTGTCGGTCATCAGTTAACCGACAACCGATGACTGATAACCGATAACCAAGCAGAAACAGAAGACAGGAGAAGTACCACTTTGAAAATTACAGACGTTAAAACAATTCTGACAGCACCCAATGGCATTCGTCTCGTCGTTGTTAAGATCGAAACGAGTGAACCCGGTTTATATGGCATCGGCTGTGCTACGTTTACACAACGTCCGCTTGCCGTAGCAACAGCAGTTGATGAATATCTCAAACCCTTTCTCGTTGGAAAAGATCCAGCCAACATAGAGGACATCTTCCAAACCAGTTTTGTCAGCTCTTATTGGCGGAACGGACCCGTCCTGAACAACGCACTCAGCGGTGTAGATATCGCCTTATGGGACATCATGGGCAAACGCGCGAATATGCCGGTCTATCAACTGCTCGGCGGCAAATGTCGTGAGGCTGCAACGCTCTACGCACACGCAGGCGGCAGGACTTTTGAAGAGGTAGAGGAGAGCATCCGTGGCTACATGGAACAAGGTTATCGCTATGTCCGCGCACAGGTGGCAATACCCGGTTATTCGACGTATGGAGCGGGGCGCGGAAGGCGGAGCTCGGATGCCTTTGAACCTACTCCTTATGTGAACACTGTTATCAAACTCTTCGACCATCTACGTACGCAACTCGGTGAAGAGGTAGAACTCCTCCACGATGTACATGAACGCATTCCGCCCATTCAAGCAATCAACCTCGCCAAAGGGTTAGAACCCTACAACCTCTTTTTTCTCGAAGACCCATTTGCACCAGAGGACGTAGACTACTTCCAACTCATGCGTCAACAGACAAGCATTCCCATCGCGATGGGGGAACTGTTCAACAACCCAAACGAGTACATCAACGTTATCAAAAACAGACTCATCGACTTTATCCGAGTGCATATCTCGCAAATCGGTGGCATCAGTCCTGCGCGCAAACTCGCCGCTTTCTGTGAATTCTTTGGTGTGCGGACGGCGTGGCACGGACCTGGGGATGTATCTCCAGTCGGGCATGCTGCCAACGTTGCATTGGATTTAGCGTGTTACAACTTCGGTATTCAGGAACAACACGTCTTCGGTGAAAATACCAAAGAGGTCTTTCCCGGCTGCCCCGAAATTCGAGACGGCTGCTATTGGGCAAGTGAGGCACCGGGACTCGGCATCGACATAAATGAGGAACTCGCGGCACGATTCCCGTTCCCAGAACATCCGCTTAACGGCGGTTGGGCACCCGTGCGGCGGATGGACGGAACGGTTATCCGACCGTAATTTAAAAAATATGAAACGCATCGTTCACGTCGCTTTCGCACTCTGGGCAAGCCTCACATACGCAGAGATCCAGTTCACACGGGTAACCGACGAAGCCGGTATCCAATTCCGGCACTTCAGTGGTGCGACTGGAGCAAAACACCTCCCTGAGACGATGGGTGGTGGTGCTGCTTTCTTTGATTACGACAACGACGACATGCCTGATCTCTATTTTGTCAACGGGGCGGTGCTGACCGAAAGCACAACAAACGTGCAGCCTACCAACCAACTCTATCGAAACAGTGGCGACGGGACATTTACCGATGTGACACAACAAGCCGGGGTCGGCAACACCGAATACGGTATCGGTTGCTGCGTCGCAGACTACGATAACGACGGCAATCGCGATCTGTTTATTACTAACTTCGGACACAATGTGCTCTACCGAAACAACGGCGACGGTTCTTTCAACAGTGTGACACACGACGCTGGTATTACTGATGAACCGTGTTTCTCAACGGGCTGTGCCTTCGCCGATTATAACAACGATGGCTGGTTGGATCTGGTTGTCGTGAACTATGTCCTAACCGATTTAGAAACCGCACCCGACTGCTCACAAAACGGCATACCGGCATACTGCCGTCC
The DNA here is from genome assembly GCA_022827625.1 of Candidatus Poribacteria bacterium. Classification (GTDB taxonomy): domain Bacteria; phylum Poribacteria; class WGA-4E; order WGA-4E; family WGA-3G; genus WGA-3G. The sequence continues at coordinate 45,097 of JAJEIE010000004.1, read as the reverse complement.
AGAAGATTTCGCACCCGCACCGGATGTGCTTTATCAGAACAACGGCGACGGCTCTTTTACCGACGTAACACACGATGTCGGACTCACTGCACTCGGCAGGGGGTTGGGTGCGATTTGGACGGATGTCAATAACGACGGTTGGGTTGACCTTTATATTGCCAATGACCGAGAGCCGAACTTCCTCTACCGAAACAATGGCGACGGGACATTTACGGAACTCGGCGAACGCCATGGGATCGCACGCAACGAACACGGTGACGCAGAAAGTAGCATGGGTATCGACACGGCGGATTACGACAACGACGGTGATTTTGATGTGGTCCTTACCCACTACCAAGCCGAAACGAATACGCTTTACCAGAATGACGGTAACGGCGTTTTCTGGGATGTTACGGCGCAAAGCCGTTTGAGTGAACCGACGCTCTTACCCTTGGCGTGGGGGACTGGCTTTGTAGACTTTGATAACGACGGTTGGCTCGACCTCTTCTTCGCCAACGGACACCTCCACGATAACATCGAAGCACTCGAAGAAATTGGGGCTTACAAACAACAAAACCAACTCTTTCACAATCAACAGGACGGAACTTATGCGGACGTTTCCGACACATCTGGCAGTGGTATGCGCATCGAGAAGTCCAGTCGGGGCGCGATTTTTGGAGACTACGATAACGATGGTGACCTCGATATCCTCGTGATGAACACCGCCGACACTCCCGATCTGCTTAGAAACGACACACCGCCCGTCCATCACTGGCTGAGTATTAAACTTGTCGGCAAAACTTCAAATCGTGATGGACTCGGTGCGAGGGTGACCCTCCAGATGGGTGACACATACCTACTCCGAGAGGTAAAAAGTGGAGTCAGTTATCTCTCCCAGAACACGTATCAACTCCTGATTGGATTAGGTAAGGCTGAGCAAGTTAATCGACTGATTGTCCGTTGGCAGAGCGGCACTCAGGATAAAATGGAAAATATACAGTGTAATCAGTGGTTGACAATTCAAGAAGGCAATGGTATTATATCTATCAAACGCTAAATGTTTTTGCAGAGTTCAGTCCATTTTATATGGAGGGAAATCCAATGAACAATAGAGTTATTGCCATTCTCGGTTTCGCAGCGGTGATCGTGCTTATTGCAAGCCCGCATGCATTGGCGAAAGTGGATCCCGAAACCCTCGTCGGCATGTGGCTGTTTGAAGAAGGCGCAGGCGATGTCGCCAAGGATACTTCCGCCGCTGGAAACGACGGGGACATTGTGGGTCCCAAGAAGTGGGAAGATGGAAAATTTGGGAAGGCATTGGAATTCGACGGCAATAGTGTTTACGTACAAGTAGAAGCCAACAAGAGCATTATACTTGAAGAGCTCACGATTGTTGCCTGGGCAAATTTAGAACCGTCCCAAGGCACGCGTTGGCAATCCATTATGATGCGCGGTCAGAACCCACGGAATTACCTGTTGGCTGTAGACAAAGACAGTCAGAGACTTCAGTTGAGCATTACGAAAGGCGCGCCCGGTGCATGGGGCGGTCCAATTGGGGGGCCTCCCGTCACAGGCGATGGATGGCACCACCTCGCTGGTGTCTTCGGTGAAAAAACGGGTCTGACAATTTATACCGACGGTGAAGAAGTTGGGACGCAACCGTACGCAAAACCGAGCCTCGATGCAGATCCTGCCCGGATGCGGATTGGTGACGGCTCAAACGGCGGGCATCAGTGTGAAGGCTTGCTTGATGAGGTTGCGCTGTTCAACGTTCCACTTGAACAGGACGACATCAAAACGATTATGGAAGATGGTCTCGAAAGCGCAACCGGCCTGTTGGCAGTGGAACCCGACAGTAAGCTAACGACGATATGGGGAAAACTGAAAACGGGTCTATAACTTTCTATCTCTCTCGCTGCCGGATTGCCTCCAAACCTTCTTGGTAAAGCGGGTTATCCGGCGCGAGTTCAACCGCTTTTAAAATCGCCATTTCTGCTGCTTTATATTTTCCAACCTTGTAATATAGCCACGATAAGGTGTTATGATATGCGGCAGAATTAGGTGACAATTCTGTGGCGCGGCGCGCCAATTCGATCGCTTTTTCTAAGTTGCGACCGTGTTGCCCATAGAGATAAGCGAGTCCGTGGTGCGCCACTGCCGCTTCTGGTGAGAGTTCTATCGCCTGCTGATAATACGTCTCCGATGCTTCAAAATCACTGTTCGCAGCATAGAGCACACCCAACATCACCAGTGATTCTGGCAAATCAGCGTTGACTTCAAGTGCGCTGTGAAACTGCTTCAAGGCGTTCTCTCCATCCCGACTTTGCATATAGGCGATACCGAGATTGTGGTAAATTTCCGCTGTCCTCAAACCGAGTTGAATCGCCTTTTCATAGCGGACAATCGCTTGTGCAGCGTCCCCTTGCGCCAACGCGACCTTCGCGAGTCCGGCGGATACCGCTGCAGCGTGGGTATCCGAAGTGCTATATTTGGGAACGCGTTCAAACGCACGGACAGCCGCTTCGTATTTCTCGCGCTTGACATAAACATTCGCGAGTCTGATCAGAATCTCAGCCTTTTCGTCGGCATCGGCAACGAAAACCGCCTCAACGCCTTTCTGGATTTCCGCATCTGCAGACTTTAAGACCCGAAACCGCTGCATCGCTTCCTCAGCTGCCAATGTATCCCCGGTTTGCCGATAGCAGCGAGCGAGTTGGTAATAGACATTCGGCAGCGTCGGTGCTAATGCAACTGCTTTCTGATACGCTTCAATTGCCGCATGCCAATCCTGTTTTCGGCTGTAAAGGACACCGAGATGGTAATGTGCATCGGCAAATTCAGGATTTCCCGCGACAGCCAACCGTTGTTCAGTAATCGCCTTTTCAATCTCTCCTCGTTCCGCATAGATACGACCGAGATTGTGATGCGCCTCAACGAGACCCGCCGTGCCTCGTTGCACGACTTCCATATACAGTTGAATCGCTTCATCAAATTTACCTTGCCGGTAAGCGATGTACCCCAACCCCAACAGTGCTTGTGACACCGCAACCTCGGCTTCTAAGCTGCGTTCCTCATCTGTATCAAAGCCGAGTACGTCCTGATAAGCGCGGACGGCATCGGCGTAGCGACCCAACTGAGAATAGGCGTACCCTAAACGGGTAAGTGTCCTTTCATCTTTCTCGGCATCGGTAAAGTGCCGAATGGCTTCCTTATAGTCACCCTGCCGGAGTGCTGTTGTTCCTAACTCATAAGCGTTCTGAGCAATAGCAAGATGCCCACTTAAGACATAGAAGCCTAATGCAATAGATAACCGACAAAGTAAAGTTTTCATTAGATTTAACCCGGCATAGGAAAACACTGGAGAGGTAACGGTCTTAGTCAAATCCTAACCGTTTTACTTCTGTTTGGAGGGAAATTCCGGTCTTTTCTCGGACCTGTTGTTGGATGTGTGCAACTAAGTTTAGCACGTCTTCTGCTGTTGCATTGTCAATATTGAGAATAAAATTTCCGTGTACCGTGGACACCTCTGCGCCACCAATACGGTAGCCTTTTAATCCACTGATGTCAATCAACCGTCCTGCCGAATCGCCGGCTGGATTTTTGAACATACATCCAGCATTCTCCTCAGCAAAGGGTTGTGTTGCGACTTTCTGCTTGTAGAAGGCTTGCATCCGCTCAGTGATTGTGTCAACGTCCCCCGGCTCGAGCGTGAGTGTAGCACCCGTAACACAGAAATAGGCATCCAGACCGCTGTGTCGATATTCAAAGTTCGCCTCGGCATGGGTTAATTCGACAAGCTCACCCGTGTCGGTCATGACAGTAACATTTCTGACAACATCCCCGAAACTACTGCCCCATGCACCGGCGTTCATGATGAGTGCACCGCCGACTGAACCCGGAATACCGAGCGCAAATTCCACACCGCTCAAGCCCCTTCGGGACATGGTTTTTGAGAGGCGTGGCAGTGAAAGTCCTGCACCCACCGAAACGACATCTCCGTCAACCTCCAGTTTCGCTAACTTGCCGATCAACCTAACACCAATCCCCTTGAAACCAGCATCGCTTACGAGTAGATTCGACCCACGACCAATAACAGCAATTGGAACATCCCACTGCTTGTGGAAACGCGCCAGTGCTGCCAATTCGTTTACGGTGTTGACTTCCATGTAAGCAGTAGCTTCGCCACCGATACCGAAGTAGGTATGTTTCGCAAGTGGCTCTGCAAACCGGAGTCGTGAACCGGGCTGCGTTATGATTTTCGGTAGTGCCTCTTTCCAATCCATGCTGCCTCCTCCTTTCTTTATTATAGCATATATTGTGGAGGGTGTCAATGTCAGGCGATTTCTCTTGTAAAGGGTTCCCGTCTCCGGAAGCCCGAATTTATTCGGGACAGCGCACTTTTCCCGAACAAGAATGTAATACAAGGAATGGATTTAGTCTCTCCCCAGACTAAATCCGGGCTTCCGGACCCAAATTATTGGAAAACTCAATGACCTGATTTCTCTATTTGGACGAAAAAATAAAAAACGAACCTTTTTTTAACAGCATCTGACTAAAGAAGCAAAACCAAATAGCGAAGAATTTGTCTTTGCTTTACATTATTTTAATAGGAGAAATGAAAATGAAGCAGAAACTTTTCACAATCGGCGCAGTCGCAGTTATCGCCATCGTAGGTCTTTTTGTCTTTGAACATGTAACGTCAGCACAACGTCCGGATCGAAACGCACAAGACAGAAATCAAGGGCGTGCTGGTGGTGGTAGGGGTGGTGCGGGCATGATGAATATAAATCCTGTCTCTTTGGTCGATAACTCTTGGGTCGATTTAACATTCAGCGTAAAAGTAGATGACGCAACGCTCGTAAAAGCGCGTCCCATCTATCAGGCAAGTCGCGACAAATTTGAAGCAAAGATGAAAGAACTACAAGCCTCAGGCGATATGCGGTCGGCTAGGACGGAGATGCAAAGTTATGCCGCAACTGTTGGCAAAGAGTTCCAAACTGCCCTCAAAGAGGTCTTGACTGCAGAGCAGATGACGCAACTCAACGCTCTAACGAAAAAGCGTCAGGAAGAACAAGCGAATCGTATGAATCGCTGGCGTGGTGAAGGGGGTCGTCGCGGTGGCGGTGGTGGCAGGTAGTAGCCGTTAGACAAGTAAAGACTCCGAGTCTCATTCGTTATGATTCTATAGGTCGGGCATCTGTGTCCGACCTTTCTCTTTTTAGAGTTGGTGATATATCATAATCGAGGCATGGAAGGCTAAAAACGTTTGCCCCCGCGTTCCTCGATCAAGCGGAGAACCGTCTCACGGTTCTCGGTGTCACCGTATTGCTGAAAGGCATTCGCGAGTCGCCTACCGGTTTCAATGAGAAGCGAATCTAACGTTTCAGATTCGCTGAATTTCTTGACAGAAGTCAGGGCGAGTCGATACTTTTCGACAGCAGCAGTCATCTGTTTACGTTTTACCAAGGTAATAGCGAGAACACACCGGGTTCTGGCGAGAATATCGTCCCGTGTCTTATCGGAACGCCGCCGGATGAGTTGGGATTCCAAGGATAATAGGTTCCTGAACGCCGGCATATTAATCGGATCCCTCTGGAGGACGGTTTCAAAAACCGAAAACGCTTTTTGGTGTTCACCTTGCACAAGACATAGGTAACCGATGGTATTGTAAATCCGAGTGTCGCGCTCGGATTCGGGGATCGCCTCGAATTCAGCCAAAGCAGCGGCGTATTCTCGTTGCTGCATGAGGGCATTCCCGTGTCGGATTCTCAGGTTAATTTGTTCCTCTTTCGCTTGTCGACTCTCCGGTGCTCGTGCCAAGACGCGCGAGAGTTCAAGGGAGGCACGTTCATAGTCGCCGGCACCCTGATAGGCATTCGCCAAACTCATACGCAAATTCAGATCAGCCGGCACGAGCTGAAGCGCTTTTTCAAGCAATTCGATTGCTGTTGTATAATTGCCAGCATCGCTGAGGCTTCGGGCATAGTGATGATAGGCTGCAATGAGGTTATGCAAAGCATGCACAGCATTTGGGTTGTTGTTATAAACGTGTTGGAACGTCGATAATGCCTCTCCATAGTCACCTTTTTTCAGATATAACTCGCCGAGCAAATTACGGATATGCATCTCATTAGGATGGAGTTTCTGTAACGCAAGGTACGCCTGCACCGCTGCCTCCAATTCACCCGCTTCGTTATGTGCATCCGCTTTTCGAGTGAACGCATCGCTTAAGTTTGTGCGGGCAATATGCAGCGTCGGCATCAACTGGAGCGCATTCTGATACGCCTCGATCGCCGCATCCCATTCTCCACGATTCCGTAAGGTCACGCCGTAGTTATTATAGCATTGTGCGAGATTCTGCCGAGTCAGCGCATCGACAGGGTTAATGTCAATAGCCTTCTGATAGTAGGTGATCGCTGTCTCAAATTCCCCAGCCTGCGCGTAGCCATTGCCCATCAGTTGATACGTAGGTGCATCGAGTGGCTCCATTTGCAGCACCCTTTCAAAAATAGCGGTGGCAGTCTCAAAGTCCTTGACTGCCAACGCCTTGAACCCCTTTGCCCGTAGAAGTTGATGTAGATTCCGCCGAGCGGCTTTGTGATAGGGAGCGATGTGAAGTGCCTTCTCAAACGCCTGGATCGCCTTCTCAACGTCCTTTCTGTCATAGTAGAAGATACCGAGTGTGTTGTAATCCGCGGGCGACGGTTTTTGCGTCACCCTATTCTCAACAAGTGCAATCGCTTGATCGGTCTCTCCGGTTTCGTGATAGATCTGGATGAGTTTTTCCACTGCGGGTTGAAATTTGGGATCCATCTCCTTACAGGTCTGGAAGGTAGCAATCGCTGCGGGTATATCGCCTTTGTCGAAGTATATGGCACCGAGCAGATAGTGATTTCGGAGTCGTATTTGTGGGTCGGCGTAAGGTTTCTGTTCAATCTCGGTTTTCAGGACGCTGATAGCGACATCATGCTGTGGTGTATTCAGTGGTGTGTTATAGAGTTTACGTAGGGTCGCTATATCGCGGGGGTTGGGTTGCTGGGCTGTTGCTGTTGGATAACAGATGTCGCCGGGATGTGGACTATGTCCCCATAACCCGATTGCATGCGCAAACTCGTGGAGGCAGACCGTTCGCATCTCTTCCTGTGATAGGACCCCGATTGTCCCGTCGCCTTCTAACATGAGGATAATCTCTACCGTAAAACGAATCTCATGTGCTGTTTCGTTTTCCGAGTCTTCAGCTGGACTGATAGGACCCACGGCGAACCCTTTGGAAAAGGTGCCGATTTGGACACTATCCTTGAGGCGCGTTAAATGCGCACTGCCGAGTCGGGTATCCTGAAAGTCGACGAGAAAACCGGTATATCCCCAACTGACGCGGATATCTGCGTCTTGCGGCGTATCAATCTCCTCAAAGCGGACATCGCCATCACTGGCAGCGTGCCACGTTTGCATGGCATATCGGATTTCGGGCAAATACGGACTCTCTTTCAGGACAGGCGAGATGTAGACCCGGATCGGCATCCGTGTGAAACGGGTGATTCTCCCCTGAGAAAACAGCGTGATGTGATCGAAATAGTCGGTATTCGTGGATTGATGTGCTGTCGAGTTGTTTAGAAGTAGGAATAAGAAGACTATGAAGGTAACAGCGGAAAATATTCGTAAGTTTCTCATTGGCATATAAGAAATTCCCATTTTAGGATATACACAAATTATAGACGCTGTTCACAAAATTTGTCAAGTGGCATGCAAAGAGCCTATTGAAAAAGGTTCGCGCTTGGGTTTGATTATGCTATAATTGTACGGTGCCAAACACATAGCCAGACCCCATTTTCGGATAAATAAAAAATCGCTCCCGGGCGCGTTCCAAATTCTTTCCTTTCTCAGGCGGATTAACTCCGACTTGCCAGTTTGTTTGAGAAAATACTAATCAATCCACCCAACATCACATACCCAAAAATTACCTCCAGTGCGACAAGGAAGCGGGCAGGAGCGTTGTCGGCAACGACATCCCCAAAACCGAGCGTTGTGAATGTTACAACACTAAAATAGAAGCAGTCCGAGAAGGTTAACGTCCGGCCACTATAGAAACCCGTCGTTTGATGGAAACGCGGCGCCCAGTCTTGAATCCACGACGGCAGCCATTCTGGAAACGGCATATACGCAAGCGTAAACAGAATCGCAAAGAATACCGACCAGAGTGCCCAAAGCCCCAGACTCCGCCCATAATCAGAACTCCATCGCCATAAGTATGCCAATATAGGATTTGCCTGATTGAAAGCACGGATGAATTGCTGATCGGCGACGTAGCGTTTGAAAAAAGGGCTCGCCACTTCGTCTACATGTTGGCTATCCAAATAGAATTCGGTGGGACGATGCTGTTCTCTGCTCAGCTTCGCTTTCGCTGCTCGAAAGAGTGTGTCTGGAATATATTGCACATCCCGAAAGGCAGCAACAGAAATGAATCGTGACCCAGTAAAGTTGGCAGGTCCCAGAAATGTAGCGTTATTGAACGTAGTGATTTCAGGAAACAATGTGCCTGTACAATCAAGCGTGCCTTGAAACAGGACGCGCCGAAAATTGACCTCAGTATGGAAGTCAGCCTCGTGGAAAACGGCGTTCTCCCGGAATTGCACCCCATGGAAATCAGCAACGTTGTTAAATCTCGCCCGCCAAAAACTCGCACTTCTGCGGAACATCGCGCTATGAAAATCAGCACGTCTCTGGAAGATAGCCTCACGGAAGGCACAGGGACCGTATAAGACGGCTTCATCGAGATCAAGGATCCCCTCAAAGAGCGTGCGCCGAAAGTCAACCTCCTGTTGAAAAACGACTGCCCGGAAATTGACGATATTTCTAAATGTGCATCCCGTGCAGGTGAGGGCCTTTTTGAGAAGAATCCTGTTGTGCTCATCTCGTTCTAAGCCGGTAGAAAAGATGTCAACAACCCCCTCAATTACGCAATTTGTAAGGACAACACGTCCCGCATCGCCCTGTAACGCCTCAAGGAAGGCTTGTGCACTAATTGTTTCGCCATGCTTTTCGTACATTTGTGTCTACTTTAACTCCGACTGGCGAGTTTATTGGCGAAGATACTAATTAAACCGCCCAACATTATATATCCGAAGATAACCTCAAGTGTAACGAGAATACGCGCCGAGGTATTGTCCGCTACGACATCCCCGAACCCCAAAGTCGTAAAGGTTACAATACTAAAGTAAAAAGATTTCCAAAACGTCAAGGGTTCATCCACTTTCTCGCCGGTTACTTGATGGAACTGCGGCATCACTTCTTGCAGCCCTTCTGGAAACCAGGTCGGTGCTGGCATATACATCAGTGAAAACGAAAGGGCGATAAGCAGCGACCAGAGTGCCCAAAGTGCCAAACTGCGGCCATAATCCGAGCTCCATCTCCAAATTCGCGCCCAGAACGGATGTTTCTCTTTAAAGGCTCGGACGAACTGTTGATCCGCTACGTAACGTTTGAAAAAAGGATTCAAAACCTCATTAATATCTTCGCTATCGAGGTAGAATTCCGTCGGCTGTGCAGCCTGTTGTTTCCACTTGTTGTCAAACCATTGCCAGATTGTGTTCGGGATATAATGAACATTCCGATAGGCTGCTGCAACAGCGAACCGTGTAGAAGTGAAGTCAGTTTCTCCAAGGAATGTTGAATCGTTAAAAACAGTGGTCTCCGAGAAGCGCGCCTGCGCGCATTCTAACTGTTTATTGAACAATACGCGATTGAAATGTGCGGTGTCCTGAAAGACCGCGTTTCTGAAAACCGACTTTTCTAAGAAGCGTGCCTCGTTGAAATCGGCAATTTGCTGGAAACAGGTCTGGTGAAAATTTGCCTTTCCATAAAAGGTCGTCTCGCGAAAGAAAACGGACCCTTCAAATGTAGATTCCCCGAAGTCGCAGGTATCTTGAAAGACCGCACCACGAAAATGAAGTGCTTCTTGGAAAACGGAATTTCCGAGGAAAACCTCCTTCTGAAAATCAACTTTCTCGAATCTGACAACGTTCTTAAAGGTGCATCCAATGCAGACGATTTCCTTATTAACAACGGATTGCGTTGGAAAGAGGACGGTTCCTTCAATGATGCACCGCGTTAAAAACACACCTTCCCAATCCTCGCTTAAGATTGAGAGGAGCGTTTTGGCATCGAGCGTCTGTTCGGTACCCTGGTAAATTTGCATACTTACCTCCTCATATCCTTGAGAAGCGGAGAATGCATTTGTCATCCCAAAATATTTCAGCCACACGCTCTACTGACTGCCGAAAGCACAGCGATCTGATCACTGATAGCTATTATGCCAATATCTCATTAACGATCCGTGCTTCTTCCTCGACCCCTGTCAGGCGATGATCCAGCCCTTGGAACTTAAAGGTTAATCGCTCGTGATCAATGCCGAGTTGATGGAGAATTGTAGCATTTATATCCCGAACATGGACAGGATCGCGGACGATATTATAACTAAAATCATCCGTTTCACCGTGGACAACACCACCCTTTATGCCACCGCCAGCCATCCAGCGTGTAAAGCATTTCGGATGATGGTCGCGTCCGTAGTTATCCCGACTGAGTTTACCTTGGCAGTAAACCGTCCGTCCGAACTCGCCACCCCAGACGACTAAGGTTTCATCCAACATGCCGCGTTGTTTGAGGTCTTGGACAAGGGCTGTCGAGGGTTGGTCGATGTCGCGCGCCTGATTCCGAATGTTTTTCGGAAGGTCGCCGTGTTGATCCCAGCCGCGATGGAAAACTTGGACGAGGCGGACATCGCGCTCCATCATCCGACGTGCGAGGATGCAACAGTTGGCAAAGGTACCAGGGACCTTGACTTCAGGACCGTACATTTCCAGTACATGGTCAGGCTCTTTCGAGAGATCTGTGAGTTCGGGGACACTTGTTTGCATACGGAACGCCATTTCATATTGCGAGATACGTGCATGCGTTTCGGGGTCACCCACCTCTTCGTAGAGTTCCTTGTTCAACGCAACAAGGGTATCAAGCATCTGTTTTCTTGCTTTCTCGCTGACCCCTTCTGGATTTGAAAGGAATAGGACAGGATCCCCTTGGCTGCGGAGCAGCACACCTTGATGTTCTGATGGGAGGAAACCAGATCCCCAGAGGCGATTGTAGAGTGCCTGTGCACCCTTCGGCCCACTCCATGTCGCATTCATCACGATGAAAGCAGGCAGGTTTTGGTTTTCGCTACCCAATCCATAACTTAACCATGCCCCGAGACTCGGCTTTCCAGGACTTTCATCGCCGGTACAGAAGAAAGTGATTGCCGGGTCGTGATTAATCGCTTCGGTGTGTACCGTCTTGATAATTGCGAGGTCCTTCACCATGCTCGCCGTATGCGGCAACAACTCACTAATCCAGACACCATCACCCCCGTTGTCGTGCTTCTTGAATTCAAATATAGAGGGTGCGATCGGAAATTTATCCTGCCCAGAGGTCATCGTGGTGAGGCGTTGTCCCATCCGGACAGATTCCGGGAGGTCTACATCGAACCATTCTCCCATATTGGGTTTGTAATCGTATAGGTCGAGCTGGGAAGGCGCGCCAGACATAAATAGGTAGATAGCCTGCTTCGCCTTCGGTGCAAAGTGCGGTAATTCCGGTAGCCCCCCAAATCTCGGTTTCGCGAGCCCCTCCCCAGTAACGGGCGGGGACCCCGACGTTTCCAGCGCATTGACAACGGTGTTCGGCATCAACGAGGCGAGTGCCGCGGCACCAAGTCCCGACGCACACTTACTAAAGAATTGGCGGCGGGTCTCAAGTTTCAGATATTCTTTAATCGGATCCATGCTTCAACTCCTTGGTTAATGGTTGTTAGTTATCGGTTATTAGTTTTCAGTTAAGAGCTGCTTTTGTAACAATCACCCAAACTTGGCGTACGCTAAGAAGTAGTCAATTGTTACAAGAAGACCTCTTAACCAACAACTGACAACTAACAACCATTCTACCCTTTATTCAGGACTTCATCCAAATTGAGAATAAGGTTTGCAATCATTGTCCATGCCGCGACTTCGACTGCGTCTAAGGTTTCATCAGGTGCTGATTCACCGACAGTAATAAGTGCTTTTGCCGCTTCGGGATCAGCTTTCAACTCTTGATAATGTGCTTGGAACGTCTTCAGTAAAAGTTCCGCTTCAACCGGTTTGGGTAAACGGGCAGTCGCCGTCTCAAAGAGATAGGCGATGCGCGCCTCCGGTGTTTCGCTGGCTTCTTTAATAGCACGCTCTGCAAAGGCGCGTGCCGCTTCAAAGAACTGTGGATCGTTCATCAACATTAACGCCTGCATCGGTGTGTTTGTCCGCTCACGGCGGATGGTGCAAGCCTCGCGCGATGGGGCATCCAAGATATTCATCTGTGGCGGCGGTGCAGTCCGTTTCCAGAAAGTATAAAGACTTCGACGATAGACTTTATCGGGACCGGTATCCTGAACAAACGTGTCGGTATTCGATCCAGTGAACCCGACGGCTTTCCAGAGCCCGTCCGGCTGGGGCGGTTTGACGCTCGGACCGCCCACTTTGGTATACAACAAACCACCGACAGCAAGCGCGTTATCACGCACCACTTCAGCATCAAGCCGGTATCTTGGACCGCGGGAGAGAAGCGCGTTATCGGCATCACGTTCTAATTTTTCAGACGTAACCTGCGTACCCTGTCGATAGGTCGCCGAAGTGAGCATCAATTTCATCATTTTTTGTACATCCCATCCAGAGGCGATAAATTCGGTCGCAAGCCAATCAAGGAGTTCAGGATGTACCGGCGGTATGCCTTGTGTACCGAAGTCCTCCGCTGTTTCCACAATACCGGTACCAAAGACGTTCTGCCAGAACCTGTTAATCGCGACACGAGCGGTGAGCGGGTGTTCCGGTAACAGCAACCACTTCGCGAAACCGAGACGGTTCGGTAGGGAACCCTCTGGTAACGTAGTCAAGATAGAAGGGGTCTGCGGATAGACCTGTTCTTCTCGATGTTGATACTCACCCCGTGCTAAGACATAAGCACCCCTTGGCTCCTCGCGTTCCTGCATCACGAGCGTTGTCGTTAGCGCAGCGTCCAATGTATTCCGCTTCTGTCGCACCTCTGCTAAGTCCGTAAAGCGTGCTTTCAGATCGGCGAATGCACGCTTCGCATTTTCGTTCACTGTCTTATCCGGTGTGACGTTGTTCCGATAGTAATCCCGAATGCGTGCCTGCTTCTCAGTCTCACGTTCGCCACGGGGCATCTCCGCAATTTCGACAATATCTGCTGGTATCATCGGTGCATCGGTTTCCATACGGAAATAAAAACCAGAGAGACCCGAATAGTTGACAACTTTCAGGAGCAGTGTATTATTACCGGGTTTGAGCTGGACCTGTAGCTGCTCTTGGTTGGCATCCGCATCCCGTTGGACGTTCTTGGAGAGGACTTCAGTCCCGTTCATCCACACCTTGAGGGCATCGTTACTGCCGATGTAGAGTTGTGCTCTCTGCTGCGTAACAGAGGTTATGTTTCGGAAAACGTAAGTCGCGCTGTTTTCACCAACAATGTCGTTATGGACCTGTCCGTCAACCCAATGCGCCTGCTTCTCCCACTTGACGGTCTTGCCGTCCACTTCAAAAGTGTCGTTTGTGTTGACGTTTTTCGTTTCAGGTTCATAGACTTGATAGAAAGCAAGGTTACCGTGCGCTGCTGTAAAGGGACCCGCAGCGTGCCAATCTCCTAATATAATCTTAGAACCGATCGGATAAATCGTCGGGGCATCTGTCAACGCAAGTCTGAAGCGTCCGAGCTGCTTTTGCCGCAAGTCGTATTCATGCTTAAGGCGGATCTTCAATCTACCGCCTTCCATCCCAAAAGGCGCAGCGACAAGAAAGATTGCTTGCCGATTTTCGATCCGTCTGTCGAGTGCCCATCCGGTTTCCGGTTTGTCGTCAATCGCATTCGCCACCACACCCTCAAGTCCGTCTTCACCAAGTACCTGTTCATGGTCCGCCCATGCCTGCACTACCGGTATACGTGTCCAGGGATCCTCAGGATCGACATCCGCAGTTTCACTTTCCACATCCGTTTCGGTTGACTGGCTCTCGGCTCTCGGCTCTCGGCTCTCAGAATCAAGGCTCTCGGCGGCGAGATCGGTTTGTGATAGCAGTTGACTTTCAGAGGTCGGTGGATTGTTACCTGATATCTCTTCGTCTGACTGCTGAGAGGATTCCGAAGGAATCCGCCCTGATTGCTTACTACTATCTGCTTCAGGTGGAGCAATGAAGACAGCAAAATCAGTTAAAACCGTGTTGCTGTTAGCACTTCTCCCGATCCCGCCTCTTGGGAAGGATTCGTGTGTAAGCCCCTCCAATCGGACAGCGCTCCATTTTCCGGGTGGCAGTTCCGCAACAACCTCGTAAATTTCCTGCTCTGGATTGGTGCCGCTGGCTAAGATAGAGTTATCTTCCAAGACTTCCAGGGTTGCGCCGCCTTTAGAGGAGACCGATGTCGGTTTTAACGGTGTCCAGCGGGGCATCCTATTTTCCCAAGCGATTTGCGTGGCATCAATTTCCGGGATAGGTGCTTTCGTCTGTGCATCTAATTCCGTAATCTGTTCATCAAACGCAACGAGTTCGGCTTCCTGCTCCGGGGTCGGCAGTTTCACAACAGGCGGAGAATCCTTGCGGTTGCCGTCCATCGCCTTTTCGGTGATATTGTTGAAATAGGCGTAGAGTTGATAGAACTCTTTCTGCGTAATTGGATCGTATTTATGATCGTGGCACTGCGCGCACCCGACGGTCAACCCCATCCAGACAGTAGAGGTCGTATCGGCTCTGTCAATGGCGTATTGAACGTAGTACTCTTCGTCAATAGAGCCGCCTTCGCTTGTGGTGACGTGGCACCGATTGAACCCAGTGGCGATGAGTTGATCAAGCGTCGGTTCCGGCAAGAGATCCCCCGCCAGCTGCTCAATCGTGAACTGGTCAAACGGCATATTTTTATTAAACGCCTCAATCACCCAATCTCGGTAGGGCCACATTTCACGGTAGTTATCTAAATGGAGTCCGTGGGTATCACCATAGCGCGCAACATCCAACCAGAACCGTGCGAGATGTTCGCCATATTCCGGCTTTGTCATGAAGGTATCAATAAGTTTTTCGTAAGCGTCCGGTGAATCATCTGCAAGGAATTGATGGACCTCTTCGCGGGTTGGCGGTAAACCGGTGAGATCGAAACTGAGACGGCGAATGAGCGTCCGTTTGTTGGCTTCGCTTGCCGGGTGTAACCCCTCTTTTTCAAGACGTGAGAGTATGAACGCGTCAATAGGGTTTCGGATCCAGTCTCCGTTTTTGACATCTGGTGGTGTCGGACGGACAGGCGTTGTAAATGCCCAATGTTCTTCCCATTTCGCGCCTTCGCGAATCCACTGAGTAATGACATCAATCTGTTCTGGTGTCAGCGTCTTATTGAAACCTGCCGGCGGCATACGGTAATTGTCAAAATTCGAGGCTACGCGGAGGTAGAGTTCGCTCTCTTCTGGTTTACCCGGAACGATGACCGGATACCCGCTCGGTTCGGAGAACGCGCCCGCTTTCGTATCAAGCCGCAGGTCAGCTTCTCGAGTCTTCGCATCCGGTCCGTGGCAGGCGAAGCAGTTATCAGCAAGGATTGGTCGGACATCAAGGTTGTAATTAACCGTTGCTTGTGTTGGTTCGCTTTCTTCCGCAGATACTGAGGAAAGCCCAAACACAGCGAGACAGAAGCACACCAACACAGACAAGAACATGATGGGCGTTAGTGGAATCGTATTATTAGTAGTTTTCACTGGAATTCTCTCCCGTTTCAGCAGTTAGGTAGGACGCAGTTTGCAAGTTTCCTTTGACAAAAGCGTGAGCTGCAATTTGTTATAACAGACTTAGCATACTGTGACGCTCAGTGAGTCAAAAGGTTTAGCAATAATTCTACGGTATGGTTGCTTTTTTGTCAAATACTTTCGACATACTCGTTAGAAGTTTGCTGCCGATGAATAACACAGAAAACCCTACTCTGCTGCAATTTTCTGAAAAACAATCACATGCTGCCAGGGTAGGTCGTCAAGCGTCTCTACCCAAACAAGCGGATGCGGTGTTGCCTCTTTAATTACCTGCAACTCACTCATCTTATGCAAACGCTTGATCGGGACCTTCGGATCCTCGGCGCGGTATTCCACGAACGCAACCCGCCCCCCCGGTTTGAGCGCACGGCAGATATTCTGCAGCATCTCGTACGGATGCGAAAACTCGTGGTAGACATCCACCATAATCACCAAATCTACCGATTCCGGTGATAATTTCGGGTCGGTGATAGTCCCTAATACGCCTTTGACGTTTGTGATGCCTGCCGCTGCCATCTTTTCGGACAGTAGGTCGAGCATTTCCTGCTGAATATCAACCCCGTAGACAATACCGGTGTTACCAATTTTCGGGGAGATACGCCGAGCGATATAGCCGGTTCCGACACCGATATCCGCTACAACATCCCCCTCCTGTAATTTCAGCAATTCAACAAGACGGTTCGGCATCTCTTCACGTTCACGTTCAGGACGTTCCAACCACTCCGCCCCTTGATGCCCCATCACTCGAGAGATTTCGCGTCCCATGTAGAATTTACCGATACCGTCTCGGCTCGGTGTCCGTTGTTCATAGCGAGTGCTTGCTGGACGCTGGGCATCTTGTGCGGTTGTGGCATAATCTAATAGAAAAGCCACGGCAATAAGGCATACTAAAATACAAAGTTTTCTACACATTGATTTCACTTCCTAAGCTGCTAAGCATTACGTATCCGCCACGAGACCTTAACCAACAACCAATAACTAACAACTAATAACCAAAAGTTTTACCACCTTCCGAGGTAGAGTCCTCGATTTTCCATAGGCATCGGCACCCGCTTCCCTTGCTGTCGTTGTGAATCAACAATCGCGAAGACCATCTCAGTGCTTCGGTGTGCGAGCTGAATGTTGCCTTGCGTCTCGGTATCGGTGTCAATCGCCTCAACAATGTCCTCAATACAACCGACGGTGCCGCTTTTCCGTTCAAAAGCCGGGAATTGCGCATCTAAAATTTCATTAAATTGCCCTTGCCGCTTGCGGAGTTGAAAACCGAGTCCGTTGTTGAGCGAACGAACGGTGCCTTCGCTACAGTTCACCTCAAATTCATAAGCCGTGCCGGGAATGCTGATACCGTTTATACCATTTTCAAAACGGATGAATCCCATCACAATACCCGGATCGGTTTCAGTACGATTGTCCTCAAAGTCGGCATCGTCAACGGCGACGTTGCCTTGCACGTATTCTATCGGAGAATCGCTCGCCAAAAAGAGGAGTAGATCTGCGGCGTGTGTATATCCCCAAAGCGCAGCACCACCGGTATAGGAAATAATAGAACGCCTGTCGCCGAGTGTGCCGCTTTCAAGAATTTCCCGCATCTTGATGTATCCGGGTGTGAAACGCCTTTGTGTACCGAGATTGAACTTGATGTTGTATTTCCCGCATACCTCCAACATAGCGTCCGCCTCTTCCATAGAAGCACAGAGCGGTTTGTCGCAATAGATGCCCTGCACACCGTTCTCCGCAGCGAATTGTGTAATATCTGCGTGGTTGCCGGGGCGCGTGGCGATACTCACAATATCCGGTTTCTCTTGGACTATCATCTCGCGATAGTCTAAATAGTACTTCGGAATATCCCACTTGTCGCAGACGTATTGTGCTTTCTCCTCGACCACATCCGCAGCAGCGATAAGGTCTGTGCGTTCAAAAGCGGTATATCCTGCGGCATGCGAATACGGCAGCGCACCGTGTGGCGTTGCGCGGACCTCTTCATCAATTGTACCACCCATTCTACCACACCCAACAATGCAAGCACGGTATTGATTCGTTCCCATCGGATGTCCCTCCCCATCTTTTGATACTCTCTAAACACTCAACTCGACAACATCCTGTTTGACAATCTCTTTGGTATGCTGATACGATGCCGTCTGCACAAGTTCCTGCACTTCAGGCGTTAAACGGTTGATAATTGTCTCCGGTAGACTCACCTTCCCGTCATACTGCGGACGATACCGGAGAATCAAGAAACGTCTGTCCCGATCTGTCGGTCTCCATTGTAAGACCCCATGCGTCAACAACTCAGAGATGACGACAAAATCCCCTGCCTTGGGTGTGATATTTGTGAAAACATCATCGGGCTCTGGATCGATACCGTCGGGTCCTGGGGTCAGGAGATCTTCAGGTCTCTCAAATTTGCTTTTATGTGAACCCGGAATAACAATCAGTCCACCGTCGCCGGGTTGTACGTCTGTCAAATAAAAGAACGCCACGAAATCGTTGCAGTAGATCCGGCTATCCTTAACTTCGTAACGCGTAAGCCAGTGTCGTCCTTCACGGGCACAATGTAAACCTGCGGGATTTGTTCCCATCGGTTGGCGATCCGGGTTGTGCTGTTCAAGGGTAAGCGTGCCAGTGACAAAGCGCGGTTTATTGAAGGTGAATTCCTTGATGAGGTGCCAGATAGCGGGATGCACTGTCAATGTTTCGAGCGACCGATCAAAGGCGAATCCGTGCTCATACCTCCCGCCTCTGCCGGGTTCCAATTCACGCGGGCGCGTCGTAAATCCTTCTGGACGCTCATCAAGCGGGGTATGAATATACCGATCCACAGCCGCTTGTGCTGCTTTGAGAGCATCACCTTTAACAGCTCCTTTAATGTGCAAGTAGCCTGTAACATCAAACAGATAGCGTTGTTCCGGGGTCATTTCTTACTCCTTGTCTGCATGCCAATTGTCCGATCAAAATTCAGGAACGCCTGTGCAACGGATTGTATCATATTTTACGATTTTAATGTAACCTATCCCAACAAACATTCCAGAGCGATTCAGTTTTTAGATACTTCTGGGTTCCATAGAAAAAGTCGGGATTCGGAAATCCCTCCTACAACTATTAGCACTTGCAAGATGGGCTTTTTTGTAATACAATATCTAAAAAATCAAACAGAGGTACATAATGAAACTCGGATTTGTAAGTGCAATTTTACCGGAACAGACGCTGACAGAAGTTGTCCAATTCGCCGCAGACACCGGTTTTGATTGCGTCGAACTGATGTGCTGGCCCAAAGGGAGAGCAGAACGGCGTTACGCCGGTGTTACGCACGTTGATGTAACAGATTTTTCCCAAGCAGAAGCGGATGAAGTCCTGCAATGCGTTTCAGACGCAGGCATAACCATTAGCGGATTAGGCTACTACCCAAACCCACTGACTCCCAACGAAACTGAAGCCGCTATCTATAGCGAACACCTGAAAAAACTGATTCTGGCGGCAGAAAAACTATCCGTAGACATCGTGAACACCTTCATCGGGCGGGATCAGACGCGGACTATAGATGAAAACTGGGACCGTTTTAAGCAGGTGTGGCAACCGCTCATCCAATTCGCCGCTGACCACGGCATCCGCATCGGTATTGAGAATTGTCCGATGTTTTTCACCGAAGACGAATGGCCCGCTGGACAAAATCTCGCCTATTGTCCCGCCGTTTGGGAACGGATGTTTGCGGAGATTCCATCCCCGAATTTCGGACTCAATTTCGACCCATCTCATTTTATATGGCTCCAGATGGACTATCTGAAACCGTTGGTCACTTTTGCGGATCGCATCTTCCACGTGCATGCGAAAGACGTCCGGTTGGACAGGGCAAAACTTGATGAAGTTGGTATCCTCGCAACCCCTTTGTCGTATCACACGCCGAAACTCCCCGGACTCGGTGATGTCAATTGGGGCAGCTTCTTCTCTGTCCTCAGTGATGCCGGTTATGACGGCGCAGTCTGTGTTGAGGTAGAGGATCGGGCTTACGAAGAGACGCTGGCGGCGCGACAACGTTCCCTTCAACAGAGCCATATCTTTTTGAGACAGTTCACTGGATGATCCGATGAGCCGTTACGACTGGTTGGACCCAGAATTTGCCGCAATAGAACAAGTCGGTTTACGCCGCCGCCTCCGCACCGTCATGAGCGCGCCAACCGGAACGATTCATCTTGACGGTCACGATGTTGTGCTGCTCGGTTCAAATAACTATTTGGGGTTAAGCACGCACCCTGAAGTGATCACTGCCGCAGTCGAGGCAACGCAAACTTTTGGAACAGGTGCGAGCGGATCCCGCCTAATTTCAGGAAATAGCGAACTCTATACAACTTTGGAATCCAACCTCGCAAAGACGAAAGGTACTGAAGCGGCACTTGTCTTTAGTTCCGGTTATGCTGCGAATACAAGTGTTATTCCAGTGCTTGCAGGGGAAGGCGACCTCATTTTAAGCGATGCGCTCAATCACGCCAGTCTCATAGACGGATGTCGCCTCAGTCGTGCGAGTAAAAAAATCTATCAACACTGCGACACAGGACACCTTAGAACCTTGTTGTCGGAATCTACTGCGTTTCGGCGGCGGCTCATCGTGACAGACGGTGTTTTCAGTATGGACGGCGATATCGCCCCCTTACCTGACATCTGCGACCTCGCTGCGCAATACGACGCGATGCTATTGGTAGATGACGCACACGGGTTTGGGGTATTAGGCAAGGACGGGAGAGGCACGGTTTCACACTTCGGTTTGGAAGGGAAAGAGATTATCCAGATGGGTACACTCAGCAAGGCGGTTGGCGCGCTCGGTGGGTATATTGCGGGAAACCGCACCCTGATCGAGTTGCTTATTAACCGCGCCCGTGGATTTATTTTCACAACCGGATTACCTCCGGCGACGTTGGCGGCGGCAAATGCTGCGCTCGATGTTATCCGATCTTCACCGGAACTCCGACAAAACCTGCGCTCGCACGCGAAACGTCTCAAAACAGCACTGATTGATTTAGGCTATACCCTACTACCGAGTGAAACGCAGATTCTCCCGTTGGTATTAGGAAATCCAAAACGCGCAACAAGTTTAGCAGAAGCACTCCTCACCGAGGGCGTATTTGCACCGGCAATCCGTCCACCAGCCGTGCCAACCGGAACAAGTCGTTTAAGACTTACTGTCATGGCAACACACACAGGAACAGAGATACAACAGGCGATTGAGGCGTTTGCTACGCTCAGTGAAGTTTAAAAGTGTGCTAAAGTCACTTCTGATTTGTCAATTGCGATTTCTTGCGATTTTTGTCCGTTCATGCTAAACTATGGCAAATCCTATTACAAAGAGGGCCTCCAAAATGCGTACAAAAGCACATATCATTGATTTTGAGAAGCAGAACCCTATTGACCGAGGGACCGGTGTGAAAACGGTGCCTTTAGCGGGTAAATGGATCGATTCCACCTCACTTACTAACGGCGTAACGGCATTTGATCCGGGTGCAGCGATCGCGCGGCACTACCATAACTGCGATGAGTCGGTCACGATTCTCGAAGGGGAAGCCACCTGTGAAGTTGATGGCGATATTTTTACGATGAAAGCCTTCGATACGACATTTGTCCCAGCAGGCATTCCACACCGATTTTGGAATGACAGCAATGCGCCGATGAAAATCTTATGGACCTACGCCTCTGTCAACGTAACCCGCACATTTACGGAAACGGGCGAAACGGTAGAACATTTATCATCGGGCGATCAAGCGGTTGTCACATAACGACGACTGGGGAGATCTAAAATGTCCGTTCAAACCTATATTAAGGACAATCAAACTGCTCTCTGTGCGTTGCTACAGGAACTCGTCAGGATTCCGACCGTCAATCCACCGGGCGAAAATTACGCCGAGATTGTCGGACTCCTTGAGGCAAAGTGTCAGGCACTGGGGATGGTTACACAGATTGCCGAGGTTCCTACGGATCGTGCAGCGCAGGTAATTTCAAACGCAGCGACCCATCCACGGCTAAACCTCATTGCCCGTTGGGATGTCGGTGCAGAAAAGACGGTGCATTTTAACGCTCACTACGACGTGGTTCCGGTCGCAGGAACTTGGCGTTTCAACAATCCATTCAGTGGAGAAATTGATGGTGAATGGCTCTATGGACGCGGTGCCGATGACATGAAAGATGCCATTGCTGCGCTCCTCTTTGCAATTGAGGCTATCCAAGAAACCGGGACCGAACCGAACTTCAATATCGAATGCTCTTTCACATGCGATGAAGAGACCGGCGGACAGTTGGGAGCAGGATATATTGTTGAAGAAGGACTGGTTCATGCAGACTACGTTGTCAACTGCGAAGGCGGTTCGGAGATGAACATCGGCAACGGACACAACGGCGTACTCTGGTTAGAAATTGACGTTGAGGGTAAAGCAGCGCACGGCGCACAACCGGATAAAGGGATAAATGCCTTTGAGAAAACCGCTGAACTCGTGACGGCGTTGCAACGGGTTAAAAGGAACTTGAAATCGCCGGAACGCGCATTTAAACTTCCAGATGGCAACGAGCGTTATCCCACCCTGAACATCGGTGGTATATTCCGCGGCACCGATGGTGATAAAGTTAACACCGTCCCAGCGCGTGTTACGTTCTCAATCGACCGGCGCATCACACCGAACGAAGAGCTTGAATTCGTCGAACTCGAACTGCGAGAAGCGATTTCGGGGGCATGCCAGTACTATCCTGACTTGAAAGCAGAAGCGCGCGCCATCTTGCGAATTGAGCCGTGTTTGACAGATACGGCTTCACCGGTAGCACAAGCGTTCGCCAACGCCGTGCGAACCGTACGTTTCAACCAACCAAGATTCAGGGGAACTACGGGATTTACAGACTTGCACTATTTCGTCAACACAGGGTTACCGGGAGTTGGCTACGGACCGAGCGGCGAGGGTGGGCATGCTATAAACGAGCGTGTGAACATTCCAGATTTGGTCAGGACTTCTGCTATCTACGCAACCTTTATGACGCGGGCGGAACTGTGAACAAAAGATTCCAACGCTACATCGAAGATTTCATCTGTGGATATTGTGGTGCCTCCGTCACAGGTGATGGCTACACCAACCACTGTCCAGAATGCCTCTGGAGCCGACACGTCGATGTCAATCCCGGCGACCGCGCTGCATCTTGTCTCGGTATGATGAAACCGGTTGGGTTCACCATAAAACACGGCGATTACATCCTGACCCACCGCTGCACAACATGCAGCATCGAAAAAAAGAACAAAACCTCAAAAAAAGACAACTTCGAGGCTATCCTCACGCTACAAGGAGAACCCAATGTCTAAAAAAGGAATCCTCGCAATCGTAACTATCTGTGCAGCCGTTATCGCAGTTACTGTTTTAGCGGTGCTGCTCTATTCAAATTCCAACAAACTCAAACAGACACAGGCTGAATTGGCTACCACCAAAGCGACTTTGCAGACAACTGAAACGGCAAAAGCGGATCTGGAGACGGAATTAACCCAAACCCAAACCACATTGGAAAAAATCCGTTCAGAACTCAGCCAAACGCAGGAGATACTCCAAAACGCAAGTGAAGCCGCGCGGAAAATCGCCGCTGAACGGAATGCCCTCCAAAAAGAAAAAAGTGCTCTTGAAGGCGAAAAAGAGAATCTTCGCGCAAAATTGACCGAGATTGAATCGGAACTACAACGCATTCGCGTGCAATCGCAACGCTCAATTACGGCTATCCAAGAGAGATTCAAGGACACCGTCGGTGCGGTGTTAGACGATGCAGGACGGTTGAAACTTGATGTAAAGGGGAAAATTCTCTTTGAAACAGGGAGTGCGATTCTGAGTACAGAGGGCAAAACGCTTCTCGATGCGATTGCTCAAGAGATACTACTAAATACAGATTATGCGAATTATGCGGTGCGAATCGAGGGACACACGGACAACGCGCCGATCGGTGGTTCTGAGATCCGAAATTGGGATCTCTCAACGGAACGCGCGATCGCTGCCGTGAAATACTTGCAGGTACACGCCGGTGTTGACGCGCAACGCTTAGCAGCAACGGGGTACGCCTTCTATCAACCCATAGATACCGCCGATACACCCGAAGCCAAAGCGAAAAACCGGAGAATCGAAATTATTCTCGTACCGCCGCAAGACTTTTTAGCCGAACTCCTGACATCGCTCCAGAAAGTGATGGTATCGATTGAGAAGCGGGAAACCCAGTAGTTTTATTTTTCGCTTTTGGCACAGTTTGCAAACCAAAACTTGCTATTCAGAAGTCTTTTCGGCAGCGCGCTTTGCCTCAACAACAAGCTCGGTCGCACGCTGGATTAAGCGTCTGGTTTCATCAATCTGTTCAAGGAGATGCTTATTTGTCCACGAAACCGAAGCAAGACAACGTAATTCACCTGGATCGTTCAGTGTCTCCGCACCGAGTGCGATCTGAAGTCCGCTTGCGGGGATATATTGCATACCGGCGTTGATATCAGCACCATCAAATTCCAAACTCATCGTAATATCACCGCGTGCAAAAGCGGGTCGAAATTCCTTGCTCAGACCGACAAACAGCCCTAAAGGTCCTTCTCCAAACTGAAATCGATTTGCACCAACACCGATATGACCGGAAAATTGGTGGATCCGCGGTAGATTGAACGTTTTACTGACAGATAGAAACGGCGAAGGACTCGAGTTTTCCACTACTGAGTCCGTGGTGAGAATCCCATCACCGAGGTATTCAATACCGATTGCGATACTCGGAACTGCCCCAACATCTCGCTCTTTTAAGAGTTGCACCTTCAAACTCGCAGCCTGCTCAGTGGAAAGTTCGCCTCTCTGCTCGCCCCACCTATACTTGCCCCACCCATCCTCTTTCCACACGTACCCCAACCCTACTTCAACCCTATCGAATAATCCGAAGTTAAGGTGGAAGCAGGTTGTAGCCACGAGAGATGTTCCGATGACATCAGACGAGGTTTGCCTCTGATCCAATCGGGCAGCAACATACGGTCCTACTGCGAACACGCCATGTTCCAGTACTGCCCCCGTCGGGATATCCACCAACCCACTATCCATAAACATCCCTCCGTTTGCAGAAGTAGACACCATTAAAGATGCCAAAACGAGCAGCAAAAGCAAAATCCAGTGTCTACGCATTGCGTCCCTCCATATACCGGATGCCGGAAGGGGTCCCAACAATAATCTTATCTGCGCGATTGACAAAAATCCCGTTTTCTACCACGCCCGGGATGTTATTCAGCTGCAACTCAACCTGATCTGGTGCGGGAATGCCATCAAAATGACAGTCGAGTATATAGTTGCCGTTGTCGGTAATGAGGGGTTGGTCTCTATCGTGTGCGAGTGCGAGGCGGAGCGTTGAACTGCTACAAATCTGGTTAACCGCTGTTTGGGTCGCCTCCCAGCCGAACCGTGCAATTTCTATCGGCAGTGGAAAGTTCGTGCCAAGGACGCGCGACACCTTGCTCTCATCGACAACAATCAATATCTTTTTAGACGCATTTGCGATAATCTTCTCTCTGACGAGTGCGGCACCACCCCCTTTGATGAGGTTAAGATGCCGGTCAACTTCATCAGCACCATCAATCGTCAGATCAATGGTAGGATGAGCAGCAAGCGTTGTGAGCGGGATTTGTTGTGCGACTGCGATTCTTTCGGTGCCATCGGATGTCGGAATACCGACGATATCAAGCCCTTCCCGGACCCTATCGCCAAGTCTCAGGAGTGCATAATAAACAGTAGACCCCGTCCCTAACCCGACAACCATACCAGATTTGACGCTCTCTGTCGCTTTTTCTGCAGCAATCTTTTTTTGATCTTCAGTGTTCATGATGCCTATAAGTGTACCAGAAAATCGCTGCAAAATCAAGTTTCTATATTCGCGGTTGGCGATTGGCAGTTTGACTTATTTCTCGGATTATGTTAAAATAACTGCCATGAGGAACAACATTCGCCACAGCAAACTGGTAGTCGGGCAATTACTCGCCGAACCTGGCACTCGGATGGAAGGACACCTGAGAGTCGGAAGCATGCCAGACGGAACGGCGGTTCGACTACCGGTCATCCTAATCAATGGGAGGTACCCCGGTAAAACGCTCTACATCCAAGCAATTAGCGACGGAGACGAACTCAACGGCATCGCTGTTATTCACAAAGTCCTCCAGAACATAGCACCTGAGCAGCTGCGCGGTAAGATTATCGCTGTGCCCCTTGTTAACGTCCACGCCTTCCACACCAAGCAGGCACTCAGCCCTGTGGATAACCGAAAGATGAACCGCTGTTTTCCGGGTAGACGCGACGGTACTTCCAGCGAACGGATCGCCTATCACCTCTTTCGACGTGCCGTTCAGCAGGCAGACTACTGCCTCGATCTACATCAAGGTGGTGTACACCCGATGATTGACGAGGTCCGCGTCCGCGTCGATGAAAAACATACACTCCACAGTGCCTGCCTTGAACTTGCGCGCGTCTTCGGTATCGGGCATATTCTCAATCAGAAGGGCCCCAAAGGCCAACTCGCACAGGCTGCCCCGGAGGTCGGCATTCCGACAATCGATCCAGAATTAGGTGGGACGCATGGCTGGGATGCGGCAAGCATCGAAAAAGGTGTTCGCGGTGTGCTTAATGTCTTGCAATACTACCACTTCATCGACGGAATACCGGAGGTTCCCGAACGGCAAATTGTCGTTAAACAGTTTATTCCACTTCTGAGCAACGAAGGTGGATTTGTCTATTACAAGGCGGAATTATATGACAAGGTAGCGGCGTACCAACCGATCGCTGACATCCGAGATGTATTCGGAAACGTGCGGGAGTCCATCCGATCACCCGTAGAAGGTATTTTTTGGGCGAAGCCGGTCTATCCGATGGTAGCGAGTGGCGGCATCATTGGCAAAATTGGCACACCAATTGGGTATCTATAGGGGTCCGCGAACCGCGAACCGCAAATAGTGGCCCGCGAATCACTAAGGAGTAAGCATGCGGGGTTTCAAGGGATTAAAGGATCAAATCGGACCGCAAATAACGAATAGCGAATTTATGAGGAGGCAGCAGTTTGCACGCACAGAATCGCAAAGCCTTTATTGAAAAAATGGGACGTGGCGGGGTCGCAATCTTTGCGAGTCGATCCCCTGCAATATGGAATCACGACACCGAATATGTGTATCGTCCGGATCCAAATTTTTATTATCTTACAGGGTTTGAAGAACCCGAGTCGATTTGTGTCATCGCGCCCGATCATCCGAAGCACCAATACATCCTATTCGTCCGACCGAAAGACAAACAAGCGGAAATTTGGAACGGTAAGCGCGTTGGGGTTAAGGACGCACGTAAACGCTATGGCGCAGATAAAGCCTATTCGATAGAAAAGTTCGGTGAGAAAATCGGAAAGTACTTAGAGGGAGCCGAAAGGCTTTACTACACACTCGGTTCCAACCCAGACATCGACGGCGAAATCCTCTCGCTCTTTACGGGGGCGGTTAAGTCGCGCATTCGTTCCGGTAAAGGACTCGATACCTTAGTCGATCCAAGCCCTATTCTCAGTGAACTGCGGTTAATCAAAAATGAGACGGAACTGGAGCGTATCCAGATGGCAACGGACATTACAGTCGCCGGTCATGTTGCCGCAATGAAGGCGGTTCAGCCGGGGATGTACGAATACGACTTGGAAGCACTCGTTGAATCTACGTTCCGCATGAACGGGGCAAGCGGTCCCGCCTTCCCGACAATTGTTGCGAGTGGCGGTAACGCCACGACACTCCACTACACAACGAATGACTGTCGGATTGAAGACGACACACTCGTTCTCATTGACGCAGGTGCGGAATACGGTCGGTATTCTGGCGATGTGACCCGTACCTTCCCCGCAAACGGCACTTTCACTGCGGCACAGAGAGACATCTATCAACTCGTCCTTGATGCACACTACACTATCATTGATTCTATCCGTCCGGGTGTCCCTATTAACGAACCGCACGAGAAGTCGATCGAGTTGCTAACAGAAGCGATGCTGAGTCTTGGTCTGCTTAAGGGGAAACCAAAGAAATTAATAAAGAAAGAGAAATATCGGCAGTTCTATATGTATAGGATCGGACACATGCTCGGTTTAGATGTCCATGATGTCAATTGCATTCACGACGCAGAAGGCGAGTTCAAAACCTTCCAACCCGGAATGGTAATAACAATCGAACCGGGTCTCTACGTCGCCGAGGGAACAAAAAACGTCCCATCAGCGTATCTCGGCATCGGTGTCCGCATAGAGGACGATATTCTTGTCACCGAAACGGGTTCTGAAGTGCTAACGGATGGCGTTCCGAAAGAGATTGATGAAGTCGAAGCACTGGTGAACGGGGCAAAGTAATCTGATTCCAAGGAATCGCGTCATGATTGAGAAGGTAAAAAAGATAGTCAGAGAAGAAAAAGACGAAATCCGTCGGCAATACAAAGCGCAGATTAAAGCTATCTTCGGTTCGTATGCCCGAGGAGATTTCCACGCAGACAGCGATCTGGATCTCTTAGTGGATTTTGATGAGGGTGTTAATCTCTTTGATATGATCGGGCTAGAGCAATTTTTGGAGGATAAACTCGGGTGTAAGGTGGATGTTGTGCCGCGGGATTCACTTCGCGAAGAGCTGCGTCCCTCCGTTTTTAGAGAAATGATAAGCTGTGAAATCGGCAGGGAGGACTGTACTCAACTCCAATCTATATCTTGTGTTGAAACAAATGAACTGCCTATGAGAAACTACCGACTTTATCTGAAAGACATCTTTGAAGCCATGAGTGCCGCTCAAGTATTCGTTGAAGGAATAGATTTTGAGGCGTTCGCTGGTGATGATAAAACCGCTTCTGCTGTCGTCCGAAAACTTGAAATTATCGGGGAAGCGACTAAGAATGTTCCTGAGACGATTCGACAAGAGTACCCACAAGTGCCTTGGCGGCAAATGGCAAGAATGCGAGACCGGATTATCCATGCGTACTTTGACGTTAACTACACTATCGTCTGGGAAGTTGTTACGGAACTAATTCCTCCGCTTCAACCGATCATCGCGCAGATTCTTGAAGAAATCGAGTAGATATAAGGCTAAGAGAGATCTGACACATTCATCGATTAACTGGAAAACGCCGAAAGACTTATGTTATCATTTTAAATTCGGAGGAAACAAATGGCAAAGCGAAAGAAATTCGGCATGAACAAGTATCAACGGAAAGCACATCGTCGCGGTGAAGATCGGTTACGCGGAGATGACGTAGAATACTATCTCTCCCTCGCCTATTCCCCCAACGCCGACGACCGCATTGAAGCAATGGATAACCTCTGTCCCTGCCATGTTCGGAAAAGCATTGACAAAGTTTGGGTCGCCCTCTACAAAGGCTTGGTGGATCCAGACCTGCGCGTCCGAAAAGCGGCATGGCACACGCTCGATGACGGTGGAAATCCGAACGATCCGAGACTCCAACCGCTCCTCGAAAAGATTGCCAAGGAAGAAACCGATCGTAAACTCCGTCAACGCGCCCTTGACCTCATCGCCGCTACCCGAAAAGTCGAGGAACAGAAGCAGGCACTCTTGGCACAGAAAGCGCACACCTTCCGTGGACGCTGCGACTGGTGTGGTGAATCAAACGTCCCCGTTAGCTACGATCACGAAACGGAGTTTGAGACAAATGGTTCCAAACGTTTCGCGCTGGTCTGCGAGGTCTGTGAAACGGTATAAAAGGCGCGAGACAGACGAAGTTGATTAACCCCCTAAAGAATCAACGGTATGAATGCCGTATGGCATTCCCCGCCCCTTATCAAGGGGACTGTAAGAGAAAGAGGTTATGGCAACTCATAATCAATTATTTGAGGGATACACCGACTTCATCGCAACGCGGGGAGTCAAAGAGTATCGAGAAACAATTCCGATCTGGGTAAAGGCTGAGGATGTTGTGTTGGAAATCGGCTGTGAGTGGGGAACAACGACGACCTTGATTGCGCCGCATTGCAAGAAAGTTATCGGGACAGATATTAGTCCGAAATGTATTGAACGGGCAAGGGAGACACATCCTGAACTCCATTTTGAAGTACTCGACGGCTTCGACGTCAGGGCAGCACTTGAACTCGACGAGCCGTTCAGCAAAATTTACATCGACATCTCTGGTTTGTCAGGCTACAACTCGCTACTCGATACAATCGCGCTGCTCACATCTTACGCCACGGTGTTGCGTCCGGAGGCAATCATTGTTAAAAGCGGTGCCTTAAAACGTTTCGCTGGACACTGCAACGCGTGGCGTTCGCTGGATAGTCAATAAATAAAAAAAATTAAAGAAAAATTAATCGAGATGCAACAAACCAAATAACATCTCAAAAAGTGAGTTTAACATGATACCTGATGATGTGTATGTACACAAAACAGTAGAAGGTGATGCCGAAGCATTCAACGAGCTCGTTAATCGACATCATTCAAAAATCTATGGGCTTGCCTATCGGATGCTCGGTAATCGGGAAGATGCCGCCGACGCGACACAGGAAACGTTCTTAGAAGCATATAAATCAATCAAAGCCTTCCGATTCCAATCGCAGTTCGGGACCTGGCTGTATCGTATCGGTATCAACACATGTCAGCAGCACATCCGTAAGTCTCAATCGCACGATCACAAGGTTACGGCTTACACGAGAGAGGCTGAGATTAATGGTATCGCTTCCGACGAGGATTCGCCTGAGCGGGCGACCCTTAAAGACGAACAGAACGAGATGGTTCAAAGTGCTATCAATTGGTTGCCACCGAAACAGCGTGAAGTCGTCACATTGTACTATATGCAACACCTGAAATATAGGGAAATCGCCGAAGTTTTAAATTGTTCAGAAGGTACCGTTGCATCGCGACTGAATCAGGCATTGAAAAACCTCAAGCGGAAACTGAGCAAATATTATCTTTAGAAAGGAGATGCCTCCATGAATTGCGAACAGACGCTTAACAATCTGCCGCACCTGGTCCAACAGGAAAACGCGGAAACGAGAGAACAGATTTCTGACGATATCTCTCGGCGCGCGCTTTTGGAGCATCTGCGAATCTGTCCAGAGTGCCAGATGGAATACGAGGCGTTGTGGAATACCGCGAGTCTATTAGAGAGTATAGACGAACCGACACCGCCGCCGGAATTAGCCAGGAACATTCAGCAGCGGATATGGTGCCTCCATAAAAGGCAGCAAGTGGCACTCTTTGCGAATCCGTTGGTGTGGTGCCTTGACCGGTTGAAGTTAGATTTTTCACCGAGGTTCGTCAACGCCACAGCCCTGCTTTTCTATATTATCGCCTCTTGTTTTTTCGTAAAACTCGCGTTTTTTACGAACCCACAAGAACCCGACCTTGGCTTGACTGCGATGGAAAAGACGCGGCTCCAACAGGTTAGAATCTCACCGACACCGTGGGGATTACTGAAAGACACGGAGTCAAAGACTGAAAACAGGCACATAGGGCAGCAGTCAGTTATCGCCGTCCAGAATGGACCCAACCATTTTTTCACAACGAGGCGAGACATCTCTGAAACGTGGCGCACGAATACAGTAACAATCAGTAAACAGATGGACGAGCCACGCGTCGCTAACTATCATCAAGCGGCTGCGAGTGAAAAACTCACCGTATTTTGGAATCAAATCAAAACAGAATTGTAGGATCACGAGCGCGCTTACGCGCCCCCTGTAAGCGCGCTTAGGTCTTTTTTCGTAGTTCTCGGACATGCCTCTCAAGCACTCTTCTGTTGTCCGATTAATCCCCTAAAAACTCAATAATTCCGCCAATCAAGAAAAAAGATTGACACACATTCGTTTTTTGTGTACAATAGCCGAAAGCTTGGACAGCATCAAGGTAACCCAAGAGAATGGCTTCAGCAGAAAAAACATCGGATCAAACACCTCTTCTTGAAATTTCAGGTTTAAAGACAATCTTTCCGACAGACGACGGCATTGTGAACGCTGTGAACGATGTCAGTTTTTCCATCGCGCGCGGGCAGACCGTAGGCGTTGTCGGCGAGAGCGGCTGTGGGAAAAGTATCACAGGTCTCTCAATGCTTCAACTCGTACCATCACCTGGACGTATTGAAGCAGGTGAGATTTTATTTTATCGCAACGCCGACGATGAACCCTTAGACATCGCACAAGTGTCCCCGAAGAGCGAATTGATGCGCCAAATCCGTGGCAACGAAATCGCAATCATCTTCCAAGAACCGATGACCTCCCTTAATCCGGTCTATACCGTCGGAAACCAGATCGCAGAAGCTGTTATGTTACACGATCAGGTGGACAAAAAAACGGCGCGCGAACGCGCCATTGAGATGATTGCACGCGTCGGTATACCTGCCCCCGCACAACGCGTCGATGAATATCCGCATCAACTTTCCGGGGGCATGCGCCAACGTATCATGATCGCGATGGCACTCTGCTGCTCACCGACGTTGCTCATCGCAGATGAACCGACAACTGCCCTTGATGTTACGATTCAAGCCCAAGTACTCGGACTCATGCAGGAACTCCAAGCAGAGATGGGAATGGCAATCATGCTCATCACACACGACCTCGGGGTTATTGCCGATCTCGCCGATGAAGTCGTTGTGATGTACTCGGGACGCGTTGTCGAACGAGGTTCGGTTGACGACATCTTCTATAATCCACTGCACCCGTATACACAAGGACTCCTAAAATCCATACCCGTCCTTGGAAGAACACCCCAAAGCACATTACCGTCTATACCCGGAACAGTCCCGCATCCGCTTGCACTGCCAGACGGATGTTCATTCGGTCCTCGGTGTCCAGAACGGATGCCGAAATGCGACGAGATGCCTGAACTCGTCGGAATTAATGGAAAAACGGAAAATGATGGACACGCCGTTCGATGTTGGCTGCATACAGATGTATGATGACTAATCAACGGTATGAATGCTGTATGGCACTCCCCGGGTTATTAGCCATCGGCAGTTAGTAGCGCGTATGGTGTACAAAAACGTTTTATCTGCCAGAAGTATTAACTGACAACTAACAACCAACAACTGACAACTACTAAAAAAATGACAAAACTGCTTGAGGTGAACGACCTCCGAAAATACTTCCCAATCCAGAAAGGCATCTTCCAACGCACCATTGGCTACGTCAAAGCGGTTGATGGTATCAGTTTTGACGTGCAACGCGGCGAAACGCTCGGACTCGTCGGCGAAAGTGGATGTGGAAAAACCACAGCCGGACGATGCCTGCTTCGATTAATTCCGCCGACGAGCGGGAGTTTCATTTTCGGTGAGGAACAGGTAGACTTGGCGAAGTTGTCACATCAAGAACTCCGTCCGTTCCGCAGACGCATCCAAATGATCTTCCAAGACCCACACGCCTCGCTGAACCCACGGATGACGGTCGGAGATATCGTCGGAGAACCGATGCGCGTCAACCGGACTGAAACAGGGAGCGCCCTCCAAGACAGGATCGTTGAACTCCTTGAATCTGTAGGACTCAGATCACAGGATACACGCCGCTATCCCCATGCCTTCAGCGGCGGACAACGTCAACGCATCGGCATCGCGCGCGCATTAGCACTCCAACCCGAACTTATTGTCGCAGACGAACCCGTCTCAGCACTCGATGTCTCGGTACAAGCACAAATTCTGAATCTATTGTCAGAACTCCGAGAAAAGTTTCAACTCTCTTATATCTTCATCGCCCACGATTTAAGCGTTGTGGAACATATTAGTGATCGCGTTGCAGTCATGTATCTCGGAAAAATTGTAGAAATTAGCGATGCCGAAACCCTTTATCAATCACCGAAGCATCCGTATACAGAGGCGTTAATTTCTGCCGTCCCCCTCCCAGACCCGAGTGTACAGCGCAAACGTGAACATATCCGACTCGAAGGTGATGTCCCCGATCCGTCTCAACCACCTACCGGCTGCTACTTCCATCCACGGTGCCGTTATGCGACGGATATATGTAAACAAGAGACTCCAGAACTCCGTCAGATAACAGAAGGTGTTCAGGTGGCGTGTCACCACAGTGATACATTGGCGTTACAGGGAGTTTAGCGATGGCAGGACAAAATATATCTTCAGATGAACTTTTAGCATGTAGAAAGCGGCTGGAACGCCTCTGGAAAAGCCGAACAATGGACGAAGGATTGCTCCATCGGGCATGGCAGACAGCGTATCAAGTCGCTACGCTGCTTTACGAGAAGTTTGGCGCGACACAAGTCGTCGTCTTCGGTTCACTCACGGAACCCATGTCGTTCACAAAGGAGTCGGATATCGACATCGCCGTCTCAGGTCTCTCTGACGATGCATACAATAAGGCGTGGAATGCAATATGGGACTGCAAGTCGGGGTTCAAAATAGACATCATTAACTTCGATAGGTCGAAGGGGCTCTTTAGAGAGCGAATCAAACACCAAGCGATTTCTATCGAAAAGGGAGTGCCCCCGGTGTTGTGGCAGACGCTTTACGAACATTTGCAACGACACGTTTTTCCTGAAAACCCCGGAGATATTTACGAAATGAACCGAAAAAGACTGACACAACGTATCAATGATGAACTTGCAAAAACAGAATCTACTATTGACGGAATCGCGAAAGCGTTAGCGGATATTGAAGTGCTTCCGGCTGCGGCAAAACCATATATAGAAAAATCAATTGCTACAGATCTCGCTAATGTCTATAGCGGGATAGAGCGAATTTTTGAGCGAATTGCCCGTGAGGTGGATAGACACATCCCAACAGGCGAGGAATGGCACAAGAACCTGCTTGCACAGATGGCAGCACAACGTCCTGAACGCGTCCCCGTAATTTCCGAACAGACATTTCTCCGATTAGAAAACCTTTTGAAATTTCGACATGTCGTCAATAACATCTATGGCGAAGAGTTAATTTATGAACAAACAGAACCACATGCGAAATCAATTGACGCACTCTTTGCCAGCGTCTCTCAAGATTTAAATATATTCACAGATTCCCTCGTAAGAGATGAGGAGGACGCTTGAGATGTCCAAGCTAACAGAAACTTTCCAAACTGCCCTAAATGTCATAAGACGGTTCCATTCCCCCCTGATAAGGGGGGCAAAGGGGGTTAGGAACTCCTATTCCATTAGACCATTCCTCATCTTCCTAATTTTCATCGTAGGATGTTCAGGGAGCCAGATAGAAGAGACCTCTGACTTTCCGCGTGGAATTGAGGCGAAAGAGGCACCGATGTGGGCAAAACAGGTTGCTGCGGGAAAACTCCCTCCTCTCTCCGAGCGGCTCCCAGAGAATCCACTCGTTGCTAAAACGGATTTCGACGGCTATGAACAACCCGGTCCTTATGGGGGAACATGGCACCGGTTCCACACACATCCAGACTTAGGAACGTGGAAGATGACAGCGGGTTATGCCCCACTCATCCGCTGGAAATTCGATGCCTCTGGTCTGGAACCCGGTCTTGCCGAAACGTGGGAGTTTAATGCGGATGGCAGTATCTTGACATTGCATCTCCGCAAAGGCGTTAAATGGTCAGACGGTCACCCCTATACTTCAGCCTCGTTCGCTTTCTGGTATGATCTCTGCCTTGATGATCGGTATAAATACAGCCCGCCGGTTTGGTGTAAAGTAAACGGCATTCCAATGGAAGTCGAGACCCCTGACGACCACACAATCGTGATGAAATTCGCAGGTCCCAATTGGCTCGTGCCGCTTTGGTTGGCAACAGGATTTTGGTGGTGCAATCAATATAACATCCCTGAGCACCACATGAAGCAGTTTCACCCAGACAGCAACCCGGAATATAAGGATTTCATCCAATTCGAGAAGGAAGACATTCCGCACCAAAACCCGGAACGTCCGACGTTGTGGCCCTGGCGAGTCATAAAGTATGAAAAAGGGGGGTTCCGCGTCGAGTTGGAACGCAACCCTTATTACTACGTCGTTGATACACTCGGAAGGCAACTGCCTTACATTGATAGGGTCAAGACGAGTTTGGTCCCTGAACCGCAAGTGCGTGTCCTTAAAATCCTTGCCGGAGAGATCGACTGTCAATACCGCGGGATGGAACTTCGGGATCTCGCACTCTATCTAAAAGGACAGGAGAAGGGTGGCTATAAGGTCCGGCGTTGGAAAAGCACGGCTGGCGCGCAACCCGCGATTCTGATTAACTGGACGGCACCCGATCCTGAATTAAGAAAACTCATTCGGGATCAACGGTTCCGAAAGGCACTCGCTTACGGCATCGATCGCGTGAAGTGTAACGAGATCGCATGGCGCGGTTTGTTGGAACCGCAGGCAGCGACCGTGAGCCAAGAGGGTTGGCACTTCGCCGATGAAGACGGGCAAGCCCTCTTTGAGGAATGGAAACGTGCCGATGCCGACTTCGACATTACTGCAGGAAATCGCCTCCTTGATGAAATGGGACTCACGGAACGCGATAAAGATGGTTATCGGTTACGTCCAGATGGCGAACAGATTGAGATACTCATGGACGTCCCGAGTTCTAACCTTAACAGTCAGGAAAACGACATCGGGCTAATCATTCAGGAAGGATGGGAGCAGCTCGGCTTAAAAACGCTGCTCTACACACCCCCGGGTGCCGAATTAAGTCTACGCCGCACGCTCGGAAAATTCACGATCAGTATGCACGGTGAAGCAGAAATGGACCTCTTTACCTATCCCGATTGGGTCTTCCCAACGCTCCCTAAGTACTGGCATCCTAAAGTCGGAAAGTGGTACGAAACGGGCGGTGAAAAGGGTGAACCTCCCACGGGACCCCTAAAGAAACTACTGGACTTATACGACGAAATTAAACGGGAACCCGACGCACAACAACGGCACCAATACGTCCGAGATGCCGTTAGGATTCACATCGATGAGGGACCGTTTCATCTCGGTTCCGCCGCACGTTCGCCATCGCTTTTAGTCGTAGCAAACCATTTTCACAACGTTCCAAACGACGGTATTCTGGGGCCCTGGGCAATTGTTACACCCGCAACGAGTTATCCGGAACAGTGTTGGATGGATAAGGAATAGCCGTCAGCCGTCAGCAGTCGGCAGTCAGTAGACCGTCCGGCAAAGAACAACGTTTTGTCCGCCACAAGTTTCTCTTGCTGATTGCTGAAAGCGTAGCGACCTGACAGCCGATAGCCAAAAAAGGAGATAGACCGATAATTACCTATATTATTCGCCGATGTTTGATCGCAATTCCGACGCTCTTGGCGATTTCCATCATCTCTTTTATCATTATCCAGCTCCCACAAGGCGACTACCTCGACCGCGAAATTCAACGGTTAGAAGAGGAATTCGGCGATAGCAGCTCGCTGGCACAGGTCGAGGAACTCCGGGAACGCTACGGGTTGAACGACCCGCTCTGGAAACGCTATCTTATCTGGATAAGCGGCTTTGTCCGTGGCGACTTCGGTGAGTCGTTCGAGTATAAACGAGAAGTCCACGAACTGATATGGGATAGAATCGCCTTCACGTTGATTATCTCCGTCGGATCACTCATCTTTACCTATGTCCTCGCTATCCCACTCGGTGTCTATTCCGCAACGCATCAATACCAATGGTCAGACCATTTTCTGACCTTCCTCAGCTTCGTCGGGATGTCAATACCGGCTTTCCTCTTAGCACTATCGCTGATGGTATTCGCATTTGACATTTTCGGTGTTCCGCTATTCGGGCTATTTTCGGCTTACTATGAAGGCGCGCCGTGGACTTGGGGCAAGTTGGGCGACCTGCTTACCCACCTCTGGATTCCTGTCATCGTCGTCGGGATTAACGGGACCGCCAGTTTGATGCGCATCATGCGAGGCAACCTACTTGATGTTCTGGGACAACCTTTCGTCCAAACCGCACGCGCGAAGGGACTGAAGGAAGTCGTCGTGGTAAGCAAGCATGCCGTGCGGATTGCGATTAATCCGCTCATTAGCATTTTAGGGATGAGTCTACCGGGTATTCTCTCCGGTTCAGCAATCGTCTCTATTGTGCTCGGGCTGCCGACGGTCGGTCCGATTCTCTTACGAAGTCTACTGAACGAGGACATCTACCTCGCGGGGACGCTTATTATGATGCTGAGCCTCCTACTGGTTATCGGGAACTTGATCGCAGATATAGCCCTTGCTTGGGTAGATCCGAGGATACGCTATGAATAAGACACAAACAACTGCCAATCAAGAAATCAAGGACACCCCAGAAATAGAACCTACTGGCGACCTTCATACAGATGGGGGCCAATTGAGCTACCGTCAGTTGATATGGCGGCGGTTTCGCAAAAATCGGATGGGGATCATCGCCGGTGTCATCCTAATCATCTTCTACCTCCTCGCCATCGGTGCAGATTTTTTCGCGCCGTATCACTACAGCGAAATCAACATGCGGCTCCGCCACGTCCCGCCCCAACGACTCCATTTCTCATTCCAAGATGGATTCTACGTCCACGCCTTAAAATCGGTTCGCAATCCAGAAAGTCTCGAATTAGAATTCACCAGAGATATGTCCCAAAAGGTCCCTGCTGAATTCTTCTTCAAAGATGCAGAGGGCAGGCGACATCTCTTCAGTTCCGCGGGTCCTATGTTCCTGTTAGGCACCGACCGGATGGGGCGCGACCTGCTTTCGCGAATCATGTACGGGGCGCGTGTCTCAATGACACTCGGTTTAGTCGGTGTCTTTTTGAGCATCATTCTCGGTTCTATTCTCGGCACTATCTCCGGCTACTATGGCGGTTGGATAGACAATCTGATCCAACGGATTATCGAAATCCTTTCAGCATTCCCGGACATCCCGCTATGGATGGCACTCGGTGCCGCGCTACCTCCAGGCTGGTCAAGCATCCAAATCTATTTCGGGATTACGATTATCTTATCGATTATCCGATGGGGCGGATTGGCACGACAGGTGCGTGGAAAGGTCTTGGCATATCGAGAAAGCGATTTCGTGATGGCGGCGCGTGCTGCTGGCGCTGGACAATGGCACATTATCACGAAACACCTGCTGCCTGGCTGCTACAGTCATATCATCGTCATCGCCACGCTCGCTATTCCGGGCATGATTTTGGGGGAAACCGCGCTTAGTTTCTTAGGCTTGGGGATCCGCCCCCCGATGACCAGTTGGGGCGTTCTGCTCGAAGAGGCACAGCGCGTCACCGTTCTGCTCCACTATCCATGGCTCATTTTTCCAGCAGTACCCGTTCTCGTTGTTGTTATCGCCTTTAACTTCTTAGGAGATGCCCTCCGCGACGCAGCAGATCCGTATTCGGATTAGCAGTCAGCCATCAGGGCGTTTCGCTGCGCTCCACTCTCGGCTATCAGCAAGACAACCTTTGGAGATGACAAACCTTCGCAACTGCCACAACGCGTGCCTGACTGCCGACTACTGACGGCTGATAACTACTAAAAAAAGGAAACATAAATGTCAACACACACCGATCTGGGATTCTTCGCAACAGACGTTTCATTCACAGACAAATCCGCAATCGTAACCGGTTCCAGTCGCGGCATCGGACGCGCAATCGCAATTGAACTCGCCCGTCAAGGTGCCGATGTCCTGATTAACTACAACCAAAACCGGGATGCCGCCGAATCCGTACAACAGGAGGTGGAAGCACTCGGTAGAAAAGCAGTTATCATTCAAGCCGACATCAGCGATCTTGAGGCACACGAAAAACTCCTCAATACCGCACACGATGCCTTCGGAAAGGTAGACATTCTCATCAATAACGCCGGTATCACGCGGATCGCTGACATTCTTGAGGAGACCCCAGAACAGTTCGATTTTATTATCAACACCAACCTCAAAGCGACCCATTTTCTCACACAACGCGTCGCAAACTACATGGTAGCAAACGAGATACGCGGCTGCATCATCTACACGCTCTCAATTTCCGACACAATGGCATCCGACAACCGAACCGCCTACTGTATCTCAAAAGCAGGCTTAGAAATGAGCATGCGCGCCTACGCCGGACGGTTGGCAGCACACGGCATTAAAGTGAACGGCATCGCTGCGGGTGTCATTGATACCGACCTCTCGCGCGTCCGCATCCCGGATTATGAAGAGGCGGCGGAGAAAGGTTACATCTTTATGGTCCGCGCCGGTGCGCCTGAAGATGTCGCACACGCCACTATCTCTGCGATGAAACTCTACGACACCGGCGTTGTCCTCCCTGCTGCGGGCGGTGTGATGACTCCGTTGTTGAATCTTAGGTCTATGGCGGGGTTGGATATGAATAAGGCTTAGAGAG
Source organism: Candidatus Poribacteria bacterium (assembly GCA_022827625.1). GTDB lineage: Bacteria > Poribacteria > WGA-4E > WGA-4E > WGA-3G > WGA-3G. The sequence goes on along the minus strand of JAJEIE010000004.1, from coordinate 5,046 downwards.
GTTGTTAGCATGAAACAAGTGAACCCCCCTAACCCCCCTTATCAGGGGGGAAGCTGAGAGATATCCGTCTCCTATAACCCCCTAAATCCCCCTTATCAGGGGGAAACTGAGAGGTATATGCCTCTTATAACCCCCTAAATCCCCCTTATCAGGGGGACTTTAAGAGGGAATCCTCTAAACTTACTTATCAGGGACTTTAAAAAGGAAATGTGTAAATCCAACAAACGTAAAACGTATTTTCTAAGGAGATACCATGTCGAGAGGTATTAGAATATCTCTATTTGAAATCGTGGGCAGCTCTTTATGCGTCGCTTCCAATGATGGACAGAAGGTTTATGAACGACTTGCAGCTGCGCTTAAAGCAGATCAACATGTTGCCCTCTCATTTCACAATATCACAACGCTCACAGCGGCTTTCCTAAATGCAGCGATTGGGCAGTTATATGGGATCTTCAACGAAAAGCACATTCGGGACTTGTTGAAAGTTGAGGGCGCAGAACAAGACGATCTTGCGCTGTTAAAACGCGTCGTTGACAATGCTAAGTTGTACTTCAAAGATCCAAAACGATACAATCAAGCAATTCGGGAAGTGTTAGAAGATGAAAATGATAAAATATAAAGCAATATCAGTTGGACAGAAGCAGGTAGCTTTACGCTCCGCCACTCTTTATAAGGAGGGCAAGGGAGTTTCCCCTGAACAAAAGCAGGGAAGAACACACTCTTACCCCCCTGATAAGGGGGGAAAGGGGGGTTATATTCCTTACAACAAGGCACTAACCCAAAAAGCACGCGAAAATCGAAAAAATCCAACCGCAGCAGAAAAGAAACTGTGGTACGAGGTTTTGGGAAACAAACGATTGAACAACCTAAAATTTACCCGCCAAAAGCCCTTGGATGCATACATTGTTGATTTTTATTCTGCTGAATTGATGCTTGCTATTGAGATTGATGGGGATACACACGCAAATCAAGAACAATACGATAAACACAGAACTGAAAATCTAAACAAATATGGTATTGAAGTGATTCGATATACCAACGCTGAGGTGCTAAATAATCTTGAAGGCGTGTATCAGAATTTATGTGAACGCATATCCGAGATAAAATCGCTCAAATCCGAAACCTCCTAAATCCTCCTTACCAGGAGGACTTTAAGACAAAATCCGCATAACATCTTACCCCCCTGATAAGGGGGGTTGGGGGGTTAAGCACAATCAGCACCACACAATATCTTACCCCCCTGATAAGGGGGGTTGGGGGGTTAAGCACAATCAGCACCACATCTCGCCCCCTGATAAGGTCCTTGATTGAGACTTGTATTCACATCTTACACAACCCCAATCTCACGTAATATCGACTTCTTGATTTTGCAGATCATCGTATACGCTGGATCAAAGACATTCCCCATATCGTACGCTACCGCTTGTCCTAAAAGAATGTGTGCTGCGCGTTTCTCCAAGCCAAGATCATCTAACCACCGGAGCAACTCCGTTGTCGCGTGTTGCACTGCCTGATCCAAGGGACGCGCGTTGCCTGCTGCGAGAATATAATCACTGTTTTCTGCACGGGGCCAGTTGATACTTTTTCCCTTGAGGACTTCAACCGTAAATTGTACATCAAAAGAGATTTCAACACCGGTACCGACAATCTCGCCATCACCCTGCACAGCGTGTCCATCACCGAGGTGAAAAAGCCCGCCGGGGACGAAAACTGGGAAATAGACGGTAACACCCTCCTGAAAACCGCGATAGTCCATATTGCCGCCGTGCGTAGAAGAGGTTGCCGTTGAGATCGCTTGTCCACGCGGCGGCGCGACACCGAAACATCCGACCATCGGTTCAAGCGGGAGCGTGAGTTTACCCAACTGTGTCTCTGGGGTCATCAAGGTCGCCGTCCACTTTTCCACATCCACATGCCATTCTGCGCGTCCACCTTCGGGCATCTCGGACGCTACATAGTGCGGATCAAGGACATTCGGGGCAACAACGGTACCCGTCCTGCCGATTTTTCGATTCGGGAGGATCCGATCAAAGTGGACTGCTAACGTATCACCGGGTTCCGCCGATTCAATATAAAAAGGACCCGTCTGTGGGTTGCCACCTGGGGTCACTTGTGTATCCGTGGCATCGTAGCCTGCGTTATCTACGGTCGTTGTGAAGACAGTGTCGCCGCTTTCGATATGGAGTACCGGTTCGTGCGCGCCGATTGCTGTGTGATAGATTGTCGGTTCAAAGTGATGTGTTGCCATTTCTGAAATTCCTCTTCTATTGTCAGTACAGCTTGCCAGCTGAAATGCGCTGTTCTATATTTAAGGTGCAAATAAGATACCACACTTGACGAGTCTCGTCAAGATAAGGGCGTAATAGGGGCAGAACCATCATGGTTTTAGGTTGACATCTTCTCTCATACATGGTATGCTATATGTAAGTCAGGGGGGCATTTTGAAAAGAGAATACGAATTATGGAAGAGTGTACGGGACTTTTGGAAAACCGGAAAAACTGGTTTTGTCTTGTTCCTGATTTCGCTCTTCGGTATCATTTACAGCTACATGGCACTGAATTATGAGATAACGAAAGGCTGGAACGGACATGCATCTGTCCAGAACGTCGTAAAGGACCTTTCAGCGTTTATTCCGGTTGGCGCGTTCTTAGTCGGAATCATTGTAGGAGGCATTGACATTATCATGTTACTATCAGATTGGTATCTCGCAAGACAAGAAAAACGTATACAAGCAGCACAAGAGGAAGCCAAGGCGGAAGGCTTTGAGCAAGGGAAAGCAGAAGGCAAAGCAGAAGGCGTAGCAGAAGCATATCGACAGATTGCCGAATGGGACGAACGCAGAAAAGCTGCCGAAGCACGCGGTGAGCCTTTCACAGAACCACCCCCAGGCACGCCACAAAATGGTTCAGAAAAATAGAGGCTACAATGAAACAGATTTTTACTACAAGGGCCGTCAAAACCCACACAAGCACCACAATCCTGGCGATCACCCTACTCTTCACACTGATTACAAACGCCAACGCACAACACGACTGGACAGAACAAGTTGCTGCCTACAAACCGATGGTGGTAAATGTTGAAACCTCTTCCGAGGTCGTCTTTGAAACGGAAGCAAAAGGCACAAATTTCGCTACAGGTTTCGTTGTAGACGCGGAACGTGGGATTATTGCCACGAACCGTCATGTCACTGGCAGCAGCCCTTCCTACGTTAAAATCAACTTCCACGACGGCAGCTTCACGGAAGCACGTATCCTCTACTACGATCCGACACACGATTTTGGATTCTACCAGATTAATCCCGAAGAAGTCGATTTTGAACTTCAAGCCGTCGAACTCGGCGAATGGGATGCACTCTCCCTTGGCGACGAACTCCTCCTCATCGGCAACAACGAAAAAGAGGAATACACGATCAAATTCGGAAGGATTACAAACCTCAACGTTAACAAAGGTGATCGACATTCCAGTTACATCCACACCACGTTCGATCGGACAGGTGGATCCAGCGGAAGTCCGGTCTGGAATACCGCAGGTGAGGTGATCGCTATTCACGCACGCGGGACGGACACCTCCAGCTTTGAGCTCCCCATCGACTATCTCCACGACGCACTTGAACTGATTCGGAACAAGGTAGCAATCCAACGCGGTGAAATCGGCGTTGATTTAGAACTCATCTCTATTGGCGAAGCTATTAAACACTTCAATTTCCCTGCAGCCTTACGGAAAGAGATTGGTCCCTCTAAAGCCGGAACACCTAAGGTAATCCAGATCGAGTCAATTATTCCGAGGACAACGGGTGAAACGATCCTTCGCGCATCCGACATCATCTACCGTATCAACAACAAACTCATAAGGGATGATCTCTACACCTTCGATGCTATCCTGAATCAGAAGGTCGGAAAAGAGGTCAACTTGGAGGTCTACCGCAACGGTGAAAACTTGAGTCTCGATATCCCCGTAGAGGATTTGGAGGCGAAGAAAGTCCGTCGATTCGTTCGATTTGGGGGTGCCGTTTTTCACGATATTACCCCGCAACTGCGTCGGATACTCTTCTTAGAAGCCGACGGTGTCTATTTACCGCACGCCGTGGCAGGTAGCAGTTTCTCGCGGGTCGGTTTGCAAGAACGAAATGGGAACTCTAAGGTCGTCATCCTTGACGTAAACGGAAAACAGATTCGCGACCTCGATGACTTTATTGAGGCGTGCAAAACGATTACCGATGGACAGCACACCTATGTCGTCGTCCGCGACTTCAATCTCTTCGACAGTTCACCAACGCCGAAGAGTTTAACGGTCAACCTCAAATTTGGTCCACTACAAGAGTTTGAATGGAATCAAGAAATCTTGGATTGGAAAGAGGTGGCTGAATAGCAGGTTGACATGTCCTCTCATGCACGGTACATTATATATTAACCCAAGTTGCTACTTATAAGATTTTGTGTATGCAGACCTTGTTTTTCAGTAAAAAGCGTTCATAAGCCGCGAAGGTCTCGTAGCGTAAACTTTTAGTTTGCGCATTCACAGGCACAAACTGGAAAGTTTGTGCTACAAGTGGCAACTTGGGTTATATATTAATGTAACTTCGGGGAGGACAGCTTGAAAAAACAGTAAAACAGGTCGGAAAAATAGATGTATTCCGATTCTATTAGGAGCAAACTAAACACGCAAGTATGAAAGAAAGCGCATAATTGCCGACACATATAGAAACACAACGCCCGATTAGAAATCGTCATAAGGGTGAGGGGACCTCCGACAAAATATGTACACACTCCTGACGACGCTTTTTTAAAATGTTATAATTAATGTGCTTTTGGCATTGGCAAGTGTCGCGCCTGCAGAGTTTGCGAAAAGTTGCGCAATTTAGAATATTTTGCCGCAGAATACCTATAATTTGCGATAGATGAAAGTGGAGAGAACCCACGGCTCACAAGGGCGCGTTTCCCGAAGGTGACGTTTAACACATTTTGTCAAGTTTAAGTTACAAAAAAATGCAAAAAAAAGAGGAAAAAACCTAAAATTACGCCTTTTTTTCGGTTTTTTTCGCTTTT
>JAJEIE010000021.1 GCA_022827625.1 Candidatus Poribacteria bacterium | reverse complement strand
TGGAGAGAACCCACGGCTCACAAGGGCGCGTTTCCCGAAGGTGACGTTTAACACATTTTGTCAAGTTTAAGTTACAAAAAAATGCAAAAAAAAGAGGAAAAAACCTAAAATTACGCCTTTTTTTCGGTTTTTTTCGCTTTTTTTCCAAAAATTGTGGTTTTTTTCACCAATTTTAAGAAATTGTAAGAAAAACGTGAAGTTGGCGCGTTTTCCGCGCGCCAGATTGCTCATAGCGATATCCGGGACGGAGGGGCGGGGTTGCCCCGCCCGATTGACACGAACGGCACTGGCAAAGAGACCTTTCCCCTACGAGATCGAGTGGCGTTTTCACCTGCAGAAGCCGTCTTTGGCAAAATATTGACACATCTGGGTAAGCGCGGTTTCCAACTGCGACCTCCGTCACAGTCAGGGTTTCCAGCCCCAATTCCCTCCGATTTTCCTTGAAGGTTACGTTTTCGGCCAGAAGTCCTATTTTAACGTCCGCTGTAGACCGATTTCCACCCCTCAATTTCCTTTCATAACATGCCCTGAACGTAGGCACCGCCTAACATCTCCGCAAATTATCCTACCGATTCATCCGTCATTGCACCGCCTTTCAAATCCTCCAACGAAGGTAACGTTTTGTGTTAAATGTTATATACTTAATAGCATGAAGAGTTGAACGGTTCATTTTTGAGCGAATTTTGAGGTTTTATGACGTGCCAATCGGAACCGAAAACGCATTCTCAGCAGGTGCGACTCCTCTCTCAACTGAGAATACAGAGAACAGGAGATCCGCAATAAGAAGTAACGCTGCTGTCTGAAGCGTTTTCAACTGGCAGGCGATTAATATTTCAGAAAGGTTTGAAAATGAAAAACAACTCTTACCGCTGCGAATACCGCAGCACAAGGTTAGGTTCAAAAAAAGAAAAGAATGTATACAATCCCTGGATACGTTCTTATTCGTTTGTTGTTTGAGAATCGAAGTCCGAACGCAGAATTCAAAGACTTCGATAAATGTTTTATGTTTTATTTTAGGAGGAAAATAAGTAATGTTGTCAAATAAATTGACATTTTCCTTGACTTTTACTATTGCGCTGATCCTCGGATTGGCTCTAACGGCAACACCTGCTCTGGCAGCAAGTTGGTCAACTACTTGGACGTCTGATACCGGGTGGGGTCTCACCATCACCTTAACACAAGCTGAACATGAAACGATAGAGGAGGTAGTGGGAACCCTTACGGCGGAGAATGTTACCCAGTGGTTTACTGTTGCTGCGCCGAATACTCTGGATGCCAACCCTACAGTTGATGCGGATGCTTCCGATGGTGCTACACACGTGTTTGGTGTAACGGCATCCCCAGTCCCTACTACTGCGCCAGATAGTGCCAATCCTCAAATGTTCAGTTTCACTTTACTGGGCTATGACGCTGTGATGGTTACCCAAACAGACGCGGAGGCTCAAAGCGGAACTCTTTTTATATCGCCGGTTCCCCTTACCACAATAGAGGTTGATTTTGAAGCGGATCAGGCGTTTCGGATCATCGCGAAAAATGAGGACGCGATTACAGCCACTAACACAAGTGAAAGCGGTATTCTTGCCGGTGAAGCGGCGATCATAGATCCTGCGGCAGATTTGCCAGATTTGGCAACCTTCTTCGTAACGGATGTCAACATCTATGGTGGTACCCTTGAAGTTGGCGTTGCAACGGGCGACCCGGAGACGACGCTCGCAAAAGATCTTCCGATGTGGAATGATGTCGTTGTTACCGAAATCATGTGGGGACACGACATTACGCCTAACAATCCGGCGGATGACCGGGACGACGACGACATCACCAATAAGCAGTGGATTGAAGTATATAACAACACTGGTGACACGCGAGGTGCAATGCGTGAGATAGAATGTGTGCTCGTGTTCACTCCTGATCGATATGTTGAACGGGATATATTTACGCATGACGGCACCTCTTATGATGTTGTTGACAGAGTGAGTAATGTGCGTTATGCCAGATGGGCGATGCACGGAAATAGTGGTAACACGCAGCCTATTATTAATCCACCAACACCGGTCAATAGTCTTGTCTCTATGTATCGGACACGACTGCTTAACGCTACCAGAGACGCATATATGCCAGGTACAAAGTTTGAACCCTTTACTGGTGCTAAAGAGGCAGAACATAACGGGACACTTTCAAACGGATGGCGTGCTTCATTGCGGCGCGCAAACATTAGAGGTCCTTACGTTGCTTCACCGGGTCGTGCCCATGTCTATGAAGAGTTGGCGCGAACAGAGTCAAAAACGCCAGTCCCAAGAGACCGAATAATCATCAGCGAATTCCGCAACGATTCGTCAGACGAGAACTTGGATTGGATTGAGTTCTACAATAGGACTGACGCGGACATCAATATAAAGGACTGGGATCTGAGTTTTGTCAAGGCGGCATACGACGAGCAGCATTACGATATTCCAGATCAGGATTCGATTGTGCCTGCTAAAGGGTATCTGCTCATCGTTAATCGCCAACCCCATGATGATGCGCTCGGTCATGGTGGCACGAACCTTGCCGGTGCTGTTACCAAAGGCAAAGCTGCCAAAGACGGTGCCGTCAACAGGTATGTTGTGGATTCAAAGTTCTCATTCCCGAATCAGAAGTTCCTCATGGTGCTTCGACACAAGAAACCGGATCGTGCAGTAAACGGTGAATCTGAAGATGCTTATATTGAGGATCTCGCCGGTGATGCGTACTTCGCGGACACCAACACATTCGGGTTCAACACGGATGTCTGGCCCCTGAAAGGTTGGAGAATAGGTGTCGATCTTAAGGATAGCGAAACATTTGCAGGTGATGGTGGCGATCTGACGGATAAAGGATATGCCAATCGCACGCAATCCTGGGGTCGTAGGGACTTCGGCAAGCCGTGGTACCATAAAGACTCCTGGGGTAACCCTTTCGGTCATGAAGGCGGACTCGGTTGGGACCGACATGCCAACCTCGCATTTTCACCCGGCACACCCGGTTATGCCAACAGTCCCGCGGTCAAGGTGGCAGACCACCCTGAAGCTGATGACCTTAGCATCAGTGAAATTATGTATGATGCGGGTCCCAGACTTGACCTCGTGCAGTGGATTGAAATTTACAATCCTTCTCGGACGACAGCGGTCAGTTTGAGTGGTTGGAAACTGGAGATCCGTAATCTTGACGATCCCGATGAACGTATCTCTCCTGTAGATGCGATCGTGCCGATCAAGGGGTCCCCACGTATTTTGCCGAACCAGACGCTGTTGATCGTTTCAGCGGCGGGTCCGAATAACCTGGAGTCAGATAATCACATCTACAATCTCCAAGTGCAGAACAAGGACGATCTCAACCTGCGCACCCGTAGAGATGTCTTGCTGAGTGAAGCTGGATTCTATATCGCTCTCAGAGACCCAAACAACAAGGCGGTAGACGAAGCTGGCAATCTGCAAGTCGGTAGGGGAGTCCCCGTAAAAATGTGGAATTTACCCGAAGGCATCGAGAATCTGACCGAGTCACGCCGGTCTATCCGGAGACTCTATGGGCTACCCATGGTCGATCGGGAAATTATCACGTGGGGAGAAGCGGGTGCTGACGAGAAGGCAGATGGTCTTGCTGCAGTTGCTGGCGCAGGCGCGGGTGTCAATCGCATGACAGGCGGTTGGTACCTCAGTGATCTCAGTGGCACAACGCACTATGGTCATCCAAACGACCTGAGCAATCCAGGCTACCGCCGTGGTGGTCCGCTACCCGTTTCGCTCTCGAGCTTCCGTCCGGCGCGCGACAAAGCTACTGGCGAAGTCGTTATCCGTTGGATTACCCAATCTGAGTTGAACAACGCTGGATTCAATATCCTGCGGAGTGAGACAAAGACCGGTGAATTCAAGGTCGTCAACCTCAAAGGTCTCATTCCTGGACAGGGCACGACGAGTGAGAAGCATGTCTATGAATGGAAAGACACGACCGCGAAACCCAACGTTGTCTACTATTACCAGATCGAAGATGTCTCCTTAGATGGCAAACGCACAACCTTAGCGACGACCCATCTGCGTGGAAACGTCAATGCCGCTGGTAAAGCTACCACAACGTGGGGCGACTTGAAAACGCAATAATCATTTGTAGCTACATGCGAAGGCTCTGCCTTTGTAGATGTAGATACAGTACCAGGTTACTTCAGGGATAAGTCTATTTGAACTAACCTATGAAAAAGGCGGTGTATCCCTTACACCGCCTTTTTTAATCCTTTCATAAAGACGCTTAACCTCATCGCACGCTATTAAGTATACGGGCAATTTTACAGAAAATATAAGAAAGCGAAAGTCAATTATAGATAGATGGAGATTTTTTTCATGAAAAACTTAATGATACACAGACTCGCCCTTGGCGTGCTTATGACATTTGTGCTGGCGTTTGGCGTGCTGGGCACGGCGGATGCTTTGGAGTTCCGAACATCAACCCGAAGTGGAGACCAACAAATTGTCCCATTGGATACGTCCCTGACCCGTTTGGAACTCAGTGCGTTTAACTTTTCTGTGAGTCAGGTTAATGATGGGAATCAAATTACGATTACTGCTGATACTACTGCTACTAATCATCTGCATATCCGGGCGATAGAAATTGGGAGCGATCGATATACGCTTATTTCTGATGGTACCCGGACTGATGGCGTTGATAGCGTCACCTTAATACAAGACGATGATCCCGCCAACACAACTCCGGTGACCACCTTCGGTACAACAACTAATCCCGCTGCGGATGAAGCTACAATTAGAAGCAGACGACTGAGTCCTATTGAGGTTTACTGTGCCGTTGACCCCGACGGAACCACTGCCATTAGTACCACCGATGCCGGGGAGTACACACTGACAGTGACCGAGGTAGGTGGCACCGCAGATTCCATTACATTTACGGCTTATGTAGTTGGATCAGCTACCGGCAATCCCACGTTTAGTAATACGCCACAAGCTTATTTTGAATCAAACCCTTTTGACCCAGGGGTGACCGTTACCGTCTCTGCGAATAGCCTCGTTGCGTTTAAGGTTATTGATGGTGGTGGACGGCTTTATAGGGATTTTGATGGGAACGGAAAAGACGACGATAGCAATGACCGTCCCAATAGCGAAATTACTATACCTGCTACAGGGACCACCGTTACAGTTAGACTTAAGCAAAATGGACGTACGAATAAAATCCGGGCGTGGTATTCCCGCACATCTGAATCTACCGCACCCGTTCTGACCTATTTTGTTAACAGCGTAGAGTTCGATAAAATATCAGGTGATAATCAGGATGGTGCTTTCGGCGGTAGATTTGAAGATCCTTTCGTCGTTCAGGTGTCAGATGGAGATGGTAGGCCAGTTTCCGGACAAATCGTCAGATTTACTGTAACGGCTACTGGTGGGACTACCGGAACCGCAGATAGTCAGCTCCTCATTCCTGTACCCGGTACAACTGTGTTTGTTACTTCGACTGGGGCGGCGTATACAGGAACAGATAATACAGGTAACGCACTGCATCCAACAACACAAGCGAACACGGCAGTTGCCACGTTGGGTAGTCCAGCTGCTAACGCAGATCGGATATACGTACTAACCGATGGAAACGGCCAAGCCCAAGTTTATCTATCTGCTGATGATGATGTCCCCAATCACACAGTTACGGCTAATGTTATTCAGATTCCTTCTGATAATTCTGTAAGTACTATAGGTTCTACATTAAATTTTCGTGCGACCGCATTATCAAGTACAAGAAGAGCCAGTTTAGAGATCGTCTCAGGGGATGGGCAGAGCGCAGCGAAAGGTAAAAACCTTGAAGATCCATTGGCTGTTGTTGTGCGCAGCACTGCTGGATTTAGAATCCCGAACGTGATTATCAAGTTTGAGGCACTTGGCGGAACTCTTGATCGGCATTCGAGTACGAGTCTGGTAGTAGCAGATGGTGGTGGTTTGGGGAGTGTACCGTCGAACACGGATGTTCCTGACGGCGGTCTGGAAATATGGCTTAAGACGAATGCCCAGGGAGAAGCTGCGGTTGTTTACAATGTAGGGCAAACGCCAAGTGCAGTTGCAAATGAAGTTACTGCCGAGGTGCTTGATGAACTGCAACCGACGCTCGAATATGAGTTCACAGTTGATGAAGTCGTCTTCAACATCAACGGACGGACGAGGTCAGACACTGGAACCGGGACAGGCACTGGGACGGGCACTGGAACCGGAACCGGGACAGGCACTGGGACGGGCACTGGAACCGGGACAGGTACTGACACCACAGTCGTGCAGCGTGCATCGAACCTGATCATTATCTCAGGCAGCCCACAGACTGCCAAGGTGAACTCGCAGCTCCAACCGTTTGTTGTGCAAGTCAACGACCAGAACGGTGCAGCGATGTCGGGTGTATCCGTTACGTTCACAAATAACAGCAGTGGAAGTTTGTCAACGACGAGTGCGACCACGGATCCCAGCGGACGCGCACAGACAACCCTTACACTCGGTAGCACGGCAGGCACTTACAGTGTGCAGGCAAGAGCGGCAGGCGTGACGTTTTCACAGACCTTCATTGCTATTGCGACCGCCCCCGTCTTATCGCGCCTCGAAATACGTGGCGAGAGCAGTCGGTCAGTGTACGTCGGCTCACGGCTTACCGATCCCTTGGAAGTCCGAGTGTTGGATACCGATGGCGATCCAGTTGGGGGTGTGCAAGTTACCTTTACTGTCGCCGCTGGTGGCACCGGCACCGCAACACCCCTCACGCAGAGTGATACAAGCGATACTGACGGTACGGCAACCGCATACTTGACACCAAGTGCTGCAGGCACCATCATCGTTGCGGCGAGTGCGGCTGGGTTGCCCTCAACGCAGTTTACACTCACGGCATCGCTACCCCCGTCAGCGATTGTAAAAATCTCTGGCGATGACCAAGGCGAAGGACCCGGCACTCAACTCAAGGAGCCGTTTGTCGTTGAAGTGCGAGATGAAAACGACGACCCGATTTCCGGGATTACCGTGACCTTTGATGTCACAGCCGGTGGCGGCAGCGTCTCACAGGGGACCGCGACAACGGATGCCAACGGACGCGCGCAGACAACGCTGACACTTGGCACGGCTCGCGGGAATAACAGTGTAGATGCGACGGTGGCAGGCGTTGCGGCATTCGCAACTTTCAACGCCACTTCTGGGGCAAAGGTGCTTGTGGATGTCATGGAACGTCCACCATTGTATTGGCTGAATAGAACCAACGGCACGCTCCATCGCCTCGTGGGGGCGAGGGTTGAAGCACTCGCACCGAATATTGATGGCATCCTGAGTCTTACCGTTGATACCCAAAACCAGTTGCTCTACTGGACGCGCCAAACCGCTGAAAGCAAGAGTGCGATCCAACGCGCAGGACTCAACGGCAGGGGTGTGATAACACTACAGACATCTCTGACGCTGATGACGAGTATTGCTGTGGATAGCACGGGGACGACGCTCTACTGGGCGGATATTCT
>JAJEIE010000006.1 GCA_022827625.1 Candidatus Poribacteria bacterium | reverse complement strand
GGATACCAGCAATACCCTCACCTATACGCTCGGTGGCACGGATGAAAGTTCATTTAGCATTGTTGACACCAACGGTCAACTCCAAACCAAAGCCGCCTTAGACTATGAAACCAAGGCCTCCTATTCGGTGAAGGTCTCTGTTTCCGATGGCAATGGGAGCAGTGATAGCATTGATGTCACCATCAGTGTGACAAACGTCAACGAGGCACCGAGTTTCACAGAGGGTAGCACCGCGACCCGTTCGATAGCGGAGAACACCGCCTCCGGTGAAAACATCGGCACGGCTATATCTGCAACGGATGTGGATACGAATACCACCCTCATCTATACGTTGGGTGGCACCGACGCAGCAGCCTTTCGTATCAATAGCACCAATGGGCGATTGAAAACCCGTACGGCGTTAGACTATGAAACCAAGACCTCTTACACCGTGACAATCACCGTCTCTGATAGTGAACTCACAGACACTATCGATGTCACTATCAACGTCACAGATGTAGACGAGAACCGCGCCCCTGCCTTCACGGATGGCAGTACCACGACACGTTCTGTAGCAGAAAATACCGGCTCCGGTGAAGACATAGGAACTGCCGTCGCTGCAACCGACCCCGACGATGACACATTGACCTACACCCTCAGTGGCACAGATGCCGCATCATTTAGCATCGTTTCCACATCCGGGCAACTTCAAACCAACGCAGCCCTTGACTATGAAACCAAATCATCCTACTCGGTGACAGTCTCTGTCTCTGATAGCAATGGTGGAAGTGATAGCATCAGCGTCAACGTCAACGTTACAGATGTAGATGAGAACCGTGCCCCCGTGTTCACCGAGGGTGACAGCACAACACGGTCTATTGATGAAAATACCGCTTCTGGTGTTAATATCGGGAGTGCCGTCTCCGCAACCGATCCTGACGATGACACATTGACCTATACTGTCAGTGGCACAGATGCTGCCTCGTTTAGCATTGTGTCCACATCAGGACAACTCCAAACCAACGCTGCTCTCAATTATGAAAGCAAGTCGTCCTACTCGGTGACGGTGGAGGTCTCTGATGGCAATGGTGGGAGTGATAGCATTCCTGTCACGATCAGTGTCACAGATGTCAACGAGGCACCGAGTTTCGCAACCGACACCGCGACGCGTTCCATAGCAGAGAACACCGCCTCCGGTGAAGACATCGGGAATGCCGTGACTGCGACAGACCCAGATACCGGCGACACACTCACGTATACTTTAGGGGGTGCGAATGCCGCCGCATTTAGCATTGTTTCCACATCAGGGCAGCTCCGAACCAATGCAGCCCTGGATTACGAAACCAAGTCCTCGTATTCCGTCACCGTTTCCGTTTCTGATGGCAATGGCGGAAATGATAGTATCAGCGTCACCATTAATGTTACAGATGTCAATGAAAGGCTGCAACAAATCGTAAGGAGTGCCCCTGTCTTCACAGAGGGCACCAGCACGACGCGCACCGTTGCGGAAAACACGGCTTCTGGCACAGACATCGGCACTGCTGTCGCTGCGACGATCAGCACTCCTGTCGCTGCGACGGATGCGGATAACGACGCGCTCACCTATACACTGGGTGGCACCGATGCGGCAGCGTTTAGCATCGTTTCCACATCAGGACAACTGCGAACTCTTGCAGTCCTTGACTATGAAACGAAGTCTTCCTATACCGTGACAATCACTGCCTCTGATGGGACTTTGACCGATACGATCTCAGTGACAATTAACGTTACAGATGTGGATGAGAACCGCGCACCTGTGTTCACAGAGGGCGATAGCACGACGCGCGCCATTGCGGAGCACACCTACTCTGGCACAGACATCGGCACTCCCGTCGCTGCGACGGATGCGGACGGCGATACGCTCACCTATTGGCTCGAGGATGAGACGTCGTTCAGTATCGTCAGCAATACCGGGCAACTGCAAACAAAAGTCACCCTTGACTATGAAACGCAGTCTTCCTATACCGTGACAATCACTGCCTCTGATGGGACTTTGACCGATACGATCTCGGTGACGATTAACGTTACAGATTTGGATGAGAGTCGTTTCCCCACGTTCACAGAGGGCGATAGCACTACCCGTTCTATTGCTGAAAATGCGGATCCCGGTGTCGATATTGGGAGTCCTGTTACTGCGACCGACCCAGATACCGGCGACACCTTAACCTATAGTTTGGGTGGCACGGATGCGTTCTTTTTTAGTATTGTTCCCACCTCTGGGCAGCTACGCTCGGAGTCCCGTCTTAATTATGAAAGAAAAACCTCCTACTCGGTGACCGTCTTTGTCTCCGATGGCAACGGTGGAAGTGATAGCATCAGCGTTACAATCAATGTGACCAATGTCAACGAAGCACCCAGATTCACCGAGAGCGTTAGGACCATCCGCACGGTCGTAGAAAGCACCGCCTCTGGACAAAACATCGGCAGTGCTGTTTCCGCGACGGACCCGGACACAGGTGATACACTCACTTATAGTCTCGGTGGCACGGATGCCGCTTCGTTCAGTATCGTTAGCACCAACGGACAGTTGCGCACAAAGGCAACTCTCGACTATGAAACACAGTCTATCTATTCCGTAACAATTACCGTTTCCGATGGCAGCCTCACAGATAGTATTAGCGTCACAATCAGCGTCGCACCTGTAGGTGGCACGACAATCGATCCGCCGCTCAGTGATCGCACACAGCAGGTGAGAGATGCCATCGTTAGAGCAGCAAAGGTGGGTTCTGTAGACGATGTGACTGGGGCACATCTTGCTGCAATTTCCAGGCTTAGCCTAAGCTCTAAGGGTATCACATCCTTGAAAACTGGGGATTTTGCCGGTTTAACAAATCTGCAGTATCTCTATATGAATCGCAATTCCATCAACGATATATCCACACTTGCAAATTTAACATCGTTGATAAATCTTGAACTGCATTCCAATTCCATCAGCGACATATCCGCACTTGAAAATTTGACTTCGCTGACGAATCTCAATCTGATGCATAATTCCATTAGCGATATATCTGCACTTTCAGGCTTGACTTCGCTGACGAATCTCGGTCTGAATAACAATTCCATCAGCAATATATCAGTGCTTGAACATTTGACTGCGCTGAAAACGCTCTTGCTGAGTAGGAATTCCATCAGCAATATATCAGTGCTTGAACATTTGACCTCGCTGAAAGACCTCGCTTTGTATGGCAATTCCATTAGCGATATATCCGTCCTGTCAGATTTGAGCAAGTTGAGAGGACTCGGTCTGAGTAAGAATTCCATCACTGATATATCCGCACTTGAGGATTTAACCGCAATGGAATATCTCTATCTGGGTAGCAATTCCATCACTGATATATCCGCACTTGAGGACTTGACCAAGCTGCACACCCTCCGTTTGTATGACAATTCCATCAGCGATATATCCGCACTTGAAAATTTGACCGCACTGAGAGAGCTCCAACTGTATGACAATTCCATCAGCGATATATCCGCACTTGAAGGTTTGACTCGGCTGGTGGAGCTCAAATTGGCGGATAATTCGATTTCGGATTATAGTCCCCTCCGTCGACTCAAGGTAGCAATTGAGTTAATTGAACGGCATCCAGGTTTACCCTCAGGTTTATTAACCTTAGATATTACAATTCCTGCGGTAGCAAATAATAACGTCCCCGTGTTTACCGATGGCGATAGCACAACACGTTCCATAGCAGAAAACACAGCAGCCGGTACAAACATCGGCACTGCGGTCGCTGCCACAGATGCGGATACTGCGGACACACTCACTTATCATCTCGGTGGCACGGATGCTTCATCGTTTCGTATTGTGAGAACATCCGGGCAGCTGCAAACCAGTGCTGCACTTGACCATGAAACGAAGAACTCTTATACGGTCACCGTCGCTGTCTCTGATGGGAGGGGTGGGAGTGATAGCATCACTGTCACGATCACTGTCACGGATGTCATTGGTGCTGCACCGTCTGTTCAAACGCCGCCAGCACTGCCTGATACGACGGCATTGCTGTCAAACTTCCCCAACCCGTTCAACCCGGAGACGTGGATACCGTATCAGCTCGCTGAACCCGCGGCGGTTACGATAACGATCTACGATGTCCGGGGACGTGTCGTGCGGACGTTGGTATTGGGGAACCAACCTGCCGGTATGTACCGGAGTCGGAGCAAGGCAGCGCATTGGGATGGTCGGAATCATCTCGGTGAACAGGTTGCGACAGGCGTGTATTTCTATACGCTCAAAGCAGGCGATTATGCCGCGACCCGGAAACTGTTGATACGGAAATAGTTAGCAGTTTTCAGAGGAATGGTTTTCAGTGCGGATTTCTGCGAAATCCTTTCGGTACTCAGTTATCGGTTCCAAGAAACCTCTTAACCGATAACTGAAAACCGGCAACCAATAACTACTAACTAACGGTATGTTCATAGAATTTTGAAAAAATAAAGGCAAAAAAAAGTTGACAAACACCTACCGATGGTGTATACTATTAACACGATTTGCGGTCGAGTGGTGGAATCGGTAGACACAACGGACTTAAAATCCGTCGCCCTTAAAAAGGTGTGAGGGTTCAAGTCCCTCCTCGACCATGGCTTTTTAACGAATCTTAGCGCAGGGTAGAGCAGTCAGGTAGCTCGTCGGGCTCATAACCCGGAGGACGCGGGTTCAAATCCCGCCCCTGCAATCTTTTTGTCCTTCCCCCAACCTTCTCGAATGCTTTTGTGTTTTCTGGCAGGTGCCAACCAGTGTCCAGAAAACACACTTAACGGAAGTTTGTTTTCTCAATTACACTTTTCAAACGCGTTCTTAACAACTGGTGCCAGCGGTAAATTGGTAATGACATGTGCCAACCTCAAACGGTCTACATCAACGAATCAATAGACGGGAGGAACCAATGGGTTATCAAAAAGTAATATCCCTTGTATTCACGATCGCCATATTAACTTCCACTGCTTTGGCAGGAACATGGCAGGAAGATTTCAATAAGGGGCTTCCAGACGGTTGGAATGAAGTCAAAGGCGAGTGGAAAATCGAGAAAGACGCTTATGCCGAAACCTCTGGCGCAGAGTACGCCAAGACGATGTTCGGTGATGAAGATTGGACGGATTATACCCTTGAGGTAGACGTGACCTTGGTAAAAGATGCGGGCATAAATGCGGCGGGTGTATTAATCCGCGCCGATACGGACGGAGACAACGCCATGCGATACTGGATTCGCACAGACCAACATAAATGCCAATTTTCCCGATGGAGAGAGAATCAGTGGGACCACATCGCAACCCCTTTACCCGTTGAACCCGAAGTCGGCGAAACCTATCGGCTTAAGATTGTCGCAGAGGGGCAGAATTACCAATGTTTCATTGATGATGAACTCCTATTTGACGATGCAGACGAGGCAAAATTCCGAGACAGTGGACGCATCGGCTTTATTACCCATACGGCGAACGTCCATTACGACAATCTGACCATTGACGGAGAAGAAATTCCAGCCTTTGCGGTTGAGGCAAATGGCAAACTCGCAACGCGCTGGGGGCAACTGAAAACAGATGCGCGGATTCGGTAGCGTATCTGATACCACTTAATTTTGACTTTTCTGCTCATATATGTTATACTTAATGTAGATTTTCGGATGAAGTTTGTAAACCTACCCAGAAAAGTGCCGGTGTAGCTCAGTGGTAGAGCACACGACTCATAATCGTGCTGTCCGGAGTTCGACTCTCCGCACCGGCATTGTCCTTTTGGCGCAGCTTGCAAGCCAAAACTTGCTGTCAAAAATAGGCACGCCTTATGACAACCGACTTTATCCAACAGATGCATCGCCTCATTTCGCAACACAACATGATCGAATCCAACGAAACAGTCCTTGTTGCTGTTTCAGGCGGTGCAGACTCGCTCGCACTCTTATACGGATTGCACGCTTTAGATACACAACTCAACTGTCGGTTTCATGTTGTGCACTTAAATCACTGCCTCCGTCCGGATGCTGAGGCTGACGCCGATTTCGTCCAACAACACGCCTCACTATTAGATGTGCCGTGTACCGTCCGGTGTGCCGACGTGCCTCGCTTGGTGAAAAAGTGGAAACTCTCAGTAGAAGCCGCCGGTCGCAAGGCGAGATACCAATTTTATGAGACTGTTTGTACAGAAGTCGGGGCTACCAAGGTCGCTTTAGGACACCATCAGGATGACACTGCCGAAACGGTCTTGATGAACCTCATTCGTGGCAGCGGCGCCACTGGACTGAAAGGCATTGCCCCCGTCAGAGACCTTAAGATTATCCGTCCGCTTGTAGGATTTACACGCCAGCAAATTGAGGCATTCCTTGCCTCCATAGGTGTAACACCCCAGCACGACGCAACCAACACGGATAGACGCTATCTCCGCAACCGTATCCGTCATGAACTGATACCGCTGCTTGAAAATAACTATAACCCGAACATTAGAACAGGATTAAGCCGTACCGCCGATGTGTTGGGTGCTGAGTCGGAATACCTTGAAACAATCGCACGCACAGCGTTTGAGGCGTGTCGGCTATCAGATACGGGTAAAGCTCCAGTGCCGAATAGCGTCATACTCAATAGAACGAAGTTTCGAGCGTATCACATCGCGTTACAGAGACGGATGCTGCGACAAAGCACCGCTGAAATGTTAGGCAACATGAACGATCTCTATTTTGTGCACTACGAGGCGATGCTCAACCTTATCGAAGGGAACGCATCTAACGCCGAATTGTCCCTTCCCAACAGTTTACGGTTCCGACGGACCTATCAACATCTCGTTTTTGAGAGATGTACGAGCACTGAACGCTTGCGTACCGGCGCGTCGGACAGTTTTACCTATCCGCTTGTCGTGCCCGGTAAAACACCTATCTCGGCTTTAAAAGCCGAGATAACTGCGGAAGTCGGTGATGTCCCGTCTCATGAGATACACACACCATCAGACGGCAAGTTTGAAGCAGTATTTGATTATGAAAAACTAAAGGCAACATTTGCAGCGGCATCTCCGCTCATAGTGCGTACTCGCCAGCGAGGGGACCGGTTTCAGCCTTATGGTATGCGAGGCAGAAAAAAAATTAAGGACTTTCTGATAGATGCCAAAGTACCTCGCTACGAACGTGATAGCATTCCACTGCTCGTCTGCAAGGATCAGGTTTTGTGGATCATCGGTTATACGACCTGTGAACCCTTCAAGATTACACAAAGCACGCGGCAATATCTTTACCTACGTTATGCCAACAACGAATCCGCTTTCTGAATCCGTTTTAATCTCTGAATCACATCTTCAGAACCGCATTCACGAACTCAGCACCCAGATCGTTACTGATTACGAAAACCAAGAACTCGTTCTACTGGGTGTGCTTCGGGGCAGTGTGCTATTCTTCGCCGATCTCGCACGTGCTATCTTTAGAGCACAACTTGAAAATCCGACCAGAGAAGTGCAACTGCGATTTGAATTTGTGCAACTTATGAGCTACCACAATAATACGAAACCCTCAGTAGTGGAACTGATTCGAGGGGGCAGCGACTACCTCAAACAACGGCACGTGCTTATTGTAGAAGATATCGTCGACACCGGACATACCTTGAAGTTTCTCTGTGAACATCTGGAGACCCTAAAACCGAAAACTGTTAAGGTCTGTACATTGCTCAATAAGCCTTCCCAACGTCAAGCCCCTGTCGCTATTGACTATATCGGTTTTGAAATCCCGGATACCTTTGTGGTCGGGTATGGTCTTGATTACGCACAGCAGTATAGAAATTTGCCCTATATCGCCGTGCTGGAATCACTGTGAATGCTCTTATACAGCAAATTCAAGCGGTCCAACCCCGCACTATTCGATTTAATGCACTTTTTTATTGACAATATTTAAAATATTTAGTAAAATATTTGAAGAAACGTATCTTGAAAGGAGTTTATGATGCGTAAATTCGTTTCGTTGAGCCTCTGTAGCGCTTTAATCACGGCGTTCGTCCTTCTGACGCAAGCCCAAATGTCAGATAAAGCGCAACTGGGGCGCGAGCTTTTTCACGATCCAACCTTTAAAGGCACAATCGATCCGTCAAAAGCGACTGGACTCACTTGTGCGAATTGTCATGCCGACTTCGATGACACAGCAAACCCAGATGGTTTAATCCGCGCAGGACATAGCGTGGTGGGTGTCCCTCATCGTGGAGAGGCAAAGCGCGGGATGATCACAAGCGCAGATTTTGCACGTGCAGCCGGTGGTGGCGGTTTCTGTTACGAACACTTTTTGCAGAGAGTGCCACACGATAAAGTCAATCCTACCGCAATTCCAGCAGAACATGCCGAAGCACTTATGGCGTATTTTGAAGTTATTTCTGGGGACAACAAGGGACCTCAGTTCGAAATTGCCATGCTCGACGATGACGCTAAAAAGGCAGCGGGCGAGAAAATCGCTGCTATGAGTGGCGACACGAGCAACGGTTGGCAACTTTTCGGACGCGCATGCATCACTTGTCACCCAACGGTTAAGAAAGCTGGAATCGGGCCACAACTCGTCCGCTCCAGGGCACCCCGTAATATTGACGCAACGATGGCGCGTTGGGCTACTAAAATCCGAGGCGGCGGTTCTCTCATGCCATTTTATGCCTCAGATATCCTTAGTGACCAAGACATCGCTGACATTATCGCATTCCTGCGCGAACAGATCGAAAGCACCGCAAAATGACAACTGTTTAGGCTGAGAGCCCCTTCTCAGCCGAACGCATTATTGTCCACAATACGTTTGGATATTTGTAACCAACTCTCTTCATATCCGTTTGTATCAACAGGTTTTCTTAAAAGATTAGGAGCCTAATTTTGAGTCTCACCTGAAAAGTCGATGTCAACTTTCAGCACGCATGGGTGTGGAAAAATTTCAAAAAGACGCTTCCACTACGCAACAGCCGCCATGTTGTCTGAAAGTCTATGCATCGATGCCGTCAGACTCAGAAAATACAAACGTTTTGTCAGATATGAATATGAAGAGAGGATAGGGTCATGAGAATATCTCAATTCTTTAGGGTATTTTTTTCAATTCTGTTGATTGGTTTTGTATCAATTTTGACGGGCTGTGGCGGTAGTAACCTAAATAATCCAGTATCAGCTGTAGATACCACAACAGACGAGGCGGAAACCAACAGCGATATCGTTGAACTCGCACAGAACCAAGACGCAAACAAACCAGAACAGATTACCGATCTTGACGTAACAATCACCGTTACTCAGAAAACGGTGAGACCGGGTGAAGAAACGGAACTCACTGCTTCAGTGAAAGGGGTTAGAGGCACCAGTGTCACACTAAACTGGCTGAATATTACCAAACATGGTCAACTTTCTAACCTCAATGAAAATGCAGCCACTTGGACTGCCCCCGATACATTAGGTGGAGAGAACGCAGTGGTTGAAGTAATCCAACTCGTTGTAACTGTGATTAGCGAGGTAGTCTCCGTCGATGCCTCTGGAATTGATACCGATACGCAAATTGTTTCAGAAACTAAAACCGTCTTGTTGACTGTTAGAGATTAGCTAAGTAAAAGCAAATTCTGTCAAGACACGCTATATGCAGCTGAGAGCCTAATATGTGGATAGAATTGGCATTTATTTTACATTCAGGGTATCACAGGAAATGAAGAGAAATTTAATTCACATTTTTACAACTGTTTTGTTTATCGTCGCATTCGCTGGGACACAATCAAAAGCAGGTGTTCAGCAACATTTGGTTCAAAAAGGAGATACATTGTGGGGGCTTTCCCGGAAATACAAAGTACCTCTCAAATCAATCGCCCAAGCCAACCGGATTAAACTAACCAAACGGTTGCAAATCGGGGAAAAATTGTTGATTCCCGGAACATCCACGCAGGATGCTTGGTATTTTGTTAAAGCCGGCGATACTTTGTGGAATATCGCACGGCATTATAACGTCAAAGTACGGGATTTGCAAACAGCCAACGGTATTTCGTCCCCCCGGCACTTGCAGATCGGCACAAGAATTCGGATACCAAACGGTGGAGAACTTTTTACTTTCGCGAACCCTCTTCGAGTTCCATTAGTCGTGACTTCAAAATACGGCTACCGACCTCATCCGGTGACAGGTCGCTACCAGATGCATGAAGGTATAGATTTCCGAGCGGCTACGGGGACACGCGTCTATGCCTCCAGAGCCGGTAAAGTGATCTTCGCAGGACGGAAAGGCGGCTACGGGAAAGTCGTCGGCATAGAACACGAAGATGATTTTACAACTTGGTATGGACATCTATCGCGTATTCGAGTCAAAAATGGACAATGGGTATCTCAAGGAAAGGTAATCGGTCTTTCAGGCAATACAGGGATTTCGACAGGACCTCACTTACATTTTGAAATTAGGTACAAAGGTAGAAGTGAAAAACCAACGCAGTATCTTACCATTCAGTAAACGAGGCTGGCTGTTCATAGTCCCGATTTTTCTCTTATTCTTGTATCTCTCCAACGGCAAAGACATACTCTCAGATTCACTCAACCTGAGACCTGAGGTTGGCACACGAGGACTTGGGTTGAGTGGTGCGTTTATTAGCAGCGCAGATGACGCGACAAGTCCCCTTTGGAACCCCGCAGGACTCGCCACACTTCAACGTGGGAATCTAATTTACGACCTCTCGCAAGGCGCACTCTCCTTCGCATATCCTATCAAACCTATCGGGACATTTGGCATAAATTTCCTCGATTTAAATGGCGGCGACCGATTTCTGATAGAACACGCTTCCAATCCTATTGGCCGTTTTGAACTCGCCAGTAACCAAGCACTCTTCTCTTATGCAAGGAAACTTGGCCCCTTCCAACTCGGTGCCAGCACCGGATACAGCCGCGCACCTTATCACGGCAGCCGCTGGGCACAAAACTATGACATCGGTATGGTGACGGAACTCAATCCTTATCTCAGACTCGGCATGCGGCTCCGCGACATCTCGGGGGTAACCATCCTACATGAAAATGGACAGATTCTGCAAACTTTTGACCAGCAATTCGCTCTCGGCGCAGCACTAATACCCCATCCAATCATCCGATGGCACAATCGAGTAAATATCATTGCCCCCGGCTTCGGTACAAGTCTGGAAATCGGAAACGAAATGATCGCCGCTCGCGTCGGTTCAGCATTCTCTTTTAACACCGATACACCAGTTCAATCGTGGAGCGCAGGATTTTCGCTCAACCAATTAGGAAAGCAACTCCATTACACTTATCTCAACCACGGAGATCTCGAATACAAACACCTCGTTTCAATAGGCATGTCTTTTGGCGGACAACCTGTTTCACAAAAACAACAGCCTTACGTTGAAACCCCTACACGGATACAATCAAGAATAGCGAACCCGACAACTCAAACACGACCGCCGGAACAAAAACCTACAAAATACAAAACAGTTCAGATCGCAGCAACATACAACATTGATGTAGAACTCCTCCTTGCTATCGTTCACACTGAATCCAACTTTAACCCACTTGCTGTGTCTAAAAACGGAGCGGTCGGTTTGATGCAGATGATGCCCGAGACTGCTCAGGAACTCGGACTCAAGGTCCCAAAGTATTCCAATAGACGACAGCCGATCCGGAACGCGAACACAGATGAACGGTTTAATCCAAGAAAAAATATACACGCCGGTTTAACCTATTTCAATAAACTTTTCGAGAAATACAGCGGCGATTTAACACTGACGCTTGGTGCTTACAACGTCGGACCCGGAAGAGTGAGCGTACACCGTCCCCTCATCAGCAGAGGCAAAAAATATGCAAAAAGGGTACTCACCCGCTCTGAACTCTACCGGAATAATGCGGAACAAAGGGAAATTGATATTAAGCGGTTAGAAGCAGTACTTAATAATTAGAGAGGGTGCACCTTGAAGCATCCTCCCGCTGCGAGGGAAGAAAATGGATAAAATTAGATTGGCAATCGTTGGATGTGGTGGGATGGGACATCGACACATGTACGGATTGGCGGAACTCCATCGCGCCGGATGGACACGGTTTAACCTCGTCGGCGCGTGCGACCCGGTCCTCGCTAATGCCGAGTCTCTTGCCGCACAAGCAGCAGAGCGTTTTGGTCAAAAACCGGCTGTTGTCGGGAGTCTGGAAGAACTGTCTGAAGTCGGTGTAGATGCCGTGGACGTGACAACTACGCCGCCGTACCATCATACTGTCGCCATAGAAACACTTGAACGGGGCTGGCATACCATGGTAGAAAAACCGATGGGACTGACAGTCCGAGCCTGTAATCTCATTCGACGCGCCGCTGATGCCTCTAACGCAATTCTCAGTGTTGCCGAAAACTATCGGCGCGACCCAATCAATCGACTTGCGAAGGCGCTTCTTGATGCCGAAGTCATCGGCACGCCACGTTTTCTGATTCACCATGCAATCGGTGGCACAAACCGTATGACCATCTCCGTCTGGCGGCACCAGAAAGATCAAAGCGGCGTGCTGCTGGATGTCGGTGTCCACTACGCAGACATGATTGAGTATCTGCTCGGTGAGGTTGATACCGTCTATGCCCAAACACGGCTTCACGAACCCATCCGACACAACTCTGCCGCAGTGACCGGTGAGTCTGGTTCTAATCCATCCGGCGTCTATACGAAATGGCAGCGCGAGATGCCTGCTGAATTTGAAGCGACTGCAGAGGATGCGGCTTACGCAACATTGACCTTCAAAAGTGGGGCTGTCGGGCAGTATATTGAGGACCACGGGGCATGGGGACAAGGCGACTGGCTCCGAAAAATTCACGGATCCCAAGGCTCTATGACGCTCCCTGGAGACCGGAGCGGTAGGCTTATCACCCTTAATATTGACGGACAGGAACCACTCAGCGATGAAAGACTCTTGGACCTCGTTCCAGATTTTCGCTTAGATGCAGTCACGACAGACCTTTTCGGTGGCGAGCGGTTGTGGAACTATGAATTGCCGTTTACGCAAATCGACGCGAAGATTATCGCTATTGAATATGGAGATTTCGCTGAAGCGATCGCTGGAAACAGTGAGGTCGAGGTCGACGCATATCAAGGCACCCGCTCCGTTGCTGTCTCTTATGCCATGCTTGAGTCTGGCGCAACCGGTCAGATCGTTCAACTGGACGAGATGTTGAACGAATCCATCAATACATATCAGCGCGAAATTGACGAAGGATTGGGCATCTAACTCATGGTAGGAGCGAGTTTTACTCGCGACCCTTGTAGGAGCGAGTTTTACTCGCGACGCTTCAAAGTTGCGTTAGAGAGCAGTTGACATAATGACAGATAAACAAGAACTCGGCATCGGTTTAATCGGACTGGGTATCGGACAGCAGCACCTACTCGGTTATCAACGTCAAAACCTACGTGTTGCTGCGATTTGCGACAAAGACCCTGTCCGTCTTAACGAAGTTGGAGATCAGTTTCAGATTGAGAAACGATATACATATATCGCTGATTTGATTGCTGATACCGATGTCGATGTGGTCGATATGGCAGTGCAGCCGTGGATCCGTTCCCCTATCGTCCAAGCCGCTGCTGAAGCAGGCAAACATATCCTCTGCCAAAAACCGTTCTCAATGTCGATGCGGCAAGCCGTCGAAATGGTGGAGATCTGTGAGCAACACAACGTCGAGCTTATGGTGAACCAGAATTCCTGTTTCGTGCCGGGCTTCCTCGCCATTGAACCCTACATCAACGCTGAACACCTCGGCGAGATTTATCACGTCTCCATAACCTGCAACGGATTCTACACCGAGTTCCCCGAACGCCACCTGATCCCAGCGATGCAAGTGCATCACATCGGACTCGTCCATAAATGGTTCGGCGAATACGAGAGCGTGTACTGCCAAGCACACGGACACGACCGCTCCATCGAAGCGGGTGAAACCCTGTCCGTCGCACTTTTTACAAGTCGTAGTGGTATCCAAGGTTTGCTTTCATGTAACTGGGCGTTCCTTGCCAACCCCGGACGTAATTTGCAACACCCACACGAGGAAATTCGGATTCAAGGTACAAAAGGGGCAATCTACGGGAACAGTGAGGACATGACAATTCATCTCACGGAACCGGAAGTCCGCGAAATCAAACCGTCGATAGAAGGGACATGGTTTCCTGATGCTTTTGGGAACGCGATGGCTCACTTCTTAGCGTGCTTACGCACTGGAGAGAAGCCTATCACACATGGACGTAACAATCTACACGTCGTCCAAACAGTCTTCGCCATGCATCAGTCTGCGAGTTCAGGAGAGGTTGTCAGGGTTGACGATATTGCGTTAGATGGCGATTACGACTTGAGTCCACACCCTGTCCGTAGCGCCGACGATATTTCTGTTCTGCAGTGATACCACCCGCTTCGCGGACAAATATGGATTAAAAACACCCAATAATGATATAATGTCAGATGGAGGAACTCGAGATGGACTACACAGACATTATTACCATTGAACCCGGTAAACGCGGCGGAAAGCCGTGTATTCGAGGCATGCGAATCACAGTTTACGAGGTTCTTGAGTATCTTGCCTCAGGCATGACAACCGCAGAAATTCTTGACGATTTCCCATATTTAACTGAAACAGACATCCGGGCATGCTTGGCATACGCGGCTGACAGAGAAAAAGCACAGATGGTTATCTACGCGAATGAAACTCCTATTCGATCAAAACCTGTCGCCTAAACTCGCAAACCAACTGGCAGACCTTTTTCCTAATTCCATTCATGTACAAGACGCTGGATTAGATACGGCAGAGGATATCGAGATATGGGATTATGCCCATACCAAAGGGTATCTCGTCGTGTCAAAAGATGCAGACTTCGGCGAGAAAAGTCCTATTCACGGACATTCGCCAAAAGTAATTTGGCTCAGGCGTGGAAATTGCCCAACGAGTACTGTCGAAGATATATTGAGAAATCATTACTCAGATATTCAAACCTTTGCAAGAGACGTGAATCAGAGATTACTTGTACTACTATAGCCTTATTCGCCTACCATTCCCCTCTTCGGTCAGGCCAGGGATGTGCTTTGGCAACCTCTTCGTTGAGTTCAGTGCCCCACCCGGGACGCGTCGGGATTTTCATGTAGCCATCTGTAATGTCTGGGACATGCGTCGTCAAATCGTCTTTCCACGGTACATCATCAATATCAATCTCCATAATCCGTACATTCGGCAGAACAGCACAGAGGCTCGCGCTCATGTGGGTAGCGAGGTGGCTGTAGTAGTTGTGCGGTGCAACGTTGAGTTGGAACACATTCGCCAAGTCGCCAATCTTCTTTGATGGTGCGAACCCGTTCCACGGTACATCTATCATGAAGACATCAGCGGCACGGCACTCGAAATAAGGGAGATACTCACGCATGTAATAGAGATTTTCGCCAGTGCATATCTTCGTCGTTGTCGAATCCTTGATTTGACGGATCGCTTCATGGTCGTACATATCAATTTCTAACCATAGCATGTCGAATTGTTCAAGTACTTTGGCAATCCGCATACACGCTTCCGGTTTAAAGTTGAAGTTCAGATCGAGATTGATACCGATATCGGGACCGACCGCCTCTCTAAAGGTGCCGATTAAAGTTTCAATGTGTCGTAGCACCTGAGAGGATACATTCCCATCAGTCGTGCCGGGACCACCACCGAAGCCACCAAAATGGACAGACGCCGTGTCCCCCGGAAAAATGACATTGGTTTTGAGCGCAGTGAACCCTCTTTCGACGACTTCACGACCTAATGCAGCGATGTCATCCATGCTTTTTAAGGGCGGCACACCAATCAGTTCATAGTTGCGTGCGCGAGAAGACCCACAGTGCGACCAATAGACACGCACATCATCACGGGTCGGTCCGCCGAAAAGTTCGACAACGGATATCCCCAACGCCTTCGCCTTAATGTCTACCAACGCACACTCAATACCGGCAATCGCTTTCGCCGCAATACCGCCAGGACTCTGCCGAGAGCCGCGAATCATATCCCAAAACCGCATCTCATAAGGGCGTGGATCGCGTCCGATGAGCAGCGGCGTAAAGTCCTTGATCGTTCCCACCACGCCGTTAGGGTTTCTACCGTCGCTACATTCGCCGTAGCCGGTGACACCTTCATCGGTTTCTACCTTAACAAAAGTCCAAGGCCGCCACCCCGCGTCCACAATAAAAGTTTCAATATTTGTAATTTTCATAGCCACTCTCCTTAGAGTTTTACAATTTCGCCCCGTCGATGTGATTCAAGGAGTGCATCACAGATACGCGTTGTGTTCACCGCCACATCCGACCACTGCGCCTCAAGGTTCCCGGATTGCACAATCTGAGAGAATCTTTCAATCATCTTGACCTCCTGAATGCACCCATCAACCGTGTTTCGTTCGTTGCCATCCGGTCCGTGAACCCAGAACCGAGCAGCATCTTCAGAGACAGGGACGGTGAAATCATCACAAACGATTGAGGCACGCGTGCCAGCAACCTCGAACCATTTTCGGAGTGCTGTATCAAACCCGCAATCCAAGGTAGCAATCCGTTCATCGCCAAACCAGAGGATACCCGCAAGGTTAAAATCGACACCGACTTTGTAGCGCGCCGTCGCAAAGACCTGTGTCGGCATCTCCTCATAAGCCCAGAGAATCGCGCGGACGCAGTAATAGCCTAAATCGCCGAGGCTGCCACCTGCGAATTCCTTCATTGCGCGGATATTGCCAGCAGGAATTGTATCCCAATTGAAAGTGAACGCAGCGGTCACCCTACGAAGCTTCCCAAGGGTACCATCCGTTAGTTTCCGTTTCATTTGCGCCGTTCTTTCGTGATGAACCCACATAACGCCATCCATGAGTTGTACACCGTTTTGGCGACAGGCATCTGCCATCGCTACGGCTTCGTCAGCACTTGCGGCGAGCGGTTTTTCGCAGAGGACGTGCTTACCGTGTTCAGCTGCCTTGATGGTCCATTCGGCATGGAGAGAAGGGGGCAAAGGGATGTAGATAACATCAAGTGATGCGTCGGCGAGAAGTGCATCATAGGTGCCGTAAGCCGTGCGGACATTGTGTTCCTGTGCCCATGCGGTCGCGCGTGCCTCTGTTCGACTCGCGACCGCAACCAAATCCGCGTTTCGGGCGAGATGAATTGCGCCGGCAACCTTTGTGGCGATATTTGCTGTGCTGAGAATCCCCCAGCGGACTCGTGGTTTTGTTTCAGTTGTCATACTGCTCCGTCTCAAATTCTGACACTTGAATTTATTACAGTATACCGCACAACTGAAAATTGATCAAGTAGGTAGAAACAGACCCCAAAGGCATTTAATGAAGACCGGCTGCCCTGCTGCCGCTGGCGAGGTTTTGCGGCGTACTCGCCTCGGTTCATGCCACACGGCATGAATACCGTTGATTCATGCGACGTGCATTCCTAACCTAGCTAACTCAGTGTGTCTAATTAATTCCATGGTCCACCATAAATAGTCCTGACAGACCCCAAAACCATTCAGTTTTAAGAAATTTGGGAATTAAATGGAAAGATGTTCGTATCAACGCTGCTCGAATTTTTGAGGAAGGGTTGCCAAAGAATTATCGAGTTTCGCGTCTTTTTTTGGGGGATCGGTAAAGCGCGTAAGTCCTATCTAATAGAATACCTGTCAAAGTGCTGTAGCACAAACTTTTAGTTTGTGCCACCACATTCACTCTCAGAAAAGGCGTTAGGCGATCTTACTTTCAGAAATAGTGTCACGACCCATTCAGGTTATGTCGAAGCGTCCCGCTCAGCATTAAGACCTTGGTGTTTCTGAAGTGCTGCATCCTTATACGCAGCAACCAACTCATTTTCAAAGTCAATCCAGACTTGGTGTTTCCGCCAACGCGAGACCGTCGAATCCGTGACCTTGAAGTGCGCCGCAATTTCAGAATTGCTTCTACCGTTGAAAGACATCTCGCACGCCGCGAGAATCGTGCCTTTTGAGTTACTACGCAT
>JAJEIE010000038.1 GCA_022827625.1 Candidatus Poribacteria bacterium | reverse complement strand
TTCTTGGAAATCCTCAACGGCGACAGAGTATGTCCTGACGCTTACACCTACGATTGCAGATGGGGCGACCGGCACGGTGACGATTGATGTCGCAGCGGACGCTGCGATGGATGCCGCCAGCAACGGTAATGAAGCCGCAACGCAAGCGAGTGTCGCAGTGGACAAGGAACGTCCAACAGTCACAATTTCGGATGTGCCGACGACCGAGCAGAAGGATGCGTTTGATCTGACGATCACCTTCTCAGAAGATGTGACGGGGTTTGCGACGGGGGATCTAACGGTGACGGGTGAAGCGACGGCGACAGCGGTCGCAGCGGTAGGGACCAGTGAAAAGAAATATACCGCCACGATTACACCCAACGCCGCGAAAGAAGGTGATGTCACCGTCAAAGTCAATGAGAATGCTGTGACGGATGAGGCGGGGAATAACAGTACCGCCTCAACGGTAACGGGTAACATTCATATAGACACGATTGTGCCGACCGCCACGATTACGGGGGCTCCCACAACGGAACAGAATAGTGCGTTTAATCTTACCATCACGTTCAACGAAACTGTGACGGGCTTTGCGAAGGAAGACCTGACGGTCACAGGCGAGGCAACAGCGACGGCGGTCTCAGGGAGTGGTAGCAGTTATACCGCCACGATTACACCCAATGTCGCGAAAGAAGGTGATGTCACCGTCAAGGTCAATGCAGGTGCTGTGGAGGATGCCGCGAAAAATGCCAATCCTGTTTCAGCAGCAACGGGTAATATTCACATAGACACCATCGTGCCGACGGTTGAAATTAGCGATGCGCCAACGATAGAGAAAAACGTCGCCTACGACCTAACGATCACCTTCTCAGAAGCAGTCAACGGGTTTGCAGTGCCGGGGGACTTAACAGTGACGGGTCCTGGAACAGCGGCGCTGAAATCGGGTGCTGATGGTGCTTCGGTGTATACGGTAACGATCACCCCGAACGCAACTTCTGAAGGCGATGTGGCGGTCACCGTCAACGCGAATACCGTCCAAGATATGGCAACGAATGCGAATTTTGCGGGCTCCAACACTGCCACTGTGCATGTAGACACGATTGTGCCGACGGTGTCTGTCAGTGGTTTCCCGACGATAGAGAAAAACGTCGCCTACGACTTGACGGTGACGTTCTCAGAGGAGGTCAACGGATTCGCAGTGCCTACCGACTTAACGGTTACAGGTCCCGCAACTGCCAGCCTTACCTCGGGGACAGCTGGTGCTTCGGTGTATACGGTAACGATTACACCGAACCCAACCTCTGAAGGTGATGTGACGGTCGCTGTCAATGCGAATACTGTCCAAGACTTCGCACTCAATAACAACACCGCCTCAACGGAAACGGATGTCGTGCATGTCGATACGATTATCCCAGAGGTGTCTGTCAGCGGATTCCCAACGACGGAACAGAACGCTCCCTATGACTTGACGGTGACGTTCACGGAAGAGGTAAACGGGTTTGCGGCGGAGGATGTGACAGTCAACGGACCCGCATCGGCAACTTTAGCATTGGGTGCTGATGGCGATATTATATATACGGTAACCATCACGCCGAACCCAACCTCTGAAGGTGATGTGACGGTCACTGTCAATGCGAATACCGTTCAAGACTTCGCACTCAATGACAATACCGCAGGCTCCCCGGAGACGAATGTCGTGCATGTCGATACCATTCCACCGACGGTGTCAATGGTTGTTACGCCACCGGTCGAGATAGGTCAGGAGACCGGCTACCCCACTGAGGAACGCAACGAGCCATATACACTCACGGTGACGTTCTCGGAGGCGGTCAACGATTTTGCGGTCCCAGGGGATCTGACGGTCACGGGACCTGGAACAGCCACATTGACAGCAGGTGGTGATGGCGATATTGTGTATACGGTGACAATTACCCCGGATGCAACTGCTGAAGGCGATGTAACGGTGACGGTGAATACGAATGCTATCCAAGACTTCGCCACAAATCCGAATCCGGCAGGCTCGGATCCTGTTGAAGTGCATATTGACACGATCCCTCCGACGTTCACTATTGAGGATACGCCGGTTCTCCAGAAACGTAACGATTTCTTTGACATCCGAATCGTCTTCTCTGAAGAGGTCAACGATTTCCGTCTCGCAGACCTCACACCCTCGGATCTCATAACACCGAGCTTACAAGCCGGGGCTGATGGCGCAAGCACATACACCGTCCGGATGACACCCAACGAGAACGTTCAGGGAGATCTTTTCATTGAAGTTAATGCGGAAACCGTCCAAGATTTCGCACTGAATCTCAACGCGGATTCAGTGGCGACGACCCAACCCGTGCGTATTGACACCATCGCACCCACGGTCGAGATTACCGACTTGCCGACGGGTGCCAAGAGTGAACCCTTTGACATCACGATCACTTTTGCGGAAGTCGTCAACGGGTTCACCACCGAGGACATCGCGCTCGTGGGACCGGCAACGGTCGCTCTCACCGCCGGAACAGACGGCGACGCGACCTATACGGCGCGCGTCACCCCGAATCCGAACGCCAATGGCACTGTAACGCTACAGATCCCTGCAGCCGTTGTCGAGGATTTGGCGAGGAATCCGAATCTTCCCTCGCTGCTCACCGACCCGATTGTCATTAACACCAATGCCCTGACGGTTGAACTTAAAGATGTACCGCAGACGGTGCAACTTGACGACTTTTCTGTGATGATTGTGTTTTCAAGCGATGTTGAGGGGTTCGTCCTCGGCGATATTGAGATTACAGGCGATGCGGTGGTCCTCAGTGCCACGCTGCTCGGCACGGGGAGTATGTATAGTTTGACTGTCACGCCAGACGAGAATACCGATGGCGATGTGATTATTACCGTCCCAGCGGATGTCGTACAAGACGCAACGGGTAAGTCGAACACGGCATCCGTGCCACAAACGATTGCTGTCGCACCCAGCTGGATGCCGGATGCCAGCCTCAGAGATGCATTCCGTGAACAACTCGGTTTCACGCCAGGGGCAGATTTCACACAACAGCAGATCCGACCCGTCACCGCTATCGAATCCGAGATGCGGGAGATACGCGATCTCACAGGACTCGAACAAGCCACAGCACTCACAACGTTGAATCTCGCTGGCAATGCGATTACGGGCATTAGACCCCTCCGACGCCTAACGAAGTTGACGGCGTTGAACCTCGCCGGCAATGCGGTCACGGACATCACACCACTGGCGGGATTGACGGAACTGACATCCTTGAACCTCAATGGTAACGGGCTGACGAGTATCGCTGCGCTTGAAGAGTTGACGAGCCTGACGACGTTGGACCTCAGCGACAACAGTCTCACGGACATCTCCGTGCTTGAGAACCTCACTGAACTGACGACGTTGAACCTATCGGGCAACCGCATCACCGATATTTCGCCGTTGACAGCACTGACAAGTCTCACGGTGCTGAACCTGAACGGTAACCCGATCGGGAACTTCACACCGCTGACAGGCTTAACCGCGCTGACGACGCTGGAACTCGGTGGGACGGGACTGAGCAGCTTAGACGTAATCTCTGGACTGACGCGGCTGACGACGTTGAATCTCAGTGGTAACCGTCTCACCGATATCGCGCACCTCTCAAATGTGACGAGGCTTACAGCACTGAATCTCAGTGTCAATGCCGTGAACGACCTCACGGCGCTCTCCGAATTGATGGCTCTGACAATGTTGAATCTCAGCGGCAATACGATTCTTGACATCGCGCCGTTGTCAAGTTTGACGCGTTTGACGACACTGGAACTCGCCGATAATGCGCTTACCACACTAACGCCACTTACGGTGTTGACGGTGCTAACGCGCCTGGACCTGCGTGAAAACGGTATCACGGATGTCAGTCCAATCGTCGGGTTGGCGAGCCTTGAGACGTTATTGCTGATGGATAACCCTATTCTCAATACGGCACCCCTATATCCCTTAACGGTGCGCGCCCGACCTGTTGCTATTGATATTGCGGTCTCTCAGTATCCACCCTGGGATGTCAACGAAGACGGAACAGTGGACGCAACAGATTTCGCACTCGTAACCGCTGCACTCGGACAGACGGGTGACGCGATTGAAAACTCGCGGACGGATGTTAACGCAGACAGGACGGTGGATAACGCCGATGTGCTACTGGTCACCGCTAACTTTGACGGTGGTGTTGGCGGCGCACCGTCCATGGAAAGTCTCCTCTCACAATTGGATACCGAGACGCTCCGCACCTTGGACCGTTCGACGCTGGAAACGTATCTCAATCAATTGCGACTTGAAAGCGACGGTTCGGTGAAGTATCGGAATGCGATTGCGTTGCTGGAAGGACTGTTAGCGGCACTCCGTCCAACCGAGACGCGCTTGCTCGCAAACTATCCGAACCCGTTCAACCCGGAGACGTGGTTGCCTTACGAGTTAGCCATAGACACTACAGTTGAGATATTCATCTACAGTGCGCGGGGTGTGCTGGTTCGGCATTTGGAACTCGGACATCAACGTGCTGGCTATTACGTTGCGAAATCGCGTGCAGCGTATTGGGACGGTCGTAACCGTGTCGGCGAACGTGTATCGAGCGGTGTCTATTTCTACGAACTCCGTGCAGGAGATGTCTCGCAGTTACGTAAAATGGTGATTTTGAAATAGCCGACTTCCTGTTTGTAGTAAGGTAATTCATTGCCCGTCTCGTTTGTATCTCGTTTGTAGTAGTGCAATTCATTGCTCGTCTATTACCACAAGCTGTATGAAGATTATTTTATTAGTTGGGTAACTTTCAAACGTGCGATAAATCGCACTACTACGAACAGACTCGTTTGTAGTAGGGCAACCATTCATTGCTCGTCTCGTTTGTATCTCGTTTGGAGTAGGGCAATTCATTGCCCGTCTATTACCGCAAATTGTATGAAGATTATTTTATTAGTTGGGTAACTTTCAAACGTGCGATAAATCGCACTACTACGAACTAACCCGTTTGTAGTAGGGCAATTCTGCGGCGTACTCGCCTAAATGCGAAGTGCATTATTGCCCGTCTATTGCGGTCCGCTTACGAACCGATTTTCTGTTTGTATGTAGCACAAACTGTTAGTTTGTGTGTAGGGTTGGAAGAGACGCAAACTAACAGTTTGCGGTACAATAAAAAGTCCCGCTAATCTACGAACAGACTCATTTGGAGTAGGGAAACCATTCATGGTTCTCTCGTCTATTACCGAAATATTTTCTGAAACTTCATACAGTTTGTGGTACATAAGTTCACATATTTTTGGGTTTTACCAACAACCAACAAAAAAAGGAGCAAACATCTATATGTTCTCACACAAACCTATATCTGTTTTAAGTGTTCTAACACTCACACTTGTGCTACTGCTCTGTTCACCGTGGTCAGCGATGGCACAATTTTCAGAACGGAGGCTCATACCTCTTGATGTGGACGGCAATGGGAACGCTACTGATCCCGGTACTTCCAACAACGACGATAATCCAGAGTTTGGTAATCCTATACAAGATGCCAGAGAACAAACACTCCCCGCACACGATTTTAAAGTTTATGGACGGGCACCGAAAGGATATCCTGTGGCTGCAGACACCGCACGCGATGCTTATGTAGGCGAAGGTTCTTCCGAGGCAGGCATCTTAGTCCACGTCCCTTACGGACATATTCCGAACTCACTGTTGCGCGAACCCAAGTCAACGCGAATGCCTGACTTAGAAACGTTTTTCGATTTCGGAGGGACGCTTGAACTCGTCACGGCAGAAGAAAGCGAGTTGGCAATGCGGGATATCGTCATCAGTGAGATTATGTGGGCAGTGGATAGGGGAATTGATAATGAACCGGGAACCGATGGAATAAATGTTCCAAATCCAGAGTACGATCCGAATTTAGAGTCGAATCCTAATGCCACTCCACCTGTCAACCCACCGACAATAACTATAAGAGTGCCGCAGCTCCTGAACCAAGAGGTGCAGTGGATTGAACTCTACAATACCACGAACACGGAAATTACAGAGACGCTCTATTTCCTCTTTACGCCCTTTGTGAGCCACCCGACACGAGAGACCGTAACCTTTCGCGGAATCACGTACAAAGTTCTCGACTCTGTGGATACCCTCTTTACAGGCCTCTGGAAACTCCCCGGCAAGAGCGGTGATAGACCGAACACCGCCTTTGTCTCTGCCTATCGCACTATCGACTATGATACAGTTGAGGATGCCGGTTTAGATCGGGCATCGCAATTGGAAGGGATTCCGTTTGGTGCGAATCCGAACAGTTGGCAGGCGACACCCGGCAACGGACGCAGAAACACAAACCTACAACTCATCTCTAACGGTGCCGTCATTGAACTCCTCTCTATCAGCACACCCGGTGCGAAGCATGTCACGGGTATCCACGTCGGACGGCTTACGCAGTCTTCTGTCGCTTCTGACATCATCGTTATCAACGAAGTCCGCAACGATACCTCAAGTGCCAACGTCGACTGGGTGGAGTTGAAGAACATAAGTTCCGGCATGCAGCAGCTGAAAGACTGGGAGCTGAGCATTGTGACGGCAGCAGGGACGGACACGGATCTCGTAGACCTCCCCGAATACGAAATCGATTCGGGTGAAATCTTACTCCTCCTGAACGAAGACCCCTGGGTCACACCCATCGCCGCCGGTGCGAATGCTGCGAATATGGATGAAATGCGGCGAACAGGGGCGACGGCTTATGTCGTCGATTCGCGTTTGAACCTACCAAACAGTGGGAAGTTCACCCTCCTCCTGCGGAATAAATCCGATAAGAACGGCAAAGACGAGAACATTCACGACTACGCCGGGAACGGGTTCTTTGAAGATTTCTCTACCAATGTGAGTACACAGTTCTGGCCCCGTATCGGTCAGTATAAACCGAGTGCGAGCAGCGTCGCCGCTTTCGGGGACAACACCTTCGGTTCAACCAACCAAGCCTGGCAACGCAAACGCTATCGGTCGAACGACGGACACCACAAAGACGCGTGGGAAGCCGTCGGTCCGAAAGGCGGACTCGGCTACGACCCGAATGCCGATCTCTCAACATCTCCCGGTACCCCCGGCTATGAGAAAACCGCACTGAAATCCGGCAAAGATCGACTCGTTGATGGTGAAGTCAGCATCAGTGAGATTATGTATGATCGCGGTCCCAACGGCAGCACGGCACAGTGGGTTGAACTCTATAACAGCTCGCTGACGCAAGCCGTGAATCTCAACGGATGGGAACTCCAGATCCGCAATCTCCACGACGCGGACGGTCGATATGTTGACGGGCGGATCACGTTTAAAGATATAACCGTCCTGCCGAATCAGACGATCCTCATTATCGCCAGGAATGCGACGACGAATCTCCCGAACAATCGGGTCTATAACATCTATGTCCAACACCATCGCGATCTGAACATGAGCCGTTCAGATCTGCTCCTGAATCCGATGGGCTTCTATCTGAAGTTGACGGACAAAGGCGATCCGAATCTCCAAAGCGACGATGAAGTGATTGATGAAGTCGGCAACCTCTCGGCGCGAGGTGCCCGCACAACAGCGTGGGAGTTACCGCCAATGAATCCCGAACAGCGGCAGTCTATCGTCCGGGTATACGGGGTGCTTTTCACACCCGAACAAAACGGGATTGATGGCGAACCCGATCCTCCTGAAGATGGACAGACCGCAGAAGCGTGGCGGCTCTTCTCAAAAGACGGATCGAGTCCGAACTACTATGGGGCGCGTAATGACTTAGCGAATCCCGGGTATCGGAAAGGCGGTCCCGTCCCCGTCCAATTAGCCGGGTTCCGACCGGTTCGGACGGAGAACGGCACAGTCCTCATCAAGTGGCGGACGGAATCTGAGTTGAACAATGCCGGTTTCAACATCTTACGGAGTGAAAGCCGCGACGGTGATTTCAAGGTCATCAACGTCAAGGGTATCATTCCCGGACACGGCACGAGCAGTGAACAGCATTTATATGTTTACAGGGATACCACTGCAAAACCTAACGTTATCTATTACTATCGTATTGAGGATGTCTCTTTTGACGGCACGCGTCAGACGTTGGCAACGGTACGCTTGAAGGGAGAAGTCTCCGCTGCTGGCAAGTTGACGACGACTTGGAGTCGTTTGAAGGCGAGAGACTAAGGAAGAGGTACCGGACGGGTTTCCTCCACCTGTCTGGTCGTCAATTCAAACTAAAGCTGGGTGTGGTTTTCAACCGCACCCTCTTTTTTTTGTACCGCGATGCACATCGCATGAATCAACGGTATTCATGCCTTATAGGCATGAACCGGGGCGAGTACGCCGCAAAACTGTTAGTTTGCGTGCGGTTCCCTATACACAAACTAACAGTTTGTGGTACAAGCGTTCACATATTTTTCAACTTTCCTATAATCCTCCCGAATAAATTCGGACATCCAGATAAGAGGCATCCTTAACCTGTTCTCCCTTCAACCCAGAACCATGAAATCATAGGGTCATTTAGCCCGTCCCCTAAAGAAATTAACTTGCACTCTTAACAGACTTATAGTATAATTAAAGAGTGCATTGTAGTGCACGGCAAATGCCACACGCGCAAATGTAATACAAGGAATGGATTTAGTCTATCCCCAGACTAAATCCGACGTTGATTCCTGTTAGTTTGCGTGCGCATCGCCCAACACAAACTAACAGTTTGTGCTACAAGTAGGTGCGGTTTGTAACCGCACCGGACTCGTTAGAAAATTACCGCATTAAAAAGTTCATCTTCATTGATGGTGGGCCTAATATGGTTACCCGACAAGACATTCAAGCCACATGTGATGCCATCGTGCGCGAATTCGCACCCTTGCAAGTAATCTTGTTTGGTTCTTATGCCTACGGTACACCCACAGAGACTTCCGATGTCGATTTGTTGGTAGTGATGCCGATCCCCAAATCGGAAACCATCCGCCGAGCGTCAGAGATCTCACAACGAGTGTGCCCCCGCTTCACGATGGACGTGTTAGTACGTTCACCCGAAGATATGGCGTATCGCCTTTCACATAACGATTGGTTTCTTCGCGAGATCACTGAAAAAGGTCAAGTGCTGTATGAATCCGACAATTTTTTCATGGAGCCACCCAAAAAAGAGAAAACCACTATGAACCCCTTAACCTTGGAGTGGGTAGAGAAAGCCGAAAGTGATTATAAGATCGCGCTATTGATTCAGAGGGAACAGAATCCGCTATATGATGGCATCTGTTTCCACGCCCAACAGTGTATTGAGAAATACTTAAAGGCGTGGCTCCAAGAGGCAAACCTCCCCACTCCCAGAATACACAACTTAACGGAATTATTGGCACTGATTGTTCCAAGCGTCCCTATGTGGCGGACGTGGGCACCCGATTTTTCAGCACTTTCCGAACATGCAGTGGCGATTCGCTATCCGGGCAATTCTGCAACTGCGGACACAGCATCGCATGCGATGCACATCTGCGATACCGTGCGGCAAGCCGTTCGCGCAGAATTAAAACTGCCGCTCGAACACTTGTAGCGCAAACTGTATGAAGATTAATTTATTAATTCGGTAATTTTCAAACGTGCGATAAATCGCACTACTACGAACTAATCCGTTTGTAGTAGGGCAATTCATTGCCCGTCTCGTTTGTAGTAGGGAAACCGAAATAGGAGAATCCCATGCGATCCCAAGACGCCATTGAAGCACAATACCGCGAAGCTGCGAATGCACTCGTCGAAAAGGTCCAGAAGGATCCCTATATCCTCGCTGCGATTGTTGGGGGTAGTTTTTCCTATGCACAGGTATGGGAAAAATCCGACCTTGATGTGGAACTCATCGGTAGAGACGCGATCCGTCCGACGCAATCTTTTTTTTCCTTTGTTGAAAATGGTGTCAACATTCACGCCAGTATAACCCCGCGGAACGCTTTTAAGCAGATGATAGAGAGTGCGCAACAAGGGTCTTTCATGCACTCCTATTTCTCGCACAGCACGCTCCTTTTTTCGCGCGATGCCTCCATTGAGGAGTGGTATGACAAAAACGCCGACCGCAACAACATCGGTGAACGTGACAAGCAGCTCCAAGTCCTCAGCGTCGTCGCTGGCACTTTACCGAGCCTGCTATACGCTGAAAAACAGTTTTACGTCAATCGGGATTGTCTCACCGCTTTTCTGTCCATACTCGACGCGGTAGACGGATTGGCACGGATAGAAGTCCTTTTAAATAACCAAATCCCCGCACGCGAGGTCATCCAACCCGCACTCGAATACAATCCTGATTTTTTCAACCATGTTTATACAGCTCTCATCAACTGCGAAAAGAACGAGTCTGTTATTCAGGACGCGCTTGATGCAATCAACGGATACCTTGATGAACGACAGTTTATCTTCCAACCGATTCTCGATTATCTCGAAGAACAGAAGACACCCCGCACTGGTACCGAATTAAACGCCGACTTAGGGCGTCCGCATGGTAAAAGCGAAGAGGAACCCGAATTTAATGAAGAATCGCTCGACCTTGTCTGCCAATGGCTCACATGGAAAGGAATCATCAGGCAAGTCGCAACCCCTTTAAATCTCACAGTAAAAAGCCAAATCGCTGTGGAAGAACCCGCCTACTATTACGATAGCATCCTTGTAGGAGCGAGTTTTACTCGCGACAGCATCCCTGTAGGAGCGAGTTCCACTCGCGATCCCTCTGAATCTGTAGGAGCGAGTTCCACTCGCGAAGACCTCCACACGCAAATTCACAACGCACTCAATAATTTAACAGACACACTCGAACAGGACCGCTACATCCTCGCTGCGGTTCTCACGAACAACCTCGCTGAGGACAACGTCTGGGAAAAGACGGCTGTTCACATAACATTGATTCTCCGAGACGGCACAAAGTTCAGGCAAAAAGAATTTCAACTCATCGAAGACGGAATCCCGTTCCGGGTTGAACTCTATACCCGCAGCGACTATAAGAAATTGTTGGACAGGACGCTGCAAGGCAGCCGACTCCATTCAATCCTCGCCGAAAGTCGTGTCCTCTTTTCCAAAGACAGCCTTTTTGCTGTGGACGGCGATGCGAATTTTCAGGTCGGGGATTCGGCGTGTTTACAGGTCGGGGACAGAGATAAGCAATCCCAGCTTTTCAATGCCGCCGCTGGCGTGACAGCCATCCTCGCCAAAGCCGAGAAATGGTTATACCTCAAACACGACATCGATTACACCTTCCTCTACCTAAAATACGCTATCAGAGAGCTGGCGCGTATTGAAGTCCTCAGACACAACGAAACACCCAGACGCAAGGTTATCTATCAAGCACTCGAACACAACCCAGACTTTTTCAACGCCGTTTTCATTGACCTTATAGACAAACCCAAAGATGAAGCCATGCTCCGCGAGGCACTCGAACGCGTCGATCAGTATCTGGAGGACGATCTCCAACTGTTGTTCAAGCCGTTGCTTGACTTTTTAGAGGAATCCGGTGAGGAGCGGACGATAACTGACATCGGTATGCATTTTGGCAGTCGTGGACTCGCTTTTGAATTGGCGTGTGAATGGCTTGTGCAAAAGGAAATTATCGAACAGTTCTCCGCCCCTGTCCGTCTGACAATGGACAGCCAAGTCTCCGTAGAGGAGCCATCATATTATTACGACGCAAACAATCCGTTTCTATAATTTAGTTTTCTAATAATTTGGATCCGGAAGCCCGAACTTGTTCGGGAGTGTTTGGCTGTGATGCGTCCCCAACAAGTTGGGGCATCCCTAAAAACTGTAAAGGACATGCAATTAGAATTGTCAAAAAAACTTGACATCTATCCAAAAATATAGTATAATTTATACTATACTGAAAGTAAGTTTGACACCAATCTTGAAAAACCCACAATAGCCATCGGAGAGGACAAATGAGACAAACCGTCGCCGTTAAAGGTGCCCGCGAAAACAATCTACAAAACGTTGAAGTCGAAATTCCACGGAACCAACTCGTCGTCGTCACAGGGATCAGCGGTTCCGGTAAATCTTCATTAGCATTCGATACCGTCTACGCCGAAGGACAGCGCAGATTCCTTGAATCGATGTCCACGTATGCCAAACGCTTTATCACCCAACTTAAAAAACCCGACGTCGATTTCATTGACGGGTTGTCCCCCGTTGTCTCTATCGAACAAAAAACGATCACCATGAACCCGCGCTCCACCGTCGGCACAATGACCGATTTGCAGGACTACCTCCGTATGCTCTTCGCAACCATCGGGGTCGCCCACTGTCCGTATTGTGAAGCCGAGATTCCCATCCGTTCACACCACCAAATTTTGGAACGCCTGCTCGCACTACCAGAGGATTCCGAGGTAGAAATCCACGCACCCGTCTTTAAAATCTACGGCGAGGATTATGATTACCTCTTCGACGACATCCGTACGAAAGGCTGCAGACACGTCAGAATCGACGGCATTGAACACGACATCAGCGAAGAAATTGAACTCGACCCGGACCTCGAATACGACATACAGGTCATCGTCGATAAATTCTTTATCAAAAAAGATATTGACAAACAGGTTCTCGCCTCCCTTGAACACGCCATGCTTGTCGGCGAAGGGTTCATGCGGTTTGATGTCAAATTCCCTGACGATGCTGAAGCGGATGCCGTGGAACTGTTAGAGGGTTTCGGATGTCTAAAACACGGCGTACTCATGGCTGAACTCGGACCCCACCACTTCACCTTTAACGAACCGACCGGCGCCTGTGTAACCTGTTCCGGACTCGGGACCTACTTACAGGTACATCCGAACTTATTGGTCCCTGACAAGAGCCGGAGTATCGCCGAGGGCGCGTTCGTCCATCAAGCCTTTAACTACGATCCTGATCGATGGGACGGCAGGACAATGTACAGCCTCGCCGCCCACTACGACTTTGATCTGAACCTACCTTTTGCTGACTTGCCCGAAGAGGTCGTTGATATCCTCTATTACGGCACGCACGGCGAAGAATTTCCCATCTTACAACCCGAAGGCGGGCGACCCGTCGAAAGACGCCACCTCGGTCGAAAAATCCGTTTTGACGGCATCGCCACCCGTATCGACAGGCACTATCGGAA
Organism: Candidatus Poribacteria bacterium; assembly: GCA_022827625.1. GTDB lineage: Bacteria > Poribacteria > WGA-4E > WGA-4E > WGA-3G > WGA-3G. Next base: position 122,255 of record JAJEIE010000038.1, on the reverse strand, counting down.
CTACCGAAAACGCGGGGAAGCCCATTCCGGCATGGAGGAGTATCTCCGAAAAGTGATGGTAGAACGCACCTGCCCGGATTGTGGCGGCGCGAAACTCAAGCAACAGCGGCTGCTCGTTACGATTGAGAACCGGACAATCCACGATGTCGGCGAGCTCCACTTTGAGGAATTGCGGGACTTCTTATTGGGTATCACAGAGATGCCCGAAAAACAGCGGGAAGCAGGGGAGCGGGTTGTCAAGGAACTCGTCGCTCGGATTAACCTACTCCTCGGCATCGGACTCGACTATCTCAACCTCAATCGGCGATCCGCAACACTCTCCGGCGGTGAATCGCAGCGGATCCGTCTCTCTACGCAGATCGGCTCCGGATTAATGGGCATGCTCTACGTCCTTGATGAACCCAGTATCGGTTTGCATCCCAAGGACAATGCTAAGATGATAGAGACGCTCCGAAAATTGCGGGACATCGGCAACACCGTCATCGTCGTTGAACACGATGAAAGCACGATCCGTGCCGCCGATCACATTATCGAACTCGGACCCGGACCGGGGGTCCACGGCGGACATATCGTCGTCCAAGGCGACCTTAATACAATCCTTGACTGCACGGAGTCTTGGACGGGGCTTTATATGAGCGGGAGACGTGAGATTTTACTGCCCGAGCAGCGGCGCGACCTGAACGGCAAATTCCTCAGTATCACCGGGGCAAAGGAGAACAATCTCAGAAATATTGATGTGGATATACCGCTCGGTGTCTTTATCTGCATTACCGGTGCCTCGGGTTCCGGCAAAAGCACACTCGTCAATGAGATTCTGTATAAGAAACTTTATGCACTCTATCACGACAGCCGAACCCTCTATGGCGCACACGATGAATTGGAGGGACACGAACACATCAGCGATGTCATCAGCATAGACCAGTCACCCATCGGGCGTTCGCCGCGTTCTAACCCCGCAACCTATATCGGATTTTACGATAACATCCGTAAACTCTTCGCCAGCACCCCGCTCTCTGTCGAGAGAGGCTACACCGCCTCCCGATTTAGTTTCAACGTCAAAGGTGGACGCTGTGAGGAATGTCATGGTGAAGGTACGATTACCACCCAACTCCATTTTATGCCCGATGTCGAAGTCGTCTGCCCGACCTGTAAAGGCGCACGCTATAATGAGGACACACTTGACGTTACCTACAACGGCAGAAATATCTCCGAAATCCTTACGATGTCAATTGAGGAAGGCGTTGAATTCTTTGCCGATCAACGCTTGATCCATCACAAGCTAAACGTCCTCAACCAGCTCGGCATGGGGTATCTCCAGATTGGGCATCCCGCCACGATCCTCTCCGGTGGCGAAGCACAGCGAATAAAGTTGGCAAGTGAACTCGGCAAAATCAAACGCGGAAAGCACAACCTCTATATCTTAGACGAACCGACTACCGGACTTCATATAGCAGACGTTCAGAAACTCTTAGATAGCCTCAATCGTCTTGTTGATACTGGACACACCGTCATTGTGATTGAACACCATCTCGATGTCATCAAGACTGCTGATTATGTCATCGACCTCGGTCCAGAGGGTGGACATAAAGGTGGAGAGGTCTTAGCACACGGTACACCGGAAGACATTGCCAAAGTCAAAGCCTCGTTCACCGGACAATTCTTGAAGGAGTATCTCGTCTGATTGCGACTTTCCCGTAGAAATAGATAGGCGAGGTCTCCCAACCTCGCCACTGACTGCTGACCGCTGACCGCCAACCGCCAATTGCTGACAGCCATTACATATTCCCCTTGCAAAATTAATCCCAAATTGTGTATACTTTATAGCATGAATGACAACCTGTTAAAATCTCTAAACGACGTTCAGCGCGAGGCAGTCCAACACACCAACGGACCGCTCCTCATCTTATCCGGTGCCGGTAGTGGCAAAACGCGCGTCATCACACACCGAATCGCCTATCTCGTCAAACATCACGATGTTTCACCCTTCCGTATCCTCGCTGTGACTTTTACAAACAAAGCCGCAAATGAGATGAAGGAACGTTTGGATGCACTCGTCCAAGGCAGCGTAAGCCAAGACCTCTGGGTAGCAACCTTCCACGCAACGTGTGCCCGTATCCTTCGCCGCGATATTGAGAAATTAGGTACGTTGACAGAAACGAAAAACGTAACCCGACCCGGAGATCACGCCTACACCCGCAACTTTACGATCTTCGATACAGGTGAGCAGACCACGGTCGTCAAAGATGTCCTCCGGCAACTCAACTACAGCGATAAGCAGTTCCACCCGCGTGCCATCCTTAGCAATATCAGTCGCGCCAAAAATGAGTCTATTTCACCGGCGGACTTCCGAAAAGTCGCAGACGGCTATTTTGAGAGAGTCGTCGCGGAAGTCTACGCACTTTACCAAGACACGCTCCGTCTGAACAATGCCCTCGATTTCGATGATCTGCTCCTCTTTACTGCCCAACTCCTGCGTGAAAACCCGGAGGTCTGCCAGTACTATCAGCGCAAATTCGAGTATATCCTCGTTGATGAGTATCAAGACACCAACCGATGTCAATATGAGCTCGTGCAGTTGCTAACCGGCACAAAACAGAATGTATGTGTCGTCGGAGACGACGACCAATCCATCTATGCCTTTCGCGGTGCCGACATCAGAAACATCCTCGATTTTGAGAAGGATTATCCGAACACGCGTGTCCTCCGTCTCGAGCAGAACTATCGTTCTACACAAAATATCTTGGACGCAGCATGGGGTGTCGTCCATAACAATACGGAACGAAAGGCAAAGAAACTCTGGACTGAAAATGACATCGGTGAACTTGTTACCTGCTATGAGGCTACCGACGAAAACGACGAGGCTGGGTACGTCGGTACCCAAATCGAAGATTGGCACGCAGAGGGTGTTGATTACAAAGACTTTGCCATCTTTTACCGAACCAACGCACAATCCCGAATTTTTGAGGAAGCACTCCGAACCGCTAATATCCCTTATCAGATTGTCGGTGGGGTCGGCTTCTATGACCGGATGGAGATTAAAGATTTACTTGCCTATCTCCGTGTGATGTGCAACCCAAACGATTCTATGAGTCTGAGACGGATTATAAACGTGCCGAGTCGGGGCATCGGGAGCACAACACTGCAAAGGCTCATCGACTTTGCAGTCGTGGAGGGCATTACACTCTTCGACGCTACCCATCGGGTTGATGAGATTTCCACAATCAACCGTGGGCTTCAGGCGAAAGTCCAACGCTTCACCAAAATCTTTGATGACTTCGACGCAACGGTACTCCCCGCAGACGCACTGGATTATGTCCTAAAGGAGACCGGCTATCTCAAAAACTTACAGCGGCAAGATACGATTGAGGCGCAAAATCGCGTCGAGAATATTGAGGAACTCATCAATGCTGTTATCGAATATGAACAAAACCACGCCGAGCCGAGCCTTTCAGACTATTTGGAGAACGTCGCGCTCATTGCGGATATAGACACTATGGAAACTGATGCCACCGATATGGTGACATTGATGACCTTGCACAGCGCGAAAGGGTTAGAGTTTCCGTTCGTCTTCATCGTCGGGGTGGAGGAGGGGTATCTACCGCATCAACGCTCCCTGGGGACGCAGGCGGAATTGGAGGAAGAACGCCGCCTCTGTTATGTCGGTATCACGCGCGCAATGGAGCAGCTCTATCTCTTACATGCCACTTCGCGAAGAACATTTCGAGATATAGAATATCGCACCCCGTCTCGCTTTATCTCCGAAATCCCGGAGCATCTTATTAAGCATGTGGATCGCTACCGTTCACCTTTCCGTGAAACAACGGGTTTATATGAGATCGTTTCTGAAGAAGATTCCTCAGACTACCACGTCAATCAGATTGTGCTCCACCCGAAATTCGGAAGAGGCAAAGTAACGAAAGTCAATGAGACCGGACACGATGTTTATGTGACCGTTCGTTTCAGTCGTGCTGGCACGAAGCAACTCGCAGCTTCCGCTGCACCCTTGCAAACAGTGTCTGATTAATGTTATTGTAGCACAGGTTTCGTAACTAAAATTTTGTAGGTAACAACTTGGGCTAAAAATAGTAAAATTTAAAGTCCCCCTGATAAGGGGGATTTAGGGGGTTAAAAACAAAAAAATGCCAACCATTACCACCGAAGGCGTACGCCATGTCGCAAATCTCGCACGCCTCGAATTTAATGACGAAGAAACAGAACATTTCACCGAGCAGCTCGCCCGAATCCTTGACTATATCGGAAAATTAAACGAATTGGATACAGATGACGTGCCGCCGACATCGCACATTCATCCGCACCAAGTCGTTATTATGGGTTCACAAACTGGCGCCTCCCATGTCGCGAAACCGGATGTCGTCAAACCGTCGTATCCACGCGAGGAAGTCTTGGCGAATGCACCTGAACCCGAAGAAGGCTATTTCGGAGTTCCCAGAGTGGTTGATCGCAGCCACTAAATGGCTATTGGCTATTGGCTGTTAGCAGTTGGTGGTTGGTTATAGGTTATAAGTTTAGGACTTAGACCCGAGTAAATCGTTTAAAAAAATAGTTAGAAATTCTTTTATAATCCAGAGACGGTTAGACTTAACCGAAAACCACCGGGAAACGAAGTGGAACGGTGACCAGATTAAATCGTTAAAAATGTTATACGAATTGACCGCACACGCCCTACACGAGAAACTCAAGGCTCGCGAAATTACCGCCGTAGCATTGGTAGAATCTCTCTATGCCCGTATTGATGCCGTCGAGCCGCATGTCAAAGGCTATCTAACGCTTACGAAGGACCTCGCCTTAGAACAGGCACACGCTGCCGATACAGGGTTCCAAAAAGGGGAGGATCTGCCGCCTTTGGCTGGCATCCCGATTGCCATTAAAGATGTAATATGCACCAAAGGGGTGCGCACGACGTGCGCCTCTAAAATCCTTGAAACCTTCGTCCCGCCTTACGACGCCACCGTCATGCGCAAACTCCACGAACAAGGGGTCGTTGTTCTCGGTAAAACGAACATGGACGAGTTCGCGATGGGATCGTCTACCGAGAACTCGGCGTATCAGATTACACACAATCCGTGGAACCTTGACACGATCCCTGGCGGTTCCAGCGGCGGGTCTGCTGCAGTCGTCGCAGCGGATACGGCTATCTGTTCCCTCGGTTCAGACACCGGCGGTTCCATTCGCCAACCCGCTGCGCTCTGCGGCGTCGTCGGTATGAAACCGACCTACGGACGGGTCTCCCGATACGGTTTGGTCGCATTCGCCTCTTCACTCGATCAGATCGGTCCTTTTACAAAAGACGTTACCGATTGCGCGCTCTTGCTCAATGCCATCTGTGGCAGCGATGCCATGGATGCGACCTCTGTGGATGTGCCTGTGCCTGATTTCACGCAGAGCCTGATCAACGATGTAGAAGGTATGAAAATCGGTATACCCAAAGAGTATTTCACACCGGCGTTAGATACGGAAGTCGCAGACCGCGTACATACAGCGATCGCTGTTCTCGAACAACTCGGCGCGACGGTTGAAGAAATCTCTCTACCGTACACCGAATATGCCATCGCGACGTACTACATTATCGCACCCGCCGAAGCCAGCGCGAATCTCGCACGGTACGACGGGGTGCGCTATGGATACCGGCAGGAAAACCCTGAAGACCTCATTAACATGTATAAAAAGACACGCAGCAAAGGGTTCGGTGAGGAAGTAAAACGTCGGATTATGCTCGGCACTTTTGCCCTCAGCGCGGGCTACCAAGATGCCTATTATAAAAAGGCACAGAAAGCACGGACGCTTATCAAATCTGACTTTGATGCCGCATTTGAGCAGGTGGACGTTATCGCAACGCCTACTTCGCCGACCCCCGCATTCAAAATAGGCGAACGCACCGCAGATCCGTTGCAAATGTATCTTTGCGATGTGATGACGACCCCCGCAAGCCATGCCGGGCTCCCCGGTATCTCTGTTCCCTGTGGTTTGGTGCAAAATGGGTTGCCTGTCGGATTACAACTCCTCGGTGCCCCTTTCGCAGAAGAGAAGGTCTTACGTGTCGCCTATACTTTCGAGCAAAATACGGATCACCATCTGCAGAAACCGCAGATGCATGTCAATGGAGCGACTTCCTCATGAATGCTATAACCGCACCGTTTGGTGGACTTCTCGGCGCAGCGATAGGTGGCGTACTCTGGGCAAAGTATATCCAGTGGACCGGACGCACCGCTGGTTTTGTTGCTATTGGTATCGGTGTGCTCACTGGACTCGGTATACTTTTCACTAGTAGCCGAAGCCTCGCGCGCGACGCAGAAACGATGTGGCGTGTCGTCAGTGCCGCCGCCGCGCTTTTTGCGATACTCGGTATCTTTATCGGGAAGTATCTGGATGTCCAGTGGAACGCAGTCGCGCAAATCGCAGCGCAACTCCAGCAAGAGAATAATATATCATTGGAACAAGCGATGCCCATCGCCACAACCTTATTTAAAGGACAGTCCGTCTGGGAACTGATGCAGTCACGCATGAGCCGCATCGACCTGCTTTACGGTGCCGTTGCGGCGTTTATCGCTTTCCGCATTCCCAGCATCAAAAGGCTACGCAACTATTTTTATTAGTAGAGGACACAAAACATGAAACATTTGATAACACGTTTTCAAAAACCACGAGCCGCAGCGCAAAGCTGTTTTTGCATCTTGCTATCTATATGCCTTATCTGTACGCTGCTGCCAATCAGTTGGAGCTCGGATGAAGACGAGAAACTCGTCGAAAATCTCGCCCTTTTCTCACAGATATTGGCGTATATCCAACAGTCGCATCTCGACACACCCGACACCAAAGAACTCATGGAAGGTGCCATCAACGGCATGCTTCGCAAGTTAGACCCGTACAGCCAATTTATTCCAGACTACACCAAATTTCAGACCGACAATCGCGGCAATTACGGCGGACTCGGCATGACAATCGGGATTCGGGAAGATATGCTCACTGTGATTACCCCTTTTAAGAATCGTCCCGCTGCGATCGCCGGTGTACAAAACGGGGATGTCATCAGCCATATTGAGGGTGAATCCACGGCGCTCATGTCTTTGGACGAGGCGGTTGAGCAATTACGCGGCGAACCCGGAACACCGGTTTCCATCACAATCATTCGTGAGAACGAGGGACGACCCATTGAGGTCACCGTTACGCGTGAAGTCATCCGAATTCCGAGCGTGGAAACGGACATTATTGGAGATAAGATTGGCTACATTAAAATCAATCAATTCCTGCAGACCACGGCTTACGACGTAGATAAAACGTTTGTTGATTTCAAGGAACAGAATATCCGAGGCGTTATTCTCGATCTCCGTCTGAACCCAGGCGGGTTGCTCTCTTCGGCTGTTGATATTGCCAGTGATTTTCTCAGACCCGGCCAACTCGTTGTTTACAGTAAAGGGATTGAGACGCGTGAGGATTTTGTCGCGAAAGGCGAGAAAAGGGAAGAATTTCCACTCATTGTTCTCGTCAATGGGGGGAGTGCGAGTGCCTCAGAAATCGTCGCCGGTGCCATCAAAGACCACGGACGCGGACTCGTCATGGGTGCTAAGACCTTCGGAAAAGCCTCTGTCCAGCGCGTGTTTCCGCTGAGAGGTACCAAAGCTGCCGTCAAATTAACCGTCGCACGCTACTATACACCCAACGGTGTTGATATTGACAAAATCGGTATCATGCCCGATGTTGAATCCCCGTGGTTTAGTCGTTCCGAGCAGCAAATGCATGTGAAACTCCGCAATCACGAAAAACTCAAAACCTTTGTAGAGGAAAACGGTGATGATGTCTTGAACCAACTCGATGTTGCCTTCCACGCATCTCGTGATGACAGACAAGCAGCAAAACTCAGACGGAGTTACCAACTCCTCTCGGACGCACTCCTTGAAGAGCAGATTGTACTGAGCGATGTCGGTATTAAATACGCACTCGCACAGATTACCGAGACCTCTCAGGACGAACTCGAACACGATCCACAGATCGTCGCTGCTATAGAGCAATTAAAAGTCCTTGAACTCTTCGCAAAGCGGAACTAATGTACCACAAACTGTTAGTCTGTGCTCTTCTGTACCACAAACTGTTAGTTTGTGTTCTTCTGTAACATAGGAAGTCGTTAGCCTGTGTTCTTCTGTACCACAAACCGTTAGTTTGTGTTCTGTTGTAGCACAAACTGTTAGTTTGTGAACCCTAAAGGAGGAAATCCCTATGCCTGACGCAAATCTTCTTAAAGGCGGCTCGCAAGTCTTATCCGATGTCCAAACGCCACTACTGAACTACATTAACAACACATGGCAGCAGTCTCCGACAAATGAACTGCTGGACGTTACGAATCCAGCGAATGGCGAAGTCCTCACGCAAGTCCCGCTTTCACAAGCCGACGAAGTCCATGAAGCCGCCGCTGCCGCTGCGACTGCGCTCCGAGAATGGCGACGCACACCCTCTGTCGAACGTATTCAATATCTATTCAAGTTGAAAAATCTCTTAGAGGACAACTTAGACGACATCGCAAGAACCATCACCTTGGAGTGTGGCAAAACGCTTGATGAGGCAAAGGGTGAAATGCGCCGTGCCATTGAGAACGTTGAGGTCGCCTGTGGTATTCCCACGCTCATGCAAGGCACAAATCTTGAGGACATCGCAACCGGCATTGATGAATTCATGATCCGCCAACCCGTAGGGGTCTGCGCCGCCATCGCACCGTTCAACTTTCCCGGCATGATTACCTTCTGGTTCCTCCCGTATGCGATCGCTTGCGGAAACACCTACATCGTCAAACCCTCCGAAAAGGTACCCGTCACCATGCAAAAGGTGTTCCAACTCTTGGAGCAGACTGGACTCCCAAAAGGCGTTGTGAATCTGGTCAACGGCGGTAGAGACACTGTAGATGCCATCTTAACGCATCCCGAGGTCCGTGCGATTAGTTTCGTCGGTGCGACGGCAACAGCAAAAGCCATCTATGCGAAAGCCGCAGCAAACGGCAAACGCGTCCAGTGTCAAGGCGGTGCAAAGAACCCCCTCATCATTCTCCCCGATGCCGATCCCCAGTTCACCGTTAACGCCGCCACTGAGAGTGCCTTTGGGTGTGCCGGGCAACGCTGTCTCGCGGCATCTCTTGCTTTCACTGTTGGCGACGCACAAGGCTGGTTCACAGAAGCCATCGCCGACACCGCCACCGACCGCGTCGTCGGAAACGGATTAGCGGATGGGGTCGAGATGGGACCCGTCATCACCACCGAAAGCAAAACCCGCATTGAGAGGTTAATTCAAGCCGGTGCCGATGAAGGGGCGCGGCTTCTTGTTGACGGCAGGTATCCGAGCATCCCCGGCGGTGAAAACGGAAACTTCATCCGTCCCACCGTTCTCAGTGCCCTCGACCCGAAAGGCGAGATTGCAGGCACCGAAATCTTTGGACCCGTTTTGGGGCTAATTCATGTTGACACGATTGACGACGCAATCGCACTCGTCAACGGTGGACGTTACGGGAATATGGCGTGTCTCTTTACAAGCAGTGGTGCATCCGCCCGCAAGTTCCGTTATGAGGCAGAGATCGGAAACATCGGCATCAACATCGGCGTCGCTGCCCCGATGGCGTTCTTCCCCTTCAGCGGTTGGAAAGACAGTTTCTTCGGCGACCTCCACGGTCAGAGTTGGGATGCCGTAGACTTCTTCACCCAAAAGAAAGTCGTCGTTGAACGCTGGGCATAACCTCTAATCATGGTAGGTGCGGTTTCTCAACCGCATCTATCTTTCATTGTAGGAGGGATTTCCAAATCCCGACTCTTACCCACAACTCATAACCCACAACAATCTTCTATAAATAGCCTTGCCTACGGTTCGCTTTTCCTTGACATCTGGCTCTGCGTTATGATATGCTAATTCAATAAACGTTTCACTTTGTATTGCATTAACCTAACGATAGGAAATTATTGAGCGGAGTCTGAATATACGCGTGCAGTCTGATGTGCAGTTCTGGAAAATTTATCTGGATACATGTTGTCTAAGCCGACTTTTTGATCCGCCAACCCAGGAACGGATTATTCAAGAAGCCGAAGCTATCGATCGGATCCTCACTTATTGTTTTAGTGGGCATTGGTATTGGATTTCCAGCAAAGCTGTAGCAGATGAAGTCGCGCAGACCCCGGATGTGGAAAAGCGCGCTCAAATCAAAATCTTGCTGGATCTTGCACACCAGCTTGTTTCCGTTGGGACAAGCGAAATATCAAGAGGACTGGAACTTGAATCATTGGGTTTTAAGGAGCAAGATGCTTTGCACCTCGCTTGTGCTGAAAGTGGTGAGGTAGATCTTTTCCTAACAACTGATGATGGACTGCTTAGAAGAGCGCAACGCTACCATGCACAACTTTACATTCGAGTCGAAAACCCTGAAATATGGCTACAGGAGGCGGTAGAAAGTGGACATCTTAAAGATGAGTGATCTTGAGATCTATGAAATAGGGTTGAAAGAATTAACGTTACAACTCGGTGCTGCTGAGAAGATGCGGTTTCTCCGACAATGTAAGCCGAGTGACTACGATTACACTGCTGAGCGGCATAAGTGGTTAGCAGATCAACCAGATATTCCTACAATTGCCAAGCGTATCCAAAAAATGGAAGCAGCACAAGAGGCAGAGGAATACATCAAAACCGAAAGAGTCGCTGCATGGCGCAAGGGGTTATTGGAGCTCACCGATATTGAAATTTATGAGCTTGGTCTTAAAGTCCTTGTAGAGAAACTTGATGCCTACGGGTTCCTGAGATTTATCGTACACCACTTCAAACAACTCAACGCTACTCAGACTGTTGATCTATCGCAACAACCGTGGTCAGATAGTGATGATAGTATAAAACCAAACCAACAGATACGAGAAACCGAACTACAGGATTAAATTGGACTTGCTAATTTCCGAGGTCAAAAGGAGAAACCAAAAATGTCACGCATTGCGAAAATTCAGCAAGAGATTCTTGCCCTTCCTGAAGCCGATTATCGCCAATTAAGACAGTGGTTCAGTGAACTGGATTGGGGAAAGTGGGATCGGGAGATTGAGGCGGGTTCAGATGCAGGAAAATTAGATTTCCTAATGGCTGAGGCTCTCGAAGAGAAGGAAAAAGGCACGCTTAAGGATCTTTAGGTGCATAGAACAACACCGCGTTTCTGGAGATACCTTATATATTAGGCACAAACCCATGAACATAAAAGCAGCAATCCAATACTATGAAAATCTAAATGATGTTGGAAAAGCAGGTTTCATTTTAACACTAAAAAGAGAGTACCAAAAACGCTTTTTAGACGCTTATGAAGAGCACTACTACAGACACGATCCGCAAAACATGCCGGAAGTCAAGATGTCTGCCAACATCTTTGAAGATGAACAATCCTAACGGTAATGTTAAGGCGATCGTCATGTTATGAAGGAGATAAATGCCGAATTCTCGTTACTCATTACACCAGTATTCCGTTGATACATTGTTGAATTGGCTTAAGACCGAAGAGATAGTTATTCCGGAAATCCAAAGACCTTTCGTCTGGTCAGCAAACAAAGTGCGCGACTTTATTGATTCACTCTTGGAAGAAGCGAAAAAGTTGGAGAAATCAGAATAAATGTTCACGAAAATGACAACAGTTAATACGAAAGAACCAATAGCATTATGAACATCGCAAATGCCCCATGCTCTTGGGGCGTATTAGAATTTGAATTAGACGGCAAAGCACCCGATTATGTGCAAGTGTTAGACGAGATGAACACCATCGGCTACACCGGCACCGAATTAGGCGATTGGGAATTCATGCCCACCGACCCAGAACAGCTCCGTGCCGAACTCGCGAAACGCCAATTAAAAATGTTAGGCGGATTCGTAGGCATCGCACTCGCCGATCCAGAAACACACGCAGCCGGTGAAGCCAAAGCACTCCAGCACGCCCGGTTGATGGCAGATGCCGCCGGTGAGACACCCTTCATCGTGCTTTCAGATGAGAACGGCATTGTAGAGGAACGCATCCGCTATGCCGGTCGCATCCGTCCCGAACACGGACTAACGTCAGAACAGTGGGATACTTTTGTAGAGGGTGTACATCGTATCGCGCAGGCAGTCAAAGATGAAACGGGACTCCGAACCGTTCTGCATCCGCACTGTGCAGGGTATATAGAAACCCCAGAAGAGATTGACATACTGATAGAACGCACTGACCCGAACCTGCTTGGATTGTGCTTCGATACAGGGCATTACCGGTTCGGGGGCGGTGAGCCACTTGAGGCGTTTACGCGGTACACCGATCGCATCTGGCACGTCCATTTCAAGGATTGCCACCCCGATATTGCGAACCGTTCTCGCGAGGAGGGTTGGGACTACTTTGAATCCGTAGGCAAAGGTGTTTTTTGCGAGTTAGGCAAAGGCGAGGTCGATTTCCCAGCGTTTATCGCAGAATTGCGGAAGCGGAACTACGACGGTTGGATCGTCGTCGAGCAGGATGTCTTACCCGGCATGGGCAGCCCTTATGACAGTGCCAAACGGAATCTGCAGTATCTGAAGTCAGTAATATAACCTAAGTCGCTACCTGTAGCACAAACTTTCCAGTTTGTGCCCGTGAATGCGCAAACTAAAAGGTTAAGCTACGAGACCTTGTAATCCGCGATTCACACAACTTATAACTTATAACTTATAACCCTCTTACAACCTATCCACCGTATACGCCTCCAACAACGCTTCGTCCAAATCCACACCGAAACCCGACGCATCGTTGAGGCTGAAAAGTCCATCTTCGGGAGCAGGGCGCAGAAGACGATACAGTTCATTTTCAACGCCGTCGCGGGAGGGCCCAAAAGTCTCCGCCATACACGGCATCGGAAGACACGCCGTGAGATGCAACCCCCACGGTGTCCCTGCTTGGTGGAGCCACGTCGGAATATCCCGCGCAGCGGCTTCACGAGCGATACGTAAACATTCCGTAAAACCACCTGCCCAACTGATGTCCGGCTGAATCATATCCGCCGCCTGCCAACGCAATAACTCACGGAACCCGTATCGCGTAAACTCATGCTCACCAGAGACAATCCATGTCGGTTGGATATCGCGGACTAATTGCGCCATACCGGCGTAGTCATCAAGCGGAATTGCTTCCTCAATCCATTTGAGGTCCACGTCGGAAGCCGCTTCAGCAAAACGGAGCGTATAGTCCACATCCCAACGCAGATAGATATCCGTCATCAATTCTACATCCGCGCCGATGACATCGCGTGCGACGTGTATCATCTCCACATTTTCCGCAAACCCGTCTTCACCTTCCGCGAGACCGTTCCGTAGCGGCAACTTGCAAGCAGGGAACCCATTTTCTGCGTAGTAGCCGACATCCCCACCCGTCGCATAAGCAGGAATCTTAAGACGCGGTGAATCTGTAATCAGGCTATAGACAGGCGCGTCCACAATCTTCCCACACAGATCAACGAGTGCGAGTTCTATACCGCTTAAGGCATAGATCACAACCCCACGTCTTCCGTAAATCGAGGTGATGTGATAGAGACGGTCCCAAATCTCCTCGACATCAAGCGGATCGCGTCCGTGAACAAAATGCTGGAGGTGTCTCTCAATAATCAGCGCACCCGCAAGCCCACCCCCACCGAGTCCGTATCCCTTTAATCCCTTATCAGTCGTTATCTCGACAACTAATGCCCCGGCTTGCGCTGCGAACGGACCCCGCCAATCGACGTGTCCTGTCTGGGAAGTTGGTCTCTGCCACTCACCGCCTTTCGCAAACCCCAAACTCGGCATCGCCCGAGGGTTCAGATTGACATGCCACGTGCGGATTCCAGCAACAGTGTGTCGAGTTTTTGCACGCGTCTTCCACTCCGATGCAAGATGATATTCTGTAGACTGCATAATGTTCCTCTTAAACACGTCATCGGTGTAAATGTATTTTCATAATTCACTATAGTTTGTGGTGTATGCTGCGCAAACTAACAGTTTGCGGTACAAGTAGGAATTTTTATAGAAGGCATAGGTCATGACGGCAACGCAAAATAACCGATCCCTGTGAAAAATCCCACTATCATCCATAACCCGACCATCACATATTCCCCAAAAATCAAACCGAAAGCGATAGGACGAATCTTCCGATACGTCGAGGCACCCCCAAACTTGAGTGCCATGTATTTGATGAACCACCCAACCAGAATCGACGACCAGAGGTGAAACGGCGGATACGTCGCACCGAGTAGATAACCGATCGGATGCAGCGACCACCAGACGAAGTTCTGCCGCATCCAGAGCATGAAGCCTGTAAATCCTGCGCCTGCAATCATACTGTACACTTCGTCCCACTTCGTCTCAATCGGAAATTGGATCAGGCTACCCATGCGTTGGAAGTAGTTACGGGGTGCTACCACGTAAGTCCAATCTTGTAAGAAGAGCGCACCTTTATCGTAAATCAACGTTAGCGATGCGTAGACAGAAACGAGAACCGCAACAACAATTGCGATGCCTAAGATGGGAATAAGCCGCCGTCGTGCCAATCGCACCTCATCCGCCGCCTTGAAACTGTGGAGGAAGTTCGGCATCATGAATTCACCCCAATCCCGCAAGAACGTCCGTTGGAAACTCAAGATCGCGAGACTCTTATGTCCTAATGCATTAGAACCCAAGGTAATATCAATGTATTCTGACGGGAAGAACGGTGCCTGCACGAGCAACAACCCACCGTTGACAACCATCCACGTTAGCACAACAGACGTGATAAAGATAGAGAGGAGTGTGACCAAGGCGACCCATGTTGTTATGCCAGCGACGACTAAAAATACGATGAGTGTGATAAATCCCAAGAAAAATCCGAGCAGCGCTACCCGATACGAAACCGGTTCGTTTGAATCGTCTATTTGTCGTCCGCCCTGTCCTGCCCGTTCTATGCCAAACGTCTTTCTGAAAACTGCTCCAATGTGTTCACGTCCCATCCAGAAAACCGCAGGCACAAAGACGAGATACCCACCCATCACTTGACGGCTGCAGCTAATCCACGGACCGATGCTCAGACCGATCGCATTCATGATGATATATTGGAGTTTGAAGAAGAGGTAGAAGAACCAGAGACTGAACGACACCTCAAGCGTGAGTAAGGAGGCGATCCCGATAACGGAAAAATAGATGACAAACCGCATCGCAGGCCACCACCCAAGCGTATGCCACGGTTTTTCCGTAAAGACTGTGTAGATGTTGTAGATGAGCGGAATCTCTGGCACTTTCGGAAAGTGGGCGTGTAAGCCGTTGATGAGGTGCAACACGACTGGCAGTGCCATCCCCGCCCACAGCAGTCTGCTTTTGAAAAAAGAATTAAGAAGATTCCCACGCTCAGGTTCCGCAGCGAGTTGTATCGGAATCTGGATTAACGGAAACGAGAATCTTTCACGTTCTACCCACTGCTTTCGGAGGATCGTCGAAAGGCAGAGCGTTGTGAAATAAAAGACCAGAACGAAAAGTCCCCAGATCAGAAGAGGCTCCAGCCAGACCATCCACGGAACACTTTCTGCGGGACCGATGCCTTCATAGAAGTCCGTTACAGCCTGCGGTTCCGTGATAACAAGCCATTCTGGGACATGCGGGTGGAGTGTTTCTGACCAGTCGTTTTCCGTTGTCGCGAAGTACCGCAACGCAACCAGGGATGGCAGCAGAAACTGCAACAATCCCATTGACGGGATGCCCACCGCAACAATCAGCATGATCCAGATGACGGTGAGTTCAAGCGCAGAGAAAGCAAAACGTCCGCGCCGCATCAACTTACGCAACGGCACGTTCACAAGGAATACCAGAAGGAGGATCCCAAAGATTGAACCCACAGGGAGGTGATTCCCCGCAATCTTGGAGTTTTGGAGGTAGTAATTGTTGTAGGGCGTGACCGCGCACATCGCCGCTACTAACAGCAGCCCTACGAGGATAGCAGGAAATCGAATTTTTTGGCGGGACGTGTTGTCAAAACTCGTAGGGGCGAGAGAACCTCGCCCACCCTCTACCCTCCGTTCCGATGATTGTTGCTCCAAAGCCTTGCTCCTACGTGCGTCAACCTTCTTCTCTTACCGAAGGACTATAGAGACAGATTTCCGCATCCACGACGCGACCATCGGGTAATGTATACTGATTCGGTGTCCCTCTCCCCCACGGTTCTTTGAAATCTCGGCTTCGCACTTGATCCGCTGCTTTCTGGGCGGCGACAGCTTCCCATGAGAAGCCATCCATGAGCTGCCCGTGCAGAGATGCCGCTAACTCCCGATACGCCGTTTGACCAGCGAGGTTCTCGAATTCATCCGGGTCTGTCTCTAAATCGAAAAGAATGGATTCATCTTCAGGGAAGGCGACGTACTTATAGCGAGGCGTTCGGAGCATCCGCATCGGACCCGTGGTCTGATTCGACCAGTACTCAGTAATAGCAGTGTCGCGCCAACCTTCACTGTTCCCGGACATAAGGTTCGTCAGATCGTCACCGTCTAAGCCTTCAGGGATTGGGATACCCGCCCTTGCACATAACGTCGGGAAAAGATCGTTTAATTCGACGGGTGCTGTTACCCGTGCCCCGTGCGATTGCGCTAAGCTTCTATCCGACACAATTAACGGCACCCGTGCCGCTGCCTCATAGTAACTTGATTTCCACCACTGCCCGTGTTCGCCTGCCATCTCGCCGTGGTCGGTTGTATAGACGATAATTGTATTGTCCAAGAAGCCATCGCGTTCTAAGAGCGTGAGTAAATCCCCGACAGTCTCATCTAAGAACTCGCAACAGGCGTAGTAAGCCGCTCGCGCTTTCCGGGCTTCTTCCGGTGGAATCTCCTCCGTTTTGAAGTTATCTCGTAAACCCTTCGCGTAGCGGTGGGTTTGTTCTAAGTGGCCCGGTGGAATGTTCGGCATATCCACATTATCGGGCCAATACTTATCGAAAAGGCGTTTCGGGGCTGTCAACGGGAAATGCGGGCGACTATAACTCGCAAGCAAGAACCACGGCTGTTCCGATGGTTGCGACCTCAGGTATTCAAGCGTCTCTGTGTTAATAACCCGTTCTTGCAGGAGACTCGTTGGGATTTCTGTGATGCCTGCCAATCGTGTCCGTTGTCGTGTACCAGATGATGTCAAGGGATCCGTCTGATGTCCAGCATGGCCGCGCAGGTCACCATACGGTCGAGACTGGAAACCGTTAAGCTGTTCCTTCCCGCCGAAGTGCATCTTACCGACCAAGGCGGTCGCGTAGCCGTGTTGGGCAAAGTGTGCTGGCATCGTGAGGTGTTCAGGGAAAAGAATCGACCCGTTATTCCATGCCGAACAGCGGTGCGCGTATTTACCAGTGAGCATGCACATCCGAGAGGGTGTACACAGTGGGACTTGGCAGTAAGCACTCTCAAAATAGGTGCCAGATGCCGCGAGACTGTCCAGATTCGGTGTTTGGACAATCGTATTACCTTCACACCCTATCGCGTGCGGACTATGTTCATCACTCATCAAAAATAAAATATTCGGTTTTTGAGCCATTAATCAAAGCGTCTCCTTTAATTTTTCGTAGAGCAAGGACTCCTACGACATGTATTTAGAACATTTTTTAAGCACGTGGCTCAGCGTAGGCATGAAAATCCACACCGAAAGGCAGCGCTATGTTTGCGTCTTTTCGAGCGAAGTGCTCGGAAAAATCAATGAGTGTGAAGCCCACTAACTGTTTCGTCTCTGGATGGAAGCGCAGAATGACATCTTCGGTGTATTCAACGTAGTCAGTGTGTTCGGGTGTGCCTTTTGTCACATAGAGCACATCCGCCTCTCGGTCATAGACAATCTTGAGTCTGTCTTTATTGAGATCTTTACATTTATCTTGCATCCAATTTAGTTTACACGATTTATGGAGGATATGCAAGCAGAATCTGCTGAAAAACTCAGGAGTGTTCGCGCCTTTATTTTACTGTATTTGTTAATGTGTGGGTTTGGCTTTACGTTTCCCGACACCCATTGTTAGTGCCGGCAACACTGTCTCAGAAATATCAACGGAATAGTCAAAAATTGCCCATCCCGAACCGCCTAAGTGCCGAGACAGATAAATCTGTTCAACAACAGCGTCCGGTTTCAGGAGCGAATTAGAAGCCGTCGCACCTATACCCGGATAGATAGCAAACCCTTTAGGCAGTAAAGCAAGTTGGTTACTTAACAATTCCGTGAAATAGCCTGTATTTTCTGTGTAGTTCATCGGGCAGACGAAGTCGATATAGCCAGCCTTTGCCCATGCAATCCAATCCTGACCGATAGAGGTAACGCATGCCGGATAACTTCCGAAAACCGCTGCGGAAATTTTGATGTCAGGGTCCACTTCACGTGCCCGTTTGTGCAATAAACGCACTAGACGCGTTATCTGTTGCGCACGCCACGCAACGTAACGATCGGCGTGTTTTCCTGTCTTTGGTAAGACTTCGGTGGGCCATTTCTCAATTGCCTGTCGTGTTGCAAGCACGAATCTTTTACGGCATTCGTCGCAGTAGCACGCATGGCTTCCCGGATAACGGATATAGTCGAAATGGATACCGTCTACATCGTAATTCGTTATAATTTCCAGTATGCTCTTCAGTTCCAACTGGACATTTTCCGGATGTGATGGGCAGAGCCAATTAAGCGGTTTACCGGTTGCAGAGACTTGGGTTCGTCCCACTGCCCGCAGTTTTTCAACAAATTCTTTCGGGGCACCTTCCAAATTCCATGTGATTTTCCATACATGCACCTCCAAACCGTGTTCACGTGCCGCTGTCACACATTGTGCAAGCTGATCCCCGTATTGCGCAAAAGTTTTGCTTTGCGGCAACACCTGACTCGGATAATGCGCGACACCCGCCCACGCCATATTCGGAAGGATCATGTTAATCCCCGCCGCCGCTAATTCTTTAGCAGACCGGTTCCAATCTCCCGGATACGCACCCAGTCCGGAGTGATTCCATACGGCGCGTCCCTCTGCTTCAATGCTGGTGTGTGATAAGAAATATGCTTTTGAAAGTATTTCACGGCTTGCGCGGGCTGCAGTTATCGCTGCTGTGTAGTTCTTGGCTTGATATGCAGCGCGCGTCTGCTGCATCAGATCGCTGCCTGTTTTTAAAGCCTGTATCGCTTCCTGCACACCGCCTTGTTGAACAAACGCCTCCAGTTTCTCAAAAGTTTGTGTATGCCCTATAGCAGACACTGCCGCGATTGCCTGTTGCGCAAGGGTTTGCCGAAATTCCGGCACGAGGTGTCCTAAGAGTGCCGCAAGTAGTTGGGTCTTCGTTTCTATGTCATCTGGGAGAAAAATGTGACTGAAAAAAACACCGACCTCGTTCATAAAAAGCGCAGGTAAACCGGTCGATTTCCCCGTTGCATCGTGCCAATAACCGATGATTTTGGTCTGAGGCGTTGTCGGCTCCGCCACTGTAATGTTCCACGAGGCTTGTCTGACAGAGACCGGTATATCAAGTACTTCAGGGGCGCGCAATTGAATGGTGGAGAACCGTCCGGGTGGATCGTCTTTTAACCAATCCGTTTGCTGTAAACCCAGAAGAGGTGCCACTGTCCTTGGGAGGTTATAGGTTACAAAGAGTTTACCCCCCTTTGCAACAAAATCTTGCAGGAGTTCTGTTGTTTGTACGGTTACTGTGGAATTTAAGGGGAGAATAATTAACCGTCGAGATTGCAGTGCCGCTTTAGAAAGCGATGCCTCTTCCAGCGGGTCGGCAGTAAACCCGATACTGTTGAGCATTCGATTGAATCGCTTGCTAACGGAACGGGCGTATTGCACATCGCCTTCTGATGTTTCGGGTGTAACGGAGGGTAAAACGATTGCAATCTTCGCATGCTGGGCAGACACAAAATTGTGTCCATTGACAACCCAGAGCATCGCCCATACGAGGAGAATCCGTCGAATAACACCTTGACTTCTGGCGTTTACTGAAAGAGGGGCGTACGAAGGGTCGTCTGCTGTGTATCGTAAATTTTTGCTGGCAAACCGAGTTGAAGACATCACCTATTTCTCACAATACTTTTAGTCTCGATTTTTGAACTTTGCGTTTGGACAAAAGGAGGTCCACCTGTCTTTCGCAAAAATTCGTCAACGCCTTCGGCAATCGCAGCGGCTATTTTAGATTGATACGCCGTTGTTACGAGTTTTCGACGTTCTGTTGCATTTGAAACAAAACCTGTCTCAATGAGAATAGCAGGCACCTTCGTACCAATCAAGACTACAAAACGGGCATGCTTGACCCCGCGATCTACTGCCCCGGTAGTGTGTACCAATTTTCGCTGGACATGTTCTGCCAACCGTCTGCTGTCCTCACTTTTGCTTTCTCGGAGGATTCCTTGCAATAAAGATTCAAGTTCTTGGATGCTATAGCCGGAGTTTGCATTTTCCCGCGCTGCAATCTGTTCTGAGGCTTTATCTGTACTGCTGACATCCAGATAATAGGTTTCGATACCGTTCGCTTGCGGGCTTTCGCTGGCGTTGGCATGGATGCTCAGAAAGAGGTCTGCCTTGTGTCGCGTTGCGAATTGCGTGCGTTCCTTGAGTGGAATAAAACGGTTGGTCTCCCGTGTCATCAACACACGATAACCCTTTGCTGTTAATATCTCTTTGAGTCTTTTTGAGATGTTGAGAACAATCCCTTTTTCTTGGATCGCGCCGTCCCCGAATGCTCCCGGATCTTTGCCACCGTGACCGGGGTCAATCACAATCGTTTTTGCCATCAATCCAAACTCACGCGTCAGTGATTCCGGGTCTAACCCTTTTTTAGCCGATGCTGAAGGTTGTGGTTTCGATTGTGTAAGCGTCTGTTTCGGTTTGTCTATCTGCTCTGTAAAAGTCTGTCTCGGTTTGTCTGTCTGTGTTTGTACAATATCTTTAGGAGGCGATACTCCCGGTTTTCGTTTTGATTTGAATGCCTGTAATTCTACGGAGGCGGCAGCAACAATTTCTTTATTTCTTGAGGCGTTGATGAGATTGCTGTAGAACGTCTCAGCGCGTGTGAGGGAGCCTTGCCTCGCGTATAAGCGCGCCAATTCTAATTGGACATACGCCAACAATCCAGAGTCAGCGTAGCGGTTTGCTACAATCTGGTACTGTGTAATAGCCTGATGAGCTTGGTTAATAGCGTCGTAGCAACGTCCTAACCAATAATGGGCATGTGGTATGTACGGCGAGTTAGGGTAAGTCTGAACCAGTTCTTGGAGTGCTTTGATTGCCTGTTGTGGTGCTTCGGTGTCGCCGCTTTTAATGCTCCACATCCAACTGGAAGCAATCGCGTATTGTGAATCATCGGCGAAAGGTCCCTGGGGGTCTGTATCAATCACGCTCTGGAACTCTGAAACCAAAGCGCGCCACTCCGCAGCAGTAACCGCTGCTTCACCGCTCGCATACGCGTGATGGCGCAATGAAGCCTCTTTGTAACCTGACATGCTCATACAGCCAGAAAGTACGACAAGGCAGACAATCAGCAGGCAATAACAGGATATTTTCACGTTTTTTTCCTCTTTCATTATATATTTTTTTTGCTATTTGATCTACTTTAGAATAAAACGGAATATTTTCATTTTTCGTTACTAAATTATACCATTACAACCCGATTTGTTTCCATTTGGTAGTAAAATCTACGTGCCTCTAATTCTCTGTTGATTTCCCTTATAATTCGTGCTAAACTAACACCTTGTAATTGACTCTAAACAAAACGGAGGGAAACCGATGAAACTCACGCCCCAAGAAATTCAACTGTTTCGTCACAACGGCTTTGTCAAATTTCCGACGCAGCTGCCTATGGATCAAGTAGAGGCGCTAAAAGCAGCAGCATTAAAGGATATGGAGGAAGTCGTGGAACCGGTAGTTCGGCAAAATGGGAGAATCATCCGGATCTCCGCAGTTTGGGAGCGCGGCGGTATCTTTCAAGAGACGATCACTTGTGATGAGATCCTCAATCCATTGGAATCGCTATTGGGTTCGGATATAGAATATGTGTTGAACCGCCACAATCACGTCTATCTTCGGGACGCAGGTTCAAGTCATTCACTTGGGTGGCATCGCGATGTCCGGCACTGGTCTCGAACTATTGCGACAGTTCTGGTTTATCTGGAGGACACCAATTTAGAGAACGGCTGCACGCGTATTGTGCCAGGGTCCCATCATCTACCGGCTTTCGCGAACCTCCATGACGACGCGGTTCAGGAGATCGCTACGAGTCAAGCGATTCCCTTACCGATGCCAGCAGGCGGCTTACTTGCTATTGATAGCATGATCGTTCACTCCGCGGGCGTTAATCATACGGACGGCACGCGGATGAGTATGACGCTCGGCTACCATAGTACCGATGAACTCGCGTTGGAAGACAACCCCAGAAGGGTGCTGGTCCGTGGCACGCGACCGTATCGCGGCAACGACAAACCACGAGAATAATCGTTCTCACGAGTGGGTTTATTGTCCAATTAAGGCGAGTTCGCAGGTAGTATTTGAAAAGGTCAGCCTTTTTTATTTAAAAAAACGAATTTTCTTGACAAACGTCAAACTATGTGGTATACTTAATAACGTCCTTGAGATGAAAAGCCTCTTGATAGCGAGATTGAAATGATAGCGAGATTGAAATTCTTGATGGCGAGATTGAAAGAGATTGAAAAATTTGGGCGGGTAGCTCAGGTGGCTAGAGCGACAGCCTTACAAGCTGTAGGCCACAGGTTCAAGTCCTGTCCCGCCTACTCATTGTGACTGTCGTGAAGTGAAAAGTCTCTCGATTGCGAGGTTGAAAAAGCATTAAAAATATTATGGGCTCGTGGCGCAGTTGGTCTAGCGCGCCTGCCTGTCACGCAGGAGGTCGCGGGTTCAAGTCCCGTCGGGCCCGCTTTGATTATGCCGAATTAGCCACACGTTGTGTCCTACAATGCTGTGGCTTTTTCGTTATAGGACAGTTTACCACAGAATCTCTATCTAAAAATCTTACTTTATCGTGGATTCCAAAATTAAAAAAATTTTCGTTCAAAACTGTAAATACAGGATTGCAAATAGAACTTTACTATAGAGGAGCGGAACCGCTGTGCTCGACCTTAAACTTATTCGCGAAAATATTGAAGCCGTCCGCCAGATGTTAGCGGATCGCCACATTGATGCTGATTTGGATCGATTGGTAGCATTGGATACGCGTTGGCGTGAGAATTTGACGTATACACAATCCCTCAAGGCACACCAAAACAAGGTCTCCCAACAGATTGCCCAGCTAAAAAAGCAGAAACTGGATGCGGCAGAGACGATCGCGGAGATGCGGGAACTCTCTCAAAAAATTAAAGAACTCACCGCCGAGGCTAACGATACAAAAGCCGAAGTAGATGCGATTCTCTTAACGATTCCGAATATGCCGGAGGCAAGTACACCTGTTGGTGTCGGTGAAGAGGATAACATCGAAATCAAGACGTGGGGGGAATTGCCCAGTTACGATTTTGAACTCAAAGCGCATTGGGAAATCGCTGAACAATTGGATATTGTCGATTTTCAACGCGGCGCGAAGGTCGCGGGAAGCAACTTTGTCCTCTTTAAAGGATTAGGGGCGCGGTTGGAGCGTGCGTTGATCCAGTTCATGCTTGACCTCCACACCACCGAACACGGTTATACCGAGGTCTCCCCGCCATTCCTCGCTAACCGACCAACAATGACTGGCACGGGGCAACTTCCGAAATTTGAGGAAGATATGTATCGGTGTGATAGGGATGAAGAGAACCCTGACAGCGATCTGTTCCTGATTCCGACTGCTGAAGTGCCTGTGACAAATCTCTTCGCCGGTGAGATACTTTCTGCGGACGAATTGCCTATCTACTATACCGCCTATACCCCGTGTTTCCGACGTGAAGCTGGGGCTTACGGTAAGGATACACGCGGCTTGCAACGCGTCCATCAATTCGACAAGGTAGAGATGGTAAAGTTCACCACGCCTGAGATGTCCTACGCTGAGCATGAGTCGCTATTGGAAAATGCTGAGAGCGTTTTACAAGCACTCGGTTTACCGTATCGCGTTGTGCAGCATTGTACAGTGGAACTCGGCTTCTCCGCTGCGAAATGCTACGATATTGAAGTCTGGGCACCTGCCCGACAGCGATTCTTAGAGGTCTCCTCTTGTAGCAACTTCGAGGCATTTCAAGCGCGTCGTGCGAATATCCGATTCCGTCCAGAACCGGGCGCGAGACCGGAATTTATTCACACACTCAATGCCTCCGGCACCGCATTACCTCGCGTCGTCATCGCGCTCCTTGAGACCTATCAGAACTCCGATGGCACGGTGCGTATCCCTGCTGTGCTACAGCCTTATATGGGCGGTTTGGCACAGATTGGGTAGGGCATGTAGAGCATATCTTCGTCTGGAACTAAGTGCTGGATTCCATCCGGGGTCGAAGTACTTTCAATTCCTTGAGTAGGACATCTCTTTTCTTCGTCTCGTTCTGTTTAAGTTGTTCTTCGTCTCCGACGTTTATTTTTATCGTAAACCCCGCATCCTCAATCATCTGGAGCGTACGCGATGTCCCTGTCCCCGTTGCATTCAGATAGCCCTCTATAAACATCGAATTTGCCGGGTAGAGTGCCATCACTTCCATATTCCGCAGATGGTGTTCCCTGCCTGCTGCGATCCGTATCTCTGCTCGTGGGTTCAGAAACCGATACAGACAGAGTACACGGAGGCAATACGCTGGGGTCAATGTCGGCGTTTCTGTTAGCTGCGTCCCAGATATCGGAAGGAAGAAGTTGACCGGCAGCGAAGCCACCTCAAGTTCCCGCAATGCTTTTGCTACCTGAATTAGGTCATCTGTCTCTTCACCCATCCCAACGATAACCCCCGAACAGCAGGCGAGTCCAACCCTCTGTGCCGCTTGTAAGGTTTCCATTCTATCCTGATAACTGTGCGTGCTACATATCTTCGGATAATGCGCTTCGGATGTGTTCAGGTTATGGTTCAATCTATCCAATCCGGCAGCTTTCAGCGTTTGAGCCGCCGCTACATCAATCAGTCCAGCGGAGAGACATACTTCAATCGGGTAGCGCGCTTTCACGGTGCTAATCAGTTCAGCGAGATGCGCAACCCGTTTCGGGGAAGGTCCGCGTCCGCTCATCACAATACAGTAGCGGTATGCCCCTGATGCGTAAGCACGTTCGGCTTCTGCTAAAATCTCAGCATCGGGCTTTAAAGGGTACGCTTCAATATCTGCTGTCGCCGAGCTCGCCTGCGCACAGTAGTGACAATCCTCTGGACAATAGCCGTTTTGAGCATTGTTCAAGATATGTAATTGGACTGTGTTTTGGAAATAGGTTTTCCGTACCTGATACGCAGCATCCAAAAGCGGAAGTAATTCCACCTCCGAGGCAGTTAAAATCTTTTCGCAGCACGCATCAGAGAGGAGTTCCCCTTGAAGACTTGTGGATGTTAGTTTTTGATAAAATGTTGTTTTCATATTTTTAACGTCGGATTTCCAAACGATTTCAGTGTAGCACAAACTTTTAGTTTGTGGCATTTACGTTCCAAACTACGGTAAATTTTACAATTAAAAAACATTCCACGCGATGTCAGTCGCGTTAAAGACTGGACCTTCGGTACAAACACGTTGGTATTCAAAACTATCCGTGCCTGTGCGGACTGGACAAACACAACCGAGACAGACACCCATTGCACATCCCATCCGATTTTCCATAGCGATTTGGGCAGGCACTTCAAAGTCCACCGCTATCTGTGTAACAGCAGCTAACATGCCGTGCGGTCCGCATGCGTAAAGCGTCGGACGGTCACAATGTGTCTGCTTCAGCAGGTCTGTGAGAAGATCCGTAACATAACCGTGATGACCGATGCTTCCATCGTCTGTCGCAATGTGTACCGTGATACCAATGGATTCTAAGTCCGAGACACTCAGGAGTCGGGCGTGATACTGTGCGCCTACTAATCCGAGCGTCTCTATCCCCTTCTGACGTAATGCCACAGCGAGTAGCATGAGTGAGGCAATGCCGGCACCACCGCCAACAAGAATTGCGGGTTCTGGTTTTGGTGTGAAATTGAACGTATTGCCGAGCGGTCCTAATACTTGCAATCGCGCCCCTGTCGGCATCTCTGACAGATGCTTTGTCCCGTCCCCAATAATCTGATAAAGCATCGTTATCTCGTGTCCTTCTACCGTATAGATAGTAAACGGACGACGGAGTAAAAGTCCGGGACCGTGTGGAATCGTGACATGGATGAATTGCCCTGGACGCGCATACTGCGCAATTTCAGGGCACTCGCACCGCAATAGATAATGCGCTTCTGCCACCGCCTCATTTGACAGAATAGTCGTGTGGATGTCATAATTGTTTGACAAACGCTCATTTCGCATAACATATATGTTACCACGAAAAGCGAGATATAGCAAAGTTATTCTGAGAAAGAACTTTTTATAAAACGCGCTTTTTTACTATCTTTTTTATGAGAAATGTCTCTATAAAAGTAGGAGCGACCTTGCTATAGCAAATCTTGACGTTTCGGTTGTGTGTTCTATTATGCTTGGTCAACCGAAGTTAAAAAAAAATGCTTGCAATTTTTGCGAATTATGTTACAATTACACGTCAAGGAGAATCGCAAATAGTGGAAAATGTATTGAAATTTCGCAGTGACTACCGTTTCAAAATCGTCCAGTTTACCGATATTCATTGGCACAACGGCGAAGCATCGGATAAGCAGTCGGCAGTGTTGATGCAGCAGATAATGAAAGCCGAATCCCCGGATTTAGTTGTGCTAACAGGTGATATTTTGGCGGGTGGTGGCTGCGATGCTGCTGCTGACTCCCTCCGACAGGTTATCAAGATTGTTGAATCGGGGGGTGTGCCGTGGGCAGCTGTTTTGGGCAACCACGATGACGAAGGCAACGCAGATCGCCATGAACTCATGGCGGTAATGCAGGAAAGCACACTATCGCTTGCACAACCCGGACCTGCAGAGGTCCCTGGGGTTGGGAATTACATTTTACCCATCCAGAGTGCTGAGGGAAGTGTAACGACTGCCATCTTATATTTTATTGATTCGGGCAGTTACGCCCAAACAGATATTGGCGGCTACGACTGGATCAAACGAGAGCAAATTACTTGGTATCTGCAAGAATCCGCAAAGATCACCGCTGCAGCGGACTATCCACTGCCCGCACTCGCCTTTTTCCATATCCCAATTCCCGAATATAACGAGGTATGGGATTTTCATACCTGCTATGGTGTGAAGTATGAGGACGTTTGCGCGCCTCGAGTGAATAGCGGGTTTTTTGCTGCGATGCATGAGGCTGGCGATGTGATGGGGACCTTCGTCGGGCATGAACATATCAACGATTTTTGGGGTGATTTGCATGGAATCCGGCTCTGTTACGGGCGCGCCACGGGTTACAATACTTATGGGAGAGATGGATTTCCGCGCGGTGCGCGTGTGATTCTATTACAAGAAGGGTCGCGACAATTTGAGACATGGCTTCACCTTGACGATGGCACGACAGTCCATGAACAACCCGAGCATACGCCGCTCCAGCGGACTTTGGCAGATGAGAGTGGGTTGTACGGCGTCTAACGAATTCGGTCTTTATTTTTTTAGGAGGAAAGTGTGAGAGCAAATTCCCAAATCTCTATTCGACACGAAGGAAAAATCGCAATACTTGACATTACGGGGTACCTCACCGATGCTTCTGAACCTGTATTAAGTAAGGCTTACGCGGATGGTGAGGTTCAGAACGCCGAAAAGGTCTTGCTCAATTTTGAACGGCGTAGTTTCATTACAAGCAGTGGGTTCGGTGAGATTATCAGATTGCTCTGGAAGATGCGTGAAAAAGGACAATCTTTACGCGTCGCACACCCATCTACACAAGTTCGCAATATTTTTAATACCATCGGACTTACACAGAGTATCGGGGTTTTTGAATCCGAAGCGGCGGCGTTGGAAGGGTTCTAATCTGTTTTTTTGCTTTGCGGGTTGCACCTCAGCTCAAGGGAAGAGGGTGTACATATTCATATTTAGCACTATACCTAATAGACTCCAAAGGCTCCCGGCAAGGAACTGACCGAATACAAAGCCCAAGAATAGTGGTAACGCCTTCCGATAGGCTCGCACCCCACCGCCAGTGAAAAGTAACTGCTTAAAGAGCCAACCTAAAAAGATTGAGAACCACATCCAACCGATAGCCCATCCGTTACCAACGGCGTAGCCGACAGGATAAAACGGCCACCACAAAAACTGACGTTTCAGAAACGTCAGGACACTCGTGAAGAGAAAACCAAAGACGATATGTTCGATAGCCGGTATATTCGGGGCTCGCGGCGCAATAATCCAACTTTGTAAGCGGTTAAATTCACCAATACCCCATCGGGCAAACCGGTACTCATAATAGAGTGCCACGTGTCCGACGATCGAAACGATTGTCCCCACAATTGATGCCACAATCAGAGCGACGACCAATCTATTCTCATGCAAACGGAAATGCCTACTGATCTTGAACGCTTCCAGCTGATGCGGCATCGGATGGCATCGGTAGCCGTATGCTAACCACGACAGCAGCGTGGTGTTCGTGAGGTTTTGCGCACCCAAAGGTCGACTCCCTATGAACAGCAGCATAATCCTGTCCGGATGCATATTGTGAAGTTCATGTGTCGGGGGTCCCAGTTCAGCACGCATGCGCGTCATCCCCAAACATAACACTAAATAGATGCTGAAATAACCGAGCGCGACCCACGGCGACAACCCGGCGAAATACCAGAACGCCAACACCGACCCCATACCGATCAATAGTCCAAAGACGGCGAGTCGATATAAACCGTCTTTGGATCTAAAGGAAAACACACCGCTGAGGACTTCAAAAATTTGTCGTCGACTCGTGATGAGGGCGAGAACACCGATACCGAGCCATGCCCCGCCGCGCTGCACACCTTGTAAACCGATAGCGGTTGTCCATCCAGTTGCACTAAAAAAGATACGCTGCGCCCCCCAAAATAGGTAGAAAAACCAAAACGATAGTGCCAATTCCAGCGGCATCAGGTACCCAAACCCTATCGCGAATGGATAGACATAGATGGGCAAACGTCCCACTGCATTCCACGGACGTTCGGAAAAGTAGAGTTGATACTTAATTTTTAGCGCAGGGATTGCGGGAAAGAGATAGTTCAGCCCTGCCAGAATCTCCAACCCAAACGCGATGCCGAAACCCAACCAAATCAACTTGTTGCGGAAGAGCGCAGACGTATTGCCGAGCAGCTCGACTGGCAATGTCGTCAGCGGATAACTCAACTTTTCGTGATCGACCCACTGCCGTCTGATAATAATGTTGACGCAGAGCATCATAAATAGGATAACAATCACCAAGCCACTCCACGCCACAATCGGCCACATCCACGCTTGCAAGTAATGTTCCTGCCAAAACGTATCATCACCCTCAAAGTAGCCCTGCAAAATCCCTCGATCGGTAATAGTTAGCCATGTCGGCATGAATCGGAAGAAAAGCTCCGTCCACTCATTTTCAGGAGTCGCGAACCACCCGGCATTGGCAATCATTGGAACCAGTTGTCGGATGATGTCGTGACCGGCGAGTGCGGTCGCTACTGATACCATGATGTAGCTGACCGCGAGTTCACGTGAGGTCGGTGCAAATCCTTTGAAAATCTTTTTCAGAAGTGGGTTTATGAGTGCTAAGAGGAAAAATGTAAAGAGAACTGTCGGAAAAATAGAAAAGTCGGTGAGTTCCCAAACAACGCGATTTTCTGCAGAGATAATCCAGTAACAGGTGAGGATGATGAGAATTGAACCCAGAACCAAGGTCCCGACAAGAAACCGAAATGTTGACGGTTTCTGGGCATCTTCGGTTGTGCGTGACGCTTTGTGCTCCATGCCTATAGTATATCACATCAGTCAGTATTGAGGCAAAAGGTATGTGTGCCCTTATAGCACTTGAGATTTGCCATTTCCCCTGCTTTGTGTTATAATAAGCGACACTTTAACCGCATAAGCAAGGAAAAGGTTATGCCAGCCCGTGACTTGGGAAACAGGACTCCACTTCCTAACATCCATAAAATACTCGTCATCCGCGTTGACGGTATCGGGGATCTATTGAATTCGACACCAGCGATCTCGTTGTTACGAGAGAATTACCCATCGGCGGAGATCACAGTATTAGCGCGGCCACTCAACGCACCTGTACTGATGGGGAACCCTGATGTTGATCGAGTCCTGACCTTCGCACGTGATAGTGAACACCGAGGTCTCAAGGCGCGGTTCCGATTCTATCGTGCGTTGCGCCGTGAACGGTTCCAACTTGTTGTGGCGATGCAGACGGGAATGTGGTCTCATTTTGTTGCGTTGCTTTCGGGTGCAACTTATCGCTTAGGTCGCTATCAGAAGCGATTCAAGTCTACCCTCACGCACGCATGGCACGGCAAATATCCGAAAGGTGAAACCCACGAAGTCGATAGAAACTTGGAACTTGTGCAATTGGTCTGTGAAGGAGAAGGCAGACGAAAGTTAAAATTTCATCTGTTGCCTGCTGAAATTGAGACCGCAAAAGCACATCTTACATCATGCGGAATTAGGACTGACGCATTTCTTATTGGTATCCATCCCGGTGGCAGTTCGTTTGATAAACGTTGGCCCGAAAAACAGTATGCTGAACTCGCAGATCGACTCGTGCAACAGTATAACGCCACGATCCTTCTCTTGCGTGGTCCCGAAGAGGCGGCATTGACACACAATATTCAACAGGCAATGCAGTTCCCTGCTATTGTCCATGCACCGGAAACGATTCGCGAGCTGGGGGCACTGTTGTCTTGTTGCAACTTGGTCGTCTGTAACGATTCAGGTCCGATGCATCTCGCCGCAGCGTTGGATGTCCCGATGGTGGCAGTCTTCGGTCCGACAGATCATATCGCATGGCATCCGTTGAGCGAAAACGCCGCTATTGTACGGAGAGATATGCCCTGCTGGCCCTGTAGCGCGCATAAGTGCAAAATCGGATGGGAATGCACCAAAAAACTTCCAGTTGAACCCGTTTGGAACGCCACGACAAAAACCATAGAAGTGAGAGCCAAATGAAGATTGTTGTAGTCGGTTGGGGCACAACAGGAGATGTTTATCCTGTTTTGGCACTGGCGGAACGTTTGCTTGAAAAAGGACATCAGGTACAGGTCTGTGCCCTTGCTCTTTATAGAGACAAGGCTCTTGAGATCGGCGCGGAATTCTATGAAATCGGCGTTGAGTTTGACTTAGGAGCGTTTCACGCTGCGTTGGATGCCATTATTCCTAAACGCGATCCGCTTGCGATGATGCGCCTTATTGTAGAGGAGGGAATTGTACGCCGTGGTGAAAAGTGGTATCGGAACTGCTTGGCTGCGATGAAAGGTGCGGATTTGGTAATTTGCCATTCAGTGGATATTCCCGCCCAAGAGGCTGCCATCCGAAATGAGGTCCCATGGTTGACTGTGACGTATTGCCCGGCTATTATAAAATCCCTCGATTTTGCACCGTATCCGTTTCCGAATTGGGGACGCGCATTCAATGCAATCGTCTGGAAGGTGGCGCAACTGCGTCTTGGGCGGAGTATAGATGCCCTTTTTAATCAATTTATTGTCTCCGTCGGTGGTAGACCGCGGGCTTCCGTGATGTTAGAGGGAATGTATTCACCGTCCCTCAATCTCATTGCCGCATCCCCGACCCTTTGTCCACCGGCTGATTTTCCATCGAATCACAAATTCACGGGTGTATGGCATCTTGCTTCCCCCAGTTATGTGCCATCCTCTGAACTCGTTGCTTTTTTGGAAGAAGGTCCGCCACCTATCATCATTACATTCGGCTCTATGGGGGGATCCAATGGACGTGAAACAACAGAAATCTTGATTGACGCTGTCAGCCAAACCGACCAACGCGCAATCATCCAAGCGGGATGGGGGCAACTTGGTACGCCAGAAGCACTACCAAATATCTTCTGCACGGAATATGTGCCGCATCAATGGTTGTTCCCACAAGGCCGCTGCGTTGTACATCACGGTGGTGCCGGGACGACTGCTTCAGTGTGCCGAGCGAAGGTCCCTTCCGTTGTTGTCGCGCATAACGCAGATCAACCCTATTGGGGAAAACGTCTTTCAGATTTAGGCGTTGCTCCGAAGCATCTGCACCGTCGGAACCTTACCGCCAAACGTCTGGCGAAACGGATTCAAAAAGTACTGGATACGCCTGCTATGAAAGCACGAGCGCAAGTTTTGGGAAAACAGATAGAAGCGGAAGATGGTTTGACCACAGCCGTTGCGCTGATAGAATCCTTTCAATAACCGAACCGCGAGGCACATTAGAAAAATGAAAAAAATCCTCGTTTTCAGTTTCAGTTTTATTGGCGATGTTGTCCTCTCTACTGCCGTTATCCAACCGTTACGGACACACTTTCCAGATGCCTACATCGCTTTCCTTGTCGGATCCCGAGCGTTTGGTCTTCTCGCGACTGCACCGCATATTGATGCGACCATCGTTCATGACAACCAAGGTAAACACGCCGGTTGGAAAGGACGACTGCGCCTCATAGAAACCTTGCGATTTCACAAGTACGACATCGTTGTTAACCTACGAGACAGTCTCACCGCACGGTGTATCGGTGCGAAACATTGGGGGATGGTCCCTGGTGACAGCAGCCGGCATGCTGTCACTCGATATCTTGAAGTGCTTCGCGAATATGGCGTTGACACAACAGACGCGCGTCCGCATTTGCAATTAACAGCGGCAGAACAGACCGCTGCACACCGTTTTCTTATGGATGCCGGTTGGACATCAGAACGATTATTGATTGGCATTCATCCGGGTGGAAATTGGAAATACAAGTTGTGGAACGCAAAGAACTATGCCCAGGTCGCAAGTACTTTAGCGAAGCGGTTAGATGCAACGATTTTACTCTTCGCTGGCCCCGAAGAACGGGAACTCCAAATGCAGGTTGCGCAGATGATGGATAACCCGCCGCTTCTCGTCACGACAGAAAATCTGCGTCACCTTGCGGCGTTAATATCGGCATGTGATGTCTATATCGGTAACGACACGGGACCGATGCATATCGCAGCAGCAGTAGACACACCCGTGGTTGCGCTTTTCGGATCAACCAACCACATTCGGAGCGGTCCCTACGGCGATAAGCATATCGTTGTACAGAGTGGGATAGATTTAGGATGCAACCCGTGTCATCCGGGTCGGGATCCGGGTGGGTGCGGTGCTGGCAGTTGTGAAGTGATTGCAGGGATTACGGTGGAGCAGGTGCTGGAGGCAGTAGAGCATTATATTTCCTTTGCTTGAGATGCTATATCTCTATATCAGGCATCTATCTTTCCTTAATCAAAGATGAATACTCTTTTTCCATTGTAGCCGCAAACTATTTAACACCACAGACACACTACTAAACGCCATCGCAAACGCCGCAAGCATCGGGTGTAGTTCCCGGAGCATATTCGGCACAAAAGATAACGGATACAATGCGCCTGCTGCAATCGGAATTAAAAGCACATTGTAAAAAAACGCCCAGAAAAGATTCTGTTTAATCGTCCGCATCGTGGCGCGGCTGAGCCGAATTGCCTCAGGAAGTCCACGCAGATCGCTGTGCATGAGCGTCACGTGTGCCGTCTCCCTGGCAATATCGGTGCCTGTGCCGAGTGAGATGCCGATATCGGCTTGTGCCAATGCGGGGGTATCGTTAATACCGTCACCTACCATCGCGACGAGGTTCTCATGTGCTGCTTGTAAGGTCTTGATAGCCTCGGCTTTGTCTTCGGGCCGGAGTTCCGCCATGACATTATGAATTCCCGCGGCAGCGGCGATCGCATCGGCAGTGCTACGGTTATCGCCCGTCATCATTACCACTTCACAACCGAGTCTCTGGAGATCAGTAATAGTTGCTGCTGCTTCCGGTCTCAACGTATCCGCAACGGCGAGGAGTCCCTCGATGTGTCCATCGACAGCAACCCATAACACAGTTTTCGCCTCTGTTTGTAGGCGTTCCGCCGCTGTTTCAAAGGTCCTTGTCGGGATGTTATGTTGTTGAATTAAGGAGAGGTTACCAATCACAACGCTGTTTTTACCGACCTGCGCAGTGATACCGTGTCCAACGACCGCTTTAAATGCACTGGGTGTCGCGATGTCAAGCCCACGTTCCTCAGCTGCTTGAACGACTGCTTTACCAATGGGGTGTTCACTGCCACGCTCCGCGGCAGCAGAGAGTTGTAAAAGTTCCGATGCGTCTTTATTCGTAAGAATATCGGTGAGCGTGAGTTTCCCCTCTGTCAAGGTGCCTGTTTTATCGAGAACGATTGTGGTTAAGTCTCCAGCGCGTTCCAGTGCTTCACCGTCTCGGAAGAGGATACCGCGCTGCGCCCCCATACCGGTTCCCATCATAACGGCGGTTGGCGTGGCGAGTCCCAATGCACAAGGACAGGCTGTGACGAGGATTGCAACTAAGCGGAGCATTGCCGGGGTGAACCCCGCTCCAACAAGAAACCACCAAACAAGAAACGTCACAACGGCAATCCCAGTAACAACAGGCACAAACACGTTTGTGACTGCGTCAGCAGCGCGTTGGATCGGAGGCTTGCCCTGCTGCGTTGTTTGTACCAATTGGACAAGACGTGCAAGGGCTGTTTCGGCTCCGATATGTGTGGCTTCTATTGTGAGCATGCCACTCTGGTTCATCGTCGCCGCAGTCACAGGATCACCCGGGGTCTTATCTACGGGGAGGCTTTCTCCGGTGAAGACGCTTTCATCAATGGCGCTTTTGCCGCTTTGCACCACACCATCAACAGGAATACTTTCGCCGGGACGGACAAGCAGGACATCTCCCACGCCAACCTGTTCAATAGGGATGTGTTGTTCTTCGCCGTTTTGTAAGCGGCACGCTGTTGTCGGGAAAAGTTGGGGGAGTTTTTTGAGGGCTGCGTTTATCTTACCTTTGGCGCGCGCTTCAAGCAGCTTTCCTAACTTGATTAATGTAATGATAACTGCGGATGTCTCAAAATAGACGTGGGTTCCAAAGCGTGCCCCTGCATCGGTGCCTAATGCAATCGTTACAGCGAGGCTATAGAAAAACGCCACGGATGAACCCATAGCGACGAGTACATCCATATTGGCGGATCGGTTGCGTAAAGCTTTAGCACCGCCGATGTAATAGTCCCAAGCGACGTAACCCTGCACCGGTAACGCCATACCGAACATTAGCCAGTTAACCCAGTTTGCTGATGCCCACGCCCCAATCAGATTCATATCTCTGCCCATGCTGAGAAGAAAAAGTGGGAGCGTGAAGATTATCCCGACAGTGAATTGTCGTTTTTGCCGTTGGGATTCCTCAGCGCGGACTGCGTCTTCTTGGTCTTCATCAACAACATCGAAACCGAGGTCTCGGATCTTATTGACAATAGCAGCTTCACTAAGGGTCGTTGTATCGAAGGTAACAGCAGCATATTCGGTTGCCAGGCTGACTTCTGCAGCAAGTATGCCATCCATCTTTTTAAGGTGCCGTGTGATGGTGCTTGTACAGTTTTCGCAATGCATTCCAATGATGGGGAGGTTCAGCTGCTGTTCCATATTTTTAACTATTAAATCTGGGCACCGCTCCACAATGTAAGGCTAAGACAAATTGTTCGCTAATCACTCACAATTTCGTTTCGCGGTGGTTTTCGGTTATAGTAGAGCCCGTAATTATTTATACACCCGGTAGAGGGACATAGGGCTGGGTTACCCAGCCCCTACGAACGTATAGTATGGACAATCTATCGTGGTGTGCCCACTTATTTTCGGACTTTACTATAGTTCCAATCGTCTCTGGAACTTAAAAAAGTTTCTTTATTAATTTTAACACATCGCGGACAAGAAACGCAAGGACTGGGTATGAGAATAGGGCTATTTAGTTTTCAGCTTTCTGACCGTTCTGGTTGGAAAGTCGCTTCTACAGAAAAACCAAATAACCCTATGTGATAAGCAAAGTTTTGCAGTTATCCCAAATGGACAGGTAGACCGGTTTCAAGAGATTCGTTGGCGGCGATGGATAAAATAGCGGTTTTCGCGGCATCGGCATAAGGGGATCGGATGGCGCTGCCGTCGCCTGTACGAACAGCCTCAATAAAGGTGCTATCCATATCAATCGTGCAATTGTTTTCTGGGTTCCATGTGGTTTTCTCATCGGCAGTGGAGAGCACGAGCGCGCGACGGAGATGGTATTCAAGCGAACCGTCTTCACAGAAAATGTCTAACCCAGAACGACTCATGCCGTTCGTCGTGAAACAGGCGGAAAACATAATACCGAAGACACCGCTCTCGAATTGCAAAGAGACTGCAGATGCCTCTTCAATATCGTAATCGGTGTCCGGAATCAGATCGTAGCGTGCAACAGCATAGACGGTCTTAACTTCGCCGAAGAGGTAGCGCGCCATATCGAATTCGTGCGTCGTCTGTTCCATGAGTTGTCCGCCGGATTTTGCTTTTTCACGCCACCAACCACCCGGCATCCCGCCCATCCAGTATCCCATAAAGAATCCGACACGCCGCGAGGCAAGGAGTTCTTGCGCTTTGTCGATAATATCGAGGTAGCGTTCTTGGTATCCAGCAGCTGTGATGATGCCTTTTTCTTCTATCTCCGCTGCGATTTCTTTTGCTTCTTCGGCATCCATGTGTACCGGTTTTTCCACGAACATCGGGAGTCCCGCATTGATAACGGCGCGTTCTGGGGCACCGTGGGCAAAGGGTGGGATTGAGATGTAAACGGCATCCAATTCCTCGCGTGCTAACATCTGATTATAGTCAGCGTATGCTTTACCGCCGTATTGCGTCACAGCCTGCTCCGCTTTTTCGATCACAATATCACAAAAGGCGACAAATTGTGAACCGCCAATCTCGGTTAATTCACGTAAGTGACGGTTCATGTTACCACCTGTACCAATAAAACCCAATCTAACGTTTGACATAAGGCCCTCAAAGTTGTTATAGGTTATAAGTTAATAGATTTCTCTGTAACAATCTACTGCGTGTTGGAATATGCCAAACTGGATGAGATTGTTACCAAAGTCCTCTTAACCAACCACCAATAACTAATAACCAATCACCATTAAAACACGGAATTCTGTGCCGGGGTAAGCATCAGCGATGGTAGGACCCCGATAAGCAGCACACCAACCGCTGCAATGATTAATCCGATGACAAGGGTTGAGGCATACGGACTGAACTCCAATTCCTCTTCCGGTTCGCGCATATACATTGTTACAACGACGCGCAGATAGTAGAACGCCGATATCGCCGTGTTAATCGCACCGATAATAACGAGCCAGATATGTCCTGACTGAACCGCTGATTTGAAGATGTAGAATTTTCCCACAAACCCAGCTGTCGGTGGAAAGCCCGCAAGCGACAGAAGCATGACCGTCATAAACATAGCAAGTAACGGCTTCCGCAATCCGAGACCGGCGTAATCCGAAATCATGAGACTCTCACCATCAGCAGTTTTTGCCAAGATAACCGCGCCGAATGCGCCAATGTTCATCACACAATAAACGAGGAGGTAGAGCATCGCACTGGAGATACCCTCACTGTTTGCCGCTGCTAAACCTATCAGGATGTAGCCGGCATGGGCGATACTCGAATACGCCAGCATCCGTTTAATGTTCGTTTGCGCAATCGCAATGACATTCCCAACCGTCATCGTCAACATCGCCAGCAGAATGATAACCCCGCTCCATTCGACTTGCAGGTTTGGTAATGCCTCCATGAAAATTCTAAGGAACGCTGCAAACCCTGCTGCCTTCGGTCCAGCGGAGATGAACGCCGCTATCGTTGTCGGCGCGCCCTCATAAACATCAGGTGCCCACTGGTGGAACGGAACGATCGCCACCTTGAATCCGAACCCGACAATAAGCAGAAACATACCTGCTAACAACAGTGGTGATTTATTCGGTGCCGCGATTGCCTCAGCAATTGCCGGGACACTCGTCGTTCCAGCACCCCCGTAAATCAACGCTATACCGTAAAGGAAAAACGCACTCGCAAACGCACCGAGCAACAGGTATTTCATTCCCGCCTCGCTTGAAGCCGGGCTCTCACGGAAGTAACCCGCCAAGACATACAGCGATAACGACATCAACTCCAAGCCCAAGAAAATGATAATCAACTCGTTGCCTGCAGCCATCAACATCATGCCAAGTGTCGCAAGCAGAATAAGTAGGTAGTAGGGTCCCTGCTGTCTGTCTCTACCGCCTAAGTAGTTTATTGAGATCAGGGCAACTAAAATTGTTGAGACAAGGAAGATAATGTTAAAAAAGAGCGAGAAATTATCTACCTTGAACATTTCACTGAATTGAGTGCCAACTGTGCCTGCTTGATGCATCTGAATGGAGACCCATAAGGCGATTCCAGCACCAACGATTGTCATCCAGCCGAGAATCGTTTTTGAAATAGAATCAAAAAGGTCGAAGACGAGGACAATGAGCAACGTCAAAGCGATAATCAGTTCTGGCATCAGCAATTGCCAGTTAATCTCTATCGGCATTCAAAATCTCCTTTTTCCCGGCTATCGGCTGTTGGCTATCGGCTATCGGTAGAGCAGTTAGGACAGTGAATTAATACACAACCGCCACACACCGAAAGCCGACTGCTGACCGCCGACTGCCATTATAGGAACACAAACGTCACAATCACAAAGAGAGGGAATAGGATTGCTACTGACCAGAGCATGAACCCGAAGAAGCTCGGCATGCGAATACCGCTCTGTTCCGCAATCGCTTTCACCATGAAATTTGGTGCGTTACCGATATAGGTATTTGCCCCCATGAAAACTGCTCCAATGGAGATAGCGATGAGCAATCTGGTAAACTCAAGGTGTTGTGGATCCGTTAATTGACCTGACAGAATTTGTGGTACAACCGTCTCGGTAAGGTGTAATTTCCCGAGTGCCGTGTTGAAGAACGTCAAATATGTTGGCGCGTTGTCCAAGAAACTGGACAGAATACCCGTAATCCAGAAATAGTGAACAGGTTGCTTCATAGCACCAATTAAACCTGCCAGTGCCCCGTTCTCTCCTGCTTTCAGAATTGCCAAGGCTGGAATAATCGTCATAAATATTCCAGCGAACACTTTGGCCACCTCTTCAATCGGTTCCCATGAGAATTCGTTGGATTGACGTAATTCGCCGCTAAAGGGTGTATATTTCAGCGACAACAACCCCATAACAACAATCAATACTTCGCGAGCAATATTTTGCCAATACACATGAACACCAAGGATGTTAATTTCTCCCCACTTGAAAGTACCGCTCATTAAAACAGCACCAATGATACCAAACAAGAAAACGAGGTTGAAAAGTCCCTCTATACGAATAGGTTCGTTGGTTCCATCGTCTGGAACGACACCACCCTCTCGTTTAAACATCAAAGTGTCGATTATAAAGAACAGAATAATCAATATCACGCTTATAAGTAACATGTGCGGCAATAATGCTGTGGTCGTCCAGAAGAATGGCACACCGCGGAGAAATCCGAGGAATAGGGGTGGGTCGCCTATTGGTGTTAAAGAACCCCCGATATTACTTACGAGAAAAATGAAAAAGACAATCAGATGAACCTTATTTTTTCGGTATGCATTTGCTCGGATTAAAGGGCGGATCAGGAGCATTGATGCACCCGTAGTCCCAACCCATGATGCGATCACAGTGCCGATTAAGAGTAAAAACGTATTGAGTATCGGTGTGCCACGCAAGGTGCCACGCACAAGAATCCCACCGGCGACTGTGAACAAGCCCCATAAAAGAAGAATGAATGGGATGTAGTCTAATAGATAGATGTGCAGGATGTCGTAAAAAGCGTCTCCACGAAAAGCAATCAGATACGGAATCGCGAAGACGGATGCCCATACCAATGACATCTTCCCACCGTGATGCACAAGAAAGTGTGAGTCTAACACGAGTGGGAAAATCGCAATTGAGAGTAAGATACCGACAAATGGGATAATACTCCAGATAGGCAATTTCGCCCCATCTACGCCGCCATGGTGTGCGCCATCGGCATCATCTGCACCGAATGCCTCCATTGAAACCAATAGGGCAAGTCCAACGACTATACACAAAATAAAACAAGATGTGAGTTTAAATTTCACTTACTCGTCTCTGCCTCCTTTTCAATCTTTTCATGCTGTTCGTGCTGCTTCCCATGTAATGCAAATTGAGTGTTGGGTGGCACCCGTTTTTCCAGATGTCCGATAGCAGATTGCGTTTTCACCTGTGTCACAACAATTTCTACCGATTTTTCCATCTTGCTCAGGAAAGGCTTTGGATACACACCAATCCAAACGATGAAGAGCAGAATTGGCAGCATCACAACGATTTCGCGAGCATTCAGATCAGGTAATTCCGCATTTGTTTTGTCCAACGTTCCGAACATCACCCGTTGGAACATCCACAGCATATACACCGCTGCAAGGATTACACCCACGGTTGCGAAAATCACGTGTATTTTAGAAAAAGCCCCTTCGACAAAACTACCCAGAAGTATCATGTATTCACCGACGAACCCATTCAAACCTGGGAGTCCGATTGACGACAAGGTCACAATCATGAAGATTACAGCGAAAATTGGCATCCGTTTTGATAAACCGCCAAAATCAACTATCATCCGGCTATGTCGCCGTTCATAGATCATCCCGACCAAAAGGAATAACGCCCCTGTGCTTAAGCCGTGATTAATCATCTGCAACACACTCCCCTGAATACCTGCGGGGTTTCTCGAAAAAAGACCTAACACAACAAAGCCGAGATGACTGACACTCGAATAAGCGACCAGTTTCTTGAGATCCGGTTGCACCATAGCCACCAGTGCGCCGTAAATGATACCGATGACGGCGAGTGTAACAATCAGTGGCGTGAATTGAGCCGCTGCCTCCGGAAAGAGCGGTAAGCAGAATCGGATGATCCCATAAGTCCCCATTTTTAGCAGGACACCGGCAAGGATGACGCTGCCCACCGTCGGTGCTTCAACGTGCGCATCCGGGAGCCATGTGTGGAATGGGAAGAGCGGCACCTTAATCGCAAACGCAATAAAGAACCCAAGGAATAACAGGTCTGAATGACTGAATGGACCGCTTAAAGTGGTCAAGTCGAAACTATTGTTGTTCTGGAAATAGAGTGCTAAAATACCGACAAGCATCAACGCACTGCCAGCCATCGTATAGAGAACGAACTTCACCGTCGCGTAAATCCGTCGTTCCCCGCCCCAAATACCGATAAGGAAATACATCGGGATCAGCATGGATTCCCAAAAAACGAAGAAGAGGAACAGGTCCAACGCACAGAAGACCCCCAACATGCCGGTTTCAAGAGCAAGCAGCGACATCATAAAGCCGCTTAACCCTTTCTCAACCGAATTCCATGCGGCGAGAATACATATCGGCGTTAGAAATGTCGTCAGTAACACTAACCACAGCGAAATGCCATCAATGCCGATATGGTAACTTATACCTAAACCCGGAATCCACGCTTGTTGAGTGACGTTTTGAAATGTTCCGGTCGTCGCGTCAAATCCCGTATAAAGTCCCAACGAGATAACAAATGTTAGAACCCCAATGGCAAGCGCGATGCTTTTGATAGCGGATGCCCCTAATCCTCTGAGCAACGCAATCGCTATCACACCGAGTAGTGGTAAAAAAATGACCGTTGAAAGTAACAAGGAAACCTCCTGACTATATCACAATACAGGCAATTTAACCAAAAAACAGATAGTAAGCAAGAAATAGCACGATTCCCAAGACCATTGAAACAATGTACGCTTGGACGATTCCGGTTTGGAGTCGTCGTAATGTTCCACCAATAATCTGAATCACCGAAGCCACACCGTTGACGATCCCATCAATAACGCCATTGTCTACAATC
The DNA here is from genome assembly GCA_022827625.1 of Candidatus Poribacteria bacterium. Classification (GTDB taxonomy): domain Bacteria; phylum Poribacteria; class WGA-4E; order WGA-4E; family WGA-3G; genus WGA-3G. Next base: position 80,348 of record JAJEIE010000038.1, on the reverse strand, counting down.
CTCCACAATAGATAGTGGGAACCGTTTTTGATGGGCTGCACAATGAGGGCGTTATAAATCTCGTCAATATAGTATTTGTTAGCAATTAGTTTATAGAGCGCATTGGTCGGTTCTGTAGACGGCACACGTTTGCTGTAACGCATCCATGCAAACGCAATGCCCGCTAAACCGACAATCGATGAAATGACCATAAATAAGACTACGTTCCCTGATGCCTCATGGTGTGCTTCTGGAAAAACGCTCTTTGTAAAATGGTGGAACCAACTGTCATGTCCACCCCAACCCAAGAGTAAGCCGATTAAAGCCGACGGAATTGCTAAGATTGCTAAGGGGACCCACATCACGGGCGGTGATTCGTGTAGATGTGAGGCAACATCAGGTTCGACCCGAGACTCGCCATAGAACGTCACAAAAATCAGCCGGAACATATAAAATGCCGTCAGGAACGCCGTGATTAATCCTATAATATAAATCAGCGGTGAACTCCCCCATGCACTGTGTAGAATTTCGTCTTTGCTCCAGAAACCGCTCAAGAACGGAAATCCGGCAATAGCAAGCGCACCGACTAAAAAAGTCCAATGCGTTATCGGCATCTTGGCTTTCAAACCGCCCATCTTCCGCATGTCTAATTCATTCGCCATTGCATGCATCACACTGCCAGCAGTGAGGAACATCAGTCCCTTAAAGAAGGCATGCGTTACCAAATGGAAAACGCCAGAGGCATAAGCACCCACACCGACCCCAAGGAACATATATCCCAATTGACTTACCGTGGAATAGGCAAGGATACGTTTAATGTCGTTCTGTGCCAGGGCAATCGTCGCCGCAAAGAACGCAGTCAAAACACCAATCCATGCGACAACTTCACCGGTATGCGCTATGTTATAAAGCACAGCAGAGCGGGCAATCATATACACACCTGCTGTTACCATTGTTGCAGCGTGAATCAATGCACTGACGGGCGTCGGACCCTCCATCGCGTCTGGTAGCCACACATAGAGCGGAATCTGTGCCGATTTACCGATCGCGCCAACAAAGAGTAGCAGCGTTGCAATCACGAGCGTACTGGTTCCAAAGACTTTCTGGAAATTATCCGCTTCAGCGGCATCGAATATCGCCACAAAATCAAGGGTGCCGAAAGCCGCAAACAAGGTAAACATCCCCAGCAGGAAACCGAAATCACCAATCCTGTTCACAATGAACGCTTTTTTTCCTGCATCCGTCGCCGACTTCTTGTCGTACCAGAACCCAATCAGTAGATAAGAGCACAGACCCACACCTTCCCACCCGACAAACATCATGAGGTAGTTATTGCCGAGGACGAGGATTAACATGGCGAACACAAATAGATTCAGATAAGCGAAATAGCGGGTATACCCCGCATCACCATGCATATAGCCGATCGAGTACACGTGGATGAGGAATCCTACACCCGTGATTACCAACAACATGACTGTTGTGAGTGCGTCCACTCGAAACCCGATATTGAAGGCGAATGACTCTCCAGTAATCCATTCATAAAGCGTTTCGTCAAAGGGAGTGCCACCGCCCTGAAGGCTGGCAAAGGCGATGATTGAGCAGATGAGCGAGATAAGCACGGCGACCGAACCGATCCACCCACTCAGTTTCTCGTTCCCTTTAAGCCATTTTCCAAACAACCCGTTAATCAGGAACCCAACAAGCGGGGCAATTAACAGGACAACAATTAATTCAAGTGACATACTTTTATCCTTTCAACGAATTAACTTCGTCCACATTAATCGTTTCACGATGCTTGAAGACGCTTACAATAATCGCAAGCCCAATCGCGACCTCTGCGGCAGCGACAGCCATCACAAAGAAAACGAAAACTTGTCCAGTCGCCTCACCCAAGCTACGACTGATTGCTACGAAGGCGAGATTCGCCGCATTCAACATCAGTTCAATACACATAAAGATGATGATGGCGTTTCTACGGACAAGAACACCAATTACCCCTGTTGTAAACAGAAGCGCGCTTAAAATGAGGTAATACTGTAATTCCATATTTTTAATAACTATATCTGGGCGTTGCCTCCGTTGTCGGCAACGGGTTAAAATTGTTTAGAAACTTGCTTTAGGTTATGAAAGTCTTTTTAACGATTACAATACTGCAGGGACAACGGACGCAGCAGCTCAGATTGAATCGTTAGAAGAACGTTTCACCAAGACAATAACCCCAATCAATGCCGCTAACAAAATCAGCGAGGTAACCTCGAAGGGTAAGAGGTACTTGCTGAACAGGAGTTCGCCAATATCGTACGTCGTTGTGTTTGGAGCTGCCGTTGCTGGTTGGGCAGAGGCAATCGCGGTATTATTGAGGACATTTGTAGCGATATAGATGCCTTCAATGGCTAAGAGGATACCCAAAATTATCGCAAATCCCTTTAGTTTTCCGCCGATGGCTCCTTTCACCGAGAGTGTTCCGAGGTTCAGCAGCATAATCACAAAGAGGAAGAGTACCATAATGGCACCCGCATAAACGATCACTTGTACAGCGGCAACAAAGTGTGCACCTAACAACAGAAAAAGCCCTGCTTGTGCGAAAAAGGTCACGACCAGCGAGAGCGCACTATAAATCGGATGTCGAAATGAGATGACAGCAACTGCGCCAATCAGCGATACCGCTCCAAAGAGAATAAATAGAATCTGTTCTGCATTCATTCGTACGCCTCCTATTCTATTGCGTCGAGAGCAGTCGGTGTAAGCCGATTGTCACTATCTTGCATTGCCGGTTTAGGGGCATCCATCACAAGCAATCCTGCGACAATAGATACAACAATAAACCCAGCAACTGCATTGCCGATACCTACTACCAAGCGAGAGCCAGTTATTATCCATAGGGTGCCAGTTACAACAATTGAAGTTAACGTAACAGGCAACAAAAATTTCCAACCGAAGTTCATAAGTTGATCATACCGGAACCGTGGGAGCGTCCAGCGTACCCAAATGAACACGAATAGGAAAATGGCTGTTTTGACAAAAAAGATGCCGAATGAGATAACGCCACTCCACACGGGACCCCCTATATTTTCTAAGCCGAAAAAGTGCCAGCCACCAAGGAAAAGCGTCACCGTCACAGCAGAGCCGACAATCATGTGCATATATTCTGCCATGAAAAACATCGCAAACTTCATGCTACTGTATTCGGTATGATAGCCCGCCACAAGTTCTTGCTCGGCTTCCGCGAGGTCAAACGGTAAGCGGTTTGTTTCTGCAAACATCGCCGTGGTGAACGCTAAAAAGGCAGGAAAATGGATCAGGAAATTCCAATGCCACGGATACGCGCCTTGCGCTTCAGCAATGGCTCGAAGGTGGAGCGAACTCGTCAGCATCAGCACCCCGATAATCGCCAATCCCAGAGTCAATTCGTAGCTAATCATCTGTGCTGACGAACGTAGACCGCCTAAAAGCGAATACTTGTTATTAGATGCCCAAGCCCCCAGGACAACGCCGTACACACCAAGCGAAGTTATCGCTAAGATGTACAGAATACCGATGTTGATATCCGCCACCTGGAGGGAGATTTCGTGTCCGAGGACCGTGATAGAACTCCCAAACGGCACGACTGCAATTGTAACCAGTGCCGGTATCAAGACCATTGCCGGTGCAAGTACATACAGCGGTTTATCCACATGATCCGGGATAAGATCTTCCTTAAAGAGGAACTTAATCCCATCAGCGATTGGCTGTAAAATTCCTTGGAAGCCAACCCGATTCGGTCCGAGCCGATCCTGCATCCATCCACTCACCCGCCGTTCTGCCCAGATCATTGCCATTACGCCGATAATTAGCAGATGCGCGATGAAAAGAATCTTAACGATTGAGCTAAGGATTAAAACGCTGAATGGTAAATTTTCCATAGTTTCTCCTTCTTAGGTTAACTTAATTCCCGCATCCCCAATTTTTTGATGCGTCGCGTCCCCGTAACCCGGTACGTTTTCTGCGATAGCGAGAGCAATCTCACCGGCGAAGTGGTAGTTCATCTCACCACCCAACTGCTTGGCAAGCTGCTGCGTGATTTCCCAATCGGCTCGCGCTTCACCGGGGGGATCAATCGCCTTGCGAATCCGTTGGACCCAGCCGGTTGAATTCGTGAAGGTCCCATCTTTTTCTGCGAAAGTCGTCCCGGGTAGCACCACATCTGCTAATTCTGTAACTTCTGAAGGCAGAATATCTTGCACGATGAGGAAGTCAACGCTTTCTAATGCCGATTTCTCGGCATCTTCAAGCGGACGTTCCGGCGCACCGCTGACGAGATAAACGACTTTTGCCCCGGAAACCTTTTCCCAAAGCGCATCACCTTCTAAAACGTTATTGCCGTTCGCAGAACCGAGTATCGTTCGCGCGCCCGCTGTGTTCGGATTCTTATCTGCCTCGATGCTGAATTGTGGGAATTTGTGTTCTTCGCCCGGCAGCTGCCCAAAGAGGCCTAACTGGGTCGTTTGCAGCACATCGTGTGCGAACTGCTGTAAAACGTAATTATCTTCATTCGTGCCTTGTGCGGAGCCGATAACAAGGATATCCTCAGCCGCTACTTCCGATAGTTTTTCTGTAATTACAGTTAAGGCATCCGCCCAATGTGTTGGCGTGAGTTCATCATCAACCCGTTTCAGGGGGAGTTGGAGCCGATCCTCGCTGTTCACATAGTGGTAACCGAGGCGACCATCGTCACACATCCAATACTGGTTAATATCTCCGTGGAACCGCGGTTTCAGCCGGTAAACGCCATCGGGTTTGTATTCTACTGTAATATTACATCCGACGCTGCATCCTGTGCAGACGCTATTCGCTTTCTCCAAGAACCATGGACGGGATTTAAACAAGAAATCTTTGCTAATTAGCGCACCGACGGGACAGATATCGACAACATTTCCTGCGAGTTTATTATCTAACACCTGTATTGGCGTTCCATCGTGACTTCGTGGAATATCAATTTCGTCGTGAGAACCACGGTGAATTAAGCCCAATTCGCCACTGCCAGAAACCTCTTCACAGAATCGGATACACCGGGTACAAACAATACACCGTGTCGAATAGAGCAGAACATCCGGTCCCAAATCCTTCTTCGGCGGCACATTTTTGACTTCAAGGTAACGACTCTTATCGTGTCCATGTCGGTGAGAGAAATCTTGCAAGTCACACTCACCGGCTTGGTCGCAGACCGGGCAATCGAGCGGATGATGGACGAGCAGGAATTCCAAAATATCCTCACGCGCTTTTTTAACACGTGGGCTGTCCGTTTGAACAATAAAGTCATATTTTCCATCGAGTTTTCTATCAGGTGGTGCTGTTCTCACGGTCGTTGTGCAGCCCGTTGCGAGTTGCCGATCAGGAACAATTGCGCCAGCAGGCGGAAAGAAAACGTAAGGTTCGACGAGACACATTCGGCAATTCGCAGGACGGCTCAACCCCGGATGATAACAGTAGTGAGGGACCTCGATGCCGTGTTGCCTCGCTGCCTCAACTATATTCGTTCCATCTTCAACCTCAACCTCGAGGTCATTTAATTTAATAAATGCCATTTTTTAATTTTTCCTTCCTACAGGTCAGCGAACTCTTTGGGAACAAATCGCTGTTGATACGCGTAGTTCTCCTCCGGTGGGACTGTGGCTTCGGCAACAGATAAGGTAACGAGTTTACCTTCTCGGATAGCGGCTTCAAACTCAGGACGGAATTTGCGCATATAACTCACGGCTGGCCACGAGACAGCGATACCGAAGACGCAAATCGTGTTCCAGGTCATCGTGTCTACATTTGCGATGTTGTTAGCAACACTTTCCAGCAGGTCTAAGTCTTCATAAATTTCTTCAGTTTCACCCGTATCGCCCCATCTCCCGTTTTCGGCAACACCGAATTTCGGACGCGTGATGGTGCTTTTGCGTCCGTTTCCGTCGGCAATGCGTTGGACAATATCACGCACCCACGGTGTACCCCAACGGCACGGCGTACACTGTCCACACGATTCATGCGCATAGAACTTCATGATATTGAGCAGGCAATCGACGATATTTCGGGTCTCGTTCATCACGATAATACCGCCCGAACCGAGCATCGATTTAGCGAGTGTGAGTGAAGTAAAGTCGAGCCGCGTGTCCAACTCATAGTGTGTCAAAATCGGGGCAGAACTCCCACCGGGTATCACCGCTTTCACCTCTTCACCGCGCAAACCGCCTGCGACCTCAATGAGTTCAGTGGATGTCAATCCGAGTTCAAGTTCATAAACACCCGGTTCGTTAACATCACCACTGATGCAGTAGAGTTTCGTACCGGTATTGGGATCCGGGGTCGGCGGATTGGCACGTGTATCGGCGTACGTCGGTCCCATCTGTGTGTACCATTCAACACCGTTACCGACAATGAAAGGTAGGTTACACAGCGTCTCGACATTCTGGACGACCGTCGGTTTCCCGAACACGCCTTCAACCGCGGGAAACGGTGGTTTGTTACGGGGTTGTCCGCGTTTCCCCTCAAGCGATTCAATCAAACCTGTCTCTTCACCGCAGATATAAGCACCCGCACCGGGGTGTGTGTAGATGTCAATGTTGAGTCCTGTACCGCGAACATCTTTTCCGAGGTACCCCTTTTCATAAGCCTCTTTGATAGCGGCATCCAACATCTTCTTTCCGAGGGTGAATTCACCGCGGATATAGACGTAAGTCGTCTCGATACCCATCGCGTAGCAGCAAATCAAGATACCTTCAATCAACAGATGTGGATTTTTTTCTAAAACGTAACGGTTACTGAACGTTCCTGGCTCGCTTTCATCGGCGTTGCAACACAGGTAACACGGCTTTATATCTCTGGGAACGAAGCTCCATTTCAAACCCGTCGAAAATCCGGCACCGCCTCTCCCTTTCAACCCCGAATCCATCACCATTTTAGCAATATCTTCTGGTTGATATTCGGCGATAGCCTTTTCAAAGCGGGTGTAGCCATCGTATTGGCGAAAGACATCGAACGTGTTAATATCAGGCACATCCAGATGCTCGTAGAGAATTCGTTTTTCTTCGATCATACTTTCTCCTCTACAAATTGTCTAAGATTTCATCAACCTTTTCCGGGGTTAAATTCTTATATAGATCATCATTTACCATGATAACTGGGGCGACATCGCACGAAGCAAGGCATTCCACCTTCATGAGCGTGAACTTACTGTCAGCAGTCGTACCTTTCGCAAGATTGGTTTCGGAGGCGACATCTGTGCCTAACTTCTCCTTGAGATGGTCCAAAACAACTTTGCAGTCCCTCAAGGCACAAGGCAGTGTATGACAGACCCGAATGACGTACTCGCCTACCGGTTCTTCAAAGAACATCGGATAGAAAGTAACAACATCTTTGACCTTCATCACGGAGACTTCAAGTTGTTCTGCGACGTACTTCATAACAGCAGGCGTAATGTAGCCTGCCTGTTTTTGTGCGAGGTGGAGCGTTGGCAGCATTGCTGCTTCTTTAATCGGATACCGCCCTATCAACGCGTCGAACGCACGCTGATTTTCTTCGTTGAACGCGAAAGGCGTTTCAATTTGAATGAGCTCATCTGACATCTATTAGATTTTCCTTTGCTACGAATGCCTCCTGTACTTTGCGAGGCAGTTCAACAAAAATGAAATAAGATTCGGGATACAAGTAGTCTTCCTGAGATTCATCAACGACTCGCAGATAGCCTTCACGAGCCGCTTTTTCATCAGGTAAAATTTGGTAAAGTTTTCGCTGCTCTATGTCTTCACAACCGCCGTTTTCAATGCAAAGCATAAATTGGGGTTCTAATCGTTTCTTTTCCATAGTTTTAGTCCAAAAATCGTTTAATTTTCATCTTTTTTTTACCAATTCCATGCGCTTCATACCAATGAACCTCTGCTTTATGGATACTACCTTTCGTTAGGCGAATATAGGCGATACCTTTAAGTTTCCGCCATCTCCCAGAACCGTATTGTTTACGAAGCCTCTGAATTTCACGGATGCGCCTACCTACAGCGATCGTTTCAATATTTTCAATTGTGCCAATGATTTCAAAGTGCATTGGTTACGAAAAGGTTTATCTTACATCGTGTGTTTTAGTAATTCCCGTAAAACTGAATGCGGTTGCCTTCTGGATCGCGGATGTCGAAAATGGCATGTCCATCGTTATTTTCCAGTTTCCGTAATCGTTTCCCTTTCGATTTTATGTGCTGATGAACAGCATTCACGCTTTCAACGTGAAACATCAGTTTTTGTCTTCCTTCGTTGGGCTTGCTGGCACTATGGAGGCACAACGTGCAAGCACCTGCCTTAAAACGGAAGAACCGGTGTTCTGGAAACGGCTGATCCTCGTCGGGAGTCAATCCAATGACATCCCTGTAAAATGCGATGATACCCTTCATGTCTTTGACAAAGAGCATAACGCCACTGAGTTCCATTTAATCCTCCTTAAATCTGAACTGTGATTTATAAGATTATCAGATTCTCCGTGATTGTATATGTCTATAATCATAGTTAATCTTAAAATCATAAGAATCCCGGTTCAGGCTTTGGATTTAGCGATCTAACTCTCCGGCAATAACGTTGAGACTTCCTAACACAGCCACAGTATCAGAGACCATGCCACCCTCCAACATGTGCGGTAGTGCTTGGAAGTTCAAGAAACTCGGCGGACGGATACGGATGCGGTAACCCGTTCCGCTCCCGTCGCTGACGATATAAAATCCGAGTTCTCCGTTCGGGGATTCAGTTGCACAGTAGTGATCGCCTTTTGGGACCTCCACGCCGTGTCCATCCATAATAACTTTGAAATGATGGATTAAGCCCTCAATATGCCCGTAAGCATCCTCTTTGTTCGGGAGCATAACCTTGTTATTTTCGGAGTTGACCGGTCCATCAGGCATGTTATCAAGGACTTGGGCAATGATACCGCAACTCTGAATCATTTCTTCCATGCGCACGAGGTAACGGTCATAGGCATCACCGTTGGTTCCAACGGGCACATCAAACGTCACTTCATCGTAACTCGAGTAGGGTTCAGCCTTGCGAAGGTCGTGCGCAACGCCGGTTGCCCGGAGACAGGGACCCGTCAAACCGTAGTTAATCGCGTCTTCACCTGAAATAGGACCAACGCCTTTCGTGCGATCCATCCAGATACGATTCCGGGTGAGCAGGGTGTGCGTCTCCCGCAGTGCCTTCGGGAAGTCGGTAATGAATTGCCGGACATCTGCTTCGCAGCCTTGATAGAGATCTCGGAGGACCCCGCCGACACGTGTGTAACTGGTTGTCAACCGCGCGCCTGTCGTTTTTTCAAAGATACTGTACAATTTTTCACGTTCACGGAAACTGTAGAGGAATACTGAAAATGCCCCTAAATCCAATGCTGCCGTTCCCAGCCAGAGCAGATGATCAGCCACCCTTGAGAGTTCAGCCATCAAAAGACGGATGTATTGGCACCTTTTCGGCACCTCAATACCGAGCAATTGCTCGACTGCAAGCACATACCCGAAATTGTTCGACAGCGGTGAAAGATAGTTCATTCTATCCGTTACAACGATGTATTGGTTGTAATCCAAGTGTTCACCGAGTTTCTCAAATCCTGTGTGAAGGTAACCGGCGTGCGGCGTTGCCTTTAAAATGGATTCGCCGTCGAGTTCTAACACGATGCGAAGGGTGCCGTGCGTTGCAGGATGTTGCGGACCGAAGTTGAGAACCATCTTCTCGCCTGTCGCGCGTTCCAACCCACTTTGCATAAAATGCTCCTTTTATGTTGGTTATTGGCTATCGGAAACCATCGGCTATCGGTTAAGGGATCTGTCGTAATTGCGAAGATTTTATATGCCGAGAACCGTCTGTTAACTGTATGCTGAAAGGTTTGCGTAGCAAACCGACCCGACTGCTGACAGCCTGTTCACACATTCTGCTTGTCAAAATTGAACCGTTCGCGCTCACCGCGCCCTCGGAGTGGGTAGTCCTTACGGAGTGGGTACCCCTCAAAGTCGTCTGGCATTAAGATCCGACGGAGATCGGGGTGCCCCTCAAAATGGATACCGAACATATCATAAGTTTCACGTTCCAACCAGTTTGCGGCTCGCCACAAGCCTGTAGCAGATGGGATGCTCAAGTCGTTTTCATGCACAGGGACTTTGACCCGAACGCGGCACTGCCCTTGATAGGAATAGAGTTGATAGACGACCATGAATCTTGCATAGTCGAACTGCATTAACTCCGATTCCATCCGCGAATTGTCTACTGCTGTGACATCGACAAGATAGGTATAGGCGAGTTCGGGATCTGTTTTCAGATATTCCAGAACGGCGTAGGCGCGTTCTTTCCGCACAACAACGACAGCGGTCCCGCGGACTTCATCCTGTGCTAAAAGCGCGTCTGCGTGAGCTGCCTCTAACTTTTCAAGGACAAGAGGTTTCGACTGTTCTTCGACTGCTTTCTCTTCATTCATAATTTTTTAGCGATTACATCTGAGCGGGGTGTCCGTTGTCCACCCCGATCTAAAATTGTTAAGAAACCAGTTTTAGGTTAGAAAAGGTTTGTTAACGATTAGAATACTGCCCTGACAACGAAAGGGCAGCTCGGATTTAATAGGGAGAAACACCTTTAGGTAAGGCACCACTATCAATCTTTTGCTGTACCTGTAGCACCGCATCAATGAGATCTTCGGGACGTGGTGGGCATCCGGGAATATAGACATCCACAGGAATGAACTGGTCAACACCTTGGATAAGGGTATAGGTGTCAAACACACCACCGCAGGAAGCGCATGCTCCCATTGAGATGACCCACTTCGGGTCGGGCATCTGGTCGTAAATACGTTTCAAGACCGGCATCATTTTGATGGAAATTCTGCCGGAGACAATGAGAAGGTCGGATTGGCGCGGGGAAAAACGGATTGCCTCGGAACCAAATCGAGAAAGGTCGTATTTGGAAGCCAAAGTCGCCATCATCTCAATTGCACAGCAAGCCGTACCGAACGGCATCGGCCATAGGGAGTTCTTTCGTCCCCAATTGACGACCTTATCAATCGTCGTTGTGATGATGTTACCATCCGTTCCGGTATCTGGTCCAAAGTCTAATCCCATGTTAAGCCTCCTTTCTTCCAAGCATAGATATAGCCGAGAAGAAGAATACCGATAAACACCAGCATTTCAATTAAAATGAACAAACCACTTGTTTCAGAGAATTTCTTGAAGACCAATGCCCAAGGGTAGAGGAACACCACTTCAATATCAAAGATGATAAAGAGCATCGCGATGAGATCGAACCGAATCGTAAACCGTTGCCGCGCGTCGCCAACTGGGCGGACACCGGATTCGTACACTGAGAGTTTGACGGGGGTTGGGCGTTTAGGACCAAGAATATGCGTCAGGGCAAGGTTAACCGCCGCAAAGAGAACTGCGAATAGCCCTAACAATAAGATCGGAAGATAATCTATTAGCATTGTTTCTAATCTATTTTGTCCTCACACATCTTAAAAACTTCGCCGAAGCGAAAACTTAATTCAGACTCGCAAACAGATTTTTTTCATACGCTTAATAGTTTGACATATTTCCAAAACATTGTCAAGTTTTTTTCAAAAAAAATAAAAGCCGATGACAAAACAAATTTCTTAAGACGATTTTGTTTTGCTATCGGCTTTTCAGATTTATGGCGATAGGCGCGTCATCTCCCATGTCCCATCGGGTTGCAGCGTATAACAGAGCCGGTCGTGAAGACGACTCGGACACCCCTGCCAGAATTCAAACAGATTCGGAGCGAGTCGGTAACCGCCCCAATGCGGCGGTCGCGGAATTTTATCAGGTGGATAAGTCTGTTCTGCCTGTTGGAAACCCTCTATAAGATGTTCACGACCCGAAATAATAAGACTTTGGCGTTCTGTCCACACAGCAAGTTGACTGCTCACCGGGCGGCTTGCGAAATAAGCATCTGATTCCTCAGGTGTCATCTTTTCCACGATGCCGGTACTTCGGACCTGCCGATCGAGCTCCCGCCAATAGAACACCAAAGCAGCGTTTGGATTCTCAGCGAGTTCCTTCCCTTTTTGACTGTCATAGTCGGTGTAAAAACAGAAACCTTTCGCGTCAAAGCCTCTGAGGACGACCATTCGGGCAGAGGGGACACCTTGCGGTGTCGCAGTCGCCAACGTCATCGCATCGGGTAGGTCGAGTTTGGCATCAATCGCATCTGCAAACCATTTTTCAAACTGTTCAAACGGATCGGATGAAGCGTTCTGTTCAAGCAGGTTTCCATTATGTGCTTTGTATTCTCTACGGAGTTTATCTGTGTTCATAGTTACCTTCTCCAAAAATTCGGTGAAAAGAGGATTAGCACGGTATAAAGTTCCAAGCGTCCCAGTAACATACAGAAGGATAAGACGTATTTTCCGGTGGTGTGGATGTGTGCGTAGTTGTCAGCCGGACCTACGCTACCCAGTCCCGGACCGATATTGCCCATTGTCGCAATTGTCGCCCCTGCAGCACTGACAAGGTCGAGTCCTAAAGTCGTCATAATGCAAGTTACAATCGCAAAAATTCCGATGAAAAAGAAAAAGAAGCCGAGAACGTTCGTCATCACTTCGGGCGGAACAACTCGGTCGTTCACACGAATAGGCAGCACAGCATGGGGAAAAATGAGACGTTTGATTTCAGCACCACTCTGTTTGATGAGAAGGAGGAATCGAACCTGTTTCATACCGCCGCCTGTAGAGCCTGCACAGCCTCCGTAGAACATGAGCGTTACTAAGATGAATTGAGAGAGTGCAGGCCACTGTTCGTAATCAGCAGTGCCGTAACCGGTCGTTGTGATGATTGCCATGACCTGAAACGTAGCGTAACGGAGTGAGGTCCACATCGAGTCGTAAGGTATGTCGCCATTTACTTGGAATCTGATGGTGTTCCACGAAATTAAGGTGATACTTACAGCAATAACGATACAATAGAACTTGAATTCTGTGTCTCGGAAATAGGCTTTAAAATCACCGCGGAGTACCCGATAGTGAAGCGCGAAATTCGTGCCGGCGAGGAACATAAAGAAACTAATAACCATATCAACATAAACACTATCATAATGACCGATACTGGCGTTTTTTGTTGAGAACCCGCCGGTCGCCATAGTCCCAAAGGTATGGCAGAGCGCGTCAAATAGCGACATTCCTCCGAACATCAAGAGTGCTGTTTCAAGAAAAGAGAGCAGCAGATAAACCCCCCAGAGGAGTTTGGCAGTCTGCGTGATGCGAGGCGTGAGTCGATCGGTTTCGGGTCCCGGTGCTTCAGCGCGGAAAAGCTGCATACCACCAATACCGAGCAGCGGAAGAATCGCAACAGCGAGAACAACGATTCCCATTCCACCGAGCCAGTGTGAGAAACTCCGCCAGAAGAGCATTGCGTGAGAGAGGGATTCAATCTCGGTCAGGACAGTCGCACCGGTTGTTGAAAACCCCGCCATGGATTCAAAATAGCAAAAGGAGAACGCTATCCATGGTGAGCGGCCCGCGATATGAAACACGCCTGCCAGCAGATACGGCAGCGAACCAAAAAGCGCAACTGTTACCCAGCCCATAGCCACGACAGCAAAACCTTCGCGTATGCCGAGTTCTTCGTGTCGTGCGCGGAAACTCAAACGGAGGATCAGACCGGCGATGAGAGTGATTGTTAGTGAGGTGACAAACGCTCCTAAATCGGTACGTATCACTTCATCTACTGTTGTATGATAGTAGATGCCGACCACTAACGGAAACAGCATCGTCCCTGCCAGACAGATAAGCAAATTACCGAGAGTGTAAAAAATTAATTTAAGGCTCATTTTAGTAGTTATCAGTTATCGGTTGTCAGTTGTCAGTTAAGGAGTCTTGATGTATCAATTCACAGCATCTTGGCATAATTCAAACTGGGGTAGATTGTTACAGAAGCACCTCTTTACCGATAACCTACAACTGAGAACTGACAACTATTTAGTCTCTGCGTTCTGCGAAGAGATCTTCGACAACCGGAATTGCCCCCGGTAAGCTAAAGACAATAACGCGATCTGTGGGTTGGATGACGGATTGTCCAGTTGGAGTGATAAGTCTATCCCGTCGGATGATCGCGCCGATAAAGGCATTTTCTGGGAATTTTGTTTTGAAAGAGACGAGCTCTTTATGCGCGATTTTCGAGTTAACACCGGCAACGATCTCAATGACTTCGGCATCTATGCCGTGAAGTGAAGCCACGGAAATGATATGTCCGCGACGAATAAGGCGCAGAATGTTACTGACAACCGTCAGATGCCGGCTGACTGCCCCATCGAGTCTCGGAATACGTGCTAACAATGGGAGGTAGCGCGGCTGCTGAACGAGCGCAAGCACACGCTGCGCACCATTCTCTTTTGCCGTCATACATGCCATAATATCGCCTTCGTCGTCGCCTGTAACCGAGATAAACCCGTTAACTTCCTCTACCCCTGCCTCTTCAAGGAGTCTGAATTGAAGATAATTGCCTTGCAAAACGGTTGTCCGTCTTAAGGCTTGGGAGGCTAACTCCGCTTTCGTTTGGTCCTCTTCGATCAGTTTGACGTTAGTATCTCTCTCTTCGAGGACACGCGCAAGTTCGATACCGATAGGACTCGCACCTACAATTATAACACGGTCCAGTTGCTGGTTGAACGTGATGCCACTGATACGCAGCAGTTGTTCGATTGCGATCGCACTGCCGATGACAAATACTTCGTCACCCTGTTGCAGAGCGTCAGCACCTCTCGGAATGATAATGTGTCGGTTGCCGTTATTTATGGGATGTCCGTTGTTGGAAGAACGTCCTGGACGGCTGATAGCAGCGAATCGGATATCGTCAAGGAGACCATTCGCGTCTAATTCGGCGAGCGATTTATCAATCAATGGGTTAGACTGTTTAATCCGAAAAGAGACAAGTTGGACTCTTCCGTCCTCAAAATCAACAATCTCTCGTGCTTCGGGGACCTGTAAAAGTCTGACAAATTCAGCGACGCAGAGCCGCTCCGGATTGACCAGCAAATCAATGCCGAAGTCCTTCGGGGTTAGATCGCTTTCTGGGCAGAAATAGTCAGGATCTGAGACGCGTGCGATTTTCGTGCTAACCTTATACCTATCTGCTATCTGACAGGCGAGCATATTAATTTCATCGCTGTTGGTAACGGCGATAAGTAGATTCGCATCCTCTATACCGGCAGTTTTTAGAAGACGTGGGGATGCTCCCGATCCGCGTAGTGTTTGCAGGTCCAACTGTTCATTCACTCGGTCGCAGGCGGCTTGGGATTCGTCAATGAGCACAACATCGTTCGCTTGGGCGGTGAGGAGTTTGGCGATATGAAATCCGACCTCTCCTGCACCTATAATTATGGCTTTCATGTTTTTATCGTTATTGGTTGTCAGTATAGGTATCTTCAGTCAGACCAATCTTACGCAAATGTAGCGTATTACCATCTTGGGTACTGTGTTCAGTATGATGCTCCAATTTTTCCATCAGAGAAAATAGAAAATCAATGGTAAAACTCTTCAGCCTACCGTTTCTCAACGCTGTCATTTTGGATCGACTGATTCCCAAAAAACCAGCAGCCGCTTTTTGCGTCATTCCCCGCTCAGCAATGAAGTGATTGATCTTATATGCCAATTTTGCTTTTGCCAATCTTTCATCGGGTGAGGGAAGCCCTAAATCCTTAAAAACGTTTCCTGAACTTACGGTATGGTTTGTCATAATTTATCTCCCTTCTGCTAAGTTGAGGGCAATTTTCAATCGCCGTTGTGGATTCTCCTATTAATATTCATCCAATGGTGGACAGGCGCACATAAGATTCCTATCCCCGTAGACTTCATTAATGCGGGCAACGGGGGGCCAGAATTTAGCGTCACGCACCCACACCTTCGGAAACGCCGCTTTTTCGCGTGAATACGGATGATCCCACTCAGACTGGACGACTATTTCTGCGGTATGCGGCGCATTTTTCAGGACATTATCTGTCCGATCGGCTGCCCCGGTTTCAATCTCTGTTATCTCCTCGCGTATTGAAATGAGCGCATCACAAAAACGATCCAATTCTGCTTTCGATTCACTTTCTGTCGGTTCAATCATCATTGTGCCGAGCACGGGCCAAGAGACAGTCGGCGCATGGAATCCATAGTCCATCAGACGCTTTGCGACATCGGTTACGTCTATGTCAGCACTCTTTTTGAAGCCACGCAGATCGATGATACATTCGTGTGCGACTAAGCCAGAATTCCCGGTATAAAGCACAGGATAGTATCCTGCAAGCCGTTTTGCTATGTAATTGGCATTGAGGATCGCGACTTCTGTCGCCGATTTAAGTCCATCTGCACCCATCATAGCGATGTATGCCCAAGAGATAGGCAGAATTCCAGGGCTTCCCCACGGTGCAGCAGATACGGCTCCGATGCCTGCTGGACCACCGACACGAACGAGTGGGTGTGTTGGTAAGAAGTCCGTAAGATGTGCTTTGACACCAATCGGGCCCATCCCTGGTCCACCACCACCGTGCGGTATACAGAAGGTTTTGTGCAAGTTCAGGTGACAAACATCCGCACCGATATCGGCAGGCTGTCCAATCCCGACGAGGGCATTCAGATTCGCACCATCCATGTAGACCTGTCCACCTGCTCGATGAACAATGTCACAAATCTTGCGAATCTTCTCTTCAAAAACCCCGTGCGTTGATGGATACGTAATCATGGCGGCGGCGAGATTTTCACGATGCATATCTGCTTTCGCTTGGAGATCTTCAAGATCAATATTTCCTTCCGAATCGCATGCCACGACCACAACTTGCATGCCCGCCATTACTGCGCTTGCTGGGTTTGTGCCGTGGGCAGAGGTCGGGATTAAGCAGACGTTGCGATGTGCTTCATTCCGACTCTGGTGATATTTACGAATCACTAACAATCCGGCATATTCACCTTGCGAACCGGCGTTCGGTTGCAATGAGATGCCGCTGTAACCTGTTATCTCGGCTAACCACGTTTCCAATTGCGAAAAGAGGCGATCGTACCCTTTCGCTTGTTCGCGCGGTGCAAACGGATGAAGTTCGCAGAACTCGCGCCATGTCACTGGAATCATCTCCGCTGTAGCGTTAAGTTTCATTGTACAGGAACCCAGAGGGATCATCGCATTCACAAGAGAGAGGTCTTTGGTTTGAAGTCTGTGGATGTAGCGGAGCATCTCGGTTTCAGAATGGTAGCTATTGAAAACTGGATGCGTCAGATAGGGGCTTTCGCGTTGTAAATCTAACGGAATGCCACTTGTGGACAAAGTTTTTAAGCCGGTCTTAGCACCAAATATTTCAAGAAGCTCGTCAACATCTGCTGTTGTTGTTGTTTCATCTAAGGAGATACCGATATGTGTCGTATCAATTGCGCGAAGGTTTATCTGTTTACTACGGGCAGAAGTTAAGAAATCATCTGTTTTTTCTGCCGGGACGGTAACAGAAACGGTATCAAAACACGACAAATCTCCAGTGGTATAGCCAAGTTCTTCAAGTCCAGCACGTAGCATAGAGGTGTGAGCGTGCACACGTGTAGCGATCTGCTTAAGTCCTTCGGGTCCATGATAGACAGCGTACATCCCCGCCATAACGGCGAGTAGGACTTGTGCCGTGCAGATGTTACTCGTTGCTTTTTCACGTCGGATGTGCTGTTCCCGTGTTTGAAGTGCTAAACGGATAGCCGGTTTGCCCATCGCATCTTGAGAGACCCCGGCGATCCGTCCCGGAATCTGTCGTTTAAGTTCATCATGGGTGGCGAGGAAGGCTGCGTGCGGGCCACCATAACCGAGCGGCACCCCAAAACGTTGCGTGCTACCGATAGCGATGTCTGCACCAAACTCGCCAGGTGGACGTAAAAGCGTCAGTGCCAGCAGATCTGTTGCCGTAATGAATAGACCACCCGCGGCGTGTACCTGTTCAGCGAACTTGCTATAATCGTGAATCGTTCCATCAGTCGCAGGGTATTGCACGATAGCCCCCAAGATTGGCATCGTAAAATTTGTTGACTGATGGTCACCGACGACTAATCGGATACCGAGCGGTTCGGCACGTGTTTGTAGGACGGCGATCGTTTGTGGGTGACAGGTCTTGGAGACAAAAAAATCGCGATATGCTTTGGGTATCGTAGGAGTGAGGCACATCCCCATCGCCTCGGCGGCGGCTGTTCCTTCGTCTAAAAGCGAAGCATTCGCAACGGGTAACCCCGTTAAGTCAATAACCATTGTTTGGAAGTTGAGAAGTGCTTCCAAACGTCCCTGCGAGATTTCGGCTTGATAGGGTGTATATTGTGTGTACCAGCCTGGGTTCTCCAGAATATTTCGTTGAATCACCGGCGGGACAAAGCAGTTGTAGTATCCCATCCCGATAAAAGAACGGAAAACCTGATTTTCGGACGCGAGTTCTTTTAATGCCGAAAGTGCTTCCGATTCTGACCTTGAACCACCTGCCTCTTCATCTAAACTTAAGGCTGCCGATGACCGGATGTCCGCTGGTACAACGTCTTCCATAAAATCTGCCATCGAAGAATAGCCGAGCGTCGTCAACATCAGTTCAATATCTTCTGAGCGGGGACCGATATGTCGATTTGCGAAGGGTGTTCTGTTATCTTTTTCAGGCATGTTCCGCCTCAATATGTGCTTGGTAGCTATCAGCATCAAGAAGCGCGTCAAGTTCAGCGGGATCGGTCATCCTGATTTTAAGAAACCACCCGTCATCATAAGGAGATTCATTCACCTGTTCCGGTGCGTCAGGGAGAGATTCATTGACATCAATCACTTCACCACTGACCGGTGCATAAAGATCAAACGCTGCTTTGACAGATTCTATCACACCGAACTCCGTTTTTTGTGTGAGTTCGGTGCCAACTTCTGGCAATTCGACGTAGACAATATCCTGAATTTCGGATTGCGCGTAGTCGCTGATACCGATAGTGGCAATGTCGCCTTCTTGTCTTGCCCATTCATGGCTTTCCATATATTTTAAATTTTCTGGAATCATATTTGTTCTCTATAATATCCGTCAGCTGTCACGACGTTTGCTCCGTTCACTCTCAGTGATCAGTAAAGAGGCGGTTGTGAACGTTCTCACCTACTATACACTTTACTGACTGCCGATTGGAATCAACGGTATGAAGCCCGCGTGGGCTTCCCCGGACTACTGACTGCTAATAATAAAAGGTACTTTTACAATCTTCGCCGGATGCAGCTTGCCCCGAATTTCTATATCAATTTTATCATTAAGCATTGCTTCCGACGTGATAGAAGCGAAACCGATGCTGCATTTGAGCGCCGGTGAGGGGGCACCACTCGTCACATTCCCAATGTGTTCACCTGCTTGGTAAACGGTGTAGCCTGAACGCGCCACAGCACGATCAAGCATCTGAAAGCCTATCATCTGTTTCGCGATACCCTTCTTTTTCGCAGCAACGAGTACGTCTTTTCCAATAAACTGTCGCCCCTTGGATTTGACAAACTTACCGAGTCCAGCTTCAAACGGGTTCGTATTATCATCCATGTCCATCCCGTAGAGGCGGAGCCCGGCTTCAAGCCGTAGCGTATCACGAGCACCCAGTCCCACCGGTTGTCCCTCAGCGGCTATCACCTCAGGATAAAGCGCATGCCATAGACGTTCCGCATTGTCAGCCGAAACGTATAACTCAAAACCGACTTCCCCCGTATAACCCGTCCGCGAAATCGTAGTCGGGATGCCTGCTACCTCACCGAGTATAAACCGAAAATACCGAATTTCAGAAATCGCTTGTTCGGGAACCAACGGTTTTAGGATGTCAATTGATTTTGGACCCTGTAGTGCAATAAGGGCTGTATCTTCGCTCACATCTCTGATTTCTGCCCCCGTATCATTGTGGTTTTCTACCCACGTCCGATCTTTTTCGATGTTGGCTGCATTGACGACCAGCATATAGTGGTTATCCGCATGTCGGTAGACAAGAAGGTCGTCAACGATCCCACCTGCTTCGTTGCAGAAGAGGGTATACAACACACGTCCATCGGTTAAGCGACCTACATCATTCGTGCTGAGTTTTTGCACCAACGCGTTCGCACCTTGACCATAAACCTCAAGTTCTCCCATGTGCGACAGATCAAACAAACCGACGGTAGTCCGAACAGCCAGATGCTCCTTAACAATGCTGCTGTATTGGAGCGGCATTTCCCAACCACCGAATTCCGTGAATTTCGCATTGAGGGATTTGTGTGCTTGATAAAGGGGCGTTTGTTTCATGTTTTTAATGGTTTAGGACTTACGCACGCCACCGGTTTAAAGCCCATAGATGCGTGCAAGATTCTCACCGAAAATGAGTGCTTCTGCGTTGTCACCGAGTTCTAATCGCTTGAGCGCATTGATAACCTGAATAGGACGGTATTCCGGCAGGTTAGAGCCGAAAACGATCTGCTCAGGTCCAAGTGCATCAACCGCTTTTTTGACCTCCGTCGGAACAACCTTGTCTGGATCCGTTCCCCAACGTCGGTGAAAACGTAGGATAGTTGTTCCAAGCGAAATGTTTTTGTGAGTCTTTGCCACAGAGATTGCCGCGTCTAAATCGTCTGGGAACCCCATGTGATCCATAATAACGGGTGTTTCTGGGACCCAACCGGCGACCGTACCAATCCGATTTGGATGACAATTGTTAGGTCCAGAGTGGATTGAGACGATGAGTCCATGGTCCCGGGCGGCTTCAACGACGGGACGGACAATTGGGTCATCTACGTCGTAGTTATGGACGGCTGGCATCAATTTAATGCCACGCATACCCCACGCCTCCGCAGCCAACTGAACCTGCTCGACGGGATCGGGTTCCGTTGGGTGTACGAGTGCGCAACCAAGGGCGCGCCGATTGCCCCTAATTGCTTCAGCAAGCTCATCGTTTTGTGGGAGCGGTTGAGTGTTCGGCATGATAACGGCAACGTCCATATCGGCTTCGTCTTCTAAAGCCAGCAACGCTGCTAAATTAAGTTTGCCATTTTCGTCACGAAATGAATCGTTAAGATAAGCTTCAAAATCACCTCGCATAAAAAGCTCCTTTTTTATAAGGTATCGGGGTTGGAAACCCCTCCTACAGAAGAGGTTTCGTATCGGGGTTGGAAACCCCTCCTACAGAAGAGGCTTCGTTGATGAGAAGGTTTCCACTCGTGCCGACTTCAAAAGGCATTTTCCCTTTCGTTAAGGAATCTCGATAAAGCGTATACGCGGCTTCCGCAGTAGTGGTGTCAGCGAAACGGATGATGAAAGCAATTTGGGCATCCGTCCAGTTTTTTGATTTCGTGTTGTCCAGATAACGCGCAGATACCCCGATGGCTGTATCCGTTAATTGTGGTGTGCTAACAGGGAGTGTGCTGTAGAGTTGACGCAATACCCAATTTGAACGGAATACCTTGATACTTCCGTTTACCTTATTGTGACTCGGCAATAACGCAAGGATTGGCGGTTCTGGTGACGGGTCTTTAATCTGCGTAGCGATAGTTTTAGCGAGTGTGACCATGCCTTCTCGGATGCCGGTCGCTATTTCGTAGCCCTCAATTTGAATGAAATACTTGCCTTTTGAAAATCGGAGATAGTTACCTGAAAGCATTGCCTTACTCCCAATCCATTCAAATTTCATTTTTGGGTAGGTGTGAAAATTATAAATCCCAAAGGCGTTTTCTGGTGAACCCATATCGAAGACTTCGAGTAGAATCAACGGTTTTGAACCGAATTGAGGCGTTTCGTATTCCACTTCTGCCTGACGTTTGAAGCCGAAAGCGTAGTAGAGATCCGGGGACGAGGGTCTGTCACGATAAAGTGTTGTGCCTTCGTAAGTTGATGGCGCGCGCGACTGTACCCAACCCGATAAGCCGCCATCACTCGGTAAAAGGTGTTCGGGTGAAACAGTTGTTTGGACGTTGGCTGCTGTTGTTACGGATTGCTCTAAGAGTCTTGACGCGTTTTTGATGTTTTCTTCGACTTTAAGTATCGTCTGTTGTGCCTGCTTCGTTGTCGGGCTATGCCATACACCGTAGATGTATTCGGCTTCCTGTTGGACAGATGTCCAGTTCCCCCGTTCTTCACCGCACGAAATCAGCATTGAACTGAAAAAGAGCAGCGTACCGAGTGAAAAGTGAGGAAGTCTATAAAAGATGTGTATTGCCTTGCGTTTCATTCGCGCAGCGCTCCCGTGCAACGTCTTGTTACCACTGTTCAGCAAGATTGTTATAAAGGTCTTCTATCAACTCTTCGACAATAAGGTTTCTGGCTTGTGCCGGGGTTTCCATCGGCTCAGCTCGATTCGGGACGACATAGAAATCGTGAACTTGGATGTAGTTGTCTCTTTCAGCGATCATCGTATTGCGAACCCGATCCAGAAATTCGTATTCAATTTGTAGCGTCATCCGTAGCATTTCAACCTCGCCTTGCGGACCGAAGCCGTACTCTACTAAAGTGTAATCCTGTATCCGCATCGTAAATTCGGAGTCGTTCCCGTCTCGCCATTTTCGATTGAAGCGTTGTGTTAATTTTTCATGAATCACTTCGTCGTATGGTCGTTGAGAGGTCGTGTCATAAGCGAAATCGGCATCCAAAATTTCAATTGGCGAAATACGGATGGTTGAGATATGCTCAAGATATTCTGATTTAGAGTAGTAACCGCACCCAGAAACCAATAGGGATAGTGTTATCAGTATCGCTAACGTGAACAAGGTCCTGTACATCTTTCTCTCCCGAATTTTGCCGAAAAGTGTAATCCGACTCGTGTTGTATCGTCGTTCTGTGTTCGTCTGTTAGGTTCAGAATATTAAACCATTTAGCACCGCAGGGCTTTGGAAGTTCGCTGGTGAAGCCTTTGGACGCGGTACTTTCTGTTTTCCGCCGTAAAACACGGATTTGGCGGTATCAACAATGTATCGTTTATAGGTAGGCGATAGTAAAACAACAAAGATGAGGACAAGCAGAATGAGAACAATCGCTAAAAAGTAGGTTACCCATTTCTGGTCGAGCAGATCTGCTTTGTCGAGAGTGTGTTTGCTGGTGTTTCGTCTTATTTTCATCAATCTTCGGGCAGGGGACCCCATCCTTTAGAATCAACGGTATTCATGCCGTGTGGCATGAACCGGGGGAGGCATGCCCGCTCCTATAGTTGAAGTTGAGGCGTGTTAGCACTTTAAAATCTTCTGTTTTCGCATTTTGACAGAGACGTTGGTTTCCCTCTAAAGCATACAGAGAAATACCTGTCTTGCCAAATCCACTAATACGCGTCAAGCCGTGCTTAACATGTTTCACGAGAGTGTTCTTCACGAATCCATCGCAAGTCGTGCCACCGTAACGCGGACGTTCCCCACCTTTCTGTGGGTTCTGTCTGTGGAGTTCACGTCTCCGGAGCGGTATCGGCGATATACAGAATATAGCTGTGTTATCTACGACACCCTCACCGCCAACGACATGGTAAGCGAGACACCAAGAATCGACACAATGGGCATCAAACGTCTCTGATAGTTTCTTTGAGGATTTCTTCAGACCGAGACTCTCCCGTATCTCTTGGGTTTCCCATCCGGGTAACGTCAGCAACTCCCACCGTTTTCGGATTTCGGTATAGAACCACTGCTTACCGACTTCAAGTGGACTGAAAGAGGTGTTCCACTTCTTCGCACGTTCTATCGTTCGTGCCTTAATATCTTCAACACAGACATGTGTGATGGGATAGATTTTCGATAACCAGTCAAGAATACGCAGTTTCCAGTTCCATCTCGCACGTGTGCCGGCGGGGATACGATCTCTGTTAGATAGATTGTGTTTTTTCTGTTTGCGATTCGGACATTTGCGAGAACGACGCCCCCTCCGCAACTCACGACGCTTTTCAACTTTCTTGCCAACTTTGCTGTGGGCATCGGCTTGGATATTCAAATAAGTGTGTGCCTCTGATTTGATGGTAAAGCCTTCCTTCTTACTGCCGGGGTCAACACCGACGCATATCTCTTGGAAATACCTATCAGAAGGATCCACATTCAGACGCAGACAAAACACGCCATTTTTCCAAAAGGGTGTCGCCTTCTTGTCTCTAATCCACTTCCGTGCCCGTGAAGGCTTAGTGGGCATAAGTGGATTTTGGTTTTCGTCTACAACAGGAACAAACATCGTTTGTAATGCTCCAATGGAGTTTATATTGCCCCTTCCAGATCGTAATATCGGCATTGATATAGGACGAGGGGAGTATCCTAAATACTTTTGCGAACCACCACAGATATTACGATATTTTACTGTAGTCAACCGTTTAACTTATGGAGTGGACGCTGGCTACGCTTCGCACAAGCCCAAGTCTTTAGACTTGGGTAGTTGACTTCTGCTACCTCTTGTTGCATTGATCTGTGTTATTTTTGTATAAATCACTTCTTCAAATTATAGCAAAAAAATAAATGATATGCAAAACATTTATGGTACACTTGAAAAATAAACGAACATTCACTGCATCCCTGATAGTCGAGGTAGGGTGACCTCGCCTGCCTACCTTAACCCAAGTTGCTACTAACAGGTTTTGAACGTTTTCAAAGAAGTCTCCAGATGCCCTCTTCACCCCAGTGGGGTGATATGTCTATAGAAAATGGCGTATGTGAACTCTTGCACTCCCGGGGAATGCCATTAAGGCATTCATACCGTTGATTTGGAGTGCTATGTCTATAAATGGGTGGCAACTTGGGTTACCTTAAAGGAAAAAGGCGAGGTTAGAAACCTCGCCTACCAGTATTAGGATTGCGATCTGATTCAGAGGGTTTCCGTTACTATCGAGGTCGTCCTTTCGGGATACGTGGCGAGCGACGATTTCGGAAGTCGCGTGTATTGTCACGTTGGTCATAACGACTATTACGGCGGTCGCGAGTATCGTTACCACGCCTATTCCGTGAGTCGCGGTTATCGCGATAGCCAGAACGTCCGGTATCACGATAGTCTCTTGGACCCTCTCGCTCACTTGAGAATTCACGATCATCATTCGATTCGATATTCAGTTCTTCAACCGGGACTCCACCCGCTGCGACGAGTGTCAGATCTACACGATCCTGTTCGTCGATAGTGAGAATACGAACAGTGACTTCATCACCGACCTGCATGACATCCTCAGCGCGGCGGACATAGCCATCTCCCATTTGCGAAATATGGACAAGTCCATCCTTCCCGGGCAAGATCTCCACAAATGCACCGAAGGGCGCAGTTCGGACGACCTTTCCGGTATACTCTTTCCCAATCTCAGGCATCGCCGTGATTGCAAGAACTTTTTCCTCAGCGCGTTTGACATCTTCAGCACTTGTCGCCGCGATCTCAACAGTACCATCATCTTCAATATTGATGGTTGTGTTGGTCTCTTCTTGGATGCCTTGCACAGTTTTACCCCGGGGTCCGATGAGGTCTTTAATTTTTTGCTGAGCAATTTGGAGCGAGTGAATTCGCGGTGCGTAGGGAGAGAGTTCTGCACGCGGTTCCGCTATGACAGCGTTCATCTGCTCAATGACTGCGAGGCGTGCCTCTTTCGCTTGATGGATGGCGCGGCGCATCAACTCTGGACTAACCCCGTCAATCTTGATGTCCATCTGAATCGCGGTAACACCTTCGCTGGTCCCGGCGACTTTAAAGTCCATATCGCCGAGGAAATCTTCAGTGCCGAGCATGTCGGTAAGTATTGCTTCCTGGTCCGCTTCTTTAATTAGACCAACACCAATTCCAGCGACAGGTCTTTTTAACGGGACACCAGCATCCAAGAGTGCTAAGGTTGCCCCACAGACGCTTGCCATTGACGATGAGGCGTTAGATTCCAAGATTTCCGATACCACTCGGATGGTATAGTGGAAGTCTTCCTTCTCTGGGATAACAGGTTCGAGTGCCTTTTGTGCCAAGGCACCGTGACCGATTTCCCGACGCCCCGGACCCATCATCCTTTTGACTTCACCGGTACTGAAGGGAGGGAAGTTGTAGTGTAAAAAGAAAGAGCGCCTCGCTTCGCCATCAAGTCCGCGTTGGACATCTTCATCGCCTGATGTGCCGAGGGTCGTTACACAAAGTGCCTGCGTCTGGCCCCTGGTAAAGAGTGCTGATCCGTGCGTGTGCGGGAGCAGGGCAACCTCTCCAGAGATCGGACGAATATCTGTTACACCGCGTCCATCAACACGTTTGCCTTCTGTCAGAATGGCTTCGCGCATCTCTTCTTTTTCGATTTCGCTTAAGATAGAAATCGTGTCCTTTGTCGCATTCGGATCCGTTTCCTCAGGTATATCTTCAAGGATTTCTGATAGGACTTCTTCTTGGACCTGTTCGAGGTAATCTTCCCGCAGTTTTTTGTCTGCCATTCCGATAGATTCTCGAATCCGCGATGTCGCGAGATTTCGGACACGAGAGCTAAGGTCTGATTCGATGTCTTTGGAGGCGTAATCCCGTTTGGCATTACTGCATACCGCTGCCAATCCTTCTTGAAGTTTGATAACTTCTTTGATCTGCGCGTGGGCAGCAACAATTGTATCAATAACTTCGTCGTCCGGGATTTCATGGCCACTACCTTCGACAGACATCACCGCGTCCGCCTTGCCACTGACGAACAGTTCCATCTCGGAGGCGTGTAATTCTTCATAACTCGGATTGATTATCAATTCGTTTTCAATTTTCCCGACTGTGACCGCGGCAACTGGCCCGTTAAACGGGATATCGGAAATCGACAGCGCCGCAGATGTACCGATAAGCGCAGGAACATCCGCAGGATGAATGCCGTCCGATGAAAACACGTTACATAAAACTTGGACTTCTGCTTTGAAGTCTTTTGGAAAGAGAGGGCGAATGCAGTGATCAATTAAGCGGGCAATCAGTTGTTCTGATGTTCCAGGACGTGGCTCGCGCCTACCGTAGACCGTTGGGATGCGCCCTGTCGCATAACCTCTCTCACGGTAATCTACTGTTAACGGAAAAAAATCCAAGTCATGTCCACTGTCATCGGCTACTACTGTGACTAAGACAACCGTTCCACCGTATTGGACCCAAACTGCTCCGTCTGCCTGTTTCGCAACTTTCCCAGTTTCAATTGATAACTTCTCGCTCCCAAGTTGCATTTCAACTTTCATTCTATATACTACTCCTGTATTTCCATTTTTTCTCGTGTTACCAACGCAAAACCTAACTTCTCCTCGATCCGATAGTGTCACGAATTCCAAGTTCATTAATTAAACGGTAATAGCGCGTAACATCTTTTTTGTATAGATACCGTAACAAACGGCGCTGCTTACCAACAAGGCGGAAGAGTCCATGACGGGAATGATAATCCTTCCGGTGTGTCTGAAAATGTTCAGTCAACTGCCGAATACGAGCAGTTAAAATTGCCACTTGTGCCTCCGGAGAGCCAGTATCCTGCTGGTGTAGCTGATGCTGTTGCATTAATTCCTTTTTCTCTGCTGCACTAATTGCCAATTGCGTTCGCCTCCTTTGGGTTGAACAACTGATTTAAACAACAAGTTTTAGAAACTTATTCATTGAGTCTCATCAAAAATCATCTTATAAAGCGGACTCTATGAGAAAATAATACGCGAGACACTGTATGGTATGAGAACTCAGCTGTTTGCGATGAGTATTCCACTTCTTATCTATACTTGATACGTATATAATACTACATATCGACCTGAAATTCAAATTAAACTCTTGCGTCCAAATAGTTTTGATACCATCTACTGCAGCGCAGATTCAGCAAGGATCTCTGCAGCAGCCATGATATCGCGTTGTATCTGTTGCACAAGGGATTGAAGGTTTGGAAACTTCCGTTCGCTTCTAATTTTTTCCACGAAAAAGATTTCTACCGATTTACCGTAGATGGTTTCATTAAAATCAAAAAAGTAGCTTTCTACTTGAAAGTTCAACTCGTTAAAGGTCGGACGGGTCCCAATGTTCAATACACCGTCTAACCATTTGCCCTCTAATTTCGCGCGGATTGCGTATACGCCGTTAGGTGGACAGATTTGGTTGCGGGTGTCTATATTTGCTGTTGGAAACCCGAGTTGCCTGCCTCTGCCATCGCCGTGGATAACCTCGCCGATTAATGAGTACGGACGGCCCAAGAGTTGGGCACTCCATCGGAGGTCTCCCCTTGCGAGGGCTTGACGAATACGGGTACTATGAACAGGCGCACCGTTTATTTCGGTTGGTGGAACGATCGAGACATCAAATGGGTAATCCTCACTGATTTCTGCCAAGCGTTGCGCGTTACCGGCGCGATTTTTCCCGAATTGACAGGCGTACCCAACGACAACGTGTTTGGCTCGGCATTTTTCCAAAAGCACCTTTTCGACAAAGGATTCTGGAGACATTGCCGCAATCTGGGCATCAAAGTTAAGCATGACGATTTTATCAATGCCGGATTGCTGAAGAATTTCGATACGTTTGGAGAGAGGTGTCAGGATGGGGGGACATCGTTCTGGAGATAAAAACGCAAGTGGATGTGGATAGAAGCCAACAAGCACGCTCATCAATCTGTCTTGTGCAGCGCGCTGCAACAGCGTCTTGATAACCGCTTGGTGTCCTATGTGGATCCCATCAAACACGCCGAAGGTAACCGCTGTAGCCCTCTCGAACTCAGCGATGTCCTCGAAATTATAAGTTGTTATCGCGATTGCGGGATCGTTCTTATTGCCAGCGTTTTCCACGTTTTCAGTCCTTCAGCGAATCACCACATCTCGTGGGGTCTGGTCGATGTATTGTTGTGCACAGTGCGTAAGGGCTGTAATTGCTGATAAATACGGCATCACGATCCGACAACCCGCGGCGCGTGAGTGCCCGCCACCTTCAAACTCCGAAGCCAATTCACTAACGTCTACCTGACCTTGGCTCCGTAAACTGACCTTTGTACTGCCATCTGGCAGCTCGCATACGCACAAAGCCACCTCGACGCCTGCAATCGCTTGAATCTGATTGACAACACCCTCTACGGCTTCAGGCGTTGTCCCCGTCTTCCCGAACATCGTTTGCGTCGCATACACCGAGGCGATCTTGCCATTATCTGTTACTTGCAAGGTACGGAGGATCTCACTCAATAAACGAATCTTACTGACCGGGATGTGTTCATAGACATAGCGGTAGACTTCATCAGGCGCAAATTCCCCTACCTCAATTAACTCTGCAGCAATGCGGTGGGTTTCTGCTGTTGCATTACTATACCGAAAGCAGCCGGTATCAAACATAAGTCCGGTGTACAGACAGATCGCACACGCTTTGCTTATTGGCGTTTGGTGGTGTTTGATGAGTGTGTATACAATTTCTGATGTGGAGGAGGCTGAAGGGTTAATGAGATTGATGTCTCCGAATGCTTCTGCCGTTGCATGGTGATCGATATTAACAAGTGTATGGACAGGCAGCAAAATTTTCGATAGGGTCTTACCGATCCGTTCCAGCGTGCTTGCATCTAATACAATCATGACCTCTGGACGATACGTCCCGACTGAATGGACATCTTCGATGTTATTCCAAGACGGCAGAAATCTATAGTTAACCGGCACCGCGTCAGTGTTGAATATTCTAACGGATTTTCCTAAATCCGTTAAAAATAGATAGAGACTGAGTTCGGAACCAATCGCATCACCGTCGGGATTTATATGCGTCGAGAGCGCGAAGTACTGGTACCGATCCAGTAATGCCAAGAGTGTGCCGTAGTTATGCATATCTGCCATATATTGGGTGTTCATGAAAGGTCCGAAGTGTCGTTCTCAGGTGTTTCGTCTTCAGATTCAACGGATTTAAGGAGTCCGTCTATTTTGAAAAGATAGTCGGCAGATTCATCTATAGTGAACCGAAGCTCTGGTGAGTAGCGGAGCGTCAGACGGTTCCCGATTTCCCGCCTCAGGAACCCCGCCGCACTTTTCAGACCGGCAAGCGTATTATCCTTTTGGGTTTTGTCACCGATGACACTAACTTTCACATCCGCATATTTCAGATCTGGTGAAAGTTCTGCTTGCGTAATCGTACAGAGCGCAACGCGTGGATCCTTAACAGAACGTTGGATAATTTCGCTCAATTCTCGTTGAATTAAGGCACTAACCCGATCTTGCCTTCTATTGTTTACCATGATTTCCCTATCTTTACAACAGTAGGTTGTCACCTACAATCTTCAATAATTAAAAGAAAAATTCAGTCTTGTAATCCACCAACTCAGCGTCTACATTCGTCTCAATAAAGGTAATGACGTGTGAGATGAGTCTATTCAGATGTGCTGCATCGTTAGAAACGGAGACAGCGGCTAATACCGCAGCTTCGTGCGCATTGAGAGCTTCCACTTCGGCAATAGCGATATTGAACCGGTTCTTGAGCCGCTCTACCAGACTTTTGATAACTCGACGTTTCGCCTTTAGCGAGTGGCTCTGCGGGATGCGTAGCCAGATTTTACAAACACCGATGTGCATGAACGCTGTCCGTCGGTTACAAGCACGGTTTTCCAACCAGACTTTATTCTAAGAGTAATTCGTTATTAAGCTATATCCGTCAAGAAAGCGAGCGCGCCACCTGTTCGTGGACGTAGCATTCCAGAACGTCCCCGACCTTCAGGTCATCAAAAGTCTCGATACCTATACCGCATTCATAGTTCGCTTGTACCTCGTTCACATTATCCTTGAAACGCCGCAGCGAATTCACTTTCCCTTCGTGAATTAAGCGGTTGTCGCGAAGCACACGAAGCGGTTGATTGTAGGAGATCCGACCCCAATTCACATAACTTCCCGCAACTAAACCGAGTCGCGGCACTCTAAATAATTCGCGAACCTCTGCCCGTCCGATAACGACCTCACGGACTTCTGGATCTAATAAGCCTTCCATAGCTGAACGAATGTAGGAGATGAGGTTATAGATGACGTTATACGTGCGGACATCAATCCCTTCAGTTTCCTTGGCTTGTACGGCTTCTGTTGTCGGATGTACATTAAAACCGACGACAATAGCATCAGATGCCGAGGCGAGCAAAATATCGGTTTCGGTGATACCCCCAACTGCTTGGTGAATGATGTTGATTTTGACTTCTGCCGTACTCAGATCAAGGAGGGATGAGGCGACTGCCTGCACGGAGCCTTGCACGTCACCTTTAAGAACAACGTTCAGCTCCTTAATCTCGCCTTCCTGAATCTGTTGGAACAGGTTTTCTAAACTGACATGGCTGTTCGCACCCAGTTTTTCAGTCCGATATTGGTCTTGTCGCGCTTCACTAATGGTGCGGGCATCCCGATCAGAGTCAACGGCATAAAATCTATCGCCCGCCTCTGGAACGCCCGTAAAACCGAGGATTTCAACCGGGCGTGATGGGCCTACCTCTCTCATCCGTTTACCGTGGTCATCTATCATTGCCCTAACTTTGCCAGAGTATCGTCCTGAAACAAAGGAGTCTCCAACACGCAGGGTGCCGGATTGCACAAGAACAGTCGCAACAGCCCCTCGTTCTTTATCCACTTCTGCTTCAATAACAACACCGCGCGCAGATTTATTGCGATTCGCTTTCAGTTCAAGGAGTGCGGCTTCCAAGAGCAGCATTTCCAGCAAAGTGTCAATCCCGGTTCCTTCTGTCGCGGAGGTTTCAACACAGATCGTCTGCCCACCCCATTCCTCTGGCATTAGGTCGTGTTCTGACAGTTGTTGTCGGATATAGTCGGGGCGTGCCCCAGGGACATCGACTTTATTAATCGCGACTACGATTGGGACTTTGGCGGCTTTGGCATGGCTAATCGCTTCAACTGTCTGCGGCATAACCCCGTCATCGGCTGCGACAATCAGAACAACAATATCGGTTACCTGGGCACCACGTGCCCGCATCGCCGTAAAAGCAGCGTGTCCGGGCGTATCCAGGAAAACGACGCTTCCAGTTTCCAAGGTCACGTGGTAAGCCCCAATGTGTTGTGTAATATTCCCTGCCTCAGATTCACTGACGTTTGATTGACGAATAGAGTCCAAGAGAGAAGTTTTACCGTGATCAACGTGCCCCATGATTGTGACAACTGGAGCCCGGGGTTGTAAGGAGTCCGGCGGGTCCGGTGGATCCGTTAATAAGTCTTCTTCGAGGGTCCGTTCTTTGATTACCTGAAAATTTAAGTGTTCTCCGAGCATTACGAGCGTGTCATAATCGAGACGTTGATTAATATTTGCCATCACCCGTAACTTCATCAGCCGCATAATTAGTGCCGAAGGCTGTAATCCGAGTGATTCGGCGAGAGCCGCTACCGTTACCCCTTCTGTAATTTGCAAACCATCTGTCGTGTTGGCACTTGTATCGGCATCGTTTTCTATAGACTCCGCTGATGTATTTTCCGCATTGGGATCTACTGCTAATTCAGATTCGACGAGGGCAACAGTGTCTGGATCAAGCGTGCTCTGTTCATTTTTAACCTGAACGCCGTGGTCTCTTAGTATGGCGATGAGTTCCCTGCTTGCGAGTTTATATTGCCTTGCCAATTTAGAAACAGGCACACCTGAACTTTGATTCACTTCACGATTCCCTTTTGTAGATTTTCGCCGCCGTGTGGCTTTACTCATGATAGTTCCTCCTTTTTTCCGATTGAGTTCGTGGATGTTCTTGTATATTCGAGAAGAACTTGTTCAAACCGCGCAATAACGTTACTTGTCAGTTCTGCACGTAATAGAGCATTAATCCGTTTTGGAGACTGGAACGCTTTTTGAATGCAAGGTTGAGACCAGCAGACATAAGCCCCGCGACCCCCTGCCTTCTTCTGTTTATCTATGTGAAGCGTTTCGTCCCCTTGACATACAAATCGGATTAGCGTTTTCTGTAGAAATTTACCACGGCACCCGATACAAGTGCGAATAACGTCCCTCAAAAACGTCACCTTCTATAGACATAGCACACCGCTGGCGTGCGGAAAAACTCCTGCGTAAATCCGAGAAAAAAGACTGTGGGAATATTATGAGTCTTCGGTGTCAAAGTCATCATCTTCAGGGTCTTCTTCAGAGTTTATCACAGACGCGTCTTCGTCTTGTGTATTTGCTGGCACAGTTTCGAGACTCTCAGTGTCTGTGTCCGTTTCAACATTCACTTCCGAATCCGTTGGTTGTTCAGCGGTTTCTTCCGCTGCTGTTTCTGTTTGTTCAGAGTTGGCTTCGGCCTCTACGGGTATTTCCTCGAGTGCTGTTGCGTCCGAAGCTTCGTCGGCCGGAGACGGTTTAAAGAGTTCGTCAATCGAAACAGTCGCTTCGGATTCACCTTTTATGTCAACTTTCCATCCAGTCAATTTTGCGGCGAGCCGTGCATTCTGCCCGCGTTGACCGATTGCTAACGAGAGTTGGTTATCAGGAACGACGACACGTGCGCTTTTATTTTCCTCATCGAGTTCCACCCGACGGACGGCGGCAGGTCTTAAAGCATTGGCGATGAAGACACTGGTATCTTCGCTCCATTCTAACAAATCAATTTTTTCGTCGTCAAGTTCACTGACGATTGTTTGGACTCGAATTCCCTTGACACCAA
Source organism: Candidatus Poribacteria bacterium (assembly GCA_022827625.1). Lineage (GTDB taxonomy): Bacteria > Poribacteria > WGA-4E > WGA-4E > WGA-3G > WGA-3G. The sequence goes on along the minus strand of JAJEIE010000038.1, from coordinate 46,894 downwards.
CGCATGTACCGACGGCATCTATGCCTTCTTCAGTTGCCATGACAGCGACTTTCGCCCTATTTCCCGGATCACGCGCAACTGCCATGATACGGACCTGACCTTCATAAATTTCAGGGACTTCTTGCTCAAAAAGCATTGCGAGGAGATCACGGTGTGTACGCGATACGATAACTGGCGCACCGCGTGCCTCGTTTTTCACTGCCAGAATCAGGCATTGTAGACGTTTACCGCGTTCGTAAGTTTTTGAACGGGGCATCTCGCGCGGCGGCAAAAAAGCTTCCGTCTGTTCAAGGTCTAAGATAACACCGCCACGTTCAAAACGCTGGACGTATCCCGTAACGATTTCGCCTTCACGACCGGCGAATTCCTGATAGATTTTTTCGCGTTCTGCCTGTTTGATTTTTTGGAAGAGAATCTGCTTCGCCAATTGTGCAGGGATGCGCCCAAACTCACTCGGATTGATCTCAACGTTTAGGACTTCATCAAGTTCAACGTCCGCTTGGAGTTTCTTTGCTTCCTCAATCGGGATTTCTGTTGAGAAATCTCGCATAATATTGACGACTTTCTTCGGGACATAGCACCGTATGTCTCCTTTTTCGAGATCGATCTCTACGGAAATATCGGCATCTTGACCGTAAACGCGACGCGCAGCAGCACGTAAAGCGGCTTCTATGGCTTCAACGAAAACGTGCTCCGGAAGTTCTGTTTGCGCTGTATTTTGGCGAATAGCGTTTTGGAGGCTTTCTAACATAAATAATATCCACGGGGACTTTTCCGGTCACCCCGCGTACTCCTTTCCGAATTTCTATGTACAGGTCCGCTGAATGTACGCTTGTGAACTACGCTTCCAGTTATTTGTGCCGACTACCATTTCAGGTGGATATAGCCATTGCAGATTTCTGAAATATTAATGGCGACGCGGTTGTCGTTAGTTGCTACTAAGACCACCTGCTCTTCGGATACTTCTGCCACGGTGCCTTGTACTTGACGCTTTTTATCATCTTTTGAAGCGACTTCTATCCGAACTGTGCGTCCGCAATTTCGCCGAAAATCCGCAGCGGTTCGTAAGGGCCTGTCTAAGCCCGGTGAGGCGACTTCTAATTGTCTATAACTTGCCAAGTGTTCATGCACTTCTAAAATTGGTCGCACAACACTATTGACTGCTTGGCAATCTGATACTGAAAGGCCTCCGGGTTTATGAATTAGGAGTCGGAGGGTCTTTAACTGCGTTTCAACATCTACAAGTTCAATGCCATCAATGTCAAGTATCGGTGCTAACAGTTCAAAAATCGAATTTTTCTCGCTGACCGTCATAATAAATATAAAAAAAAACGCGATATGTCCCAATAATAGAGGTTCTTCGCGGTTCGTTTGGATTTCGTCGCACGCAGATGATGGGAGTAAAACTGCAGTATAAAAATCTTATCTGTAATCCCGAGCTACTGCGTGTTACAACTTCTACCGATGTTTAAGCAGCAGTGTGTTAATTCTTACGGACCTGCCTCTATTGTTACATGATAGCCCTTTTCCTTTTTTTTTTCAACTCAATTTGCTTGTAATTTTAATCTTTGGCTTCAACAATCACAACATAATTGTATCATAATTCGTTTAATAAAGTCAAATTAAAATTCCGATCCGTAAAGCCGAAACCCTCTGATTAGGGTTATTGAAACCCGATTTCCAATTTCATTTTTCTTTAATTTTTCTTTGAAACGTGGTATAATATTTTCCATGAGTATGTTTCGTGAACACTGGATCGGCGGGTTGGTTGCTTATAGTACCTTCTTCATCGTTTCCCTTATTACAACTATCGCTATTTCAATTATTTACACGCTTCCTATGGTGTGGAACCCGACAATCTCCTTGAATCCGATAAAGATTGTTGGGTGTTTTACGGTCGCTGTGCTCTTCGGATTGTGGCCAGATGTCGATATCAAGAGCAAGAGCCAAAAGATATTCTATACGCTCCTATTTATCCTGAATGTTGTGCTAATCGTTTTTTTCGGAAGGTATTTAGAATCGGCGTTGCTCGGTCTATTTGCGATGCTCCCGATTATGAGTAAACATCGCGGATGGACACATGCAAAAGGGACAATGCTTCTACTGCCTGGACTGTTCCTGCTCATACCGATTTACGCTGCGTATCCAGAGTGGTACAGCGGTGAAACGTTTTTAGATGCTTTCGATGCGTTGCTCGGATGGGATGAGCTGCCACGTGTTGTCCGTACCGGTTTACCTTTTTACGTAGCGAGTTTCATCGGTTATGCAAGCCACCTCTATCTTGATGGCATCCTATTTCGTTCTCGTAAAGCACAGAGACGCAAGGCACGGGTAAGCCAATGAAAATTAGCACTGTGACCCACCGAGATGTGTTTCACCACGCTGCTATGCAGGCACTTGATACTTTCGCGAAAGCGCGAGGGGTACGTCTCTATCTTGTCGGCGGGAGCGTCCGAGATCTATTCCTTGAGCGTCAAATCACAGATTTTGATTTTGCGCTGGCTGCTGATGCAATCCTCTTTGCGAAAGCGTTTGCTGCTAACATCAAAGCGACATGCATCACCCTTGAAGAGGATCCGCCTACCGCACGCGTGATTGTTAAGGCGGACGGTTCTTCATATAACTCGCAATTAACCATGGATTTCGCACAATTCCGAGCCAAGTCCCTGACCGATGATCTGCGTTTGCGAGATTTAACGATTAATGCAATGGCAGTTGCGTTTGAGGATGTGGAGTTCGCTACAGACAGCGTCCACAGGTTGGGTTTACATCGCGTAATTGATCCATGTGGCGGTATGAAGGACTTAAAAGCCGGTCGGCTTCAATTTCCGAGTGAACGCGTGATCTTAGCAGATCCGATACGCCTACTACGGATTTATAGGTTCGCTGCGCAATTGGAGTTTGAGATTTCCGAGCAGGCAGTCGCATTCATACGGAAGCACCGGGCGTTATTGCCAAACGTTGCCGTGGAGCGATGTCGTGATGAATTGATGAAGGTTCTTGATGTTAAGAAAGCGCATCCATATTTGCAACAGATAGATGCCAGTGGACTGTTAACACACGTTTTGCCGAATAGCCGTCAAGTGTCTATGCCGTGGCGGCTCCTCGAAAAATTTGAGGAGATTCCGATTCCCATCCCGCTCCGCGCTTATTCTGAGGAAATTGATAGTTATCTCCAGGAAGAATTGGGGGATGGTGTTAGCCGACGCGCTTTAATCAAACTCGCGCTGCTTTTGGGCGACAATCTCGGCGACATTGGAAAACAGCTTCGGTTGAGTCGCAAAGCGACGCAGTTCATAAGGAGCGTTATCTCTAAATATGCGCAATTCCTTAGAGATGTGGACACCCAATTGACCCGTGAACAGATCATCTATTTCTTCAGAGCTGCTGCGTCTCATTGGTGGGGCGTGTTGCTCTATGCCGCCGCGACACATCCACTGGATTCAGTGGTTCTTAATCAGATTGCTGATACTTACGACGAACATATCCTACCAATCCAAAAGCAAGGCAGACTCATCACCGGAGACGATCTGATCCAGGTATTCAACTTAAAGGAGGGAAAACGGATAGGAAGTTTGTTGGAACAGATCGAAGAACGTCAATTTAATGGTGAAATCCGAACGCGTGAAGAAGCGTTTGCTGCCGTCGCAGCGTTAGTCCGCCAGTCCGAGTAGATCGCTTATTTAATTTCTTTGTTTTGATACTTTCGGAGGAGGTTCGGTACTAATGATAGCGCGAACATAAACACACCAGCAATTCCGAGGTAGAGCATGGTCTTCAAAATGTTCCCCTCACCGCTAACAAACGCGCCACCGAGCATCACTAACGCTATTGTTCCCGGTAACATAAAAACAGCGGAAGTAAATACGAATGTCCAAAACCGAATCTTGGTCAATCCGTATGCGTAATTTTGTAGGTTAAACGGAAAGATCGGAATCAAGCGTGTAACCATCAAAATCCGCCATCCCTGTTCTTCAACCTGTTCATCTATTTTGCGGAATTGCGCGTTCTCCTTAACCCATCCCTCAACGAGGTCCCGCGCAACGTAACGCGCTACGAGAAAAGCAGAAGCGACAGAGATGATGGAGGCGATGGATGCATAAAAAACACCCCATAGCGGTCCGAAGACAAAACCTGCTAACACGGTTACCGGAAAACCTGGAAGAAAGAAGACAGTAGATATAAGATAGAGTCCGATATAAATCAGTGGCGCGATGACACCAAAACTTTCTACCCATGTTTTGATTTTCGGTACGTTTTCTAATCGAATATGTTTTGTTATGCCGTAGTGCCTCAACACGAAATAGACTGCTACGATAATGCCGACAGCAATCAGAATTTTAATTACGCTTTTTTTCATTTTTTTCGGAAATTGCCTCCAAATACGCTTTAATTTGTGTCTGGTATTTCACAGGAATGCGATTGTTATTAATGGCTTCGGCATACGCTCGCGTTGCGTTGAGAACTACATCGCTGAAGGGTTGATACGGTGGCGCATTGACACGGATCTCTCCGGTAAAGACGTTAGAGAAACTTTCTGAATCACCAGATGCATCGGCTGTAAGCGTCAGGCGTTTTCCATTAATTTCTGAACCCAGTACTTCATCGCCGAGCAGCGGCGTTGTGAGAATTTCTGCGTCTGTTGTGTTATTCGTGGTTCTGTCATCGGCTTCCTCCGATAGGGACTGAGATTCAGCGTTTGACGGAACTTCACGAGTGCCTTGTACCTCACGAGTCCCCGCATTTTGCCCAGGTGTGCCATCCACATTAGCAATGCCCCCGTCGGATGCCAACGTTTCAATATCCGCAAGTGCCAATTCCTTCCGGTTGGACATCAATTCTGCTTCCAGCTGCGCAAGGTTCATCGGCGTTTCTGCTTCTTGCAGCGCATCAATAATCTCCTGCAATGTCTCTGGTGTAACCGCCTTGCCCTGCGCCTGATTCAATGAATTGCGGAGTTCACCTTCTGGAAGGTTTTCAGCCAGTTGTTCAAAGAGGTTTTGCAGTTCCGCTTGGAGTTCTGGTGGTATCTCAGTCTGTTCTCTGAGATCTTTCAGTTCTGAAGCGAGTTGTTCAGCATCCATGCCCTGAAAATGTTGGCTTGTTTCTGTCGCTTCAGTAATAACGTCTTGCGTTAATTTTTGTTTACGGACTTCTGTGTTTAGATTGCTGAGATGCGCTTGTGCAGTGTCGAGATCTGTTGCGGCTTTCAACTTGTCCACTGTATCACGAATTTGCTGCTGGAGTTCTGGATCTCTGACCTGTTTCTCCTCAAGGTTTTGGATAACCCGATCTAACGCCTGTTGTTGAGACGCAGTCAGCGACTTCGGCACTTCATAGAAAAGCGGAATTGCGAAAGAGAGTCCTACTAACAAAAGTGGGATTGGAAACAATCGCAATAGTTTTGGCACACGATACGGACAGACTTTCCGCATATCCAAGGAGGTCAGGGTCTCAGCGGCATCTCGGATTTGGAGTTGCGCGAACTCACCTTCCGAGATGTGTTGTATCAGTCCAAATGCTGTCCTGAGTCGTTCCTTGAGTTCCATTTTTTCGTCAACAACTTCGGCAACAAATGATAGATCCTTCCACTGTTTAATGCTGAGACAGACACCGGCAATTAAGCTTACAAACGGAACCATCCAACTGATATTTACCATTCGCATCGGTAAGGGAATCAACCGATTCAGAAAAAATAGAATAACAAGCAGAATGAGACCACAGAAAAACGTCATTGTAACCGTTTGCAAGAGTGCCTGTCGAAACATCCGTGAGCGGATGGCGGTTAAATAATGTTGAATGCGTTGCGCATCTGCTTCTGGGGTCTGATGCTGTTCGGATTTCACCATTGGAGCTTCTCCACTGTTGTCATAACCATATCCGGGGTAATCGCTTCCAGATTTTCGCGTGCGCGATCGGTATGCGCGTCCCATTCCTTGGACGATAATGTTTTCATAAATGGACACGTTGTGCGCGCGACCACTGCGTGTTTATCCCACGGCGGTGCCCATTGTCCGAGATTTGACGCACCGAACAAGGCAACGGTCGGCGTTTTCACGGCGGTGCTGAGGTGCATCGGTCCTGTATCGTTGCTGATGTATAGATTACACCGTTGCAGAAGTGCCGCAAGTTCCATTGGCGTCGCTTGGCTAACGATAGCAGGCGAGTACGACATCTGCTTCGCGACCTGAGCTGCCAATTCACCTTCCCGCGGTCCGGTTGTGATGACGATATGCGCGCCATACCTTTCGTGAAGTTGGTCGCCGAGGACCGCAAAGTTGGAGGCTTCCCAACGGCGATAGGCAGTCGCCGCCCCAGGATTAAGACCGATAATAGGGCGGCTATCCTTAAGTTTCTGGCTTTCAAAGAAATTATTCACCCACGCCGTGCCGGTACTATCAACGAATACTTCCGGTTCATCGTCTGTTACTTCGATGCCCAATGCCCGGACGACATCAAGATAGCGTTGTGCTTCATGCTGCGCTGTGTTATTCGGCACTGAGAGGCTCAACAACTTCTGTCCACCGGCGTTTGTTTCAAACCCGATACGGAACGGAATTCGAGCGAGGCATGTGTGAAGTACCAAACGAAAGGTCGGTTGTAGCACGATTGCCATTTGAAATCGTCGACGAGCGATTTGGTAGATAAGTTTTGGCACCGACACTTGATAGGTCAGTACCTCGTTCAGGTGCGGGTTCGCCGAGACCAGATCCTCTCGCGTCGGTGCTACCATATAAGCGATATACGCCTCTCGAAAGTGGTGCCGTAAGGCACGGATAACCGGAGTCGTCAAAACCGTTTCACCCAACGGTGCGAGTCTAATGATTAAGATCCGTTCAATCTGCTCAGGTGCAAACATCCTATCCTTAATATAAATATATATTTGTCCAATCAAATCTTTAAAGTGCTAAGAGTCTTGTCGTCTATTGCTAATTTTCGAGGGTAACGGTATAATACCCTAAAACCTACAGGTTGTCAAGATGATTTCACGAATTCAAACTTTAAAAGAGAAGTATCTACACGGTTGGGAACGCCAAACAACCGTCATTTTGCTTGCCTCTGCCTTACTCTTAATGCTGCATCGGTATTATACCCGCCGAAGTTTTTTCAGACTCCATTTCGCAGAATACTTTGGGGGCGGACCGCTGGCGGAAAGCTATCCGTACTATTACTGGTTTTTGGCCACGGGAGTTACGTTATTCCTCGTCCCCGTTCTCGTCGCCAGATTCGGGACAACCCAGCGACTGCAGGACTACGGACTCCAACTCGGAAATCAGAAACTTGGATGGAGTATAACCGGGGCAGCATGGATTCTGATGATTCCAGTCGTCATCCTTGCAGTCATTGTGTATCCGCCTTTCCGCATGAAGTATCCACTCTGCAAGGTGATTGCGGACAGTTGGCAGACGTTTTTACCCTATCAACTCGCTTATGGCGTTTACATGTTCTCGTGGGAATTTTTCTTCCGTGGGTTTATGCTCTTCGGGTTAGAACGGAGATTCGGGAACTACGCGCTCTTGATCCAGACGGTTCCATTTGCGGTGCTGCACTATTCAAAGCCATTACCAGAGGCACTCGGTTCAATCATCGCGGGTGTCTTACTCGGTGTGCTGGCATTGGAGACGCGTTCGTTTATCTATGGCGCAATAATGCACTGGCTCGTGGCGATGACGATGGATGTAGTGGCTGTCTTGTTCTCACGTTTTTGGGGATAACAATTGGGTTGCTGTTGCTTAGCAATTGTGTTATAATGCCTCAATGGTGTTTCTGGGATATGTGTGATAGAAAATACTGATTATATTTTTACGAAAAAAGCTGAAGAATCCCATCATACGAGAACAATATGGACAACATTACTGAAATTGTAAACGACTTTGGCGAAAGCATTATTCGCGTAGATGGCGACATTCCTGTCAACCTACCAACAAAGGATGGTGACAGATTTCTATTTATTAGTCACGATCAGAGTATCCTAACGCACGGTTTACACAAGTACCCCGCCAAATTTTTCCCAGAGTTACCGCGGTGGCTCATTAAACGATATTCTCAAGAAGATGACTGGATCCTTGATCCATTTGCCGGTAGTGGCACCACAAATGTAGAAGCTCTTCTCTCAAGGCGTAATTCTGTCGGGATTGATGTCGATCCATTTTCCCGTTTCATTTCAAAAGTGAAAGTAACACCTCTGGCAGAAAAAGAGCTCAAATTAGCGCAAAAAGTCCTTTTGGATGCTATTCTTGATTACCGACCTTCGCTTGTCACCGAATCCGATTTCCCAGATTTCCCGTATAGAGACAACTGGTTCAACAAAGAGATTCTGTTGGAGCTAACCTATTTAAGAAAGCAGATTCAGTCCCTGAGTACGACCGATGGCGTTAAGGACTTCTTTAAAATCTGCCTTTCGTCGATCATCCGAGCTGTTTCTAACGCCGACGATAATTGTACGCGAACGGTGATCCGAAAAAAATTGGGCAAATTGATCCGACCCTCTGACGCACTAAATCGATTCGCAAAAGCCGTTCTGACTAAAGTCCCTAAGATGGTTGCGTTCTCTGGGAACTATCCAGCACACATAATCACTGATTTCCCAGAGGATATGGATGCCAGGAACATCAAATACGAGAGAAATTACTTTGATTTAGCTGTAACTTCGCCGCCTTATGTCAACGCAGTTGACTATCCGAGAACGCATCAATTAGAGATGTACTGGTTAGGCTTCGCACAAGATACACTAACGCCGTTGAAAAAGCAAAATGTCGGCACAGAAAGCGTCTCAGCCAGTGATTACAAAATCCTGCACGAAATTGGGATACCGGAGGCAGATAGGGTTATGACGAACATTTTTGAAATCGACCCACGCCGTGCCTTTATCGCTTTCAAATACTTAGAGGATATGCGAAAAAATCTAAGTGAAGTTTACAAAGCGCTGCGAGACGGGGGTAGATACGTCGTTGTCGTTGGTAATAATCGGATCCGGGGGCATCTGTTTGAGAATTGGAAATATCTCATGCCAATTGCCGAAGATATTGGTTTTGAGATTGAAACCTACTTCGGTTCGGAAATTATCAATCATTTCGTTAAAATGCCCAGAAAAGAGCGAATCCATACGGATTGGATTTTGGTCTTAAAAAAATAACAAGACAAAGGCAAAACATGCTGAAAATAGAAGAGAGAGGCAGGCAGGCATCAGTAGATGGATTTGCCCATGAACATATCGCTTAATTAAACCCGATAAGCAAATTGAAATCCAACAGAAAGTCATCGAATCCTTAACTTATCCAAGTACACCAAAGACCTTCTGGAATATGCTAAAGGTATAATTGCAGTTGACATGATTACAGTTTTTCTATAAAATATACCCAATACAACTTGTAGAGGCATTTTGAGAACTATAGATTACTTGGAGAGGAGATAAAAATATAAAATGGCTAACAACGTTTTTCCACCGGTAGACACTACCTATCCTATAGATAAGGCGCATGTCAACAGTTTAGAGGCGTATCAAGCACAATACGCCGAATCCGTCCAAGACCCTGAAGCGTTCTGGGCAACGGTTGCCGAACGGTTGACGTGGTATCAGAAATGGCATACCGTTCGCGATTATGACTTCGTCAACGGAGAAATTAAATGGTTTGAAGGTGGCACACTCAACGCTTGCTATAACTGCCTTGATCGGCATGTGGAGGCTGGACACGGCGATGCGACTGCTATTATCTGGGAGGGAAATGACCCATCTGAAGATAAAACGTTCACATTTGATGAACTCCTAACGGAGGTCAAAAAATTTGCCAACGTTCTCAAAGCACAAGGTATTAAAAAAGGCGACCGCGTCTGTATCTATCTACAGATGGTCCCAGAGTTAGCCATCGCGATGCTCGCATGCGCAAGGATTGGTGCCGTTCACTCTATCGTCTTTGGCGCATTTTCAGCCGAATCCCTCCGAGACCGGATTAACGACTCTGCGTGTAAAATGCTCATTACGCAAGATACCGCAATGCGTGGACCCCGTAGCGATATACCCATGAAGGCGAATGCTGATGCTGCAGTCGCCGAATGTCCATCTATTGAAAAGGTCGTTGTCGTTGAGCGCACCGGAGACGCAGTCGATTTTGATGCCTCACGGGATATTTGGTGGCATGAAGCAATGGCAGATGCAGATGCCGAATGTGAACCCACTGTTATGGACGCTGAAGACCCGCTTTTTATTCTCTATACCTCCGGTTCGACGGGGAAACCCAAAGGTGTTTTACATACCACAGGTGGCTACCTTACCTACACGTCTTACACACACCAACAGGTTTTTGACTACCACGAAGGCGATGTTTACTGGTGTACCGCTGATATAGGATGGATTACCGGGCACTCTTACATCATCTACGGTCCGCTTGCAAATCGGGCAATTACTGTTATGTTTGAAGGCGTACCGAATTATCCCGACTTCGGAAGATTCTGGCAGGTCGTCGAAAAACATCGTATCAACATCTTCTACACCGCGCCGACCGCACTCCGTGCATTGATGAAGGAGGGCGATACATGGGTCGAGAAGTACGACCGCTCCACACTCAGGTTGCTCGGCACCGTCGGCGAACCCATCAAAGAGCCTGAGTGGTTATGGTACTACAATACCGTTGGCGACGGGCGTTGTCCGATTGTCGATACGTGGTGGCAGACGGAGACAGGCGGAATCTTGATGACACCGCTGCCCGCAGCAACACCCTTGAAACCCGGTTCAGCAACCTTCCCGTTCTTTGCGATTGAACCTGTGATACTCGATGAAGAAGGGAACGAGGTGGAAGGCAACCCGGCGACTGGTTACCTCTGTATTAAAACCGCTTGGCCCGGTATCATGCGGACTGTCTATGGCGACCATGAACGGTTTTTGGACACCTATTTTCGCCGATTCCCCGGCTACTATATGACAGGTGATGGCGTACTACGCGATGAAGATGGATACTATTGGATTACAGGGCGCGTTGATGATGTCCTGAATGTCTCTGGACATCGGTTGGGAACTGCCGAAGTTGAAGGGGCAATCGGGCAACATGAGGCGGTCGCGGAAGCAGCCGTTGTCGGTTATCCGCACGACATCAAAGGGCAGGGTATCTATGCCTATGTCACGCTGATGACGGGTGAGGCTCCCTCTGATACGGTAGAAACCGGTATCAAACAGGCGGTACGGCAACATATCGGGCCTATCGCCACGCCTGATAAGATCCAGTTTACACCCGCATTACCGAAGACGAGATCCGGAAAAATTATGCGCCGTATCCTCCGAAAGATAGCAGAAGGCGACCTCTCTGAACTCGGAGATACCTCAACCCTCGCGGATCCAACGGTTGTTGATGCCTTGGTTGAAGGCAGGCAGTAACATTCAGGCGCGTAACTATAGGAGAGATTTCCACATCCGGACGGTAGGTTTTTCTGTAGGAGGGATTTCCAAATCCCGACTGAATGCGTAAGGAGTAGAAATTGGCCTCAGCACAAAACATCGTAGATGAATTGAAAAAACAGGGCATCACCCATGCCATAGGCGTTCCCGATAACGGGAGCGCCCGGATGTATGAAATTTTGCGGGCAGAATCTGATATCGAGGTCATCACCGTAACCCGTGAGGGTGAGGCATTTGCTATTGCATCCGGGTTATACGTCGGTGGTAAGAAACCCGTCATCATCATCCAAAACACGGGTTTTCTGGAGTCCGGTGATGCTATCCGGGGTACAGTCGTTAACATGCGAGTACCGGTAGTCATCTTTATTGGCTATCGGGGGTATCACAACCGCGACGCAAAAGGGAATTGGGTCGATTCTGTAGCGACCTTTCTTGAGCCGACGCTCAAGGCGTGGAATTTGCCTTACGAGATGCTGGAGACAGATAACGATATTTCGTGTGTCAGTAAAGCCTTTGAAAAAGCCGCTGCCACTTCGTTTCCCGCAGCGGTGTTACTGGTCGGGCATGCTACATAGTTTGCTGCGGCTATAATTTTCAACGTATGAAATGAAGACAAATTATGGATGAATTTGAATAAATTATAGGGTCATACGCTTTTTTTTCGCAATATTTCATTTTTTTTAAACATTTTGCTTGACAAAGCGTTTAAAAAGAATGTATCATAATCTTTGTTATCAAAATCTATGGATAAGGAGAGGAGAACAATGGAAGCCGAGTATTTCGGTGAAACAGCTAATATAGGAAATGTTGAATCTTATATAGATCCGGCGTTTCCAATGGACGAGACAGAGTATTCTGAAAATTCTAAGGGCAGCGATCGGACGGCACTAACAAGTTGGCTCCGAAGCGTAGCAGGTCATCGCCTGTTGTCACGAGAAGAAGAAGTTGAATTAGCGAAACGGATTGAAGCCGCCGAGGCACAACCACTGGACGAACTACTGGAAGTATTAGTAAAAGTTGAACTATTATCTCCCAAGGTCAAAGTGGAACTGGTGGAACAGATGAGAGCCAGCGAGGACGAACCGCGAGAAGCAGTCGATGAATTGTTGAAAACACTATCGGAAAACAACTTGTTGTCTCTTGAGAGAAAAGAGGAGCTGGCGAAGCAGATTGAACCCGGTGGTAGTGACGCACGCAATACCTTGGTGGGTGAACTCCTAAACATTCTCGTGCAATCTGATACGTTACCGGACGAGCAGAAAAGAGAGCTGGTGGAGCGAATTGAAGTTGCTGAGATCGAAGCGCACAGCGCGCGCGATGAATTAGTCCAAGCCAATCTACGGCTCGTTATTTCTATTGCCGTTAAGTACCAGGGCCACAATGTCCCACTTGAAGATTTGATTCAGGAAGGAAATATCGGACTCATTAAGGCGGCAAGCAAATTTGATTATCGGAAAGGGTTTAAATTCAGCACTTATGCTATCTGGTGGATTAAGCAGGCGATTATGCGCACGCTTGATAATTTCTCTCGTTCGATTCGATTACCTTCCTATATCGTCGCGAAGATGAATAAATTTGATTCTATTTATGCAACGTTGTGCCAAGAGTTGCAACGTGAACCCAGACGCGATGAGATAGCCGAGGCTTTGGACCTTACAGTTAATCAGGTTGAAGAGATTCTTACCTTTAACGCTGATGCCATTTCTATGGATCTGCCGCTCAGTGATGAACGTTCCGCTTCAACGTTAGGTGATTTAATCGAGGACCCCACGACCAGTGGCGAAGAAGGGCCCATCGCTGAATTAATTAACGCCGATCTGATCGCTCAATTTCTTGACAAGTTACCGGAACGCGAGCAGACAGTCCTGAGGATGCGTTTTGGACTTGAGGACGGAGAACGGAAAACGCTCCGAGAAATTGGGGTTGCCTTGAAGGTGACTCGGGAACGAGTCCGCCAGCTTGAAATAGACGCACTCAAACGGTTGAATAATCTTTATAAAGAAATGAGCGAATTTCAATATGAAGAGATGAGTGAATTGCGATCTGCGTCCTCCAGAGCCGCATAAATAATCACGGAAGGCGACTATGAAGAATTTCTTGAAGAAGTTCACGGGAACCGAAACCCCTTTGCTTGAAGTTACGGAAACCGCACAAGAGAAAATTCACGCAGTTATACAAACTGAGGAGGTTGAAGTTCAAGGGCTACGGATTGGGATCCAAGGTAGAACCGCTACCGCTTTCCAGTACAGCCTCGGCTTAGCCACCGAAGTTCAAGACGGCGATATTATCGTCGAATGTGAGAATTTTAAAGTCCTCGTCGATGCAGAAAGTGCGCCTGATCTCAAAGGGGCGGTTATTGATTATGTTGAGGACCTAAATTCCAGTGGCTTTAACATTGAGAATCCCAACACGCCGACGTGGGACAATCCCAAAGCGCAGGAGATTCAAAAACTTATTGACGAACGGATCAACCCAGCAGTCGCTGCACACGGCGGACAGATAGAGCTCTTGAACGTTGAGGAGGACTCTATCTATATTCACATGGGCGGTGGCTGTCAAGGCTGTGGGATGGCGAATGTCACCCTCAAACACGGCATTGAAGCCATGATTCAGGAAGTTTTCCCTGAAATTAAGCATGTTGTTGATACGACAGACCATGCTGCTGGGGATAATCCCTATTATTCCCCAAGCAAAGGCTAAGACAGACGGGTAGGTTGCTACATCTGCCCGTTTCTGTTTTTAATCTAATATAACGCTGGCACCTGAATTGTTCGCTCGCGTAATAAAACATGAACCCCCATTGGGAAGCGTTTTCAGGAATGCCTCCGTCTCCCGCTTCAGTTCCCCAATTTCCTCGCCTAATACACAAATCGCGGGTCCCCAACTGCTAACGCCAGCACCGAAGGCACCAGTCGTGCTTAAGAAATCGAGTGTGCGTTGCAACTCATCACCTTGCGCGTCAATTTCTACCCGCTTCCATCCAAATTGCTGGATACGATTTAAAGCGTTGCCGAAGTTAGACATATCCGCTTCGATGAGAGCAGGGAGTATTTGGAGGAGGAGGATATGGGATAGTTTTTGAGCAATCCATTCGGGTTGTGGGCACAGCGTCTGGAACAATTCTATCTCTGCCTCGCCGTAAATCCTCGAACAGTTCGGCATCACAATCAGCATCGGTGACTCTGGAAATGGGTAACGCAAGAGGATAGGAGGGGGTGGAATATCACCCACGGCAGAAGAAGGCAGGAAGGAAGACTTTTGATCTGGGAAACGATGTCCGCCATCTACGATAAAGCCGCCTGTGTCGAACGCTGCGATCCCGATGCCTGAAGTGCCACCGCGTCCGACGATTCGCGCCAGTTCTTGAACCTCCAAACCGAGTTCATACAAGACATTCGCGGCTTGTGCGACACCCAGGGCGAGTTGTGTGCCCGACCCGAAGCCACAATGCATCGGGATTTCGGTTTCAAGCGTTAATTTAATACCGGGAAATGGATGGATTTTTTGGAGGCGTTCGAGAGCAGCGTATGCGCGATCGCGGTATACAGAAGCAGCGACATCAATGACAGTTGCCTGTTCAGCGACGATTTGAAAATGTGGATCGGTAATCGCTAAACCGAAACCGCCATCAATACGTCCCAGCGCACCGTTCAAATCAAGCAGAGAAAAATGTAACCGGGACGGCGTGGTAATTCTAACATGGTGCATAGTTGGATCGGGTTTTGATAGGCTTATAGGCGCGACTGGTGAGTATTATCTATACGAATTTGGGCGCGCTTGAAAAGCACGCCCATTGAAGTGCATCTATTCGGCATCCGTGCCATTATGTCCATTTTTCTTGACATCTCGCTCGATTAAACCGTCTCGGATATGCAACACACGTTTCGCATGTTCCGCGACTTCGGGTTCGTGTGTCACCATAATGATAGTGTTGCCTTCGTCGTTAAGTCGGTTGAAGATCGCCATAATTTCAGTACCAGAGCGGGTATCTAAATTACCCGTCGGTTCATCGGCGAAGATCATCGACGGGCTGTTGACTAAGGCGCGCGCAATCGCAACACGTTGGATCTGTCCACCCGATAACTCCGTTGACTTGTGATCCACGCGATCCGCTAAGCCGACTGCCTCTAAGGCTTCAAATGCCCGCCGTTTCCGCTCCTTCCTGCCCAAACCGGAGTAGATGAGGGGCAGTTCAACGTTGTTGAGCGCGCTCGTCCGTGGCAGTAAGTTAAACGACTGAAACACAAAACCGATCTTCTTATTTCGGATGTCTGCCAGACGATTGTCCGAAAGTTTGCCCACCTCTTCGCCTTCGAGGAAGTACTCACCCGATGTCGGTGTCGCAAGGCATCCGAGAATATCCATCATCGTCGATTTTCCTGAACCCGAGGGTCCCATAATCGCAATGAATTCACCGGATGTTACTGTGAAGGTCACGCCTCGCAAGGCGTGCACCTGGACATCACCCATTTGGTAAACTTTTGTCAGATCCTTTACATCTATTAACACGATCTATCCTCCTTAGCATTGCTGACATGCAGGTTTTACTTGTCTTCTTCATCGTCCGAAGTTTTTTCACCTTTTGTTAATTCTTGCATGGAAGGCACAAAAACGCGATCACCTTCTTTCAGACCGCCAGTGATTTGAAAGTGTGTGTTATTGCGTTGTCCAATTGCAATATGGGTCTTGACCCCTTTTTCTTCGTTTTTGTTTTTCTCAGATTCACCAGTGTCTAACATAACAAAGTACTGGCGTTCACTACTCACTTCGGCTTCTATACCAGAGAGGACATTTCCATCGGCAATCATAATGCTGATCTCTATTGGACCCGTCCGCAAGCCTTTCTGGTCACCTTCAAGTAAGATTTCGAGATTCCCGCGATCCTGCTCCGGTGAAATTTTACCAACACTTCCAGTGAACTCTTTTCCGACCAGACTCCGAATTTTGAGCTCCTGCCCTGCTCGAAAGCGTTCCAAATCACTCGGATTGACCTTTGCTTTGACAGTGAAAATTTCAGGGCTTAATACCGAGGGTATCGGGAGTTGCAGGATATCCGACTCTTCAAACACAATGATGTCAACATCAGCGGACATACCAGGGAGTAGTTCCCGCGGTGAACCAGTTACTTCTACATCTACCTCAAATGTAATCACAGAACTCTGGTTCTGTGGACCTCGCGGTGTCGCGCTCGGTGAGATTTCACTCACCCTACCCGGAAAGATACGATTCGGGTAGCTATCAACGCTGATTTCAGCACGTTGTCCTAACTCTATTTTTCCAATCTCTACTTGATTGATTTGTGTTCTGACGATCATCTGATTGAGATCGGCGATCCGCATGATTGGGTCCCCGCGTGAGAAGGCGGAACGTCCCGAAGTGATAATTTCGCCCTCTTCTACGATGAGGCGTGTAATCGTACCAGAGATAGGCGCGGTGACGGTTGTCCAGTTGTACCGCTCCTCTTGCGACTTAAGTCGGCTTTCTGCTTCAAGTCGACTTGCCTCTGCCCCGACCCTCGCGTGTTTCGCCAATGCTTTTTGTTCTTCTATTGTTTCTTGTATCTGATCAAGGCGGGTCTGCGCGTCCTCAAGTTCTGCTTGATACTGCTTACGTTGGGCATCTAACGAATCTTTGAGGGTTTCAATATTTTTTTTATTTAAATCAAGCGTCGATCGCCTGCTCTCGATCGCCTGCTCCATTGCTTTGATGTTTTCGTCTTGGGATTTTATGGTTTCGAGTTGTGATTCTACCTCTTTTTCGGAGGTCTCATAATTTGATTTGGCGATGATCAATTGCTTTTGTGAGTCTTCTAACGCCTGTTTTGAAATGAGTTGTTTGTCGAACAGTTCCTTGTTTCGTTCGTGTTCTGATTCTGTTGTCTCGTAGGAGATTTTAGCCGATTCAACTGTTGTCTTTGCCCGTTCAAGCGTCAGTTTTGCCTGTCCTAATGCAATCTCTGCTTGTTTCAGACCGATAATATCCTGATTCAGAGAATTTTGGGTTGTAGCGACGAGTGTTTCTGCCTCCGTTATCCGTTGCTGCGTTGTGGCGACAAATGAATCTAAAGTCGCTTGTGCCTTAAGTACCGAATTTCGTGCTTGTGCGAGATTGCTATCTTGTTGTTTGTCAGTGATCTGAATCTGGAGTTCCGCGCGTTTGAGTTCAGCATCGCGGGCTTCGAGATTTGCCTCTGCTTGCTTCTTTTGCTCTAAAATTTGTTCATCATCAATGCGGAGGAGAGGATCTCCCACTTCAACTTTTTGTCCTTCGTCAACGAGGATTTTGATGATCTCACCCTCAACATTTGAGCGGACATCCACCTCAAGGAAAGAACGTAGATTGCCCGATTCGCGCACTCTCACGCGGAATTCCCCACGCCGGACAACCTCTTGTTTAACCTCTTCGTCCTTTTTTTCTTGACCGAAGCTGAAATTCATCCGGGTCGCGCCGATTGCCCCAACGGCGATAACAACAACGGCAATCGCCCCAATAATGAACCACTTTTTTCGATTCTTCATGGCTATTGTAAAACTCCCATTGCGTCTTGCAGACGGGTTTGTGCAATCTTGTAATCGTAGAAAGCATTCACCTGATTCGTCAACGCTTGGGCATAACTTGTTTGCGCATCGAGCAACTCAAGTAGAATTGCTTTGTCTACATCAAAACGCCCTTGAATCACATCCAAACTCAGTTGTGCATTATTAACCTGCGCTTTGGAAATGTCAAGCGAGGTTTCACTCCGTTTCAGATTGAGGTACGTTTGTCTGACAGCGAGTGCCACATTCCGTTCCAAGTCGCTCGCGTTTTCACGGGTCTGCTCTAACTGCATGGTTAATTCTTTGACACGATTGCCTAAGATACCCCCATCAAAAAGTGTAAAGTTGAGTGAGGCACCGATGCTCCAACTCCGAAAGTCGGAGAAATTCTCGCGCTCGCGGAGATAATCGTCAAGATTCACATCGTAACTGGCATCCGCATTCAACTGGGGCCATCGCTGTAATTTTGCCAAGGTTAGACTCCATTCTTGCACTCTTAATTGTGCCTGAAGTTCTTGGAACTCTGGACGATTGTCGAGTGCTGTCTGGATGGCTTCTTCAACCGGCGTTTCTATCCGTTCAATGGTGCCTCGGTCTTGATACAATTGATATGCTTCATCAACCGCAACGGTGAGCAGCACGCCTGGGTCCAACCCGAGGAGTCGTGGCAGCGTTGCCTGTGCAATTTGAAGTGAATTTTGGTTGTTTAGCAAACTTAATTGGTCGTTTGCTTCGCGAACTTCAGCAGTCGCGACATCTGCGGGGATGAGTGAACCCGCCTCTACGAAATCTCGCGTGCGTCGTGTATTCTCTTGAGACCTCGCCAGGATTTGCTCACTTACACTGACGAGTTCCTGTGATTGGAGAACATCGTAGTAAGCCTGGGTAATATCAAGAATTAAGCCTTGTTTAGTGCTTTCATTGCGGCTGATTGTGGCGTTTAAATTCTCTTTCGCTTGGGCGAACCCGCCTTCGCGTTGACCGTTATCCCAAATTGTATATTGTCCGCGTAGCCCCAAATTATAATTTTCGGGTTCAAATCCGAAATCAATCCGGTCAGAAAAATCGTAACTACCGGTAGCAAAGATTTGTGGAAAATAGTCGGCGCGTGCGGTCTTCACACGAAGTTCTTGGATCGCAAGGTTCAAGCGCGCATTCCGCATGCTTGTCGCTCTTTCCAAACCTATTTGAATGCACTGCTCAAGGGTCAGAGGTTGTGATAAATCAATTTCACCTCCCGGTTCTTGCGCGCCTACACAGAGAACCACTGCAAATTGAGCAATTAAGATGATTTTTAGCAATGGGTTTTGAGTACCCGCGAACTTTGACAAAACAGTGAATTTAGTTTTCCCGTGAATCATTAACAACTCCTTAATCCTATACAGACGCTTAACTTTTAACAGTAAATTTTAGAAACTTGCAAGCTGCACCAAGAAACCTTAACCTATAATCTTTTGACGCAGTTTTCCGCTAAACGTTTAGACATTTTAACATCTAATATAGTTCTTTTTTCTTGAAATCGTTCACGATTTTTGTTA
This sequence comes from Candidatus Poribacteria bacterium, assembly GCA_022827625.1. Lineage (GTDB taxonomy): Bacteria > Poribacteria > WGA-4E > WGA-4E > WGA-3G > WGA-3G. The sequence continues at coordinate 27,431 of JAJEIE010000038.1, read as the reverse complement.
AACTAATCTCTTAAACGAATTCCAAACGCAACTTACGGACAGAATTTATGCCAAAACCCAACACTATTTTCATCCTTATGTCTATCTCGGTCGCACTCGTTATGACCGTATCAGTGCCAGTGTTTTCGGTCGATTCTGGTGTGCACTGGTTGATTGTGGATGCAACCCCGGATGCTCGCGCACATGAACAGTTGAATTCGCTGACTGAACTCCTAACAACGCGCGGAAAGGTGCCGAGTGAGCAGATCCATCGTCTTGAAGGCGATGTTGTTACCACGCAAGAGATTTACGCTTCGCTGCAAGAAGTCGGGCAGCAAGTGCAGCCGGATGCAACGTTAATCTTTTTATACCATGGGATGGTTATCAAGCACAGACGCCCGAATGCCATGCATCTGCTAATCCCAGGTGATACCCAAACCATTCAAGATGCAGTGCTTAATCAGTGGTTTAGGGAGTCTTTCAGCGGTCGCGCAATTGTTGTGCTTGATGGCTATAGTGATGATACAGACTTAAACACTTACTATGCCAACCGTGAGATCCTCGGAAGTGCTGCCCTAAATGTGATTCAATTGGCATCACAAACGGATGCTACAAGAGCCCTTCGGGTCCTCAATGATGCACTCGCTGCAGACACAACCGATACGAATGAGAACAGGCAGATCAGTATCGTTGAGGCGTTTGAATTGTTCCGGACAGATGAGGTCCTCCCTAACGGTGTGCTTGCACCAACGGGTGATGTTGAGGAGGCACTCCTCAAACTCAGTCCTGCGATTAAAATTGAGACCTTCCCTGATGGTGCACAAATTTCTATTAACGATGTAGATGTTGGAACGACACCGGCACTCGTCACGGAGAACTTGCAACAAGGCACTTCCACAGTGTCGGTTAAGAAACCTGGTTATCACATCCCGCTCCCAAAAACTGCCGAATTGCAATTGGTGCTCGGCGAGTCTGTCCGCATGGGATGGGTGCTCCAGCCTATTGCTGTACATGGCACTGTCGCAGGCGTGGAGGGGCAATCGGTCGCTGGGACAATCGTTTGGATTGGTGGAACAACACATCAGCAGACGCTCGAAGCAGATGGTGTCTACCGCTTTGACGATTGGAAGGATTCGGGTTCACTCACACTCGGTGAAACTTACACGATTCACGCAAAACGCGGCGACCTAAATTATGAAGCCGTTACTTTTACGTTCGATGGCTATACCGATATAGAACACGCTATTCAACTTGTTAAACGGACGTGGTTTGAAATCGCACAGATCGCTTTTGATCAGAATGACCATCAGGGCGCGATTATCGCCTTCCAGAACGGGATTGAAGGGACCACGGATTTCCCGCAGATGTCCCCAGAGTTAACGGTTTTACTGCTCAGTTCTTTCGCGGATGCGCTCGACAAACAAGACGTTCACGATGTTAACACACTGATTGTTACGGCGAAACTCGCCGAACAGCACGGACAACCAGACCTCGCAAAAAGGTATTGGCAAGAGTTAAAAGCGAAGGCGCGAAAGGGAACACCCGCTGCAAAACTGGCGAGCCAACGCCTCTGGCAACTCAATCGTTCGCGTTATCTTTTCAATATCGGTCTCGCTGTTGTCGTTGTAATTCTAATCGCCTCTGGCGTGTGGACGTATTTCAGGTATCGAAAAACAAAACAAGCGGCTTCATAGAGATAAATCGCTATCGGCTATCGGCAAAGATATTGCATCGTAGGTTATTACCGATAGCCGATTGCTGACAGCCGATTGCCACTAATGCCGATAAGTCTCCCCAATCAAATTATTCGCCGCTCGGACTGGACGGAAGAGCGTCTGCCGTTTCGCAGGCATTTCCGCTAACAGTTTCGGGTGCGGATCCCAGTCGTGCCATTTGCTATTCACCGTGTTGTAACAACTGAAAATAGCCAGCCGATCGTTATCTGCATTCGTCCATTGATGGGTGCTATGCGTCAGTGCTTCCGTGAAAAACAGTAGGGAGCCGGCAGGACACTCGTACGTATCCCAGATAGGGGAATCTGGACTCTGGATTGTGTCCGGTGCTGTGTAGACTGCCTTATGGCTTGCTGTAATAAATAGCGTGCCACCTTGTCGGTATTTTACCGGATTCAATTCCCAAACAACACGGGTTAACCCGCTGTGTGCCTTGCCTGGGATGCACCGGTAGAGGTGAGAGTCCCCCGGAAAACGGAGCATCCCGTTTCCGTTGTGGGGTCCAAAATTGCCATCACCGACAGTACGATAAAACAGACTACACGACTCCATCCGGAACCCGTAGCATTCCTGACCCGATAGCGCAGGGTGGGCGAGAAACTCGTTGAGGAAGCCGACAACGTTTGGATGGTCCGATAGGCGTTGCAAGGGACCGCCAAGCGGAGAACGCTCATGTGCTGGGATCGACGCTGGATCCTGGCGGAGTCGATGACCGAATTCCTGCATCTCCGCAAGTTCATCACCTGACAGTACGCCGGGGACTAAGAGCCAGCCCCGCATATCAAAAAGATATTTCTGCTCTTGCGTCGGCGCGACAACGGGGGTGCCGTCAGAGGTTGTTGCAGTGAGTTGCGCGTTCTCAAGGTTGAGCGCAGAACCGAGATTTTTATCAACAATGAAGGGTTCGCTGTGATGTATAACTTTTGCCATTTTTTTTACCTATCCTATGCGGTTTTGGCGCGTTTAAGGGCATCTTCAGAAACCGTAAGCGTCTTCGCAATGTCTTCATCGGTATGCGACATTGACATAAACCAGATGTGTCCTTCCGGTAGGTACAAACCGCCGTCTAAGGTCGCTTCATAGAAGGTTTTATGGAAACGTTGTTGGCGTTCATCGCTGCTATCGGTGTTCAATCCGAAGTATGGCATCGGACCGATACCACCAATCTGGGCGTTCTCAATACCAAGTCGTGCTACCATCTCCTTGTAGCCATCGAGGAGTTTCTGTCCCTGTTTCCACATGAATGCCACACCGTCTTTTGCCTCAAGTTCTGCGATCGTAGCCATTGCAGCGGCAACAAGGGAGACCTCTCCGTGGAAGGTCGCGGCTACCCAGACATCGCCGACTTCGTCCATAATCTCTTTTTTACCCACAACGACAGCAGTCGCAAAACCGTTAGCGAGTGCTTTTCCGAAAACCGACATGTCAGGGGTGACCCCGAAGTATTCCTGTGCACCGCCCAAAGCGTAGCGGAATCCCGTTTTGACTTCATCGAAAATCATTAACGCGCCGTTAGCATTCACCAACTTCTTTGCCTCTTCAAGGAAGTTATCTTTCGGAAGGTCGTGCCCAGAGGGTTCCATAATCAGACACGCGATCTCGTCAGGATGCGCTTTAAAGAGGTCAGCGAGTCCTTCAAGATCATTGAAATCAACACTGAGTGTAGAGGCAGCAGCGCTCGGCAGGTGTCCGCGGGCGTGGCTACACCAATCGTGCCATCCGTGATAACCTGAACGAATTATCTTTTCTCTACCCGTATATGCCCGTGCGAACTTAATCGCACCCGTCGTGGCATCTGAACCGCCAACAAAATAGCCAACCTTGTCAGCCGATGGGATAATCTCAACCAATTTTTCGGCAAGTTCCACCTCAAGCGTATGTCCGAAATTGTAAACGTTACCGCGTTCAACGAGATATTTTCTAACCGTCTCAATCACGGTAGGATAGGCGTGTCCAAGGATCATCGGTCCGTATCCCATCAGATAATCGATGTAGTCGTTCCCGTCGGCATCCCAAAAATGTGCACCTTTCGCGCCCGCAATCATAACCGGTCTCGGCGGTTGGCTCTGCTTATGCGGTTGCCCACCACCGACCAGCGCAGCTCTGGCGCGCTGCTGCCAGGCCAATGATTTTTCAAAACTCAGTCCCATCCTAAAACCTCCAAGTTCGTATCCTGTGTTAAGATTTGCTTTAATTTTAACTATTCTACCACAATTCTGGATTTGGTGAGAAAATTTCTTTAGATGGGTCTCTTTCTTGAAAACTTTTCGTTTCTGGTGTATAATTGTTTCATGGATATACAGATGAGGGAATGCAGGAACTACGAAGAGAGTCTCAAGGCAAGATTGGAAGATTCGGCGTATGCAAAGGAGTATCTTGCCGTGGCACTTGAGGAGTATGAGGAGGATGGTAACATTGAAGCATTTTTGCTTGCAGTCAAAGATGTCGCAAACGCCCAAGGTGGTTTATCAAAGTTAGCAGCGCGTGTCCAACTGAGTCATCAGAGTCTTTACAAAGTGTTATCAGAAAATGGGACGCTGCAATTCAACACAATCGGTGCGATTCTACATGGGCTCGGTTTTAAGTTTTCAATAGAGTTGCTTGAGAATAGACCCCAATGAAATAATGCGATGAAATTATAGCAAGTCTCAAAAAAGAGGAGGGATCAAGAAATGGCAGAACACCTTTTAACAGATGCGCAAATGCGGCATTTTATCGTGAACGGTTACGTCACCGTTACAACCGATCTGCCCGCACAGTTTCACGATGCAATCTATGAGAAAACGATGACCGTCTTCGATAAAGAAGGCAATCCCGGTAATAATCTTGTGCCGCGGATACCTGAAATTCAGAAAGTGCTTGACGACCCAAACGTTAAAGGTGCCTTGACAAGCCTACTGGGCGCGGATTACTACATGCAACCGCATCGCCATCCCCACTATAATCCACCCGGTAGCAAGGGGCAAGGGCTGCACCAAGATGGTGGAAAACGTTGGTCGCATCATACACGTAGGTTACTCGTCTTTTATTATCCGCAAGATACCCCCTTAGAACTCGGTCCGACGGGTGTCGTGCCGATGAGTCACTACTATAGCACCCGTGAAGGCGCGGAAATCTCATCCGAACAGCCTATCGTTGGCAAAGCCGGAACAGTCGCCTTCGCAAACTACGACCTCTGGCATCGTGCCATGCCTAACGGTAGCGAAAAGAGACGCTACATGATGAAATTTCTCTATACCCGGATGTCGGAACCTCAAGAACCCACCTGGGCAAACAAAGAAACAGAGTGGGCAAACGGCACACACGTGGGACCAACCGAGCATCAGGAAATGTTCCGACACCTTTGGGACTGGCATCGCGGAATAGAAGATAACGACACGCACGGGACATCGAATGGTGAATCACTCTCTGGTTTAATCAGTGCGCTCAACGGTACATCAGAATCGGTAGGATTACGGGCTGCTTATGAATTACCTGGGTTTGGCGAGGCGGCGGTGCCTGCGTTGGTGCAGTGTTTACAAGATGAATCGGAGATGACGCGCCGAAACGCTTGTTATGCCCTCAACGCAGTCGGAACTCCGGCAGTTGAACGCTTGCGTGAGGCATTGAAAGATTCTTGTGAATACGTTCGTAGTAACGCAGCGGAGGCACTCGGTGATTTGGGGACCAAAGCGGAACCGGCGGTGCCAGCACTCATCGAAACACTTAAAGACCCTTCAGGTAATGTCCGTGCTCGGACAATCGAGGCATTGGGCACAACAAGCCAGACGAGTACCATCGCCGTTCCTGCGATTGTGAAAGCACTGGAAGATGAAAACCCAGGCGTTCGTCGGAATTCAGTTTTCGCCTTGGCGCGAATCGGGAAAGACGCACCCGGAGCGGTTGAAGGGTTGCAGAATGTCCTCTTCGATGAGAATCGTTACGTGCGTGGAGATGCCGTGCACGCGCTTTATCGTATCGGAACACCCGCAGCGAAGGCAATTCTACTCCACCACCTTGAAACCACGCGCTGGTGTCCCTTAACCTCAAAAGAAAGCACGTTTTAGGTGACCCAGTGTTCCCAGTCCGGGTCGGTGCGGTTACAAACCGCACCGATCTTCCTTTTATGTGAAAAATTCCTCGTTATACGGACGGACATCCACCTCAAAAGTCCATGAACTCCGTTCCTGCTGTATCAAAGCCCAATAGGTATCCGCAATCGCATCCGGTTCAAGCAGCGGTTCGTTTTCTCGGAGTTTAAAACGTTGCCGTACCCCTGGTGTGTCAATAACACCATCAACAATAATATGCGAGACATGAATGCCGTGCGGACCGACTTCACGGGCAAGTGCCGAGGCTAAACCGCGTGTGGCGAACTTTGCACTGCTGAACGCCAATGCCCCCGCTCTACCACGGACGGCAGACGTTGCGCCGGTAAATAGAATATTCCCGCCACCTTTCCGTAGCATCCCCGGTACAACCTGCTTTGAACAGAGAAAGCCGCCGAGCGTGCAGACGCGCCATGCACCTTCAAACGCTTCAGGTGTGAGGTCCGCGAAACTTCCCCAAGCGGCGTTTGCTGCGTGGTTCACAAGGATATCCGGATCGCCGAGCTCTTCTCGAATCCGGGCAAAACTTTCCGCAACCTGTTCAGGGTCTGCAATATCTGTTGGGATCGGTATGGCTTTCCGACCGGATTCTGCCAACCGTGTGGAGAGATTTTTAATGTACGGGGATGAGCGTGACAGGAGGGCTACGTCGCACCCTTCCTTTACGAATTTACGGGCGAGGGCAGCCCCTAAACCGGGGCCCACACCCGCGATAACTGCTATTTGTTCCATAGTGATTCCTTCTTAGTACGTGAGTTTGATTAAACCGTTGACCGCTATTCATGTCTAAGCGCATCAATCGGATGGAGTTTCGACGCTTTCCACGCCGGATATGCCCCGAAAAAGATGCCTACCAACGCACTGACGATAAAAGAGACAATTGCATACATCACCGGGATCACCGTTTTCCATCCCCAAAGCGAAGGCACCATTTCTGCACCGGCTATTCCTACACCGATCCCGACGATCCCACCGACAAGGGCAAGCGTCGTAGATTCGACGAGGAATTGAACAAGGATGTCTGAACGCTGTGCACCGACGGCTTTCCGAAGCCCAATCTCTTTCGTCCGTTCCGTCACTGAGACGAGCATGATATTCATAATACCGATACCCCCGACAACAAGCGAAACAACAGCGATACCCAAAATCATATTTGTAAACGACTGACTCGATTCTTCAAGCGTTTCCATGAATTCCGCTTGGTTGCGTATATGGAAGTCAAGTTCTTTGTTTATTGGAATCTCATGCTGTTTTCGGAGGAGCTCTGTTACCTCAGTTTCTGCTGCTTCGATAAGTTTATCACTGTTGGCTTGTATACTAATACTTGATAGATACTCCTCTCCGAAAACCCGTTTCATAGCGGTCGTATAAGGAATGAAAATCTGGTCATCTGGGTTCCGCCATCCGCTTGCCCCTTTTTCCTTCATGACTCCGACGACGTGGAAACTGACATTCTTAATTTTCACAGTTTTACCAACGGGGTCCACAGTTTCAAAGAGGTTATCAACAACGGTTTTGCCAAGCACACAGACACGTTCACGGTATCGGATCTCACTATCTGAAAAAAAGCGTCCGTTTTCAACCGTAAAATTTGCTGTGACGAGATACGCTGGCGAGGTGCCAACGATGGTCGTATTTGTGTTTCTACTCAAATATTTCACTTGTGCGCGGCTGCTAACTTCAGGGGTGACATAACTAAACGTCTGTCCGCGTGCCTCTAATGCTTCCATGTCTTTGACAGTCAGGCTTTTACGTGCATCCGCAGACCCACGTCCACGAAACATGCTCTGCCCAGGTCGGACAGCGAGGATGTTCGCACCCAATGTCTGAATCCGTTCTGTAATATCGGCTTTCGCACCTTCTCCAATGGAAGTCGTCGTTATAATCGCACCGACACCGATGATGACCCCCAACATCGTTAACATAGACCGAAGTTTGTTAGCCAACAAGGCACTTAATGCGTTTGTAAGACTCTCTAATATACTCATAGTATTTCCTCCTATGCCTCTGACCGCGGTAGGTACGGTTTGCAACCGCACCGGACCTTGCCAAATGTGTTTTTACTTCACTAACTACACCAGCAAGCCGATTGATAAACCTATCGTCCTCCGCGGCCACCGCCGCCACCCATTCGGCGCATTGTGGAAGCCGGATTCTGCATCATGCGTCGCCGCCAGTCTTCACCACCGCCACCGCCAGGTCCCGCACCCCCGATTACAACGGTATCGCCTTCAGCAAGTCCAGAGACAATTTCAATCTTATCAAAACTGTTCACACCCGTCACGACCGGCTGCGGTCGACCGGGTTGTCCGTCTGCCCCGATAATCCTAACCATTTTTCTGCCTCGCATATCGAGGACTGCTTCCGTGGGTAGCGTGAGAATCCCCATTTTATTTACAGCCGAGATCTGGACGGTGGCATTCATACCCGGCTTAAGGAAGGGTATCTTGGCATCTTCAGTTTCCGCTGCGGGTTCGGGTTGCGTCGGTGCCTCTTCAGCCGGTGCTTCCGCAAAAAAGCCGCCGAAAAGTCCACCCCAATCGTCTCCATCGGTTTCTTCTTCCGCTTGAGCAACGGGTTCATTCTCTGTCGCGGCCGCTTGCGTCGGTGTTTCTTGCGAGTCCGGTCTTGCTCCTTCACCAGTACCACCCTCTGCCTGACGTTGTTGGCGCATCGCACGAAAACGTTCACGCTCTTCCTCAGTCATATTTGCGAAGTCTGGACGGGCACCCCCACCTTGTCCTTGCCATCTACCAGCACCCCTGCCTATGCCTTGCCGTGTGCTTGTCGCTTCCACGTTTTTCAACTCGGAGGTCACTTCAAACGTCGTCACGTTCTGAATCGCTTGGCCTTGCGGCGCAATCTTCAAGACTTCCCCCTGAAACGGTGTGTCGGGGTAGGCTTCGACGGTAATTGTCACAGGTTGCCCGATCTCTACCTTACCGATGTCGGTTTCATCAACCTCCGTTACGACATAAACCGTGTCAAGATCTGCCATCGTGACAAGCGTTTGCCCCTCTTCTGAGGCGAGTGAGGAGAGACGTGAGGTGATGACCTGTCCCTCTTCAACCAATTTCTCAAGAATCGTTCCAGAAATGGGTGCTTTGATAACGGTATCGTCATATTCGATTTGACGAAGTTCCAGCTGCGTTTCACTCCGTGTGACAGAGGAGCGTGCAGTCTCCAAGTCGCGTTCCTTACGTTCAATCTGTTTTCGATTCGCTTCTGCGAGTTTCAAAGCTTCTTCACTCTGTACAATCCGTTGCTGCTGAAGTTCAATATCCATATCTCGCGTGGCTTCCGCTTCGACGCGTTCTTCAGCGATTTCAAGATTGAATTCCGCCTTTCTAATATCGGCTTGCCCCAATTCAAGTTCGGCTTCAGTGGCGGGCTCCTCTACCAATTTCAGGTTTTCTTCAGCAGAACGGTGCCGCGCCTGTGCCGATTTCAGTTGTGCCTCTGAAGATTCTAACGCAGCTTGGGAGATGAGTTCTTTCTCATAAAGCGTCTTGTTCCTTTCATGCTCCGCAGTCACCAAGTCTAAGTTTGCCTTTTCCTGTTCTAAGGAGGCTTGGGCGCGTCTTCTATTTTCATCCCGCACCTCATCGGAGGTGAGCAATTTATACCGAATCTTGGCGATATTAAGGCTGTTTTCCGCATCCATGACACCGCGCGCATTTGCTATCTTCTCAAGGCGGATCTCTTCTTGTAGTTGAACAAGGCGTTGTTTGGCTTCAACCAGGGATTCTTGTGCCTGACGAATCTGGATTGCCGATTGTTCTTTCTGGAGTTGGAGGTCGATTTCTGCCTGTTGCAAGCGCGCTTGGGCGGATCTCAGATCCGCTTGTGCCTGCTCCAGACTAATTTGAACGTAGGTCGTTTCAATGACCGCAATGATGTCGTCCTTTTCCACATAATCACCGGCATCAACATTGAGTTTTAAAATCTTTCCACTCGCTTTCGAGCTAACCTTAACAATATTCAACGGTTTAATAGTACCTGTTGCGTCAATCGTGACTGCGATATCACCGCGTTCAACCATTGCTGTTTTGATTGCTGACGCGTCAGTACCGGCGGCTTCGTCTTTGGTGGCAAATACCATGCGTCCTACGACAACCGCGACTGCGACAACCAGCACCGCTGCACCAACAATCGCAATAAGTTTCCATTTTCCCATTATAGCTACTCCCTTTATAATAGTAAGACGCTAAATTATATTTTCCTTTTCTTCCGCTCCGAAGATTATTTGGCTGGTATACGTGCCATCTTGCTAATTTAGTCAAATCTAAAAGAGAAAGGTTCGCTTTTTTGAGGGACAGGTCTACAAACTCGGCATATCAACGGCACTATCCCGTCGTTCGTGCATATTCTTTTCCATCGCTTCCGGGTACCGATCTGGCAGGTGTGAAACTGCGTTGAGTTTTTGGAGTGCCTCACCTTCAAGACACCATCCCGCTGCACCGAGGTTATCACGCAAATGCCCCGTATGCCTGGCACCGACAATCACAGAAGTCATTGCGCGTTGTTCAAGCACCCACCGGAGCGCGACTTGGGCGGGACTGCGTCCAAGTTCGTCAGAAACGTCGAAGAGGGTCTGCAACGTCTCATCGGCGTTATCTGCAAAGTAGCGTTCCGGGTATGCCCAGCCCTCTTCGGATCGCGTACCACCTTGTGTCCGTTCCCCCGGTTTATATTTACCAGAGAGAAATCCACCCGCTAACGGACTCCATACAACGACCCCTAATCCTTTAAGTTCGCAAAGCGGGACCAGCTCCTGCTCTATATCCCGCACAACGAGGCTATATTGCGGTTGATAACAAGAAAACCGTGTCCATCCGTGCGTATCGCTAAGCCATAACGCTTCAGAGAGTCGCCACGCTTGGTAGTTGCTGCACGCTGTGTAGCGGACTTTCCCTTGGCGAACGAGATCGTCGAGTGCCTGAAGCATTTCCTCTAAAGGGGTTTGAATATCAACGTGGTGAATATAGTAAATATCTACATAATCCATCTGTAGGCGTTTCAGACTGTCATCGATCGCCTGCATGATGTGGACGCGGGACATGCCAGAGTCGTTAGGACCGGTACCCATCGGATTGCTAAACTTGGTTGCGACAACCGCACCCCGTCGTCTCCCTTTAAGTGCTTTACCCAGCAGAACTTCAGACTCACCATCCGCATAGGAATTGGCGGTATCAAAAAAGTTCACACCCGCATCGCAAGCAAGATGGGTCATGCGGGTTGACTCCGCTTCATCGGCACCGTGACCGAAGGTCATCGTACCTAAACAGATTTCAGATACCTTGAGTCCACTTTTCCCCAGTCTTCTATATTCCACGTTTTTCCTCCAGTTGATTGGTTACATGTTACTTAACGGGACCGCTTTGTCGGCGACTTCCAAGATAGCATCAAGCACTTCGGTGACTTCCGGGTCAATTTGATCTGTTGACAAATATTGAACCAAAGTGTGATAATTCGTCTTTCGCATGGTATTTGGTAATTCCAATTTTTCAAAGAAAGCCTCGAAAAGTGGGTCTAGGAAATCGTCGGTCACTTTTATATCTGGAGACCATGGCGATTCTTGACGAAGCACTGCTCGGGCTTTTTCAATTTCTGTAATGATTTCCTTCATTGTAGGTGCCCAAATATCCGAGAACAGAGGACCTCCAGCTGCATTGCGTGCCCAGTCAATTAACACTTTTTGGGTGGGGACAATGTAGTTCTCAATCTCGCGCCGCTGCCAAGCATAGGTTATTAATCCAGGAACTTGCTGAAGTTGTCCAGTAATTCGATCAAGGAGACAGAATCCCACCAGATCTGGTTTTGCCTCGCGTAAGGCATAAAAGTGCTTATGCGCTTTTCCTTGTCGATTGCTGATGTCATAGGTATAAGGTGCTTTCAATATTTTTTGCGCCGGGTGATTGAGTTTCTCGGCAAAGGCTTGCAAGATTGAGAGATCTGTGGACCCTTCAAGATAAAGCACCCAACCCCTTTGCTGTGCTTGGTAATACTGTTCAAAATCAAAGTCTATAAGCGATTTAAGCAATTGACTGCCGCGATCGTTAATACGATGGGGCTTACCAAGAAATGCGATAACAGCATCGTCACGCTTTACTGCTGCTCTGAGGACAACCTCGGAATGGCTGGCGGCAACGATCTGGCTCCCGTGTTCCATTGCTAAGTCTGTAAGTACTTGATAAATCTGCCGTTGTCGAAGGATTTCAAGGTGTGCATCGGGTTCGTCAAGTAATAGAACAGAACCCGGGTGTGTAGCAATGTAGGCAAGTAGTAGAAGCGTTTGCTGTAAACCGCGTCCCGATGAAGAAAGGTCTAAAGATACATTAGACGCTTCCCGATAACTCATCGTGATCTCTCCACGTCCCGGAATATAATCCGGTTTCTCAAGTTGCACGCCAAACAGAGCGTTGATTTGCTGGCAGAGCCCTTTCCATTTTTCTTCATCTTGTGAAATTTGATAACAGAGATTCCGCAAAACTTCTGCTGTCCGTCCCTCTCCAATCCGGACATTGATTGCACCTTGATCGAGTCGTGTTTCATTGGAGGTGAGTCCAGACATCGGGGGCAGGAAGGCAACAGAAAGGCGTTCCGTCTCTTCTGGGACAGGCATTCGAGCGGATACTTCCCCATCTATTTCTGATGTTCTCAGTGGGCGGCAGTAAAAAGATTCCTGATTGGCATAATCAAACTCGAAACCACATTGCCATGCTTTATTAGCGGTAACGCCCTTCACAGTGATGTCTATACGGACATTTTGAGTGCGTTGTCTACCCTCAACCCTTTTCACGTCACGAACTTGCAAAGCTCGCCAGAGCAATCGCGCATTCGGCACAGGAACAGAGATAAGGTCGAGTCGGTTGATAACCACACCCGGACGCTTTTCAGGATTTGTTTTCCCTTTCCGGTTCTCGTTCCAACGTTTGAGACCGATTTCCCACAGAGCGAGTGCTTGTAGTGCTGTTGTCTTGCCTGAATTATTTGGACCGATGAATACAACTGGGTTCCCCAATTCAATCTCAATCTCGCCAAAGTTTTTGAAATTGCGGCAAATTAGCTTGGTTAACATTTCTCCTCCAATAGCATACCAAAAGCATTTGCTACCTATTTCAAACGCCTCATGAAACGGCAACGGTCTCACCTTCTGATCGGAGGCCTGCCTCGTAAACCTTCATCACTTCCAAAGCAAACTCAAGCGATCCTTGCTCTGCCGGTTTGCCCTCCAGAATACAATCACAGAAATACCGCATCTCTTGGTAGAAGCCTTGAGTAAAAAGCCCTTTGTTTTCAAGGGTTCCCAAGCTAAATTGTGGTTCCCAGACGATCGCGCCACTGTCAAAGCCTTCAGGCACATAACTCGTGCTACCACTATAATTAAGAGACACGCCGCGCTGGAGTAAGACACGGGTGCTATTCCGAATCTCAGCGTGACATCCGTCACCAAAGAATTGATAGAGTTCCGAGGGTTGTCCGTGTCTGGCACCATCCGCCAGATGGAAGTTTCCGAGGACCCCACTCTCATATTCCAATATACACGCACCGCCACCCCGCTGGCTTCTATGAACCGTTACATTGGCAACCTTCCCACCGACCGCCACAAGCAGCGACAACGGATGCACCCCATTTTGAAGCCAATTGGTATGCTCTTTCTCACGTAGCACCCGTCTACCATCGCCCGCAATCGTCATCGGATAGACCCCTAAAATGCTACGTAAGGCACCGTATGCCTCTGTTGCAAAAATCTCGATAATCTTCTGCGTCGCCGGCATAAATGCCTTTTTGAATCCGACGACGACGACGCGATCCTTACGGTGGGCGATCATCTCCGAAACTTCATCCGCAAACATCCCAGGTGGCTTTTCTAACCAGACATGCATCCCCGCATCCAGTGCTTCACACGTCAATTCAGGATGCAGACGCGGCGGCGCACATAGAAAAACAGCGTCCAATTCTTCGCTCTCAAACATCTCCGCCATGTTCGGATAAAACGCATCAACACCGTACTGTTTGGCAGTGATACGCGCACGTTCGATATCGAGATCGCACAATGCTTTCAGTCGGACCGGAAGAAAAGTCATTGTCGGTAGGACATTCCGATAACCGTGTGAACCGACACCCACAACCGCAACATCTAATCGCTTCTCAAATTCTCTCTGATAACTCATAACTTACTCCCCCGAAAGCACACTATCAAGATATGCATCCAGGTCTCTTTTCATCTTCTGTAGTTCCCCTTGATCGATGTACATCATGTGCCCTGCCTGATAGTAAGCCATTGAGATGTTGTCCTGTAAGGATTTATCGAGTCCAAGGTGTGTGAAGGTATACTCCGATGCCAAAAACGGCGTTGCCAGATCGTAGTACCCGTTCGCAACGAAAACCTTTAGCGCAGGATTGGTCGTCATCGCCTTCCGAAGCGTATCCGCAACGTTGACGTACTCGTTCTGATGGTCGCCATAATCCCACGGATGCACACGTCTACTCAAGATTTCATACGGAAGGTCAGACGCAAATTCCAGCTCATCACGGACGTAATAGTTGAGCATTGCCGTATATGCGCCTTGAACGACTGCAGAACTCGGATCATATTCAAACGTCTCGCCTGCGGCATCTCGGTCAATACCTTTGTAACGACTATCGAACCGTCCGACCGTCCGACCTTCGTCTCGGAGGAGCTCCTTACAAAAACGCATAATGTTGATTCTCAAGTCGGTCTGCTCGATGTATTCAGGGGTGAGTCCGGTATATTTAGCGAGTTGTTGCGTAATGTTGGCGCGTTGATCAGCCGGTAACGCGCTCCCTTGCATCAGAGCCGTCGTGTAATCGCCCATAGCGAATGCTCGGACCTCGTCCATGAACGACTCAAGTTGGACATCCGCTTCCAATTTACCGTGATAAAGTGCCGTCGCTGCATAAGTCGGCAAATAGAGGATATAGGGTAGATCGTTCCCCGGCGCGAACCGAATTGTCTGGAAATTCAGAACAACCGAGACGAGCATAATACCGTTGAGATAGGTGCCGTGCCGTTCCTGCAGGTAACCGGAGAGTCCACTCGCACGCGTCGTTCCATAACTTTCACCGATTAGGAACTTCGGTGAACCCCAGCGTTTGTAGCGTCCCAGGTAGAGCAGAATAAAATCGCCCACAGACTCAATATCCTTCTTGAATCCATGGAATTGCTTCGCCTCTTCCCCCGGTACCGCTCTGCTAAAGCCGGTACTCACCGGATCAATGAAGACCAGATCTGTTTTGTCTAAAATGGAGCATTCGTTGTTTTTGAGTTGATACGGCGGGTGTGGTAATTCACCATCGTCATCGGGTGTCACACACCGCGGTCCCAACACACCCAAATGTAACCATACCGACGAGGATCCAGGACCCCCATTAAACGAAAAAGTTATTGGACGTTCGGACATATTTTCTACATCATCACGGGTATACGCAATAAAAAACACCGACGCTTTCGCCTTCTCGCCTTCTTTATCGACTTCCTCTTTTAGCACGAGTGTCCCTGTCGTCGCGGTGTAGCGAATCTCTTCGCTGTTAATCGTGACGCTGTGATGCGTAACCGAAAGGTTATCTTCAGGTGTAGGTGGATTTTTCTCTTCAGCCGAACCCTCTTCAGACGCTTGTTTTTCTTTCTCACTCATCTGTGAATTCCCTCCCTGCTTTTTATTTCCGAGACTTAAACACGTTGCCTCATAGCCGCATTATAGCACATTTTGCAGAAACGGGTGTCACAAAAATTGCTGTGAAAAGGCATTCAGTTTTCTTGTAGGAGCGAGTTTCGCTCGCGACTATTCAATCTTAATATTGTGTTAGGGCAGGTAAGCAACAGCGTAAAATTGTGGAAGGGTTCCGCTATCAGGCATTGATACTAAAAAAACTGCCAAATTTAGCGTAATCTGACGAAAATATAACTTTTTTGTTGACATTTGACATTTTCTATTATATAATAACGTAATATAGAAAAATATGGCATAAAATGCTATGGAGGCAATGAAAAATGTTGATTTCTTACGAGGAAAAATTACGCATAGCACAGGAGTCACTAAGGCAGCCGTCTGTGAACCAGATCGCGGAGGCTACTGGTATACACCGCAGTGTGGTTCAGAAGGCACTGAATGACCCAGAGATTATTGAGTTACAGGAGACTCTCAAAATTCATTTACGTTCTCGATACATCAGTACCTTTCCCGTCGATTCCTTTGCGCCAAAAGAGGCTGAGGCAAACCAGGTTGAGGCAAACCAGGTTGAGTTAGCCGTCTCGGAGGAAACTGAACTTCGGATCCGAGAAGTAGAGGCACTGGAATCAATTGCGACATCTCTGGCGAGTCTTCGGTCGATTTTTGAAGATGAAACTAACCACGCTCGTCAGGTGATACAAGAGGCTTTTAGATGTCCCCCATCTGGATAATTGCCAAAAGAGAGTTCACAGAAAACATCTTCTCCCTCCGTCTACTCATCGGGTTAATCGTCTGCCTCGCGCTTTTCATCGCCAGCACTTATGTACTGATAGAGGACTACGAGAAACGACTCAGCGTCCACAATGCAGCAGAAGCCGAACACCGGAACGCACTTGAGGCAGTGAAGGTTTATTCGTACCTACGGGTGGACGTAGCAAAACCGCCTGAACCCTTAAGCGTTATCTGCTTAGGGATGGAACGGCAGCTCGGAAGCACGGTAAAGGTTTCCTACGAAGATGTCCCTACGGAAGCAAAGATACTCGGCGGCGGCAACCCACTTCTGAACGTTTTTGCCGCTGTTGATGCAGTACTCATGGTGCAAATTGCGTTCAGCCTGTTAGTGATTTCCATCGCTTACGATGTCATCTGCGGTGAGCGTGAAAGCGGAACACTCGCACTTGTCGCATCAAACCCAGTCTCGAAATACCATATCCTGATTGGGAAATACCTCGGTGGGATGGCAAGTCTCCTCGTGCCACTTGTGATCGGCTGGATAGCCGCTGCACTATTGATAAACCTAAACCCGATGATAGAATTCCACGCTGCTGAATGGAACCGGTTCGCTCTACTGTTCGCGGTTTTGGCGTTATATCTTTCTGTCTTTTTTTTGCTTTCGATGCTGGTTTCAGCAATCACCGGTCGGTCGGCGAGGGCACTCGTCTGGTTGCTATTCCTATGGATTGTGATTGTGTTCATCATCCCGAACGGTGCCGTGTATATCGCAAAACAAGTGCGACCGATACCTTCTAAATCTGTGGTCAACATAGAAAGCGCGGCGGTCGAGACAGCGTTTCGGGAGAAAATCAGAGATTATGGTGCAAAGCATCGAAGTGGATCCTACTTTACATCGGAACGCAGTGTGATCAGTGGCAATCAGCCATTTGCTTTCCATGTGCTAACAGGATCCAGAGAAGCGATGCGCTGGTATCTTGACGGTGCCAAATTTTACATTCCACACCGCATTGAATACGCAGAGCAGATAGGAAACCTCCATCAGGACTACTACCGCTCGCTGAAAAGACAGACCGTCTTGGCTGAAAACCTGTCCAGACTTTCGCCTGCATGGGTTTATTACAACCTCTCTACGGCTCTGTCTGGTACGAATTTGAAAAGACATGAGCGATTCATCCATCAAGCACAAGATTACCGAAAGGCGCTCATGACCTACATGCAGGAACAAGGGGCTTTCTCAAGTATCAACTGGTTCACGTCCGTCAGTCTCAACGATATGCCCTCACAAGCGGGACTCGCAGAATCGGACGAAGACACGTTTTTCGCAAACGTCACACCGAAAAGCTGGGATGATGTGGAACGACTTGACTTAAGTGGTATGCCTATCTTTAGCAGTGGACCGGCGTGGGGAAACGTCGCGCTCAGTGGTGCCTTCCCCGATTTGGTCTATCTAATTTTTCTCAACATTTTGCTATTTCTGATCACCGGAGCGATGTTCTTAAAAAGGGAGGTGAGGTAAAAAAGATGCTACGTGAAATTATCTGGCGAGAGCTTTTAGATCATTTACAGAGCCTTCGCTTCGCCTTGACGTTGCTCCTCGTAATCGTCTTAATGTTGACAGGAAGCGTGCTGTACATACACGATTACCGCCAACAGGTCGCAGATTACCGTGAAAACGTCAGCGAAAACCTGGAGCTCTTGAAAAAGAAAGCGGAGAAAGACTTACACGAGGTGGTCAGTGATCCACCAAACCTGCTGATATATCGCGCGCCGAGTCCATTGGGATTTATCGCTGAAGGGCATGAAAAGGACCTGCCGAATGCCTTTGCTGTGGATGCGTTTGAAATGGTTGGTCCCCAAACGATTCTGCGCAGGAACTACACGCTCCAAAGATTTGACGCATTAGATTGGGTGTTCACCGTCGGCGTTATCCTGAGTTTCGCGGCGTTTGCAATGACCTACGACGGCATCTCAGGTGAGGCAGAAACAGGCACGCTCCGTCTCTGTCTCTCCAATTCGCTCCCGCGCGCAACGCTGCTTTTCGGGAAATACATCGGCACAATCGTCAGCCTCGCGATTCCGTTGATCATCGGGATTTGCATGAACACCCTCATCATCTCCCTGTTCGGGGTTCTGCCTTTTGAATCGACCTATTGGCTACAGATTGGCGGGGTCGTTCTGTTTTCAGTCCTCTATATTTCTGTTTTCGCGACACTTGGAATGTTCATCTCTTGCCTAACGAGAAGTTCATCGGTCAGCCTCGTCCTACTCCTTCTGGTGTGGGTCTGTTTTGCAGTGTTTATCCCGCGGACAGGCGGATTGCTCGCAAGTCGATTGGCGGAACTTCCCGATGAGAAAACGGTCGCCAGACAGGCAAGCAATACATCGCACGATATCCGTAAGCGATACGGTGAAGGTAGATTTAGCTTGCACTGGTCGAGGGGCGAACCGCTAACACGTTCTGCCAGAATTGCCGATGCCCAGCAAGCGATCTACAATGAATACCGCCAGCAACAACTCCATCAGGTGAAACTGGCGCAGAACATATCCCGTATTTCGCCAACGGCGATCTATCAAATCGGTTGTGAAGCGTTGATTGGCACCGGCATCACACATTATGAGCGGTTTTTCAAGAAGGCAATCGAATATCGGCGCAGTCTCCTACAGTTTACCTATGAAGAATATCCTTTCAATCCCAATGTCTTTCTTGAAGATGCGGAAAGGCAGAAATTGAGGGAATTGAAGATAAGCTTGGACAAGATTCCAAAATTTGGCGATACGCTTTCCGATTTTTCCACCGCATTTGCCGAAGCCAGTTTGGACATTCTACTGTTGTTTCTATTCGATCTCGTCTTCTTTATGGGCGCGTTTCTGGTGTTCATGCGTTATGATGTGTGAGTCTTTTGAACTTCCATCCTTCCATATTCACACAGATATCAAACAATTTGACATAATCCTAAAATATGCTAAACTCTACGCAAAGGAGAAACGCTATGGAAAAACCCATTCGCTTAGGACTCATCGGCTGTGGCGGGATTGTGCAAAACACACATGCCCGTGCCTACCGCGCCCTCACAGATACCGTTCAGGTAACCGCACTCGCAGATATCGTCCCAGAGAATCTACAAAAAGTAGGCGAACAGTTCAACGTCCCACCAGAAAACCGATACGTAGATTATCGGGAGATGTTGGAACACGCATCAATCGATGCCGTGACCATTGCCACACCCCATTCATTTCACGCCGAGCAGGTCGTTGAAGCCGCAAACGCAGGCGTGGCTATTATTTCCGAAAAACCGATGGCAACGACACTCGAAGAAGCAGACAATATTCTGGCAGCCGTGCATCGCAACAGTGTACCTTACACAGTCGTGCATAACTACCTCTTCAATGCCGGCATGAGAGCAGCGATGACAGAACTCGACGCGCTCGGTGCATCTCACTTCGGAAGAAGCGTTGGAATGGGACTGAAACCGACGGATTTCTCGGCAGATCATCCGACACCGGCGTTTGCGTGGCGTGCCAGCAAAGCCAGAGGCGGCGGGTGTATCATTGATACCAGTTACCACGAAATCTATTCCGTCTGTGCCTTAATGCGATCACCTGTCCGATACGTTGAGGCGCGCGTCCAAACCCTCCGCTTCGATATTGATGTCGATGACATCGCCATGTTGCTCTGTGAACACGAAAACGGTGGGATTACGACTGTATCGGGAGCGTGGTGTGTGCCTGCCACAGATTTTGGGTGGTGCGAGATGCACGCTGAGAACGGTTCCCTACGTGTACGACATCGCGTGAATGTCGCGGACGCCCTCCGTCGTTTCACGAGAGCAGATGGCTGGAAACAGTTGGAACTCCCTGAATTTAACGAAACTGAGCAGAAGGACGCAAGCGGACATGTCCGCTATTTTACAGAGACCTTTAATGCGCTTGCAGCGGGTGCACCACTGCCTGTAGATCCGAAGAGGCCATACCACAACCTCGCCATTATTGAAGCAGCACGCAAGGCGACGACAGAACGCCGCGCAATTGAGATTTTACTGCCCTAAAAAACGTGCGGTCAATAAAGCATCCACGTAGCGCAAATTGTAAGTAATTAACGGGCAATGAATTGCCCTACTACAAACAGCCTGGTTCGTAGTAGTACGATTTTGCGGCGTACTCGCTCCGGTTCATGCCATAAGGAGAACCTGAATACCTGGTGAATGCCATAAGGCATTCATACCGTTGATTCTGATTCATGCGATGTGCATTATCGCACGTTGAGAAATTAAGGAAATAAAATGAGAACAGAGCTACTATTTCGTGTTTTAGTCATTTTAATGTCAATACTGGGTTTCAGCTTCCCCTTACAAGCCATCGCACAGCAGGACACGACATTCACTGACGCAAAAACCGCTGCTGAATACGATGCCGAGGACGATGTCAATACGGCAATATGGCTCGCTGCTGGTGGAGTTTTAGGAGTGGTTGGTAATCTTCCACTCGGTGCCGTCGCTATCGGCGGCGCGTATGTCTATCAGCCTATGCCACCCGCGGAGCGATTGCTCGGCAAATCGGCGGAATACGTCACTGTTTACACGGATGCTTACAAAGCCAAGTCACGCAGTCTACGGTTGATTGCTGCTGGAAAAGGCGCACTCGGTGGATCGGCTGTGTTCTGTATGTTAGGGTTGGTGAAGATAAAGCCGTGGGCGGATTTCGTTCTCTGGTAGGAATTGGCAATTAGCAGTTAGCAACTGCTAACCACTAATCGCCCTATGCTGATAGCCAAAAAATCACGCTAATATATGTCGTAAGGCGTTTGCGATGATATACTCTTCACCGGCATTGAGCGTGTAGGCGTTAATAACCAGAGCCGCTTTGCCCTGTGCGTTCACTTTAATCCTCGGTGTGCCAGCGTCAAGTTCCTGTGTGATTTGCGCAGCGTCCTTCCCAGTAATAGCGGCATCAATCTTCACATGCAGATTCGACAGGGTATGGCTCCTTTCTGGATAGTGAACTTCGCAGGATACGCCGTCAACGTTCGCAAGTTCATGCTCCAACGCCCCGTATCTCGTGTCCTGTTCCTTTAAGCGTTTGTCGTGGTCAGTTGACAGCCAGATATCGATAGCAGTTACCAACCCAATAATCTCCTGCCGATCCACTTTCATACCACGCCCGACCGGTCTCGGTCCGATAAACCCGTGCTGCCGCACCGTTTCGATCATGTCCTTTCTTCCACAGACAAAACCCGTTGAATGTGGCGCGTTGAAATACTTACCACCAAAACAGACAAGGTCAGCGGATTGGGCATTCCGACTGAAATAGTCAAGCGGGTAGATTTGGGCGGCTGCATCAGCAATCACTGGGAGATTGTGCGAACGAGCAATCTCAGTCGCATCTGCTAACGACACCCCGTTTTCATGTTCGGCTTGAATGAGATAGGCAACCGCTGCCGTGTTTTCCCCGATAGCAGCTTCTAACGCTTCAGCCGTGCAACCGTCGTCATCACCTGCGTAAATGAGTTTACTTCCCGGAATCGTAAACGCCCGATCGTAGGTGTAATGTTGCATCCTCTGAAAAACGATTTCATTCTTAAGCCCGGTGGTGTCTGGCAGTTGCGCCATTTTGTCAGGATCGTTCCCGGTCATCACTGTTGCTGATGCCAAAACGAGTGCAGTATAGCACCCCGCGGTAATATAGGCATCCTCAACACCGAGGCGTTCCGCTATGAATCGTCCAGATTTTTCCAGCAATTCTGCCATTTCGACGTAGCTGGCATCGGCTTCGAGCATCGCCTTGCGGACGACTGCTGAAGGTGTAGACCCACCGCGCACTGTCTGGTTGCCTGTCGCGTTAATCAAAGGACGCGCACCGAGTTTTTTATAGACGTTTCCCCAACTTGTATTCGCCATGAGATAATCTCCTTATATAAAGGGTTCTCTGTAACTCAAAAGAGAAAGCGTTAACGGTTTTGGGTGAGAAATCTAAGCACACTTTAATAGGAAACGCACAATTTGTCAACCCGTTTAATTTTTTATGTCCACACACTCGTTCGTAGTAGG
Source organism: Candidatus Poribacteria bacterium (assembly GCA_022827625.1). Taxonomy (GTDB): domain Bacteria; phylum Poribacteria; class WGA-4E; order WGA-4E; family WGA-3G; genus WGA-3G. The sequence continues at coordinate 5,154 of JAJEIE010000038.1, read as the reverse complement.
GCAATTCATTGCCCGTTCTGTCTATCTCACACACTCGTTCGTAGTAGGGCAATTCATTGCCCGTTCTGTCTATCTCACACACTCGTTCGTAGTAGGGCAATTCATTGCCCGTTCCGTATCATGCCGACTGCTGACAACCATCACAGAATCGTCAATTCATCTTCCTCACCGCTCTCCGCCAGAACCGCCACTAATTCGTTCGCGACCCCACCGAATGCTTCAGATTGCGGCGACTCCGGATTCCCAGCGACAATCGGGACCCCGAGGTCCCCTGCAGTGCAAACTTCAGCGTCAAGCGGAATCTGACCTAAGAACGTAACACCAAACCGCTCACTTGTATTTTTACCACCATTCGCACTGAAAATCTCAGTTTTTTCATTGCAATGCGGACAAAGGAAGTAGCTCATGTTCTCTATAATCCCCAGAATCGGCACGCCGAGACGTTCAAACATGGCGACACCCCGCCGAACATCCGCAAGCGCAACGTCTTGAGGTGTTGTAACAATAACTGCCCCAGTCAACGGGATCGCTTGCGTTAAGGTGAGCGCGACATCTCCTGTTCCCGGTGGTAGATCGATAATCAGATAGTCGAGTTCACCCCACGCTACGTCGCTCAGAAATTGGCGAATCGCACTGTGTAGCATCGGGCCCCGCCAGATCATCGCCTGTTCTTCCGGCACCATAAACCCGATGGACATCAGTTTAATGTTATGCCGAACCAACGGGATTAATTTGCGTTCCGGACTCGTCCGCGGGCGTTCTTGGATCCCCATCATCGTCGGGATACTCGGACCGTAGGCATCTGCATCCATCAAACCGACTTTCGCACCGGCGTTTGCAAGTGAAATTGCAATATTCGTGGCGACAGTTGATTTCCCGACACCCCCCTTTCCGCTCGCAACGGCGATTTTATGTTTTATGTTTGGTAAAGTAATGTTCTGTTGCGGTGCTTGTTGTGGTGTTTGCTGTTGTGGACTCGGCTGTCGTCCTTGCCGTCCAGGAATTTGTGAACCGCTGATGACCTGTAGCTCTGGGTGTTCCTTTGCTGTCGGCGCTGATGCCGGTTTCGGTTTTTTTGTGTCGCCTTTCTTCAAAAATCTCATGGTACATTCTCCTAACTTGATTCAGACAATTAAAAAATACTTACCACACCCAAATAGTTTAGCACTTTTTCTCGTGATTGTGTATAATAACGTCAGGCATTTCGTTTTAAAGATCGGTCGGATTGTTCAGTCTACAGTTGCGAAGCGATCTTTTGATTGTGCTAATATCTCTTTAACCGACAACCGAAAACTGATAACCGACAACTACTCAAAAGGAGTTTTTTATGAACATTCTCATGTTGCGTCATTCTGCCGGTTTTGAGCACTCGTATCTACCCAATGCTGAAGTCACGCTGAAGCAGCTCGGCGCAGAAAACGGTTGGAACGTCGTCACAACGCACCGTTGCGAACTGATAAACGCTGAAAATCTTGAAAAACAGGACCTCGTCGCATTCGCAACCACCGGTAATCTCTCTTTTAACGATGCACAGAAAGAGGCACTTCTCAGTTTCGTACGCAACGGAAAAGCCTTCTTTGGTATCCATAACGCAACAGATACCTGCTATGATTGGCCCGAATACGGCGAGATGCTCGGCGGCTATTTCGCTGGACACCCGTGGCACGAAGAAGTGAATGTCATTGTAGAGGATTCCGACCATCCCGCAACCCGCATGCTCGGCAGTAGTTTCAAGGTCGTCGATGAAATTTATACCTTCAAAAACTGGGATCGCAACAAAACACGCGTACTCATGCGCTTGGACAATGACTCCATCGATCTCTCCCGCGGAAACCGTGAAGACCACGATTACGCACTCGGATGGTGTCATACTTATGGTCAAGGACGCGTGATGTACACAGCACTCGGTCATCCTGATGAACTCTGGGACCAAAAGTGGTTCCATGAACACATTGTTGGATGTATCAGATGGGCCGCCGGACTCGAAGACTAACTGCTATCCGAACGCTAAGGCGCGCTTTGATCGCGCGCCATTCTCCACGCAATTTACGCCGCGATAACCCCTGTTGCTCGTAAAAGCGTTTCCTGCACCAGCAACTCATGCGATACAGGACGATCAGGTGCCTGTGTTCCCGCGATAGTCGCCAAGAATGCCTCAAGTTCCAATTCGTATGTCCGTTGACGGCTTTCACCCTCTATCTCCACGATCTGTTCACCCGCTACATATCCATCTTTTGCTTCCTCCAGACAGAGGCGAATCTTCAACCCCGGTTCAAAGGGTTCAACAATGATAGCACTCCCCCTGCTGCCATACACTTCAAACCGACGCGCAACCGGTCGCGGCTCCAAAGCAGAGATGGATATGAACGCCACCGCCTTCTCGAATTCATACACCGTCAGTGTATTGTCTTTGAAAGGTTCGACCGAATCGCCATCATTTCGGAGGAAAGAGGTCACCTTTTCCGGTCGTCCGAGAAGCCACAGGACCTGGTCGAGGACGTGTCCACCTAAATCAAAAAAGATACCGCCAATGTGTTCACTGATGCGCTTGCGGGATTCGTGAGGAATATTAGTTGACATGTGGGCGCGAACGGAAAAAACATCGCCTAAAAAACCGGATTTCACCCACTCGGCAACCTGTTTAAAGGCGGAATGATACCGCAGCATATACCCCATCTGCACCAACAACGATTTTTCTTGGGCGGTATTGATAACCCGTTGCCACTGTTCCCAGTTCTCACCCGCAGGTTTATCGTACCAAACGTGTTTACCAGCGTTCACAATCGCTTCGGTCTGATCCAGGCTTTCGGCATTATTCCCTTCCGAAGCGATTGCGACAATGCTCGCATCGCTCAGCATCTCCGCTGCGTCCGTGTACCAATGGACATCAGCAAATCTGCCCCCACCATTTTGCAGTTTTGCGCGCTGCGCCGCATCCGGTTCAAACACCCCTGCGACTTCAACATCAGGGTTCACAAGCATCGCCTGCAGCTTCCCCCCCGCGTGCCCATGTTTCGTCCCGTACTGCGCCATCCGTATTTTCGTCATAGTTCATCTCCAAAGTCCAAAGTTCATAAATTAAAGATTTATACCTATTATATTCCCTCCCAATCGGATGTCAAGGGAAATTCCAGATGACCCTAACAACTAACACTATCCACTTGACAAACACCCTCTGGATGTATTAAAATTTACCCTACATTTTTTCAAGGAGCGTTTTACATAAATGAAAAAGATAGATGGTGGAATCACCGCCGCCCAAGGTATCCGTGCAGCAGGTATCCACGCCGGTATTAAAGCCGCAGATACAAAAGATATGACACTCATCGTTACCGATACCCCCGCAGCGGCTGCCGGAGTCTTCACGAAAAATAGCGTCACCGCCGCACCCGTCATATTGTGCCGCGAGCATCTCAGCGATGGACAGGCACAAGCCGTTATCGTCAATAGTGGGAACGCCAACGCCTGCACCGGCGAAGTCGGTATGGCAAATGCGCGACGGATGGCATCCGCAACCGCCGAGCAGCTCGATATAGATGCAGAGCTTGTTCTCGTTTCTTCGACTGGTGTTATTGGACAGCAGTTGCCAATGGACAAAATTGAAAACGGAATCCAAACCGCCGCGGAAGCACTCAGCACCGAAGGCGGCAGCGACGCTGCAGAAGGCATTATGACAACCGATACGCACCCGAAGTCTATCGCTATAGAGATAGAGATAGATGACGCACCCGTGCGAATCGGTGGGATTGCCAAAGGTTCTGGGATGATTGCACCCAATATGGCGACCATGCTCTCCTATCTCACAACGGATGCCCGAATCAACGCTAAAACGCTCCAAATCGCCTTAAATCGCGTCGTAGACGATACTTACAATCTTTTGACGGTTGATACCGATCGCAGCACAAATGACACCGTGATTATCCTCGCAACCGGATGTGCTGAGAACGCCGATATTGTTGAAGCAAACGGCGAAAATTACGAAACGTTCTGTGAGGGACTTCAGTTCGTTTGCACCGAATTGGTAAAAATGCTCGCCCGCGACGGTGAAGGTGCTACGAAACTTGTTGAGGTGGTCGTTAAACGTGCCAAAAACCGTGAAGATGCGGAAAAAGCAGCGCGCGCCGTTGCGGAGTCACCGCTTGTCAAGACCGCTATTTTCGCTAACGATGCCAATTGGGGACGCATCATGATGGCGATCGGTAAATCTGGGGCAGAATTCGATCCCTATCAGGTAGATGTCTGGCTCGCCGATTACCAACTCGTCAAAGATGGAATGGATTCTGGGTACGATGAGGACAAAGCCACCGCCTTGTTTGCAGAGGATCCGGTACGCATTACCATTGATCTCTGTGCTGGTGACACTAAAATAACGATGTGGACGTGTGATTACTCCTACGATTACATCCGAATTAATGCGGATTATCGGACATAATGTTGTATAGGAAGGAGAACAGGAAACAATGAGACACACAGCTGAAATCAAACTCGCGAATCTGGAAGATTTACATGCCGTAAGATTAGGTGTTAAGAAATCCGAAGATGTGAGACGACTCACCGTTGATGATGCACTCGTTGATACCGGTGCGACGCGTCTCTGTTTACCCACATCACTCATCGAACACCTCGGTCTTACCCCTGTTGATACGCGGATCGCACGAACAGCTACCGGCATCGTGGAGCGTACCCTCTATTCCGAAGTTGAATATACACTCTTGGAGCGCAGCAGCACTATTCGAGTGACCAATTTGCCTGAAGGTTCACCAATCCTCATCGGGCACATGGTCTTGGAAGAACTTGATCTCTGTGTTGACATGAGGAAGGGGCTCATCTACAATCCTGCACACGGGGATGATTGGATAGAGGAACAACTCTGATAATTACCAAACATTTTTGACAAAAATTCAAATTTCTGCTATCTTAAAGAAAAATTAACTTGACATTCAATCGCAGGTATGTTAAACTATATACGCTTTTGGGATCCGTAGGAATTTTCTGTTCGGATGCGCAAAACAGTGCGGGAGTAGCTCAGTGGTAGAGCTCCACCTTGCCAAGGTGGAGGTCGCGAGTTCAAATCTCGTCTCCCGCTCCATCTTAAGGTGGCGTAGCCAAGTGGTAAGGCCAGAGTCTGCAAAACTCTTATTCGTCGGTTCGATT
>JAJEIE010000041.1 GCA_022827625.1 Candidatus Poribacteria bacterium | reverse complement strand
GGGCCTCAAGCACAACTTCTGCTTTAAACTTAGGTGTGAACTTTCTGCGTTTCGCCATCGGAATGCTCCTTTGAAATATAGATTATCATTGTAGCACAATCTTATATTAGAGAGTGGTCTAAATTTCCGGTGGCAGTACAGTTTATGCTACAAAGGCTGTCTTTCTTAGAGTGGAGCGTCAAAAACTTTATACGCCCTTGTGGATTAGGTTTGCATTTTTCCTTTAAAATGTTTATAATAGCGTTAACAGGGAGGCAGGAAAATGATTACGCACATCAGAATGAAAAACTTCAAATCGTGGAGAGATAGTGGTGAAGTGAAACTTGCGCCACTGACTGGCTTTTTCGGGACAAATAGTTCTGGGAAAAGTAGTCTATTACAGACGCTGTTGCTGCTTAAACAGACCATTGGTCGTAAAGAAATCCTCTTTTTCGGTGACGAAGATTCTCTTGTTAATCTTGGTAATTTCCGTGAAGTAATCCATGGACATGAATCTGGTATAGGACTTTATTTGGGGATTATAGGCAAACTTAGTCATTCCCTGTCTAACCCTTTCAAAACACCATTTTGGTTTCAGACAATGCATTTTGGGTTTGACACCACTATCCGAGAAAAAGAAGAAGGTTTAATTATTGAACAATTTCAATACACAAGTAGGTCCAGTAACCCAAAAATTGTCTGGGAAGATAATAAACTTTTTAACGGGCATCAAAATCCTATCCCATTTTATATCCAAAACTGCTATGGTCTACCATCATCGGAAAATTCTAATACTTCCGAGGTTTTAAAAGCATTTTCCGCTTCGTTTGAAGAGTTATTTTCTCATGTTTACTACCTCGGTCCGAGTCGTGTTCATCCTCAGCGTTATTATCATTGGGAAAGAACACATCCGAAAGAGATAGACATGTGGGGAGACAAGGCTGTTGACGCGCTCCTTTCTGCACGCGTGCGGCAATTAACAACCGATCATGACGGAAAAAGTGTCTCAATTGAGGAGCGGATATCTAAATGGCTCCAAAAGTTAGAACTTGCTCATTCCTTTTCACTTGTTCCTAAAGGTTCCATAGATGATAACAATTATGAAGTGCGTATCCAACAGACTTTTAATAGTACAGAAGTCACATTAGCAGACATGGGGCACGGAGTTTCCGATTTGTTTCCCCTACTGGTGCATTGCTGCTATGTACCAAAAGGTTCAACGCTGATTTTAGAACAACCCGGCATTCACCTCCATCCGAAAGCACAAGCCGATCTTGCTGATCTACTGATAGAGGTTATTACCGAACGGAACCTTCAGATTCTGATAGAAAGCCACAGCGAACACTTACTAAATCGGTTGCAAAGGCGCGTTGCCGAAGAAAAGATTGCTGCCGACCAGACTGCCCTCTATTTTTGCCAGCATATTAACGGGGCTTCTAAAATTGACAAATTAGACATGGATGAATTTGGGAATATAACGAACTGGCCAGAAAACTTTTTTGGTGACGAGATGGGAGACCTATTTGCAATGACAGAAGCACAAAGAAAACGTCAAAAAAACGAGACAGAATTAATAGAAGGGACCACTGTTGCACCAAGCAAAGGATAAAGGCACAGCAGGAACGACAAAAGAAAACGGAGGGTTAATGAACGTTGTTATCGTGGATACAAATGTTATCATAACTGCAAACGATGAGGCAGAACATGCCTCACCCGACTGCGTAGAACGTTGTCAGAAACGAATTAAACAGATTCTCGATCAATACGAAACGTCACTTGTTGATGATGGATGGCGAATTCTTAACGAGTACAAGAGATATGTTAATTTAGAGACCCGGAAGGGAATCGGAGATCTTTTTGTAAAAACATTGCTGCAGAATCTAATGCGGCAGCCCGCGATTTGTACGATGGTGCGTATCAATCCGTTGGATGGCAGTGACACGAATTTTGATGAATTCCCAGTTACCGAAGCCTTAAGCGATTTTGACGTAGCTGATAGAAAATTTATTGCGGTTGCCGTCGCCTACGAGCAGGTCTATGGTGAAAAAGCAACTATTTTGCAGGCGTTAGATAGAAAATGGGAACCGTTTCAAAAGGCACTTGAACAAGAAGGTTTGCAGATTGACTTTCTCTGTCCAGTTGAGAATGAAGTGTAGCGTGCAATGAATTGCACTACTACGAACAGCCACTAAGCTTAGAATAGACATACCGCTAAGTCCTTTGGAGCTCAGCAATGGTCCCCCAAAAAATAAAAAAGGCACAACAAGCTTTAGACTCAGACTACTCCGAATTTAGCGCGACAGACCCGTTTAACCCGCAAAACCACGTTGAAGGACAGATAAGTTTCAGTAGAGACAAACGCTACGGCGCGCTGTTAATAAGAAAAATCAATGGTGAACCTGCCGATCAGCCGCTCATCTTTGGTACGCCAAAAATTGCTTATCCCTTCGGATTAGGACATAATTATCGATTTCCGAGTGCCGAGTGGATCCATCGCTTCCGCAAATACGACGGCACCAACATCTTTATGTACCGCTATAAAAGCAATGGGCGGGAGTATATCACATTTAAAGTCCGGTTGTTCCCGTTTTTGCGAGGTCGCTACATAATAATGTGGAAGCATATCCTTCGCAAATACCAACAGATCACTGAATTGTTCAAAATGAATCCCGATGCTACCGGTTTCAGTTTCGAGCTTTATGGGTCGGATAACCCTCACATGATTCAATACAAGGATGTCCAGTTGGATATCGTGTTGTTGTTCGGGCTGAGCGGGACCCACGGACAAATTGTGCTGAACGCTGAGATCGAAGCTGGTGATATTCCGAAAGCTGAACAGCTTGGCACCGTTGAAACAGACTATGTGTGGCACTATGAGCAAGAACAGCGAATTTTGGACAGGCAATTGTCGTTCATCGGCTTGAATCAGAATCAGGCACCCGTGTTTGGCGGAGAAGAAGGCAGCATCTGGTATCTAAAATTAAAAGATACTTGCGAAATTCGTATGTATAAGTGTAAACCTCACCGAATTGAGCAAGTGCATTGGGAACAGACCCAGACGGAGTTGAGTGTCAGCGTGATTTGGGCTGCTATCCTAAAAGCCTTTGAAAACTGGGAGGCTCCTGAGTTCGACGAGCTTATTGCGATATTAAACGAAGATTATCCAATTCATCAAATCGCTGCCTCGACTGGGCGGATTGAGCAGATGTTTAATATCGCTAAAAATGAGGCAGATACCCGAAAGAAAATCTGGGAACTCATGGTCCAGCACGAACTCGACGGCAAAACCGATCCAGCAGCAGTGTTCTATAAAATCGCAAACCACTTTGATGAGGACAAGCGATTTGTCTATAAAGCAATTAAGAACGTCCAAAAAATAATGCAGATCGAAGGTGAATAGAACATAAAAGAATATGCGTCGTAATTATCATCTCCTCATCCTCCTCTTTCCCGTCGCCTTTTGGCTTTTCTGTTTCTTTTTGCTCCCGCTTGTGTCCGTGTTCATTTATAGTTTCATAGAGCGTGGAACCTACGGCGGTGTGCAATGGAACTTTACCCTTAAAAACTATAAACACCTGTTTGATGGGTTGTATCTCGGTATCCTCTGGCGTTCGGTCTCAACAGCGCTGGTCTGTACCGCGGTGTGCCTTCTGTTTGGGTATCCATTCGCTTATTACCTCGCACGCTATAGACCGAAACACCGAAGCATTTTACTACTCCTCGTCGTTGTCCCATTCTGGACGAACTTCCTTATCCGTACCTACGCATGGGTCTTGATTCTACGCACAGAAGGACTGCTGAACAGCCTCTTGGGGTCGGTGTTTCCCAATTGGTCAGCACTGGAACTGCTGAATACGCCGTTAGCCGTGCAGATAGGACTCGTCTACGGTTACCTACCCTTTATGATACTCCCGTTATATGCGGCACTGGAGCAATTAGATATGTCGCTGCTGGAAGCAGCACAAGATTTAGGGGCATCGTCACGCCATGCGTTTTGGCACATAACCGTCCCGCTCAGCCTACCGGGTATCCTTGCAGGGTCGATGCTGGTTTTTATTCCGACGGTGGGTGCGTTCATAACCCCGGACTTGCTCGGTGGTGGGAAAGTGAGTTATATCGGGAATGTGATTGAGCGGCAATTCAAAACAGCGCGGGATTGGCCCTTTGGGTCGGCACTTTCGTTTATGCTGATGGGCATCGTGCTTGTCGGCACTGTGCTGTATTTTCGTGCGTTACAAGGCAGCGAGGAATCACAGGCATCGTAGTGGGAGTCGCGACCAAAGGTCGCTCCTACAGGAAAAGAGTATAATGAAACGGGTTCTTGAAATTAACATAGGTCTGGTGTATCTGTTCCTCTACGTTCCGATCTTAGCAGTCGTTGTGTTCTCGTTCAACAGCGGCGAACAGATTTCTGTCTGGCAGGGGTTTACCTTGGGTTGGTATGCGAAGTTGTTTGAGAACGCTGCGTTATGGCGCGCCGTCCGAAACAGCCTGATCGTCGCAGGTGTCGCAACCTGTATCGCAACCGTTATCGGAACAACAGCGGCACTCGCTATAGAGCGGCATCGGTTCCGTTTCCGAACCGCCCTCGAACGCTGCCTCTATCTTCCGATCATCATCCCCGACATCGTGCTGGCAATCGCGCTATTGACCTTCTACGTGCAAGTTCGCATCCCGCTCGGTCTACTCACTGTAATTATCGCACACGGCGTTTTCAACATCGCGTATGTCACCGTTGTCGTCCGCGCACGCTTACAAGGCTATGATCACACACTGGAAGAGGCAGCGCGCGATTTGGGTGCCAATGAATGGCAGACGTTTTGGCGGATAACGCTTCCGCTCATTGCTCCTGGGATTATCGGCGGTGCGCTACTCGCCTTCACGCTCTCCATAGATGATTTCGTCATCACCTTCTTTACTGCTGGTATCGGCTACACAACCCTATCCGTCCATATCTATTCTATGCTGAAGTTCGGTATCACCCCAGAGATTAACGCGATTTCGACGATGCTGTTGGCAAACTCAATTGTGTTTATCCTACTCTTCCTATGGTTTCAAGGCAATACCGCTGCCGCTGACAGGCAAAATGCCAGATAGCGAGCCAGTAGGCTTACCCATGAAATACACGAAACAATTAGGAAATTTGGACAGATTGTGATATAATTCCGCCATTGGCGCAACGGTAACCGAAAGACGACATGCATTACTTCCGAACACACACAGAAATTAATCTGGGCGCAATTCGGCAGAACGCTGCAGTGATCAAGGCATATACCGGCAAACGACTCATCGCCGTTATAAAAGCAGATGCCTACGGGCATGGGATGATTTGTGTCGCGGAGGCATTGTCCGCAGTCGCTGATATGTTTGCAGTCGCAACCACTGAAGAAGGAATGAGGCTCCGGCAGGCAGGGATCCACAAACCCATTCTTATCCTCTTTAGTTCTCTAACCGAGGATGCGCCGCAAATCGTTGAACACGAATTGACACCAACAGTAGCGGATTGGGAGTTCGCGAGTCGATTAAACGAAATCGCTTCCAGAACCCTAAAGATTCACGTCAATATCAATACAGGCATGAACCGGAGCGGTGTGCATTGGACGGAAGCGGAGCAGTTCCTGAACAGACTCAAAACGCTGGAGCAACTTGAGGTTGAAGGACTGTTCACACACCTTGCGACCGCAGACGAAGTGGATAAAAGTTTTGTCTCCGTCCAACGAAAACGTTTTTCATCCGTGCTTGCAAGCAATCGTGTGAAGATAGTTCATGCAGCGAACAGCGCGGCAACGCTTGCCGTTTCAGATTCACATTTCGATGCAGTCCGTCCGGGTTTGAGTCTGTATGGGGTCTATCCGGCATCCGAAAAACCGATTGCGTTAGCACCCGCGCTTACATGGAAGGCACGGGTCGGCTGGATAGGCTCTATTTCAGAAACGGAAGGTGTTAGCTACGGATTGACCTACAAAGCATCGCGTCAGACCCGTATCGCGATGGTACAGGTAGGCTACGGCGACGGCTATCGGCGTGCGCTCTCTGGGGTCGGTGAAGTGCTCATCGGCGGCGTGCGGTGTCCAATCATCGGAAGGGTCTGTATGGACGTAAGTGTGGTAGCACTCAGTGATACGGCTAAGGTGTCGGTTGGTGACGAAGTCGTTCTCATCGGTAAGCAGGGGGACGCAGAAATCACGGTTGATGAGATCGCGCATCGCGCAGGAACGATCTCTTATGAGATTTTAACGCAAATTGGGAGACGCGTGAGTAGGATTTACATAGAAGACGTAGGTACTGAAACATCTCTTGACTGAAAACTGATGACCGATAACTGATAACCAGTAAAAATGTTAATTGAAATCAAGAATGTATCCCTCTTTTTTGGCACAACGACCGCATTGGATAACCTTTCACTGGAGGTGCAAGGCGGGGCTGTCGGTTTACTCGGACCGAATGGTGCAGGCAAAAGCACCCTGATTAAAACACTACTCGGTTTCGTCAAACCGAACCAAGGCAGCGCAGCGGTATTCGGAATGGACGTAGAGAAGCAACCGCTGGAAATACGGAGACAGGTCGGGTATATGCCAGAAGACGAATGTTTAATTCCGGGAATGACCGCCATCCAACTCGTCGCTTACGCCGGTGAACTTTGCGGAATGCCGAGACGCGATGCCCTGCAACGGGCACACGAAGTGCTCTACTACGTCGGATTAGACGAAGAACGCTACCGCATCGTGGGTGAATACTCCGTTGGCATGAAACAGCGCGTGAAGTTAGCCCAAGCACTGATACACGATCCAAAGTTGCTACTCCTCGACGAACCGACAAATGGGATGGATACCAACGGTAGGGAGGAGATGCTTGAACTCGTCAAAGACATTGCAACCGATAAAGGCATCAACGTGATTCTGTCCTCGCACCTGCTTCCCGACGTAGAGTTCGCATGTGAGGAGATTATCGCACTTTCACACGGAAGTGTTGTTGCACATGCCCGGATAGACGCACTCAGAAGCGAGAAAAGCCGAGCATACGACTTGAAAATCGTAGGTGACACCGACGCTTATATAGACGCTCTGAAACGCCATAATTACCAGATTGAATTGCGACCTGACAAACGCCTTCACGTTACGTCTGAAAACGGGGAACAGACGGATACAAAACTCTTCTTCCAACTCGCTTATGATACGGGTGTCCAACTCCGTCAGCTGCGTGAGGTGAAACATACGTTAGAGGATATTTTCGCCGAGGTGATGCATGTGGAATTTTTTAACGATTAAATCTGGGCTGGGGGCGTAGCGATAGCGTGCGGGGAAGGCGGCTGTCCTTGCAGATGTCTTTCAAAGAACAGCGATATGGTGTTATTGAAGTCTTTTAACGTCCGGTATTTTACGACGCTCTTAACACTTTGCGTCCTCACTGCGATTCCACTGTCACCCAGCGCAGCCAATGAAATGCTCCGTATTGCTGGTATGGGAGGTACCCGTATCGCGACCTCTGCAGATGATGCAGGTATCTTCGGGAATCCTGCATCGCTTGTGTCGGTTAAGCACCACAATTTCGCATTTGGCATCGCCGCTGAGAATCTTCACTGGACAGCGCTGTCGAAACAGGGTAGAGACCAGTTTGCCGCTGAAGTTAATACAGACTTATATCCCTCAGTCTACTATTCGCACGCGTCCGGCGAATGGGGGTTCAGCGTCGGATACAACGCGAAGTTCACGAATTATGCGAATTTCACGCTCTCTGCAACGCGCGCGGAATACGAGATAAACGCCCGTCGGTTTTCCGCTGAAACCGACTTTATCACAGATTATTCGCTGTTCCGCGAAGATAATTGGGTACTCGGACTCAGCCGTAGGGTTGCCGGATCTGTCGTAGGAACCCGATTAAGATGGGTCGCACAAGATGTAAAAACCGGGGTAGTTGTGTCTACCTTGGACCTCGCGGCACGGCACGGTTCCGATGTAGATGTACACGCGCCAGATCAGCTGATTGCGGCAATTACTGAAGAATTACAGTTCGGCGATCGGGTCCGGGAGATTGTCCACGATCAGCAACCGATTTATGACAGGACAGCCAGCCGATTAGAATTAGATATTGGATTGCAACGCGAGGTATGGTTCGATGCACATCACGCAAACCCACCGCTACATGTTGGGATACTTTTTGAAAACCTTCTACGGTCAGATTTAGTGGAACCGCTCCCATTTCGACTCGGTATTGGCGTTGCCTATGAACCTCTGAAATGGATTGCAGTGGGAGCAGATCTCTGGCGGGATACCGGACAGCGTGGGCTGGGTTTTGCTATTGGGACTGAATTACACAAAACGTGGAACAGTGGATACCCAATAACAACAGCACTCCGAGTCGGGGCAGGACGTGAGCACTCAGTTCTACACTTCTCAGCGGGTGCAGGGTTAAGGCTCGGTACGACATACTTGGAATATACCTTCGGGTTGGGAAGTTTCACCTACACATCAAACCGACACCTATTGGCATTCACCTTACGCCTCTAATGCAAGGAGTTAAACCGTATGAGAGATAAAAATAACGTTATTCAGATTGGCGTCGCCGAAGTGGATATTACGCCAGACTATCCGATTCGGTTAAGTGGCTACGGAAGTCGGCGCACGGAATCAGACGGCATTATCCAGCGGATATGGGCAAAGGCACTCGCTATCGGCGGCGATACTGAGGATCCCGTTGTCTTAGTGACAGTCGAAAATTGCGGACTGCCCGATGAACTCACGGAAGAGGTGTCGCGTCGTATCAAAGAGAAAACAGGCATCTCACGCGCCCATTTCGTCGCCTGTTTCTCACATACGCACAGCGCGCCGTGTCTCACAAACGCAGCACCCTTTATATTTAGTATGGATATACCGCCGGAACATCAGGTAAAGATTGATCGGTACACCCGCCAACTCACTGACTGGATGGAAGGCGTTGCGCTGGCGGCACTCGCGAATCGCGAGCCGTCCCAGTTGACATGGAGCATCGGCGAACTCGGTTTCGCAAAAAATCGGCGAACTGAGGGCGGCCCGGTAGACCATTCGCTGCCGTGTATGCAAGTCAGGGGTACAGACGGCACGCTGCGCGCTGTGTGGGCAAGTTATGCCTGTCACTGCACAACATTAGCGGGCACAGATAACCACATCTGCGGGGACTGGGCAGGATTTGCCCAAGAAGCCATCCAGGAAGCACTTCCCGGTGTAACCGCCTTAATCACAATCGGTTGTGGCGCCGATGCAAACCCTGAATCGCGGATGATGCCGATGCCGGATGGCGAAGAAGAGGTTTTTAGTACGCGTTTGGCGTATGCGAAAGCCCACGGCGCGGCACTTTCGCAGGAAATCCAACAAATGATCCAGAGAGACGCAAAGCCGATCCCCAGTGTCCCGACGGGTGCGTTTGAGAGGGTTAACCTGCCGTTCGACACGCTACCGACCCGCGAAGAGTGGGAAGCCCGCGTTGCAGCGGGTGGTCACGATGCCTATCATGCCCAAAAGCACCTTGAACGTTTACAAAGCGGTGAGGCGATACAGACAGAGCTCTCCTATCCGGTCCAGGCGTGGCGATTTGGTGATGAACTGGCTGTTGTTTTCCTTGCGAGTGAAGTGGTCGTGGATTACTCGCTGCGGCTGAAGCGTGAGTTGGATGCCGAACGACTCTGGGTCGGTGCTTATGCAAACGCGTTTCCGGGGTATATTCCGTCTGAGCGGGTGTTAGCAGAAGGCGGTTATGAGGGTGGGGGTGCGATGCTTTATTTCGGTCCGCCGACCCGATTCGCGCCGGGTGTTGAGCAATTGGTGATCGATACTGTACATCGGTTGTTGCCGGATGGATTTTAAATGTTTCACTTGAAGTGCTTGTATATCCATAAAGCCAGACACATTATGAGGATAAATCCTATAAGCCCTCCTCCAAAAACAATGTATAGGAAAGTAAGAAGGTCATCAAACCTGTTTATTATAAGTTCTATCATAACCCAAGTTGCCGCTTATTTTCACACATAGCACTCCAAATCAACGGTATGAATGCCTTAATGACATTCCCCGGGAGTGCGAGGGTTAAACACGTCATTTCTATCAGTTTCATTTAACCAGAGGCAATTCGGGGAATTGAGGTATTGCTTTCACAATAACTGTACTCATCGTTCCACTACCCCAACCTATTAATCCAACGCCAATAGAAAATCCGGTAAAAATAAGTCCTTTAAGGTAAAGACAGATATCGGATTCTTCGTAGCTATTTACAAAGGTTAAACGTGTATTTTCTACATACAAAATAGGAATAATAACAGTCGTCATCACCACAAGAGCAAGTAGCAGATGCGCGTTCGCTGTCCCTTTGATCCAAGCTGCTAATACAGGAGTGGTAGCCAGTCCAGCAAAAATGAAAGCACCAATGGACTTGCTGACTTGTAAGCGTCTATTGTTGCTTATATATGTGTTTTGTAAGTATAGAACGGGAATAACAATAGCTATCACTATTCCCATAACTACTGCCAATACGAGTTGCCATTCCCTTAAAGTGCTATGCGTGAAAAAAGCCAATAAATACGCTACGGACCCAATACTCAACAATGAAGACCACTTTAGGGCAGACAGGTTCGTCAAGGCACCCAAACCTGAAGGATTGGGCTTCTGCTTCGTAGACAGCAACGGTTTCTGAGAAACCGACTTACACCGTCTCCACAACGGGATCGCAAGCAGCCCGTAAAATGTTTATCGCAGCGTTTACGTCTCGGTCGTGGTGAGAACCACAGTCAGGACATATCCACTGCCTCTCTGAAAGTGTTAGGTTTTTGTTCTGATACCCACAATCCGAACAAGGTTTTGTTGTAGCTGTCCACTGTCCGACTTGACGGAAATCACGATTATGTTTGAAACACTTGAACTTCAAAATCTCAACAAACTGCCCGAAAGCGAGGTCAGAGACTTTGCGTCCCCAGAGGCGTTTCATACCGTCAAGGTTCAGCGTCTCGGTCGCGATAAGGTCAAACCGCTCGCAG
>JAJEIE010000032.1 GCA_022827625.1 Candidatus Poribacteria bacterium | reverse complement strand
GGGCCTCAAGCACAACTTCTGCTTTAAACTTAGGTGTGAACTTTCTGCGTTTCGCCATCGGAATGCTCCTTTGAAATATAGATTATCATTGTAGCACAATCTTATATTAGAGAGTGGTCTAAATTTCCGGTGGCAGTACATTCGCTTCGTTTAGAAAGTGGTGGTGCGAAGGTATGTCCTTGTCAAAAGACTCGACTGTTAAGAGAATTTCTTGGTTAGCAAGCGTATTTTGCTGACTGCGGTATGTAACTCCCTGAAAATCGAAGTTAAGAGCAAGGTTATATCCAAATTTGTCAAGAATTTCAGATGCTTTCGTTTTCAATTTCTCTAATTTACACTTTAAACCATTGTTGAAATTTTGTACCTTTTCTTCCCTGTTCGCTATTTGAGTCGTCGAGTCTTTGCGTGGACGTGACTTCCACTGCAGGGCCTCCCAGTCCTCTGCCAAACTATGAGTTGTTATATCATTAATGGTTTCAGCAAGTAGATAACTTGTCAACAATTCAAAAACATTAATTACGGCACTGGCACGAAAATAGTGGTGCATGTCCAACAGAGCCTTATAATCCAAAAAGCCCTGAGTCCTTGCAGCATCAACAATAAAAGGATCCTCCTTTTCTCTTCCAGCTGATGACCATTCATGGATACGTTCTATTGAATATGGGGTTTCTTGGAAATGTAATTTGATGTAACCGTCCTCAAGGCAAAAAATGTTCTGATGGCGACTGAAGTTGTAAATTGCCCCCAGATTAATATATGTCTTTTCCCTTCTGTAAGTTCCCCCGAAACCGAAATATCTCTTATTCCATCTGATGGATTCGTAAGTAGAAATATAATACTGAGATGCAAAGAATAATTTCAGTGCCATATACAAGGACGATTTGCCACTTCCATTTTCTCCGTAAACCAGTAGGTTTTTTCCTTTTTTGGTCAGGGCAATCTGATATGTTCCATAAAAAGCTCTAAAGTTTTTGATTTCAATATTGGTTATTTTCATAGTTTCCCTTGAATGACGCGCACCTGTTTTACACTATCTATAAAGAAAAGGTTGCGCCGGATCGGATGCGTTCTTTCGTACAGGAGCTCAAAGATGTCCCGAAACACGGACATCTTATCACCCTGAATTTCTTCAATTAGTGGAAACCCTTCGTCTAATAACGGTTGCAAGAAAACTTTATCACTCTTATGAAGTTCCGCAGGTAGGTAAGCCTCATAAACCAAGCCATCAATAACCCGTTCAAGGTATCCGAGCATGATGCGGTCGCGGGCGTACTTCAAATCCTTGCTGTTTATCTCCGGCTGCTGCTGTAGATAGATCAGGTAGTCAACGATTTTAGCGATGAGTGCTTTGTGGACCGGCGTGATGTCAGGAATCGGAATCTGTTGGATATACCCACTACGCGCCCGAAGCGGAGCAATCGTCAATTGGTTCGACACCTGCGAATAGAACCACTCCACAGTCCGAGAATTGAGAAGACCACAAAGCCACTTTTCTTCGGTTGGAATGAGATAAGACGTATTCCCATAATAAAAACCTTCAGTATCAACCGCAAAAGTCTGATAGTTATAGGTGTTTGGACAAACCAGTTTCGGTTGTGCAAAACGCTCCGCATTGTCAAAAGACACAGGTAACTCGTACCATGCCTGTTTACCTTTTCTTTTTTGTAGGTTTTCCTTATGTTTTTCCAGATACTTCAGGATCGCCGGATAATCGTTTATCGCGATACCGCGATGGGTAAAGATTAACCACTGTTGCGGTGTGTCAACGTGCCAGCGTCTGAGATCCTGTCCGTGCAAAAACGGCTTCAAAATATTAGCGGATGCGGGATGTGCTGCAATGAGTTCATTCTGGGTCGCGTTGTCTACCACAAACACCTCAGTGGGTGCTGTGTTGATACCAAAGGCGGACTTTGCATTGAGGTACTCGCTTAGCGGCGGACCAGCGTTGCGGAGCTGCTCGCGTAAATTCACCACGTCCGGCGATTCCAGCGGATTACCATCAGCATCCAACACTTTTTGCAGCCTCGGATAGCGATCTCGTCTGCGCTGCGTTAGCAGTAGTGCCAGGTCCTCTGGTAATTTAACATGATATCGCTGCTCATAAGCCTCAACGTTTTTGTAATCGTTGCGAAATAAATCAATAATATCCGCACCCTTACGTTTGGAAGCCATCAGGTCAGTTTTGGCTTGTTTCCATTCTCTCAGGGATAACCACGCCTCACCGCGATTGTAATAAGCTATAGCATCTTCTGGGTCCAGTTCTATCGCCCTTGTATAGTCTTCAATAGCGCGATTGGCCTCACCCTTTTCATAGTAAGCTACACCACGATTGTTGTAGACACTGGCATCTTTTAAATTCATTGCTATTGCTTTGTTATAGTTTTCGATAGCCTTGTCATACTCACGTTTTATGCCAAACACATAGCCGCGATTGTAGTATACCTCGGCAAAATTTGATTTAAGTTCTATCGCTTTGTTATAGTCCTTAATAGCTTTATCAACCTCGCCTTTTTTGCCATAGGCGTTACCACGATTATGATAGAACACGCTATCCTTTGGATTCAGTTCTATCGCTTTACTAAGGTCTTGAAGAGTGAGATCGAGAGATCCTTTTTTGTAGTAAACCGCGCTACGATTGTTATAGGTGTTAGCATCTTTTGAATTCAGTTGTATTGCCATGTCAAAGTCTTTGATAGCGTTATCAAGTTCCCCTTTTTTGTCGTAGGCAATACCTCGACTCTGATAGGCTTCGGCATAGTCACGTTTAAATTCTATTGCCCTGCTAAAGTCTTTGATGGCATTGTCAATTTCATCCTTTTTATCGTAAGCATTACCGCGGTCACGGTAGACTTCAGCATAATCAGGTTTTAGTTCTATGGCTTTTGTATAGTCTTTGATAGCTATATCAAATTCACCTTTTCGTCCATGAGCACTGCCACGATTGTGATAGTAGAAAGCATTATCCGGTTTAAGTTTTATTGCCATATCAAAATCCCTGATGGCTTTATCAAGTTCACCTTTTTCTCCGTAAAAAGTACCACGAGTAATATACGCTGCGTCATAATTAGGTTTCAATTCTATTGTTTTAGTATGGTCTTTAATAGCTTTGTCAACAGCGCCTTTTTTGCTGTGAAGGTTGCCGCGATTGTAATAGGCTTCGGCATAATCAGGATTGAGTTCAGTTGCTGTGGTATAATCCTTAATCGCGCGGTCAGCCTGGTCTATGCCATTATAAGCATTACCACGAATGTAGTGGATTTCAGCATCATTTGGGTTTAGTTTTATTGCCGTGGTAAAGTCATTGATTCCTCGGTCAAAATCTCCTTTTCTGCAGTACGCCACGCCACGGACGCTGTAGACTTTGGCATCATTTAGATTCAATTGTATCGCAGCAGTAAAATCAGCAATCGCTTGGTCAGTGTTTTCTTTCGTCAGATAAGCACCGCCACGGTTGTAATGAGCACCGGCATGATTAGGTTCAAGTTCTATCGCTTTATGGCAGTCTTTAATAACAAGATCAACCTCGCCTTTTTTACCATAGGCAGCTCCGCGATTATAGTATATCTCAGGAAAACATGGATCTCGTTTTATTACCTCATTATAGTTATTAATTGCTCGATCAGGTTCACCATTCAGGTCGTAAGCCAAGCCACGATTGTTGTAGCTTAAAGCATCATCTGGATTCAGTTCTATTGCTTTGTTATAGTTTTCAATTGCTCGCTTATACTGACCTTTATGATGGTAAGCCACACCGCGATTGATATAGGCATTGGCAAAATCAGGATTCAGTTTTATTGCCCTATTGTAATCCTCAATTGCCTTATCAACTTCATCTTTGTGGTGAGCAAGCCCTCGGTTGTTGTAAGCGTTGGCATTGCGAGGATCTATTGCAATTGCTTTCGTAAAATCTTCAATTGCCTTTTTATATTCCCCCAGCCTACCGTGAGCAGCACCGCGATTATGGTGTGCGTTGGCATTATTAGGACTGAGATCAATAGCATCTGAATAAGCCTGTATTGCCTTGTCCATTTGCTTCAGCATAAACAGAAAGTTACCTTGTTGAAACACCCATTCAGCTACTCGTTTATTTTTCATAGTCTTAGATGAAGGTTCTGTCTGAACCTGCATTTTGTTAATAACCCGACGGATACCCTTCACCACATTCTGCCAACCTTTGCTTTCAGGAACCCATTCGTTAAGAGGCAATCCTTTGTCAGGAAGAGCTAAGAAATTACTGAGCTCGACAGTCTTTCTGTCGGGTGAATTTTGAAAATCATTGAGTTCGCCTCTATTAGACAGAGATTGGGGAACATTCACCTTGTAGTTTTTCCAATCACAATCCTTAAGGATGATTGGAATAACCCGTATGCTCTTCTTTAACGCCTCTGCCAATTCCTTATTGCAGTTTTCAGAGTTAAGGCTATAAGGTGAGGTAAGATAGAGCAGAATATCCGACTCAGCAAGATGATTAAAAATAGCATTACGCCAATTATCGCCAGCAAGAATTTCGTTGTCATGCCAAATCTTAATTAATCCATCACGTTTCAAACCAGCAAGACACATTATCAACTCGTCTTTTGCCTCCGAATCTTTGTGTGAATAGGTAATAAATATCTTTAACGGTTTGCTCACAACTTTCCCACCTCCACAATGTAATCTAGTTGACGGTAATGATAACATACAAAGTGGACAGATGTCAACTGAATTTGGAGGTTTGAGTCCCATTAATTTCATGCACCACATACCGCTCTGCTGAACCATAATCCGCGAAATCCGTGTAATCCGCGACGCAGATCCAACAATTGAACACCGCTGCTGCCTAAGGACTTGCACTTTACAAATGCTTCGTGGTATAATAAAAAATGTAGATGAAATTGGCAGGTTCCCCATATTGCATAACCCAATAAAGCAAAAAGGATACATAAAGCAAATGGTGAAATCTCAAAATAAGACACAGATCACACGAAACTTGACAATATATTCTTTGCTCTTTACGGCTCTCCTCCTTTGCTCGTTCGCGCCAGCCCAAGAATCAACGCCTGACATCGAATCCGTTATCAAACATATCGATCAACTCTATCGGAGTGAAACCAGTCACGCCGATATGGAGATGCACATCGTCACCCCGCATTGGGAACGCACCCTCGCCATGACAATCTGGAGCAGGGGAATGGATAAGACCTTTATCCGCATCACCGCCCCAAAGAAAGAACAAGGGGTCGCTACGCTGCGCATCGGCAACGAGATGTGGAACTATCTCCCCAAAACAAACAAGGTCATGAAAATTCCGCCATCAATGATGATGGGGTCGTGGATGGGTTCTGATTTTACAAATGACGACTTGGTTCGGGAGTCTTCGCTGCTCAACGATTACACGTATCAGTTTGTTACACCTGAAGACGCAGCCCCGGACCATCTCTATCTTCAACTCATACCAAAAGAAGATTCTCCGATTGTTTGGGGCAAGATTGTTGCAGCCGTGCGATCCGATGATTATATCCCGGTGTGGCAGCACTTCTATGACGAAAAGGAGAAATTGATGCGGGTCATGAACTTTAAAGACCTCAAGACGTTTGGGGATAAAATCGCGCCATCTGTCATAGAGATAATTCCAGAAAATAAAGAAGGACACAAAACGGTTGTCCGGTGGTTGAATGCCACGTTCGATTCAGATATCGACGATAAAATCTTCACACGTCGAAATCTTCAGAGAAGAAGATAGATTACGGCACGCGGAGCGTGCCTACTACTACACTACTATGATAATTAAAATTGCGTTTCGTAACATCTTCCGTCAGAAGCGGCGGACAATCCTTACCGCACTCGCAATGGTTGTCGGTTTCACCCTCTTGTCGGTAACCATCGGTCTGTCCGACGGTGCGTATGGAAATATTATCTCAATGTTTACACGAAACCGCATCGGTCACATTCAGGTGCACCGTGTAGGATACCTTGACAAGCCTTCGCTTTATGAAACAATTGATGGGTATACTGCTGTCGGAGCGGCAATACAAGCGGTCGCAGGTGTTGAAGCGTGGACACCACGAGTCTACGCAGCCGGACTCGGTTCGGTCGGTGAAAAGAGTACGGCTGTACAAATCATCGGCGTTGATGTCCCACGAGAAACGCAAGCGACTCGATTCGATCAAAAAATAGTTGAAGGCAACGTCCTACCAGAAACAGCCTCACATGAAGCCGTTATCGGGAAAAACTTGGCGAAGATTCTTTCCGCAAAAATCGGTAGTGAAATTGTAATTTTTTCGCAGGGCGCAGATGGTTCGCTTGCGAACGACGTGTATAATATTGTCGGTATCGCAGAGAGTGGCGACGACGCAACAGATCGAACAGCATGTTACCTGCACATCGAAGACGCTCAAGAACTCTTTGTGCTCGAAGGTCGCGCCCACGAAATCGTTGTGATCGTCTCAAACATCAATCACGTGGGTAAAGTTACGAACGCAATTGAAGCAAGTCTTAACGATTCAACGCTTGATGTTGCGCCGTGGCAAGTGGTCGCCAAATCTTTTTATCGTGCGATGAAAGCCGATCAACAAGGAGATGCCATTTCACGGTGGGTGATTATGCTGATTGTGGCTATCGGTGTCCTCAATACAGTGCTGATGTCGGTACTGGAGCGGACGCGCGAATACGGCGTGCTGAAGGCAGTCGGGACAAAACCGATGCAAATTTTCTGGCTCGTCATCTGCGAAGTCGTCACCATAACACTCGGTAGCATCTGCGTTGGTGTGCTCCTTGGAACTCTCGCCAATTACCTGCTGTCTATATACGGCATCACATATCCCGAAGAAATTACCTTCGGCGGCATGAAAATTAAGACGTTGTACGCCGTAGTGAACGCCCGATGTCTGATTGTTCCGGCTATCACGGTTATGTTGTCAGCGACAGTGGTCGGTCTGTTCCCTGCGATAAAAGCAGCCCGCATTATGCCAGCAAGAGCGATGCGGACACATTAGTATGGTTATCGGTTGTCGGTTGTCAGTTATCAGTAAAAAAGTAGTAGTATATCACTACCTTTTTTTAAAAGCGCAGCTTGGAACGAAGTGGAAAGCGGATCTACGGGGCATCTCTCTCAACCCGCAATCTACCTAATCGAACCGCAAGGAAAGTTAGAAAATTGATTTTAGTAAAGTTGGCTTGGCGCAATATCTTCCGGAATAAACGGCGTACGATTATCGCTGCAACAGCGATTGGTATCGGTCTGACCGCCCTAATCTTTATGGACGCTTTCATGATAGGGGTGGAAGAGAACTTGGTTCGGACGGCTACTGCCTCTTTTCTCGGCGATGCCCAGATTCATCGGGAAGGTTTTCGAGACGAACAAGAGGCATCATTGACGATCCAAGCCCTTGATGAGGTGACAGCGAGTCTCGCTGAAGAACCCACCGTTCAGCATTGGACGCAAAGAGTGCTCGTTTCCGGCATGATTACGTCTCCAGCGAATGTCAGCGCGATTAATCTCGTCGGGGTTCATCCGCCAACAGAGCATCTCTTATCCTTGATTGATGATGCAATAACCGAAGGGGTCTATTTTGAAGGGGACAATAGCCGCGATGTTGTCATCGGTGCAAAACTCGCTGAAATCTTAGAGGTCGGACTCGGAGATCGGGTGGTCGTGACGATGGCGCAAGCTAAAACTGGAGAACTTTCCCAAGAGATGTTCCGCGTTTCTGGGATTTATTACTTTGCTGACGAAGGAATGAACAGCGGCATGGCGTTCGTCCGAATTCAGAAAGCGCAAGAGATGCTCGCTATCGGTAACAATGCCCATGAAATCGCTATTAAGTTTACCGCAATCGCCTACGCTCAAGACTCGACACTACCCTTTTGGAAAACCTATTCCCAGCACGGCAACGAAGCATTGAGCTGGACCGAACTTATGCCGCAATTGACAGTCGTCTTAGAAATGACAAAATACAGCAAATATATCGTAGGTGTTATATTATTTATAGTGGTTGTCTTCGGGATTATCAATACCCTTTTCATGTCGTTGTACGAGCGAATGTTTGAGTTTGGCGTCCTACGCGCCGTTGGCACCCGTCCTTTCGGAATGGCGCGCGTTATTTTGTTTGAAGCGGGTGCCTTAGCGATTGTGAGCATTGGCGTAGGCGTGATACTCGGCTTCCTTGTCACAGGACTATTGGCATATACCGGCATTGATTATACCGGCATTGAAATGATGGGCGTGACGATGCAGGAGTTTATCTATCCAACTATGACAGTTGAACAATTTATCATTTATCCGATATGGGTGTTCGCTTTCACCATCATCGCTGGGCTGTATCCCGCTCGGCATGTCGCCAAAATGGCGCCCGTAGACGCAATGCGGCGCAGCTTTTAATTTTTTAACTATTAAATCTGGTCACCGTTCCACTTCGTTTCACGGTGGTTTCCGATGAAGTCTGACTCTCCGCGCAACTGTGAGGGATCGGTAGGAGCGGTTTCCCAACCGCTCCGAGTCCTATAGGTACTTACAATGGCACAAATTCAGAAAACAGATGTCATCGTCACAGAAGGTGTTACAAAGGTTTACGCAGCAGACGGTATTCCCGTCAACGCTCTTAACGGGATCAATTTAACCATTCAATCAGGGGAATTTACAGCACTGGTAGGTCCTTCCGGTTCCGGCAAAACAACCTTCCTCAACATCATCTCTGGATTGGACAGCCCGACAGAAGGAAAAGTATGGCTTGCTGGCAAGGTGCTATCAGAAATGAGTGGTAATGAACTCTCTGACTTTCGACGCGATAACATCGGATTCATTTTTCAGGCTTACAACTTGATTCCTGTGCTAACAGTTGAGGAAAATGTTGAATATATTATGCTCTTGGCGGGTGTCCCAAAAGCAGAGCGGCACGAACGGGTCATAGCAATGCTTGAAACCGTTGGGTTAAAGGGAGTCGCCAACCGGACACCTACGCAGCTTTCAGGTGGACAGCAACAACGTGTTGCTATCGCACGCGCAATGGTCTCTGAACCGACGATTATTCTTGCCGACGAACCGACGGCGAACCTCGATTCAAAAACGGGTGCCGACCTACTTGAGATGATGCGCCGCCTTAACTCGGAAACCGGCATGACATTCATCTTCTCAACCCACGATCCGATGGTAATGGAGCGCGCAAGGCGTTTGATAACCTTACGCGACGGACGCATAGACACTGACGAAACGAGATAAGAGTTGTCCGTTAAAAGTGATATGAGACTTCTGATGAGAAAAATCCTGGCACTCATCATCTGCTCCCTAATAATACCATTTGTAGGAGTCACCAAAGCAGAATTCCAAGTGGATGGTTACTACAAAAACTTCTCCACGGCATTCAATTCCCCACTCCCAGATGCCTCAATGATGGGGATCGTGGTTAACCGACTCCGTTTCAATCTCTCTTACGCACCATCAGATGCACTCTCAGTTGCATTCGCTTACGATTTCACGCCACGTGTTCAAGACCCACGCCTCTTCTCTCAGTCCGCGTTTGCCGTCGGTATTGCTTCATCTCGTTACCGCGTCGCAGATTTCGAGGCACTGCTCTATCCGAGCGAGAATGAACCGGTCAGCAGTGTGGGCATCTATCATAATCTCGATCGGGCTTCGGTGCAATTGCGTACTGATTTTGCGGATTTCTCTATCGGTCGAGACGCGATTGCCTGGGGGAGTGCCCGGATTGTAAATCCAACCGACATCATTGCTCCCTATACCTACGACCAACTCGACACTGAAGACCGGGTCGGCGTAGACGCAATTCGGATGCGGATTCCTGTAGGGGTCATGGGCGAAATAGATACAGGATACATCTTCGGCTCGGATTTCGACTTTGACAAGAGTGCTGTCTTTCTCCGAACCCAATTGAATGCAGTAGAGACAGACTTCTCGATGCTACTCTTGGAATTTCAGCGGGATCTACTCGTGGGGTTAGATGTAGCCCGCGGTATCGGTGGTGCCGGATTCTGGTTAGAGACGGCTTACGTATTTACCGAACCTTTTGACGATACACGCAACACATCGGACAATTATCTGCGTGCCTCTATCGGTCTCGACTACAGCTTCGGTGGAGAAACTTACACGTTCATCGAATACCACTTCAACAGTGCAGGCGCGACGGAACCCGAGAATTTTCTTACCAACGTGGAGAAACCGGCGTACACGCGCGGCGGTGTCTACCTGCTTGGCACGCACTACCTCGCTCCCGGACTCACCCGCCAACTGACACCACTGATTAGCTTCAGTGGACAAATGCTGTTCAATCTATCCGATCCATCAACCTGGATTGCGCCACAGATCGCATACAATATCGCAGAGGATATTCACCTCTCTATCGGTGGTTTCGTTAGCATCGGAAAACGACCGAAAAACGGTGATTCTACCGAATTCCAATCCGAGTTTGGCAGTTATCCCAACCTCATATTTTCCTCATTCCGCGTCTATTTCTGATTGTTCTCATTTAAAGACTACAATTAACTTCCTCGCCACTGCTTGCTGCGAGCCCGTCCTTGCCCGAATTACAAGTAAATAACGCCCATTTCGGACAAGTACG
This sequence comes from Candidatus Poribacteria bacterium, assembly GCA_022827625.1. Classification (GTDB taxonomy): domain Bacteria; phylum Poribacteria; class WGA-4E; order WGA-4E; family WGA-3G; genus WGA-3G. The sequence goes on along the minus strand of JAJEIE010000032.1, from coordinate 10,288 downwards.
CCGTCATCTGTCAATCCATCCCACTGTGCAGCGTTCGGTCCGATGTAACGCGGCACCTCCTCAAGCAATCGCCGAACCCATCTACCGCGAAGGTCAAAGATATCCATCGTCACAAATACTTGCGTTACATCTGGAGCGTTAAGTCGATAGGTTATCGTCAGCCGATGTCTATCGGGTGCGAAGAACACGCGCGGCGAGAGTTCAAGGTTCCGAATCTCCAACCGTTCACTCCGTTTCAAATCTTCAGGCGCAGCAGCCATCAAGGCATAAATCCCGAAGTGATTGATGGAAGTTGTTATGCCACCTTGAGCCTTATTCTCGCGTCCTTGCAACGGCACCCACCTTCTTTGAAATGTCTCCCAAAAATAGAGTTGTGGTTTCGCGTTCGTAAACGCCGCATCTCCCAATAGAAACGCCAACTGTGCAGGTCGTTTCAAGACAAGTCCTTCAGGTGAGATCCGAACGACGCCGACGAAGCGCTGCAGCGTTAGCGGTAACCCGGGCGGAGCCACGATCTCTATCCCTACTTTTCGTTCAATAGTGAGCGCGCTTTCAGGCAGTTCGAGCGTTACACCGGCTGGACTTTGGAGTTCCCCACCGCTATCCCCTATCGTTTTTGTTTTAGGGACAACCCTTAACGCAACACGCTGCTCCACATCCGCTATTCGACAGATAAGACTCCCTTCTCCCACAAAAACTGTCGTTAGTATCGGCGGCATACTTGTCGTAATTCTACCTAAATTTCCCGATAGAAACCACTGTGCCGGAAGTATTTTTTTGTCAGAGGAGACTGCTTGAAGTCTATACTGTTTGCCAGAGACCAGGGTATAGGGTTGCACCGCTTCTGTTGTCCCGTCGAATACCTGAATTTCAAACGGGCTTTCAGCCGCCTTCGCATCGAAAGCAAACAACACGATGAGCACGATAAATATGAAATATATTCTTATCCGGTGGAAAAGTGCTTGCATGCGCTTATGTTACTACACATTTCCTTGAATCGCAAGTCATCTCGTGCTAAACTGATACATCATGAGAAAGCGACGCTCAAAAGACAGGCAAACCGATGGCACTGCCCTCATCAAAAGAGATCCTTTGCTAAAACCATACCGTCCTCAACTACGCCAACGGTTCGCACACTATCAACGTCTCAGAACAAAGATTGAAGAAACGGGTGGTGTATTAGGCGAAATCAGCCAAGGACACCACTATTTCGGCTTCAATCGTGGAGAGAACGATGGCGAAACAGGTATCTGGTACCGCGAGTGGGCACCGAACGCCCACGCACTCTCACTCATTGGCGATTTTAACGGTTGGGATCGCCTTGCAAACCCGATGTCTATTGATGAATGGGGCGTCTGGCATCTCTTCCTACCCGATAAACACTACGCTGACCGACTTGTACACGGCAGCAGCATCAAGGTACATGTTGTATCACCACTCGGTGGACTCGACCGAATCCCCGCTTATGTTCAGCGTGTCACTCAGGAAGACGACGCTGATTTCAGAGGACAGTACTGGGTACCGCCACATCCGTACCAGTGGAAACATCAAGCCCCCCATTTCGATCCCCAAACCGAAGGACTGCGGATTTACGAAGCACACGTCGGTATGGCACAGGAAGCGGAAAAAGTTGGCACGTTCGCTGAGTTCAGAGAAAATATCCTGCCTCGAATCGCCGACTTAGGCTATAACGCTGTTCAACTCATGGCGGTGATGGAGCATCCCTATTATGCCAGTTTCGGGTATCACGTGAGCAACTTCTTCGCCGTCTCAAGCCGCTTCGGAACCCCAGAAGAACTCAAAGCACTTGTCGATACAGCACACAGCATGGGATTGCTGGTCATCATGGATCTCGTGCATAGTCACGCCGTCAAAAATCTTAACGAAGGGTTGAGCCATTTTGATGGCACAGCAAATCACTACTTCCACGCCGGTGCGAAAGGCGAACATACTGCGTGGGATTCACGATGTTTCGATTATAGTAAATACGAGGTGCAGCGCTTTCTTCTGAGCAACATCCGCTATTGGTTGGAGACTTTCCGGTTTGATGGATTCCGGTTTGACGGCATCACAAGTATGCTCTATAGCGACCACGGACTTGGACGGGAGTTCGAGGGATACGCCGATTACTTTGGTGACCAAGTTGAACTGGATGCCGTCGCCTACCTCATGCTGGCAAATGAGGTTTTTCACGCCGTCAACCCTGCCGCAATCTCAATTGCTGAGGACATGAGCGGCATGCCCGGTCTCGCGCGTCCCATCGCAGAAGGTGGACTCGGCTTTGACTACCGCCTCGCAATGGGTATCCCAGATTATTGGATTCAGTTGTTAAAGGAAAAAGAGGATGAAGACTGGCATATAGGCAAAATTTACGGTATGCTCCGCAATCGCCGTACCGGTGAAAAACATATCGCTTATGTCGAAAGTCATGATCAGGGCATCGTCGGTGACAAAACACTCGCTATGCAACTCATGGACATCGAACTTTACACGAACATGGGTATTTTCACGACGAATCTCGTGATTTCAAGGGGAATTGCGTTACACAAACTCATCCGTCTCCTGACGTTCAGTTTGGGCGGTGAAGCGTATCTTAACTTTATGGGAAACGAGTTCGGACACCCTGAATGGATCGACTTCCCACGCGAAGGCAATAATAACTCCTACTGGTATGCGCGCAGGCAGTGGAGCCTCGTTGACGATGACACACTCCGATACAAACATCTCAACGCTTTTGATCGCGCCATGCAGCACCTTGATATAGCATACCATCTACTTACCGATGAAAATATCAACCTCTTGCTTATTCACGAGGAGGCGAAACAGATTGTCTATGAACGGGGAGGACTTGTTTTCGTCTTCAATTTCCATCCGACAGCATCCGTCACCGATTGGCGGGTGCCAGTGCCACAGCGCGCAGATTACCATCTCATTCTCAATACAGATGATATTGCTTACGGCGGTCAGGGTGCCGTGGAGGGTGTTCATTACCCGTGGCAAGATGTGGCGATGGCAGAGCACACGCAATCCATTCAACTTTATGTCCCCGCCCGAAGCGCGTTGGTGTTAATGCCTAAAGTTAGGTCGAATCTATAAATTTGATTTCATCGAATACTGTATAGATTTACTGGTGCAGAAACAAGGGTTTCAATCACTTAGCGTTTTTAGTTCCTGAAGCAATTCCTCAATCTCGGTCTTGAGCGGTTCATTGCGAACCTTTTCTAATAGTTTCAATACTGTCTGGTAATCGGTTTCTGCTTCCTGAGTTTGTCCCAAACCTGCATATGCAACACCGCGATTTTTGTGGGCAAAAGTATTGTCAGATTTCAGCCATATCGCCTTATTACAGTCAACAAGGGCAGATTCGTGTTGTCCCAACTCATTCTTTGCCCTCCCCCGATTACTGTAGGCTGCGTCAAAATCAGATCTCAACTGTATTGCTTCATCAAAATCTGCGATAGCCTCCTCAAATTTGCCGAGTCGCATTTTGGCAACCCCTCGATCCTTGTAGGCGAAAGCATCATCTGGTTTCAGACGAATCTGTTCATCATAGTGTGTGATAGCCCGCTTATAGTCTATGATGGTTTCCTCTCGCTGTCCGAGTTTCTCTTTTGCATAGCCGCGATTGTAGTGCGCGAGGGCATAATCAGGCTTGAGATGAATCGCCCCATCATAATCTTCAATCGCCGCCTCATGTCGTCCTAACTGCCGTTTCGCATTACCACGATTAGTGTAAGTGAGGGCATTATCAGGTTTGAGTCTTATTGCCTCATCATAATCTTCAATCGCCGCCTCATGTCGTCCTAATGCTACTTTTCTATAGCCACGATTATTGTAAGCGGAGGAATCACTTGGATTTAAACGTATTGCCTCATCATAATCTTCAATCGCCGCCTCATGTCGTCCTAATCTTCCTTTCGTATATCCTCGGTTGTAATAAGCCACAGCATAATTCGGCCTTAGTCGTATTGCCTCATTGTAATCGGCAATTGCCTCCTCGTATTGACCTAAGTCATCTCTTACATATCCACGGCGGAGATAGGCATAGGCAGAACCTGGATTGATATGAATTAGTTCATCAGAATGAGTAATTGCCGCCTCATAGTCTGCGATAGCCTCCTCTCGTTGCCCGAGTTTCTCCTTAGCATAGCCTCGATGACTATAAGTGAAAGCATAATCAGGTTTTAGACGAATTGCTTCATCGTAATCTTCAATAGCAGATTCATACTGTTCAAGCCTACTTTTTACAAAACCTCGATTCGCGTAGCCAACGTGATAGGCTGGGTTCAGGCGTATTGCTTCATCATAATCTTCAATAGCAGCTTCGGATTGTCCTAATCGATGCTTTGCAATACCGCGATTGTTGTAAGCTACAACTAAAGCGGTATCTAACCGTATTGCTTCATTACAGTCGGCAATCGCCTCCTCAAGTTGATAAAGCATGCTCTTTGCATAACCCCGGTTAGCATAAGCACTCGCCTGATTTGGCTTAATATGTATTGCCTTATCATAATCTTCAATAGCAGCTTCGGGTTGTCCTAATTGATGTTTTGCAATACCGCGGTTAGTATAGGCTTCAGCAAAGTCGGTTTTCAGGCGTAGCGCTTTATTATAGTCGAGGATGGCGGCTTCATAGTGGTAAATCTCATTCTTTGCGCCACCTCGGTTGTAGTAGGCATCGGCATATTTGGGATTTAGGCGTATCGCTGCGTCATAGTCAGTAATCGCGGTTTCGTATCGCTCCAGTTCACCGTTAGCAACACCACGGTTGTAGTAGGCATCCACATAATCCGGGTTAAGACGTATCGCTGCGTCATAGTCAGCAATCGCAGACTCATATTGTGCCAGCAGTGCCTTGGTAGCCCCTCGGTCGTTGTAAGCGATAGCATAATTTGGGTTGAGTTTGAGTGATTTGTCGTAAGCGGAGAGTGCGTTTTCTTTTTTCTCGTCTTCTGTCAAGAGAGATCCGATAGAAAACCAAGCATGGGAAGTAAGTTCATTATCAAGTCCTTCGGATATATTTGCGATGAAACGCCACCTTTCGATTGCCTCGAGGACTTTCCCTTCCTGTTGCAATCGATAGGCATCAACGATTGCCTTGCCTACGACAGGCAACTCGATATTTTGCAGTTTCTCTTGTACGGCTTTGTCAACATTTCCTGCCTGTTCTGGATCGATGAGTTTCTTTATGAGTTCTATTATATTTTTTGTGTTCACAATTTCACTTGATGGCGTGTTTGAAGATAATAGGGTAAATTATATTAGTTAGCAGCACGAAGGGTGTTTGGTGGTAGGATATTTCGGATCAGAATGAATACACTTGGGAAACATAATAACATTGCCTGTATCAACCATTTTAATAATTACCTCAAGGAGGCACTCATGCCCCCCAGATAATAGATCGAACTATTTTACGAACATCCATGAAGGTTGGTTTAGGCAGAAAACATTGATGTTCTGCTCCCCTAGTCCACCAATCCCAACTTTTTACTTGATCTGCCAAAATATAATACCCTTTTACTCCTACTTCTTTTGTATCTGGAGTATCTGGAATTTCCACTGCAAGATCTGACTCCTTACTATAGCTAATTGGACAAATAGTAAAAAGCCTCTTCCAATAGTTAAGTTCAGATGCGGATAGGACAAGAGCAAATTGACACTCACTGGGTGGTGTCCCTTTAAATTTTACCACTGCCCCTTGGAGTGGGATAAAACCAGGGCATTTCTCTTTCTGATAGAGAATGCCGTAGACTAGGCGATCGACTTCATTAACTACATCTTCGTTTAGACAACACCAAAGGTTGCCCTTGTCCGACCACTGCCCTGTAAAAAGTTTGCTCGGTTCCCATTCCATGGTTGTAAACAGATTTGCTACAATGAAAGAATGTTCTACACTGGCTCCTACATCCCGTGTATAAACTTCTCCAACGTCGCCAGATTCGATTTCAACATGGAACTCACTTTTCCGATCTGTGCTCGTAAGAGGGCAGACAACGGCAGTGTTATTTAATTTGTTAAAAGTACTAAGAGATAGGACAAGAGCAGGACGCACCTTCTGTATCTCAATAGGCCCTCTTTGTATATTGAAGTCAAGGTTTATTACATCGCCTCGAATTGGAAAATCATCACAGGACATATCTCGTTGTGTCTTTATGTTTTCGGTGTCTACAGTTCTTCTCTAGCAGCAATACTCAGAGCTTCTCGCGATAACAGATCTTCGATTTTTAAGCAGGAAAGATTCTCAGGACGACCTACTTGTTCTTTACGGCGCAGCTCAATAGTCTCATCGGGTTTTAATAGCGTTGCAAGTTTCTCATCAAGGTTTGCATCGCGGAGCACATCTGGACTACTCGCAGAGCGATCCGCTTTTCTTTCACGACGGGGGTGGATCGACATATCAGATTTCTCCTCATGATTTCTTATGAGATTACCAATAAAGTCCATCAATTGGGCTAAGGGATGATTTTCATTCTCACCAATAACATTACTTAACTTGGCATGGGATGCAACAAGTCTCTGATAATCATCGTCTGTTAATCCACTTGCGAACGTATCTTCAGTGACATCTACGAATGTGTCCACAATCGCAACCAGCAATTGGGTAGGACTATTCGCTTTTGTAACAGAATCACTTAGTGGTCCGAGTAACATATTTAAGTCAAATTGACCAGTCTTCTGCCATTGAGAAACAAAAATACCAAGTGTTTCTGGGGACAGTATTGCCTCATCTTCCGTAAGCATCCTCGGTGAACTGAATTTAACAGATGCCTGCTTTTGGAATCCAAACTGGCTCAATTCACTTGCATATTCAAACGCAACGTCTAATTCGGCATGATCCATCACTGGGGACGGATGTGATGTACGTTGTCTATCGGTTAACACAATTTTCCCCTTCAAAAGTTCCCTATTATACACCGCATGTGTTGATTGACATAGCGCGGACCTAACGGGCGACTTTTTGTTCTGTTTGACTCGTTTTATGAAATTATGTTTAATATACCATGCAAAAACATTGATGTCAAGAAAATTGTACTTTCGCGTGATTTTCGCGACAGAAAACTGTATTCATTAAGTTTTGAAACGTGTTTATCCATTCATGAGTTTCAAAGCGTTTATTCGCGTTTCTGTTATTAATTATAAAACATTTTGAATTTTTTTGCAAATCTTTTACAAGGACTCTTTCGTACGTTTCCGATTTTTTCTCGGTAGATTCTTCCCCTTTTATTTTTAAACATTGATAATAGTGGGTCATACCCACCTGCTAAAAGACCGCACACGGAAGCACGCTAATTTTACGGATAGATTGATACCTCGTTCTGTCCGCCAAGCCGTCCATCGGGGACGTATCTGTTCATAATTCATTTTGCTTTGCAGGTTGTGCAAGGTGAAGCAAACAACCTGCTTTTCTGTTTTCGTACAGCCTAATATGACTGGAGAAACGCAGACGAAAATTAGGATATCTATCTCTATCGCTGAGTTTATCTCTTACTCTTAACTCTAATGTTATTGTTAGTGTCTACAGCAAGAACAACCTCTAAATTTTCCAGTGTTATACGCGAAGGAACAAGTGCAGTGCTCCTTCTATCCACACGGATTATAACAACACCACTACCGGTATAAGTTAAAATATATCTCCCACTATATTGTTTCTCAATCTTGAAGCCGTTTTGTTTCAGCCACTGCATAGATTGCTCTGGAGATAAATACTCACTATAATCCTCTGGTTTAGCATCTGGATCTGCACTTGCACTTAATATAATCTCCCTACTATAATCCTCTAGTTTAGCATCTGGATCTGCTGTTTTTCTTTGAGATGTGCTCTCTTGTTCAGTATCAACGGAAGCTGGTATAGGAATTGCTGTTGAAGGTGAATTTGTTTTCCCGCAACTGAGTATAACTAACACAGCTAAGATAAAAGTAAAAACGCTTTTCATTGTATATGTCTCCTATGGCAGCGTGATCAAGTTACGACTAATATGTTAGCAAAAGTAAAAGAATTTGTAAATCAAAAAGCGTCTAAACATTTCCCACCCTAAAGGATAGAGTTTTGACGTGGAGGAATTGTTGACAATTCCGCAACAGAGATACTTGATTTTCGAGATTCAGAGAAGTAGTGAATCTTACCCATACGGTACAGACTATTCAAGCAGAGATCAAGAATATCAACTACACCAGTGCTGTTAATATTGGCTGTAGATTCATTGACAGATGAGTCTACTTTTTCCGCAAATAGATGTCCCCGTAAGAGGCACGCATTTTCAACAAGGGGCCACCTCCATTAATAGTACCCTTTATGCTATTTTCCGATATAGAACCTTGAACGCGGAAGTCGCTTGAAACGCTGCCACTACTACTGGTACGGGCATCTACATCAATGGCAACGTTAGGAAGAAGCACAACGACGATCCCTCCACTACTTGATGTTTGCAAGGTCCACGGACGTGTCATTTGTTTTGTCATTTCGGAGCGAATATCTCCATAATCCGTTATTGCTTCAACAGTGCTTTGACAACCTTTTAGTGTAATGTTTCCACTGGAACCGGTTTTTGCGTTTACGGCTCCAGTGACATTCCCTAACTGAATATCGCCATAGTCACTTTTTGCTTCAACAGTGCTTTGACAGGCTTTCAGCGTAATATTTCCACTGGAACCGGTTTTTGCGTTTACGGCTCCAGTGACACTCCCTAACTGAATATCGCCGTAATCCGTTATTGCATTCAATTTGCCACCAATGTTCTCAACTCGAATGTTTCCGCTTGAACCGGTTTTTAAATCTACATTGTACTGGCGTGGTACTGTTACCTGAAAATCAATTTTTAGTTTCATCCATAGGATCGTTGCGTAAGGGTGTCTTACCCAATATTCCCATCCACGTTTGAATTTTCCTTGAATCAGAACATCGGAACCGGTTGGACTAAACGTAACTTCAAAATCAGCTAGTGCTTCTTGCAACAAGCGGTCCAGTTCAGACCGTGTTAATCCGCCTATAGTCATATTGATGTTTGGGTCCACTGCTTTCGTGGCGATGCAACTGACTTGATTCCGGGAATTGACTTTCACATCAATTGTTCCAAATTGGGAATTGAGCGTTAACTGTCCTCCAGGTCTAACGTTAAATGTTTTTTTGATAGTCTGTGGCGAAATTTGTGCGTGAACCGAAACGGTTATGCAGCACAAGGCAAATGCCAAAATTGTAATACGCAATAGTAGATTTTTCTGTTTTTTCACAAGAATCGTACTCCTTTCTAATTTAAGATATGACAACACAAAATTATTCCTGATTTGAGTGTGATAGAAAACGTTAAAAATAAACAACGAACAAGTTGATCAGTAGAGAAAAAATAAAAGCAATGCCGAAACAGGTCTCTGAAAAACGCATGTATCTCCCCAATGTAAAGGTCGCTACCAGAACGTATAGCCACCTAATCGAAAAATCAAGAAGTTGAAGTGCCACCGTTTATTTAGACCAAATATTAGCAAAGTTAAGATAAGGTTTGTCGTTGAAATTCCATAGGTGTCAAATACCCTAACGCCGAATGTGGGCGTTTGTGGTGATACACCTGTCTGATAAAATGACCGATGCGTTCTCGAGCCTCGGTAATATCTTGGTAATCATTAAGGTACTCTTGTTGAAACCCAGGATCTCACAAATCTGCCGCACCGAATACTCCTTACGCAACGTCTCAACAAGACAGCGCTGTTGAGAAGGCATCAATCCAAGAAAGCCAATGCTTTTTTTTGGATTTCCAGTGCCAGCGTCAACCGTCCAACGAGTTGCTCAAGTTGAGCAATACGCTCCGCTGACTCATTTGACGGTTTATCGGTTTCCGACTCAAAGAAGGTTTCGGCATTTTCAAGAAGTTGGCGTTTCCATGTGGAGACTTGGTTTTCGCTGAGGTTATGACGTCGACACAGTTCTGCTTGTGAAGTTTCACCGCGGAGTGCCTCAAGCACAACTTCGGCTTTAAACTTAGGCGTGAATCTTCTGCGTTTCGCCATCGGAATGCTCCTTTCAAATATAGATTGCCATTGTAGCACAATCTTATATTAGAGAGTGGTCTAAATTTCCGGTGGCAGTACAAGTAGTATTATCCTCATAGATTCGCTTAAATCCGGTGTCTTAGTTACTACTATAATTGAAATATACCCAATCAGATAATTTGCTGGCAGCATTACCAGTGTGCACTTGAATTCGAAATTTCAGGTTATGCTTACCGGACAGGTGCAGTTCTTGATACGGCATAAAAAGGGAATAATCTTCGTAGAGTGTGTTAACGTACCCGGGTCG
>JAJEIE010000013.1 GCA_022827625.1 Candidatus Poribacteria bacterium | reverse complement strand
CACTTTTAATCAAGTGCCTTGCGACAGGTGGAATGGTAGGCATTAGGTGTTCCCCTGCTTTGCTCTTTACGGGTACAAACATTGTAATCAACTCCCTTTCGGGGTATATGTTTCCCCATCCAGATCGCGGTATCCCAGAGGCATCAGACTTGGGGGGCATCCGATACGTAGTGTTGGCTCCCACGCCAAGAGACCGCGATATATTACTGTAGTCAGTGGTTTAACTTGTGAAGTGGACGCTGGGTGGACGCTTTGCACAAGCCCCCGAATTTATTCGGGGGTCACTGACACGTTTAATTTTCTAATAGGGACTTATCTATTATGTCCTGGGGAATGAACGAAAGATATTTCTTGCGCCCGTGTAAAAATAAAATATACTTAAAATAATAGCACAAAAAATTGAGAATGTCAAGTGAAAATTGAACGCAGAAATTATAGTTTTCCTGTAGGAGCGAGCGGTGCTCGCGACTCTTTCTGACAGCTATTAGCAGAATTCCCTTGATAGATTTATCTGGGCAGATTAGAATGCAACAAGACTACATCAGACATTATCAAGGAGATAGACTGATGGGCAACACACTTAAAGCGGCAAGCGCGATGGCAAATATTACCCCACCGCTTGGGACGGAGATCCCAGGTGGATTTCGCTCCAGATATGCTGAAAATGTTGATGACGAACTCTTTGCTAAGGCACTCGTGATTGATAACGGCGAAACGCGTATCGCAATCGTTACATGCGACCTCATCGCCATACCAGAGAAAATAGCAGATATTGCCAAAGCACGTATCGCCGAGAGGTGCGATATTCCGCCAGCATGCGTGATGATCAATGCTACGCATACGCATACCGCCGTAGCAGTGGCAAATCTACTTGGGGTTGGTGAAGATTCCGGTTACACCGATTGGGTTCCACTGAAGATCGCCGATGCGGTTGAGCTCGCCGTGTGGCGACTCCAACCTGCCCGGGTAGGATTTGCAAGTATCAATGAGGAACGCATTACCTTCAATCGACGGTGGCACATGAAAGATGGCACCGTTCGTTTTAATCCCGGCGTTGAACACCCTGATCTCGTGGAACCGACTGGGACGATTGACCCAGAGTTAGCAATGATATTTGTCGAAGCAGCTGACGGAACACCTATCTCCGCCGTTGCTAACTTTTCACTGCACTACATCGGCACAGATAACGGTAACGCACTCTCCGCTGACTATTTTGGGCACTTCGACCGACTCATGCGCCGCTATCTGGGGGATACGTGTGTCTCGCTCCTCTGGAATGCCGCATCCGGTCAGATTAATAATACCGATTTTAGTGGAAAAGTGAAATGGACGGCGAGAGGACACCGACAGGCAGTAAAGATGGCGAATGTGCTCGCTGGGCGTTTTATCACCGAGATGCAGTTTATGGAGATGCACGACGGAGTTAATCTCAACGGGGACCTTACCACACTAACGTTCCAGCGTAAACAAATTACTGCCGAAGACCTTAGCGTCGCTGATCAAATATTGTCTGTGCCACAAGGCACTTATGATGCCTACGAGACAGGTCCGTTTAGTTGGGTCGTTGGACAACCGATACCAACGGCGTTGGTCGATGTCTATGCCATGGAATGCCAACGTTTGGCGAAACTACCAGAGCAGATGACGGCACCGGTTCAGGTGATTCGTTTGGGTGAAGCGGCAATTGTCGCATTGCCAGGAGAGGTATTCGTTGAGACAGGGATGAACATTAAAGCTATGTCCAACGCGAGTCCAACGTTTCTCGTGAGTTTGGCGAATGCGTATATCGGTTACATCTGTACCGACAAAGCGCTAACAGAGGAAGGTGGCTATGAGACGTGGGCAGCGCTGTCGTCTCTACCGGCTGTTGGGACGGTGCCAAAGATGGAGGCACTCGTGGCTTCGCTTTTAGGTTAGTGTTAATAAAATAGAGAGGTGGATACGAATACCCACCTCCAGGAGAGAAAATAGAATAGAAAGTTAAACAGCAGCAGGACCTCTTTCACCTGTACGGATACGGATGGTTTCATCAATGGGCAGGACGAAGATTTTGCCATCGCCGATTTTACCGGTCGAGGCGGCCGTTTGAACGGCTTCAACGACTTTATCAACATTTTCTTCCGCAACAACGATTTCGATTTTTAATTTCGGGACGAATTCGATCGTGTATTCGCTACCGCGGTAGAGTTCGGTGTGCCCACGGCTACGCCCGAATCCACGCACTTCGCTGACTGTCATACCCCGAACACCCACACTGCTGAGTGCCTCTTTGACCTCCTCCAGTTTGAAGGGGCGGATAATACATTCCAGTTTTTTCATGAGATTCTCCTTGCTAAAAGTGAATAGGGTTGTATGGCAGAAAACCTAATGTAGCGCAAAGACAAATTGCGCTTTAGTCGCACAATTTCCTTTTAATCAGGGCTTGCAATCTCTGCCTTCAAGGCTTACAGGGACGAGTGTGTAGGACAGATTCGGGGACCTGCCCTACAGAACGTTTCTTAATAGCCTCGTTCACGCGGTTTAAATATCGTGATAGAGGAAGAATTCATACGGGTGTGGCCGCATATTTATCGCATCAACCTCATTTTCACGTTTGTAATCAATCCAGACATCCAAGACATCTTGGGTGAACACGTCGCCTTTGAGGAGATATTCATGGTCGTCTTCCAAGGCATCGAGGGCATCGCCGAGGGACACTGGCGTGGACTCGATATCGGCGAGTTCTTCCGGTTCGAGGTCATAGAGGTCTTTATCAAGCGGTTCGCCCGGATCAATACGGTTCTGTATACCGTCAAGTCCTGCCATCAGTAATGCACTAAAGGCGAGGTATGGATTACAAGATGGATCGGGTGTGCGGAACTCAATCCGTTTTGAACCTTCACTTGTTGAGTAGACAGGAATACGGACACATGCACTACGGTTCCGCTGTGAGTAGGCAATATTGACGGGTGCCTCATATCCAGGAACTAACCGCTTGTAAGAGTTAGTCGTCGGGGCAATAATGGCACAAAGCGAGGGCGCATGTGTGAGCAATCCGCCGATGTAATACCGTGCTTCCTGGCTTAGGAGCGAATACCCTTGCGGATCGTAGAAGATATTCTTGCCATTTTTCCAGAGACTCTGGTGAACGTGCATCCCCGAACCGTTGTCTTGGAAGAGCGGTTTCGGCATAAAAGTAGCAACAAGATTGTTGGCACGTGCTACATTTTTGACGATGTACTTATACAAAGCAATGTTGTCGCCTGTTTTTGTAAGTTCACCATAACGGATATCAATTTCACCTTGTCCTGCGGTTCCGACTTCGTGGTGATGAACTTCCACGTCGATACCGGCTTCTATCAACTTCAGACAGATCTCGGAGCGGAGGTCTTGAAGTGTGTCGGAAGGTGGTACTGGGAAATACCCCTCTTTGTAGCGCGGTTTGTAACCGAGATTTGGATTCTCTTCGCGGCCTGAGTTCCAGCTTCCCTCAACGGAATCAACGGCATAGAAACCAGAATGTTGGTTCTGCTCGTAGCGGATGTCGTTGAGAAGGTAGAATTCTGCTTCTGGTCCCCAGTAACTTATATCAGCGATTCCGGTGGATTCCAGGTACGCTTCAGCCTTCTGTGCGATGTGCCGCACATCGCGCGTGTAATTCTCCAACGTAATTGGGTCTTTAATGTTACACGTGATACTCAGTGTTGGGACCTTACAGACTGGATCAACGAGCGCGGTCGATGGATCAGGAAAGAGCAACATGTCACTCTCATTAATTGCCTGAAAACCACGGATGCTCGAACCGTCAAAGCCGACCCCTTTTTCAAAAAGGTCTTCGGTCAACTCGCCTACCATCATGGAAAAATGTTGCCACATCCCCGGCAGATCCATGAATTTGAGGTCAACTATCTTGACGTTATTTTCTTTTGCAAGTGCAACCACCTCACTTGGTGTCATTCAATATATCCTCCTATTTCGGCGTAACTTGCTGTCAAAACTACCTCGATCTAATAGACAGAGGTGGTAATTTTACGAAACCGCATAGACAAACCGAGGCACGGTGCCTTGATTTTACTGATGTTGGTTTCGATAGTTCAGAAAATGTCCTTAGATTCGTCAATTAAATGCGTAATGCATACCACTTGACGCGTGTCTTGATAAAGAGGTAAGCAAAATTTATGCCAATCGGCGGTGATTGTAAAAGTTACGACATTCATTGAAGAAACAGGTTAATTTTCGTTTAAAATTACGGATTACAACGGATTTCTTGGTGTGAACCGCCCGCTGTTCCAATATTTTGTCCACATTCCATGTAAAAAGGTGTGGGACGTTGCTAAATTATTAGGCAAAACGTTGCCCATTTTTTGCGCGTGGCTGGCAAGGGATAGGACATAGCATCCCACTCCAGCAGATAGATTTCAATGCTAAGCGAATTCGACATCTTTGTCAAATCGACTCGTTTCAGGTCCCTCCTGTCCTGCGTATTTGTTTGCGGGTTTGCGTTGATACGGAACACGTGCTGGTGAAGAGAGCTGCGCGAAGGTGAAAGCACAGATCCGCATACCGGGGTATAATTTCACTGGCATCCGCCCAAGATTCCCCAGTTCCAATGTAGGCGTGCCTATCCAGCCAGGATCGAAAAGACCGGCAGTACTATGGACGATGATGCCGAGGCGCGCTAAACTGCTTCTGCCTTCAAGCCTTGCCATGACATCGTCTGCTAATACAAGTTCCTCTTGGGTCGCTGCGAGGACAAGTTCTCCGGGTTGTATCGTGAAAGCATCACCATTAGAGACGTCGACCCTTCGCATCAAATCGCTGGTATCAATTTCAGCGCGCAGGTCGATGTAGGGATGTTTGCTATGTTCAAAAACGCGAAAGGTGTTGCTCAGTTTGAAATCAATAGAGCAGCTGCCGAGTTGTGTTTTCAAATCAGGCGCGGGGGTGATTTTGATTTTCCCTTTGTCTATATATTTGAGAATGTCTGTATCCGATAAAAACATTATTTTATAGTAGAGTTTGGAATTGCCTTTACGCGCTAAGGTTTGAACTCTCTTACTGCTCAGATAAAAAATCTTCCGGAGCGATGCCGCGGTAGGCGTAATCTAAGAGATTAACAGGATGTATCGCTTGCATCGACAACTTGTGTTTTTGGATACCGAGTTGAATCTGAAGCAGGCATCCCGGATTTCCAGTGGCAACGATGTCAGCGTCGGTTTCTGCGATGTGCGCCATTTTGCGTTCCAGAATTTCTTGTGAGAGTTCAGGTTGTGTAATGTTATAGATACCTGCGCTACCACAACACCATTCCGACTCGGTTAGCTCAATCAATTCAAGTCCGGGTATTGTTTGAAGCACCTTACGAGGTTGTGTCTGTACGCGCTGTCCGTGCAAGAGGTGACACGGTTCGTCATAAGTGACCCGTTTCTCAATTTTTCCTGTCGGTGGTACCATCTCAATTTCGGCTAAAAATTCACTAATATCGCGCATCTTATGGCTGAAGTGTTCCGCTTTTTCGGCGTAACTTCCATTGTTTCCTAAGAGTGCTTCGTATTCCTTCAGCGTCGCACCGCAGCCCGCAGAGTTAATGATAATCGCGTCTAAATTTTCGTTTTCAAAAGCGTCAATATTCTGCTTGGCAAGATTAGCGGCGACATCTCGCACGCCGTTGTGAAGGTGTAATGCGCCACAACAGGTCTGTTGCCGCGGTGTAACAACTTCGCATCCATTTTTTGCTAAAACCCGAATGGTTGCCACGTTCGTCTCTGTGAAGACTTGGTTCATGATGCATCCGGGTATGAACCCGACGCGATATCGGGTTTCACCTTCGGCGGGTGTAATGTCTCGTATCGTGTATTTCAATTGGGGTGATGGAATTTTTGGGAGCAGTGATTCCATCTGCCCGAGTTGACCCAGGAGTTTCAGAATGCCGGTTTTCTGGACGAGCCACCGGATACCGAGGCGTTGATAGAGCCACATCAATTCAAAGATTAAGTCCAACCGTTCTTTATTCGGCAGAATTTGCTTAAAGACCAAGTTCGTCCAGAATCGGTAGGCTGCTGAGCGCGGCGCGTTCTGTTCGTATATGGCGCGTGCCTCCTCGAGGAGTTCCCCGAAATGAACGCCAGAGGGACACGCGGTTTCGCATGCGCGACAATCTAAACACCGATAAATGTATTCCGACCATTCCTCATTGAGTGGCGTAGCGTCTTCGTCTTTGAAGGCACTCCCCATAAGATAGAGCCTGCCTCTTGGTGAATCCGTTTCTAAACCTAATTCCCGATAGGTTGGACAGGTAGGTAGGCAAAGTCCACAATGTGTACAAGCATCCCACTTTTTCCAACTGAAGGTGTCTACACCGGTAAGTCTTTGTGTTTGTTGGTTGGACATAGTTAAGTTCGTTTCGCAGGCACGTTAATATGGATCAAATCCTTGTGATATAGCATGCAGAAGCCAGAGCAGAGCGACCACAATCAAGCCTATCGTGGCAAGTATCATATAGGTAGAGTTATCTTCACCAGCGAAACTTTTCTTCAGATTACTTGTTCTGGTTTCTTGAATCTTTTGTGCGAGTACGCGTTTCTGATGTTGTGTAAAGTTTTTCTTTTTCGGGGTTAACACTGTTGGGTTAATGTACGGGGTTTGTTGGCTTTTCCACTTCCTATACAAAAATCTAAAAATTACGACACATCCAACAGTCCCGATTAAAACAGCTGCACCGATGAGCAGGTCCATGTAAGAGAGCAATGGTGGATCCGTGTAGCTCGGTTTAGCGAGTGAAGCTTCACTTCCGATGAAAATCTGATAAATTGATTCCATCGTTTCTATGCTCCTGTAATGATTTTCGTTACTCCTTCGTTAAGGCTCCCGGAACGATACCCCTGCAAATCAAGCGTGACGTGGGCATATCCAAGTATTTTGAAATGCGCGTTAATATCAGACCGCACGGTTTTAGAGAGCATCCGCGAGATTTCTTCCGCCTCTAACTCAATCCGAGCGAGTTCACCGTGATGTCGGACGCGAAACTGACGAATCCCTAAATCGTAGAGGAATTGCTCCGCCGCATCCACCTGTCTTAGCAATTCACGGGTGATACGCATACCGTAAGGGAATCGTGAGGAGAGGCAAGCGAACGCCGGTTTATCCCATGTGGGAAGGTCCCATACTTTTGAAATCTCACGAATCTCCGCCTTTGTCAGGTTGACATCAATCAAAGGTGCTTGGATACCCATCTTTTTCGCTGCATCCATTCCGGGACGGTGGTCGCCGACATCATCTGGAATTGCACCGTAAACGATTGTGCCGACATCGTACTTTTCAGCGATCGGACGGAGTTTATCGAACAATTCTGTCTTGCAGAAGAAGCACCGATTGGTAGGGTTGCTTGCGTACCCTTCGAGGTCTAATTCGTGTGTATTGACTGTTTCAAAGCGAATCCCAATCTGCTTAGCGATTTCATGTGCTGCTTTCATTTCCCGGATGGGATAGGAATCCGAGATAGCTGTAACGGCGAGAGCGTTCTCACCTAAGGCGTGTTGTGCCGCTTCTGCGAGAAATGTACTGTCAACACCACCGGAAAAGGCGACGATGACTTTCTCATAAGCACGCAAGCACGCATAGAGTTCTTCGAGTTTCGTTTGTAAGATAGGTTCGAGTTTCTGGTTTGACATAATCGTCTCTGGGTGTAACGGCACGTCGGCGCGTGCCTACTACTTTTAAGAGGGACGTTCGGCGCGTTGCAGTCTCTGCAATTCGTCGCTGAGCAACCGTCGTTTTAATCCGCTGATTCGATCAATAAAGAGTATACCGTTGAGGTGATCTATTTCATGTTGCAGGACACGTGCCAATAAACCGTCGGCTTCAATATGGACAAATTCATTGTGCGCGTCAAGTCCTTCAACGACAATATTTTCTGGACGTTTCACATCGGCAGTCACATCTGGGATGCTCAGGCATCCCTCCTCGGCAACGATTTCCCCATCGGAACTCAGAATTTCGGGGTTAAACAGGACCAAAGGCTCGTATGCCTCATCATCCTCTTCACCGATGTTGACAACGATGAGCCGTTTCAAAACACCGACCTGTGTCGCGGCGAGTCCAATACCGTTACCTGTAGCCGCCAGTGTCATCAACATCTGGTCAGCGAATTGACGTTCTGCATCGGTAATCTCAGATACCGGTTCTGCTCTTTTGCGCAGTACCGGGTCGCCGTAATAGCGTAGTTGCAAAGGAATTGTTTCACGCAGCACTACACTATCTTCTCCACCTACATCTGAAGTGGCTGTATTCTTAGGCTTTCTTCTACGTTTTGGCATGTATCTGGACGTTCTCCGTTTGCAACATATCTTCAGACAAAAGTAACTTTTAATAGGTTATCACTTATTGTAGATTCTGTCAAGCAAAAAGTTTTTTCAGGGTACTGGCATTAGGTACAGATAGAAGCCTTCGTCATCAACAATTGAACCTGTAAATTGGGTTAGGAGAGTGAGGTTATGTTGTTCACTTAGTTCGGGGTCTAAGGAGCGGTTCATGATAATGAGAAGTGCTTGAGATGTCTGGGTTCTGAGGCTATTTGCTTCCGCAAGGACCTGAGCGTCTGGGATGTCGACATCGGGCATTCGGACATCGTCCCATCTGACAAAAGAACCGAACCGACTGCCGTGTATGTAATAAATTTCGTCTTTTTCGAGGTATCCAACGATGGTACTGGCGGCATAGTCAACTTCGCCGACCATGGTCATGTTTTGCCTGTCTTCTGATTTGATATATTCAGCCACCTGTTTCCCATAAGAGAAGACATAGCGGTCCTCGAGTATGGCGGCTGTTATCCCGCCAATGAACTGACATAAGAAGATGAAGGTGACAAAAGAAGAAAACAGGCGTTGTGGCAACGCACTCAGGCTTTTGAAGGGGAGCGTTATCTCAGGACAATCTCTATAAATCCAAACGGTCATGAGAAATGTAATAAACAGGAATCCGTGATGGCGCATACTACCGTAATACTTTATGTAGAAAAAGACTAAAAGTCCAAATGTTGCCGCGAGGTATATCAGCAGGGCAGTGGGTCGTTTGAGGAACAAGAGGATGCTGCAAAGGATAAGAAGGCAACAGAACGGAATTTGGATGGACTGAAAAAGGTTATACGTCTCTAATTGGTGCTTATTCCAAAAATTAAGCGAGAATTCTGGGATGGGTAGAAGCGCGCGAGAAATAAGTTTAATAACGTTGCTGAATTCTGTTGAATCATAAGCGAAACGCCATTCAACAGCGAAACCGGTATCTGCAGGTGGATTCAGTTGCAAAACTGCTGTAATGATACCGATGCCGATAAGGGCGAATCCGATCCAGATCGATGTTTTATTCCCTATCGCCTCAATCTCCTCAGCAAGGGGCTTAAAGAGCCAATTGCGGTAGAGATATTCGCAGCAGAGCGCGAATCCTATCGCTATGGTAAGGATTAACGCATGGACACTCGTATGCGAAAGTAGAAATAATACACAACCGATCCAAATAAAATGCCTGTAACGTTCGCTAAAAAGAATAGAGAAAATAGTTATCAGTAGCAGCCCAAGGGCGTAGTTTCGCGCAAGAACAGCGTATTCATAAAGCACAAAATAACCAAAGCAGAAGAGAAATTTTTGAAAGCGATTGAAGGGTGCGTAACGCACAAATAGATAGACGGTGACGGTTGCGATCAGAAGATGGAACACCTGCATAATGACAGGGGCGTGTGTGATACGGGTGAGTGGCATAAGGCAGAGGTGCCATATTCCGGGATGTCCTTCATATTTGAGGTGCGCGAAAAGTTCAAAGACCGAGGCACTGTCGCGGGCAAGGAGCCATGCCTGAATCTCGTCACGCCACATCTCATGGTGGCTCGTCGTATAAGCACCTACCGCAAGGAAAAGGAATGCTAAACCGAGTGCGTAGTGTGTTTCCTTTTTACGCATCATTACAGCCGCGATCTTTAAATCGTGGCACCTCTATGCTCTTACTGGATTGCGAGGCTTGAAATCGGCAGCCATAAGCCGCCGGTGGTTTTGGCAATAAATTTCTGGAAAGGTTCGTCCCGCCCGATAACGTCTACCTTAATTCTCGCAGTCTTCATTTTCATCATTACATCTATTGAGGAGTAGGCACCGCTTACGTACTCATCTGTTACAAAAATGAAATGGACTTCAGCGTCTCTTCGGAATGTCACTTCATCGGCGGCGCGGATAAGTGCGTCCAAGCCCCTCTCATCTCCTCGAAATTTGAGTTGACGAAGGACTTTTTTGACCTGCTCGGTTGAGCGGGTTTGCGGAACCACTTCAAAGTCTAATCCGAGGAGGCTATAGCCAGTGCCGGCGCGGAAGGCGACGATCCCAATGGTGAAGTCGATCCCGGCATTCACAAATTGGTCGGTCATACTATTGAGATGTTCGCGGACGGCGTCGACATCGTTTTTCATACTCCCACTCCCGTCAATGATGAAGACGATATCAACAAGATTTGTACGCCTGCTGGCGATAATATGCTTGGCGATCCTGTTTAGCGCAAGATCGGGCAGTGTGAGCCCACCGAGGTCCGCGGTCGGTTGTCCGTTTGTTTCTGCTATGAATCCACCGGTGTGTCTGCTCGGTTTGCTGCCGCTTCCAAAGGTCCCTGAGCCTAATCCGATGCCTGTTTCTCTACTACTACCAGATACAGGTTTGGCTTGTAGACCTTTACCGTGGCTGTATGCCGCTGAGTGGGTTGCTGAGAAGGGTTCCGGTGTTTCCAATTCGAGAGGGACATCTTGATGGGATACGGATGTGACCGGTGGTTGCAGCGATGGGGTTTTGACTTCTAACACTTGTGTTTGTTGCATACTTTTGGGTGTCACCATCGGTTTCAGGGGCATCTGATGGATTCTTTTCATCGGGAGGCGTGGTGTCCTCAAGTGGATTTTGGCGATGTCAAACGCCGTGCCTGTCTCAATGTACCGATCCGGTTTTTGGCGGTACAAGGCTCCAAGCGTCAGAAACAACAAAATATGAAGCCCAATGGAAATAACAAGGGCTTTTGGGATATTTTTGCTAATCACGACTTTCATTTTTTTTCCGTGCGGTCCTGCAGTTGTGCTTCAATTTTTGCAAAGCCCATGGTAACGGAAATTATTATAGCATTATTTATACAGTTATTACAAGTCGAGAGGGGATTAAGTAGAAAAAAGTTGACGAAAATGTAAAAATTTGGTATGCTATAAGGTAGAATCTATGTGGAATCCGAAAGACGTTGGAAAAAATTCAATGAAACATTATGGTTTGACTTTGAACCTAAAAAACGACCCCGCTCTCATTGAGGCGTATAAAGCATATCATCGCGATGCCTGGCCAGAGGTTGTTGATGCGCTGAAGGCAGTCGGTATAACGAAGATGAATATCTATCTTTTAGGTTGCCGTCTATTTATGGCGATGGAAACGGTTGATGATTTTGATATAGAACGGGATTTTCCACGCTATCTCGAGGAGAATCCGAAATGCAAAGCGTGGGATGAATTGATGCGAACTTTCCAGGAACGGGTGGCGGAAGCACAGCCGGACGAATGGTGGGCGCGCATGGAACCTGTTTTTGAATTATAACGTGAAATTGTAACGTGAAAGGGATATATTTCTTCGATGGCGGTAACATTTCTATCAGTGGGTCATTTCTGTTATGATGTCTCGCCAAATGGCTATATTCTTGGTGGATCCGCCTCGTATTCGACACTAACTGCCCGAAACCTGGGGCATCATGCCCGTGTTGTTACGGCTGTTGGCGCGAATTTTGACCGGCAAAACCCGCTATTGGATGGCATAAAGACTTTTTATTCTGAATCATCTGAAACGACAATTTTTGATAATCAATACGACGCACAAGGACATCGGCAGCAGTTTATCTTAGGCGCCGCAAAGGAACTAAAGGGCGCGGATGTTCCTGTTGAGTGGCGTACGAGCAATATAGTGTACTTGTGTCCGATTGCGAATGAAGTTTCCACGGAACTCGTTCACTGTTTTAGCAAGGATACATTGATAGGTGCGACACCGCAGGGGTGGCTCCGGCGGTGGGATGCGAGTGGAAGGGTTGCGGCAAAACGTTGGGCGACTGCTGAGGAGATCTTGCCCTACATTGATGTCTTGATCCTGAGTGATGAGGATATCCGTGCGTATCCAGATGAATTAGAGACGTATATCCGATTAGCTCCGGTCGTTGTGTTGACGCGAGGTGCGGGCGGAGCAACGTTGTTTCAAAACGGGACGCAACTTGAGTCCGCAGCGTATTCCGTAACTGAGATTGACCCCACAGGGGCTGGCGATGTTTTCGCGACCTCCTTTTTGATTGACTATTATCAAAATCGGACAGTCGAGAAGGCACTAAACTTCGCACATTGTGTCGCTTCTTTTGCTGTGGAGGGTATTGGGACCTCTTGTATTCCAAAACTCGCCCAAGTTTTGTTGAGATTAAAAACATAAAATTTTTCCTATATCATAGAGCACAATTTCTACTAAAGAGAGATTTATGGCGATCCATTACGATTTTATCGCGTACAGCAGTAGGACATCAGCAACCCACTGGATTATTGGGATGAAGGCGATTCAGGGCGAGGTACCGCTGGATATTGTCATACCTGACGATCAAGTGACAATTGACCCTGACAATCCGGAAGTCGTTGGTGTTTTGACGACAGAAGGGTTAGAGCGGGAAAGCACCGATGGCTTGGAACTTTACCGCTATCTCCGACGTTTGAACCCAAAGAAAAATGAGGCTTTTAACTACAATGAGGTTGTGATTCGGAATATCCATAGTCGTCTGAACACACTGCGGATTAATCAAGAGCTTCGGGTGCAGGTAGCCTATACCGAACGCAGAGAACCGTATGCCCGCTTTTCATATCAAATTAAGTTGTTGGGTGTTTCGGAACGGTCAGATGCTAACGTTTCTGATGACGGAGGCTCTGAAGTTGCGACACCGTATGCGCAAGGCGAGCAGCAGCACCTACCGGAACAGAAAAGTGTTGAGAATCCAAGCCAACCGATTTATAGAACGACGAATACGCTTGAGAAATTAATCGCTTTTACCCAAAAACTCCAAAAAGAATTGGACCAAACCCAAGAACGTCTCGAGGCAATGATTAACAAAGTTCAGCAATTGGAGGCTGATCGGCAGCAGTTCCGCGAGATGTATAACCTCGTTGAGGAGATTCTCACCCGAATCAGTCGCTTAGAAGATTTGGATGCCCGAATTCAGTATCTTGAAGCAGATCGGCAGCAGCTCCAAGATCTTCAGCAAAGTTTGCGAAAGTTTCTCATGGCGTTGAACCAACAGACGAGAATATCGCTGCAAGAAACTGGCGAGATTGGTATGGATGAGTAATACTTGTGAAAAATACGAACGGGCGATTTTACCGGTACGCCGGTGAGAAAAGGAGCGTTGGGTATGATGAAATTGGGCACGATGTCTCTAAACGTAAGAAATACGACGGCTACTGCTTTCGCACAATTGGTATATGATCTCGGATTTGATGTGATTGAGTTGCATTCAAGCGCGTTTGAATCGACGGATGCTGACTATCTGCGTGCGTTGAAGATGGATCTCATGCGGAAAGGTTTACCGTTGGGTTACATCGGTATCAGCAATAACTTCGGTCGCCCTGTTGAGGAGCATCCCGAGCAAGTCGCGTTAATTAAGCAGTGGATAGATGTTGCGGCTTTTATGAGCTGCCCCCTGGTGAGAGTCTTTGCTGCTTATGTTCCTGACGATTGTGAAGATGAAGAGACGTTGTGGCCACCGATGATTGAAGCCTTCAAGGAGGTCGCCGAATACGGTTACGAATCGGGGATTCTCGTCGGGTTACAGAATCACAACCATAACAATGTCACGCGTGACGGGGCGGCGGTCTTACGCGCTTTAAATGGGACAGACCATCCCTATTTTACACATATTTTAGATACGGGACAGTATGCCGGTTCTCCGGGGGCAAGCGGACATCGCGGTTCCTCACATCCGGGTTACGACTGTTATGCGAGTATCGAACAAACGGCACCGCATGCGGTGTATGTCCGGACGAAGTTTTATCAGATTGATAGTGGTGTGGAGGAGTGGTTGGATTACCCGCGTATTTTAGACATTTTGCGGTCGGTCGACTATAACGGATGTCTGTCGATTGTCTACGAAGGTGAATCGGATCCGATTGAATCGATGCGAAAAGCGAGAAGTTATATGGAGTCTATACTGTAAAGAGGGTCAGTTGATGAAAACGCGTGCTGCGGTTATGTATGAACATAACCAACCTGTTGTTGTTGAGGAACTTGAGTTAGACGAACCGAAGGCGAACGAGGTACTCGTTCGGACCGCGGCGAGTGGTGTCTGCCATTCCGATTTATCGGTCGTCACTGGGGCTATCTATTACGATGCTGCTGTCGCCCTTGGGCATGAAGGCGCAGGTGTTATTGAGCGCGTTGGTGCCGATGTCACTGGGTTTCGTCCGGGTGACCATGTGATCTTATCGTTTGTCAGTTATTGTGGCGGTTGTCGCATGTGCCAGATGGAAAAGGTCTGTCTCTGTGAAAGTTACGATGTACCGCGCGGTTTTCAGTTAGATGGCACCTATCGCCTCTGGAACAGTTCAGGGGAGGGTATTCTACAGATGGCGCGGATTGCAACGATGGCTGAATACATGGTTGTCCCTCAGCAAAACCTCGTCAAGATTGACGATCACTATTCGTTGGAGAAGGCAGCGCTTGTGGGGTGTGGTGTAACGACGGGTGTCGGTGCTGTGTTGAATACTGCGCAGGTGGAACCGGGAAGTTCTGTGGCGGTCATCGGGACCGGGGGTGTCGGTTTGAACGCCATTCAGGGTGCCGTGCTTGCACAGGCGGAACGCATTATCGCCGTTGATATTGCCGAGAAGAAACTTGACTTTGCGAAAAGTTTCGGTGCGACGGATGTCGTCAATGCCTCAACATGCGATCCGGTTGAAGCGGTTCGAGAATTGACGGCGGGTCTGGGTGTAGATTATGCCTTTGAAGTGATCGGGAATCCGAAAACTATTCTGCAAGCCTACAATATGGTGCGGGCGGCTGGCACTGCTGTGATTGTCGGGATGGCGCATCATGAATCGGATGTGAGTATTCCGGCGCAGCACCTCGTCTCAACGGAAAGACGGTTGATCGGTTCGTTTTATGGTTCGTGTCAGCCGAAGGTGGATATGCCGAAACTGCTTGATCTCTATACGCAAGGCACATTGAAGTTAGATGAGTTGATTACACGGCACTATCGGCTTGCGCAGATTAATGAAGCGTTCGCGGACATGGAAGCGGGTGAAAATGCCCGTGGTGTTATTCTTTTTAATTAGCGATTAGCAGTTAGCGATCAGTTAAGAGGTTATTCTGTGACAACTCACCGCGCTTTGGCGTACGCCAAACAGGATTGAATTGTTTCCAAGACAGCTCTTAACCATTAACTAACAACCAATAACCAACAACTATGAAATCTGTACACACCGCCGTCCGAGAACAGTTTAGCCAGCATGCAAACTATTATGCCCAGAGCAGCGCGCATGCCGAGGGGGATACCTTAGACATTATCCTCGATTTCGCCGATCCGCAAGGCGCAGAACGGACGTTGGATATTGCAACGGGAACGGGATTCACGGCGTTTAAGCTCGCGCCAGAGGTTGCTTATGTGATTGCCACGGACTTGACACCAGAAATGGTCGCGAAGGCGGCTGAACTTGGAGAAAAAAAATCTATAAAAAACCTCGCTTTTTCCGTTGCTGCTGCGGAGTCCTTGCCTTTTGCTGATGCTTCGTTAGATTTGGTGACCTGCCGAATTGCCCCTCATCATTTCCAAGATGTCCCTGCCTTTTTGAGCGAGGTGCGTCGGGTTTTATGCCCAGATGGACGCTTCTGTATGGTGGATTCTGTCACGCCTGAACCGGAGAAGTTGAGAGCGTGGCAGAATCGGGTGGAGTGGCTCCGAGACAATTCGCATGTGTATGGGTATCCGCCATCTGCGTGGGACGCGATGATTACGGCTGCAGGGTTGTCGCTTGAGAAGACGGCACACGTCCGAAATGCCCAGATGTCGTTTCTGTGGTGGGTGCGTCCGGAGCAAAACCCGCCGGAGGTCGTGCAGGAAGTTCGTGATGCATTCGCCAGCCTTTCACCTGACGAAGCGAAAGAACACTACACGGTCCATCCAGCGGGTGACGATTTCTATTTTTCTTGGCCGATGTATGCTGTTAGCGCAAGATGCGTATAATGCAACGTGAGTTTGGACAATTGTAGCATAGGCTGTCAGCCTGTGCATCTGTATTTCTGATTAGAACTTACGCAAATTTGACTAGGCGGCCTCACCGTTCCTACCCCAAACCCTAAAAAGGGGCAAACCTCAGATTCTAACACCCTTCCGACAGAGCACCTATCAGTGCGAAAATAAGAAAAATAACACCTATAATTGCGTACCCGATGATTTTATCCCGGCAACCATCATTGCTGCTTTGCTGTTGCTGCTCGGTTGCCTGTTTCCGTTGCCTGTCCATTGCATATAATGTTATTATGTCCTCATTCAGTCGCTTATTTACCTCAGCCATCCCATACGCTCCTTTAAATACTCCAATCAGAGCATTCGTGATCTGTATGGCGAAATCAAGTTTTTGATGCTCATTCCAAAGATGAAGGGCGATGTTTCTAACCATAATTGCTACAGCGTTATTTGCCTCGACCGGTTGTGTAGTGGTATTCCAAGTTTTGACGTTTTGTATGAGTTGCCTGACCATTGGTGCTAAAGTGTAATCGGGTTTGTAGGCATCCGAAGCCTCCTTAAGTTTTTCAACCTGTGAAGTAATCTCTTCAAATTTCCTCATTTTATACAGGGTTGTTATGTCCTCGCTAAGTCTATTGTTTACTTCCGTCAGACCGTTCACCCCTTTAAAGATTCTAATGAGAGTTTCTGTAATCTGTATAGCAAAATCAAGTTTTTTATGTTCATTCCAGAGGTGAAGAGCTATGTTCCTAACAGCAAATGCTACCACCTCATTTGCCTCAACCGGTTGTGTAGTGGTATTCCAGGTTTTGACGGTTTGAATAAGTTCGTTTACCATTGGTGCTAAGACATAATCAAGTTTTTTCGTATCTGCTGCTTCCTTAATTTTTTCAACCTGTGCGGCAATATCTTCAAGTTTTTCAGAACTATTGGTAAGAATCGCTTGCTTTTCTAATGCCTCCAAGTCCTCCGTGATGCGTTCGTCAACTTCAATGATCTCTCCAAATACTTCCTTAAGCATATTTAGGATCTGACGAGAAAAATCAAGCTTGCCATATTTGTTGAAAAGGTCAATTGCCAATTCTCGAACACGCCATGCTATCTCAAAACTGGCAGCATGTCGCTCGCCTCTACTCTTTTTAATCAGTTGGATGGGTTGTACAAGAACATTCCAATCTTCTTTGACAGTCCGGATGAGCTCATTAATCATAAATTCCAAACTGGAGTCACTTCTGTTAGTATCAGCCATTGCACGGATGTCCTCTGTGTGTAATATTATTTTCAACTTCACATTTTCAAGAGGTTCTTGAATATGATTTTCGTACCAAGAGACCAGATCCTCAATCAAAATTGGTCCGTGCTTTTTGCCGTTATTTGTTGCTGTTTTAATTCCGATAGTCACCGCTGTCGCAAGTTCCCAGATAGGCAGATCTTTTAGTCCCAAATTAATAACTTGCCCGTAATGATGCCGTCGATTATGGAGTTCATCTTCTATAGTCGACAGGTTCGTTATTTCGGGAAAACCTGATTCTCTACGTTCTTCGTTGATGATCATGCAGAGTTCTTTTATCTCAATTCTGTCGAACGCTTTAGCAATTTCAAGTATCCACTGAATGGTTGTTGGAGGAGAGGTCCGAAAAGTGGAACTGCTCCATTGGGCGATGTCATCTAACAAATAATTATGCATACGAAATAGACCAGCAGCAAATAAGTTCGCACGAGAGAGAGGAATCAGTTTTTCCTTACCGAAAAGAGTCTGTTCGTAACCCGTTTCATTAATATTTTCCATGAACGCTATCAATTTGTGAAACAACTCCATACGAAATTCCGTGGATCGTTCCAATAAATTCAGAAATCCGTTAATAAGTATTTGGTTAATACCCGGTAGCCATGCCAGTTCAGCAGAAATTCGCCTGCGTGGAGTAATGAGTATAGATCTTGCAGTCAGGCATTCGTCAGCATCCGATAACAGACTCCGCTCTTCTGCAAGTTCCATTATGCTATGTCTATTGTCTCGCGTTGTAGCACCCAGAATATGAAAAGGGTTTTTTAAAAGGTCCACATCTTCTCCAGATTGTCGAGAACTAACAAAACCTATAGATTAGAACATCTGCTGTTCACGTCGTTCAACAATTTTATTCAATGTTTTAAGGTCAGAAGTGATACGTTCAGTAATTGCAGGAATTTCAGTAAAAACTTCTTGTAACGCCTTCAGGATTTGTTGTGAAACATAGAGTTTGTCGTATTCATTAAAAAGGAATATCGCCAATTGTCGGACACGATCCGCGACATCGTGACTCGCGTCATGACGCAAGCCTTGTCTATTCCTATTGAGTTGAATAGGTTGTGCGATGGCATCCCAATCTTTGACGGTTTGCAGAAGCGTGTCTATCATCGGTATAAAATCGGTATCCGGGGTTTCCTCATCCGCCGCGATTCGGATTTTTTGATTTTGTGTTTCAATATTCCTTTCAGCAGTTTCAAGAAAAGCCGATACTCCTTCTTCATAAGCATCAACGGTATCTTCAATCAGAATTTGCCAGTAACCTGCTCTACGCTCAGTTGCAAATTCAATGACCGCCATCACGGTTTTAACGCGTTCTTTGGCATTGAGTATATTCTCCAAGACAAACTTGATAACTTGTTGGTAGTAGCGTCTGCAATTCTGGATTTCCGTTTTTATAGCTGAAAGATCGGTTATTTCAGGGAAGCCAGATACTTCACGCGCCACGTTGAGTGTTGCGCGAACTTCCGATGGCTTGATATTTTCAAATGTTTTCGCAAGTGTAAATATCCATTCAGCAACAACATCTGGTGTATAGTCAGGTAAGCGCACCATACGCGCAGCAAGTAAATTCGCTCGCGCAATAGGTGTGAGTGTATTGATGCCCAAAAACTCACCGACTTCCGTAAAATCTCCCTTTGAAAGTTTTAATGTCTCTAAAACTTCGTCTGCAATGTTGGATTTTTTACCATAAGGTAGACGGGAAAGTGCTGCTGTGAGTGAATCAACAGGTGTTATCTCATTAGCACCCAAACGGTTTCCTGTGGATAATTCCAACAGCAGGAATATATCATAAACGCGTTCCGGGAGAACATTGGGCAGCCATGCCACTTCAGCAGCGATCCGTTTGCGTGGATTGGTGAGTTCTGTCCGTGCTGCTATACACTTATCGGTATCTGATAACAGACTCCTTTCTTCTGCAAGATCTATGATTCTTTGCCGGTTATCTCGCTGTGTGGCATTTAAAACATAAAAAGGGTTCTGTAGGAGATCCATACCGACATAAGTATCAAATAACTGATCTCGACGTTCCATTATGTCTCTTTTTACCTGGTCTATTCTTGAAGGGTATTCAGTGTGCCCAAAAATAGATGCAGCAAAAATACTCGCGCCTTCAGCAAGGACGGTTGCAGGATTCGCAGCCAATACGTCGCCTTTAATACCGAGTTCAAAGGCAACTTTGTCCCGCAACGGTTTGTAGTGCGTTGCCTCTCCAACCCATACAATGCTTTCTACATCGTTCGGAGTATATCCCGTTTTTGAGAGCGTTTCTCTTGCTGCATGTATCGTATCATTGACGCGATCTACTATCAGATCGTTGTAAAATTCCCGTTGCAAAGAAATATCAAGGTAAATCTCGTCTCCATTGAGATCGTTCATGCGAATTTCATCTTCGGAAAGACTTATCATTGTCTCATTTCCTGCATTGAGTTCTATCCTGGCACGCTCAGTTGCCCAAGTCGCAAGCCGTAAGAGAGACTTGTAATTTGGGTTTGTCGCGAAATCGTTAGGGAGTTCAAAGTTTTCATGGAGCCAAGGTCGGACCAAGTTATCAACGAGGGCTCTGTCAAAATCCCGTCCACCACACATCTGA